>NZ_JBBUKU010000015.1:0-515 GCF_038066655.1 Pigmentiphaga sp. YJ18 | reverse complement strand
ACGAACGAAGCGGGCCTGGCGCAGGCGGACTCGTCGGCGCAGGGCCAGGGCAGCACGGCGGTGGGGTATCACGCGACGGCCACGGCGACCAGCGCGCTGGCCTTGGGCCGGGATGCGCAGGCCAACCATGTGGACAGCGTGGCGCTCGGAGCCGACTCGGTAACGGCCGCGGCGGTCGGTACGGCGAGCGGGACGATAGCGGGGACGACGTATGGCTTCGCCGGGGCGACGCCGTCCAGCACGGTGAGCGTTGGCTCGGTGGGCACCGAGCGTACGATCACGAACGTGGCGGCGGGTCGGCTCTCGGCCACGAGCACGGACGCGGTCAACGGATCGCAGCTGTATGCGACGAACCAGGCGGTCGAAACCCTGAACGAGGGAGCGGTGCAGTACGACCGCAATCCGGATGGCAGCGTGAACTACGAGAGCGTGACGCTGAATCCGGGCGGCAACCCGACGACGATCAGCAACGTGGCGGCGGGCGAGCTGTCGGCCACGAGCACGGACGCGGTCAA
>NZ_JBBUKU010000014.1:0-589 GCF_038066655.1 Pigmentiphaga sp. YJ18 | reverse complement strand
TTGGCGAAGCTCGGGATGTACCCGCTGCCCTGCGCCTCGCTGTACAGCCCCTTCTTGAACTGGCTGTCGGTCATCCCCGCCGCGGCCGCCGCCAGGTTGCGCACGTTCACCTGGCTCGACCCGCTGAACACGATCCCGTTGCGGTTCACGATCATCACCGTTCCGGGCGCTTCGATCCGCCCCTGGATCTGGCTCGGACGCGCCTGCGGATCGTTCACCCGGTTCAACACCGACCAGCTCGCCTGCTGGTCGAACGCCACCGTCGTCTCCTTGCCGACGTTGAACGTCTCCCAGTTCAGGATCGCCTTGTCCGCCGTCTGCTCGATCGTCACCTTCGTCTGGCCGCCCGACGCCGTCTGCACCGGATCCTTCGCATTGAGCCAGCCCGCCGTCAGGCTGTTGGCATCGACCTTCAGGCCGCCCTCGCCCAAACCATCGGGTACCGACGACCCACTCGCCTGCGCCGCTTCCCGCGCCGCCTTCTGCAGGGCCTGCTGCGCCGCGATCGCCTGCGCCGCCAGGTTCAGGTTGTTGATCGAGGTCTGCAGCTTCTGCCGCGCCGCCGCCGATTGCTGCTCGGGCGCCGTCA
>NZ_JBBUKU010000013.1:0-896 GCF_038066655.1 Pigmentiphaga sp. YJ18 | reverse complement strand
ACGAGCTTGCTGCCCTTGCAGCCGGACACGCAGACCATCATGGTCTTGTTCGACTCGCGTTCGCGCTCGGTCAGCACCGAATCCCGATGGTCGGGCGTGCCTTCGAGCACGGCGGTCTCGCACGCGCCGCACACGCCTTCGCGGCAGCTGTAGTCGGCGTCGATGCCCGCTTCCAGCAGCGCGTCGAGCAGCGCCATGCCGGCCGGCACGTCGATGGTCTTGCCCGACTTGGCCAGTTCGACCTGGTAGCTGCCTTCCTGCGCGGCCGTGACTTCGCCGGCGGCGGCGAAGCGCTCGATGTGCACGTTCTGGTAGCCCAGTTCCTTGCAGGTGGCCTCGAAGGCATCCAGCATGGGCGTGGGACCACAGCAGTAGAAGTGCGTGTCGCCCGGATGGCCGGCCAGCAGCTCGCGCAGGTTGGGCGGGCAGCCCGCCTGGTCGTCGAAGCGCGTCGTGACCTGGCCACCCGAGGCCACCAGTTCGTCGACGAAAGCCGCTTCGCTCTTGGTGCGCGCGCAGTAGAGCAGTTCCACCGGCTTGGCGATCGCGCGCAAGCGGTTGACCATGCAGAAGATGGGGGTCACGCCGATGCCGCCGGCCACCAGCACCGACTTGGCCGCCGACTCGTCCAGCTCGAAGTTGTTGCGCGGCGGCGCGATCTTGATGGTCGAGCCCACCCGCAGCTGCTCGTGCACGAAGCGCGAACCGCCGCGGCTGTTACGGTCGTTCAGCACTCCCACCACGTAGCGATGCCGCTCTTCGGGCGAATTGAACAGCGAATAGCTGCGCACCAGGCCGTTGGGCAGATGCAGGTCGATGTGGGAGCCCGCGGCGAAGGCAGGCAGTTCATCGCCCGTGGGCGAGCGGAACTCGACACTGATGATGCCCTGCGCTTC
>NZ_JBBUKU010000012.1:0-1058 GCF_038066655.1 Pigmentiphaga sp. YJ18 | reverse complement strand
CCCTCGTTGATGCGTTCGAGCGGCAGGGTGTGGGTGATGAGTTCGTCGATCTTGATCTTGCCGTCCATGTACCAGTCGACGATGGTGGGCACGTCGGTGCGTCCGCGGGCACCGCCGAAGGCCGAGCCTTTCCATTCGCGGCCGGTGACCAGCTGGAAGGGGCGGGTGGCGATTTCGGCGCCGGCGGCGGCCACGCCGATGATGAAGGACTGGCCCCATCCCTTGTGGCAGCACTCGAGCGCCTGGCGCATGGTGGTGGTGTTGCCGATGCACTCGAAGCTGTAGTCGGCGCCGCCGTCGGTGAGCTGGACGATGTGGTCGACCACGTTGGCGACGTCCTTGGGGTTGACGAAGTGGGTCATGCCGAACTGGCGGCCCAGGGCCTCGCGCTCGGGGTTCAGGTCGATGCCGATGATCTTGTCGGCGCCGACCATTTTGGCGCCCTGGATGACGTTCAGGCCGATGCCGCCCAGGCCGAAGACGACGACGTTGGCGCCGGCCTCGACCTTGGCGCTGAAGACCACGGCACCCACGCCGGTGGTCACGCCGCAGCCGATGTAGCAGGCCTTGTCGAAGGGGGCGTCCTCGCGGATCTTGGCCACGGCGATCTCGGGCACCACGATGTAGTTCGAGAAGGTCGAGGTGCCCATGTAGTGGTGGATGGGCTTGCCGTCCAGGGAAAAGCGGCTGGTGCCGTCGGGCATCAGGCCCTTGCCCTGGGTGGTGCGGATGGCCTGGCACAGGTTGGTCTTGCGCGACAGGCAGAACTTGCACTGGCGGCACTCGGGCGTGTACAGGGGAATGACGTGGTCGCCCTTTTTCAGGGTGGAGACGCCGGGGCCGGCATCGACGACGATGCCGGCGCCCTCGTGGCCGAGGATGGCGGGGAACAGGCCCTCGGGGTCGGCGCCCGACAGGGTGTAGTAATCGGTATGGCAGATGCCGGTGGCCTTGACCTCGATCAGCACCTCGCCGGCGCGCGGACCTTCCAGGTCCACTTCTTCGATGGTCAGGGGCGCGCCTGCCTTCCAGGCGATCGCGGCTTTGGTCTTCATGGG
>NZ_JBBUKU010000011.1:0-4667 GCF_038066655.1 Pigmentiphaga sp. YJ18 | reverse complement strand
AATCCGGGCGGCAACCCGACGACGATCAGCAACGTGGCGGCGGGCGAGCTGTCGGCCACGAGCACGGACGCGGTCAACGGATCGCAGTTGTACGAGACGAATCAGAACGTGACGCAGCTGGGAGACACGCTGACCAACATTACCGGTGATACGAGCCAGGCGAACACCGATGCCAACGGCATGGGCATCCGTTACGTGCGCACGAATGAAGCCGGTTTGACGCCCAGCGACTCGTCGGCACAAGGTCAAGGCAGCACGGCGGTGGGCTACAACGCGACGGCGACCGCCGACAGCGCGCTGGCGCTGGGCCGTGAAGCGCAAGCAAGCCACGCAGGCAGCGTGGCCTTGGGCGCGAACTCGGTCGCTGACGGTAGCACGCTGGGCATGGCGGCCTACAACCCGGGCACGGGGGCGATTGCCGGGGTGGCGCCCGTGGGCGAGGTCAGTGTGGGCAGCGCTGGCAACGAGCGCCGGGTCACGAACGTGGCAGCGGGTGCGGTAGCGACCGATGCGGTGAACGTGAGCCAGTTGCAATCTGTAGCCACGAGCGTGGACAACCTGGGCGACCGGGCGGTGCAGTACGACGGCAACGTGGGCGATGCGAAGGATACGATCACGCTGGCGGGTACCCCGTCGACCGACGGCGGCGCCACGGGGGGGACACGAATCACGAACGTGTCGCAAGGCGAATTGTCCGCGACGAGTACGGATGCGGTGAACGGTTCGCAGTTGTACGAGACGAACCAGAACGTGACGCAGCTGGGCAATACGTTCAACAACATCGCGGGGGACACGAGCCAGGCGAACACCGACGCCAACGGCATGGGCATCCGTTACGCGCGCACGAATGAAGCCGGCTTGACGCCCAGCGACGCGTCGGCACAGGGGCAAGGCAGCACGGCGGTGGGCTACGACGCGACGGCGACGGCCGACAGCGCGCTGGCTTTAGGCCGTGAAGCGCAGGCGAGCCACGCGGGCAGCGTGGCCTTGGGTGCGAACTCGGTGGCCGACGGCAGTACCCTGGGCATGGCGGCGTACAACCCGGGCACGGGAACCCTTGCTGGTACCGCACCTGTGGGTGAAGTCAGTGTGGGCAGCGCCGGCAACGAGCGCCGGCTTACCAACGTGGCGGCCGGCGCGGCCGATACTGATGCGGTAAATGTGAGTCAGCTACAGGCGGTGGCCACGAACGTGGACAACCTGGGCGACCGTGCCGTGCAATACGACGGCAACGTAGGCGATGCGAAGGACACGATCACCTTGGCGGGTACCCCGTCGACCGACGGCGGCGCCACGGGGGGGACGCGAATCACCAACGTGTCTCAGGGCGAGCTGTCGGCCACAAGCACGGACGCGGTGAACGGTTCGCAGTTGTACGAGACGAACCAGAACGTGACGCAGCTGGGCGACACGCTGACCAATATTACCGGTGACACGAGCCAGTCGAACACCGATGCCAACGGCCTGGGCATCCGCTATGTACGGACGAACGAAGCAGGGCTGACACCCAGCGACGCGTCGGCACAAGGCCAGGGCAGCACGGCGGTGGGTTACAACGCGACGGCCACGGCCGATAGCGCGCTGGCACTGGGACGTGAAGCGCAGGCAAGCCACGCGGGCAGCGTGGCCTTGGGCGCGAACTCGGTGGCCGACGGCAGTACCCTGGGCATGACGGCGTACAACCCGGGCACGGGAACCCTTGCCGGTACCGCACCTGTGGGCGAAGTCAGTGTGGGCAGCGCCGGCAACGAACGCAGGCTTACGAACGTGGCGGCCGGCGCGGCCGATACTGATGCGGTGAATGTGAGTCAACTACAGGCGGTGGCCACGAACGTGGACAACCTGGGCGACCGTGCCGTGCAGTACGACGGCAACGTGGGCGATGCGAAGGACACGGTCACGCTGGCAGGCACGCCGTCGACCGATGGCGGCGCCACGGGGGGGACGCGGATCACGAACGTCTCGCAAGGCGAGCTGTCGGCCACGAGTACGGATGCGGTAAACGGATCGCAGTTGTACGAGACGAACCAGAACGTGACGCAACTGGGCGATACGCTGACCAATATTACCGGTGATACGAGCCAGTCGAACACCGATGCCAACGGCATGGGCATCCGCTATGTACGGACGAATGAAGCAGGGCTGACGCCCAGCGACTCGTCGGCACAAGGCCAGGGCAGCACGGCGGTGGGCTACAACGCGACGGCGACGGCCGACAGCGCGCTGGCGCTGGGACGTGAAGCGCAGGCGAGCCACGCAGGCAGCGTGGCCTTGGGTGCGAACTCGGTCGCTGACGGCAGTACGCTGGGCATGGCGGCTTACAACCCGGGCACGGGCACGATTGCCGGGACGGCTCCAGTGGGCGAGGTCAGTGTCGGTAGCGCCGGCAACGAACGCAGGCTTACGAACGTAGCGGCCGGCGCGACCGATACTGATGCGGTGAATGTGAGCCAGTTGCAAGCAGTGGCCACGAACGTGGACAACTTGGGTGACCGTGCGGTGCAGTACGACGGCAACGTGGGCGATGCGAAGGACACGATCACGTTGGCAGGCACGCCGTCGACCGATGGCGGCGCCACGGGCGGTACGCGGATCACGAACGTGTCGCAGGGCGAGTTGTCGGCGACGAGCACGGACGCGGTAAACGGATCGCAGTTGTACGAGACGAACCAGAACGTGACGCAACTGGGCGACACGCTGATCAATATTACGGGGGACACCAGTCAGGCGAATACCGATGCCAATGGCCTGGGTATCCGCTATGTGCGCACGAACGAAGCGGGCTTGACGCCCAGCGACGCGTCGGCACAAGGCCAGGGCAGCACGGCGGTGGGCTACAACGCGACGGCGACGGCCGACAGCGCGCTGGCGCTGGGCCGTGAAGCGCACGCAAGCCACGCGGGCAGCGTGGCCTTGGGCGCGAACTCGGTCGCCGACGGTAGCACGCTGGGCATGGCGGCGTACAACCCAAGCGCGGGCACGATTGCTGGCGCAACGCCCGTGGGCGAGGTCAGCGTGGGAAGCGCGAACAATGAGCGCCGGGTTACGAACGTGGCAGCGGGTGCGGCGGCGACCGATGCGGTGAACGTCAGCCAGCTGCAAGCGGTGGCTACGAACGTGGACAACCTGGGTGACCGTGCCGTGCAGTACGACGGCAACGTGGGCGATGCGAAGGACACGATCACCTTGGCGGGTACCCCGTCGACCGACGGCGGCGCCACGGGCGGTACGCGGATCACGAACGTCTCGCAAGGCGAGTTGTCGGCGACGAGCACGGATGCGGTCAATGGTTCGCAGCTGTACGAGACGAACCAGAATCTGACGCAGCTGGGCGACACGCTGATCAACATTACCGGCGACACGAGCCAGAGCTACACGGATGCGAACGGTCTGGGTATCCGTTATGTTCGTACGAACGAAGCGGGCTTGGCGCGGGCGGATTCGTCGGCGCAGGGTCAAGGCAGCACAGCGGTGGGCTACAACGCCACGGCCACGGCCGAGAGCGCGCTGGCGCTGGGTCGTGAAGCAAGCGCTACGGTAAGCAACGGCGTGGCACTGGGGATGGGGTCGGTATCTGATCGGGCACTTGCCCCCACAACCGGAGAGATCGCCTCGGGCGCTGGCGGTGCGATCGTGCCGTTCAATACGACGGATCGTGACTTGCTAGGGGCGGTGTCGGTCGGTAGCGACACGACCTATCGCCAGATTACCAACGTTGCGGACGGAACCGACGAGCATGACGCGGTCACGGTTCGTCAACTGACCGGCGCTATCAGTTCGGTGACGGTAACGGGCACCCGATATTTCCACGCCAATTCGACCGAAACGGATTCGCTGGCCGTTGGCCAGGAGGCAATTGCAATCGGCCCGCAAACCGTCGTCAACGGCGATAACGGAGTTGGTCTGGGCAACGGCGCCATCGTCGAGCAGAATGCGCCGGGAGGTATTGCGATCGGCCAGAACACCCGGGTAATGTTGGCGGATTCTGTGGCGCTGGGTACGCAAGCCCTCGCATCGGCTGAGCAAGGGCTGGCACTTGGGGCGGGCAGCGGTGTGAGCGTTGCCGGTGGTGTGGCGTTGGGAGCTGCGTCGATTGCCAACAGGGTTGCCGGCGTGGCCGGTTACGTCCCGGATGGTGTGGACGGCACGGCGGTCCAAGCGACAAACAGCACGTTGGCGGCGGTTTCGGTTGGGGACGAGGCGCAGGGCAGGTATCGCCAGATCACGGGCGTAGCCGCGGGCTCCGCGGATAGTGATGCCGTGAATGTGAGCCAACTCAAAACAGTGGAGAATCTGGCCGATAACATCAGCGACCGAGCCGTGCGATACGACGGTAACGTGGGCGATGCGAAGGATACGGTCACGCTGGCGGGTACGCCGTCGACCGATGGTGGTGCCACGGGAGGCACGCGCATCACGAACGTGTCGCAGGGCGAGTTGTCGGCGACGAGCACGGATGCGGTGAACGGATCGCAGTTGTACGAGACGAACCAGAATGTGACGCAGCTGGGCAATACATTCAACAACATCGCGGGTGACACGAGCCAGGCGAATACCGATGCCAACGGCATGGGCATCCGCTATGTACGGACGAACGAAGCGGGCCTGGCGCAGGCGGACTCGTCGGCGCAGGGCCAGGGCAGCACGGCGGTGGGGTATCACGCGAC
>NZ_JBBUKU010000010.1:0-5724 GCF_038066655.1 Pigmentiphaga sp. YJ18 | reverse complement strand
CCGGTCGGGGGTTTTGGTTGTAGATAGCCTGACAATGACCTACTTTCACAGACGTCCGTCCACTATCATCGGCGCAAAGGCGTTTCACTGTCCTGTTCGGGATGGGAAGGAGTGGGACCACCTTGCTATGGTCGTCAGGCTTTAACTTGTTGGCGGGGTGTTGATCGCGCGCAGGGTGACTGCGTCGCAGGCTCGAACAACCTGCCCAATTGGAAGAAGCACAACAGTGTTGGTAGCGAGGCTACCTGGTGTGTGACTGCGGCACACGCTACAACCGCCAGGGTTATAGGATCAAGCCGCACGGGCAATTAGTATCGGTTAGCTCAACGCATTACTGCGCTTCCACACCCGACCTATCAACGTCCTGGTCTCGAACGGCCCTTCAGGGGGGTCAAGCCCCCGGGAGATCTTATCTTCAGACGAGTTTCCCGCTTAGATGCCTTCAGCGGTTATCTCTTCCGTACATAGCTACCCGGCAATGCCATTGGCATGACAACCGGTACACCAGCGGTACGTCCATTCCGGTCCTCTCGTACTAGGAACAGGCTCCGTCAAATCTCCAGCGCCCACGGCAGATAGGGACCAAACTGTCTCACGACGTTTTAAACCCAGCTCACGTACCTCTTTAAATGGCGAACAGCCATACCCTTGGGACCGGCTACAGCCCCAGGATGAGATGAGCCGACATCGAGGTGCCAAACACCGCCGTCGATATGAACTCTTGGGCGGTATCAGCCTGTTATCCCCAGAGTACCTTTTATCCGTTGAGCGATGGCCCTTCCATACAGAACCACCGGATCACTATGTCCTGCTTTCGCACCTGTTCGACTTGTCAGTCTCACAGTTAAGCACGCTTATGCCATTGCACTATCAGCACGATTTCCGACCGTACCTAGCGTACCTTCGAACTCCTCCGTTACCCTTTAGGAGGAGACCGCCCCAGTCAAACTGCCCACCATGCACTGTCCCCGACCCGGATAACGGGCCAAGGTTAGAACCGCAAACAAATCAGGGTGGTATTTCAAGGTTGGCTCCACCGAATCTAGCGACTCGGTTTCAACGCCTCCCACCTATCCTACACAGACCGGTTCACAGTCCAATGCAAAGCTACAGTAAAGGTTCATGGGGTCTTTCCGTCTAGCCGCGGGTAGATTGCATCATCACAAACATTTCAACTTCGCTGAGTCTCAGGAGGAGACAGTGTGGCCATCGTTACGCCATTCGTGCAGGTCGGAACTTACCCGACAAGGAATTTCGCTACCTTAGGACCGTTATAGTTACGGCCGCCGTTTACCGGGGCTTCGATCAAGAGCTTGCACCCCATCACTTAACCTTCCGGCACCGGGCAGGCGTCACACCCTATACGTCCACTTTCGTGTTTGCAGAGTGCTGTGTTTTTATTAAACAGTCGCAGCCACCGATTCTCTGCGACCCTTTCACGCTCAGCGCGCAGGCGCTTCACGCTACCAGGGCATACCTTCTCCCGAAGTTACGGTATCAATTTGCCGAGTTCCTTCTCCTGAGTTCTCTCAAGCGCCTTAGAATATTCATCCCGTCCACCTGTGTCGGTTTGCGGTACGGTCTCGTTTAACTGAAGCTTAGAGGCTTTTCCTGGGACCACTTCCAATCACTTCGCGAACAAGTTCGCTCGTGCCACACCCTTGAATTACGCACCCGGATTTGCCTAAGTGCCTTCTTCGATGCAGCAACGGGGACTTCCAACACCCCGATGACATTCCGCGATCCGTCCCCCCATCGCATTAAACGACGGTGCTGGAATATTAACCAGCTTCCCATCAGCTACGCATCTCTGCCTCGCCTTAGGGGCCGACTCACCCTACGCCGATGAACGTTGCGTAGGAAACCTTGGACTTACGGCGAGAGGGCCTTTCACCCTCTTTATCGCTACTCATGTCAGCATTCGCACTTCTGATACCTCCAGCAGCCTTTACAAGCCACCTTCGCAGGCTTACAGAACGCTCCCCTACCACGCACAGTAAACTGTGCATCCGCAGCTTCGGTATATCGCTTAGCCCCGTTACATCTTCCGCGCAGGACGACTCGATCAGTGAGCTATTACGCTTTCTTTAAAGGATGGCTGCTTCTAAGCCAACTTCCTGACTGTCTATGCCTTCCCACTTCGTTTCCCACTTAGCGATATTTGGGGACCTTAGCTGGCGGTCTGGGTTGTTTCCCTCTTGAGTCCGGACGTTAGCACCCGGTGCTCTGTCTCCCAAGCTGTACTTCCAGGTATTCGGAGTTTGCAATGGTTTGGTAAGTCGCCATGACCCCCTAGCCATAACAGTGCTCTACCCCCTGGAGTAATACTTGAGGCACTACCTAAATAGTTTTCGGGGAGAACCAGCTATTTCCAGACTTGTTTAGCCTTTCACCCCTATCCACAGCTCATCCCCTAGTTTTTCAACACTAGTGGGTTCGGTCCTCCAGCACGTGTTACCGTGCCTTCAACCTGGCCATGGATAGATCGTCTGGTTTCGGGTCTACACCCAGCGACTGAACGCCCTATTCGGACTCGCTTTCGCTACGCCTCCCCTATTCGGTTAAGCTTGCCACTGAATGTAAGTCGCTGACCCATTATACAAAAGGTACGCCGTCACCCCACAAGGAGGCTCCGACTGTTTGTATGCATGCGGTTTCAGGATCTATTTCACTCCCCTTCCGGGGTTCTTTTCGCCTTTCCCTCACGGTACTGGTTCACTATCGGTCGATCACGAGTATTTAGCCTTGGAGGATGGTCCCCCCATCTTCAGACAGGATTACACGTGTCCCGCCCTACTTATCGTACGCCTAGTCCCACCTCAGTGATTTCGAATACAGGGCTATCACCTGCTATGGCCGGAGTTTCCAATCCGTTCTTCTATCACCGAAGCTAACTCGTACAGGCTGTTCCGATTTCGCTCGCCGCTACTTTCGGAATCTCGGTTGATTTCTTTTCCTCGAGTTACTGAGATGTTTCAGTTCACCCGGTTCGCCTCGTTAACCTATGTATTCAGTTAACGATACCGCCGAAGCGGTGGGTTTCCCCATTCGGAAATCTGCGGATCAAAGCTTGTTTGCCAGCTCCCCGCAGCTTATCGCAGGCTACTACGTCCTTCATCGCCTGTGATCGCCAAGGCATCCACCACATGCACTTAGTCGCTTGATCCTATAACCGTAGCGGCTATAGGCTGGTTTACTCTAGCGTTTGTGCCGTTCCAGAACATGAGCATTCTGGAACTGATATATGCAATCACAACCCGTTGTCCGACAATAACTCCACTGGCTCTTAACCAGCGTGTCGAACAACATTACTGTTGTTGCTTCTTCCAAATTGTTAAAGAACAGCCAAATCGTACTACACCGAGCCAAAGCCCAGCTTTAAGCGCAGCACGCTGCGCTTAAACCTAAGTTCTGGTGATCCGAGGAATTCCCACCGAAAATGGTGGAGGTTGACGGGATCGAACCGACGACCCCCTGCTTGCAAAGCAGGTGCTCTCCCAGCTGAGCTAAACCCCCACAGAAACTTCCGCTTCTGCTAACTGGTGGGTCTGGTTGGATTCGAACCAACGACCCCCGCCTTATCAAGACGGTGCTCTAACCGACTGAGCTACAGACCCATATTCTTCGGATCTGCATCCCAGGCCAAGGAACGTCAAGCATCAACACGCTTGCCCCTTTTCCTCACCGATCCAGCTTAATGAACAACCGATAAGAGTGGACACTTGATCAAGCACTTTACGCGCTGAAAGGAGGTGATCCAGCCGCACCTTCCGATACGGCTACCTTGTTACGACTTCACCCCAGTCATGAACCCTACCGTGGTAAGCGCCCTCCTTACGGTTAGGCTACCTACTTCTGGTAGAACCCACTCCCATGGTGTGACGGGCGGTGTGTACAAGACCCGGGAACGTATTCACCGCGACATGCTGATCCGCGATTACTAGCGATTCCGACTTCATGCAGTCGAGTTGCAGACTGCAATCCGGACTACGATCGGGTTTCTGGGATTGGCTCCCCCTCGCGGGTTGGCTGCCCTCTGTCCCGACCATTGTATGACGTGTGAAGCCCTACCCATAAGGGCCATGAGGACCTGACGTCATCCCCACCTTCCTCCGGTTTGTCACCGGCAGTCTCATTAGAGTGCCCTTTCGTAGCAACTAATGACAAGGGTTGCGCTCGTTGCGGGACTTAACCCAACATCTCACGACACGAGCTGACGACGGCCATGCAGCACCTGTGTTCCGGTTCTCTTTCGAGCACTCCTAAATCTCTTCAGGATTCCAGACATGTCAAGGGTAGGTAAGGTTTTTCGCGTTGCATCGAATTAATCCACATCATCCACCGCTTGTGCGGGTCCCCGTCAATTCCTTTGAGTTTTAATCTTGCGACCGTACTCCCCAGGCGGTCAACTTCACGCGTTAGCTGCGCTACCAAGCTCCGAAGAACCCAACAGCTAGTTGACATCGTTTAGGGCGTGGACTACCAGGGTATCTAATCCTGTTTGCTCCCCACGCTTTCGTGCATGAGCGTCAGTGTTATCCCAGGGGGCTGCCTTCGCCATCGGTGTTCCTCCACATATCTACGCATTTCACTGCTACACGTGGAATTCCACCCCCCTCTGACACACTCTAGTTCGGGAGTTAAAAATGCAGTTCCAAGGTTGAGCCCTGGGATTTCACATCTTTCTTTCCGAACCGCCTGCGCACGCTTTACGCCCAGTAATTCCGATTAACGCTTGCACCCTACGTATTACCGCGGCTGCTGGCACGTAGTTAGCCGGTGCTTATTCTGCAGGTACCGTCAGTTACGCCAGGTATTATCCGGCGCCGTTTCTTTCCTGCCAAAAGTGCTTTACAACCCGAAGGCCTTCTTCGCACACGCGGCATGGCTGGATCAGGGTTGCCCCCATTGTCCAAAATTCCCCACTGCTGCCTCCCGTAGGAGTCTGGGCCGTGTCTCAGTCCCAGTGTGGCTGGTCGTCCTCTCAAACCAGCTACGGATCGTTGCCTTGGTAGGCCTTTACCCCACCAACTAGCTAATCCGACATCGGCCGCTCCAATAGTGAGAGGTCTTGCGATCCCCCCCTTTCCCCCGTAGGGCGTATGCGGTATTAGCTACGCTTTCGCGTAGTTATCCCCCGCTACTGGGCACGTTCCGATGCATTACTCACCCGTTCGCCACTCGCCGCCAGACCGAAGTCCGCGCTGCCGTTCGACTTGCATGTGTAAGGCATGCCGCTAGCGTTCAATCTGAGCCAGGATCAAACTCTTCAGTTTAATCTCTAGATTTGTTCGTACTATGGGTCGAAACCCATGGCACGATCGCTTGCGTACTCAAAGAAATTGCAGATAAATGATTTACCTACAAACTTCTTTATATGAGCACTTGATTTCTTTTGCGTCGATCGACTGAACCGGTGTTACCCGACCCAACCGTCTCGCGCCCAACCAAGTGCCCACACTTATCGGCTGTTTATTTGTTAAAGAGCGGTACTGCCTTTACTGCTTCACTTCCTTGCCGTTCGCTGCGCTGTTTTGCTAGCGCTGCGTCATCAGCAGAGAAACGAGATTATGAAGAAGTTTTTTACGTCTGTCAAATCGTCGTTAGCGCTGCTAATTTCGATTCGTCAGACCCTTGCTGCGCTACCACCCTGCCGCAAGGCCCCTTCTTTTGGTCGGCTGCTTCGCTGCGCCCGCTTATGCGTAACCGCTGCTGAAACTGCCT
>NZ_JBBUKU010000009.1:0-15946 GCF_038066655.1 Pigmentiphaga sp. YJ18 | reverse complement strand
GGGATGACCGACAGCCAGTTCAAGAAGGGGCTGTACAGCGAGGCGCAGGGCAGCGGGTACATCCCGAGCTTCGCCAACGGTCTGGAAACGACGGCCAGCGGCAACAGCCATGGGGCGGCGACGGGGCAGGTGGTGGTGGAGCGGGGGGCGCGGATCGCCACGCACGTACCGCAGACGGTGACCGAGGGCGGCGGCTATGTACTGTTGCTGGGCGGCGAGGTGCACAACGCGGGGCAGATCACGACCGATGGCGGCCAGACGGTGCTGTCGGCCGGCGATGCCTTCGTGATCAGGAAGGGCATGGGCACCGATGCGAACCAGAACTCGACCACGCGCGGTAACGTGGTCGGCACGCAGCACCTGGACGGTGGCGCCAGCGGCCTGGCGAGCAACACCGGCCTGATCCAGGCATCCACCGGCGACATCACGCTGGCCGGCCACGACGTGCGCCAGGGTGGCGTCGCGGTGGCGACGACCTCGGTGCACACGCGCGGCACCATCCACCTGACGGCGAGCGGAGGGGACACCGCGCAGGTCGGTCTGGAAGAGGGCGGCGTCACCGCCATCGTGCTCGATGCAAGCGCTTCGACGGCGCTGGACGTTCAGCGCGAGACCTTGGTCCAGGATAGCGACAAGGCGGGCGACGGCATCGCCCACCGGCGCGACCAGTCGCTGGTGCAGGTCGCCAGCAGCGGCGACGTGCGCTTCGAAGGCGATAGTCTGACCCTGGCCACCAGCGGCCAGGTCTACGTGGACGCGTCGGGCACCAGCGAAGTCAAGGACGGCGCCGCGATCGACGTATCCGGTTACGTCGGCGTGCGCATCGCGATGGAGGCGAACAATGTCCTGGTCAACGTGCAGGGCTTCGAACAGCGCGACGCCTCGGTCAACCGCGAAGGCGACAAGCTGCGCAACAGCGATATCTGGCTCGATCGCCGCGATCTGGTCCTGGTGCCGGCCGGCACCAATGGTTATGAAACGGACCGCTGGTATACGGCGGGGGGCCTGCTGGAGGTGGGCGGCTATCTCGGCATCACCGGCCATGGCATAGGCGAATGGTCGGCGCAGGGCGGTACGGTGCAGTTCAGTGGCGGCAATCTGCTGACGCGCCAGGGTTCGCTGATCAATTTGTCGGGCGGCGCGCTGGACGTGCAGACCGGCTATGTGGCCCAGACCTGGCTCAAGGGTTCGGACGGCAGCTTGTACAACGCCTCGACGGCGCCGGGAGACCTGTTGTATGCCGGCTTGTACCGGGGTTTCGAGACCGATGCCTCGCGTTGGGGCGATACGGCGAAAGAGAGCTTCTACAACCCGATCATCGCGCCGCTGAGGCGTCTGGAGAATGGCTATACGGTGGGCCGCGACGGCGGCCGACTGGTGGTGGCGACGGCCGCGGCGACGCTACAGGGCGACGTCGAAACCAGCACTTATCAAGGCGAGCGGCAGCAACGCGCGCGCGAAGCGGGCCTGGACGGCTACCGGCAGGCGCAGACGGCCGTCGCGCGCAACGGCGAGCTGGTCATCGGCACCTGGACGCCGGTCTACGACGCTGGCAGCGGCGACCTGCGCCACAGTCCGGGCGCGGTGGTCGACTCGGTCAAGATAGGCGGCACGGGCGGCGACATCGCGCTCGAGGCGGCCTGGCTCAACGCGCTGGAACTGGGCGGACTGCGGGTCTACGCCAAGGGCGGCATCGAGGTGGGCGCATCGGTGGCGGTCGCGCCGGGCGGAGAAATCGCCCTGCATGCGACGCAGGTCGATGTGAATGCCGGCCTGACGGCGCGCGGTGGCGCCATTGTCCTGGGCGACATGGTCGACCGGCACGTCAGTGCCAGCACGGGTTGGCAGCGGCTTCCGCTGACGACGGCCGTGCCGGCGGGCTACGTGGCGCGCGTTTCCATCGGCGATGGCGTGACGCTGGACGCACGCGGTTTGTGGAGCAATCTGCTGCAGGACGGCGCCGGCATCGGCGGCCTGCCGTTCGTCAACGGCGGCCGCATCGACGTGCGCAGCAGCGGCGACGTGCGGGTGGGCGAGGGCGCGCTGCTCGACGTTTCGTCGGGCGCGGCGCTCATGGCCGACGACAGCCTGCGCGGGGGCAAGGGCGGCGACATCGCGCTGGTTGCCGACGCCTACTCGGCGGCCGCAGGAGCCAAGGGTAGGCTCGTGCTGGAAGGCGAGCTGCGCGGCCACGGCGTCAAGGGAGGCGGCACGCTGATCCTGCAAACCGGCAATGCCGTGGTCGTCGGCGGACAGGTCGCAGGCAGCGACGGGGTCCTGAAGGCGGGCGAGACTTCGCTGGTCGACCTGATTACCGACGAGGCCTTCACCGTCGCCGAAGGCGCGGTGCTGCCGGTGGACTATCACTATGTCCGCACGCACGCCAATCCGGGCGAGGCGATCAGCGGGGCACCGCGGATCGTTGCCGGCAATCCGGCAAGCTGGGTCACGCTGGGCGCCGCGTGGACGCTGCCGAAGGCGGCCAACCAGAACGTCAGCTATAGCGTGACGCTTTCCAATGGACAGTACCTGACGGTCGACGGCTATAGCTGGAGCACGCCGCCGACGCTGCCGGCGGGCACGGTCATTACCTCGATCGTGAATCCGGCGGGCTTTCCCATCAATTACGTCGTGGATGCCGCCATCCTGCCGAACGGCATCCCGATCGCGCCGACGCCGGGCGTGTTCAAGGCCGGCACCATCGCGGCCAGCGAGTTGACCTATGCGGCCGGCACGCTGATACGCGCCGGTTCGTCCCTGCCGCAGTCGGTGGCGGTCGAGTCCTTGCTGCATCTGGACGCCGCGCGCTTCCAGCAGGGTTTTTCGCGCTACGAGGTGACGGGGGGCAATGGCCTGGCCGTGGCCGAAGGCGCCGAACTGCGCGCGACGATGCCGGTCCTGCATGCGGATCTTTCCGCGGCGCGCGGGGTGGCCACCGGCGCTGATCCGCAAGAGGCGCTGGAGCGGCGGCTCGCACCGCTGTTCGCCGAGGATGCCGCCAAAGGGCGGCTGACGCAGCGTGGTGGTGCCGATCTCGTGCTGGCCGCCGGCAACGCGCGCAGCATGGTCGAGGGGGGGGAGAGGCCCACCCTGGCCATTGGCGAGGGCGCTCGCATCGAAGTGGATCCGGGGCGCAGCATCGTCCTGAAGGGCAACGGCCAGATCAATATCGACGGCGAACTGCGCGCCGCCGGCGGCCGCGTCGGCGTGTATGGACTGGGTTTTGGCACCGAGAATGTCGGTGACCTGAAGGGCCACGACGGTTCGGTGTGGATAGGAAGCAAGGCCGTGCTCGACGTGGCGGGCCTTGCCCGGACCGCGGTGGATGCGCAGGGGCGCCGTTACGGCGTGGTGCTGGACGGGGGCCGGATAGAAATCGGCGGCAAGTACCAGGCCTACGCCACCCAGGCCGATGCCATCGACAATTTCATCGTCATCCGGCCCGGCGCGCGCCTGGACGCCTCGGGCGCCGCGGCGAAGCTGGACCTGCCGGGCCTGGGCGAGACCCTGCTGGCTTCCGGCGGCGGCGTGATTCATCTGGCCAGTTTCAACGGCCTGTATCTCGACGGCGATATGCAAGCCGCGGCGGGGCGCGCGGGCGCTGCCGGCGGTACGCTGTCCCTGGCGCTGGAAGCGCCCGCCTACCGGGATGCGGGCAATCCGACCGATCGCGTGCTGGCGCACCGCGAACTGCAATTGGTGAAGGAGCAGGCGCCCGAGAGCCTGGCTGCCGGGCTGCGTCCGGGCCAGGCCGATCCGGGACTGGTCTACGGCCATGGCCGTCTGGGCGCGGATCGCGTCGAGACGGGTGGCTTCGGCAACCTGTCCATGCTGGTCAACGGCGTGCTTTCCCTGGACGATGGCGTGGAACTTGCGCTGGGTCAGAGCCTGCACCTGGCATCGCGCGCGATCGTTCTGGCGGAGGGGGCGCCGGTCGGCGCCAGCGTGAACCTGGCTGCGCCTTACGTGCGCCTGGCGGGCACTTCCCGCCTGGGCAAGGACAAATACACCATACCGTTCCTGAACGATCCCAGTTCCTACCAAGGCGGCATGGTTGCGTTGCGGGACGACACGCGGCTGCGCGTGGAGGCAGGCGTGCTGGACGTGATCAATGGAGTGCGGTTCGGTGCCTACGGCTACTCGGTGCAGAGCGGCAAGGCGCTGGTTGCGCGCCACGGCTTCGAGCAGGTGGAGCTGCGCAGCCAGGACGATCTGCGATTCCTCAAGCATACGGTCGGCGACCGTACTTCCCTGACGACCGAAGGCGGCCTGCTTCTGGCCGCTAGCCAGATCTATCCGGCCACCGGCTCGGTGGTCGACGTGATCGCGGGGCGCAAAGGGATTTTCGACCAGTGGGAAACCTATCAGATCACCTACGATCCCGAGCGCAGCCTGCGCATCGAGCGCAGCGGCGATGGCGCGGCGCCGCCGGTGCCGTACTCGGCCTTCGGTACCTTGCGCCTGCGGTCGGCCAACATCGACCAGGGCGGCGTGGTTCGTGCGCCGCTGGGCATGCTGGACCTTGGCGTTGCCGCGGGGAATCACCAGGAACCGGGCAGGATCGTGCTGCGCCCGGGCAGTGTCACGTCCATCAGCGCCGCGGGACTGGTCATGCCCTACGGCGGCACGGTCGACGGCCTGAGCTACAACTATGATGGCGTGCAAGCCTGGTTCTCCGGGCTGGGCGGCGGCCTGGGCAATGTGCAACTGACGGCGGACAGCATCGAAGTGCAGGACGGCGCGCGGATCGACCTGTCCGGCGGTGGCGAACTGAAGGGGGCGGGCTTCTTGACCGGGCGCGGCGGATCCACCGATGCGCGCCTGCATCCGCTGGTGCAGATGGCCAGCGACGGTTTCGTGCTGCCGGGACTGTCGACCAATCCGGTCTACGCCATCGTTCCTGGCGCGCAGCCCGCCGTGGCGCCGATCGCGGCCGAGAAGGGCGCGGGCGATCCGATGATCGGCCGCCAGATCACGGTGGGCGACGGTGTGCCGGGCCTGGCGGCGGGCACCTATACCCTGTTGCCGTCCACTTATGCGCTGCTGCCGGGTGCCTTCCGCGTGGAATTGAACGGACTGGCTTCGAGCCAGGCCGCCTTCGGCGGCGGCACCGCCATGCGCAACGGATCCTACGCCATGGCCGCGCGCCTGGGTATCGCCCATACCGGCATCGCCGACGCGCGCACCACGCAGGCGGTGCTGACGCCGGCCGACACCTTGCGCAGCTATGCGCAATACAACGAAACCAGCTACGCGCAGTTCGGCCTGGATTGGGCGGCGCGGGACGGCGCGCCGCGGCCGCAACTGGAGCGCGATGCGCGGCAATTGGGTCTTTCGCCGGGTCGCCGCCTCGACATCGCCGCCGGCACGGCGGACTTCACCCCTGCCGAGGGTGGGCGCGGCGGCACCGTGGTGCTGAACGGCCGCCGCATCGAGATTCTTGCCGATGGAACAGCGCCTACCGAGGGCTTCGACGGCACGTCGGTCCATGCCAGTACGCTCAACGGCCTGGGCGCCGCCGGCATCAGCATCGGCGGCTCGCCGGTGTCAACGTTCGTGGTGCAGAACGACAGCGGATCGTCGACCCAGAATTCCTGGCAGGTCGGCCTGGGCAACGGTTCGACCGGCGAGCTCATCCTGCGCCAGGGCGCCGTGCTGGAAGCGGCATCGGTCTTTCTGGTGGTCAACAACAAGAATGAAGGCCTGACCATCGAGCAGGGCGCGGGCATCAATACCTTGGGGCAGGGCAAGGCGTCCTGGGATTCGAACGACGGTTATGTGCTGATGCCGGGCCAAACCGGGGTCTTGGCGGTGACCAACGGTTGGCTGGACGTGACCTCGCCTACTGCCGATGACGCTTCCGGTGTACTCGGCGCGGGCTATCTGCACGTCGGCGCCTGCGCCGCAGGGGCGAGCTGCGTCGGCGAAACGGTGCTGTACTCGGAAGGCACGATCACCGCCGCCACCAACAAGTCCTTCGAGCTGGGCGAGTCGGTGCGCTACGGCACCCGCAACCTGGTGCTGGCCATGGGCGGCATCAACGTCGGCAGCGCCGAGGCCCTGGCACGGGCGGGAGCCGCCGGCATCCTGCCCTCGGGCCTGACGCTGAACCAGGGTGTGCTCGACCGTCTGCTGCGAGGCGATACCAGCACCGGCGCGCCGGCGCTGGAAAACCTCGTCCTGACCGCAGGCGATTCGGTCAACTTCTACGGCAGTGTGGACTTGAGCACCATCGACCCGATCACCGGCAAGTCCGCCCTGGAGCGCCTGGTGCTGGGCACGCCAGCCATCTACGGCCACGGCGGCGCGGGCGACGTCGCCCGCATCGAAACCGGCACCCTGGTCTGGAACGGCGCGACCACGCCGGCGGGCAATGTCATCGCCGGCGGCGCCGGCACCGGCAGCGGAAAACTGGTCATCGATGCGGACGTCATCGAGTTCGGCTACGGCCCCCGAAGCCAGCCCGATACCGTAGGCACGCACGAACGCCTGGCGCTGGGCTTTGCCAGCGTGGATCTCAACGCGGCCGAACGCATCACGGCCAACCACAAGGGCGCGCTGGCGGTGTACCAGTCCCGGGGCGCCTGGGACGACACGGCCAAGGCATGGACTTACAGCGGCGGCGACCTGAACCTCAACACGCCGCTGCTGACCGGCCAAGCCGGTTCGGTGAACCGGATCAAGGCAGGTGGCGCCATCACGGTCGCGGCCCCGGCAGGCGCCGCCGCGCCGCTGGCAGACAACGCCACCTTGGCCGATGCCCTGGGCGCCGAGCTTGCGCTGGACGCTGGCTCGCATCTCGTGCTGGACACCGCGGTGCTGCTGCCCAGTGGCAAGCTGAAGCTCTCGGCGCAGGGCGACGTGACGCTGGCGGAAGGCGCGCAGTTGGATCTGGCCGGCCGCAAGATCGACTTCTTCGACGTCAGCAAATACAGCTGGGGCGGCGACGTGACGCTGTCGAGCCGACAGGGCAGCGTCGTCCAGCATGCCGGATCGACGATAGACCTGGCTGCTGAAAACAACCGCGCCGGCAAGCTGGCCGTCCTGGCGCTGGAAGGGAGGGCCGACCTCGCTGGCGACGTCCTGGGCGGCAGCGCCGGGCACTACGATGCGGGTGGCACTCGGGTCCCGTTCGCGGCGGGCTACATCGACGTGCGCGCGCAGCGCATCGCGGATTTTGCCGACCTGAACGAACGATTGACCCAGGGCGAAGTCTTCGGCGGCCGCAGCTTCCAGCTGAGACAAGGCGACCTGGTCATCGGCGACGAACTCAAGGCCCGCGAGATCAACGTCTCGGTCGACAACGGCAGCCTGACGGTAACGGGCCGGGTCGACGCCAGCGGCGAGCAGGCCGGCAGCATCCGCCTGGCCGCCAACGGGGGCGTCACCCTGGCCGGCAGCGCCGTGCTCGATGCCAGCGCCAGCGTGCTGCGCAAGGACAGCTACGGGCAGGCGATCGACGCGCCCAACCGCGCCGTCATCGAGATCGACTCGGGCAGCGGCCGACTGGTGCTGGCCGACGGCGTGCGCATGGACCTGGGCGTGGCCGGCGCTAGCGCCAGCTACGGCACGGTGGCTCTCAATGCGCCGCGCCTGGGCGGTGCCACGGGCAACGACGTCGACATCGACGCCAGCGGCAGGGTTGCGATCACCGGCGCCAAATCCATCGCCGTCAATGCCTTCCATACCTACGACGACGCGGCCGCCGGCACCGAGACCACGGTGGACGGCCGAAGCTACCAGACCATCGACCAGGCCTACCTGGACGGCAAGCACGCCGACAGCCTCGCCTTCATCGACAATGCGCTGGCCAACAGCGCGCTGATGAACGGCAAGCTTGCAGGCCTGCGCGCCCATGCCGGCGCGTTCCGCCTGCGTCCCGGCGTGGAGATCGTCAGCAACGCGGCGGTCAATCCCGACGGCAACCTGCACGTGGACGGCGATATCGACCTGTCCGGCCACCGCTACGCCAGCGTCAATCCGCGCACGCAGAAGACGTCCGTCCATGGTTCTGGCGAAGCCGGCGCGCTGGTGCTGCGCGCCCAGGGCGACCTGGCGATCTTCGGCAGCATCACCGATGGTTTCGACACGACCAAGCTAGGCGTGACGGCGGACGACAAGGGCTGGGTGCTGCCCGCGGGGCGCATGCCTTTCGGCGGGGACCTCATCATTCCGCACGGCGACATGGCGACGCTGGCCGCGGGCACCCAGTTCGCCAGCGGCCGCACGCTGAACTACGACCTGCCGGTCGCGAGCCTGACCTTGCCGGCCGGCACGCTGCTGCCCGCCGCCATGCCGCTGGCGCAGAGCCTGACGCTGCCGGCCGGCATGGTGCTGGGGGCCGATGTGCTCGATAAACAAGGCAACGTGGTGCACGCGGCCGGCACCGTGCTGCGGGCGCCGTTGACGTTGGATGAGGGGATGCAGCTGGCCGCCGGTTTCCGCTTGCCGGCGCAGGCGCAGATCGGGGCCACGATATGGCCCAAGGGGGCGGCGCTACCGGTGGCCATGAAACTGGACCGGCCCCTGACGCTGGCCAAGGGCGCCATCGTGCCATCGGAAACCGACGTGGTGCTGCCGGATGGCGCCGAGATGGTGAACCTGCGTCCCACCGGTGCCGACGGCACCCAGGGCCGCACCTTGGCGCTGGCGCCGATGCTGGCGCCGGGGTCGCAGTCGTGGGACCTTCGCCTGGTGGCCGGGGCAGATCTGGATGCGGCCGATCCGCGGTTGACCGAGGTGGGCACCAAAGCGCGCCTGCGTCTGTCGGATACGCATTTCGGGCTGGGCGCCAAGGTGACCGAGGTACCGGGCTCAGGCGGACCCAGTTATGTATGGGGGGATCTGAGCCAGTATTGGGCGCTGATGGAAATGATGGGGCTGACTGATCTGCTCACCTTTACGCCGGTGTCGGGCGAACCTGTCACGCAGGCGCAGATCGATGAATTGCTGATGTGGGGGCTGATCGGCTCGAGTCCCGATGAGTTGAATGGCTATGGTATGGGCACGATAGTCGGTACCGTCCAGCCGGGTTTCGTATGGGCGGATCTGAGCCAGTATCGGGCACTGATCGAAATGTTGGGGCTGACTGATCTTCTCACTTTCACGCCAGTGTCGGGTGCGCCTGTCACGTCGGCGCAAATCGACGAACTGATGATGTGGGGGCTTATCGGGTCGAGTCCCGATGAGTTGAATGGCTACGGCATGGGGTCGATGGTCGGCGGCTCTGCCGGAGGCCCCCCCGAGACGGTCACGACCTATCACCCCGCGCGCCAGCAGCTGTTCAGCGTGCTGCGTACGGGCACCGGCGACCTGGACCTGATCTCCGGCGGCGATGTCGAGATGACCTCGCTCTACGGCGTCTATACCGCCGGCACGTCATCGGCGTCCCTTGGCGGCGGCTATGATCAGGCCCGCGGCCGCCTGGCCGACGGCACGGTGCTGCGTCCCGAAGGCGCGAGTTTCGAATCGCTGGTCGACGGCGGCGCCGACAGCCTGTACGCGGCCTGGTATCCGGAGCAGGGCGGCAACGTGCTCTTGCGCGCCCAGGGCGATCTCAAGGGCGATCTGATCGGCAACAACGAGAACTACGCCGATCCCGGAGGCTATACCTTCTATAACACACGCCAGCAGATCACCACCGTCACGGTGGGCAATTGGCTGTGGCGACAGGGCACCGGCAGCGTCGAGGTGGGTGTGGATGCGGTGCCGACGGCGTGGTGGATCAATTTTGGCACCTACGTCGCCGGGGACGCCTTGGGCCAGTCCAACCCCTACAGCGCGCGATTGTTCAACAGCGACCCCTTCCTGGTGGGCTTTACGGGCATTGGGACGCTGGGGGGCGGCAACCTGACCGTGGAAGCCGGCGGCGATGCGGGCATCATCGATGCGCGCGGCATCCAATCGATTTGGAACCAGAGGCTCCACACGCCGCGCAGCCAGGGCTTGCACCTGGCCGTGGCCAGCACCGGCCGCGTCACCCCGGCCGGCGAGCTGGTGCAGACCGGCGGCGGCGACCTCGCGTTGCGCCTGGGCGGCACGCTCAATCCCAACCCGCAGTTGCGGCTCAACGAGCATGACCTCAATAGCACCTTCGCGAACCTGCGCGGCGCAACCCTGATCGGCGCCGGCGCCATCGGCGGCATAAAACTGGGCTATGGCGGCGGCGATCAGATGGATACGCGCCTGGGCGATGTGTACGCGGCCGGGGGAGGACAGGCTACCGGCGGACCGATCCTGGTGTTGGGCGATTCCGCCGTCCGTATCGAGACTCGCGGCGATCTGGTGCTGGGCGGCGCGGCCGATCCGGGCCGCACGATGCTGCTTAGTTCCACGCCCTTTACCTACCGGGGAACGAACCACGACAGCGACGGCTGGAGCTGGTTCTCGCTGTGGACGCCGGCCACCGCCATCGATCTCTTCAGCGCGGGCGGCAACCTCACACCGACCACGGCATGGGACGAAATCGCCGGCTCGGATGACGTGCGCTGGGGCAGCCCGGGCCGGAACCAGTCGGCCAACGGCGACGGCTCCTTCTATCCATCCATCCTGCGCGCCGCCGCCGCCAACGGCAGCCTGTACTACGGCGCAAGCGCCAGTGGCGCGAGACATGGCGCCACCGGAGCCATGCGCTATGGCTACGGCACGGTGCTGGCGCCTTCGCCCGTGGGCGATCAGTTCGTCAATGCCGCGGGCAAGGGCGAGTTGCAACTGTTGGCGCGGGATTCGATCCATGGCGCGGGCTATGTGTTCTCGGCATCCACGGCGGATCCTTCGGCCATGGCCAGTCCCTTCCGTCCCGGTTTCGTCGGCATGGTGGGTGAGGCAGGCGGCCGGCCATTGCTGGTCACCAACGCGGCGCCCGACACGCAAAGAACCAACGATTGGATCTCGCAGGCCTACAGCGGCCAGCCGTCGCCTGACGGCGGACGCTTGAACACCGCCGCGCTGTTCACGTTCGGCAGCCCGGCAACCGTTGCGAGCGCGGCGGCGGGCCGGGAACCGGCGCGCTACTATGCGGTGAACGGCGATATCGTCGGCCTGCGTGTCGGCCAGGCGGTCCTGCCGGACTTCCAATTGGGTTTCGAGGACGCGCGCTACGAGGCGTCGATTCCGGTCGCGATCCGCGCCGGCCGCGACATCACCGACTCCGGCACGCCGCTGGGCAAGAAAGACGCGACGATCGGCACTCGTTCGGCGGGGTACGCCTCGACGCGCGGCAACCTGATCGCACATGCCTATGCCGACGAGATCTCGGTGGTGCAGGCCGGGCGTGACCTGCGCAACAGCAGCTTCTACATCCTGGGCCCCGGCCTGCTCGACGTCTCGGCCGGCCGCCATGTCTATCTGGCCAACAACGGCGAGATCAAGAGCCTGGGGCCGCTCGCAGGCGCTGCATCGGCAGGAGACCGCAGCGGCGGGGCGAGCATCTCGGTGTCGGCGGGCATGGGCAAGGGTGCGCACTGGGACGCCTTTGCAGCGCGCTACCTGGATCCGGCCAACCAGGCCGATCCGGACCTGCCGTTCGGCGACCAATCGGGCAAGGCCTTGACTGTCTACAGCGGCAAGCTGACGCTGGCGCAATGGCTGCACGAGGAATTCGGCTACGGCGGAGACGAGGCCGGCGCGCAGGCTTTCCTGACGCAGAAGCAGGCGGAACTGGACGCGGCGCGCGCCGCCGCAATGGCCGAAGGCCGCACCGATGAAGCCAATCGTTCGCTGGCGCGAGAGTACAAGACCGAAAGCCAGCTCCACCTGGTGAACTGGCTGAACGACCGCTTCGGCGGCGTCAACAGCCTGGGCCTGCGCTTCGATCCGGCCACCACCGACGCGCGCGCCTTCTTCGATGCGCTGCCGGCGGAGCAGCGGCACGCCTACCTGCGCAATGTCTATTACGCCGAGTTGCGCGAGTCCGGCCGCGAGTACAACGACGCCGACGGCAGGCGCTTCGGCAGTTACCTGCGCGGGCGCGAAGCCATCGCTACTCTGTTCCCCGAGCAGGACGCGCAGGGTAACAAGCTGACATACGAAGGCGACCTGACGATGTTCAGCAGCGCCTTGTACTTCTACGACATCGTGCACAACACGGCCGGCCAATCGCGTCCGATCCCGGGTGTGAACTACCTGACCAAGGCGCAGTGGGAGGCGATGGGCAGCCCGGCCAGCGGCGTGGGGTTCTACGACGTGCTGGACGCCGGCATCCACACCAACTTCGGCGGCGACATCAGCATCATGACGCCGGGCGGCCGTACGCTGGTCGGCATCGACGGCGGCTTCAATCCGGGGGCCGGCTCGGGCGTGATGACGCAGGGCGAGGGCGACATCAACATCTACTCGCTCGGCAGCATCCTGATGGGCCAGAGCCGCGTCTTCACCACTTTTGGCGGCAACATCCTGGGCTGGTCGGCGGCAGGCGACATCAACGCCGGCCGGGGCTCCAAGACGACGGTGGTCTACACCCCCTCGCGGCGCACGTACGACGACGTCGGCAACGTGACCTTGTCGCCGCAGGCGCCGAGCACCGGCGCCGGCATCGCCACCCTGAACCCGATCCCGGAGATCCCTCCCGGCGACATCGACCTGATCGCGCCGTTGGGCACGATCGACGCGGGAGAGGCGGGGATCCGAGTATCGGGCAACGTGAACCTGGCGGCGCTGCGCGTGGTGAACGCGGAGAACATCCAGGTGCAGGGCAAGTCGGTGGGGATCCCGGTGGTGGCGGCGGTGAACGTGGCGGCGCTGAGCAATGCCAGCGCGGCGGCGTCGCAGGCGGCGACGGCGGCGCAGGACGTGATGCAGCGCGAGCGGGCGGCGTCGCGCCAGGCCCTGCCGTCGGTCTTTACCGTGCGGGTGCTGGGATTCGGCAACGATGCCGCGCCTGCTTCGCAGGAGCCTGCGGCGCCACGTGCCGTGGAGCCTTCGGCCTATCGGCCGGAAGGGCTGGTGAAGGTCGTGGAGGCGTCGGTGCTGACGGCGCAGGAGCGGGCGCGATTGGGGCTGTAAGGAATGCCCCGGGGCACGGTGGTTGCCGTGCCCCGCATGCCGCTGACCGGCCCCCTTGTCACGGGACGGTCATGCAGCATGGATAGCATGCGCGTCGATCTTCTCGATCCATCGGGCCGTGCCGGCGGGTAGTCGCCGGCTGTGTCCTTTTCGAGCGCATTGATGAAAACCTTATGGCAATCTCGGCGGCAACCGTCGGCTTTTGCGTGCTGGCGGGGTGCCTAGTGGGGCTGCCCGCGCGATGCGCCTGGGCCGTACAGGCAAGCGCTCAGGCCGTCGTCCGTAGCGTGGCGGATACGGCGATGCGGTTCGATCTTCCGCGCCAGTCCCTGGCGGCGGCGCTGGAGCGGTACGGGCAGGCGACCGGCCTGCCGGTGTTCTTCGACGCGGCCCTGGTGCAGGGTCGCTGGTCGTCGCCGGTGGTGGGTTCGTACACCCCCCGGGAAGCGCTGGGGCGCATGCTGGAATCCACAGGCTTGCATCCGCAAAGCGCGGGCGCGGGGCAGCGCGAGGCGTTCGTGATCCTGTCAGACCCGCCATCGAGCGGCGCCGTGCCGCGCGGCGAACCGCCAGGGCCGCCCGCCTCGCGGGGGCTCGTCTTCCGGCGCTACGACGGCCTGGCCCAGACCCGAATCCGCGAAGCCTTCTGTGCCGATCCTCGCCTGGCGCAGGCAGGCTATCGCGCCGCCGTGCAGTTCGGCATCGATCCGGCGGGGCGCATCGTCGACGCCTGGCTGCTGCATACGACCGGTGACGGCGGGCGCGATGCCGCGATCATCGCGGCGCTGCACGGCATCAGGCTGGAACGGCCGCCTCCGGCGCATATGGAGCAACCCATCACTCTGGTGATACAGGGCGAGGGCGGGCGGGCGTTCTGCCCCGCCGCCCGCTGAGCGGTCGCGCGATGCCCGACGCCACCATTCCAGCGCTTCGGAGTTTCCTGGTATCGCGCTACGCCGACCTGAAGCGTACGCTGACGCGCCGGCTGGGGTGCGCCGACCTGGCCGGCGACGCGTTGCAGGATACCTGGTTGAAGCTGGAAAGCCGGGACGATGCCGAGGGCGTGAGAGAGCCGTTCGCCTATCTATTGAGGACCGCGGTCAATGTCGCGTACGACCGGCAGCGCAATCAGAGCAGGCTGGTGTCCGCGAGCGAGATCGAGGCGCTGCTGGCCGAACAGCCGGACCCGGCCCCCGAGCCGCCGGATGCGTTGACCGCCCGCCGCGAGCTGGACACGCTGATGGCGGCTATCGGGAAGCTTCCCGAGCGGCGGCGCCAGATTCTCGTCATGGTGCGATGGGAACACGTGCCGCAGCGGGAAGTGGCCGAACGCCTGGGGGTGTCGCTGCGCACGGTCGAACAGGAATTGAAGAAGGCCCACGATTTCTGCGCCGCGCGAGTGGGCCGGACAAGACAGGAAAAATGAGTATGTGGTTTTTGCCGTGCCGATCCGTCGTTCATGTAGACGGCACACCCATGGACGGCCACGCGGCAGAGGCGGGGCGATGAAGACTTCGACGGAGCGGGACGCGTACGGCGACGGTTCGCGCATACAGCGCGAGGCGCAGGCTTGGTTGCGCCGCCTGACTTCGGGCGAAGCCACGCAGCTCGACGTGGACGGATTCCGCCGTTGGCGTGGCAGCAGTCCGGCGCATGGCGAGGCTTTCGCAGAGGCCCGGCGGGTATGGAACATGCTCGATCCCGCGGCCGCGCGGCTTGTCTCGGCCGGCCTGGGGGTGGTTCCTGCCGCGCCGGCGGACCGAGCATGGCGACGCCGTGCTTTCCTGGGCGCGGCTCTGGGCGCCGCGGGGGCAGCCGGCGTGGCGGCGGTCGCGCCGCTGTCGCTGTGGCCCGGCGCCGGAGAGTGGGGGGCCGACTATCGGACCAGCACCGGCGAACAGCGCCGGCTCGATTTTACGGATCAGGCCCGGGTCGAACTGAATACCCGTACGGCGTTGAATCGGTATGAGGTCGATGGCCGAATGCGGGGCGTGCGGTTGATCCAGGGGGAGGCGGCCGTGGACTTGGCGGCGTCTTCCACGCCGTTCGAAGTCGTGGCCGGGGCGGGCCACGTCATTGGGGAGGCGGGTGGGTTCGTCGTGCGCCATCTGGGCAGGTCGAGCTGCGTCACCTGCATCGAAGGCCTGGTCCGGGTGGAGCATCCCCGGGGCGTGCGCCAACTCGCGGGAGGACAGCAACTGTCCTATGACGATACCGCGGTACGGGACGTGGCCACCGTGAATACCGAGGAATGGTCGGCCTGGCGGCAAGGCTTGCTGGTCTTCAGGAAGGCGCCGTTGTCCACGGTGATCGACGAAATCAATCGCTATCGCTCCGGCAAGGTGGTGCTGTGGGCGGATGCCTTGCGTGATCGCGAAGTGAGCGGCCGGTTCTCGATCGCCTCGCTCGATACGGTGTTACTGCAGATCCAGCGTTCGTATGGGCTGCGTTCGCAGTCCCTGCCCGGCGGAGTGCTGATTCTCAGCTGAAATGCCGCCTGCCCCCGGCCCGCTCATGACAAAAGAAAGTCTAGTGGGTTTTGCGGCCAGGATCAGTCAACCCAGTAAGACCCCCATCGCGCCGTTCGGCGCATGGGGGGCGCGATACGACTCGAATCATCGCTGGGGATCAGATGAGCACTCATGAACGCCGCGCAGGCACCTTCACTTACCTCCGCAACCACCAGGCCAGGCTGCGTCGTTCGCCGTTGACCCATGCCATCGCGCTGGCCCTGGCGGCGGGAGGCGCGGCCGACCCTGCGCATGCGCAGCATGCGTTCAGTCCGGCGTGGTTCGCGGCCAAGGGAGCGGCGCAGGGCACGGCGACGGCGACGGGGCGCTTGCCCAATGGCTTGCCGGCCTCGTCGCTGACGGCGCCCGAGCAGCAATCGGCGGCGGCGCGGCAGAAGCTGCAGACCTCGATCAACAACCTGAACCTGGCGGCG
>NZ_JBBUKU010000008.1:0-56774 GCF_038066655.1 Pigmentiphaga sp. YJ18 | reverse complement strand
TGGGAGCCCGCGGCGAAGGCAGGCAGTTCATCGCCCGTGGGCGAGCGGAACTCGACACTGATGATGCCCTGCGCTTCGAGGCGGATGGCGTGAACCAGTACCGTAAGGAGTGAGCTGCTGTTCATGAAGGGGAAGTTCGAGTAAAGGTTTCAGAAGACCGGTTTGCCTTCGTCCTGTGCCATTCTTTCCAGTAACGCCGGATCGTCGACGGTTATGCGTCCGTACTGGACGTGAATGGCGCCTTCTCCCGCCATTTCCCGCAAGGTCCGATTGATGACCTGACGGCGGGTGCCGAGCATGGTGGCTATTTCATCCTGCGATAGCCGGATCTCTCCACCGGTGTGGCTGCGCGCCCTGCGCGCGCCGAACGACCTCAGGAGCTCCGCTACGCGAGAACGGATCGAGCGGACCGTGGCGGTCATGTACAGGTTGGTGGCGCGAAGGTGGCGGCGTTCGAGCGCGGCGAACAAGGGAAAGGACAGCCGGCCGTTGTCGGCGATCTGCTTGCGCAGGATTTCGGCGGGAATGCGGACCAATGTGGTGCGGTCCTTGCAAATGGAGGTATTGATGTGTGGCGTCCGGGCCAGGATAGGACCCAGCCCGTGGAAGTCGCCGGCAAGATGGATGCCGAAGATGAAGGGGCGGTCTCCCGCCACCGGACGCGTCAGGCGCATGGAACCCGTAACCAGCAGGTACAGGAAGCGCGCTTCATCGCCGGAGCGGTGCAGGCAGTCCCCGGGTTCCAGCGTGACGAGATCCGCGGCGCCGATGAGCCGGGCAATTGGCTCGTCGGGCCAGCCGGAAAAAAGTTCGGAGTGAGCAACGGCCAGCCGGGCGAGCGTACAGTCCACGGCATGCCATTTCACCAATGGCCAGACTTTCATCATGGCGATGTCCCGAGACGACGGTGGACGGACTACTGCAAGGCAATGCCGGCGGTATCGATCACTTTTTTCCAGCGAACGATCTCGCTTTCCATCAGTTGCCGAGCCTGGTCTGTCGTCCCTCCAAGCACGCGTGTGCCGCTTCCCTGCAGTTGCCGGATGAACTCCGGGTCCTGCAATACGTTCTGGATCTCTGTGCTGAGCCGCTTGACGATCGGAGCGGGAGTATTGACCGGGGCGACGATCATGCCCCACGAGGACACGGCATAGTCGGGTATGCCTTGTTCGGCGACGGTCGGCACCTGGGGCAGCACGGGCGATCGTTGGGCGGAACTGACGGCCAGCGCTCGCAGCTGGCCGCTGTTGAGCATCGGCAGGGTCGGTGCGACGAACTCGAAGGCGAGATCGATGTTCTCGCCCACGAGTGCGGTCGTGAGCATGGATGCCGTGCGGAAGGGAACGATGGTGAAATCGGTATGGGTGTGGAGCTTGAACAGTTCCGCGGCCATGTGCTGGGTGGTACCGAGCAACGACACGCCTACCATCAAGCCCTTCTTCCTTTCCTTCGCTTCGCGGATGAAATCGTCGAGCGTCGCGTACCGGGATGAGGCCTTGACGAGAAAGGCAACGTCGTTGCTGCTGATGGCCGATACCGGCACGAAGCTTTTCAGCATGTCGTAGGGCGGCGGGTTGAACAGGGCCTGGCTGATGGGCATGCCCGCGCCCGCCAGCATCAGCGTATAGCCGTCGGCGGGGGCGGAGGTAACCTGCTTGACCGCGCCGACGCCGCCGGCGCCAGGGCGATTCTCGACGACGATCTGCTGCCCCAGGATCTTGCCCAGCTGGGTCGCCAGCCGCCGCGACGACAGGTCCGAGCCATTACCGGCGCCGAAGGGGAGGATCAGGGAGATGGGTTTGGACGGGTAGATGTCGGCGGCGCGCGCCGCAGGCGGCGTCCAGGCGACGATCAACAGCGTACCGAGGGCGAGGATGGCGAGTCTTGTCAGTCCGATCATGGGGCACCTGTGAGTGGAGGCGATGGAGGGCTTGGCCGGGAGCGAGGATTCAGGCCGTTTCAGCATATTGGAAAAGCGTCGGCGCGCTTTCCAGGCGGGTCCAGGCCTTGGTCGGGGCGTCGTTGCGCAAGGCCTCCATCTCGCGCCACAGGATCCTGCGCAGCATGGAGATGCCCCGGTCCGAAGCGCCCAGGAACTCCGAGGCGCGATCCGCCACGGCGCCCTGGCCGACGAGGGCAACGTAGTCCTGCGCACTGGTCAACCGGACCAGCGGGTCGTCGGGATAGTGCCCGGCGAAGAGCGCATCATGGTGATCCGACGAGTCGTAGCCATCGCAGTCTTCGAAGTAGCGCGCCAGCTCGGCATCGGCCTCGGGTGTCGTGGACGGTACGGCCCGGAGCGAGACGCGCAGGGTATGCGTCTGGTCGAGCGGTACCATCCAGTTCGCGCTTTCTATCCAGGGAGCTTCGGCGGACACGCCGGGAAGTACGACGTGATTGCCATAGGGGAACGTCCAGTCGCTGACCCGGATCTGGCTCTTGCCATTGACGTGGCGGGTCGCGGTCTGCCGGATGCCGGCGGAGGTCTCCTCGTAGGACAGCTCGGGAATGTCCGTTGTGATCGCCTGGCCGAAAGCGCCGATCTTGCCCATCTGGTGAGCGAAGCTGACGTGGACCGCGTCGAGCGAGTTCTCGGCATGCTGCAGCCAGTGGCAAGGCCAGATTTCCTGGCGCTGGAAGAGCAACACGCCGGGCTGCTCGAAGCGGGGCTTGCGCGGCAGGTCGAAGGGAGGCGGGGCGCCGAGGCCGACGTAGGCAAAGACCAGTCCGCAGTATTCATGCACGGCGTGGGCCGCGACCCGGACCTGGGCATGGCTGCCGGGCCGTTCCGCGGGACGGTCGACGCATTGCCCGGATCCGTCGAATTTCCAGCCATGGTACATGCAGCGCAACTGGTTGCCTTCCACCCAACCGGTATGCAGCCGAGTGCCGCGATGGGCACAGCGGTTCGCCAGGAGATGAAGCTGACCCGAGCTGCCCCGATAGAGGGCGTATTCCTGCCCCATCAAGGTGATGGCGCGGGCGGTACCGGGCGCCACGCTGCGCGAGAGGGCGACGGGGTGCCAGAATTGCCTGAGCAGGCGGCCCATCGGGGTATCCGGCGACATTTCGGTCAGTTGCCGGAAGCGGACGTCCTGCTGCTCCAGGCGCTGGGTCTGGGTCGATTCCATGCTCATGCCACCTTCACGCATAGGGAGACGATCGCCAGGCGCGACTTCGATGGAGTCGCCGCGTGGCTCATGAAACGTATTCTGTGAGAGGGGGCAGGCAGGGGCGAGAAGAAAAAATGCGCAATTGTCGTGTTTGTTCCAGTGTGCGCGGCAAGGTGCCCGGGTTTGAACCAAAGCGGACATTCTCGATGGTGCGGCGGTCAACAAACCGCGGGCGGCGGGCCAGAATCCGTTCCACGATGTTTCCCGGCACATCAGGTTCCGGGGAGCACGGATAAGGAACGATCCTGGAGAATGCCCCATGCTGTCCGCAGCAGACAATGACCGCTACAACGACGTCGAGCCAGGCTCCACCCTGCACGACATGGCCCGCCGATACTGGCTCCCTTACCTGAGGTCCGAGGCGCTCGAACCCAACGGCCCGCCCAGGAAGGTCGAGCTGCTGGGCGAGCAGTTCGTGTCCTTCCGCGACGGCAACGGGAAGGTCGGGTTCTTCGAGGAGCAGTGCCCGCACCGCGGAGCTTCCCTGGCGCTGGGCCGCACCGGTGACAATGCGCTGACCTGCATCTTCCACGGCTGGAAGTTCGACGTGTCGGGCAAGTGCATCGCCACGCCGTCGGAGTCCAATCCACGCTTCTGTTCGACCATCAAGGTTCCCGCCTTCCCGGTCCGGGAGGCAGGCGGCGCGCTGTGGGTCTATCTGGGGCCGGGCGAACCTCCGGTCTTTCCCGAATGGGAATTCTGTCTCCTGCCGGCCGAGCATCGACGCGCCCGGGTCGGCTATACGGATTCGAACTGGACGCAGAACCTGGAGACGTTGCTGGATTCCGCCCACATCGGCCTCCTGCATGCCCAGCCGGTCAAGGCGGAGATCAACGAAAGCGTCGTCGCGATCAAGGGCGTGCATGCGCCGAAGCTGTCGGTGGTCGATACGCCCTACGGATTCCAGGCCTACTCGCGGCGCGAGCGCGAGGATGGCCAGGTCTATCTGCGCGTGACGGAGTACCTGGCGCCGTTCACGGTCCTGAACGGCAGTATGCGCACCGATGAAGGGCGTGTGCTGTTCATGATCCCGATCAACAATCGGCGTACGGCCTTCTGGCGCTTCGAGTGGGACATGGCCCATACCCAGGAGTGGTGGAAGAAACAGTCGATCGAGCGGGGGGCGCTGGGCTTGAAGTTCGTCGACCATGACGACTTCCTGCTCAACTCGCTGGACCGCAGCCGGGAGGACTTCGGCCAGAATCGCGAGGCGATGAAGCTGGGGCACTGGTCGGGCTTCAAGGACCTGCGCGCCGAGGATGCCGCCGTGGCCGAAAGCGTGCCCATCGTGGATCGCACGAAGGAGCACCTGGGCGCCAGCGACCTGGTGATCGCCAAGATGCGCCAGCGCTTCTTCCAGGGGCTGGACGAGTTCGAGCGGGGAGGAAAGCCGCTGGGCCTGGGGCCCAACGGCGATGGCAGCGGTATTGCCTACAACGACCTGCGCGGCACCTCGGAAGTGATCGCACCCGGTGTCGACCAGATCCAGTACCACAACGTGGAACTGCGCGAAGAGCGCAAGGCGTTGCGCAGGGCGTTCCTGGAGGCGCAGAGCGCGAACGCGGCCACCAAGGAGCGGCAACATGCGTGATGCTTCTTTCATTCCGGATGCAGGGGCGTCGCGCCTGAACGAGACCCATGATCCGGCGCTGCGCTCGTTCGTGGTCTCGGCCAACCGGCCTGAGGCCGACTTCCCCATCCAGAACCTGCCTCTGGCTGTCTTCAGGCCCAGGCGCCAGGGAGGTGACTTCCGCGTCGGCGCTGGCATCGGCGACCTGATCCTGGATATCGGCGCAATGGAGGACTGCCTGGCCGCCGAATGCGGGCCGGCGGTCCAGGCGTGCCGCGGCGCGTCGATGAAGGTGCTGATGGAACTGGGGCCGGCGCATTGGGCGAGCCTGCGGCTGGGATTGTCGCGGCTGCTGCGGGAAGAGTCGCCATTCCGGCGGGAGGCCGAGCAACATCTGCACACCATCGCCGATGCCGAGTTCCTGCTTCCGCTGAAGATCGGCAATTTCTCGGACTACCTGGCCTCGATGCATCACATCTCCAAGGTGATCCGTGTCAAGCGCCCCGACCATCCCGAGCTTCCCCAGAGTTTCGTCTGGAGTCCGATCGCCTATCACAGCCGGGCGTCGACGGTCCGGACGAGCGGCTACGGCTTCGCCCGCCCTCGGGGGCAGGCAGGGCGCTTCGAGCACGACCGGCCCTTGACGGACCCGACGCGGATGCTGGACTACGAGGTCGAGCTCGGCATCTACGTGGGCACATCCAACGCGCACGGCGAGCCGCTGGGCGTGGATGCCGCCGACGCGGCGATCTTCGGCTATTCGGCGCTGAATGACTGGACGGCGCGGGACATGCAGGGATGGGAGTCCCAGCCCCTGGGGCCGTTCCAGTCCAAGAGCTTCACGACGACGGTGTCGCCATGGGTGGTGACGGCGGAGGCCCTGGAACCTTATCGGGTAGCGATGTCCCGGCCGCAGGGGCAGCCCATGCCTCCCGCCTGCCTGGACTCCGGCCAGAGTCGGGAGCGGGGCATGCCGGACGTTCGCATGGAGGTGCTGTTGTTGACCGAGCGGCTGGTCGAGGCAGGAGAGGGCCCGGTGCTGCTGGGGGCGAGCCGGCTGACGGACGCCTACTGGACACCTGGGCAGATGGTCGCCCATCACACGCTCAACGGTTGCGTACTGGAGTCCGGCGACCTGATTGGAACGGGCACGATCTCGGGGCCCGGCGACGAGGCCTGCGGCTGCATGTTCGAATTGACGCGAGGTGGCCGCCAGCCTTTCGCGTTGCCCAACGGCGAAGCGCGCGCGTTCGTCCAGGATGGCGACACGGTGATCGTCCGGGCGCATTGCCAGAAACCAGGGTGGCCGAGGCTGGGATTCGGGGAGGCGGTCGCCACGGTCCTGCCCGCCAGGCCCGAGGCCTGAGCCCGGAAGCGGGCGAGGAGCAACCATGGCAAGCGTGATCCGGTTTCACCAGACGGGAGGGCCCGAGGTCCTGCGGTGCGAGGCGTATGACGTTGCCCCGCCGGGCTATGGCGAGGTGAGGATCCGGCATGCCGCGATAGGCGTCAATTTCAATGACATCTATTTCCGGTCGGGACTGTATCCCGTCGCCTTGCCGTCGCCGTTGGGGCGATCGGCCGCCGGCGTCGTCGAAGAACTGGGGGCGGGCGTGGCGGATGTCAAGGTAGGGGACCGCGTGGCTTACGCCAGCAGCCCGCTGGGTGCCTACAGCAGCGAGCGCATCGTCGATACCCGGTATCTGGTTCCGGTTCCGCAGGGGGTAGGGCTGGACGTGGCCGCGGCCAGCACCATGCGCGGCATGACCGCGGCCTACCTGATGCGCCGCATCCACCCCTGGCGGGCGGGCGAGTCCCTGGTGCTGCATGCGGCGGCGGGCGGCACCGGCCTGATCGTCGGCCAATGGGCCCGGCATCTCGGGCTGCGCGTGATCGGAACCGTGTCGGATCCCGGCAAGGTCGACATCGCGCTGGCCCATGGCTGCGAACACGTGATCGTGCGCGGCGGCACCGACGAGGTCGTGGCGCAGGTCATGGCGTTGACGGGCGGCCGCGGCGTACCCGTGGTGCTGGACGGCGTGGGCCGGAGCACTTTCGACGTGTCGCTGCGCGTCCTGTCCAGGCGAGGGCTGTTCGTCAGTTTCGGCGCCGCGTCCGGTCCGGTGCCTCCCATCGATGCCATCGCTCTGGGGCGCCACGGATCGCCTTTCTTCACCCGGCCGGCATTGGCCGACTATGCGTCGACGAAGCAGGAGAGGCGGGAGCTGGCGGGGGAATTCTTCCAGCTCGTCGAATCGGGCGCGATACGCATCCACGTGAACCAACGGCTGGCGTTGGCCGACTGTGGGCAGGCTCATCGGGCGCTGGAATCGAGCCGCCTGGTGGGGGTATCGGTACTCGTACCGTAGCGGCCGGGCTGGCAGCCGGGCGCTGACTACAACAACAGGAGACATCATGAAGATCCAATCGAGAAACTTCCGGGTCGCGTTGCCCCGGGCAGCCTGTCTGGCATTGATGGCATACGCGGCGGCAGCTCCGGCCGCCGACGGCTATCCTTCGCGTCCCATATCGCTGATCGTCCAGGCGGCGCCGGGCGGTTCATCCGATATCACCGCGCGTGTGCTGGCCCAGAAGCTTTCCGTGGCCATGAACACGCAGGTCGTCGTCATCAACGAGCCGTCGGCGGGCGGCATCGTTGCCATGCAGCGGGTCAAGCGCGCCGAACCGGACGGCTACACGCTGATGATCATGGGCACGAAGGCGGCGATCGGCGATGCGATCTTCGCCGCCAAGAACATCGACGTGCTGCGTGATTTCGAACCGGTCGCGCAGATCAGTACCGGTCAGCTCGCCGTGGTGGTCAAACGCGACTCGCCGTTGAAGACCATGGAAGACCTGATCCGGGAGATCAAGACGAAGCCGGGGCGGGTCACCGTGGCGACGGGCGACGTGGCGGGGGGAATCCAGTATCTGGGCGCGGCCTTGATGCGGGAGGAGACCAAGGGGGATTTCGTCATCGTTCCCTACGGGACGGCGGCCAAGCTGACGACCGCGGTGCGCGCGGGGGAGGTCGATGCGGCCTTCGAACTGGTGCCGGGAATCGTCGGGTCGCTGCGCGACGGCGAGGCGCGCGCGCTGGCCGTAGGCGGGACGAATCAGTTGCAGGATCTGCCCGGCATGAAAGGCGTTCCCACGATGAAGGACGTGGGCCTGCCCGCGAGCGACGTGACGACGTCCACCTTCGTGGTCGCGCCGGCGGGAACGCCCGCGACCATCGTCAAGACCTTGAATACCGAGATCCTGCGCGCCCTGTCCCAGCCGGACCTGCAGCAGGCCTCGCGCTCGCGGGGATCGGGCATTCCCGAGCCGTATTCGGCGCAAGAGACCAAGATCCAGCTGACCCGGGAAGTCGCGCGCTGGCAGGGCATCGTGAGGCAGGCGAACGTCAAGTCGCAATAGGGCGGCCGCCCGGCTGTCGTCTTATCGAATCAGAATCAACGGAGGGGAAATGAAGACGATCACCATCGTCGGGGGAATGATTTGCCTGGGGGCATGGAACTGCGCCGGCGCACAGGCCCAGGTGACCATCTACGGGATCGTGGACTCCGGTTTCGTCCATCAGTCCGATCCGATCGCGCCCAAGCAAGGAAGCGTATCGTCGCTGACGGGAGGGGGGCAGTCCGGATCGCGCCTCGGGCTGAGGGGCGTGGAGGACCTGGGCAACGGATGGAAAGCCACGTTCGACCTGGAGGCAGGGTTCAACGCGGACACGGGCACGTCGACGCTGGGCGCGCTGTTCGGGCGCAAGGCCCATGTCGGACTGGATACGCCCATGGGGAACATCAAGCTGGGCAGGCAGTACAGCCCGTTCTACCTCGATGCGATATTGCCCGCGGATCCTTTCGGCATGGGGATGATGGGCAGAATGAACAACGTCTTCAGCACGAACTCCCGCGTCAACAACTCGGTTTCCTACGCGACGCCGAGATGGAGGGGATGGGCCGCGGGTTTCCTGTATGGCTTCGGCGAGGTTGCCGGAAACCGCTCGGCCGCGCGCGCCTATAACGGCGCGCTGAGCTACCAGGATGGTCCTGCCCGCGTGGCGTTGGGCTACTCCAACCAGCGCAATGCCACCGATACGGCCACCAGCCACTCCGTCGCGCTGACGGGAAGCTACCGCGCCGGAGCGGTGACGGTGTATTCGGCGTTCCAGGCGGTCCGGTCCACCTTGAACGGCGTGCCCGGGGCGACGATCGCGGATACGAACGTCAACATCTACATGGCCGGCCTGAAATGGTCGAGGGGGCCGCATACCGTGCTTGGCGGCATCACCCATGCGCGCGACCAGCGCCGGACCGGGGCCACCGGTGCCAAGGCGACGTTTTATGCGATGGGCTATACCTATGCCTTGTCCAAACGAACGAACCTGTACACCTCGTTCGGCTTGATTCGCAATCGCTCGGGCGCAGCGTACTCGATCGGCGATGCGACGACGCCGGTCTATGGCCAGAAGGGCTTCGACGTCGGCATCAGGCACCGCTTCTAGGGGAGCGGGGCGGGGGTTGGCAGTATCGCCAGCTCCTGCAGGGCGGCCCTGTCGGCGATCACGATGCGGCCGTATTCCAGGGCAAGCACGCCGAGTTTCTCCAGTGCCCGCAGTTCGCGGTTGACCCCTTGCCTGCGGGTGCCGAGCAATTCGGCCAGCTCGTCCTGAAGGACTTCTATCTCGTTCGTGGCGTGCCCCGACGCGTTGGCGATGAGGCCCAGCAGCGAGGCGAGCCGCGCGCGCAGGGAGCCCGTGGAGGCGTTGGCATACAGGGCGATCATGTTCCTGTGCCGTCGGTTGAATCCCGCGAACATGGCGACGGCCAGGCGGCCGTTGCGCACCAGCATGTCTTTCAGAAAGGGACCGGGTATCCTGACCAGATGGGTCTGGCCCCGGCACGTGACGGTGTAGACGAAGGGTTCGCCGGACAGCAGCGGACCGAGGCCCAGGAAATCGCCGGCAAAGCGCAGCCGGAAGGCGAACTCGCGGTTGGAGCCGGTGCGCAAGGACATGCGCAGCGAGCCGGACGCGATCAGGTACAGGAAGGGAACGGTTTCCCCCGGTCCATGGAGCAAGGTGCCGGATTCGAGCCGCAGGACCTCCGAGGCCTCGACCAGCCGGGCGATGTCCGCCTCGGACCATTCCCGGAACAGCTCGGATTGCGAGATGGCGACTCGCGCCAGCGTGGAGGTCATTGTTCGCGTCGGCTGCCGATCGGAGACGGGATGCGGCCATCCTAGCATGGTCGCCAGGAAGCTGGCGGTGATGCCGCACGTGCTGTGCGCCGCGTCGGCATCCCTTGAGGCATGATGACCGATTGAACGGACGAAAGGAGAGCAGGCATGAAGCCACGCATCAGCGTGATCACGATCGGCGTGGACGACCTGGAGGCCTCGGTGGCGTTCTACCGCGACGGCTTGGGGTTGCCGACCGAGGGCATCATCGGCAAGGAGTTCGAACACGGCGCGGTGGCCTTCTTCGAACTGCAGGCGGGGCTCAAGCTGGCGCTGTTCGCGCGCGCGGACATCGCGCACGACGCCGGGATAGAAAGAAGCGGGCGCAGTCCGACGGAGTTCACGCTTGGCCACAACGTCGCGTCGCGCGAGGAGGTCGACGCGGTGATGGCCCGCGCCGCCGCCGCGGGTGCCCGCGTGGTGAAGCCGGCGCAGCCAACCTTTTGGGGCGGGTACGCCGGCTATTTCCAGGATTTCGACGGCCATCTCTGGGAAGCCGTCCATAACCCCGCCTGGACGCCCGACTGAACGAGGGGGGCGATCATCGCTGGCAGCCTTCCTTTTGTGAAACGACCGTATTAAAAATTATGCTTGTATCCCAATATTTGGGATATATTTAAAAAATTAAACGATCGTTTTACAAAAGGAGGCGCCATGCGGCTTATCCCAGCGATATTCGCGATGTTCTCGTGCCTGGCCGCCGGCACGGCCGCGGCCCAGTCCTATCCGGCGCATCCCATCCGGTGGCTGGTTCCCTATCCCGCTGGCGGCGGCGCCGACAACGTGGCGCGGGTCGTCACGCAGCACCTGGCACGGAAGCTGGGGCAGGCGATCGTGGTGGACAACCGGCCGGGCGGCAACACCATCATCGGCACGCAGGCGCTGTTGTCGGCCGCCCGCGACGGCTACACCGTGATGAACACGGCCGAGCAGGTCGCGGTGAACGCCGCGCTGTATCCCGACCTGAAATACTCGGCCGAGCGCGACCTGGACTTCGTGGCGCCGCTGGTGCGCACGCCGCTGCTCCTGCTGGCCCGCCGCGACCTGCCGGTTTCGGATGCGGCGGGGCTCCTGGCCTACATGAAGGAGCGGGGCGACCGGGTCACCTATGGAAGCTGGGGGCAGGGCGGGATGAATCACCTGACCATGGAGGCCCTGGCCGGGCGGGTGGGCGTGCATCCTACCCATGTGCCGTTTCCGGGTGCCGCGCCGGCGATACGCGACCTGCTCGGCGGCCAGATCGACCTGTATTTCTCCGATCCGGCCACGGCGCTGCCCTATCTGCGCACGGGCAAGCTGAAGGTCCTGCTGGTGTCCACCCGGGAGCGCCTGCCTTACCTGCCCGACGTGCCCACCGTGGACGAAAGCGGCTATCCGGGATTCGACATGTACAGCTGGCAGGGCGTGCTGGCGCCCAAGGGCACGCCGCCGCAGGTGCGGGATATCCTGGCGGCGGCCATACGCGACACGTTGCAACAGCCCGACGTGAACCAGGAACTGCGCGACCGCGGCTTCATTCCGGATCCCGGCACGCCCGAGCAGTTCCGGGCGTTCTTCCTGCGCAGCCAGGCCGAGCTGGGCGAAATCGTGCGCAAGCGGAACATCCGGATCCAGTGACCGGCGGGGCCGGCATGCACCGGCGCGGCGAGTGCGCTATCTTTGGATTCTGTCCACGTCGACGGCGTGCCGTGTATGAGCCAGATAACAAGAACATCCGCCATGGCTGGGGCCCCGCCCAGGCCACCCGTGCCGGCGGGGATCTTCAAGTTCGCGCTGGATGCGCTGCCCGACGGCGTCCTGCTGGTGGATGCCGACAGGCGGGTGATCTACGCGAACAAGGCCTTCATGGCGCAATGGCGGTTTCCCGAGGAAGCGCGGGAAGGCTGGAGCGAAAGCCGGATGCTGGCCCACGCCAGCGATCAGCTTGCCGATCCCGACCGCTTCCTGGAGCACGTGGAGATTCTTCATGCCACGGACGAGGCCTACCGCGACGAACTGTACTTCAAGGACGGACGCGTGTTCGCCCGCCGCAGCGTGCCCTTCGTGGCGGACGGATCCTTCCGCGCGCGGATCTGGATCTTCACCGACATCACCGAGGCCAGGTCCTCGCTGCTGGATCCCTTGTCGGGCGTCCCCAATCGCCGAGCCTATACGCAGGAGTTTCCCGCTTTCGTCGAGGCGCCCGACGACGGACTGCTGAAGTGCGTGGCCATTCTCGACGTCGACAGCTTCAAGGCTTACAACGACCACTATGGCCATGCCGCGGGCGATCGGGTGCTCAAGCGCGTGGGCGACCTCCTGCGCGGCATGCTGAGCCGGTCCGACGACCGGGTTTTCCGGATCGGCGGCGAGGAATTCCTGCTGGCCTGCCGCTTGAGAGAGGACGCCGAGGGCGCGTGCTTCTGCGACGAGATACGCGTGGCCATCGCGGGCATGGCGATTGCTCACCAGGGTAATCCGCCGCATGGCGTCGTGACCGCGTCGATGGGATTCGGCATCTTCCGCGGCGAACGCCGCACCGCCGACATCTTCGACAAGGTGGATGCCGCGCTCTACCAGGCCAAGGCCGAGGGGCGCAACACCTTGCGGCGCGCGGCCTTGTAGCGGAGTCATTCGAAGGGAAGGGGGGCGCGCGATGGAGACGGCAGGGTTGGAAGTATGGACGGTGGGGCATTCCACGCATTCCCTGGAAACGTTCCTGGCGATGCTGGCCGCCCATGACATCCAGGCGATCGCCGACGTGCGGCGGCATGCGGGGTCACGCAAGTACCCCCATTTCAATCCGGATGCGCTGCGCCATGCGCTCGCGCAGGCCGGGGTGGAATACGTGCCGCTGCCGGAACTGGGCGGCCGCCGTCCGCCCCTGGCGGACTCCCACAACACCGTCTGGCGCAACCCGTCGTTCCGCGGCTACGCGGACTACATGGAGACCGATGCCTTTCGCGAAGGCATCGAGCGCCTGCTGGCATTGGCTCGCCGCCGGCGGACCGCCATCATGTGCGCGGAAGCCGTGTGGTGGCGATGCCACCGGTCGCTGATCGCCGACTACCTGAAAGTGCGGGATGTCTGCGTGAGGCACATCCTGGGCGCCGGCAAGAGCGAAGTCCATCCGTACACGTCGGCGGCGCGGATCCAGGACGGCACATTGACGTACGCGCCGAACGCCTGAGCCGCCGGCGCGCGCAGACAGGAGGAACGCCATGGCGGACCGATTCAAGGTGGGCGACCACGTAAGCTGGAATTCCGAGGCGGGTATCGTCAGCGGCACCATCATCCGGGTGCACACGAAGGACTTCGACTACAAGGGCCACACGCACCGCGCCAGCGGGGATGACCCGCAGTACGAGATCCAGAGCGACAAGACCAGCCATGTCGCGGCGCATAAAGGGTCGGCGTTGAGAAAGACTGTGCGCACTGACTAGGGTTCATCCCTATTTCCGTGCGCACTCCTGATTTTTATATTGATAAGTAGCTTATGTAAATTGATGAATTATATAGGGCATCGTTCGGAGGCGACTCGTGCTCAAGACAGCAAAGCAACATCTGGATAGCCTGCGGGACGGGCGTGTCGTCTACGTCGGCAGCGAAAGAATCGATGACGTGACAACGCATGCCTACTTTCGCAATGCGGCGCAGACCATCGCCGGCTTGTTCGACCTCAAGCGGGATCCCGCGCACGGGCGGTTCGCGGTCATGGAGGAAAACGGCGAGGCCTTCAGTTCCTACTATCTGAAGGCAAGGTCGCGGGAAGACCTGGACAAGCGCTATCAGACCCACAAGCTGATTGCCGATGCCAGCCTGGGCATGTTCGGCCGCTCGCCCGATCATGTGTCCTCGTTCGTGACGGGCATGACGCTGGCCAAGGACGTGCTCGGCCCCTATGCCGACAACCTGGACCGGTATTACGAGCATCTGCGCAAGACAGATGGCTATGCGACCTATGCGGTCCTGTCGCCGCAGAGCTCGCGCAACCCGGAGTTCTACAAGTTGCGCAACCTTACGTCGCCGTCGCTGCGCGTCGTCAGGGAAACGGATGCCGGGGTGGTCATCTCCGGCATGAAGATGCTGGCCACCGGGGCGTTGTTCGCCAACGAGATCTGGATCGGCAACATCCTGCCGCTCGCACCGGACCAGGCTGCCGAGTCGATCACCTGCGCGGTGCCGTGCAATGCCAGCGGACTGGCGCTGTGGGCGCGCAAGCCCATGGAGCCGAACGCGCCGAATGACTTCGAGGGGCCATTGAGCCATCGCTTCGACGAGTCCGACGCGATGCTGATCTGCGACGAGGTGCTGGTGCCCTGGGAACGGGTCTTCGTGCACAACTCGCCGGACCTGGCCCGGCAGATCTATGTCAGGACGGCCGCGCATGCCTATGGCAATCACCAGTCCAACGTGCGCTTCCTGTCGAAGCTGCAGTTCCTGGTCGGCCTGGCCAGCCGGATCACCCAGGCGACCGGTGCCGACCAGGTGCCCGCGGTCAAGGAAGCGATAGGGCGGCTGGCCGCCCTGGAAGGCATGTTGGGCGGCACCATCCAGGGGCAGATCCATGCGGCAGAGGACTATCCGGACGGCGGGTGGAAGTGCTTCAACCGGCGCCACGTCTATGCCGCGCTGAACTGGTGCACCGAGACCTATTCCGAGATCGTGGACAAGGTGCGGGAGTTGTGCGGGGGAGGCGTGTTCCAGATGCCGGCGAACATTTCCGTGCTCGAGGACGAGGAGCTGGCCGCCCGGTTCGCAGCCAATTGGGATACCCCCCAGCTTGGCCATATCGAGCGAATGAAGCTGTTCAAGCTCGCCTGGGACATCGTCGGTTCGGAGTTCGCCGGCCGCCACCAGCAGTACGAGAAATTCTATGCGGGGGCCTCGTTCATCGTGCGCAACTATAGCTACGTGCACGCAGACTGGGGCCAGTTGCACGGCATGGTGGATGGCTTCATGGAGACCTACGGCGTTCCCAGCAACGCGGCTGAGCAACCAGCCAGAGTCGGCGCATGAGTGGCGATACGAGTATCTATGCCGCGCAGGGGTTCGGCGGCCAGTTGGGGATGGGCCGTGCGCCGGCTTTGTTGATCGTCGATTTCGTCCAGGGTTTCGCCGATCCCGGCGTGTTCGGCGGCGGCAACATTCCGCAAGCGATCGCGGCGACGGTGGACCTGCTGGCCTTCGCCCGGCAGCAAGGACTTCTCATCGTGCATACGCGTGTCGTCTATGCGGACGACGGTTCCGACGGCAATGCCTTTACCCGCAAGGTTCCGAGCTTGCTGCGGCTCACGGAACACGATCCGGCCAGCCAGATCGTCAAGGAGCTGAGTCCGCGCACGGGCGAACTGATCGTTCGGAAGCGGCTTCCGTCGGCATTCGCCGAGACCGGCCTGGCGGCCTGGCTGGCCATGCGGCGCGTGGATACCGTGATCGTCGCCGGCTGTACGACGTCGGGTTGCGTGCGCGCCTCCGTGGTCGACGCGATGGGAGCGGGGATGCGGGTCGTGGTGGCGGCCGACTGCGTGGGTGATCGGGCGCCGGAGCCCCACGAAGCGAACCTGTTCGATATGGCGCAGAAATATGCCGACGTGGTCGGCAGTGGGGACGTGCGCGGCATGTTGGCTGCGCTCGCCTGAACGGTACAGATCACTCATCACCGGGAGCAGGGTATGGCAGACAGCTTGGGATTCAGGCTGAGGTTGGGGATCATCGCCCCTTCGACCAATACATCGGTCCAGCCGGAAATGGACGACATGCGTCCGTATGGCGTGACCAACCACTTCGGCCGCCTGTATATCCCCGACGAGCCGATCCACGATGACGACGGCTTCGCGCGCCTGATGGACAACATCCGGGCTTCCATGGACGAGGCCGCGCGCGTGGTGATGACCTGCCAGCCCGACCGGCTGGTGCTGGGGATGTCGTCCGAGACCTTCTGGGACGGGATGGACGGCAGCAGGAAGCTGATGGAGCGCATGCGCGCCATCGCGGGCGGCAAACCTGTGACCATGGGTTCAGACGCCGTGATCGAGGCGCTGCGCTGCTATGGCGACATCAGAAGAATCGCCGTCGTGACGCCTTACCAGCCGCTGGGCGATACGCAGGTGCGCCGGTTTTTCGAGGACGCGGGGTTCGAAATCGTTGCGTTGGAAGGGCTCAAGTGCACGAGCCCGGTGCAGATCGCGCATGTGTCCCAGCGGGAGCTGCGGGACGCCATCAACCGGGTCAACGGCCCGTCCGTCGAGGCGATCGTGCAGGTGGGGACCAATCTCGCCGCGGCTCAGGTGGCCGGCATGGCGGAGTTCTGGCTCGACAAGCCTGTCATCGCGATCAATACCGCCATCTACTGGCACGCGCTGCGTGATAGCGGAATTCACGACAAGGTGCCGGGTTTCGGCTCCCTGTTGCTCAACCACTGACAATCGACCAAGGAACCAGTCATGAAAAGAGTGTTCGCCAAACGTCTTTTCTCCGTCTCCGCCTGCCTTGCCACTGCTTGCGCGAGCGTGCCGGTCTTGGCCGCGGACGAGATCAAGGTCGGCTTGATGCTGCCATTCTCGGGCACCTACGCCCAGTTGGGAGAAGCCGTTGAGAAGGGATTCAAGCTGCACATCGATGAGCAGGGCGGCAGGCTGGCCGGCAAGACGGTGACCTACGTCCGCGTGGACGACGAGTCGGAGCCATCGAAAGCCAGCGACAACGTCAATAAGCTGATCAAGCGGGACAAGGTCGATGTGATCGTAGGCACCGTGCACTCCGGTGTCGTCATGGCCATGGCCAAGGCGGCGAAGTCGTCCAAGACGCTGCTGATCATTCCCCATGCCGGCACCGACGAAGTGACGGGAGCCATGTGCGCGCCGAACATCTTCCGCAGTTCGTTTTCGAACTGGCAGCCCGCCTACGGGGCCGGGAAGCTGGCGGTGGAGAAGGGCTACAAGCGCATCGTGACCGTCTCGTGGAAATACACGGCGGGCGAGGAGTCGCTGCGCGGATTCAAGGAAGGCATCAAGGGGTCGGGGTCAAGCGTGGTGTCGGACCTGACGGTACCTTTCCCCAACACCGAGTTCCAGGCGTTGTTGACGCAGATCTCAGCACTCAAGCCCGATGCCGTCTATGCCTTCTTCGGCGGCGCGGGTGCCGTCAAGTTCGTCAAGGACTATGCCGCGGCGGGACTGGGCCGGACCATTCCGCTGATCGGATCGGGATTCCTGACCGAGGGCGTGCTGCAGGCGGAAGGGGCGGCCGCCGAAGGCTTGCAGACCACGCTGCACTATGCGGACGGGCTGAACAGCGAGGTGGACAAGGCGTTTCGCGCCGCCTATGCCAAGGCATACGGAGCCGGTCCCGACGTATATGCCGTGCAAGGCTACGATGCCGCGCAGATGCTAGCCCATGGCCTGAAGGCGACCGGCGGCGACCTGGGCAAGCAGGCCGGGATCGTCAAGGCGATCGAAACCATGACGGTGAACAGCCCGCGCGGCGCCTTCAAGCTTTCAAAGGCGCACAGCCCGGTGCAGGACATCTATACGCGCACCGTCGCCAGCGGCGAGAACCGCTACACCAGCATCGCCGCGAAGGGCGTGGGCAGCCCGTCGGACGGCTGCGCCATGGCGGCCAGGTAAGGGCGTGCCGAGATGGATCCCACGATCTTCCTGGTCCAATGCCTGAATGCCGTGCAATACGGGCTGCTCCTGTTCCTGATCGCGAGCGGCCTGACGTTGATCTTCGGGATCCTTGGCGTGATCAACCGTGGCCCACGGTGCGCTCTACATGGTCGGCGCGTATCTGATCTACGCGCTGACGCCCGTCGCGGCGACATACTGGGGCGGCAATTTTGCCGTGACGGTGGTGGTGGGCATGCTCCTGGCGCTGGCGTTCGGCTATCTGCTGGAATGGCTGTTCTTCAGCTTCCTGTACGGCCGGGACCACCTGCAGCAGGTATTGATGACGTACGGGCTCATCATCGTGCTGGAAGAGCTGCGAGGCCTGGCCTTCGGCAACGACGTCCACAGCGTGCCGGTGCCGCAGGCGCTGGCGGGGCCGGTATCGATCGCGGGCGTGATCGACTATCCGCTGTACCGCCTGGTAGTCATGGCCGTGTGCGTGGCGTTCAGCCTGGGGCTCTACATCCTGATCCAGAAGACCCGGCTGGGCATGCGGATCCGGGCGGGCGCGGACAATCGCGACATGACGCGGGCACTGGGCATAGACGTACCCGGTCTGTTCCGGATCGTGTTCGCGATGGGCGTGATGCTGGCCGCCGTCGCGGGCATGCTCGATGCGCCATCGTCGTCGGTGTTTCCGGGCATGGGGAACGGTGTCCTGATCATCAGCTTCGTGGTGGTCGTCATCGGGGGGATCGGATCGGTCCTTGGCGCCTTCATCGCCGCGCTGCTGGTGGGATTTACCGATACCTTCGGCAAGGTGTTCCTGCCGGATTTCGCCAGTGTCGGCGTGTACCTGCTGATGACGGTCGTGCTGCTATGGAAACCGACGGGTTTGCTGGGGGGCGCAAGATGATTGAACGCAAGTATCGGCGCATCGCCGTGACGGCGAGCCTGCTGGCGTTGTCCGCCGCCGCGTGGCTGTTGCCCGAGTACTACCTGGACGTGCTTACCACGGTCATGATCTTCGCCATTCTGGCGATATCGATGGAGTTGGTGCTAGGGACGACAGGCCTGGTCAGTTTCGGGCAGGCGGCATTCTTCGGCGTGGGAGCCTATGCCGTCGTCGTGCTGCAGAAGTACCTGGGCATGGACAACCTCCTGGCCGTCGGGGCGGGAGCAGTCGTGGCATCGGCGGCGGTGGGCGCCTTCGTCGGAGCATTGTCGCTGCGCACGCGGCATGTCTATTTCATCATGGTGACGCTGGCGTTCGCCCAGATGATGTACCACATCGCGCACGACACGCCCTTGGTGGGCGGCAGCGACGGCATGTACCTGGGGCGGGAACTCGACATCGCGTCGTGGGCGGGGCTGGAATTCGCCTTCGAAGGTACGACGGTGCTGTTCCTGGGGGCGCTAGTGTCGCTGGTAGGGTGCATCGTCATCGCGGTGGTGCTGCTGCGAGCGAAGTTCGGGCGGGCGCTGAAGGGTATTGGTTCGAACGAACGCAGGATGGCGGCGGTGGGGTATCTGCCCTATCGCTACAAGCTTGCCGTGTTCACGATAGGCGCGGCGATGGCCGGCCTGGCGGGGTTTCTGTATTGCGCCAAGCATGGAGCGGCTTCGCCGGAAATGATGGGCTGGCAGAAGTCGGGCGTGGTGCTGTTGATGGTGATCATCGGCGGTATTGGACGGTTGTGGGGAGCGGTGTGCGGCGCGGCGATCTATGTGCTGCTCCAGGAGGTCCTGTCGTCCGAGGACGTGATGGGGCCCCTCGCGGCGCATTGGCTGTTGCTGTTCGGTATCGCGATCATCCTGATCGTGGCCTGCTGGCCGAAGGGTTTCGCCGGCCTGGTGGAGAAGTGGATGCGGCCCAAGGCAAGGGAGACGGCATGACCGGCGTGGTGCTTCAGTGCGATGGCTTGTCCCGCGCGTTCGGGGGACTACAGGCGGTCAGCGATGTGCGGCTGGAGGTGGCGCCCTGTTCCATTCATGCGGTGATCGGCACCAACGGGGCGGGCAAGTCGACGCTGTTGAGCCTGCTGGCGGGCGAGATCCGCGCGGACCAGGGGGTGGTTCGCCTGGATGGACGGGATATCTCCCGGTTCGCCCAACCATACCGGGCGCGGGCGGGGCTGGGGCGCACCTATCAGCGTAATACCTTGTTCGAGGGCTTGACCGTGGGCGAGAACATCCGGCTGGCCGCGCAGGCGCTGGAGCAGGAGCCCTGGACCGTCCTGCGTCCGGCAAGCGCCTGCGACTCGACCAACCGCCGCCGCGAGGCGGCGGCGCGCAAGGCTGGGCTGCTGCACGAACAGGGCCGCCTGGCCGGCGCATTGAGCCACGGGCAGAAGCGGCAGTTGGAAGTGGCCATGTGCCTGGCCCATGAACCCCGCGTGTTGCTGCTGGACGAGCCGCTGGCGGGCATGGGCCTGGAGGAAAGCGTCCGCATGCTGGATCTGCTGCTCGACCTCAAGCGCGACCACGCGATCGTGCTGGTCGAGCACGACATGTCCGCGGTCTTCAAGGTAGCGGACCAGATCACGGTGATGGTGAATGGCCAGGTCATCGCCAGCGGCGCCCCCGAGCGGATAAGAACCGACGCAGCCGTGATCGCGGCCTATCTGGGAGAGGAACATGCCGCCTGCTGAGCGCGCTGCGCCGAATCTGTTGGCCAGAGACATCCATGGCTTCTATGGCGACAGCCACATCCTCCACGGAGTGGACCTGATCGTCGGCCGGGGCGAATCCGTCGGCCTGCTGGGCCGCAACGGCATGGGCAAGAGCACGCTGATCAAGAGCTGCCTGGGATTGCAGGCCAAGATGAGCGGGGAGATCAAGGTAGGAGGAACGCGGGTCGATGGCTGGAGGCCGGAACGGATCGCCCGGCTGGGCGTGGCCTATGTACCCGAGGGCAGGGGGATCTTTTCTTCCCTGTCGGTGCTGGAGAACCTGAAGGTGGCTGCCCGCCGGGGCCCCGATGGCCGGCAGGACTGGAGTCTCGATCGGGTGCTGGACCTGTTCACGCGGCTGGTTGAGCGCCTGGGCAACGGTGGCGCGCAGCTTTCGGGCGGCGAGCAGCAGATGCTGTCCATCGGACGCGCGCTGATGACGAACCCGGACCTGTTGGTGATCGACGAAGTGACCGAGGGGTTGGCGCCGCTGGTGATGAGGGAAATCTGGGCCACCGTGGACCGGGTGAAGGAGGCGGGGATGGCTTGCCTGCTGGTGGACAGAAATTACCGGTCGGTGCTGGAAAGTACGGACCGCTGCTATTTCATGGAGAAGGGACGCGTCGTCTGGGAGGGCGCATCGCCAGAAGCTCTGGCCGACCGTGACATGCTGGCGAGGTATCTGGGCGTGTGATGCCGGCCGTCCATCCGAGGAGGAAGCCCGTGGGATGCCAGGAGGCCTGTGCTAATCTAAGCGACTTAGCGAAGCTACTGACATATCTTCCAGCCGGCGAGGCCGCAGTCAGTGGCAGAGCCTGGTTGGAGTGCTGTCGCTTGGAGGATCGGTTGAAAGACCAGATAAGTTCCCTGGGAGGAGCGTCGCGGCCGGAAACGGTCACAGTTTCCCGGCGCGAGTTGTTGGTGAATCGCTCGGACAGCACGTTCCGCAAGACGATCCATACCCTGATGGCGATATCGAACAACATCGATGCGCTGCGGATAGGCTATGGCGAACTGATCGGTATTTCCGGACCCCAGCATGAATTGATCATGGTGATCGCGCGAGTCAATGACGGCCAGGGCATAGGCGTGGGGGAGCTGGCGCGATTGATCAGGAAGAGCAGTCCATTCGTGGTCATGGAGACGAATCAGCTTCAGAAGCAGGGATTGATCGAGAAGATTCCTTCGTCCGAGGACCGGCGCCGCGTCGTGCTGCGCGTCACGCGTCAGGGCGAGGAGCGCCTGGCCGAACTGGCGCCGTATCAGCGGGAGATCAACGACATCCTGTTCGGAGATTTCAGCCGGGAAGAATTCCTGGATTTCTTCGAACGCCTGGGGCAATTGCTGCCTTCCAGCGAAAGAGCGGTCGAGATCGTCGAATCGTTCGTGCGAGAACGGCAGCGTCAGGAAATGTTCGTGGCCGCGAGCCGGCCCGCCAGGGCACCTGCCCGGGCGGGACGTGGACAGCCACGGAAGTCCGCTTCAGCGAAATGACGGCAGGGCGAGGCCGGCCGCGGCATGTCCAAGGCCGGTTTTTTTGTGGTCTTAAATATAAGTAACTTAATTAAGTTTGTTAGTTTATAAGGAATGGCGCCATCCGCACGAAGGTGGAGAGCCCTGGAATCGGACAGGAGGAGACATGGCGAAGGGATATGTGATCGCGCGGGTGGAGGTGACCGACCCGCAAGCCTACGCGGCGTATGCACGCGTCTCGGCGGAAGCGGCGCGCCTCCATGGAGGCAAGGTGCTGGCCAAGGCCGGTGCGTACGTCGAGCTCGAGGGTGAAGCCAAGCCGCGGAACGTGGTGCTGGAGTTTCCCAGCCTTGCCCAGGCGGTCGCCTACTACAGCTCGGTGGAATACCAGGCCGCCCGGGCGAAGCGGGCTGGCGCCGCCATTGTGGACATCGTCGCGGTCGAAGGCGTGGACGAGGAGCTGGGAGCATGAACACCATCGATCCGGCCGCTCTGCGCCGCTGTCTGGGGTCCTTCGTCACCGGCGTGACGGTCGTTACCGCCATTGATCGGCAGGGCGGATTGCAGGGCATGACGGCTAATTCGTTCACTTCGGTGTCCCTGGATCCGCCCTTGATCGTCTGGAGCCTGCGCACCAGTTCGAGCAGCTTCGAGGCGTATCGCGGCGCGAAGAGATTCGTCGTCAACATCCTGGCCCAGGACCAGGTCCACGTGTCGAACCTGTTCGCCAGGCCGGGCGAAGGGCGGTTCGACGCCATCGCCTGGTCTGGCGGACTGGGCGGAGTCCCGTTGATCGAGGGCTGCGCCGCGCATCTGGAGTGCTGCTTGGAGGCGACCTATCCAGGAGGCGATCATGTCCTGTTCCTGGGGCGGGTGGAGAACATCGTTACGAACGACCGGAAGCCGCTGGCGTTCGGGTTGGGCAAGTACATGGTGGTGCAGCCTCACGACCATCAGGTCGACCTGTCCGGCAGCGTGGCGGAGCTGGGCGCGGTCCATGCCGCCCGGGGGGTGCTGGACGAGGTCTTTCGGAAGACGGATCTGACGGTTGGCCTGGGCGTCTGGGGCAACATGGGGCCGACGATGATCTGGTTCAACGAGTCGTCGCGTCCGCTGGACTTGAAGCTGCGTTGCGGCATGGTGATGCCGCTGTTGGGATCGGCCACCGGCAAGGTTTTCGCCGCCTTCGGCCGCCAGGCCGAGATGGCACCCCGGATCGAGGCGGAACTGCAACAGGCCTGGCGCGTCGGCCACGAGTCCGGCCTGCGCGACGAAGCCGAGCATATGCTGGCACAGGTCCGCGCCACGCGTGTGGCGGCCGTGCGCGATTCCTTGTTGAACGGCGTATTCGAACGCCGTGTCCATGCCGTCAGCGTGCCGGTGTTCGATGCGCGGGGCGCCATTGTGCTTGCGCTCACGATGATGAGCCACGACGATGGATTCGGTCAGGACCATCCCGCCGTGGACGTACTCAAGAGCGCCGGGCGGGAGCTGTCCGGACAGTTGGGATTCGCGGGCTAGCGGCTACACCGCCGTATACCCGCCATCGGCCAGCAGGTCCGTGCCCGTGACGAAGGCCGCCGCGTCGCTGGCCAGGAACAGCGCGGCCTCGGCGATCTCGGCCGGGGTGGCGATGCGGCCCAGGGGATGGCGGGGGGCCAGCCGGGCGCTCGCCGCGGCTTCGCTGCCGTAGCGGCGGGTAAGCCGGCTGGTCATGACCGAGCCGGGAGACAGGCTGACGGCGCGTAGACCCTGCTGTGCGTAGTCCACCGCGATCGAGCGGGTCAGGCCCAGCAGCGCAGCCTTGCTGGCGCTGTAGGCGCCCGCGCCAGGATTGGTCACGTGCCCGAGCTGGGACGCGATGTTCAGGACGACGGCACCCGGCGCGCGCAGCAGGTGGGGAATGGCCCACTTGGCCATCAGGAAGGCGCCGGTCACGTTCACGTCCAGGGCCTGCCGCCAGTCATCCACCCCCAGTTCGCCTATCGGCAGCCGTGGCGAGACGATGGCCGCATTGTTGACCAGGATATGCAGCGCGCCGAAATGAGCAGTGGTGGCCTCGACGGCCTGGCGCGCGGAATCGGCATCGGCCACGTCGCAGCCCAGCGCCACGCTGCGTTCCGGAGCCGGACCCAGGCGGGCGCGCGCCTCGGCTCCGGCCCGGTCTCGATCCAGCCAGGCCACGCGGGCGCCGGCAAGCAGGAAGCGGCCGGCGATCGCGGCTCCCAGATCGCCCGCGGCGCCGGTCACGATCGCGATCCGGCCGGACAGGGGCAGGCGGGAGGATTCCATAAGAGGTTCCGAGGCATTTAAATGTCTACACTTTATTCTTTTTATATGGTTTATTTCCAATAATTAGAGAATTTTTGATGATTTTATGAGGGTAAATCTCTAGTGCATAGATAAAGTGTTGATAGTTTGAGGAACCAAGGTTTATTCTGAACCGAAAATTCAAGGGGCGCCGCCCGGCGTGCGTTCCCCATGTCGTCACTTTCCCTTCAAGGCCGTCCATGGGTACTGTCTCCGATTCGCTTCATGTCAACGCACGCCGCCGCCTGCTGCTGGCCGCGGCGCCTCTCGCCGCATCGGCCTTCTCGGGCGGCGCACGCGGCGCGGCGGGCGGAACGGGTTATCCGACACGCCAGTTGACGCTGGTCTGCCCGTTTCCCGCCGGCGGGTCGGCCGACACGGTCAGCCGCCTGGCGGCGCACGCCCTGGCGGCCGAGCTGGGGCAGTCGGTGGTGGTCGAGAACAAGGCCGGTGCCGGCGGCAACATCGCCGCAGACTACGTCGCCCGCGCGCCGGCCGATGGCTACACGCTGCTGGTGGCGGGGCAGGCCATCCTCGCGATCAACAAGCCGCTCTATCGCAAGCTGCCGTACGACGCGGAAAAGCAGTTCCGCTTCGTGTCGATGATCGCGTCGATGCCCAACGTGCTGGTCATCAATCCCAAGACGGTGCCGGTGGCCGGCATCAAGGAGTTCGTCGCCTACGTCAAGGCCCATCCCGGCGACGTCAGCTACGGGTCCAACGGTGTCGGCTCGCTGTCGCACCTGACGACCGAAATGCTCGCCAAGGCGGGCGGGATGAAGTTCCTGCACGTGCCCTACAAGGGCAGCGCGCCGCTGATGGTGGACCTGGTGGCGGGACGCCTGGGGTTCTGTTTCACGGGCTCGGCCCTGGCCGCCCAGATGGTGAAGGAGGGCAGCGTGAAGGCCCTGGCGGTCACGACCAGCGAGCGCATCCGCGCGCTGGCGGACGTGCCCACGCTGGTGGAGTCTGGCTTTCCGGAACTGAACGCGCCGAGTTGGTTCGCGATGGTGGCGCCTGCGGGCGTCAAGCCCGAGGTGTTCGAGCGGCTGAGCCAGGCCATGGCCAGGGTTACCGCCTCGTCCGACTACGTCGCCGCGCTGGACAAGGCGGCCAGCATCGTCGAAACGATGGATCCGGCCGCCGGCGAGGCCCGTCTGAAGCGCGAACGCGCATTCTGGACGGAAGCGGTGACCATGACGGGGGCGACGGCCCGTGATTGACCCCGGGCAGGATGCCGGGAAACGCAAGGAGCGGAGGGCCAGGATGCTGAGCGATCAACAGATCGACGCGTACGCGCGCGAGGGGTACGTCAGTCCGGTGGAGGCCTTTTCGCCGGAGCAGGCGCGCGGCTACCGCGACCTGCTGGAGTCCGCAGAGCGGTCGGGCGGGGGACTGTCCGCGGATCGGCGCCGCAAGATGCATCTCTATCTGAAGTGGGTGGACGACATCGTCCGCCATCCACGCGTGCTCGATGCCGTCCAGGACCTGATCGGCCCGGACATCTTGCTCTTCCACCTGACCTGCTGGATCAAGGAGGCGCACACCGATGCGTTTGTCAGCTGGCATCAGGACTCGACCTATTTCGGCCTGGATCCCGCCGAGCACGTGACCGCCTGGGTGGCGCTGTCCCCCAGCAACCGGGAAAGCGGCTGCGTGCAGGTGGTGCCCGGCAGCCACGCGGGGGGGCAGCAGCGGCACGCGGCTGGCGGGGATGCCGGCAACATGCTGAAGACGGGCCAGTGGCTAGACGTGCCCGACGATGCCCGTATCGACCTGATGCTGCTCCAGCCCGGGCAGTTCTCGCTGCATCACACCTATCTTTTCCACAATTCCATGCCCAACCGCTCGCCGGACCGGCGCATCGGCCTGGGCATCAGCTATATTCCCGCCCACTGCCGGTGCGACAGCCGCCAGCGCCTGTCCGCCAGCCTGGTACGAGGCGTGGACCGCCACGGGAATTTCGACCTGGATCCGGCGCCGGCCGCGGATTTCGATCCGCAGGGCATGCGAAGCCATGAAGCGGCGATGCGCCGCTGGCATGCCGCCCGCGCGGAGTTGATCCCCAAGGCGAATACCGCGACATAGCCCGGGCGGCCGCCTCGTGTTCCACCCGTAGTTTCCCCGGTGTTGCGCCGGGGGTACTGGCTGAACCGCGGCCTGTCCGGTATCGCTATCATGTCTTCCGAGGAGGCCGGTCGTCGGCAATGGGCACCGACCCGGCCAGGCTCCCGGGAGACCGGCGTGGGCCGGTCGGCAGCCGTCCCATACCGAGTGCGGCATCATGAACAACAACGACACCTTGCTTGCGCTCGCCCATCCCCTGATCGCGCTCCTGCTGGCGGCCATGTTCTATGGCGCGTGGCGCTACGCGCATCGCCAGCCGCAATTCCTGTACTTCGCCGTGGGTTTTGCCTGCTACGCGAGCGGCATATCCATGCAGATCCTGCTGTGGCCGCCCTGGCTGCAGGCCAACATCGCGTTGACGGGCGTGGCCTACGCCAGCGCGATCTTCTGCTTCGCGCGAGGCTTGACGGCGCTGGAGGATAGGCGGCTGCCCTGGCTGCCGGCCGTGCTCGTGCTGGCGGCCATGCTGGCCATCCGCATGGCCAGCGCGCAGGACGAAGCGCTGTTCCGGCTGCGGGTGGCGACCACACACATCGCCGCCGCGCTGGTGTTCCTGCTGGCGCTGTGGCAGGTCCGCCATATGGCGCGGGGAACCGCCCTGGAGCGCCTGCTGTTCTGGTGCGTGGCCGCGTGCTCGCTCAGCCTGTTCCCCCGGGCCATGCTTGCCACGCAGCCGGCCGACCGCTACGGCTACGAACATTCGCTCTATTGGGAGGTCACGCAGACCAGCTTCTATTTCTTCGGGATAGCGGTGGCCTTCCTGATGCTGGGCCTGACGTCGGTGCGGACCATCGCCAGCCTGAGCCAGGCAAGCCGCCGGGATCCGCTGACGGGGATGAACAACCGGTCGGGGCTGGGCGAATTCCTGGCGGCACGCCTGCCCCTGTGCGCAAGCTATGGCCTGATCATGGTGGACGTGGATCATTTCAAGGGGATCAACGACCGCTACGGCCATCCGGTGGGAGATGCGGTACTGAAGCGGCTGGCGGCGGTCATGGAGCAGGGCATACGCACGGGCGACGCGGTGGGCAGGTTCGGCGGGGAGGAGTTCATGGTCGTTCTGCCCGAGGCCTCGGAAGACGAGACGAAGCGGGTGGCCGAGCGGCTGCGCGCGGCGGCGGCCGCGCAGGATTTCTCGGACATCGCGCCGGAGCTGCAATGCACCGTGAGCCTGGGCGTGGGCAGCTTCGAGCACGCAGTCTCGTTCGAGCTGGCCTACGCGACCGTGGACGAGCGCCTGGCACGGGCCAAGCGCCTGGGCCGGAACAGGGTGGTGGGGAAGGAGCCCGGCTGGGCCGTCCGGCGCAGTTCGGGAGCCTGAGCTTCCCGAGCCAAACGCGTGACGGGCGGAGGGATGTTTTGCTATAAGAAGGGCGGGTTCTCCAGCCTGCCCCCGACAACAACGATAGATACGCATCCGGGACGACGGTCATGCACGGTGTCTATAACCCCCTGCTGGTATTTCTTTCTCTGGTCGTCGCTTCGCTGGCCGCCTATACGGCGCTGGAGCTGACCGGCCGGATCGCGTCCCTGCCCGGGTGGATGCGCCGGCTGCCCTGGCTGGTGGGCGGCGCCATCGCCATGGGGGTGGGCATCTGGTCGATGCACTTCATCGGGATGATGGCCTTTTCGCTGCCCATTCCGCTGGGATACGCGCTCTGGCCCACGGTGCTGTCCCTGTTGATCGCGATCCTGGTGTCCGGCTTCGCGCTGGCCGTCTCGGCCAGCGGCCGCTTCCGTCTGCGCTGCTGCGTGGCGGGCGGGGTGGCCATGGGGCTGGGCATCGCGGGCATGCACTACACGGGGATGGCGGCGCTGGACATGGCGCCGGCGGTCAGCTATGTGCCCGGGATCGTGCTGGCCTCGATCGGCCTGGCCATCGTGGCTTCGGTCGTGGCGTTGTGGCTGGGAGTCACGCTGCGCGGCTCGGACGAGCCCAACATCGGCTTCAAGCGCCTGGGCGCGGCGCTGGTGATGGGCATCGCCATTACCGGCATGCACTATACCGGCATGAGCGCGGCGCAGTTCGCGCCCGGCAGCGTCTGCCTGTCGGCCAGCCAGCTCGATCCCAACTGGCTGGCGATGCTGGTGTCCGGATCGTCGCTGGCCGTGCTGCTGGGGACCCTGCTGGTGCTGGGCTGGCGGGCCAACAGCCTGGCCGACTCGCTGCGGCGGGCCAACCGGCAGCTGCAATATCTCAGCATGCACGATGCGCTGACCGGGCTGCCGAATCGGTTGATGCTGGTCGAGCAGATGAACCAGGCGATCCAGGCCGCGGGGCGCGACAAGACGGCATTCGCGGTTTTTTTCCTGGACCTGGACGGATTCAAGACGGTGAACGATTCGCTCGGGCACGCGGTGGGGGACGACCTGCTCAAGGGCTGTGCCCAGGTGCTGTCGTCGCACGTGCGCAAGGACGACGTGGTCGCCCGCATAGGCGGCGACGAGTTCGTCATGCTGCTGCGGGGCATATCGGCGCCGGGAGACGCGGCATCCGTGGCCAAGAAGCTGCTGCGGGTGCTGCGGGACGACATGGTCGGTTGCCAGGCGCGCCTGCGGGTCAGCGCGAGCATGGGGATCGCCATGCACCCGGGAGACGCGCGCGACAGCGAGGCGCTGCTGGACTGCGCCGATGCCGCCATGTACAGCGCCAAGCAGGCAGGCCGGAACACCTACTGCTTCTTCGAGCCGGGCATGCATGCCAACGCGGCGCGGACGCTGATGCTGCAACAGGACCTGGAGGCGGCGCTGGAGGGAGGGCAGTTCAGCCTGGTGTTCCAGCCCAAGTTCGGCGTGGCCACGCGCGCGATCTGCGGCGCGGAGGCGCTGATACGGTGGCACCACCCGACCTTCGGCAGCGTGGCGCCCATGGAGTTCATCACCATCGCCGAGCGCTCCGGGCAGATCGTCCAGATCGGCGACTGGGTAATACGCGAAGTGTGCCGCTGCATCGCCAACTGGCGGCGGCGCGGGCTGGAGCCGGTCCAGATCTCGATCAACCTGTCGCCCATCCAGTTCAACGTGCCCGACCTGATCGGGCGTGTTGAGGACATCCTGGCCGAGCAGGAAGTGCCGCCCTGCCTCGTGATGTTCGAGATCACCGAGACCGTGGCCATGCTGAACGCCGGACGCACGGCCGAGATCGTGAATCGCTTCCGCGCCCGCGGCTTCGACATCGCGATCGACGATTTCGGCGCGGGCTATTCGAGCCTGGCCTATCTGCACCGGTTCAAGGTCAAGCAGATCAAGGTCGACCGGCTGTTCACCTCGGAGCTGGACCGCAACGAGGCCGAGGCCCGGGCACTGCTGTCGGCCATCGTGACGCTGTCGCACGCGCTGCACATGGAAGTGGTGGCCGAGGGCGTGGAGAGCGAAACGCAGATGCGCTTCCTGACCGAATTGGGTTGCGACGAGGCGCAGGGTTTCCTGCTGTCGCACCCGCTATCCGAGGAAGCCTTTCGCGGCCTCCTGCAGCCGATGGCCTCGTTCGCGCTAAGACGGATCGCCGCGCTGGGACAGCCGCGTCGCGCCGACTGATATCTCTTCGGCCAGGATGCGCAGCAGCGGCACGTAGCGGGACGAGATTTCCCGATCCGGGACGACGTTGCGCTGCAGGACGAGATTGATGGCGCCGATGGCGTGGCCACTCAGGCGCACGGGGAAGGCGATCGCCGCGACGCTTTCCTCGTTGACCAGTTCCCCCTTGTTGACCGCATAGCCGCGCCGCCGGGTCTCGCGCAGCACGCGGCCGACATAGGCCTTGTCGCGGGCGACGGCGCCGATGGCGTCGCCGCGTTCGCGCAGCAGCGACAGGGTCGCTTCCCGTTCCTCGTCCGAGCAATAGGCCAGCCAGGCACGGCCGATGGCCGAGGTCAGCATCGCGATGCGGGTGCCGATGGTGGCCCGGTGCTGGGACAGCAGGCTGGCGCGATGCGTGGATTCGCGCACGATCATGAAGCCGCCGTCGGGCGTGGCCAGGTCGCTGGGCCAGGACAGGGCGCTGAGGTGCGCGGCCATGGCGGGCGAGGCGACCCGGTCGATCCAGTCCGCGCCGACGTAGCCTTCGGCCAGCCGCCGCACCTCGAAGCTGAGCACGTACAGCGCGCCATCGTCCTTGTGGTGGACCAGGCCTTCCTGCCTGAGGGTCTCCAGCAGGCGCTTGACGGTCGTGCGATGCAGGCCGGTCAGCCGGGCCAGTTCGAGCACGCCGCCCATGCCTCCCGGCATGCCGTTCAGCGCCCGCAATACCGCCAGTCCCCGGCTCAATCCACGGACTTCCTTGTAGGCCGAATCCTCGGGTTTTCCAGTAAGCAAATACATGGTTTTTCGTTTGATGGTGCACCAGGTGCACCTACTATACAGGGGCATGGGGCGGCATCAGACTTCCTCCCGCATTCGACGCGGCGGCATCGCCGGCGAGAACCAAGGAGACGACATGAATGCCATTCGACGTGCGTTCTGCACGATGGCGGCGCTGGCCGCCGCGACCCTCACGCCCGCGTTCGGGCAGGAATGGCCGGCCAGGCCGATCCGCATCGTGGTGCCGTATCCGGCTGGCGGCAACGCGGATTCGGCGGCGCGGGCGCTGGCCGAGGCGGTGTCGGCCAGCCTCAGGCAGACCGTCATCGTCGACAACCGCCCCGGCGCCTCAACGATCATCGGGACGGATGCCGTCGCCCGCGCGCCGGCCGACGGCTACACCATCGGCCTGGTCACCGACTCGCATGCGATCAACGAGGCCATGGCCCATCTGCCGCATGCCAACGAGGTGCTGGGCGCCAAGGTGCCCTACGACGCGGTGAAGGATTTCATGCCGGTATCGGGCGTGGCGCTGGTGCCGCTGGTCCTGGTGGTCAATCCCAAGGTGCCGGCGCGGTCGGTGAAAGAACTGGTGCGGCTGTCGACCGCGGGCAAGGGCGTCGATTTCGGCACCATGGGCCCGGGCAGCCCCTGGTTCGTGCACCTGCACCAGTTGCGCAAGCTGACCGGCGCGGACTTCGTGGACGTGCCCTACAAGGGACTTGCCCCGGCGAACACGGACCTGCTGGCCGGGCAGATCCAGACCATGCTGATGCCCGTGCATTTCGCCCAGCCCTACATCAAGACCGGCAAGCTGGTGCCGCTAGCGACGCTGGGCGGCAAGCGCCATCCGCTGTTGCCGGACGTACCCACGCTGGCCGAGAGCGGCTATCCCGGCCTGGAGATCACCAACTACTTCATGTTCGTCGTGCCGGCGGGAACGCCGCAACCCGTGGTCGACCGGCTGACCCGCGAGTTCAACGCGGCGCTGCGCCAGCCGGCGATGAAGGAAAAGTTCGCGCTGACCGGCGACCCCTATCCCGCGGAACCGGCCGAGCTCGCCGCACGTCTGCGCCACGACATCAAGGCCTACGGCGACGTGCTGCAGGCCACCCTCAAATAGCCCAGAAAGGGAAACGACAGTGAAGCAGGAAGCATTTCAGACCGACGTGCTGGTGGTCGGCTCCGGCCCCATGGGCGCCACCACGGCGCTGGCGCTGGCCACCTACGGCGTGCGCGTCCAGGTGGTGAACCGATACAACTGGACCGCCAACACGCCCCGCGCGCACATCACCAACCAGCGCGCGATGGAGGTGCTGCGCGATCTGGGCCTGGAGGATGATGCTCGCCGCCAGGCCACGCCCTGGGAATGGATGGGCGACACCCTGTTCACCACCAGCCTGGCCGGCCCCGAGATCGCGCGGCTGCGCACCTGGGGGACCGGCGACGAGCGCATCGGCGACTATCTGCAGGCCAGCCCTTGCCCGATGCTGGACCTGCCGCAGAACAAGATGGAGCCCATGCTGGTCAGGCATGCCGCCGCGCGCGGCGCCGTCTTCTCGTTCAACACCGAGTACCTGGGGCACGAGCAGGACGCGGACGGCGTGACGGTCCGCCTGCGGGATGTGCTCTCGGGGCGGGAATACGCCGTGCGCGCACGGTACCTGGTGGGCGCGGACGGCGCCCGCTCCAAGGTCATGGACGATGCCGGGCTGGAGCTGCGGGGGCAACTGGCCCGGGCGGCCACCGCCTACGTGTTGTTCCGGGCCGACCTGTCGCGCTACGCGGCCCACCGCCCCAGCATCCTGTACTGGATCGCCACGTCCAACGCGGCGTTCGGCGAGATCGGCCTGGGCCTGCTGCGCGCGATCGAGCCGTGGAGCCAGTGGATAGCCGGCTGGGGCTTCGACATGGAGAAGGGAGAGCCCGATTTCTCGCCCGAGGAAATCCGCCGGAAGGTCCGCATCCTGGTGGGCGATCCGGACCTGGAGATCGAGATCGACAATGCCTCGGTCTGGTACGTGAACCAGGCGCACGCGCCGGTCTATTCGAAGGGGCGGGTCTTCTGCGGCGGGGATGCGGTGCATCGCCATCCGCCCTCCAGCGGGCTGGGATCCAACACCTGCATGCAGGACGCCTTCAACCTTGCCTGGAAACTCGCATTCGTGCTGCGCGGCCACGCCGGGGCGGGCCTGCTGGCTTCCTATTCGCTGGAACGCGCGCCGGTGGGCGCGCAGATCGTTGCCCGGGCGAATCAGTCCAGGCTGGACTACGGTCCACTGAACCAGTGCTTCCGCGAACCCGGCGCCGCCGATCCGGTCGCGGCGGGCCTGGCGCGGCTGGCGTCGCCCGATGCCGAGGGCGTGGCGCGGCGCGCGGCCCTGGCCAAGGCGCTCGGGCTCAAGAACTACGAGTTCAACGCGCAGGGCGTGGAACTGAACCAGCGCTATGCGTCGGCGGCGGTCATGGCGGATCCGGACGCGGCCGAGGAAACCTGGGCGCGCGATCCGCAACTGCATGCGCAGGCGAGCACGCGCCCCGGCGCCAAGCTGCCCCATGCCTGGCTGGTGGGGGGCGACGGACGCCGGGTGTCGACGCTGGATGTGGTGGGCCGGGGCAAGTTCACCCTGGTCACCGGCCTTGCGGGCCAGGCGTGGAAAGCGGCGGCCACCGAGATGGACCTGCCTTTCCTGAGAGTGGTCGTGATCGGCGAGCCGGGCGCGCTCGATTCCTACTGCACGTGGCAGGCGCTGCGCGAGATCGAGGAGTCCGGGGCGCTGCTGGTGCGCCCGGACGGCATCGTGGCGTGGCGCCGGCACAGCGGAGAAGGGCTGGACCCGGCGAGCGCGGGCGCCGTTCTCGACACGGTCCTGGCGAACCTCTTGGACCGCGCGCGGTGACGAGGACGGATGCCATGGGCGACCGGGCCTTCCTGGGCATGTCGCATTCCCCGTTGATGGGGCTGAACCCCGTGCCGGCGCAGGCCGGAGCCGAATTGCAGGCGGCGATCGCGCGAGTGCGCGACCAGGTCCTGGCTTATGCGCCGGACCTGGTCGTGCTGATAGCGCCCGACCACTACAACGGCTTCTTCAATCGACTGATGCCGCCGTTCTGCATCGGCACGCAGGCCCGGGCCGTGGGCGACTATCTGTCTCCGGCGGGCCTCTTGCGGGTGGATGCCCCGCTGGCGCTGGAGATGGCCGATGCCCTGATGGACCGCGGGTTCGATGCGGCCGTCTCGCGGCGCATGGAGGTGGACCACGGCTTTGCCCAGCCGCTGCAACTGCTGTGGGGAGGGTTGGATACGCCGCCCGTCGTACCGGTGTTCGTCAATGCCGTTGCGCCGCCCGGCATTCCGCGCCTGTTCCGGTGTCGGGACCTGGGCCGGGCCATCGGCGACTTCCTGGACGGCGTGCCGCGGCGCGTGCTGCTGATCGGCTCGGGCGGACTGTCGCACGAGCCGCCGGTCCCGACACTGGATCATCCCGATCCCGAGGTGCGCGAACGGATCACCGTGCCGCGCGAGGCCACGGCGCAGGAGCGCGAGGCCAAGACCCGGCGCGTGATGGCGGCGGGGCGCGCATTGGCCGAGGGTGCCGGGACGGTCAAGCCCCTGGCGCCGGACTGGGACCGCCGCTGGATGGACGCGCTGGCGGGGCCGGCGGGCAGCCTGGACGAATTGTGCGCATGGCCGGAGGCCGCCATCGCCCGCGAGGCGGGCGCGTCGGCCCATGAGTCCAAGACCTGGCTGGTCGCGCGCGCGGCGTTGACCGGACGCGTCCAGGCGCCGGTTTTCCGGTACTACCGGGCCATTCCCGAATACATCGCCGGTTTCGGCCTGATGCTGATGACACAGCAGGGGCCTTTCACCGCATTGCCTACGAACGAGAGACGACCATGACGCAAACGAACCTCCCGCTGACCGAAGCCGCCACCAGCCGCTACGTGCAGTTCATCGAGAACGGCCAGCCGCTGCGCCTGCACTACAACGACACGGGCGCGGGCGGCCAGGCCGTGATCATGCTGCACGGTTCGGGGCCCGGCGCCAGCGGCTGGGCCAATTTCCACCGCAACGTCCAACCGTTCGCCGATGCCGGCTACCGGGTCATCCTGCTGGACTTCCCCGGCTGGAGCAAGAGCGACGCCATCGTCTGCGCCGGTTCGCGCTCGGACCTGAACGCGCGCGCGCTGGCGGGCCTGATGGATGCGCTCGGTCTGGAACGGGCGCACCTGGTCGGCAACTCCATGGGCGCCCACAGCGCCGTCGCCTTTGCCCTGGCGCATCCGGCGCGCGTGGGCCGGCTGGTCCTGATGGGCGGCGGGACGGGCGGGGTCAGCCCGGTCGTTCCCATGCCCACCGAAGGCATCAAGCTGATCGGCGCGCTGTACCGCGATCCGACCATCGAGAACCTGAAGCGGATGATGAACGTGTTCGTCTACGACGCCGCCAGCCTGACCGAGGAATTGTTCCAGGCACGGCTGGACAACACGCTGTCCCGCCGCGACCACCTGGAGAACTTCGTCAAGAGCAGCCAGGCCCACCCCCGCCAGTTTCCCGACGTGGGCGCGCGGCTGGGCGAGGTCGCGGCCAGGACCCTGGTCATCTGGGGCCGGGACGACCGCTTCGTGCCGATGGACACCGGACTGCGCCTGCTGGCCGGCCTGCAGGACGCCGAGCTGCACGTGTTCAGCCGCTGCGGCCATTGGGCGCAGTGGGAGCACGCGCAGAAGTTCAACCGGATGGTGCTGGATTTCCTGGCGGCCTGAGGCGGCCGCCAGGGGGACGGTCAAGCGCGCTGCGAGTCGAGCACCTCGTTGTTCTTCACCACTTCCTGCGCCTTCGTGTAGCTTTCGATCAGCAACTGGTAGGCGGGGAAGATCTTGGTGTAGACCTCGGCCCACTGCTGGGCGTCGTCGCGATTCCAGGTCTTCTGCAGTTCGGAGGCCACCGCCGCGGTGTCCATAGGCACCACGCCCGCCTGCACCACGCGCGCCAGCGTGATCTCCTGCGCCATCTTGCTGTAGGTGCCGGAGGCGTCGACCACCGCGAACACCTTGTAGCCTTCGGCGACCGCGCTGATGGCGGGGAAGGCCATGCACACGCTGGTGATGGTGCCGGCGATGATGAGGGTCTTGCGTCCGGTGGCCTTGACCGCAGCCACGAAGTCTGGGTTGTCCCAGGCATTGATCTCGCCCTTGCGCGCCACGTACTGGGCATGCGGTGCGTTGGCGTGGATTTCAGGGATGAGCGGGCCGTTGGGGCCTTGTGGGACCGAGGCCGTGGTGATGACGGGCAGCTTGCTCAGGGTGGCCATCTTGGCCAGCGCCGCGGCGCGGGCGCGCAGTTCGGGCATGGGCATGTCGCCCACGGTCTGGAACAGGCCGCTCTGGTGATCGATCAGCAGCATGACGGAGTCTGCGGGGTCGATGACGGGACGTTGGCCTTGGAAATTGGCGGGGGTGCTCATGGTGCTCTCTCCTTGGTGGTCGGCGGCTAGCGGATGCTTGTGCCGTGTGAAAGAGCATATTCGTGATGCTAAAAATTTTTTAGTAGGCAAAAATGGCATGCATCGTTCCTTTTTTGGAACGATGCTGCGGTCGTCGGACGGGAAGTTCACCTCGCGCGACGGTTCGTTGGCCGTGCCGGTGATGGCATGCATGCCCCCATTCTTGAGAATGTCTTTTATGGAGGCGCAAGCATAGCCGCATTCGTCACATGCGGACACGTTTTGTTACGGAAGCGGAGGTAGGGGCGCCGGCGCCGCCGGCGCGGGACTCAGGCGGACTTTTTCCGGATCATGCCGTAGATCAGCAGCAGCACGACAGCGCCGACCACCGAGGCGATCCATCCGGCCGGTTCGCCCGGCTGGTACCAGCCCATCGCGCGGCCGGCATATCCGGCGATGAGCGAGCCGGCGATGCCGAGCACGATGGTCATGAGCCACCCCATGCTGTCGTCGCCCGGCTTGATCGCGCGTGCAAGCAGGCCGACGACCAGGCCCACCAGAAGACTTCCGAGAAGAGACAGCATGGCGTACCTCCGGACATGGATTGCAGTACCCCTGGCGGGGCGTGCGCGCATCATGCCATATTTTCGAGGCGGCCGGAGGCGCCTAGCCGGCGGGCCGTCAGCGCAGCGAGTAGCCCTTGGCGCGCATGCAGTCGTTGGCCATGCCCGACTGGCGCTCGGCGTTGGCCAGGCCGTCGCTTACGCCGGATCCACCGCCGGCGTTGATGCCGCGATACGAGGGCGTGCTGCTGCCCGGCGAGTTGATGCGCGCCTGTCGTTCGCACTGGATGCGGTCGCGCTCGGCCTGGTCGGCCGACGAGGTTTCCCGGTACCAGGACGACGAGGGGCCAGAGGCGCACGCGGTCAGCGCCAGCACGCAGAGCAGGGCGGCGGGATGCTTGTTCATGATGTTCTGTTCCGTTGGAGGCCCCTGGGGCGTGACCCGTATCGCGGGGAATGCGTCGATTGTATTCAAACTCAAACGCGCGGGCGCCGGGAGCAAGGCGCCGCGCGTGTCAGGTCTCGTCGTCGTACTCGAGTTCGGACAGCCGGCGCCGCAGGGCGCGGGCGTCCACCTCGGTGGCGTGGTAGTTCAGCGGCAACTGGCGCAGCTCGCCGTCGTAGGGATCGTTGTCCGCCGCGTCGTTCAGCGGCAGTTCGAATACGGCAAGGCGGCGCTGCCGGAGCTGGCGCATGTATTGAAGAATATTTTTCATGACAGGATACGTTGCGGTCCCGCGAACCGCCTGGACACGATGCGCTATGCTCCCTGCGTTATAGACGCTTTCGGCGGGGCTGGCTAGCGCCGGCGCCATGGTTGCCCGGGGCGCGCCTCGGGTATGCGGCTTGCTGAGCGAGGCACCCGGACAGGAGATCCCGCATGTCTACCACTCCCCACGACGGTTCGGCCCCGCATCATGCCTATCGGCTCTACGCCTCGGGCGGCGGGTTGTATGCGCGGGATGGCGCCGGCAAGGCGGTTCGCCTGGGCGCCGTGTCCGAGCGGAACGGCGTGCTGGGCTACCGGTTGGAAGTGGACGATCTGCGGGCCGAGGGGTTCCTGACCTCGGAAAAGCTTTTGCAGGACGTGGCGGCCAAACTGGCCTATGCGTCGCTGCACCGGTTCTTCGGCACGGCCGCGGCCACGCCGATCCAGGAGGGCGAGGCCGATCTGCCGTGCCTGGTGTTGGAGAACGAGGAGCCCGGCGACTATCCGCCGGCTGGCAGCGCCGCCGAGTAAACGGCCGGCGGCGTGCCCGTCCGCAAGTACGTCAGGAGGACGGAGTGGGACAGATTACGCCTTGCCGGGTACTGGTCGTGGACAACTACGTCAGCGCCGCCGAAGCGCTGGCCGAGGCCTGCGGCCGATTTCACGAAGTCAGGTACGCCGATGGCGGTTCGGCCGCGATGGAGGTCGCGCTGGACTGGCGGCCCGACGTCATGGTCCTGGACATCGACATGCCGCCGCCCAATGGACTGGAAGTGGCAACCATGATCCGCGACATCTCGTACCTGAAGTTGATCACGCTGATCGCGGTGACGGGCCGCAGCGCGGCCTTCGGGCAGGAAGAGGCCATCGCGCACGGTTTTGACGACTACATGACCAAGCCGGTGGACATCGACAGGCTGCTGTCGCTGATCGCCGCGGCCCGGCGCCTACCCGCCGGCACCTAGCTAGGCCCTAGTGGTCGCCCACGGTGCGCGAGCGGCCCGCGCCATAGGCCACCCATGCCTGCGCGCCGGCCATCGCCACCATCAGTCCCAGCGCCGGCAGCCAGTTGCCGGTCCAGTCGCGCAGCACGCCGCACACCACCGGGCCGGTCGCGCCTATCAAATAGCCCAGGCTTTGAGCCATGCCCGACAGCGAGGCCGCCTGCTGCGTGGTGGCCGCGCGCAGGCTGATATAGGCCAGGGACAGCATCAGGCTGCTACCCAGCCCGGCGCCGGCCACGCATATCCAGACGATGGTCCAGGCCGGCAGCAGCGCCATGCCGGCAAAGCCCGCCACGCACAGCAGCGAGATCGCCAACCCGAGGATCTTCTGGTCGCGCACGCGGCTCGACACCCACGACGTCGCGATATTGCCCAGCAGCGCCGCCAGCTGCATCAGCGACACCATCCAGCCGGCCTCGCTGGGGCTCATGCCGGTCTCGTGCAGCATGGAGGGCAGCCAGGCCACGAGGATGTAGAAGTTGAAGGCCTGGATGCCGGTGAACAGCGTGACCTGCCAGGCCAGCCACGAGCGCCAGACATTGGCGGCCTGGGCCGCCTGGGCGCGGGCGGCCACGGGCGCCGCGGCCAGGTTGCGCGAACGGGCCAGCCAGACCAGCGCGGCGGGGACCGTGATGACGAGCACGCAGGCCAGCGACGTACGCCAGCCGCCGGGCAGGCTGTCGGCCAGGGGCACGGCCACGCCCGCCGCCGTGCCGGACACGAGCGTCATCACCACCGAATACAGGCCGGTGAGCGGGCCGATGCGCTGCGGGAACTCGCGCTTGACCAGCGCCGGCAACATCACGTTGCCGACGGCAATGGCGATGCCGCCTATGGCCGTGCCGATAAACAGCGGCGCGATACCTGGCACCGAACGCACGGCGATGCCGACGCATAGCGCGACCATGGCGGCGAACAGCGCGCGTTCCAGTCCCAGTTGCCGGCCCAGCGCGGGCGCGAGCACCGAGAACAGGCCGAAGGCCAGCAGCGGCAGCGTATTGAGCAGCCCGGCGCTGCCCGCGTCCAGGCCGGTGGAGGCGCGGATATGGCCGAGCAGGGGACCGATGCCGGTCAACGGCGCGCGCAGTGTCGCCGCCACCAGCAGGATGCCCAGCAGGGCCATGGCGGGCGTGACGGCGCGGGAAAGGGCGGGAGTGCTTGCTGAACTCATGGCTTGGTGTTGGACGATGCGCTGGCGTATAAAACACCAGGACGGATGAACGGAGACACGCCATGCCACATCGACTCGCTGCGGGAACGACGCCGCTGGCCACCCGGGACGGCGTGCGTTTCACGCTTTTCCACGAGACGCGCGGGCCGCAGGTCTACGAGGTCGAGGCGCAGGTCTTGCGCAGTTGCTTCGGAGCGCCCGACGATCGCGTCGACCATCTGCTGACCGCCTACCTGGCGGGGCAGGCGGAAATCCACGACGTTGCCGCCGGTGTGCCGGGCGGGCCGCACGGATCGATCACGCGCCTGGGGCCCCAGGACTTCGCGGGCCGGCAGGGCTAACCCCGCTCCGGCCTTCAAGCCGCGCCCGCCGGCGGTTCGGCCGCGGAATCGTCCAGGCGCCGGCTCATCAGCACGTGCACGATGCCGGCTTCCATGAATTCCTGGCCTTCGGCCTGGAAGCCGCGCGTTTCGTAGAACGCCCGCGCCCGTGTCTGGGCATGCAGCAGCAGACGGCCGTGCCCGCGCCGGCGCGCCTCGTCGATCAAGGCGTCCAGGATGGCGCCGCCCACGCCCAGCCCGCGCCCGTGGCGGTGGACCGCCATGCGGCCGATGTGCCCATCGGGCAGGAGCCGGCCCGTGCCCAGGGGCGCGCCGTCGGCGTCATAGGCGACCGCGTGCAGCGAGACCGCGTCGGCATCGTCGTATTCGAGTTCCAGCGGGACCGATTGCTCGTGGACGAAGACGGCCTGGCGTATGGACGAGGCGTCGTGCCGCAGGTCGTCCCAGGCGCCGACGACGAGGCGCAGGCCGGGGCGGGTCATGCCGGCTGGCACGGGGTGGATGCCCGCGGGGGAACGAAGGGACGACGAAGCGGATGCGTTGCGTGTGGTGTCATGCCGGCCAGGGGACCGCAGCCTGTGCGGGTGCAAAGGCTCTAGCTTAGTCTATCTGTATCCGTCTGTACGCCGGGAAACCGCTCCACGCGGCATCTCATCGCCGGGCCGGGCGCGCACCTCCGCCGCGCCGGCGCGTTCCTTTCGCGCGCAGGCTGTCCACCACCGCGTCGAAGGCCTGCAACTGCCGGCTGATCTCCGCCTGGCCGTGGTCGGCCAGGAAGTCCTGGAACGCCGCGGCCACGGGCGGGAGGCGGGCGGTGGACAGGTGCAGCACGTACCAATCGTGTTCGACCGGATTGCCGGGCAGCGGCAGCAGGCCGATCAGGCCCGCCTGGAACTCCAGGGCGCAGGCGTGCAGGGACAGGAAGCCTATGCCCAGGCCCGCGGCCACCATCTGCTTGATGGCTTCGTTGCTGGACAGCTCCGAGCCGGGCGAGAACCGCAGCCCGGCATCCTTGAACAGCCGCTCCGCCGTGTTGTGGGCCCCCGAGCCGTGTTCGCGCACGAGAATGTTCTCGCCCGACAGATCGCGCAGGGCCAGGTCCCGCCTGGTCATCAGCGGATGCTGGGGCGAGGCGATGAAGGCCATCGGATGCTTGGCGAAGGCCCGCGATTCCGTGCGCACGTCGCCGGGCGGCTTGCCCATGATGGCAATGTCGATTTCGTGGCGGGTCAGCATGCGCACGACCTCTTCGCGGTTGCCCACGCTGAGCTTGACCTTGACGTCGGGCCGGCCGGTGTTGAAGGCCACGAGCAGCGGGGGCAGCAGGTACTCGGCCGTGATCAGCGCCCCCACGCGCAGCGTGCCGGCCAATTGGCCCTTCAGGCTGGCGACTTCGTCCGACGCGTGGCGCCAGAGCTCGAGGATCTGGCTCGCGTAGCCGGCCACGACTTCGCCGGCGGGCGTAAGAAGCAGGCCGCGCCCGGATCGCTGGACCAGCGCGGCGCCGGTGGCTTCCTCGAGCAGGCGCAACTGCAGCGATACCGTGGGCTGGGTCAGGTGCAGCGCCTGGGCGGCGCGCGAGACGCCGCCCAGGCGGGCGACGGCGTCGATGGCGGTGAGCTGGCGGAATGTCGTGGTCTTGTACATCGCGGGGCCCCGGCAGATTTTCCATAGAAGATAACCTATGGAACGAACTTATTTTTTAATTTTTAAATATATCTCCACGATCTTAAAGTTCTCCGCATGGACATCGAACCAGGCGCCATCGGGGCGCCAACCGTGGAGAAGAACATGCTGCCTGCCACTCGCAAGCTGGATTTTTCCGAAGTACCCGTCATCGACATGTCGCCCGAAAGATCCGCGACGCCCGAATCCAGGAAGAGGCTGGCCGACGAACTGGCCGAGGCCTGCGCCACCGTCGGCTTTCTCTACCTGAAGAACCATCCGATCCCGCAGTCGCAGATCGACGGGGTGTTCGAGGCGGTCAAGGCCTTCTTCGCGCTGCCGCAGGAGGCCAAGGACGCGGTATCGATGGCCAGGAACCATCATTTCCAGGGCTACCTGCCCATGCTCACGAAGGGAACCGGCAATGCCGAGCGCGGCGGGGTGATCACTGCCAACAAGCAGGAGGCCTTCCAGTTTCGCCGGCCGCTGGCTGAAGACGACCCGGACCTGCTGACGGGCGCGCGCCTGGCCGGGTCGATTCCCTGGCCCCGCGAACTGCCGGCGCTCAAGGAAGTGCTGCTGGCCTATCACGCGCGCATGTGCCGGTTCGGCGAAAGCATGATCGAATTATTCGAACTGGGCCTGGACCTGCCCAAGGACTCCATCCGCCAGCATTTCCGCAAGGACATGAACGCGCTGCGCATCATCCACTATCCGCCGCAGCAGGTGGACGAATCCGGCGCCCACCTGGGGACCCGCGCCCACACCGACACGGATGCGTTCACTTTCGTCTACCAGGACGCGACCGGCGGATTGGAGATCCGCAACCGGGACGGCGAATGGATAGGCGTGCCGCCGATTCCCGGCACCTACGTGCTGAACATCGGGGAGGTCATGAAGGTCTGGACCGATGGGGTCTTCTCGTCCACGCCGCACCGGGTCATCAACCGGTATGGGAAGGAACGCTATTCGGTGCCATTCTTCATGTTTCCGACTTACGACGAAGTGATCGCGCCGAAGATCCGCAACCCCGATCCGTCCAATGTGGCGCCCGAGGATTTCCATACCTCCATGCCGCGGGACAAGCCTTTCGTCTGGGGCGAGTTCAAGAAGGCCAACTATGCGCGCATCAATCCCACTGCCCCGGAGCGCGCCATGGCGGATTAGGGCCCGGGGCGGGGGAGGAGGAGACACATCATCGTGGTCAGCCAAGGAGATTCCTGTGCGCTTGTCGAGATTGTTGTGGATGGTCGTATTGTTCTCCTGTGCCGGCGCGTCGCTGGCCCAGACGTATCCGGACCGGCCCTTGCGCCTGATCGTGCCTTTTGGCGCGGGCGGCAATTCGGATTTCGCCGCCCGGCAGATCGGCAAGAGCCTGGGCGACGTGCTGGGCCAGACGGTGGTCGTGGAGAACCGGGGGGGAGCCGGCGGTGTGCTGGGGGTCAAGGAAATGCTGGGCTACCCGGCCGACGGCTACACCCTGCTGCTGGGCACCGTGGGCACGCAGATCGTCAATACCCTGCTGTACAAGCACCTGCCCTACGATCCGGACAGGCAGCTCGCGCCGGTGGGCCTGGCCACCAACACGCCGTCGGTGCTGGTGGTAAGGGCCAGCCTGCCGGTCAGGACGCTGGATGAACTGATCGCCTATGCGCGAGCCCGGCCCGGCGTCCTGAACTATGGGGCGGCGGGCACCCTGCACCTGGGCATGGAAACGCTGAAGGCGAGCTACGGCCTGGACATCGTCAAGGTTCCGTACAAAGGGAGCGGCGAGTCGGTCACGGCCGTCGCGGGCGGCCAGATCGACGTACTGATGGACAGCAGCCAGGTGGTCGGCCCGCAAGTGGCCGCCGGCAAGCTGCGCGCGCTGGCCGTCATGGCCGACCAGCCGCTGGCCTCGGTTCCCGGCGTTCCGACGACCACGCAGCTCGGCCTGCCGGACCTGAAGGCGGGCAACTGGACCGCGCTGTACGTGGCGGCGGGCACGCCCGCTGCCATCCAGGAAACCTTGAGCCGCGCGCTGCAGAAGGTCGTCGCGTCGGCCGAGCTGAAGGCCCGGCTGGCCGAGTACGGCACCCAGTTGTACAAGGGCTCGCCCGAGGAATACCGGGCCTTCATCGCCGCCGACAAGGCCAAGGTCCGGCGCCTGGTCGAGATCGCCGGACTTCAGGCGCAATAGCCGCGTTCCCGGCGCGGCTTGCCCCGCGCCGCCCCCCCTTCCTTCCTACTGGAGAAATCGATGGCCACGATCCGGTCTCTCGCCGGCGTCGCGCTGGCGCTCGTCCCCTGCGCGTCCGCGTTGGCGCAGGGCAGCGTGACGATGTACGGAATTCTCGACAACGGCTACCTGTCCGACGAGACGCAGGGCAAGGGCACGATCAATGCGATCAATCCCTCGCTTAGCGTGGCCTCGCGCTGGGGGCTGCGCGGCACCGAGGACCTGGGCAACGGCTGGAAGGCCAACTTCGTGCTGGAGAATGGCTTCACGGGCGACAATGGGCAGCAGGCCTTCGGGCGCCTGTTTGGCCGGTCCAGCTATGTGGGGCTGTCGAGCCGGCAGTTTGGCCAGATCCAGCTTGGGCGGATGGCCAATCTCGGGCTGTTGTTCACCGCCGGCATGATGAGCCCGTTCGGGCCCAGCTTCCAGCAAGCCGCGGTAACCACGACGGCCGCCTACAACACCGGCGATTTCGGCACCACGTCCCGCGTCAACAACGCCGCCTATTATTTCTCGCCCCGCTGGGCGGGCGTGCAGGCCGGCCTGGGCTACAGCGTGCAGACGGCCGATGCGGAAGTGGCCGGCGGCAACCGCAACAACAGGATGGCGGACCTGGGCCTGCGATACGACGGCGGCCGCTTCAAGGCGGCGGTCAGCTACCAGTACGTCATGCCCGCCAGCACGGCCGGCGCGCGGGGCAAGCCCAGCAACCTGCAAGTGGGTGTGAACCATGACTTCGGCACGTTCACGCTCTACGGCGGATACGGCCGGCTGAACGATCCGACGGTGGATCCGGGGGCCAACGGGGCGACCCGTTTCGCGGCCACGCACGATCGCGACCATGCCTATCAGGTTGGCGTGAAGGTGCCGGTGGGAGCGGGAAGGGTGCTGCTGGGATACCAGTGGACGACCGGTTCGAAGATCGAGAACTACGGCCTGGCCTATGTCTACGATCTGTCCAAGAGGACCTGGCTGTACGTGTACGCCAACCGGACCGAATTCCGGCTGTTCTCCACGGCGGGGGCGACGGTGGGCGATGCCTGGCGCAGGCAGATCGCGATGGGGATCGCGCACCGGTTCTGACCGGTGCGCGGGACTGGCTTTAGTCGATGCGGACGTCGGCTTGCTTGATGATGGCCCGGTATTTGGTGGCTTCGGCCTTGACGAAGTCGGCGAAGGCTTGACCTTTCAGATCCTTGGGCACCGCGCCCATGTTGCGGATGTTGGTCAGCACCGCTTCGTTCTTGAGCGCCGCGGCGGCGGCCGATTGCAGTTTGGCGATGGCCGGGGCCGGGGTTCCGGCCGGCACGAACAGGCCGAACCAGGCTTCGGTGTTGTAGCCCTTGAGCCCCGACTCGTTCAGCGTCGGCACGTCGGGCAACGCCGGTGAACGCTCCAGGCTGCTGACTGCCAGCGCCCGCAGCTTGCCGGCCTGGATTTGCTGCGACACGGTCGGGATGTTGATCATCAGCGCCGAGATTTCCCCGCCCATGACGGCGGTGACGGCAGGCGCCGCGCCCTTGTAGGGTACGTGCGGGATATCTATGCCGGCCATGGAGTTGAAGAGGATGGCAGAGAGGTGCGACAGGCTACCATTGCCGCCCGACCCGACGTTGAGCTTGCCGGGGTTGGCCTTGGCGTAGGCAATGAACTCGCCGATGTTCTTGACCGGCAGCGCGGGGTTGACAACCAGCACATTGGGTGCGCTGGCCAGCAGCGAGACGGTGCTGAAGGCTTTCTCGGAATCATAGGGCAGCTTGCTATAGAGCCCTGGCGTGACGGCGTGGGTACTGGCGTTGCCCAGCAGCACCGTATAACCGTCGGCGGCTGCCTTGGCGGTGATGTCCGAGGCGATGCTGCCGCCTGCGCCTGGCTTGTTTTCGATCACCAGGCTCTGACCCAACACGTCGCCCATGGCCTTGCCTACATTGCGGGCAAGGACGTCCGATCCGTCGCCCGGGGGCGAGGGGACGATCAGGCGGATCGGCCGCTCGGGGTATTCGGCATGGGCGCTATGCATACTCGCGCCGGCCAGGGTCAGGCCGGCGGCCATAGCGACCGATGTGCGCCGCAACGCAGTGACGAAACTCATGGCATTTCCTTGTGGGGGTGGGAAGAGGTCAGCGTACCAGGGCTTGCAGGCCGAAGAATTCGACCGCGTTGTCGGCGTAGATCGCGCGCTTGTCGGCGTCGCTGAAACCGGGCTGTTCGGCCACCAGCTTGCCGATGGACTGTTCGCCCAGCGGGAAGGGGTAGTCCGAGCCCAGCATGATGCGGTCGGTGCCCATCACGTCGGCCAGCAGGCGCAGCGCGCCCGGATCGAACACGGCCGAATCGACGTAGAAGCGCTTGACGTATTCCGAGGGCAGGCGCGGGCAGTCCTTGCGGATGATGTCGCGATGCTTCCAGGCGTTGTCCACGCGGCCCAGCATGAAGGCGAACGAACCGCCGCCGTGGGCGAAGCAGATCTTCAGCGACTCGGGGATGCGCTCGAAGGCGCCCGACAGGATCAGCGACAGAATGCCGAGCTGCGTTTCGGCGGGCATGGCCACCAGCCAGGGCAGCATCCACTGCTTCATGCGGTTGCCGCCCATCATGTCCCACGGGTGGACCAGCAGCGGGATGCCTTCGTTCGCGCAGTGCTGCAGGAACGTGACCAGGCCCTCGTCGTCGAGGTCGCGGTCGCCCAGGTGGTTGCCGATCTGCACGCCGTGGTGGCCCGTGGCCTTGGCGCGCGAGGCTTCGCGGCAGGCGGCGTCGATATCCTGCAGTGGTACCTGCGCCAGCGCCACCAGGCGCTTGGGTGCGGCGGCACAGAACTCCAGCGCCAGGTCGTTCATGCGCTGGGCCCAGGGCAGGACCTTCTCGGGCGCGAACTCGTAGCCGAACATGATGGGCGTGGCGCAGGTGATCTGGATGTCCACGCCTTGGGCGTCCATCTCGGCCAGGCGCGCCTGCGGATCCCACAACGCGTCGTAGACGGGACGGAAGGGCTTGTCGGCGCGCATGATGTCGCCGGTCTTGCCGTCCGGCGCCACCTGCAGCCAGGGCGCGCGCTCGACGCTCAGGGCGGCGGCTTCTTCCCGCGTGATGCGCGGGAAGTGGTGGGCGTGCATGTCGATTTTCATGATGGGCTTGATGTCTGGTGTTGTCGTGGCGGGATCAGAGGGGCTTGTAGGCGACCGCCTTGATCTCGATGCGCAGGTGCGGGTGGGGCAGCTGGTGCACGGCCACCGTGGTGCGGGCCGGACCGTCGTAGTCGAAGAATTCTCCGTAGACCTCGTTGTAGCCACCGAAGTCGCTCATGTCGACCAGGAAGGTGCCGATCTCGACGACGTCGGACAGCGAGGCGCCGGCGGTGCCCAGGATGTCGCGGATGTTCTCGAGCACCGCGCGGGTCTGGGCGCGGATGTCGAACTTGGTCGTGCCCATGGCGTCCACTTCCACGCCGGCCAGCGTATTGTCGGAGCGGCGCGAGCTGGTGCCCGAGACGAACAGGAAGTCGCCGGCGCGCTTGATGTGGGGATACTTGCCGCGGGGAGTGGCCTTGCCTTCGACGACTTTGGCTTGTGTGCTCATGTCTACTCTCTTGTGGGGATGCGCCCGGACGAGATGCGGGCGGAATGCTGACCCATGCAAGTCTAGGCAATCCGCCCCCGAAAAGAGAATGAATTTATCCGTCGTCGGTATTCGACTTGGCTATGGTGACTCCAGGGAGGGGGCATGCCCCTTGGCGCGGCTTAAGACCCTGATGGGAGTAGGGGTGGCATAACCGTATACATAGCCGTATATGATGACCGCCTTCACGACCAGAAAAACGGGAAACCGCGCCATGATCGTCATCGAAATTACCCGCCCCGGCGGGCCCGAAGTCCTGCAGGCTGCCGAGCGCCCCACGCCGGCGCCCGGCGCCGGCGAAATCCTGATCCAGGTTGCCGCCGCCGGCGTCAACCGCCCGGACGTGGCCCAGCGCCGCGGGACCTATCCGCCGCCTCCGGGCGCTTCCGACCTGCCGGGGCTGGAAGTGGCGGGCACCGTGGCCGCGCTGGGCGAGGGGGCCTCCGGTTTCGCGGTGGGGGACGCGGTCTGCGCGCTGGTCAATGGCGGCGGCTACGCCGAATACTGCGCCGTGCCGGCCACCCAGTGCCTGCCCGTGCCCAAGGGCCTGAGCATGATCGAGGCCGCCGGCCTGCCCGAAACCTACTTCACCGTCTGGAGCAACGTCTTCATGCGCGGCCGGCTGTCGGGCCAGGAGTCGCTGCTGGTGCACGGCGGCGCCAGCGGCATCGGCACCACGGCCGTCCAGCTGGCCAAGGCGCTGGGCCATCCGGTGTATGCCACGGTGGGCAACGACGAGCGCGTCGCCGCGGTAGAGAAGCTCGGCGCCACCGCCGGGATCAACTACCGCACCCAGGATTTCGTGCAGGAAATCAAGCGCCTGACCGACGGCCGGGGCGTGGACGTGGTCCTGGACATGGTGGCCGGCGACTACGTCGCGCGCGACATCCACTGCCTGGCCGAAGACGGCCGCATCGTGCTGATTGCGCTGCTGGGCGGCGCGAAGGGCGAGATCGACTTCGCCCGGGTGCTCAGCCGGCGCCTGACCATCACCGGTTCCACCCTGCGCCCGCGTTCGGCGCAGTTCAAGGGCGAGGTGGCGGCCGCGCTGCGCCAGAACGTCTGGCCGCTGTTCGAGTCCGGCAGACTGAAGCCCGTGGTCTACGCCACTTTCCCGCTGCGCGAGGCGGACAAGGCCCACGCCATGATGGAGTCGGGCGAGCACGTCGGGAAGATCGTGCTGACGGTTTAGCCCCCCTACGCGCTTCGCGCCCAGCATTTTTTGCGACATCGGCTGCAGCCGCGCGCTGGAGCCGATACAATCGAGGTTTTGCCCGCATATTTTTGTCCGCGCGGGCATTTTTCGATTCTTGTCGATGGCAACTAAACAGAACATTCGCCGCCTGGTGCTGGGCAACTGGAAGATGCACGGCGCGCTGGCCACCAACGGCCAGCTGCTCTCGGCCATACGCAGCGGCTGGAACCAGTCCTCCGGGGCCGCCGCCTGCGACGTCGGCGTCTGCGTGCCGTTTCCGTACCTGGCCCAGGCCGAGTCCGCGCTGACCGATTCCGACATCGCCTGGGGCGCCCAGGACATCAGCGTCCATGCGCAGGGCGCCTACACTGGCGAAGTGTCCGGCGCCATGCTGGCCGATTTCGGCTGCCGCTACGTGCTGGCCGGCCATTCCGAGCGGCGCAGCCTGCACGGTGAAACCAGCCAGCTCGTGGCCGACAAGGCCAAGGCCGCGCTGGGCGCGGGCCTGACCCCCGTCGTCTGCGTGGGCGAGACCCTGGCCGAGCGCGAAGCAGGCCGTACCCTGGCGGTCATCGACGAACAGCTCAAGCCCGTGCTGGCCCTGGGCCGTGAAGCCGTGGCCGCCATGGTCATCGCCTACGAACCCGTCTGGGCGATCGGCACCGGCAAGACCGCCAGCCCCGAACAGGCCCAGGAAGTGCACGCCGCCATCCGGGCCGCGCTCCAGGGCGTCGACTGCGCCGGCGTGCGTGTGTTGTACGGCGGCAGCGTCAAGGCGGCCAATGCCGCCGAACTGTTCGCCATGCCCGACATCGACGGCGGCCTGATAGGCGGCGCCTCGCTGGTGGCCGAAGACTTCCTGCGCATCGCCGAGGCGGGCGCAACAACCCGGAGTGCTTGAATGTCCGTAACACTTACCGTCCTGCTGATCATGCAGGTCATTTCCGCCCTGACGATCATCGTCCTGGTCCTCCTGCAACAGGGCAAGGGTGCCGACATGGGCTCCGCCTTCGGCGGCGGCTCCGCCGGCAGCCTGTTCGGCGCCGCCGGCGCGGCCAACTTCCTGTCGCGCACCACCAAGTGGGCGGCGGTCGTCTTCTTCATCTCCACCGCCGCGCTGGCCTACCTGGGCCGTCCGGCTCCGGCCGCCTCGCAGGGCGGCGTCATGGAAAGCCATCCCAGCGACCTGTCCGTGCCCGCGGTTCCCGGCAGCACGCCCGCACCGGTCCCGGCCGCCCCCGATGCGTCGGTCCCGTCCGTGCCCGCCACGCCGCCGGCCGCGCCTGCCCAGCCCGAGGCGCCCGCCCAGAAAAACTGAAGGGAATCCCGCTGATGAGCCCGCAAATGTTATATACTAGCGGGCTCACGCAAGCCGTCGTGGTGAAATTGGTAGACACGCTATCTTGAGGGGGTAGTGGCGAAAGCTGTGCGAGTTCGAGTCTCGCCGACGGCACCAGGATTTCTCCAGAATCTCTCTGGTACATCAAAAAACCCGCGAATCTTTCACGAGATCGCGGGTTTTTTTGTCGTGCCGCCCAGACACGGCATCATTCCTCGGCAAGCGGCGCGGACGCCTGTTGGAGCGCCAGGGGAATTTCCGTCTTGAGGATTTCCAGGACGGCCCGGATCCTGGGGGATGCGGGACGAAAACCTTGCACGAGGGCATGAAACGGCAGCTCGGGAATCGAGTGGCTGGGCAGGACCCGGACCAGTGCTCCGCTTCTAACCGCATTTGCGCAAGCCGCGTAGTGCAGCACGCCGATCCCGCCGCCGGCGATCAACAACTCATACAGTGGCCGCCAATGACTGGTGGTGACCATCGTCTGGATGCGCACGAACTCGGTGTCTTGACGCGCAGTGATCAACGGAAGCTGCTCGTTGGCGAACGTCCCCTTGGAACGGATGAAGGGATGGTTGGACAGGTCGGACGGCACGCTGATGGATCCGGCGTGTTTCAGGAATGAAGGCGCGGCCACGAGAACGCGCCGGACGTTGCCGAGGGGGTAGGCGACAAACCTGCCTTCACCCACGTGGCCAAGACGAAGGGAGATGTCGACACCCTCGGTGATCGGATCGACGATCGTGTCGTTCAAGACGAGGTCGATACGCAGTTCGGGGTGCTTCATCCGGGCGCGCATGAGGATCGATGGAAGGAGAATTTCCCCGGGGCAGTGCGCCGACGCGATGCGTACGGGGCCCCGGATCAGGTTTTCCTTTCCTCGGATCGAGACCGAGGCGATGGCGGTTTCTGCCAGTGCAAGCAGGGCCTTGCTGTGATCATAGAAGAGCTGTCCTTCGTGGGTGCAGGCGAGCGTCCGCGCGCTGCGCATCAGCAGCTTGGTGCTGAGGTATTTCTCCAGCCTGTCGATGCGTTCACTGACCGCGGGTTGTCCCATCTCGAATTCGCGCGCGGCGGCTGACATGCTGCCGAGTTCCACGACCCGGGTGTAAAGGCGTGCGGTTGCCAGAAAATCCATGCAGTGGCGGTCTCCTTCTCAACATCGAATGGGCAGGCAGGAGCGGCCGGGCGGCCTGCTTTTCTTGCCGTCGACACGCGAGGCTCGTGGACGAATAAACCCTGCTCATGCGTACCTGATGACAAATATCCGGCAAAAAATTGGATGGAAGCAATTCTCATTGAGGGGTCAAGGTAACCGCATCGTACGAATGTTTTTGGCTTGTGGTGACCGATGATAATCATCGGGTGGATTGCCTATCCGATCGGGGGCGAACTCCGTAATCTAAGTTCCGAGAAACCCATACATCAAATTGGGTAAAGGCGGTATCGGGCTCAAGTACCACGGGGGAGGGTTCAAAGCCATTGGGGTGGTAATCGGTGTGTTGGTAGAACTAATGCTTGGGGCCTTTCCTTCGCTTGACCATCCGCCCGCCAGCAACAGTCGTACGATCGAACGTCTCGTTGTCCTGAATCGGCTTGAAACGGTTTGTCACCGCCCGTAGTGCTGGATGTCCTGATCGGCTGCCGGAACCGGCTACATCAGACAGGGCTGACATCCATGAACAAGATCTACAAGACGGTTTGGAACGAGACGACGGGAGCGTGGGTCGCCGTCGATGAAAATACCGCGGCCAGAGGAAAGCCGTCTCGTGCGGGACGTAGCCGGGAGAAGGGAGGGCAAGCAGTCGCGAGCGCGGTGTTAGGTACGGGGCTGACCGTGCTTGTGACTGGCTTGATGATGGGCTTGCCCTTGCCCGCGGATGCAACGACCTATTATGGAAGCTGCAGCAACCCACCGTCGGGAGCGGGCCCGGATGGCATCAACCATGCTGCGTCGGAAACGGTCAATCCTGTCGACGGATCGGGTATATGGTCCAACGTCATCGGCTGCGGGGCAAACGGCGGTAATTACCTGGCAGTGCAAGTCATGGGGCCGTTCGCCAGAGCGACCGGCGCGGGCGCTGTATCGCTAGGCTATTCCTCGACGGCCGCCAACCGCGCGACGGCGGTGGGGATGCAGGCCCAGGCGACTGGAACGAGTGCCACGGCAGTGGGGCAATGGACCCGCGCGACCAGTGCCGGCAGTATCGCCATTGGCGGAGACAATTCTTCCAATACGGCCGACTCGGGAGCCCAGGCGACGGGTCCGAATGGCATCGCCATCGGCGGGCGTTCCCGAGCGCAAGGCGCGCAATCCGTTGCGATCGGCAGCCAGGCGGTCGCGACGAGAAACGGCGACGTGGCAATCGGTGAAATGGCGTTTACCGATGGAACGGGGAACCTATCTGGCGTTGCCATCGGCCGGACCGCTCGCGCGGTAGGGGCCGACGCCCTTGCCTACGGCAACAATGCCAGGGCTACGGCCGACTATGCAGGCGCCATAGGCAACTGGTCACAGGCGCAGGCGCGCAACGCCATGGCCATAGGCAATTCCTCCAATGCAGCCGCGGAATTTTCGACAGCCATCGGGAATTTTTCCAGTGCGGGCAACACGTCCAGTACGGCGATCGGCAACTACGCCAATGCCAGCGGCCTGAACTCGGTAGCGATCGGCGGTGCGCCCGGAAATGCACAGACGGGAGCTCCCACGGCAGCCGGGTCGGGCGCGGTTGCGATCGGGACAGGTTCCAACGCGGCAAACAGCGGCTCCGTTGCGATCGGGCGGAGTGCTTCCACAGCATCGCAGACCGCCACTCCCAATGGACAAAGCGTTGCAATTGGCGAACGGGCCACGGCCAGCGGCGACCAATCCTTTGCCTTGGGGGCAAACGTCCAGGCGTCGGGGGATTCGTCGGTGGCCATTGGCGGTGACGACGTCAACCGGCTGGCCCTGGATTCGACGCTGAGTTCGAAATACACGGCCATTACAGGGCAAACCTTGGTCGTCGGCCAGTATGTGGCTACGCAGGCCGGGCATGGATCAACCGCCGTGGGTGTGCAGGCACTGGCGTCCAGCGATTTTTCGTCCGCGTATGGGCTGAGTTCCAAAGCCAGTGGCGACGCCTCTTCCGCCTTCGGCGTACAGGCCGTGGCTTCCGGGGATGGTGCGACGGCCTTCGGCGCGGTAACCCAGGCCACCGGCGACGGAGCCGTCGCCATAGGCACAAATTCGACCGCGGCCGGTCTGAACGCTACCGCGATCGGTGCGGGTAGCGCTTCAGGGGAAGGGGCGAACGCGCATGCCGAAGACTCGGTCGCCATTGGCGGCGCTTCGAATGCCAGGGGAGTGTCCAGCATAACGTTGGGAGCCCTGGCGCAGGCCGAGCAGGACTATTCGATTGCACAGGGCCATGGGGCCATGGCCCGAGGCTTGAATGACATCGCCATCGGCCGCGAAGCATCGACGGCCAGTGGCAATGGGAACAATATCGCCATTGGATATGGTGTGGGGACAGGCGCGATCGGGCAGAACGTGGCCATGGGGTCTGGTTCCACGTCGGCCAATGCCGCCACCGCGAACGGCGGCGCCGTGGCGATCGGCCGGGACCAACGCGCCATCGGGGATGGCGCGGTGGCGCTGGGCGATCCCAATACGGCCAATGGTACCGGTGCGGTCGCGCTTGGTGCGAACAATACGGCCGCAGGCGACGAGCTCGGAGATACCGCCGCCAATGGCGCCGTTGCCATCGGCAATGCGAACAAGGCTCTCGGACAGGGCGCGGTCGCGCTGGGCAACAGCTCGTCGGCTGCGGCGGCGGGGGCGTTGGCCCTCGGCGACACGGCCGCGGCGCAGGCGACCAACGGGGTGGCGCTGGGGTCCAATTCGATCGCTACGAACGCCGATGACGTGGCGCTGGGTTCGGGTTCGGTGACCGAGGCCGCCGTGGCCACGGCCAGCGGGACGATAGACGGGACGACCTACGACTTCGCGGGAACGGCTCCGGCCAGCACGGTAAGCGTGGGCGCGGCGGGAGCCGAGCGCACGATCACGAACGTGGCGGCGGGGCGGATATCGGCCACGAGCACGGATGCCATCAATGGATCGCAGTTGTATGCGACCAACCAGGCCATTGAAACCGTGAGCGAGGTTGCGGTGAAGTACGACCGCAATCCGGACGACAGCGTCAACTACGAGAGCGTGACGCTCAATCCGGGCGGCAACCCGACGACGATCAGCAACGTGGCGGCGGGCGAGCTGTCGGCCACGAGTACGGAAGCCGTCAACGGTTCGCAGCTGTATGAAACGAACCAGAACGTGACGCAGCTGGGCGACACGCTGACCAATATTACCGGTGACACGAGCCAGGCGAACACCGATGCCAACGGCATGGGCATCCGCTATGTACGGACGAACGAAGCGGGCCTGGCGCAGGCGGACTCGTCGGCGCAGGGCCAGGGCAGCACGGCGGTGGGGTATCACGCGACGGCCACGGCGACCAGCGCACTGGCCTTGGGCCGGGATGCGCAGGCCAACCATGTGGATAGTGTGGCGCTCGGAGCCGACTCGGTAACGGCCGCGGCGGTCGGCACGGCGAGCGGGACGATAGCGGGGACGACGTATGACTTCGCCGGAACGACGCCGTCCAGCACGGTGAGCGTTGGCTCGGTGGGCACCGAGCGTACGATCACGAACGTGGCGGCGGGCCGGGTATCGGCCACGAGCACGGACGCGGTAAACGGATCGCAGCTGTATGCGACGAACCAGGCGGTCGAAACCCTGAACGAGGGAGCGGTGCAGTACGACCGCAATCCGGATGGCAGCGTGAACTACGAGAGCGTGACGCTGAATCCGGGCGGCAATGCGTCGACGATCAGTAATGTGGCGGCGGGTGATCTGTCGGCCACGAGTACGGAAGCCGTCAACGGATCGCAGTTGTACGAGACGAACCAGAACGTGACGCAGCTGGGCGACACGTTCAACAACATCGCGGGTGACACCAGCCAGGCGAATACCGATGCGAACGGCCTGGGCATCCGCTATGTACGGACGAACGAAGCAGGGCTGACGCCCAGCGACGCGTCGGCACAAGGTCAAGGCAGCACGGCGGTGGGTTACAACGCCACGGCGACGGCCGACAGCGCGTTGGCGCTGGGCCGTGAAGCGCAGGCGAGCCACGCGGGCAGCGTGGCGCTGGGTGCGAACTCCGTGGCCGATGGCAGTACGCTGAGTACGGGCGCGTACAACCCGGGCACGGGCACGATTGCCGGGACGGCTCCAGTGGGCGAGGTCAGTGTCGGCAGCGCCGGCAACGAGCGCCGGGTCACGAACGTGGCGGCGGGTGGGGCGGCGACCGATGCGGTGAACGTGAGTCAGTTGCAAGCGGTGGCCACGAACGTGGACAACCTGGGCGACCGTGCCGTGCAGTACGACGGCAACGTGGGCGATGCGAAAGACACGATCACGCTGGCGGGTACGCCATCGACCGACGGCGGGGCTACAGGGGGGACGCGGATCACCAACGTGTCGCAAGGGGAGTTGTCGGCGACGAGTACGGATGCGGTAAACGGATCGCAGCTGTATGAAACGAACCAGAACGTGACGCAGCTGGGCGACACGCTGACCAATATTACCGGTGATACGAACCAGGCGAACACGGATGCCAATGGCCTGGGTATCCGCTATGTACGCACGAATGAAGCCGGCTTGACGCCCAGCGACGCATCGGCACAAGGTCAAGGCAGCACGGCGGTGGGCTACAACGCGACGGCCACGGCCGACAACGCGCTGGCGCTGGGGCGTGAAGCGCAGGCGAGTCACGCAGGCAGTGTGGCCTTGGGTGCGAACTCGGTGGCCGACGGCAGCACGCTGAGTACGGGGGCGTACAACCCGGGCACAGGTACGATCGCTGGCGCAACGCCGGTGGGCGAGGTCAGTGTGGGTAGCGCCGGCAACGAACGAAGGCTTACGAACGTGGCGGCGGGTGCGGCAGAGACCGATGCGGTAAACGTGAGTCAGCTGCAAGCGGTGGCCACGAACGTGGACAACCTGGGCGATCGGGCCGTGCAGTACGACGGCAACGTGGGCGATGCGAAAGACACGATCACGCTGGCGGGTACACCGTCGACCGACGGCGGCGCCACGGGCGGTACGCGGATCACGAACGTCTCGCAAGGCGAGTTGTCGGCCACGAGCACGGATGCGGTCAATGGTTCGCAGTTGTACGAGACGAACCAGAACGTGACGCAGCTGGGCGACACGTTCAACAACATCGCGGGTGACACGAGTCAGGCGAACACGGATGCCAATGGCCTGGGTATCCGCTATGTACGCACGAATGAAGCAGGCTTGACGCAGGCGGATTCGTCGGCACAGGGTCAAGGCAGCACGGCGGTGGGCTACAACGCGACGGCGACGGCCGACAGCGCCCTGGCTCTGGGACGTGAAGCGCAGGCGAGCCACGCGGGCAGCGTGGCCTTGGGTGCGAACTCCGTGGCTGACGGCAGTACCCTGGGCATGGCGGCCTACAACCCGGGCACGGGTACGATTGCTGGCGCAACGCCCGTGGGCGAGGTCAGTGTAGGCAGCGTGAACAACGAGCGCCGGGTTACGAACGTGGCAGCGGGTGCGCAGGCGAGCGATGCGGTGAACGTCAGCCAGCTGCAAGCGGTGGCTACGAACGTGGACAACCTGGGCGACCGTGCCGTGCAGTACGACGGCAACGTGGGCGATGCGAAAGACACGATCACGCTGGCGGGTACGCCATCGACCGACGGCGGGGCTACAGGGGGGACGCGGATCACCAACGTGTCGCAAGGGGAGTTGTCGGCGACGAGTACGGATGCGGTGAACGGATCGCAGCTGTATGAAACGAACCAGAACGTGACGCAGCTGGGCAATACGTTCAACAACATCGCGGGTGACACGAGCCAGTCGAACACCGATGCCAATGGCATGGGTATCCGCTATGTGCGTACGAACGAAGCGGGCCTGGCGCAGGCGGACTCGTCGGCGCAGGGCCAGGGCAGCACGGCGGTGGGGTATCACGCGAC
>NZ_JBBUKU010000007.1:0-147668 GCF_038066655.1 Pigmentiphaga sp. YJ18 | reverse complement strand
GGGATGACCGACAGCCAGTTCAAGAAGGGGCTGTACAGCGAGGCGCAGGGCAGCGGGTACATCCCGAGCTTCGCCAATGACCTGGAAACGACGGCTAGCGGCAACAGCCATGGCGCGGCGACGGGGCAGGTGGTGGTGGAGCGGGGGGCGCGGATCGCCACGCACGTTCCGCAGACGGTGACCGAGGGCGGCGGCTATGTGCTGCTGCTGGGCGGCGAGGTGCACAACGCGGGCCAGATCACGACCGATGGCGGCCAGGTGGTTCTATCGGCCGGCGATGCCTTCGTGATCAGGAAGGGTATGGGTACCGACGCGAACCAGGGCTCCACGACGCGGGGCCAGGTAGTGCAGGCGCTGTCGGCGCAGGAAGGCGGGACCGGCAGGGTGGTGAACCGGGGCCTGATCCAGGCCAAGACCGGAGACATCAGCCTGGTGGGCAAGGAGGTGCGCCAGGAGGGGGTCGTCGTGTCGACCACCTCGGTGCATACGCGGGGCACGGTGCACCTGCGCAGCGGCGCGGAGCATGCCGAGGGCAGTGTGGTGCTGGGCGAAGGCAGCGTGACGAGCATCCTGCTCGACGAGAGCGCGACCACGGCGCTGGACGTGCAGCGCGAAGCCCTGGTGCAGGAGAAAGGCGAGATCGCGGACCGCCGCGACCAGTCGCTGGTGCAGATCGACAGCGGCGGCACCGTCGGTTTCGAACGCGGCAGCCTGACCCTGGCCACCGGCGGCCAGGTCTACGTCGAGGCGGCGGGCGGCACGCAGGTGCGCGACGGGGCGGATATCGACGTGTCCGGCCACGTGGGGGTACGCATCGCCATGGAGGCCAACAACGTACTGATCAACGTGCAAGGCTTCGAGCAGCGCGACACCCCGGTTAACCGCGAAGGCGACAAGCTGCGCAACAGCGAGATCTGGCTCGATCGCCGCGACCTGGTCCTGGTGCGCGCCGGCACCAACGGCTACGAGAGCGACCGCTGGTATACGGCAGGCGGCCTGCTGGAGGTGGGGGGCTACCTGGGCATCACCGGCCATGGCATAGGCGAGTGGTCGGCCCAGGGCGGCACGGTGAAGTTCAGCGGCTCGGACGTGATCACGCAGCGCGGGGCGCGCATCAATCTGTCGGGGGGAACCCTGGACGTGCAGACGGGATGGGTCAACCGGACCTGGCTGAAGGGTTCGGACGGCAATCTGTACGCGGCCTCCACCGCGCCGGGCGACTTGCTGTACACCGGCTTGTACCGGGGTTTCGAGACCGACGCTTCGCGCTGGGGCGATGCGGCGAAAGAGAATTTCTACAACCCGATCATCGCACCGCTGCGGCGCCTGGAAAATGGCTATACGGTGGGCCGCGACGGCGGCCGGCTGGTGGTGGCGACGGCTGCGGCGACGCTGCAGGGCGACATCGAGACCAGCACCTACCAGGGCGATCGCCAGGTGCGCGCGCGCGAGGCTGGGCTGGACGGGTATCGTCAGGCGCAGACGGCGGCCGCGCGGCGGGCCGAGCTGATCGTGGGCAATCTGCGGCCGGTCTACGACAAGGAAACCCGTGACCTGCGGTACAGCCCGGACGCCGTGGTCGAACGTGTGGTGATCGGCGACGGCTCCGCGCCGGACTCCGGCATAGGGCTCGAGGCGGCGTGGCTGGACAGCCTGGCGCTCGGCGGCCTGAAGGTCTACGCCTCCGGCGGCATAGAAGTGCGCGAGGCGGTGGGCGTCGCGCCGGGCGGCGAGATCGGGCTGCATGCGACCCAGGTGGACGTGCTGGCCGACCTGACGGCGCGGGGCGGCAGTATCGTGCTGGGCAACATGGTCAGCCGCCAGACGGGTGCGAATGGCGGATGGGTGGAGGCGCCGATTGCGTCCGCTCCGCCCCAGGCCTACGAGGCGCGTACCCTCATCGGCGAAGGCGTGACCCTGGATGCCCGGGGCATGTGGACCAACCTGTGGCAGGACAAGACCTCCGCGGGTGGAATGCCCTATGTGGATGGCGGGCAGATCTTGCTGGCCAGCTCCGGCGATGTGTTGCTGGAGGCGGGCAGCCTGGTGGACGTGTCCTCGGGCGCGACGCTCAAGGCCGATGGCGGGACGCTGTCCGGCGGGCGCGGCGGCAGCGTGTCCCTGCATGCGAATGCCTATGCGGCCTCGGGTGCGGCGGGCGGGAAGCTGGCGTTGGAGGGCGAGATCCGCGGATACGGTGTCAAGGGCGGGGGGCGCCTGTCGCTGCGGTCCGGCGAGGCGATCGTGATCGGCGGACAGGTGCAGGGCAGCGACGGCGTTCTGCGCGAGGGCGAGACCTCGCTGGTGGACCTGGTCACGGACGAGGCCTTCACGATCGCGGCCGGCGCGGTCCTGCCGCTGGATTACCAGTACACCCGCACGCATGCCGCGGCGGGCGAGATCCTGGGTTCGGCGCCGCGAGTGACCTCCAGTGACCCGAGCAGTTGGCTGACTCTGGCCGCCACCTGGACGCCGCCGCGGGCGACGGGAAGTTCGAGCTACACGATCCAGACGCAAGATGGTCGCTGGATCGGAGTCTATGCATGGTCCAACCCGGCGCCCATCGAGGCCGGGACGGTCATCATCGCGATTTCCAGCCCGAATTACTTCCCCACGAGCTGGGTCGTTCCCGCTTCGGTCTTTCCCCAGGGCATGGCCGTGGCACCGTCGATGGGCGTCTACAAAGCGGGCACCGTGTCGCCGGTCGACGCCGTCTTTGCGCCGGGTACCGTGCTCGCCGCGGGCAGCCGCCTGCCGCAGTCGGTGGCGGTGCGCACGCCCATGCATCTGGATGCCGACACTTTCCAACTGGGTTTTTCGCGCTACGCGGTGCAAGGCATGGGGGGCTTGGCGGTGGCGGAGCAGGCGGCGGTCGACGTCTCGATGCCGGTGCTCCGTTTTGACTCCCAGTCGGGACGCGAGGTGGCCTCCGGCGCCGAGCTGGACGGCGCCTTGTCGGTCTGGCTTCCGGACTTGACGCAGGATGACCCCGCCGGCGCTCAGCTGACGCGGCGCGCCGGAGCCAGCCTGGAACTGCTGGCCGGCGAGCGCGGTATAGGGCAAGTCGCCAGTTTGAGCATAGGCCGGGGCGCCACCGTGCGAGTGGATCCCCGCGAAACGATCCGTCTGCTTTCCAACGGGCAGGTCCGGGTCGATGGACGCCTGGAAGCACACGGCGGCGCCATCGAAATTCTCCCCGCCGGGTTCGGGCAAGCCGGCCTCGCCCAAAGCCATGCCCGTTCGATCTGGATCGGATCCGAGGCCGTGCTGGACGTGTCGGGCCAGGCCTACGTGGCGGGCGACGCCAAGGGCCTGCGCTACGGGCTTGTCGATGATGGCGGCCGCATCGAGCTTGGCGGCACCTACGGTCGCGATGCCACCCTGGCCGAGGTGGCGGACGCCTTCGTGATCCTGCGGCCGGGCGCCGAACTCAATGCTTCGGGCAGCGCCGCAACCGTCGACATCGAAGGCCGGCGCGATACGCCGCTCGCCTCCAATGGCGGCCTGATCTACCTGGGCAGCCAGAACGGCTTGTACCTGGACGGCACGCTGCGCGCCGCCGCCGGGGGGGCCGGCGCCGTGGGCGGCACGCTCGCCGTGGCCCTGGAGTCGCCGAACTATGCCAATGCCGAGAACCCGGACGATGCTGTGCGCGCACTGCGCGAGCTGCACCTGGTGCGCGAGCAGTCTCCCGAGATCCTGCCGGCCGGCTTGCGGCCCGGGCAGGCCGATGCCGCGCTGGTCTATGGCCATGGCCGCCTGGGCGCGGACGCGATCCGGGCGGGCGGCTTCGACACGCTGTCCGCGCTGGTCAATGGCGTCCTGAGCCTGGAAGGCGGGCTGGAGCTCGACCTGGGCCTGGGCCTGCGCATGACGGCCGGCTTCATGGGCCTGCGGGAAGGCAGCGAGCCCGGCGCGCAGGTCCGGTTGTCGGCGCCCTATGTGCGCCTGGCCGGCGCCACGCGCAACCAGCTGGACCACCACATCATGCCCTTTCCCCAGGGCAGTCTGTCGCCTGGGATCCTGCCGGGTTCCGCGCTGACGATCGATGGCTACCTGATAGACGTGATCGAGAACGTGCGCCTGGGCACGCGCGGCTCGATCACGCAGGCATCGGGCGAGTCGCGGGCGGTCGAGCGAGACGCCTTCGACCACACCACGCTGCGCAGCCAGGGCGACCTGCGCTTCCTGAGGTCCCTGGCTGCCGACCGCAGCAAGCTCAACGTGCCGGGCGACCTGCTCCTGGCGGCCAGCCAGGTCTATCCGGCCACCCATGCCCGCGCGGAGATCTGGGTGGGCCAAGGGAATGCGGGCTTCGATCCTGAGCGCAGCTTGAAGATCGAGCGCACCGGCGATGCGCAGGCCGCGGTTCCCTATTCCGTCTTCGGCTGGCTGACGCTGGGCGCCGCCAACATCGGACAGGGCGGCGTGCTGCGTGCGCCGCTGGGACAGATCAGCCTTGGCGGCGATGCCGTGCAGCGCGTGGATCTGCTGCCGGGCAGCCTGACCTCGGTCAGCGCCACCGGCCTGGTCATGCCTTATGGCGGGTCGATCGACGGCCTGACTTATCTCTACGACGGTGTCGACGTTGCCTACGATGGCGTCGGGTCCGGCCGCGTCGGGCAGGTCGGTCTGGCCGCCCAGCGCATCGATGTGCAAGAGGGCGCGGTGCTCGACTTGTCGGGCGGCGGGGAACTGCGTGGCGCCGCGTTCCTGACGGGACGCGGCGGCTCGACCGATGCGCGCCTCAACCCCTTGGTGCAGAGCGCCCGCGACGGCTTCGTGCTGCCGGGCCTGGCGACCAATCCAGTCTACGCCATCGTGCCCGGCGCGCAGGCGAGCCAGGCCCCGGTGGCCGCGGAAGCCGGAGCGGGCGATCCGCTGATCGGCCGGCAAATCGTGGTCGGGCAAGGCGTGCCGGGGCTGCCCGCCGGTACCTACACCTTGCTGCCCTCCACTTACGCGCTGATGCCGGGAGCGTTCCGGGTGGAGCTGAACGGATTGGCGGCCAGCACGGCCGCGCCTGGAGAGGTCAGCCCCATGCGCAACGGCTCGTTCACCGCGCCGGTCCGCCTGGGCTATGCAGGTACGTCCCTGATCGACGGTCTGTCGACGCCGGCCGTCCTGACGCCGGCCGATACCCTGCGCCGGTATTCGAACTACAACGAAATCAGCTATGCCGAGTTCGCGCTGAACTGGGCCAGCCGCGACGGCGTGCCGCGCCCGCTGCTGGAGCGCGATGCCAAGATCCTGGCCTTGGCGCCGGGCAAGGGCGTGGATGGCGAAAACGCTCTGGAAGTGGCGGCCGGCGCCGTTCGCTTCGCTCCCGCCAAGGGGGGGTATGGCGGCACCCTGAAGCTGGAGGGTGAGCGAATCGAGATCCTGGCCGATGGCCAGGCGCCGACGGCAGGCTTCGAGGGCACCTCGGTCCATGCCCGTGTGTTGAACGGAATCGGGGCGTCCACCCTGGGCGTGGGTGCGCTGCCCACGGCGCGTTTTGGATTGGATGCGACCCAGGACGCCAACATGGTCGACTTCGGCACCTCGGGGACGGGCACGCGCGCCATTACTCTGCGCGACGGCGCGGTGCTGAAGGCGGCCCAGGTCTTCCTGGTCACCGGGGATCCCCGGGGCGGGATCACCATCGAACAGGGCGCGGGCATCAATACCCTGGGCCAGGGCGATGTCTCCTGGGATTCGCGCGACGGCTACGTCTTCCTCCCCCGCCAGCGCAGCGTGGTCGCCGTTTCCAATGGCTGGCTGGACATGCTGGCGCCCGCCGCCGGCGACACCATTTTCGGCCCGGGCACGATCTCGATCGGGGAGTGCGCCGCCGGCGCGCACTGCGCCGGCATCACCCAGCTCTATTCGGAAGGCACGATCACGGCCGCGACCGACAAGGCTTTCATCCTGAGCGAGTCGGTACGCTATGGCACGCGCAACCTGGCGCTGGCCATGGGCGGCATCAACGCGGGCAGCGCGCAAGCGCTGGCGGCCGCCGCGGCCGCGCAAACCCTGCCGCCCGGCCTCACCTTGAACCAGCAGGTATTGGAACGGCTGCTGCGGGGCGACACCAGCCTGGGCGCGCCCGCGCTCGAGAACCTGGTGCTGACCGCGCGCGACGCGTTCAACTTCTATGGCGACGTGACGTTGAGCACCCTCGATCCGGCCACCGGCAAGTCGGCGCTGGAGCGCCTGGTGCTGGGCGCGCCGGCCCTGTACGGCCATGGCGACGCGGGTACCGTGGCCCGCATCGAGACGGACACCCTGGTGTGGAACGGCGCGACCACGGCGCCGCAGGCGCCGGTCGCGGGCGGGCCCGGGACCGGGTCGGGACGACTCGTCGTCGACGCCAAGGCGATCGAATTCGGCTTCGGGCCGAACAGGCGTCCGGATACCGTTGCCGGCTACGACCGCCTGGCGCTGGGTTTTTCGACGGTCAGCCTGAACGCCAGCGAACGCGTGACCGCCAATCACAAGGGTTCCCTGTCGGTGTACCAGTCGCAAGGCGCCTGGGACGAGACCAGCAAGTCCTGGACCTACCAGGGCGGTGACCTGCAGATCACCACGCCCTTGCTGACCGGCGCGGCGGGTTCGGTCAATGCCTTGCGCGCCGGCGGCAGCATCGTGGTCGTGGCGCCGCAGGGATCGACGGCGCCGCTGCCCGATGCCGCCGCCTCGACCGCCGCCCTGGGGGCCGAGTTGTCGCTGGAAGCCGGCAAGAACCTGGTGCTGGACACCGCCGTGCTGCTGCCCAGCGGCAAGCTGGCCTTGTCCGCCCAGGATGGCGTGAACCTGGCATCCGGAGCCCGGCTGGACCTGGCCGGCCGCCAGATCGACTTCTTCGATGTCAGCAAGTACAGCTGGGGCGGCGACGTCCTGCTCTCGAGCCGTCACGGCGACGTGCTGCAGCATGCCGACGCGAGCATCGATGTCTCGGCCCGGTTCAACCGGGCCGGCAAGGTCGAAGCCACCGCCCTGGAGGGCACGGTCGGCCTGGTCGGCCAGATCCTGGGCGGCAGCACCGGCCATTACGACGCCGGCGGCACCGCTGTGCCCTATGCGTCGGGGTATGTGGACATCCGTGGCCGGCACATCGCCGACTTTGCGGGCCTGAATGCCCGTCTGACGGCGGGCGAGGTCTTCGGCGGCCGCAGTTTCCAGTTGAAGGAAGGCAGCCTGGAGATCGGCAGCGAACTCAAGGCGCGCGAGATCAATGTCTCGGTCGACAACGGCAGTCTGCGAGTGACGGGCCGTGTGGACGCGAGCGGCGAACAGGCGGGCAGCATCCGTTTGGCCGCGAACGAAGGCGTGACCATCGCCGGCACGGCGCAACTGGACGCCAGCGCCACGGTGTTGCGCCGCGACAGCTACGGCCAGGTCATCGAGGCGCCCAACCGGGCCGTGATCGAACTGGATTCGGGCGACGGCCGCCTGGTGCTGGAACCCGGCGCCAGGCTGGACGTGAGCGTGGACGGCGCGCCGGCGGCCTACGGCACGGTGGCGCTGAATGCGCCGCGCCTGGGCGGAGCGCGTGGCCGGGACGTGGCGATCGACGCCGGCGGCACGCTGGTCATCGACGGCGCCAAGTCCCTCTTTGTCAATGCTTTCCAACGCTACGACGATGCCCGGGTCGGCACGGACGAGACGGCCGATGGCCGCAGCTACCAGGTGGTCGACCAGGCCTACCTGGACGAGAAGCACGCCGACAGCGTGGCCTTCATCGGCAATGCGCTGGCCAACGATGCGCTGAAGGTTCGCCTGAAGGGCCTGAGCCGCTACGAGGATGCCTTCCACCTGCGTCCCGGCGTGGAGATCGTGAGCAACCGGGCGGTGAACCCGGACGGCGACCTGCACGTCGATGGCGACCTGGACTTGTCGGGCCATCGCTATGCGAGCCTGAACCGGCACACCCAGAAGACCGGCGTCTACGGCTCGGGCGAAGCGGGGGCGCTGGCGCTGCGCGCTGAAGGCGACCTGGCCGTCTACGGCAGCATCACCGACGGCTTCGACACCTCCCGGCTCGGCCAGACCCTGGACGACAACGGCTGGATCCTGTCCGCGGGCATGCTGCCCTTCGGTGGCGAGCTGATCGTGCCGGAAGGCGGACGGGTCACGCTGGCCGCGGGCACCACCTTCGAAAGCCGGCATGTCTTGAACTACGCGGTGCCGCTGACGGGCTTCACCATGGTGGCCGGCGGCGTGCTGCCGGTCGCCGCTCCGCTTGCTCAGCCTCTGACGCTGCCGGCCGGGACGGTGCTGAGCGGTGCCATCCTGGATGCGAAGGGAACGGTCCTGCACCAGGCGGGCACGGTGTTGGCCGAACCCGCCATCCTCGAGCCCGGCATGAGATTGGGCGCGGGCTTTCGCATGACGGTCGACACCGCCGTGGGCCCCGTGACCTGGCCCAAGGACGTGCCGCTGCCCCGCCTGCCGCACCGTTCGTCGCTGGTGACGCTGGCCGCGGACGTGAGCCTGCAGAAGGGCGCGCGGATTCCGTCGATGACGCGGGTCGTGCTGCCGGATGGCGCCCCGTGGGTCGATTTGCGGGCGCCGGATGCCGAAGGCAACCACGGCCGGGCGTTCGCCCTGGCGCCGATGCTGTCTTCGGGTTCGCAGTCTTTCGACCTGCGCCTGGTAGCGGGGGCCGACCTGGCCGCGGCCGATGCCCGGCGGGTCAACGCCCTGGGCACGGGCACGCTGCGCCTGGCCGACACCCACTATGGCAGGGGCTACCTGCGCACGCCGGTCCCGGGCACGGGTACCCCGGCGCAGTACCGCTGGTCGCCCGAGGTCAACCTGGAGTACTGGACCTGGCTGGGGATGGACATCGTGCCGGGCGCGCCCATCGAGGGCGAGGCCCTGGAGCTTTTCCTGGCCAACGGCGGCATCGACATGAACCAATGGGGCTCCGGCCCGCTTGCCGAGATCACCGTGCGGGAAATCCCGCCCGACCACGATCTCGAGGCGGAGTCGCTGCGCCAAGAGTTGTTCAGCGTGCTGCGCACGGGCACGGGCGACCTCGATCTGCTGGCCGGCAAGGATTTCGCGATGGACTCGCTGTACGGGGTCTATACAGCCGGCGCGCCCTCCGCGGCGCTGGCCCAATGGGCCAGCCGCTACGACCTGCCGCGCGGCCGCTTGCCCGATGACAGCCTGTTGTCGCGGGAGGGTCTCGAGTTCGAGGCCTGGATCGACGGCGGCTCCCGCAGCCTGTATCACGCCTGGTACCCGGAAGGGGGCGGCAACGTGCTGCTGCGTGCGCAGGGCGACGTGAAAGGCGACGTGGTGGGCGGCGGCGGAGGGGCGCGTATCTACAACGAACCGCTGGGCGACCTGCGGGCTCAGCCCGACAGCGTCAGTGTAGGCAACTGGCTGTGGCGCCAGGGCACCGGCAGCGTCGAGCGCGATCCGGACCAGGCGGTGCTGACCGCCTGGTGGGTCAACTTCGGAACCTACCTGCCTTCGGAGACCACCCCGAACCTGAACGCATCCGCGCCCTACGCGACCCAGCCCTATCTGATCGGTTTCACGGGCGTCGGCACGCTGGGCGGCGGCAATCTCGTGGTGGAGGCGGGCGGCAACGCCGGCCTGATCGATGGGCGGGGCAATGCCGGCCGGGACGTGGGCCGCACCAACGTGGCGAGCCGCCCGCGCGGCCAGGCCCTGCATCTCGTGGTGGGGGGCACGGGACGCGTTACCCCGACGGGCGAACTGGTGCAGACCGGCGGCGGCGACCTCGACCTGCGGGTGGGGGGCAGCCTGAACCCGAATCCGGCGTTGCGCCATTTCGACCACGATCTGAACAGCACCCTGGTGAACCTGCGCGGCGCCCTGAACGTGCAGGCGGGGGCGGTGGGAGGCATCCAGACGCAATATGGCATGCGCGACCAGATGGACACGCGCAGCGGCGATCTCTTCGAGGCCGCGGTGGCCATGTCCTCGGGCGGCCCGGTGCTGGTGCTGGGCGACAGCCTGGCGCAGATCCGGACGCGCGGCGACCTGGTGCTGGGGGGCGCCGCCGATCCGGGCCGGACGCGCCTGCTGACCGGACCCGCCTTCAGCGCCGACGGCGTCGCATCCGCGTACGAAGGCTGGAGCTGGTTTTCCTTGTGGACCCCGGCCACCGGGATCGACCTGTTCAGCGCGGGCGGCAACCTGACTCCCACCACCGCCTGGATGGAGGGCATCGACCAGGAATATCGCCGCACGCCGGCCGCAGGCCGCAACCAGAGCTCGGAGTACGACATCGTCTATCCGTCCATCCTGCGCGCCACGGCAGCCAGCGGCAGCCTGTACTACGGGGTCAGCAGCGCGGCGGGCTACCTGAGCCGTCCGGGCGGCTACCAGCAGATCGCCGTGCCGCTCACCCTGGCGCCCTCGCCGCTGCTGCCGCAGTTCCCGAAGGCGACCGGCAATGGCCAATTGCAGTTGCTGGCCATGGACTCCATCCGCGCGGGAGGCTATGCGATCTCGGCCTCGACCGCGGATCCCCAGGCTTTGTTCCATCCCCTGCGACCCGGTTTCAGCGGCATGACCGATCCCTTTGGCGGCGAGTGGGGCGGCGCGCTCTATGCGAACAATGCCGGCCTGGATTCCCTGGGCTGGTCGCTCTCCGGCTGGGCCTCCAGCGGCGGGCGCGTCAGCGGCGCGGGCTTTTTCACCGTGGAGCGAGGCAATGTCTCGTCCTTCCTGCCGACGGCGCGCGAGTCGGCACGCTACTACGCGGTGCAGGGCGACATCGTCGGGCTGCGCGCCGGTCACATCATCCAACTGGGCGATGGGGCAGGCTCACGCTACGAGGCGGGCGGTCCGGCCGAGATCCGCGCGGGGCGCGACATCAGCAATTCGGGTACGCCGCTGGGGAAGGACGATCCCAACGGGCAGATGCGAGGCAACCTGTTCGCGCATGCCTATGCGGACGACATCACCGTGGTCGAAGCGGGACGCGACATCCGCCACAGCAGCTTTTATGTGGTCGGCCCCGGCCTGCTCGAGGTGTCGGCGGGCCGGCACGTCTACCTGGCGGACCAGGGCGAGTTCAAGAGCCTGGGACCGGTCGCCGACGTCACGCCGGGCAACCGCAGCGGCGGCGCCAGCATCGTGGTGTCGGCCGGCCTGGGCAAGGGGGCGCGGTGGGACGACTTCGCCGACCGCTACCTGAATCCGGCCAACCAGGCCGACCCGGGACTGCCCTTCGGCGATCAGCCGGGCAAGGCCCTGACCATCTATAGCGGCGGGCTGAGCCTTGCCCAGTGGCTCGAGCGCGAGTTCGGCTACGGCGGAGACGAAGCCGGCGCGCAGGCATTCCTGATCCAGAAGCAGGCGGAACTGGATGCGGTGCGCGCGGCCGCGCTGGCCGAAGGCCGCACCGATGCAGCCAATCGTTCCCTGGCGCGCGAGTACAAGGTCGAAAGCGGTCTGCACCTGGTGAACTGGCTGAGCGAGCGCTTTGGCGGCAGCAATGGCCTGAACCTGCACTTCGACGCCGCGACCATGGACGCGCGCGAATTCCTTGCGCAACTGCCCGAGGCTCAGCAGCGCGCCTACCTGCGCAACGTGTATTACGCGGAGCTGCGCGTGGGGGGCCGGGAGTACAACGATCCGGACAGCCGGCGCTTCGGCAGCTATCTGCGGGGCCGCGAGGCCATCGCCACGCTGTTCCCCGAGCAGGACGCGCTGGGCAACGAGCTGACGTACGAGGGCGACCTGACCATGTTCAGCAGCGCGCTCTACTACGACCAGTGGGTCAACGGCATTCCGAAGAACCGTCCCACTCCGGGCAAGACCTACCTCCCCAAGTCGGAATGGGAAGCGATCGGCAGCCCGGGTTACGACGTCGCCTTCTACGACGTGCTCGATGCCGGCATCCACACCAACTTCGGCGGCGACATCAGCATCATGACGCCGGGCGGCCGCACCCTCGTCGGGGTGGATGGCGGCTTCAACCCCGGCCCCGGATCGGGCCTGTTGACCCAGGGCGAGGGCGACATCAGCATCTATGCCCGGGACAGCATCCTGATGGGCCAGAGCCGGGTGTTCACCACCTTCGGCGGCAACATCCTGGGCTGGTCGGCGCAAGGCGACATCAACGCCGGCCGGGGCAGCAAGACCACCATCGTCTACACGCCGCAGCGCCGCGTCTACGACGACGTGGGCAACGTGGCCCTGTCGCCGCAGGCGCCGAGCACCGGCGCGGGCATCGCCACGCTCAATCCGATACCCGAGGTGCCGCCGGGCGACATCGACCTGATCGCGCCGTTGGGCACGATCGACGCGGGAGAGGCGGGGATCCGGGTGTCGGGCAACGTGAACCTGGCGGCGCTGCGGGTGGTGAACGCGGAGAACATCCAGGTGCAGGGCAAGTCGGTGGGGATCCCGGTGGTGGCGGCGGTGAACGTGGCGGCGCTGAGCAACGCCAGCGCGGCGGCCTCGCAGGCGGCGACGGCGGCGCAGGACGTGATGCAGCGCGAGCGGGCGGCCTCTCGCCAGGCCTTGCCGTCGGTCTTTACCGTGCGGGTGCTGGGATTCGGCAACGAGACCGTCCCGGATGGCGCATCGCCTCGTACGCCTGCCGGCACGCCGGCCGAACGCACCAGCTACGACCCGGACAGCGCTTTCAAATTCGTCGGCCATGGGGCGCTGAGTCCCGGGCAGGCCGCGATGCTGACGCCGGAAGAAAGGCGCGGGCTGGAGGCAGGGCGGCCGGCCCTGCCCAGGCCATGAGGAGGCGGGCGCGGCTAGGGCCGCGCGCCGAAGATCGGGCTGCCGTATTGCGGCGCAGGCGGCCGTTGCGGATAGACCGAGGTGCCGAAGGTGTTGCCCATCCGGTTGGCCATGGCCGCGCGGTTGAACAGGCCCAGTTGGTTGGAGGCGCGCTGGACGATGGCTTCGGAGGCAAGTTCGGGACCGCCTTCCATCTTTCCCGGCGCGGGCTTGGGCTGCAGCTTCTGCGTCAGGCATCCATAGGAAGGCGCGCGTTGGCCGTTGACTTCGACATCGAAGCAGGACGCCTCGGCGTTGTCGGGCGCGGCCGCCGCGGCGGCGCCCGATACGAGGGCGCAGGCGAGGGCGGCGAGGGACAGGTTCAGTGTGCGGTGCAGGTTCATGGCGTTCTCCTTGCAGCCAGCGTAGCACCCGGTATCGATTCTCTCTACCTCGACGCCGCGTCATTCGCGGGAGGGCGCCGGCCGCCGATTTCTTCATGAACTTTTCATGACAAACGACAGTCCGGGGCCGCCCCATCCGTCTAAGCAAAGGAACGACCCGGACCCTGTGCCTCTTCCGGCATGACGCCGGGAGGGGATGCCGCGAAGGCTACTACTTGAGAAACGAATTCGACACATGCATGAGCTGAGAAAGAACGGGCCGTCGGCGGCATGGCGGGCCCTTTGCGTGGCGGCGCTCTCGCTGGGGGCGCATGGCCTGACGCTGGCCCAGGAGCCGGGAGCGGCGCCGCCGGCCGGCGCATCGAGCGGGGCGGAACGCCGCGTGGACATCAACGAGTACATCGTGCGAGGCAACACGGTGCTGGACGTGCGGTCCATCGAGAAGGCGGTGACGCCTTTCCTAGGACCTGGCCGTACGCTCAAGGACATGGAAGGCGCGCGCGACGCGTTGTTGTCCGCCTACCAGGCCAAGGGCTACCAGTCCGTCTACGTCGATCTGCCGGAACAGCAGGTCGTGGGCGGCATCGTCTACCTGCAGGTGTCCGAGACCAAGGTGGGGCGTGTCCGGGTGGTGGGGGCCGAGTATTCGTCGCCGCTCGAGGTGCGGGATCAGGTGCCGGCGCTGACGGAAGGCCAGGTCCCCGATTTCAACAAGGCACAAGCCCAACTGACCGAGTTGAACCGGACCGGCCGCCGGCAGGTGATGCCCCTGGTCCGGCAGGGCAAGCTGCCTGGGACCATGGACGTGGACCTGAAGGTGGAGGACAACAGTCCGTGGCGCGCCAGCGCGGGCCTGAACAACGACCGCAGTCCGGATACCAAATCGTTGCGGGCCACCGCCTCCATCGGCCACGACAACCTGTGGCAGATGGGGCATAGCGCGTCGCTGAGTTTCTTCGGCGCGCCGCAGGACCTGGACCAGACCAAGGTGTGGTCCGGTTCGTACATCGCGCCGCTGCGCGGCACGAACTGGAGCGTCGAGGCTTCGGGCTACGTCTCGGACAGCAACGTCTCCACCGTGGGCGGCACCTCGGTGCTCGGCAAGGGGCATGCCATCGGGCTGAAGGCCACCTACACCGTTCCCAACGCGGGCGACTGGTGGCACGCCTTCAGCGCCGGCATCGACTTCAAGAGCAACAAGGAACAACTGCGCCTGGGCGCCACCGGCGACGAAGTACCGCTCAAGTACGCGCCGATCACGCTGTCTTATTCGGGCTTTCGCCAGACCGAGCGGGGCCAGTACGCGCTGGGCATGTCGTTCGTGACCGGCACCCGCAGCCTGTTCGGCTACGGCAGCAACTGGGAACAGTTCAATTACAAGCGCTACAAGGCCAAGCCCAGTTTCATGGCGCTGAAGGCCGACGTCAACGCGACCTACAACTTCGCCGGCGAATCCCAACTGGGATTCAGGCTGGCCGGACAGATGACCGACTCGCCGCTGGTCTCCGGCGAGCAGATCGCCGCCGGCGGCATGAACTCGGTGCGCGGCTACATGTCGGCCGAATCCACCGGCGACTACGGCCTGGTCGGTTCGGTCGAGTGGCGCACCAAACCCCTGCCGTGGGCTGGAACCTGGGTCGAGAACTGGCGCGCGTACGCGTTCGTGGATGCCGCCCAGCTCCGCCTGCAGGATCCGCTGCCGGAGCAGCAGTCGCGCTTCACGCTGGCCTCGGTGGGCGTCGGAACCAGTTTCCGCATCGGCCAGCGCGTATCCGGCCGGCTGGACTTCGGCTATCCGCTCAGGAACGGCCCCCGCACGGAAAAGCACGATCCGCGCGTGACCTTCAGCATCAACGCCAGTTATTGATCATCGCCACTCGCTTCCATTCATGTCTTTCAGAAAAGATTTCGGAGAGTTTTCCATGCGACGCATTCTGCTTCTCGCGCTCACGATGCTGAGCGCGGTCCTGCCCGGCCTGGCGCAGGCCTGGTGGCAGCCCGACTGGGCCTACCGCAAGCCCATCACCATCGACGCCACGCCCCAGGGAGCCGCCCTGGGCGGCGAGGCAGGCCGCACCCCCGTGCTGGTGCGCCTGCATACCGGCAACTTCAGCTTCGAGGGTGTGGGTGAGAACGGCTCCGACCTGCGCTTCGTCGCGGGCGACGACAAGACCGTGCTCAACCACCAGATCGAGCAGTTCGATCCGTTGCTGGGCATCGCGCTGATCTGGGTCGACGTGCCCAACGTCTCGGCCGGCGCCGCGCAGCAGCTGTGGATGTACTACGGCAATCCCAAGGCACCCGCCTCGGCCAACGGCCAACTGACTTTCGATCCGGACTACACGCTGGTCTACCACTTCGCCGAGGCCAACGTGCCGGCGCGCGACACCACCGCCTACGGCAACCATGCGCAGACCGCCGTGGTCAGCGTCGACGGCACCGTCATCGGCAAGGGTGCCCAGCTAGGCGTCGCGCCGCTGATGCTGCCCGCTTCGCCGTCGCTGTCGCTGCAGGCCGGCGCGCCCTTCACGTTCTCCGCCTGGGTGCGTCCCGACCAGCTCGGCGCCGAACAGGCGCTTTACGTTCGCCGCGACGGCGCCAGCGAATTCGTCGTGGGGGTGAACCAGGGCGTTCCGTTCGTGCAGGTCAATGGCCAGCGCAGCGCCCCTGGCCAACCCATCCAGGCCGGCCAGTGGTCGCATATCGCGGTCAAGTCCGATGCCGGCAACGTCGCGCTGTTCGTCGCCGGCCGCCAGGCCGCGGCCATGGCCGTCAGCCTGCCCGCTTTCAACACTTCCGCCGCGGTCGGCGGCGACATCGCCCGTCCCGCCGCGCCGGGCCAGGCGGCTTCCGCCCCGGCGTTGGCTGCGTTCACCGGCGCCATCGATGAACTGCGCCTGTCCAAGGTCGCCCGTCCCGACGCGCTGATCCTGGCCGACGCCATCTCGCAAGGCGCCGATTCGCGCCTGACCGCTTTCGGTGCCGACGAGCAGCAGGCGGGCAAGAGCCACTTCGGCTTCATCCTGGCCGCCATGCCGCTGGATGCCTGGGTGGTCGTGGCCATACTGGGCCTGATGATGCTCGTCTCGTGGGCCATCATGATCGGCAAGGGCCGCAGCTATGGCGCCATGTCGCGTGCCAACGGCTCGTTCATGGCTTTCTTCCGCGAGTCGGCCGGCGCGCCGCTCGACAGCCTGGCCAACAGCAACCGCGTGCCCGAAGACGTCAAGCAGGATTCGTCGCTGTGGCGCCTGTATGACGTGGCGGTCGAGGAAATGCGTCGCCGCCAGGAGCGCGGCTACGACATCAACGCGGTGTCGGATGCCACCATCGGCGCCATCCGCGCCGCGATGGACGGCGTGATGGTGCGCGAGAACGAGCGCATGTCCAAGCGCATGAACTGGCTGTCGACCACCATCGAGGGCGCGCCCTACGTCGGCCTGTTCGGCACCGTGATCGGGATCATGCTGGTGTTCGTCGTGGCGGCCATGGCCGGCGCGGTGGACATCAACTCGGTCGCTCCCGGCATGGCCGCGGCGCTGCTGTGTACCGCCGCCGGCCTGGGTGTCGCGATTCCCGCGCTGTTCGGCTACAACTGGCTGGCCTCGCGTTCGGACGCCATCGGCGCCGACATGGCCGTGTTCGTGGATGAGTTCTCCACGCGCCTGGCCGAAGAGCAGGGCGCGGGCCGCCAGGTCCGCCCCGCCTTGCAGCGCGCTTGACGGAGCGGGCGATCATGGCAACCGCAGCCAAGTTCGGCACCAAGAAGCGTGCCAACGGCATCAACATCACGCCCTTCGTCGACGTGCTGCTGGTGGTGCTGGTCATCTTCATCCTGACCAGCAACGCCAGCATCCCCGGCATCCGCGTGGATCTGCCCAAGGCGAGCGCCTCGGTCCCCTTGGAGAAACCCAAGACCAAGGCCATCACCATCGACAACGCCGGCCAGGTGTTCCTGGACGCCTATCCGGTCACGCTGCCCGAACTGGAAGAGCGGTTGCGCACGGAAAAGGCGCTGTCGCCCGACTTCCCGGTGATCGTCCGCGGAGATGCTTCGGTCCAATACGCGAAAGTGGTCGAGGTGCTCGACCTGTTGCGCCGGATCGAGCTCAACCAGGTCGGCCTGGTGACGGGCAAGCCGGCCTGAGGAGAGAAATGTGATCAGTCGTGATCCCGTCTCCCGCCAGGCTCCGTCAGGCAGCCGCCTGTGGCGCCGCTGGGGCGGGCTTGTCATCGGGCTGGGCGTGGCGGCCATTCTTGCAGGTTTGCTGTGGTATCTGCTCGCGGATACCGCCAGTACCAAGCGCGAGGTGGCGGCAACGCCGATGCTGATGCTGCCCCCACCGCCTCCACCGCCGCCCGAACCTGAGAAACTGCCCGAGCCCGAGCCGGAGGTCAAGCCGGACGTCGTCGAGCCCGAGCCTACGCCGATCGAACCGCTCGATGCGCCGCCGGAAGACGCGCCGCCGAGCCCGTCGCAGGACCTGGGCGATCCCGTCACCATCGACGGCGCCGCACAGGCCGGTACGGATGCCTTTGGCGTGGCGGCCGGCCGCGGCGGCGGATCCGCCGGAGCGGGGCGCGGGGGAATGGGCAATTCCTCGTATGCCTCGTATTACTCGAGCGCCTTGCAGCGGCTGCTGGCGCGCGATGCGAGGACCCGTCAACTGGCGTTCCAGGACATCCGCATCGATCTCTGGCTGACCGCGGACGGCCGCGTGGCGAAGGCCCAACTGGTGCAGAGCACCGGCGACGCCGAAGTCGACAAGACCGTGCTGGCTGCGGTGCGGGACGCGGATGCGATCGATGAACGCCCCCCCGCCTCGATGCGCTATCCGATGCGGCTGACCATCAAGGGGCAGCGTCCGTCATGAACACGCCGCAGCAGCTTTATCCGTTTCCACCCCATTCCGTGAATTCGCTCATGAATCAATCGACAGCATCCGATCGCCGCGCGACCCGCGGCAGCCATACCCGGACGTGGCGGCCGGCCGCGCAAGCGGCGCGCAGCCGCCCCGGCCTCCGAGCCATCGCCGCCGCCGTTGCCTCGGTCGTCGGGCTGCTGGGAACCGTCCCGGCCCAGGCCCAGACCGCGGCGACCAATGAAAGCGCGATGGTCCGGCTGATCCGCGGCCTGATCCAGAGCGGCGCCCTGACCAAGGACGTGGGCGAAGCGCTGCTGGCGCAGGCCCAGACCGAGGCGCTCGCTGCGCAGCAGGCGCAGCGCCAGGCGGCTACCGCCGCCGCTGCCGCGACGGCAGGCGCCGCCGGCGGCGCGCTGCGCCCCGAGGCGGGCGACGTGCGCATCCCGTACATTCCCGAGACCGTGCGCGACCAGATCCGCGACGAGATCAAGGGCCAGGTCATGGCCCAGGCCAAGTCCGAGGGTTGGGCGGCTCCCAACGAGACGCCCGAGTGGACCAAGCGCATCCGCATCGAGGGCGACATGCGCGTACGCAACGAGTCGCGCTTCTACTCGGACGGCAACAGCAACATCGAGGTGGACTGGGCCGCGATCAACCGGGGCAGCGGCTATGACGTCAACGGCAACACCAATCTGTCGCTGCCCAACACCATCAATACCCGCGAGAACCGCAAGAACGTATTCCGCGCCCGTGCCCGGCTGGGCGTCTACGCCGATCTCTCGGACCGCACCGAAGTGGGCGTGAGGCTGGCAACCGGCAGCGACGAAAGCCCGGTGTCGACCACCCAGACGCTGGGCGGCGGCCTGGGCAAGAAGAATGTCTGGCTCGACCAGGCCTACCTGGCGCACAAGCCGCTCGACTGGCTGACCGTGGTGGGCGGCCGGTTCGGCAATCCCTTCTTTTCGTCCGACACCCTGTTCTCGTCGGACCTGAATTTCGACGGCCTGGCCGTGAAGGCCGAGCGGCCGTTCACGGCGAATCCGGATGTGTCGCTGTTCGGCAGCCTGGGCCTGATCCCGCTCGAGTATTCGTCGGACAGCTTCCCGGGCACCAGCCAGGACAAGGCGCGTAGCCACAACAAGTGGCTGATCGGCGCGCAGATCGGTTCGAACTGGAAGGTGAACGAGGACAACCGCCTGCGCGGCGCGGTGGCGTACTACGACTTCCGCAACATCAGCGGCAAGGTGTCGCAGCCCTGCGCCCTGTATGCCGGCGCCGACCATTGCAGCACCGACTGGTCGCGTCCCGCCTTCATGCAGAAGGGCAACACGCTGATGCTGTTGCGCAATATCTCGCTCGATCCGCTGGATCCCGCCAACACGAAGATGCCGCAATACGTCGGGCTGGCCTCCAAGTTCCAGTTGCTGGACCTGAACTTCCGCTGGGATACCAAGGTCGCCGGCGGCTACGGACTCAGGCTGGACGCGAACTACATCCGCAACCTCGCCTATGACGCCGATGAAATGTGGACCCGCTCGGGCGGCGGCATCGTCAACAACTTCGGCGGCACGGGCGGCACCGGGCGTTCGGACTTCAAGAGCGGCGCCAACGCCTACATGCTGCAGGTCACGTTCGGCAAGCCCGCGCCCACGGCGCGCGGCGACTGGAACCTGCTGGCCGGCTACAAGCGCATCGAGCCCGATGCCCTGCCGGACGCCTACAACGATTCGTCCTTCCATCTGGGGGGAACGAACGCCAAGGGCTACTACGTGGGCGGTTCGTACGCCATCGACAAGAACACCTGGTTCACCGGCCGCTGGATGTCGACCAAGGAAGTCTACGGCACGCCGTTCTCCGTCGACATGCTGCAGGTCGAGTTCAACGCCCGCTTCTAAGGAGAACGACGTGCATTTCGCATCCCTAGTGCCGTCGGCGGCCGTAGCGCGCGGGGCCGCCTGCGCAGCGGTGCTGCTGCTCGCCGCCGCCGGCGGCGTCCAGGCCCAGCAGGCACAAAGCATGGAGGAACGCTTGCGCGCCCAGCTGCGCATCACGACCTCCCAGCTCCAGCAGGCACAGAACGAACTGGCGGCGCTCAAGGCCGGCCAGGGGGCCGCCGCGGCGCCGGCCAAGGCTGACGAACTGGCGGCGATGAAGGACGAATTGTCGCGCGCCAAGGCCCAGTTGGCGGCCGAGCGCGAATCGCGGCAGAAGGCGCGCGACGACAGCGTGCAGCTCAAGGAGCAGGCCGAGGCTGCCCTGGAGAAGGCCGGCGCTCAGGTCGCCCAGTACCGCAACGCTTACGACGAACTGCTGAAGATGGCCCGGGCGTCGGAGGCCGAGCGGCAGCGCCTGGCGTCCGAGACGTCGACGCAGCGTACCGCCATCGGCCAGTGCGAGGCGAAGAACGCCCAGCTGTATGCCGTGGGCAAGGAGATCCTCCATGCCTACGAAACCATGGACGTCGGCACCGTGCTGTCCGCGCGCCAGCCGTTCGCGGGCGCCGCGCGGGTCAGGCTGGACGAGACGGCGCAGCAGTTCGGCGACAAACTGTACGAAGGCCGGTTCGACGCCCGCGGTGCGGCGTCGGCCGCAGCCCAGTAGCCAGGGCGCGAGTAGCAGTCACGATCAGAGAAGGAAGTCGAAGTCATGAAACTCAAGCAGAACCCCTCCACGCATTCCATGCCGGCCGTTCTTGCGGCCTTGTTCGCCGCCTGGCTGGGCGTCGCCGCCACGGCTCACGCAGCGGACAGCGGCGTTGCAGTCGCCAGCGTGGGCGGCGTCTCGATCAAGCAGCAGGAGGTCGAGCAACTCCTGCGCGGCATGCCCGACGCCGAGCGCGATGCCATCAAGGGCAATCGCGCCGGCCTGGAGAACTGGCTGCGCCAACGCCTGGCCAGCGAGGCGCTGCTCAAGGAAGCCCAGGGCAAGGGCTGGGAAAAGCGCGCCGAAATCAAGGCGCGCGTGGACGCGGCGGTACGCGAGGTCACGGATCGCATCGTCGCCACCTCGTACCTGGATTCAGTGGCGCAGCTTCCCGAAGGCTACCCCTCGGAAGCCGACGTGCGCGCGGCCTACGAGCGCGCCAAGGAGGGCTTCCAGCTTCCCGCCACTTATCACGTGGCCCAGATCTTCCTGGCGGCGCCGGCCAACGACGGCGCGGCTGTCGCCAAGGCCCGCGCCCAGGCGCAGGAACTGCTGGCCCAGGCCCGCGGCGGCGATTTCGCCGAACTGGCGCGCAAGCATTCGCAGGACGAGCGCTCGGCGGCGCGCGGCGGCGACGTCGGAACCCTGCCCCTGGCGCAGTTGCTGCCCGAGGTGCGCGAGCCCGTTTCCCGCCTGCAGCCCGGCCAGGTAAGCGATCCCGTCCAGTCCCAGGCGGGCATACACGTGCTCAAGCTGCTTGAATCGCAGGCACCGCGCACCGCGACGCTGGAAGAGGTCAAGCCGCGTCTGCAGCAGGTGCTGCGGCAGCAGCGCAAGCAGGAACTGATCGAGGCCTACATGGCCAGGCTGGCGCCGGCCGGTTCGGTCAAGATCGACAGCGCGGCGCTGGACGCCGCGATGAGCAAGGCCAACTGAACATCATTCATCATCAGGACAGAACATGAGCAAGAACGACAACCAGGCCGCCGTGGACAACACCGCGGCCCAGGTACTGACTTTCGTCGGCGCGGACCAGGTGGCCGAAGCCATCAAGGCCGCCGGCTGCGCCGTGACCCCGATCGAACAGGATGGCGTGGTCCGCCTGCACAGCGCCAGCCACGGTGTGGGCTTCCAGGTGCTCTGGGGCAATGCCCAGGCCAAGGGCCAGTACGCCGATTTCACCTTCAGCTGCCCGCTGCGGGTACAGGGCGGCGATCTGCCGGCCGGCCTGTTGACCGAATGGCACCGTACCAAGCGTTTCGCACGCGTTTCCCAGCATGGCGATTTCGTCGTGCTGGAGATGGACGTGGTGGCGGCCGGCGGCGTGGCGCCCAACCACCTGGTTGTCGCGGCGCAGATCTGGACGCAGATGATGGGCCAGTTCTTCCTCTACCTGCGCAATTTCCGCGCCGAAGAGGGGCAGCAGCCCGCGGCCGGCCAGCCGGCCGAAAGCGAGCAAGCCGCCGCGGCGGCTTGACGCCGCATCGCCGCCGGATCGCTTGGTGACACGGGAGAAGCACATGCAGGAGACGATCGATGTCCACCATGACGCCGAAGGCGCCGTGCAGGAAGCCATCCAGCGGCGATTGAACGCGACCTCGCGCCAGCTCGAGCGGACGCGCCGCGTGGAGACCGTCCGCATCCGGCAGCGCGAACGGCTGCTGCGCATGCTGGTGGAGACCATGGCGGAGCTGGGCATTTCGGGCGCGGAGATCCAGGCGGCCCGCCGCGCCTACAAATCGAGCAAGGCCAAGGCCGTGAGCCAGGGTGGCGGAGGCGGTCGGCGCTAGGGGCGGCTTTCACCGAGCAGTCATATTTCACATCGTCGTCACATGGCGACACTACGATCCCTGCACCCCGGAATGGAGTTCAGGGTTTGCCCGCTCATCCCCCCTCCGCATGTACGTATCGATCATCATTCGTCGCAAGCAAGGCCGGTGCCGCCGCGTGGGGATGGGCGGTTCTCTTCTGCCTGTCGCCGGACATGGCGTTGCCTGCCCGGGCTCAGGCGCCGCCGATAGAAAGAGAACGCGCGTTGATCCGCTTCGAGTTGCCCCCGCAGCCACTCGGCGCGGCGCTGGACGCCTATGCGCGGGTCTCGGGCCGGCCCGTGCTGTATCGCGACACGCTGGTGGCCGGTAGGATGTCGACCGCTGTCGAGGGCATGTACACCGGCCGCAAGGCGCTTGACCTCATGCTGGCGGGAACCGGTCTGGTCGCCGACGATGTCGGCACCGGCGCGATCGATGCGTTCGTGCTCAGGCCGGAAGAAGGCGCCGAATCTTTGCGGGCGGACCAGTTGGAATCCTCGGCGGCGAACGCCGAGCGCTACGGCGGCATGGTCCAGGCGCGGGTGATGGATGCGCTGTGCGCGGACAGGCTGACCGTGCCGGGCAGTTACCGGGCGCTGCTGCGCGTAGCGGTGGATAGCATCGGCAGGGCCGAGATCCGGCTGCTGGGTTCGACCGGAGAAGGCGCGCGCGACGCGGCCATCCTTGGCCATCTGGCGCGGACCCGGTTCGCGCCTCCGCCCGCCGGCCTGCCGCAGCCGTTGACACTGATCATTCTGCCTCGCACCGAAATCGCGGGCAGGGAATGCCCGGGCCGGGCGCCTTAGCATGAGCCAGAAAGACGACGCGCGGCCGTTGCTCCGGTCGCTGCTGGTGCAGCGCTACAACGATCTGAAGCGGCAGCTTACGCGCCGGCTGGGCAACGCGGAGCTGGCCGGCGAGGCATTGCAGGACACCTGGCTGAGGCTGCAGACGCAGGACGAGCGCGGCACATTCGTCGCCAGTCCCTATTCGTATCTGCTGCGCATGGCGGTGAACGCTGCCGTGGACGCCCAGCGCGCCCATACCCGGATGCTGTCGGTCGAGGAGATCGAGTCTCTGGTCGAGCTTCCCGATCCGGCGCCCGGCCCGGCCCAGGCCGCCGAGGATCGTGCCCAGGTCCAGGCGCTGGTCAGGACGATCGAGCGCATGCCCGAGCGATGCCGGCAGGTGCTGATTCTGGTGCGCTGGGACGGGCTGTCGCAGGCCGAAGTCGCGCGGCGACTGGGAATTTCCGTGCGCGCCGTGGAATACGAGCTGAAGAAGGCGCAGGACTATTGCCTGGCACGGACAGGGCGCGGCAAATGATAAAAAAATTTGGGAATGCGGCGTCGCCGGCACGTCTCTCCATTACGAGCCAGGAAAGGTCGAACCGATGACCGCGTTGCCTACGCCCTCCCTGGGGCCCGAATCCGACGAGATGCTGCGCAAGGAGGCGCGGGCCTGGGTGCGTCTGCTCATGTCCGGCCAGGTCAGCCAGTGGGACGCACTGGCCTTCAACCGCTGGCGGGGCAGCAGCGACCGGCATGGCGCTGCCTTTGCCGAGGCGCGCAAGGAATGGCAATTGATGAAGCCGGCGATCGGGCAGGTGCTGGCCGGCGATGGCACTGTCGTCCGGCGCGCCGACGTGGCGCGGGCGGGGCGCCGGGCATTCTTCGGGGCAGCCGCCGGCGCCGCGGCCACTGCGGCGGTCGCGGTGATCCATCCGCCGTTCGGACTGTGGCCCGCCGTGGATCAATGGGGCGCGGATTTCGATACTGGCCCGGGCGAGCAGCGGCATGTGGTGGTGGCGGACCGCGTCGATATCGTGTTGAACACGCGGACCCGGGTACGCCGGGAGGTGGCCGATGGCCGGCCGGTCGGCATCGAAGTGCTCGACGGCGAAACGGCCATCGACATGGAGACCGCGTCCGGACCGTTCGTGGTGCGGGCCGCCGCGGGGACCAGCACGGGCAGCGCCGCCCGCTTCCAGGTCAGGCGCACGGGCGGCCGTGCATGCGTGACGTGCCTGGCCGGTACCGTGCGTGTCGAGCATCCGGCCGGTACGCGAGTATTGGCGGCCGGGCAGCAGATCTCGTACGACGGGCGATTGCTGGAGGACACCGTGGCGGTCAGGGGTGACGATGCCGCCGCCTGGCGCAAGGGCATGCTCGTCTTCAGGCAGGACCGGCTCGCCGATGTCATTGCCGAGATCAACCGCTACCGTGCCGGCCGCGTGGTGCTGCTGGCGGACGCGCTAAGCGACAGCGCGGTCAGCGGCCGGTTCTCGATCAAGGAACTGGACGCCGCATTGCTGCAGATCCAGCATTCGTTTTCGCTGACCGCGCGCGCCTTGCCTGGCGGCGTCGTCATCCTGAGCTGAACGACATCGAAATTTAATTCGGGAATTCAGCGAGCGAAGCGCGTCTCTATGGGTAACAGACTTCGTTACCCGAGCGAGAGATACAGATGGACAAATGCGTACCCGCCGCCACTTCCCGCATTGACCAGGCAGATGCCCGTGAAGCGGGGCCGCGCCTGGCTCCTGTGGCGCGAGCGCTGGCGCTGATGCTGGCGGCCGGTGGCCTGGCTACCGGTGCTCAGGCGCAGCAGGCCTTCAGCCCCGCCTGGTTCAGCGCCAAGGGCGCCACGCAGAATGCGGCCGCCGCGACCGGCCGCCTTCCCGACGGCCGGCCCGCATCCGTGCTGACCGATCCGGCGCGTTATCAGGCGCGTGCCAACGAACAGGTCCAGCGTTCGATCCGCAACCTCGACCAGGCGGCGCAGTCCATCGCCGCGCACCAGGCCGCGCAGGCGGCGGCACGGCTGGCCGCCCAGAACGGGCAGTCTTTGATACCGGATGGCTTGGCCGAGGGCGGCTTGCAGGTCGATACGAACTCGCTGACCGCGGGCTGGTTGCACGCCAAGGCGCCGGTGGAATCGAACAGCGGCGGCAAGACCACCGTCACGATCGAGCAGACGGCCGAGAAAGCGATACTGAACTGGGAGTCCTTCAACGTCGGCCGCGACACGACGGTGAATTTCGACCAGCGCGCGGGCACCAACGCCGTCGATGGCAGCAACCATTGGATCGCGTTGAACCGGGTCAACGATCCGTCCGGCCGTCCGAGCCAGATCGCCGGCCGGATCCACGCCGACGGCGCGGTCTACATCGTCAACCGCAACGGCATCGTCTTTACCGGCAACAGCCAGGTCGACACGCGCAGCCTGGTGGCATCGAGCCTGAGACTGACCGATGCCCAGTTCAACAAAGGCATCAATTCGCCCTCGTACTATCCGGGGCAGGCCGGCACCGACTACGCCATCCCGACCTTCGGCGACTATGGCGAAACCTATCTGCCTCTGTTCGGCAGCGAGGTGTATACGCCCGGCGCCGCGCCCGGCGCGGTGGAGGTACAGGCGGGGGCCCGTCTCGACGTGGATGCCGGCGGCAAGCTGATGCTGTTCGCGCCCAAGGTGCGCAACGCCGGCAGCCTGTCCGCGCCCGACGGCCAGATCATCATGGCAGCCGGCGAGAACGTCTTCCTGAAGACGGCGGAAAACCAGACCAGCCTGAGCGGGCCGCCCGAGGTACGAGGGCTGGACGTGGCGGTTGCCGCGCCCGCGCCCAAGCATTTCAGCTACTACCAGATTCGCGAAGGGGTGTACGGCCTGGGCAGCGGAGCGGAGGCCGCGGGCCAGGTCATTGCCATCATGGACGCCCGCGCCGCCGAGATCGGCTACGAGGCCGTGAACACAGGGATCGCCGAGTCGGCGCGCGGCAACATCACGATGCAGTCGATGAATGTCGAACAGCGTGGGGTCTTGTCGGCCACGACCGCGCTGAACAATCGCAATGGCTCCATCCTGTTGCGCGCTTGGGGACAGGGTACGCACGCCTTCGCCGACAGCGTCAGGCAATTGCGCAACTGGTCGTCGGGCACGCTGACGCTTGCCCCGGGCAGCGTGACGCTGGTCATGCCGGATGCCGCCGACACCGACGAGATCGAGGCGTCGGCGCTGGCGACCCGGTATGCGCCCGGCAGCGTTCGCCTGTACGGCAAGCTGGTCGATGTGCAGTCGCAGGCCTCGGTGCGCGTGCCGGCCGGCATCATCGACCTGCAATCGGCCACCAGCGCCTTCACGATCCAGGAATCGGACCTGCCCGGCACCGCGCCCGACGGCAGCCGCATCTACCTGGACGAAAACGCGTTCCTGAGCGTGGCGGGCCTGCAGGAGGTCGAGGTGGCGATGTCGCGCAATTTCATCGAGGCCGAGCTGCGCATCAATGAACTGCGCGATTCACCGCTGCTGCGCGACTCGTGGTTGCGCGGCAAGAAGGTCGTCATCGATCGCCGCGCGGCCGGCGTGTATGGCGATGGCCCGATGGCGGGCGTGCAGTGGGTGCCGGACGGCCAGGGAGGCTATGTGCCCGGCGCCTGGGTCGGCACGCCGCTGGGCGACGTGACGGGCTGGGTGGGCGTGGGCAAGACCGACCTGGCCGAGATTTCCACCGGCGGCGGCAGCATTTCGCTGGCGACCGAGGGCGGCGACGTGATCATGCGCTCGGGGTCGCTGCTGGACATCTCGGGCGGGTCGGTGCGCTACACCGGAGGCATGAACAACGCGACCAAGCTGCTCGGCATCGATGGCCGGATCTATCCCATCGGCCAGGCCACGCCCGACATGATCTATGTCGGCATTGCCGGCCGCTACGAATTGCAGCATGACCGCTGGGGCGTCTCGCAGACCTGGAAGAGCGCGGTGATGGGCGCCGACCACTACGAATCGGGTTACCTCGAGGGGCGCGCCGCGGGCGCCATCCAGGTCAATGCCGGCGCGGCCATCGTGATGGAGGGCGACATCTGGGCGGGCGTGCAGCGGGGCGAGCGCGATCCGCAGCGGCCGGCCCAGCCCGGCGGCATGCTCACCGTGGGCGGCGCCGCGTTCACCGACACGACCTGGTCTCCCGGACACATCATCATCACGCCCACGCCGTTGCGACTGGGCGCGGACTTCCGCGCCGACACGGCGATTCCGGACGACTGGTATGTCGTCCAGCGTCCGCCTTCCGAAGCGTCCGACCGCACGTCGTTCGAAAAGCACACCTACATCGCCGACGACATGCTGAACCGCTCGGGCCTCGGTACCATCAATCTGTACGCCACCGACGATTCGACAATCGTCAGGGACGCAGTCCTGGACCTTTTCCCCGGTACGCAGTTCAATTTCGTCGCGGTGGAGAACGCCGGCATCGATATCGCCGTGCATGGGCGCATCCACATCCCGGGCGGCGCCATCCGGCTGGAGCCCCAGGGCGGCGATGTCTTCCTGGGCTCGACCAGCCGCCTGGATGTCGGCGGATCCTGGATCAACGGTTGGCGTGATGGGCAGGCCGGGTATCCCTGGGCCATCGATGCCGGACGGATCTCCATCCTGCAGACCAACCCCGGCGAAGGCCGCCTGATCGCCGAGGCCGGCGCCGCGCTCGACGTCACGGGCGGCGCCAGGGTCTACCGCGGTGCCAGCGGCAGGCCGGTGCTGCAGTTCGGCGATGGCGGCAGCATTCTGCTGGGCGGCATCGATACCGCCAGCGGCCTGGCGGGCCTGGACCTGAATGGGCTGGCTCCCGGCGCAAGCGCGAGCCTGAGGCTCGACGTCGCGGCCGACGTGCAACTGGGGGGCACGCCTACCGACGGCGGGATCGTGCTGCCGCCGTCGTTGTACGCGGACCGCGGCTTCGGCGAGCTGATCCTCGATGTCGGTGGACATCGCGTATTCGTGCCGGAAGGCGTAGCGATCGCCCAGGAGACCTACAACATCGATCTGAGCGGCATCGCCGCGGCACAGGTGCCCACCGGGATGGACACCGCGCAGGCGGGCCGGACAGGCAGGCTGCGCCTGGAGCAAAGGATGGGGCGGCAGGTTTCCCGCCTGGCCATCGAGGCGGGCGAGATCTCGGTCGGGGCGGGGGCCATGCTGCGTACCGATGCAGGCGGCCGGATGACGTTCCTGGTCCGTGGCGGCAGTGGCCTGGTCGATTTGCGCGGGACGCTCGAGGCCCCCGCGGGGGCGATCGATATCGACGCTCTTCGCATCGTGCTGGACGAGGGATCGCAATTGCTGGCCCGCGGTGTCGATGCGACATACGAAAACGCCCAGGGCGTGCGGACCGGTAGCGTCCTGGCGGGCGGCAGCGTGGGATTGGCCGCCGAGAGCCTGCATTTGCGCGCGGGCTCGCTGATCGATGTATCCGGGACATCCGGCCGCGTCGATGGGGTACCCGGGGCAGGGGGCACCGCGTTCGGCGCCCGTCCCGCCGTGACGCTGGCCAGCAATGGGGGGGCGATCTCGATCCGCGGCAGCGGCGTGGTGGAAGGCCGGCTTCGCGGCCACGCCGGCGGTACGGGCGCGGCAGGCGCGCGCCTGGACGTTGCCTTCGCTCCGCCGTTCGCGGATCCGAATGGTTCGCCTGCAGAGCAGGTGCAGCAAGCCTTGATGTCCATGGATCCCGATTGCTACGGGATCGCGGGCGACGGTGTGTGCGGGACGGGAGACTGGAAGGAAGCGCTGGGCGTGGACTGGCAGCCCTTCTTCAGGGACTTCTGGGGTATCCCGGTCGAGACGCCGGTCATCCTGCCGGCCGAACTGATCGCCATGGCGAGCGGCAGCAACCACTTCATCGTATCGGATAGCGCGCCGGGCAGCACCGAGCCCAAGTTGCCGCGCGACCCGGCCGAGTTCGGCCTGACGCCTGAGGTGCTGGACCTGTTCCGGGACTACATGATCTATACCGACGCGCTGCGCGAGGTCTTCCAGAAACCGGTGCAGGACTACGCCATGGTGTTCCGGCCCGGTGCCATGGCCGACGGCGGGTTCGCCGACCTGGCCCTGGGCGTCGGCACCAGCGCCGCCACGCCGATCCGGCTCGACGGCGTGTCGCTGTCGCTGGGGCGGTCGATCACCGTCGACGGCCAGGTCGTGCAGCATGGCCTGGCCGCATCCCGTCTCGCCGCGCCGGTCATCACGCTGGCCGGCGCCCGGGCCCAGGGGGCGCCGCTGCGTGCCGCGGACGCCCCGCTGGCCGGACAACTGGTCCTGGAAGCCGGGTTGCTGGAGGTGCAAGGCAATCTTGCGGAAACGGGCTGGGGCGGCCGCATCGGCGGTTTCCAGCAGACGCAGGTGCGTGCGGATCATTTCCGGCTGGGGCGCCAGGCCGGGGAGTCGGTCACCTTCGACGTCGATGGCGAGCTGGTGATCCAGGCTGGACAGGTGTATCCCGGCATGGCGGCCAAGGCCGGCATCCGCGCGGGCGACCTCCTGCGCATCGAACGGCTGGGCCAGGTGGCGCCGCCGCTGTCCGCGGGCGGATCCCTGACCCTGCAGGCGCCCGTGATCGAGCAGTTCGGAGTATTGCGCGCGCCGCACGGCCAGATCGTGCTGGAGGCGTCCGAGCGCCTGGTCCTGGGAGCAGGCAGTTCGACGTCGGTATCGGGCGAGGGCGTCATCGTGCCGTACGGCGTGCTGCGCAACAACGAGCACTGGCGCGATCCGGCGCAGGTCGTCATCGACGAGAGCGACCCCACCCTGGGTTTGTTGACGGCCCCGCCCGAGAAGCGCATCGAACTCAAGGCGCCCGACGTCGCGATGGCGGACGGCGCGGTGGTGGACATCGCCGGCGGCGGCGATCTGTACGCCTGGGAGTTCGTGCCCGGCCCTGGCGGCTCCCACGACATCCTGGCCCAGCCCGGCATGTACGCCATCTTGCCGGACTATCAGGGGCCGGCATTGGGGACCGGCGCAGCGGCCGGCGACCGGGTGTGGCTGGCCGGCGGCGATGGCCTGGCGGCAGGCTGGTACACGTTGCTGCCGGCGCGCTATGCGCTGTTGCCCGGCGCCTTCGCGGTGCAGGCGACGAGTCGTTCGTGGACAGGTATCGCGGCAGAGTCCGTCGCCGCGGCGGACGGCAGCCTCGTCATGCCGGGACGGCGCGGCAGCGCCTACGGCGGCGCGCAGGATGCGCAAGCCTCGGCATGGCGCGTGCTGTCCGGACAGGTCATCCGGCGCTACACCGAATACAACGAGGCCATGGCGAATGACTTCTTTTCGTCCGACGCCTTCAAGTTGACCCGGTACCGCCTGACCGGCCAGGACATCGTGACGCCGCGCCTGCCGCGCGACGGCGGCGCCGCCGTGTTCAGCGCCGGGCAGGCGTTGACGCTGGACGGCGAGTTGCGGTCGCGCGCGGCCCCTGGCGGCCGCGGCGGCCTGGTCGACATCACGGGCGACAAGATCGCCATCGTCGGCGCCGGCCTCGATGCGTCGGACCTGGTCGGCCAGGGGTTCCTGACGATCGATGCCCTGGACCTGAGCGGATTCGAGGCCGGCAGCGTGCTGATAGGCGGCACGCGGCGGGGCGATCCGCTGGGCCTGGCGGTGGACGTGACGGCGAGCGACATCGTCGTGCGCAACGATGCCGATTCGGCGCTCGAGGCGCCGGAGATCATCCTCGCGGCGAGCGAACTTCTGCGCGTCGATGCGGGCAGCGTGATCGAGGCGAGCGGCGAGCCCGCGCCGGCCAGCGATCTGATCGTCGCGCCGCAGCAGGCCGCCCGGTACAACGACAACGGTACGCCGGACAATCCCGCCGACGATACCTTGATTGCCCCGGAGCGCGACTGGGGCACCTTGATCCGCCTGGCCAGCGGCGACGCGGCGAAAGTCGTGCGGCGCGGCGTCGATACCGGCACGGGCGGCCAGGTCAGCATAGGCGAGCAGGCGCGGCTGCAGGCGTCGGGCGCGTTGCTGATCGACGCGACCCGCACGACCGACATGGCCGGATCCGCCGTGCTCGGCGCCAGGAATCTTTCCGTCTCCTCCGGCCGCATCGGTTTCGGCGGCATGGGCGAGGGGCTGATGCTCGAGGCCGAGGCATTGGCGCAGTTGTCGCGCACCGAGGAACTCACGCTGCGCAGCTATTCGAGTTTTGACTTCCACCAGTCGGTGAATCTCGAGGCGGCCGGCTTGCGTGCCGTCGTGTTCGACGGCGGCGCCTTGGCGGGCTACGGTGATGTCGATGTCGTCGTGCGCGGTAGCCGCATCACTCTGGCCAACAGCGGCGGGATGACGGATCCGGCGGGCGCGGACGCGGGCGCGGCCAGCCTGACGCTGGCCGCCGACACCATCGTCCTCGGGGCCGGCGAGAAGCGTGCCTCGGGCTTCGACCGAGTGTCGCTGGCCGCCGCCGACCGCATCGTGGGGCAGGGGCAGGGCGTGTTCGATGCCGGGGCCGCCGACCTGGCGCTCGATGCGCCGGTGCTGACCGGCAGCGGGGCGGCCAATCTGGTGGTGCGCACCCGTGGCCGGCTCGATGTCTTGCCGGCCGTGGTCGCGGCGCCCGAGGCCGAGGCGTCGCAGGATAGCCTCGGATCGCGCCTGGCCTTGTCGGGTGGCAGCGTACGCGTCGGCGGACGGATCGAAGCGCTGGGCGGCACGGTGTCCATCACCGCGACAGCGGGCGATGTGACGCTGGCGGACGGTGGCGTCGTCGACGTGGGCGGCTTTGCCAAGCAATTCTTCGATCTTTCGGAATACGCCGATGCGGGCCGCGTCGAACTCGCGGCGGTCGATGGCAGCGTGCGGGTCGAGGCCGGCAGCACGCTGAATCTGTCGGCCCAGGCCGGCGGCGGCAGCGCCGGCACGCTGGCCTTGACGGCGGGCAACGGCGGTGGCGTGCTGCTCGCCGGCGATGTCGGCGCCCATGCGGGCGAAGGCGGGCAGGCCGGATCCTTGTCCCTGGACATCGATGCATTGCCGGATTTCGGCGCCTTCAACGCTCGCCTGAACGAGGCCGGCTTCCTGCAGGCGCGCGATTTCCGCATCCGCAACGGCGACGTGACGGTCGATGGGCACACCAGGGTGGAGCAATTCACGCTGTCCGCCGATCGCGGCAGGATCGATGTGGTCGGCACGGTCGATGCCCGCGCGGGCTATGGAGGAGCCATCCGCATCATCGGCGGCGGCGGAGTCGCGTTGCGGGATGGCGCCGAGTTGCTGGCGGGGGCGACCGAAGCGATAGGCAGCGGCCGCGTGACCCTCGTCGCGGCGGACGGCACGGCTGACCTGGCCGGCGGCCTCATCGACGTGGCCGGAGGCCAGGGCGGCAGGGTGCTGGTGCAGGCCCGGCGCCACGCCGACAATCTCGACCTGGCGGTGGACCGGCTTGCCACGCGCGTGGTCGGGGCACGATCGGCCGCGGTCGAAGGTACGCGCAGCTACGAGAGCGCGTCCGTCGACGCCGTCAGACAACTCGCGATCGACGAGGCGCTGGCGTTTGCGTCGCGCCGCGATGCGATAGCGGCACGCCTGGGCGGAGCGGCCGGCTGGACCGTTGCCGCGGGCGTGGAGATCGCTGCCGACGGCGATCTCGCGCTGGATACCGACTGGAACCTGTACGAGGACTTCGCGGCCGCGCGGGGCGGCAGCCTGACCTTGCGCGCCGGCGGCAATCTCGTCATCGGCGGCCACCTGAGCGACGGCTTCGATCGCGCCGGCCGGGAGGGCGCGCTCCAGGATACGGAGGCCTGGAACCTGAACCTGGTGGCCGGCGCCGATCTGTCGGCGGCGGACGCGCTGGCACTGCGGCCGCAGGCGTTTATCGCGCCGGACAGCGGGTCGGTCATCGTCGGCACCGCCGACACCGATCCGGGCGAGGGCGACAATGGCGCCGGCAAGCTGGTGCGCACCGGTACCGGCGACCTGACCGTACGCGCCGGGCGCGACATCCGCCTGGCACACCGGCAATCCGTCATCTATACCGCCGGCCGCCGCGATACGACCACTTGGGACGACTTCACGACGGCGCGCGCCGACGCGGTCTACGGGATAGAGGGAGGGAACCTGGATATCGTCGCGCGGGGCAGCGTGTCGGCCGAGCCGTCGGGCCAGCGGTTCGTCCAGTGGCTGAACCGCCAGGGCGCGGTCAACGCCGGGCACTACTTCGGCGACTACCTGGGCGGCGAATACGGCGAGTTGCCCGACGGTGGCTACGGGCCGATCCGCCGGCCGGCCGAGCAGTCGAGCTGGTGGATCGATTACGGCATGTTCGAACAGGGCGTGGGCGCCCTGGGCGGCGGCAATGTCTCGGTCGATGCCGGTGGCGACCTCGCCAATCTGGTCGTGGCGCTGCCGACCAACATGCGCATGCGCGGCGGCCGGACGGCTACCGAGGAAAAGGTCATGGAGATGCGCAACGGCGGCTCCTTCGCCGTCGAAGCCGGCGGCGCCATCCTGGGCGGCCAGTACTACGTGGCTCGCGGCGAAGGCCGCATCCGGGCAGGAGAAACCGGCACGGGCAATACCGTCACGGTGACCATCGGCGACTGGGGCGGCGACCGCAGCTACGAGTTTGCGCTGGCGCCCGTGCTGGCGGTCGGGGACGCCACGCTGAGCGTGCGCACGCAAGGCGACATGGCCGTGCAGTCCGTGATCGACCCCTTGATGGTGCGGTACGGCAGCGACGGCAGCGGCGACTTGCCGCCCATCGTGCGCGGCGCCTACATGAGCGGCTATACGGACCGGACCGCGCTGCAACTGGTATCGGTCGGCGGCAGCATCGCGCTGGTCAACCAGGCGGACTTCGCTTTTCGCGACGTCCGCCTGGAGAGCTACACCACGGACCAGGACAATCTGATCGGCCACGGCGGCAATCTCTACCCCGCACATCTGAAAGCGATTGCGATGAATGGCGGCATCGCGATCCAGGGGCCGTTGTACGTGTTGCCTTCCAGCGATACCAACGACGTCACCGTCGCCGCCCGGACCGATTTGAGTTTCGGCCGGCCGGACGCCGCCCGCTATGCCCAGGACAGCCAGCGGCTGCAATTGGCCGAGCCCGGCCTGTACATGCCCTATGCCACGGCGGCGATGATACCGTCGCCCGCCATGCCGGTGGGATTCGAGGAGCACCTGATCAGCAGCATGCCCATCCTGCTGCGCAACGAGATTGGTACGGCCTCCATGCCGCTCGGTTCGGCCTATTTCACGAGCCAGGCCAATCCCGAGGTCCTGCCGCTGATGAGCGATCATGCGCCGAGCCGTCTCTATGCGGGAGGCTCCATCGATGGCCTGAGACTCATCGCCAACGAGCAGACCTGGGTGCGCGCGGGCCGCGACATCCGGGGCCTGGATGTGCTGGCCCGCAACCTGCGGCCTTCGGACGTGACGCTGCTGGAAGCCGGCAACGATATCCTGGAGGTGGGAACGCCGCTGTCCGATTATTACAACCACATCGATATCCAGGGCCCGGGATCGCTGCTGCTGTCGGCCGGCCGCGACATCTATGCCGACCGGCTGCGCATCCTGAGCCTGGGCAATGTCGGCCGCTACGACGACAGCAACCGTCCCTTGCCGCGCTCCGTCATCAACGGATTACCGGCGCAGGGCGCCGGCATCACGGCAATGGCGGGCATCAACGGCGAGGTCGCGTACGGAGCCTTCGCCGATGTCTATCTGAACCCGGCCAACGTGGCGGGCATGCCGGCCTACCTGACGCAGGCAGACGACGGCGGCGCCTTGCTGCCCATCTATCTGACCGACGGCACGGAGATGCGCGACGACGGCACGAGCAAGACCATACGCCGGGGCCTGGTGTCGTACGTGAAGGCCGTGACCGGCGAGGAGTTGGCCCCGCTGGCGGCCTGGGAACGTTTCCAGACGCTTGCGCAACAGGTGCAGCAGCAGTTCCTGCGGCAGGTCCTGCTGCTGGAGCTGCGCGACGCCGGCCGGGACCAGAACTTCCCCGGCGTGAACGGCCTGCCGCGCAATGGCGGCTACAACCGCGGCTATGCCGCCATCGAGCGGATGTTCCCGGGGACGGGATGGCGCGGCAACATCGCGGCCAACAACCTGATGCTGCGCACCATGGCCGGCGGCGACATCAACGTGCTGACGCCGGGCGGCGGCCTGCAACTGGCGGCGTTGGGCGCCACCGTGCCCGCCGGCTACGGCCTGGTGACACTGGCTTCGGGTCACATCAACGTGTTTGCGCATGACGACGTCGTCGTCAATCGCTCGCGGCTGCTGTCGTTCGTGCCGGCGATCACGCGTGAGGGCAGCGACCAGATCGTCTGGTCCACCGTGGGGGACGTCGACGCCGGCCGAGGAGCGAAGACGGTGCGCATCCCTTCGTCGGCCGACATCGTGACCGACACCGACGGCAACACGGAGATGCGCGAACGTTCGGACATGAGCGGCAGCGGCATCGGCACCGTGGGCGACGGCGACGTCGATCTGGTGGCTCCCGTCGGCACCGTCAACGCCGGCGACGCCGGCATCCGGGTGGCGGGCAACCTGAACATCGCCGCGCTGCACGTGCTGAACGCCGAGAACATTCAGGTCAAGGGCAAGGTCACCGGCCTGCCGGTGGTGGCCGCGGTCAACATAGGCGCGTTGACGGCGGCCAGCGCCGCGGCGTCGCAGGCCGCCGCGGCGGCGCAGGATGTGCTGCAGCAGGAGCGCAAGGCCGCGCGCAACAACCTGCCTTCGGTGTTTACCGTGCGCGTGCTGGGATTCGGCAACGAGCCGGCGTCTGCCGGAGGCAGGCAGGAAGGTGCCATGACCGACGTGCCGCCGGCCGGTGCCCATGGCGGCGATCCGGCAAGCTACGTCCAGGTGGTGGGGGCTGGCCGCCATTTCGATGCGCGGCAGCTTGCCCGACTGACGCCGGCCGAGCGCAAGCTGTTGGCAAAGGAAAAGTAGCCGTGCCGGCCAATCTCCAGGATGGCGCCGGGGCCATGGTTCCGGCGCCATCCGCCGCCTTGCTCGGCGGCCAGCTGCAGGAAGTTCTCACTGGTAACTATGTCGGGTTCCACAAGCGCCTTACCCGGCACCTGGGATGCTCCGACCTGGCCAGCGAGAGCCTGCACGAGGCGTGGCTGCGGCTGGGCGGCGCCATGCTGGTCCGCGCGCCGGGTAATCCGGAGGGCTATGTGTTTCGCGTCGCCTGCAACGCGGCCATGGATTTGCTGCGTGCTGGCCAGGCGCTCGGTCCGGCCGATGGGAACGCGGCGCTCGAGGGCGTCGCGGACGAGGCGCCCGGACCCGAGCGCATCGTCGCCGCGCGCGCCTCGGTGCGAGCGCTGGACCGGGTCTGTCGTGGCCTGCCGGGACGGCACCAGGCGATCCTGTTCGCCTTGCGGATCGACGAGGCGCCGCGGCAGGAAGTCGCCGCGCGCCACGGACTGTCCGTGCGCAATGTCGATACCGCCCTGCGCCAGGCGCTGCGCCGGTGCGAAACGGAACTGGAGTCCATGAGAACGTGGAATTGTTTACATCGTTAATTATTTCGGGCATTGTTGGCGGGCTGCGCGGATCTCCTGGCCCGGCACGGGATGGGGCCACGCAGGAACGATAAGAAAAGTCGTCATCGAGGAGACCCACCCATGAAGATCCTTTACGTGCCCTTGTCCGCATTGGTCCTCGCCGCCCTGGCGGCCTGCGGCGGCAGCGACGATCCCGCGCCCATCCCATCCGATCCCGGGCCGGGGCCGTCCGCCGCCCAGTCGTGCAGCGACCTGAATGGCAGGATGATCGCCAAGGCCGAGATCGGCAAGCCGACCTCGGGCGCCGTGGTGCAGTCGGCCACGCTGGTCAAGGCCGATGCCGAGGGCAATGCCAACGGCGAATACTGCGCCGTGCGCGGCATCGTCATGCCGGTCGATCCGGCCGCGCCCAACCTGGAGTTCCAGGTGAACCTTCCCACCGCCTGGAACAAGCGCGCGCTGCAACTGGGCGGCGGGGCGTTCAACGGTTCGCTGGTGACGGGCCTGGGCAAGTATCCGCTGCAACCGGCCGATTCCAAGGCGCCGCTGGCGCAGGGCTACGCGACCCTGGGCAGCGACGGCGGCCACAAGTCCAGCGCGGGCTTCGACGCCTCGTTCGCGCTGAACGCCGAGTCGCTGATGAACTTCGGCCAGTTGTCCATCAAGAAGACGCACGACGTGGCGATGGCGCTGATCAAGGCCCGCTACGGCGCCGCGCCCGAGCGCTTCTATTTCATCGGCGCTTCGCAGGGCGGCCACGAGGCGCTGGACGCCGCGGCGCGCTACCCGGGCGACTACGATGGCGTGGTATCGAACTATCCGGCCTACAACGTGACCATGCTGCACCTGGGGTCCCTGAATGCGGGCCGTGCCATGTACGGCAATGGCGGCGCCAACTGGATGAGCGCGGCCAAGGTCAAGCTCTTGACCGACGCGGTCTACGCCGCCTGCGATCCGCTGGATGGCGTGAAGGACGGCGTCATCAGCAACGTGGCCGGCTGCGACGCGGCATTCGGCATCGCCGGCGTGCGCGCCACGCTGCGCTGCGCGGGCGGCGGCGACACGGGCGACACCTGCCTGTCCGATGCGCAGATAGCGGGCGTGGAGACGATCGCCTCGCCCTACAGGCCGGGCGTGGAAATCGCCGGCATGACGCAGTTCGAGCGCTGGCCGATACTGGAAGGCGCGCTGTTCAACGTGTCGTCTTATGGCACGGTGCCCCAGCCGGCCAATCCGCTGTCGGGCAAGGAGGCGCTGCTGTACTCGGTTGGCGCGGCCACGACCAAGTACATCATCACCCGCGACGTCAACTTCGATCCCATGACGCTCGATCCCAAGACCTACGAGACGCGGATCAAGGAAGTGGGCGCCATCATGGACGTGTCCGACGTCGACCTGGCGCCGTTCATCGAGAAGGGCGGCAAGCTGATCATGATCCACGGCACCGCCGACGACTTCATCACGCCGCACAACTCCATCGTCTATTGGAACAAGCTGGTGGCGGACAAGGGCCGGTCCGCGGTCGATGGGTTCGCGCGCTTCTACGTGGTGCCCGGCCTGGGACACGGCTTCGGGCCGTTCAACGCGACCTATGACGCGCTGGGCGCGCTGACGGGCTGGGTGGAGCGGGGCACCGCGCCGGGCGTGCTGACCGCCATCGACGCCAATCCGGGCGCGGCGCGGACGCGGCCGATGTGCCGGTTCCCGGGATGGCCCAAGTACAAGGGCGCAGGGCCGGCCGGCGATGCGGCCAGCTTCGCGTGCGTGACGGAGTAGGAAGGGCAGGGCCGGGATAAACCCATGGGGCGTCCCGGCCCGCCCGCTTACTTCGACGCCGTCAGCGTGTTGTAGCTCGTGATCAGGTTGCGGTAGTCCGGGATGTGGTTGGAGAACAGGGCCGCCAGTCCTTCCACGTCGTTGCGCCAGTCGCGGTGCAGTTCGCAGGCGGCGCCGAACCAGGTCATCAGTTGCACGCCGGCGCGCGACATGCGGTCCCAGGCGGCATCGCGGGTAAGCGGATTGAAGGTACCCGACGCATCGGTGATGACGAAGACTTCGAAGCCTTCCTCGATGGCCGACAGGGCGGGGAAGGCCACACATACTTCGGTGACCACGCCGGCGATGATGAGCTGCTTCTTGCCGGTGGCCTTGACGGCCTTGACGAAGTCTTCGTTGTCCCAGGCGTTGATGTTGCCGGGGCGCGCGATGTAGGGCGCGTCGGGAAACTGGGCCTTCAGTTCGGGAACCAGCGGGCCGTTGGGGCCGTTCTCGAAGCTGGTGGTCAGGATGGTGGGCAGCTTGAAGTATTCGGCCATGTCGGCCAGCGCCAGGACGTTGTTCTTGAACTTGTCGGGGTCGATGTCGCGGACCAGCGACAGGAGGCCGGTCTGGTGGTCCACCAGCAATACGGCGGCATCGTTCTTGTCGAGGCGGATGTAAGGCTTGCTCATGTCATGCTCCTGATCGGATAAGGACTGCGAAAACCCACGGGGAAGCGCGAGGCTCCCCCGTGAGAAGGGGGCCGGGAGCGGGGCTCCCGGGACATCAGGCCGCCGCGCGTTCGAAGCGGCCGGCGTTGTAGTCGTCGATGGCCTGCTGGATCTCGGCCTGGGTGTTCATGACGAAGGGACCGTAGCCCACGACCGGCTCGTCGATGGGTTCGCCCGACAGCCACAGCAGGACGGCGTCATTATTGGCCTCCAGCGTGACACCCGTGCCGTCGCGGTCGAAATGCACGAGCTGTCCTTCGCGCGCCAGCGTTTCGCCGTTCACCAGCACCGTGCCGCGCAGCACGACCAGCGCCAGCGTGTGGCCGGGCGTGCCGTCGAAGTGGGCATAGCCGCCCTGCGTCAGGCGGATGTCCCACATGTCGATGGGCGTATGGGTCCGCGCCGGGCCCTTGCCGCCGCCGTATTCCCCGGCGATCACCCGCACGCGGCCGGCGCCGTCGGGCAGGTCGACCGAGGGAATCTGCGCGTCGAGCAGGGTCTGGTAGCCCGGTTCGCTCATCTTGTCCCGCGCGGGCAGGTTGACCCACAGCTGCACCATTTCTATGGTGCCGCCGCGTTCGGTGAAGGCGCGCGAGTGGAACTCCTCGTGCAGGATCCCGCCGGCCGCCGTCATCCATTGCACGTCGCCCGGGCCGATCAGGCCGCCGGCGCCGGTGGAGTCGCGATGCTCGACCTCGCCCTGGTAGACGACGGTGACGGTCTCGAACCCCCGGTGCGGATGGCGGCCCACCCCGCGCGGCCGGGTGGCGGGCGGAAAAGGCGTGGGCGCGGCATGGTCCAGCAGAAGGAAGGGGCTGAGGTGGCGGCCCAGGCCGTCGTAGCCGAACAGCGAGCGCACGGGGAACCCGTCGCCCACCCAATGGGGCCGGGGAGCGCTGTAGACGCCGAGTATCTTCTTCATGCCGATCTCCTGGTAGGGAACCGTGGTAACGGTTGATGGAGACATCATATGGACGGGACGAAATTCCCGGTAGATGGCAGAATTCGCATGGAGCGTTCTATATAAGGAACGATGATCATGCAAGACCTCAACGACCTTTATTACTACGTGCAGGTGGTGGACCACGGCGGATTCGCCCCGGCCGGCCGCGCCCTGGGCATACCCAAATCCAAGCTCAGCCGGCGCATCGCGCTGCTGGAGGAGCGCCTGGGGGTCCGGCTCATCCAGCGCTCGACGCGCCGCTTCGCGGTGACGGAGATCGGCCAGACCTACTATGGCCACTGCAAGGCCATGCTGGTGGAGGCCGAAGCGGCCGACGACGCCATCGCGGTCATGCATGCCGAGCCGCGCGGCATCGTGCGCCTGGCATGTCCGGTGGCGCTGCTGGGGGCGCGGGTGGCCGAGATGGTGGCCGGATTCATGGTCGCCCACCCGCGCGTGGAAGTCCACCTGGAGGAGACCAACCGGCGGGTGGACGTGGTGGGAGAAGGCATGGACATCGCCCTGCGCGTGCGGCCGCCGCCGCTCGAGGACAGCGGATTGGTCATGCGCGTGCTGGCGAACCGCGGGCAATACCTCGTGGCCTGCCCGGAACTGCTCAGGAACGGCATCCCCCGCGTGCCCGCCGACCTGGCGGGGCTGCCCAGCATGGCGCTGGGCGTGCCGCAGCAGGAATATGTCTGGAACCTGATCGGGCCCGATGGCGCGCATGCCGCCGTGCGCCACCATCCGAGGCTGATCACGCGCGGCATGCCGGCGCTGCGCGCGGCCGCCGTGGCGGGGGCGGGCGTGGTGCAATTGCCGGCGATGATGGTGCGCGACGAGCTGGTCAGCGGCGAACTGGTCCATGTCATCCCCGGCTGGGCGCCGCCGCGCGAGATCATCCATGCGGTGTTCGCATCGCGGCGCGGGCTGCTGCCCGCCGTGCGGGCCCTGGTCGACCACCTGGCCGACCGGTTCGCGGAACTGGACGAAGACTGAGGCGCCCGCCGACCATGGACGACGATCGCAAGGGCGCGGACGCCAGGAATTTTCCCGACTATCGCCAGATCAGCATATTCACCGCGCTGTACGAAGTGGCGAGCATCGCGCGCGTGGCCGCGCGCCTGGGGATGAACCCTTCCACCGTCAGCATGGCGCTGGCCCGGCTGCGCGAGATCTACCGGGATGATCTGTTCGTGCGCAGCGCCGTCGGCATGATTCCGACCATCAAGGCCGAGTCCATCTATCCGGGGCTCAAGCAGGCCCAGCAACTGCTGCAGGCCAGCGCGCTGGAGGGCGACGCCTTCGATCCCGCGGTGGCGACCCGCCACTTCCGGGTGGCGATGAGCGAGATCGGCGTCTATGTGCTGATGCCCGGCGTGCGCTCGCTGCTGGCGGGCGAGGCGCCCGGCGTCAGCCTGGAACAGATCGAGATCACGGCCGATACGCCCTGGCACCTGGAGTCCGGCACGCTGGACCTGGTGCTGGGCCACGTGCCCACCATGGGCAAGTCGGTCATCCGGCAGCGGCTGTACCGCGAGCACTATGTCTGCCTGGGGCGGGCCGGCCATCCGGCGCTGCGGGCCGGCATGCCGGTCGAGGATTTCCTGCGGCTGCCGCATCTGTCGGTGGCCAGCCGGGGCCGTAACCGGCAACGCTGGGAAGACCATGCGGCCGAGAAGCTGGGCGCGCGGCCCAACATCCGCCTGGAACAATCGAGTTTCGCCGGCATCGAGCACCTGCTGGCCGACAGCGACCTGGTGGCCGTCGTGCCCGCCCGGCTCAGCCGCGCGCTGATGCGCTTCGCGCCACTGATGGTGGTGGACCTGCCGTTCGAATCACCCAGCTACGTGGTCCACCAGCACTGGCATTCCCGGCACAGGAAGGATGCCGGCGCGACCTGGCTCAGGAAGGCGCTCGCCCGCGTTGCGCAGGGCTGAGCGCCGGGCACGGGGCTATTCGACCGTGATGTGGTTGCGTTCGATCAGCGATTTCCACATTGCGCGCTCGGCCGTCAACTGCTGGCTGAACCTGGCCGGCGTGTCCGAGACCGGGAGATAGCCCTGATCGATCAGGCGCTGCTTGACCGACGGCTCCTGCATGGCCTTGACCACGGTCTGGCTCATCTTCTGGACGATGGCGTCGGGCGTGCCGGCCGGCGCCATCACGCTGAAGGACTGCGGCACGTCGGGAAGGCCCTTGTCGGTCCACACCGGTACCTTCGGGAACAGTGGCGACTTGTTGCTGATGGCGAGCGGGACGGCCTTGCCCGACTTGATGTGGGGAAGCACCGAAGCGACGTCCGATTGCAGGAAGTCCAGGCGTCCGCCCAGGAAGTCCTGCATGGTGGGCGCCATGCCCTTGTACGGTACGTGCGTGAACGCGGCGCCGGTCTTTTCTTCCATGACCTTCACGCCCAGGAAGGTGGGCGAGCCGTGGCCGGCCGACCCGAACGCCAGCTTGCCGGGCTCGCTCTTGCCGGCGGCCAGCAGGTCGTCCAGTGTCTTGAAGCGCGAGCCGGGCGGCACGACGTAGACCAGGGGCGCGTCCACGCCGCGGGCCACCGGCACGAGATCCTTCTCGGCGTCGTAGGGCAGGTTCTTGTACAGATAGGGATTGACCGCGATCGCCGGCGTGGCCGAGACCAGGAAGGTGTAGCCGTCCGGCGTGGCGCGTGCCGCGGCCGCCGCGCCGATGTTGCCGCTGGCGCCGGGCTTGTTCTCGACCACGACGGTCTGCTTGAGCTGCTTGCCCACGCCTTCGGCCAGCAGCCGGGCATAGATGTCGGTGCCGCCCCCGGGCGACGAGGGCACGACGAAGGTGATGGGCTTGGCGGGCCAGGTGTCGGCCGCCGAGGCGGCCAGCGCGAACGAAAGCGCCAGGCCGCCGCCGATCAGGGCCAGGCCGCGCGCGAGGGGAGTGGGGGGCATGCGTATCCTCCGGATGTTCTCTTCTTGAGACCGAGTATTTCACAGGCCGGGCGCCAAGTCGGTCAGCTGGATTGATGTCGAAGATCAAGAAAATTGATGCATTCTTCGGGTGCACAATACGAAGTCGATACAACGAGCGGAACACGGGGAGCATGCTCATGAACGAAATCGTGCTGGAGGCGCGCCGCAACCTGGCGCGGGCCAACCGCATTCTTTACCTGAAGGGCATCGTCGACGGGTTCGGGCACGTCAGCTGCCGCCACCCCGAGATCGCGGGCCACTACCTGATCTCGTGCAACCGGGCGCCCAACCTGGTCAAGGAAGCGGACATCGTCGAACTGGACGAGGAATCGAACCCGGTGGGCGGCGATACCCGGCGCCTGTACCTGGAACGCTTCATCCACGGCGAGATCTACCGCACCCGTCCCGACGTCCAGGCCGTGGTCCACAGCCACTCGGCGGCCATGATCACCATCGCCGCCACCGACGTGGCTGTCAAGCCCATGTTCCACATGGCCGGGTTCCTGACGCGGACCGCGAAGTTCGACATCCGCGAGGCCACCGGCCGCGAGACCGACATGCTGATACGCGACCACGACCTGGGCCGCCACCTGGCCGATACCCTGGGGCCCGCCAGCGCGGTGCTGATGGTCGGCCATGGATCGACCATGGTGGGGACCAGCCTGGAAGAAGCCATCTACCGGGCGGTCTACGCCGAAGTCAACGCCGGCATGCAACTGGGGGCGATGCGGGTGTCGGACCGCGTGCGCTACCTGTCCGAGACCGAGTCCGACCTCGCCACCGAGACCAACCGCGGCCAGCTCAAGCGGTGCTGGGACCTGTGGTGCGAGGAAGTGGATATCGACGCCTGAGCCGTTGTTCCGGCACCGGAAGCCGCCCGTTCGCGGCGGCTTCCTTCTGATTTTCTCTTGCGTCCCGTCGCGGACGGTTCCCCATCCCCCTTGACTTCTTCCACCGGCGCGCGCACCATTTATTCGTTAATCGAAAAAATATTCGTCTAGCGAAAAAAGGAAGAGGGCATGACCGTACGCAGCACGACGAGGCCGATCGACATGGTCGGGTCCGTCATCGATATCGCCGACGCGGGGCAGGACATCCTGGGCGAGTCCATCGTCTGGGACCATCGCCACCAGAAGCTGTGGTGGGTGGACGGCATCGGGCAGTTCATCCACCGGCTGGACCCCGCCAGTGGCGACAAGCAAAGCTGGAAGCTGCACGAGGAGGTCGGCAGCATCGGCCTGCGTGCCCAGGGAGGCCTGGTGGTGGGAATGCGTTCGGGCTTCTATTTCTTTTCGCCCGAGACCGGAACCTTGTCCGAGATCGCGCGGCCCGATGCCGAGCGCCCGGGCAACCGGTTCAACGACGGCAAGGTCGACCGGCATGGCCGTTTCTGGTCCGGTACGGTCGAGGCCGCCGCCTATACGCCGCGCGGGCGGCTGTTCAGGCTGGATCCCGACCTGCGCACGACGCTGGTCATGGAGGGCATCACCGCCATCAACGGCATGTCGTTCAGCCCCGACAACCGCCTGATGTACATGACCGATTCATTCAGCTGCCGGATCGATGTCTTCGACTACGACTCGGTGGACGGGGCCATCCACAACCGCCGCCATTTCGCCGACGTTCCGCTGGGAAGGGGTATCTGCGACGGTTCGACCGTGGATGCAGACGGCTGCTTCTGGAGCGCCAACATGGATGGCTGGTGCGTGACGCGCTACGACCCGCGCGGCCGCATCGACACCGTCATCAACCTGCCAGTGCGCCGCGTGTCGAGCCTGTGCTTTGGCGGGCCCGATCTCGACATCCTCTACATCACCACCGCCAGGCGTCGCATGCAGGAGAAGGAATTGGCGCAGCAACCACTGGCCGGCAACGTATTGGCCGTCAGGCCCGGCGTGCAGGGATTGCCGGAGCCCGAATTCCTGGGATAGAGACATCAAGGAGGAGACATCGTGAAGACTTCCATCATGGGCCGCGTCGCCGGCGCCGCGCTGCTGGCTGGGGCGTGCGCCGCGCATGCCGAGCCGGCAAGCTATCCGGACAGGCCGGTGCGCATCGTCGTGCCCTATACGCCGGGCGGAGCCACGGACACTGTCGCCCGCAGCATCGCCTCGCAGTTGAGCACCCGGTGGGGCCAGCCCGTCATCGTCGAGAACCGCGGCGGCGCCTCGGGCATGATAGGCGCGGCCGCGGTCGCCAAGGCGCAGCCCGACGGCTATACCCTGGTGCTGGCGGACAGCGCGCCGTTCGTCATCCTGCCCTCGCTGCATGCGGACATGGCGTACGACCCGCTCAGGGACTTCGCGCCCATCACCGTGGTCGCGCGCCAGGTTCCCATCCTGGTCGTTTCGAGCAAGCTGCCCGTGCACAGCGTGAAGGAACTGGTCGCCTACCTGAAGGCGCATCCGAATACGCCGTACGGATCGCTCGGCCCCGGCTCCTATCCGCACGTCGCGATGGAAGAGTTCCAGCAGCTCAGCGGCACGCGCATGCTGCACGTTCCCTACAAGGGGACCGCGCAGGTCACCACCGACATGATAGGCGGGCAGGTCAGTCTCTACATCGGCACGCTGGGTGCATTCCAGCAGCAGGAGAAGGCCGGGACGGTCCGCATCCTGGCGGTGGCCACGCAGCAGCGCGTATCCCTGCGCCCGGATCTGCCCACCGTCGCCGAGGCGGGGGTGCCGGGCTTTGCCGTCAACGTCTGGTTCGGCCTGGCGGGCCGTGCCGGGACGCCGGCCGGCATCCTGGACAAGATCCACGCCGACGTGCGGGCGGTGCTGGGCGACCGGCATTTCGTCGAGGAAGTGCTTCTACCCCAGGCGCTGACGCCGGGGGGCGACAGCCGCACCGATTTCGGCGACCTCATGCGCGGCGACACCGAACGCTGGCGGCAGGCGATCCAGTCCGCCGGCATCAAGCTGTGATGCCTTTTCATCAGCAGGAATGAACCGTGAGCAATTTCGACGACTACGCAAACAAATTCGAGACCATCAGGATGGTCCGCCAGGCGGGGGTGCTGGAGATGCATTTCCACCATCAGGGCGGTCCGCTCCAATGGAACCTGCAATCGCACCGGGAATTCGAGCAAGCCTTCCTGGACGTGGGACGCGACCGCGAGAACGAGGTCGTCATCATGACGGGCACGGGCGATGCCTTCAGCGGTCCGTCCGTGGCGCCGGGGGGGCACGTCAATCGCAATTCGATGACGCCGACCATCTACGATCCGATCTATTGGGAAGGCCGGCACCTGCTCATCAACCTGCTCGACATCGACGTGCCCGTGATCAGCATCATCAATGGACCGGCGGTGCGCCATGCCGAGATTCCGCTGCTGGGCGACATCGTGCTGGCATCCGAGACCGCCACGATCCAGGACACGGCCCATTTCCGGGGAGGCATGGTGCCGGGCGACGGCATGCACCTGGTCATGCCGCTGCTGATGGGGCGGGCGCGGGGCCACTACTTCCTGCTGACCGGGCAGGAAATCGGCGCGCGGCAGGCGCTGGACATGGGCCTGGTGAACGAGGTGCTGCCGGCTGCCGGCCTAATGCCTCGGGCGCGGGAGCTTGCCGCCGAGCTGATGAAGCAGCCCCGGCTGGTGCGGCGCTATACCCGCGTGTGCCTGAACCAGGAGCTCAAGGCGCGGCTGCATGACGTGCTGGGGTATGGCCTGGCGCTCGAGGGCCTGGCCAGGATGAAGGAGCCCGTGGCCTGACGAGCGGTGTTCATGGGGGCGTGGTGGCGGCGCTGCCGGGTAAAATCCGCGCGGTGCAGTGTTCCGGATCAACGCAATCCTCATGAACGAAAGCAAGACCATCAAGGACTCGGGCGAGTTCGTCGCCGCGCTGGCCCGCGGGCTGGAAGTGATCCAGGCATTTACGGCGGAACGCCCGGAAATGAACCTGAGCGAAGTCGCGGCGGTGACCGGCATGGCGCCGGCCACCGCGCGCCGCTGCCTGCTCACCTTGAAGGAACTGGGGTTCGTCGGCATGAACGGCCGCCGGTTCCTCTTGCGGCCCAAGGTGCTGGCCCTGGGGTCCGCGTTCCTGATGTCCATGAACCTGAGGCAGGTGGCACAACCTTTCCTGCAGGACCTGGTCGAGGAGTTCCACGATTCGGCATCGCTGGCCGTCCTGGACGGGAACGACGTGGTCTACGTCGCCCACGCGCCCAGCAAGGAAACCAAGGGCTTTCGCGCCGGCGTGGGCTATCGCTCGCCGGCCTATGCGACCTCGCTGGGCCACGTGCTGCTGGCGAGCCTGAGCGAGCCGTTGCTGCGCGAATACCTGCGGGGCGGCCCGTTTCCCACCTATACGTCCAAGACCTATAGCGATCCCGAGGCGATCGCGCAGGCGCTCGAGGCCACGCGCGAGAGGGGCTATGCACGGATCCAGGACCAGTTCGAATACGGCGTGCTGGCCGTAGCGGTGCCGGTCAGGGACGGCAATGGCCGCACGGTGGCGGCCGTCAACTGCTCCAGCAATATCGCCCGGGTGGACATGGACGAACTGGTGAAGACCCGCTTGCCGCGGCTGCGCGAGACTGCGCGCCAGATCGGCCTCGCGCTGGAACGCAGCCCGTCGCTGATCCACTCCGTCATGAGCGATCCGAGATTCTGAGCCCGTAGCCGGGCGCCTTCACGCGGCGCTACGCCGGCGCCGCCGTCGGTGGTATCGTGCGATCCGGACGGCACACGGGCCGCCGCACAAATAAAACAAGGCAAGGGGACATCGCCATGAAACGGATCGTGGGAGGACTGGCCGCGCTGGTATTGGCGCTGGCCGGGGGGACGGGCATGGCGGCGGAATCAGCCGGCGTGCAGGTCGAAAAGCTGATGGAGAGCGGGGCGTCGTGGGACGGCCGTCCCTACGTGGCCTACCCGTCGGGCGCGCCGATGCTGACTGTGCTCAGGATCACGATTCCCGCCCACAGCGCGCTGCCCTGGCATACCCATCCGATCCCGAACGCGGCCTATGTGCTGTCGGGTGAACTGACGGTCGAGAAAAAGGAAACGGGCGAGACGCGCCTGCTCAAGCAGGGCGACGTCCTGCCGGAAATGGTGGGCGAGTACCACCGCGGCGTGACCGGCGACCAGGGCGTGGTGCTGATCGTGTTCTATGCCGGCAGCCGCGGCTTGCCGCTGTCGCAGCAATAGCGGGTCAGCCCGCCTGCACCGGGTTCCTGAGCTTGCCTATCCCCGCCACGGTCACGCTGACGGGCCCGCCGATCTTGTTGAGGTCGGCGTTCTGGACCGCCCGGCCGGGCTTGCCGCCCGAGGCCAGCGCCGTGCCCATCGACACCACGTCGCCCGGCACCAGCGTCATGTAGCTGGAGACGAAGGCCAGGACCTCGGGCAGCTTGTGGAAGAGGTTGGCCGTGTTGTCGCTGGCGTACTGTTCTTCGCGGACGTGGCACGAGATGTCCAGCGCGTGCGGGTTGGGGATCTCGTCGCGGGTGACGATCCACGGGCCCAGCGGGGAGAACGTGTCCGAACCCTTGTAGCGGCCGCTGTACGAGACGTGGCTTTCGACGTAGCGGATGCCTTCGCCTTCCAGCGCCGGGTGGATGGCGCGGTAGTGGAAGCTGTCCTCGTCGCGCATGGTGGGCGAGGTCAGGTCGTTGTGGATGGTGTAGCCGAATACGTGGTCATAGGCGTCGGCCGCGTCGATGTCGCGTGCCAGCTTGCCGATCACGATCGCCAGTTCGGGTTCGGGGTGCACGCGGCCGTAATGGGGCTTCAGGCGTATCGGTTCGCCGTGGCCGACCAGCGCCGACCAGGGCTTGGTGAAGACGGCCGGGTGCTTGGGGCCCTTGACGATGCGGTCGGTATTGGCGCTGTTGTTCAGGGCCAGGCAGCACAGCTTCGAGGGGCGCGGCACCGCGGGAAGGAAGCGGACCGTGTCCATGGGCAGGCGCGGCAGCCCGGCCTGGCCCAGCGCGGCATGCACCTGCCGGAGCTGTTCCCAGAAATCGGGGCCGGCCTCGATCAGCCGGTGCATGTCCAGGGGGCCCTGGAAGTCGGGGGCGAATTGGCGGCATGCGGTTTCGGCATCGACCAGTTCGGAGTCGGAGATCACGAATCCGACGCGCGCGGTGTCGGGCCGGTCGAAAGTGGCGTAGCTGGCGAGTTTCAAGCGAGGCTCCAGTCCTGAGGAGAATGGGAACGGGGCGGCGCACGGGCCGCCTCGCGGCACGACAGCTTAAGTCCGCGCGCCGGCGGCCCGGTAACGTGCCGCCGCTTCTTTCCGTGACACGGAACGCGTCAGCCTTGCGCCAGCCGCGCGCCGACGGCGGCGCAGATCTCCTGGCGCGTCCGGTCCAGGTGGCCCACGCATTCGCGCAGGCGCTCCGGGGTCAGCAGCGCGCCGAAGGTGGTCAGCGACAGCACGCCCAGTACGCGCTCGCCATGGGCCAGCGGCACCGCCAGGGTGGTGCTGGAGCCGCGGCCCTGGCCTTTGCGCAGGCCGTAGCCGCGCCGGCGCGTGACGGCCAGTTGATGCTGGATGTCCTGTTCCACCGGCGGCCACAGGCCGGGCTCGGGCAGCGAGGCCTGCATCCATTGCAGCAGGCGGTCGCGTTCGGCTTGGCCGCAATAGGCCAGGTAGGCCTGCCCCATGCCGGAATGCACGAGATCGTGGACGTGGCCGACCGTGGTGTGCTCGGATCCGATGGGGCTGTAGGGCATGGAGCTGTAGCGCACGACGATGTGGCCGCGATCCAGGGTGCCCAGGGCCAGCGGCAGTCCGGTGGCGCGGGTGTTCTTGAGCACGATGGGCGCGCCGACCTCCACCACCAGTTCGGGTTCGGAGAAGCCTTCGCTCAGGCACAGGACCTTCTCGGTCAGCGTGTACGTGCCCTTGACCACGTCGGCGCGCACGTAGCCCTCGCTCTTGAGCGTGGCCAGCAGGCGGTGGATGGTGGACTTGGGCAGTCCGGTGGCCTGGTGCAGGGACTGGAGCGAACTCTGCGGCTGGTGATTCAGCGCCCGCAGGATGTTCAGCGCCCGGACTACCGGCCCGATCGCGTTCGTTTCGGACATGCCTGCCGTTTCCTCCGTGTGCTGGCGTCCCGATCATAGCGCCGGGCCGGCCCTTCCTGGAATCGTTCCATTCCGTGGCACGGAATGCGCGCGCGCGGAGTGGCGCCGGCGGCGGGGGGCGCTCCTATACTGCGCCCCGGCGACCCCCCCAGAGGGGCGCGACCATGAAGAATGAAGGAGACCCGATGGGGACTTGCACCTTATCCCGACGCGCCATGCTGGCGCTTGCGGCCGGCTCGATGCTGCGCCCGGTTGCCGCCGCCACCGGCGCGGCTTCCGGCTATCCGGGCCGTCCGGTGCGGCTGATTTCGTCGTTCGCGGCGGGCGGCACCACCGACATCCTCGCGCGCCTGGTGGGCAAGCAGCTGTTTCCGTCCGCGGGGCAGGCCGTGGTGGTCGAGAATCTTCCCGGGGCGGGCGGAACGATAGGCGCGGCGGCCGTCGCGCGCGCGCCCGCCGACGGCTACACGCTGGAGATGGGCGGCGTGTCCACGCATGCGATGGCCGGCGCGCTGTACAAGCAACTGCCGTTCGACCCGGTGGCGTCCTTCGAGCCGGTGTGCATGCTGGTCTATGCGACCACCGCGATCGCCGTGCCCGCCTCGTCGCCGTTCCGCAGCCTGTCGGACCTGATCGCGCATGCGCGCGCGAACCCCGGCAAGATCACCTACGGCTCGGGCGGCATAGGCAGCATCAACCACCTGGCCCTGGCCTCGCTGGCGAGCACGGTGGGCATCGACCTGCTGCACGTGCCGTACAAGGGCGGCGGCCCGGCGGTGACCTCGCTCCTGCAGGGCGAGACCCAGTTGTTCGCGGGCGGCAGCTCGCTGCTGCTGCCGCACGTGCGCGCCGGCAAGCTGCGGATACTGGCGGTGACCGAGGACAAGCGCGCCCGCGTGCTGCCCGATGTCCCCACGGTGGGCGAGACGGTGCGGGGATTCCGCGTGGTCAACTGGTACGGTGTGCTCGCGCCGCGCGGCCTGGCGCCCGAGGTCCGGGAGACGCTGTGGCGGGAACTCGACCGCGTCATGCGCCTGCCCGAGGTCGAACGCCAGCTCGACTCGATGGGCCTGGAGTATCCGGGCATGTCGTCGGCCGCGTTCAAGACCGCCCTGGCCGAGGACAAGGACCGCTGGGGCCGCACCATCCGGGAACTGGGCATCCTGCCCGAATAGGAGATCGATATGCGGACCATCCTGCTTGCCGTCCTGGGGACGGCCATGTTGTCCACGTCGCCCGCGCCGCGGGCGCAGGAGCCGGCCTATCCGGCGCGGCCGATCCGGCTCATCGTGGCGTTCGGGCCGGGCAGCGTGAACGACGCGATGGCCAGGGAACTGGCCAAGACCCTGTACGGCGAACTGGGCCAGCCGGTGATCGTCGAGAACAAGCCCGGCGCCGGCGGCGTGGTCGGTACCGACTATGTCGCCAAGGCGGCGCCCGACGGCTATACCCTGGGCTTCGGGACCAGCTCGCAGCTCGTCATGAACGTCGGCTTGCAGAAGTCGCTGCCGTTCGACGTGGAACGCGACCTGACGCCCATCGCTCTGGTCGCGCGCACGCCGCTGGCGCTGGCGGTGCCGGCGAACGGGCCGGGCTCGCTGGCCGACCTGGTCAAAGCGGCCAAGGGGCGCGCGCAGTCGATGACGTATTCGTCCAGCGGCGTGGGCTCGATCAACCACATCGCCGGCGCCGCGTTCGCGCGCGCCGCGGGCATCGACCTGATGCACGTGCCCTACAAGGGCGCGGCCGTGGCCGCCGCCGACCTGGCCGCGGGCCGGGTCGACATGATGCTGGTGACGCTGCCCAGCATGGCGGGCCTGGTGGAGCAGGGGAAGGTCAAGGTGCTGGCCAACGGCATCGACCGGCGCGGCGCCTCGACGCCCAATGTCCCGACGTTCGCCCAGGCCGGCCTGCCGGCCTTCAAGGGCTACACGTGGAACAACGTGTTCGCTCCGGCGGGCACGCCCGCCGCCGTTGTCGCCAGGCTCAACGCCGCGCTGAACCGCGTCCTGGCCGACCCGCAGGTCGTCCAGTTCGCCCAGCGCCAGACGGCCGAGATCATGGCGCCTTCCACGCCGGCCCAGGCCCTGGCGTTCGAGAAGAGCGAGCGCGCGACCTGGGTGCCGTTCATCCGCAGCCTGGGCATCGAGCCCTGAGCGGCTAGCGCGGCGGGACGCGGGTAGAAAGCGGCGGCGGCTGGTAGCCCACCTGGATGCGGCAGGTCTGCTTGCCGCCGTTGCCGTAGTCCCGTTCATAGCCCTTGCACAGCTGCGCCACTTTCCCGGGGGTCGGCTTTTCCCCCTTGTCCACCCAATCCATCAGCGCGGTGAACAGGGCGGGATACTGGGGCTCGCTCAGATAGCTGTGCTCGGCTTCGTCCGAGAAGGTCTGCACCAGCTTGTCGCCGCTGCCCGCGCGGTCGACGATCTCGCGGTAGGCCGACTCGAGTTCGACGAAGGCCGTCGGATCGTGGATGGAGTGCAGGGTCAGCACGGGCATCGCGAGTCTGCCCGTCGGCGTGCTGTCCACCATCAGCCGCCCCACGGCCAGCGGATCCGCCCGATAGCGGGCCACCCCGGCGTTCAGCGCGGCATCGTCCGGCGAGCCGCCGTACACCACCTTCTCGTTGCCGAAGGGATTGCGGCCGTCCAGCCGTTCCTGCGCAAGGTCCCGGAACAGCCAGGTGGCCCAGTTCATGTTGGACACGAAGGTGCGTTCGGGAATCTTCACGACCGACAGGATGGTTTTGAGCCGGGCCGCCTGCTCGGGACTGCGTTGCGCGGCCGGCATGCCGACTCCCGTGCATGCCTTGATGCGCGCGGCCAGGTCCGCGCGGGTCAGCGTGGAATCCTTGGGCAGGCCCATCCACAGCGGGTATTGCGGCTCGTCGGGGCGCGGATGGTTGCGGCAGACGTACTGGTAGACCACCCGCAGGTCCAGGCGAAAATCGTAGGCGGTATTGCCGCCTCCCAGCACGCCGCTGGTCAGCAGCACGGCATCGTAGGGGCCGGGCCGGCCCTCGACGGTGCCGTACAGTTCGGCGGCCTTGGACGCCACGCCGCCGCCGTAGCTCTGGCCGTGCAGCAGGGTGCGGCGGGGCTGGCCGAATTGCCGGACGAACAGGCGGCGCAGACGCTCGGTGTCCTCGGCCGCCATGGTCACGCCATAGCCGCCGCGGCGGTAGGACGAGCCGGCCCAGGCATAGCCCGCCTTCACGGTCACGGCCCAGCGGGTCAGGTCTTGCTGGCTGCGTTTCAGGGTGGACGGGCCCAGGTCGGGACCGCCGTGGGCATGCATGACCAGCACCCGGTTCCAGTCGCGGGGAATCGCGATCCAGTAGTAGGCGCCTTCGCTGTCCTGCCCGTTATAGCAACGCGCGTCGGCGGGGACGTCCTTGGGGCAGGGGGCGGGCCGCGCGCGGTCGGAGGCGGCGTGGGCCGTGGCGGCGCCCAGGGCCAGCGCGGCCAGCAGGGAGAATCGGGTCAGGGTTTTCAATGGCGGACTCCGGTGGCGAAGATGGCGGTCGATCCCGTATCCGAGGCATAGCCCAGGATGCCTTGGGTGAAAAGGAAATGGTCGTTGCCCGACGCGCCCGCCTGGGCGACGCCCGGCACCGGGGTGTCGTAGGCCACGGCCGTCGTGCCGCCGTCCATGTCCAGCGTGGCGCCGGACAAGGTGGCTTCGAGATTGCGCGCGCCGGTGCCGGCGATGGTGTAGACCCCGTCGGCCGCGCCGGAAGCCAGCGACTGCTGCGGTGCGTACAGGCGCATGCCGTAGCTGGTGGCCGACTCCCGCACCAGTTGCAGCGGCACCGCGTTGCCGTTGACCAGCCCGATCACCATGGAGCCCGCGGGCGTGCCGCCGGTGGTGCTGGCCGGATCGGCGGGCGGGGTCGCCAGCAGGTCGAAAGCCCCGCGTCCGGCGTTGTAGCTGATGTATCCCTTGGCGGTGGACGTGCACGCGGCATCGTAGGTCATGAAGCCGCCGGTGACGGGATCCCGGCACAACTGGAAGGTGCCGGCGTTGCGCAGCCGGCCCGCAGCCTTGTAGGCCGCCGGCGTGCCGCCCGCGCCATGGTGGACGCCGATCAGGTCGTAGATGGCGGCGACCGGGTTGAAGACCGTGGGCGAGCCGGTGTTCTCGAACGTGGTGGCGAAGGCCAGCAGCGGTTCGAAGCCGCCGCCCGACGCCGGCAGCACGCCGCCCTGCAGGACGCCGCCCGCGCCGAACAGGTAGACCGCGCCGCCTTCGTCGCTGGCATAGGCGCAGGCCGTTTGCGCGCGCAGGCTGCCCTCGCGCACGGTGCCGGCCGCGCGTTGCAGGCTGGCGTCTATCGTGACGGTGTAGCGCAGCGAGGCCGGATCCACGGTCACCGTCAGTTCCTCGCCCAGCGTGTTGCCGCCCTTGTAGCGGGTGACCGCGGCGGGCAGGTGGGGGCAGGCCAGCGGGTCGCCCGTTTCCTGCACGCAGCTGTAGTTGACGGCGGCGTCCTGGCTGCCGCTGCCGCGGTATTTGGGCCAGGCGGGGTACTGGCACAGGGGCCGCGTGCGGCCATAGGTCCCGGCCACCGCGTCGGCCGCCACCGGCGTGCCCGGGGGCAGGCCTTGCTCCACCCAGCCTTCCAGCGCGGCCAGCGAATCCCAGTTGGGAATGAACACGCCGGTGCCATGGCCCATGCCGGGCACGGTGTAGAAGCGCACGCCCTTGTCCACGGCCTCCTGCCCCACGGCAGCCACCACGCGCTGGTAGTAGTCGATGGTGGAGTTGGGGCTGATGACTTCGTCGGCCAGGCCGTGCAGCATGATGAGCTTGCCGCCGCGGGACAGGAAGGGACGCAGGTCCGGATCGGTGGCGTCGGTGATCGCGGACACGGCCTGCACGCGCTCGGTGTACGGGCCGGGGTTCCGCGGGTCGAAGCCCCGCGTGTCGAAGCTGGCCGAGCGGGTGACGAAATACTTGACCCACTGGTCGCCGGTCACGTACATGTTGGCATCGGCCGAGGTCGCCGGGTTGCCGGGCGCGCGGCGCGTGCCCAGGTCCCGCGTGGTGTAGGGGCCGGCCACCAGCGCGCCTTCCAGGATGTTGTAGCCGCCCGCGCGGTCGACGCCGTTGGCGAGCCGGTAGGCGGAGAATTCCAGCGGCGCCTCGAGCGTGCGGATCGTCGCCAGTTGCGCGGTGGACAGGCAGTGATCGCCTTCGTCGCCGCCCGAGGGGCAGCGCATGGCCGCCAGGTTGGAGGCGTTCAGCAGCCGGCAGCTTTCCACGTTGCTGACGATGCCGTCGACCGCGCCGTCCAGTTTGTCGCAGGCCTGCTTGACCGTGTTCTGCACCATCAGCGTCTTGGCCACGTTCAGCCAGCCGGCTCCGCCGTTGGCGTACAGGGCGCGGCCGAGCGCGACGTTGGACAGCCGTGTGCCGGAGTAATTCAACGCGGGTTCGTTGGCGATGACGCCGTCGTAGTCGGTCGGCCAGCGCTGGATGTGCGCCAGCGCGTCGCGGCCGCCGGTGGAGGTGCCCAGGAAATAGGCGTGCCTGGGCGCCATGTCGTAGTAGGCCCGCACCAGTTGCGCGGCGACGTCGCGGGTTTTCTTCAGCGACTGGCCGCCGTAGTTGGACAGGGCCTCGTCGTCGGCGGCGAACTTGCCGTCGGTGATGCTGCCGCTCTGGTGGCCGGAGTCGTCGCCGTAGGTGGCGTAGCCCAGGGCCAGCGGGGCGGGCTTGTCGGCGGGACCGAAGCGTATGGTCTCGGTGCCGTCGATGAGCCGGCCGTTGAAGCCGCCGCCGCCGAAGTGGATGGTCTTGCCGTTCCAGCGCAGCGGCAGGTTCAGCGCGAAATTGATATCGGGCGAGCCGGCGTTGACCGGCTTGATGAGGCCGCGGACGCGGCAGTAGGCTCCCAGGTTGTTGCCCTCGGCATCGGCGGGGACGTCGACCGCCTCGGACACCGTCGCGCCGCCCGAGGGCAGCGTCAGCTGGGTGGGGGAAAAGCCGCGCGCGGCCAGCGAGGCGCAGGCCAGCGCGGGGGCATAGGGCGGGCCCGAGGCGGCCGGAGGTTCGTCGGGCGGATTGCCGGCGGGCGCGTCGCCATCGCCGCCGCCGCAACCGGCCAGGGCCGCGAGAGCGGCAAGCAGCAGGGGCAGGGCGGGAAAGGGGCGGGGTGCGGTCATCGTATCGTCTCCATGGCCGGCCCTCTCGAGGCGGGGCGCGTGCACGGCGGGATGATGCGAGCGCGCCGCTCGGTACGTCAAATACAATAAAAGCGGAGACTCGATATATAAAAAATATGGACTTGCGCCACCTGCGTTACTTCGTCACGGTCGCCGAGACCGGCCACATGACGCGCGCCGCCGAGCGGCTCGGCATCCAGCAGCCCCCGCTCAGCCAGCAGATCAAGGCGCTGGAGCGGGAGCTGGGGGTGGAACTGCTGCGCCGTCACCCGCGGGGCGTGGCTTTGACCGACGCCGGCCGGCACTTCCTGCGCGAGGCCGAGAACCTGCTGGAAGGCTATGCGCAGATGCGCCAGCGCATGGCGCGCGTGGCCAACGGCCAGGAAGGGCTGCTGGCCGTGGGTTTCACCAGCTCGGCCGCCGCGCACGCGTTCACGCCCGAGGCCCTGCGCCTGTACCGGCGGGACTATCCGGGCGTGGAGCTGGACATCCACGAGGACAATGCCGCGGGGCTGACCGCGGCCATCGCCGCCGGGCGCCTGCATTGCGGCCTGCTGCGCGTGCCGGTGTCGCGGCCCGACGGCCTGGTGTTCGAGACCCTGCTGACCGAGCCCGCGGTGGCCGCCGTGCCGTGCGACCATCCGCTTGCGCGGGGGCGGCAGGCAAGCCGGCCCGGCGCGATCTCGCTGGCCGAACTGTGCCAGGAGAAGATCATCCTGGTGCGCCAGCCGGGCGCCCCGGGCCTGTACGCCAACCTGCTCGCGCTGTGCGAAAGCCAGGGACTGCGGCCGCGCATCGCGGCCGAGGTCGACCGCATGATGACCAACCTGAACCTGGTGGCGGCGGGGGCGGGCGTGTCGGTCGTGCCCAAGTCCATCAGCGGCGCGCATGCGCATGCCGTGACCTATCTGCCGCTGGCGCGGGCCGAACGGCTGGACGCGCCGCTGACGCTGGTGTCCCGCCATGGCGAGGACAACCTTCCGGCGCAGCACTTCGCCGCCCTGGCGCGGCGGCTGGCGGCGGCGCGATGACGGCCGCGGGCCCGCGCGCGGCGCGCCGCCGCGTCCTGCTGGCCGCGGCCGTACTGCCGCTGGCCGGAGCGGGGGCGCGTGCCGCTGCCCCGGCGGACGGACGGGCCTGGCCGACGCGGGCCATACGCATGGTGGTCGTCTACCCGCCCGGCGGCGTGAGCGACACCATCGCGCGTATCCTGGCCGAGGCGTTGTCGCGCGACCTGGGCGTGCCGGCCTGGGTCGAGAACAAGGGCGGCGCGGGCGGAAGCGTGGGGATGGAGACCGTGGCGCGCGCCGCGCCCGACGGCCACACCCTGGCCTTTTCCGCGTTGACGCCGCTCACGCTCAATCCGCTGCTGAGCCGCCCGTCGGCCGACCATGATCCCCTGCGGGAGATCGCGCCCGTGGCCGCCGTGATGCGCACGCCGGTGCTGGTGGCCGGCACGCCGGCCTTTACCGGCCGCGATTTCGCCGGTCTGGTGGACGAGGCGCGGCGCCGGCCGGGGGCGATCCGCTGGGCCAGTTCGGGCGTCGCCACGACCGGCCACATGGTGATGGCGCAGGTGGCCGCGGCAAGCGGCGCGCGCATCACCCACATTCCGTATCACGGCGGCGGGCCGCAATTGAACGATGCGCTCAGCGGCCGCTTCGAGGTGCTGTCGACCAACGTCGCGGCCCTGCAACTGGACTACGTGCGGACGGGGCGGCTGAAGGCGCTGGCGGTGGGTGCGCCCGCCAGGCTGGGCGCGCTGCCGGCGGTGCCGACGCTGGAGGAGCTGGGCTATCCGCAAGCCAACCTGATGTCGCTGTTCGGCCTGTTCGCGCCCGCCGGCACGCCCCGGCCGGTGCAGGAAAGCATCAATGCCGCGGTCCGTCGCGCGCTGGTGGGCGGGCCGCTGGCCGCGCGGCTCGAAAGCGCCTACAACCTGCCTGCCGTGGGTAGCGTGGAGGATTTCCGCGCAGCGGTTCGGGACGACTACGAGGCGAATCGCCGGCTGGTCAGGGCGGGGGCGCTGGGCAGCGGCCAGGCGCCCTGAGCAGCGGCTTCAACGCCGGGCCGGATGCTCCACTTCCCGCGCACGCAGAACGATCAGCCAGGCCGCGCCATAGGCCGCGGCGACCACGGCCAGGCCGGCAGGCAGGCTGTCCGTCCAGTCGGGCAGTCCATGCAACAGGCTGCCCATGATGGCGACGCCCAGCAGCGTGCCGATCTGCCGGTTGGCGTTCAGGATGGCCGCGGCGCTGTTGGCGTGCTCCTTGCCGCCGGCCTGCATCACGGTCGCGGTCATGGCGGGGATGGCGATGGCCGCGCCCAGGTTGCCGCAGACCAGCAGCGCCATCAGCAGCCAGTAGGGCAGCGCCAGGCCATCGAACGCGGCCGCCGCCGTGGCGAGCGTGGCGAGGCCGGTGCCGGCCAGCATCGGGAAACGCGTGCCGTGCCGGCTGGAGAGCCGGCCGGACAGCAGGTTGCCCAGCACCAGGATGAGCATCAGCGGCATCAATTGGAAACCGGTGTCCAGCGGCCCGGCGCCGCGAGCCCGCTGCAGGTAGAGGCTGAGCAGGAACAGTTGGCCGTACACCGCGAAGCTGGCCAGGGCCCCCAGGGCATTGGCGGGCAGGAAGCGCGGCGCGGCCAGCAGTTGCCGGGGCACCAGCGGCGAGGCGGTCCGTTGCTCGCGCCAGGCCAGCAGGGCGCCGGCCGCCAGGGCCAGGACCGCCGCCAGCAGGATGGGGGGCGCGGCCCAACCCCGCTCGGGGCCCTGGATGAGCGTATAGCACAGGGCGGCCAGCGCCGTGATGCCCAGCGCGTGGCTGGCGGGATTCAGCGCGCGCGGCCGGGCGGGAGCGGGCCGCACCAGCTTCAGGGTAAGCAGCGCGCCGGCGATGCCGATGGGAACGTTGATCAGGAAGACGCTGCGCCAGCCGAAATGCGCGATCAGCAGCCCGCCCACCAGCGGTCCGGCCGCCACCGACAGCGTGACGATGGCCGACCAGAGCGCCACCATCCGCGCCCGGACGCGTTCGTCGGCATAGGTGTGGACCAGCAGGCTGAGCGAGCTGGGAACGAACAGGGACGCGCCAAGGCCTTGCGCCAGGCGCGCGCCGACCAGCGCCAGGCCGTCCTGGGCCAGGCCGCACGCCACCGAGGCCAGCGTGAAGACGGCCAGTCCCGCCAGATACACGGCGCGCGCGCCCAGGCGGTCGGCCAGCGCGCCGCCGACCAGCAGCATGGCGGCGAAGGCCAGCGTATAGCCGTCGACCACCCAGACCAGGCCCGACAAAGAGACCTCCAGGCTGCGCGCGATGTCGCTCAGCGCCACGTTGACGACGGTGACGTCGAGCATGGCCATGATGAATCCCACCGCCAGCGCGGCCAGCGGCATTGGGTCGGCCGATGCCTGGCGCGCGGGCGCCGGGGGGAGGGGAATGTTGGGGCAGGGATACCGCACGATCGTCGTCCGAAAAGCAAGAGAAGGCGTTATCCTAGGCCCGGGAATGATGCGGAAAAAGAGGTGAAAATGCGGTGCCGTGATGCAAAAATGCATTGCCTGGAAAGACGCCCGGCCGGTGCGAAGCGCGCATGATGAACTGGGACGATGCCCGGATTTTCCTGGCCATCCGGCGCGCGGGCACGCTGCGAGGCGCCGCGGCGCTGCTGGAAGTGGACCAGGCCACGGCCGGCCGCCGCCTCGCCGCCCTCGAGGCCGCGCTGGGCGCCCGCCTGTTCCTGCGCACGCCCAACGGTTACGTGCCCACGCCGGCCGGAGAACTGGCCGGCGCCGCCGCCGAACGGATGGAGCAGGCCGCCGACCAACTGCAGCGGCAGATGCAGGGCCTGGACGACAAGCTGTGCGGCGTGGTGCGCGTGGCCACCTCGGACACCATGGCGAGTTTCTACGTGATCCCGGCGCTGCGGACGCTGCGCGAGGCCCACCCCGACATCAAGGTCGTGCTGGGTACGTCCACCCAGGTCACCAACCTGACCCGGCGCGAGGCCGACATCGCCGTACGCACGGTCAAGCCCACGAGTCCGGACCTGATCGCGCGGCGGCTGGCGCGCAGGCAGATAGGCGTCTACGCCTCGCGCGACTACCTGTGCCGCCGGGGCGTGCCGGCGATGGACGCGGCGCTCAAGGGCCACGACGTGATCCGGTACGACCGCGCGATCGGGCCGCTGGACGGCGCCCGGCTGGGCGGGGTGTCGACCGGCAATGCGCGGGTGGCGCTGGAAGTCAATTCGGGTTTGATGATGCTGGAGGCGGTGCGGGCGGGCCTGGGCCTGGGCGAACTGGCCGTGCTGATGGCGCAGGACGATCCGGACCTGGTGCGCGTCTGGCCCGAGCGGACCGAGCGCCTGGACGTCTGGCTGGTGCTGCACGCCGACCTGAACCGCACGGCCCGCGTGCGGGCCGTGGCCGATGCCATCATCGCCGCGTTCAAGGGCGAAGACTGAGCCCTACAAGCCCAGCTGGAAGCGGGGCTCCATCAGCGGGTCGGGCCCGGGATGGTAGCGCGTGACCACGCCCTTGTCGGTGACGTAGACGTACATCAGCGAATTCCACACGCCGTCCTCGCGGAAGCGGTAGCCCCAGACGATCTGCTCGCCCTTCAGGCCGACGCGGGTGATCTCGGCCGGGGGGCCGAACTCGAACAGCAGCCGCTCGGTATCCCAGTGTCCCGAGTCCAGCATGCGGAAACGCTCGCTGGTCAGCGCCTGGGTGGTGCCGATGACCTTGCCGTCGGGGCCGACGTCGGTGATCCAGGCGTATTGCCCCATGGGCTGGCTGGAATAGATCAGGCGCTGGCCGCCGTTCGGCAGGGGGCGCTCGAGCGTGGGCCGGCCCAGGCGGGCCGTGACGGCCGAGCCGGATTCGCCCGGCTGGATGCCGGCCGGGCTGGCGCAGGCCGCGAGCAGCGCCGCCATGCCCAGCAGGCAGGCGCCACGGCGCAAGATGATGGCGATACTCATACAATTCACCTAGTTCTTGGATTGACGACCGGAGATGACCGTGTTTCTGTCACGCAGGCGTGGCTGTGTTTCGCTGATTGTAGGACTTGTGCTGGCTTGCGCGGGTTCCATGCCCGCCTGGGCGCAGGGAGACGCGGGCGCGCCGGTGCGCATCGCCGTGATCGAGGCCATGTCCGGACCCTTCGCCAATACCGGCGAGGCCATCATGCGCAACCTGCGCTTCGCGGTCGAACGCGTCAACGCCCGGGGCGGCGTGAAGCTGGCCGACGGCGCGCACCGGCTCGAGCTCGTCCCCTTCGACAGCAAGAACCAGATCGACGAAGCCCTGCTGCTGCTGCGCGGCGCGGCCGACCAGTCCATCCGCATCGTCATGCAGGGCAACAGCTCGGCCGTGGCGGCGGGGCTGATCGAGGGCGTCAATCGCCACAACCAGCGCAATCCCGGCCAGCGCATGGTGTTCCTGAACTACTCGGCCGTCGATCCCGCATTGACCAACGAGAAGTGCAGCCCCTGGCACTTCCGCTTCGATGCCAGTTCCGACATGCGGATGGCGGCCCTGACCGAGGTCATGCGGCGCGACCGCGAGGTGCGCAAGGTCTACCTGATCAACCAGGACTACAGCTTCGGCCAGGAAGTGGCGCGCAGCGCCCGGGCGATGCTGGCCGGGAAGCGGCCCGACGTCGAGGTCGTGGCCGACGAGTTCCACGCCATCGGCAAGGTCAAGGATTTTTCGCCCTATGCGGCCAAGATCCTGTCCAGCGGCGCCGACACCGTCATCACCGGCAACTGGGGCAACGACCTGACCCTGCTGGTGAAGGCCGCGCGGGAAGCGGGATTCAAAGGCAGCTTCTACACCTTCTACGGCAATGCGCTGGGCGCGCCGGCCGCGCTCGGGGATGCCGGCGTGGGCAAGGTGCGGGCGGTGGCCGAATGGCACTACAACGCCGGCGAGCCCGGCATGGACCGCGCCTACGATGCCTATCGGCGCATGTTCCCGCGGCCGGGCGACGACTACCTGAACGCGCGCATGCTGCACATGACCGATATGCTGGCCGCGGCGCTGGAGCGGGCGGGCAAGGTGGACGCCGCCGCCATCGCGCGCCAGTTGTCCGGCATGCGGTGGACGGCGGAGGGAGCGGACCTGTGGATGCGCCCGGACGACCACCAGGCGATCAAGCCCCTGTATGTTTTCACCATGCAGAAGATGGGCGCCGGCACGGTCAGGCGCGACGTGGAAGGCAGCGGCTACGGTTTCGAGACCACGCTGAAGGTGTCCGCGGCCGACCTGACGCTGCCCACGCGTTGCAAAATGGCAAAAATCCCTGAATAAGGCTATACTTACCGGCTAACTTTCAGTTTTTTCCGATTTTTAAAACTGATGGTTAATCTGCCGGCCGCAGCCAGATGAAAACGCGGCGGCCGGATCATCAACTTTCACGGCAGGGCGCCTCGGCCTTGCCGCCAGTCCGAGAGGAAAAAAATGTCCGTCGCCGACATCAACAAGGCCAATATCGTTACCGAATTCCAACGCGCCCAGGGTGATACCGGATCCCCCGAAGTGCAGGTCGCTCTTCTGACCGCCCGGATCAACGAATTGACCAGCCATTTCAAAGAGCACACCAAAGACCACCATTCCCGTCGCGGGCTGCTGCGCATGGTCAGCCGTCGCCGCAAGCTGCTCGACTACCTGAAGGGCCGCAACGCCGACGCGTACCGCGCCCTGATCGAGAAGCTCGGTCTGCGTAAGTGAATTTCCAGGGGATCGGGAACCTGGCGGGCGCTGCCGTCGCAGCGCCGCTCCGTGTTTCCGGTGGTTGCCGGTTTCGTCGCTTCCTGTTCGGGCGCGACGCAGCCGGCACTCTAGCAACCCCCTCCTGAAATATGAGAGTGCCTGTGTCAGGGACCGCCTGTCACAGGCATTTTCGTTTCAGAAGGGCAATCGCAAAGGATGCCTGTCATGTTCAATAAAGTCACAAAAACCTTCCAATATGGCCAGCATACCGTCACGCTCGAAACCGGCGAGGTTGCTCGCCAGGCTTCGGGCGCGGTAATGGTGTCCATCGAGGACACCGTCGTGCTGGCAACCGTGGTCGGGGCCAAGAAGGCCAAGCCCGGCCAGGATTTCTTCCCGCTCACCGTCGACTACATCGAGAAGACTTACGCCGCCGGCCGCATCCCGGGCGGGTTCTTCAAGCGCGAGGGCAAGCCCTCCGAAAAGGAAACGCTGACCTCGCGCCTGATCGACCGGCCGCTGCGTCCGCTGTTTCCCGAAGGCTTCTACAACGACGTGCATGTGGTCATCCACACGCTGTCGGTCAATCCCGAGATCGATCCCGACATCGCCGCGATGATCGGTTCGTCGGCCGCCCTGGCCATTTCCGGCATCCCGTTCAACGGCCCGATCGGCGCCGCGCGCGTGGGCTGGATCGATGACCAGTACGTGCTGAACCCTACCGCCTCGCAGCTCAAGACCTCCAAGCTGGACCTGGTGGTGGCCGGCACCGACGCCGCCGTGCTTATGGTGGAATCCGAAGCCCAGCAGCTGTCCGAAGAAGTCATGCTGGGTGGCGTGGTCTACGGCCACGAGCAGATGCAGACCGTCATCAACGCCATCAACGACCTGGTGCGCGAAGCCGGCAAGCCCGAATGGGACTGGAAGCCCGCCGCCAAGAACGATGCCCTGATCGCTTCGGTGCGCGCCGTGGCCGAGGACAGCCTGAAGGCTGCCTACCAGATCCGCTCCAAGCAGGAGCGCACCACCAAGCTGCGCGAAGTCTATGCCGACGTGCACGCCAGGCTGGCTGCCCAGGCCGAGGCCTCGGGCGCCGCGGTGGATGGCGTCGAAGTGGACAACATCCTGTTCGACTTCGAAGCGCAGATCGTGCGCGGCCAGATCCTGAACGGCGAGCCCCGCATCGACGGCCGCGACACCCGCACGGTGCGCCCGATCAGCATCCGCCTGGGCGTGCTGCCCCGCGCGCACGGCAGCGCGCTGTTCACCCGCGGCGAAACCCAGGCCCTGGTGATCGCCACGCTGGGCACCAAGCAGGACGAGCAGATCATCGACGCGCTGATGGGCGAGTACCGCGATCGCTTCATGCTCCACTACAACATGCCTCCGTTCGCCACCGGCGAAACCGGTCGCATCGGCGTGCCCAAGCGCCGTGAAGTTGGCCACGGCCGCCTGGCCAAGCGCGCCCTGGTGTCGCTCTTGCCCGCGCCGCAGGACTTCCAGTACACCATCCGCGTGGTGTCGGAAATCACCGAGTCGAACGGTTCGTCGTCGATGGCGTCCGTGTGCGGCGGTTCGCTGGCCATGATGGACGCCGGCGTGCCCGTCAAGGATCACGTGGCCGGCGTGGCCATGGGCCTGATCAAGGACGGCGGCAAGTTCGCCGTGCTGACTGACATCCTGGGCGACGAAGATCACCTGGGCGACATGGACTTCAAGGTGGCCGGTACCGTCGGCGGCGTGACCGCGCTGCAGATGGACATCAAGATCCAGGGCATCACCAAGGAAATCATGCAGGTGGCGCTGGCCCAGGCCCGCGAAGGCCGCCTGCACATCCTGGAAAAGATGCGCGAGGCCCTCGAAGGTTCGCGCGGCGAGCTGTCGGCGTTCGCGCCGCGCATGCTTTCCATGAAGATCAACCCCGAGAAGATCCGCGACGTGATCGGCAAGGGCGGCGCCACCATCCGCGCGCTGACCGAGGAAACCGGCACGCAGATCGACATCTCGGACGACGGCACCATCGTCATCTCTAGCGCCGACCTGGACCGCGCCAAGGAAGCGCAGCGCCGCATCGCCGACCTGACCGCCGACGTGGAAGTGGGCCAGATCTACGAAGGCGCCGTGCTGCGCCTGCTGGATTTCGGCGCCATCGTCCAGGTGCTGCCGGGCCGCGACGGCCTGCTGCACATCTCGGAAATCGCCAACCATCGCATCGCCAACATCAACGATGTGCTGAAGGTCGGCCAGCAGGTTCGCGTCAAGGTCATCGAGGCCGATGACAAGGGCCGCCTGCGTCTGTCGATGAAGGCGATTGCTGCTGAAGGGTAAGTCCCCCCCTACGCGCTGACGCGCCCCCCCCGGGAGGCGGCACTGGCGGACCGGCAAAGCCGGATCCGCTGTGCCCTGGGTTGGGGGAGGGGTGTAGTGCTGACGGCGTCCTGCGGGGCGCCGTTTTTTATTTGGTGGGACGTTTCCGTCCTGTGGGGAGGCGACTTTGGTTTAGGGGACGGTGAGAATCCGAAGTTGGCGTGAACATTCGATACGTCAAGCTCAAAGTATATGTTCTTGTGCTATAGTTTTCTATGCTAGGGAATGCCACTTGCGGATTTTCAAGACCAAAGGCGTATGTCGGTTTGCCCGGCGTGAGCGGATCGCCGATGTCAGTCTGAAAGCCGCCATCGAGCGGGCGGAGCGCGGTTCCATCGATGCGAATCTGGGCGGAGGCTTCCATGGACATCGTTGGGCAAGCGTTGGCCGATGGTGATTTGCAGGAGATTGAACATGACGACGAGCAAGCCTGGCCGCTTGGCCAGTGATCTGCTGGAAATGGCCGACTCCCAGCACCGGGAGGGGGTCATGGACAGGGCGACGCATCAGAAAATCACTGCCCGCCACCTGGGAGCGGATGCGCTGCCTACCTCGGAGCCTATTACCGCGGCTCAAGTGCGGGAAGTGCGCGAGAAGGCTCATCTCAGTCAAGCCGCGCTTGCCCGGTATCTCAATATGACGCCGGGCTATGTCTCGCAGCTCGAGCGCGGTGCGACGCAAGCGAAAGGTCCTGCGCTGGCACTGTTGAACGTTATCCGGCGCAAGGGAATCGAAGCGCTTCTCTAAATGTCAGGACCCGGAGCGAGCGATGGGATCGTGTTGCGATTTTCTTCACAAGCCACCGTGGTCCTACCGGGTGATCAGGAGTTCGACGGGGGTTTGACCAGGCTTTCGGCGGGGATGCCTAGCCCTTTGTGCAGATTCCAGATCATTTGCAGTGTCAGGCCGCGCTTGCGATTCAGGATTTCGTAGACGCGGTTGCGGCGGCCGATCATGGGCTCGAGGTCTTTGGCGGTCAGGCCGGCTTGCTCCATGCGGAATTTGATTGCTTCGACAGGGTCGGGGAGGTCGATGGGAAAGTGCCTGGCTTCGTAGGCTTGCACCAGCGTAGCCAGGATGTCCAGGCGATCGCCATCCGGCGTTCCGGGTTCAGGATCGCTTTCCATGAGGCGTGAGATGTCTTTCAGGGCCGCCTTGTAGTCCGCTTCGCTACGGATGGGGCGAATCTCCATGTCTTACTCCATTTCTATGGTCTTGGCATCGATCGCGTCATATTCCCGGTTGCGTCCACGTGGCTTGGCTTGCTTCATCCACCCAAGCCTTGAGGGGTTGCTCCGCGTCCGGATGGGTTTTTCAGAACTGGCGCAATGTGCTGACGGCAATGACCCGCATGAGTTCATGCTAGTCCCAAATTGGAGTTTCGCAAGTGGTTGTTCGAAGCACCAGCGGCACCCTACGGCAGCGGCGGCACGCCGGCGTTGCCGGCAAGATGCGTCAGCAGGTCCCGGACCGGGGCCGACAGGCCGGCCCAGTCGCGCAGGCACAGGCACAGGCGGCGGTGGGCCCAGCCGTCCGCCAGCGCGATGCGCTGGTAGGGATGGCGGCGGCGATGGCTCTGGGCGATGCTGTCGGGGACGATGGCCACGCCCACGCCATGCGACACCATCTCGCACAGGCCGCCGAAGGTGTTCATCCTGATGCGCAGGGCCAGCGCCTGGCCGGCGCGCCGCGCATGTTCGTCGATGTGATCCTGCAAGGCGCTGCCCGGGGCCAGTCCCACGAAGGGTTCGCGCAGGACTTCCGAGAACGGGACCACGCGCCGTTGTGCCAGGGCATGGCCGGTGGCGGCGATCAGGACGAGATGGTCGGTGGCGACGGGGTGCAGGCACAGTCCCTGGGCGTCGACCTGATCGGAGGTGATGCCGGCCTCGACCAGCCCGCTGGCGACGGCCTTGACGATCTCCTTGCTGGTGCGCTCGCGGATGTCCACGTTCAGGTGCGGGCGGGTGGCCATCCACGGGGCCAGCTTGCGCGGCAGGAAGGCCGTCAGGGCCGCGGTGTTGGCGTGGATGCGGATGGTGCCGCGGGCGCCGGAGGCGAAGTCCAGCAGTTCGCCCTGCATCAGTTCCCGCTGGCGCAGGATCAGCCGGGCATGGTGGGCCAGCGCCTCGCCGGCTTCGGTGGCGATCACGCCGCGATGGCGGCGCTCCAGCAATTGCACGCCGGCATCGGCCTCGATGTTGCGCAGGCGTTCGCTGGCCGAGGCCAGCGCCAGGTTCGCGCGCGCGGCGCCCTGCGTGATGCTGCCGGCATCGACGATGGCGAGGAACAGGCGCAGGTCCGCGAGATCGAGGCGCATGGACATTCTCCGTGGCGGATTGCCTTCGGGACAACCGAAGGCTCGGGGCATAGAACCGCATTGTGCCAAAGCGCGCCGACAGGCCCAATAGGCATGTCAAAGGAGACGGCAGTGACGCGCTCGCACATCTTTCCCCGCATGGTTCTTACCCTGGCGCCGTGGCTGTTTGCCGCGGCCGTCCTGGCGCCAGCCGCCTCGGCGGCGGCGCCGCTCTCGGAGATCGCCACTTCCGAGCAGTTCTATCAACTGGCGCTGGAGGCCCGTTCGGAAGGGGACTACGCCGCCATGCTGATGCGGCTGCGGCAGGCCGCCACGCGTGGCGACCTGGAGGCCCAGGAAATGCTGGCTTCGGTCCTGCTGGCAGGTCCGGCGCTGTATGGCGCCGGCGTGAAGGCGGATCCGTGCGAGGCGATGCACTGGGCCCACCTGGCCCTGGAACGGGGCAGCGCGACCGCACGGCATCAATGGATGGTCCTGAACGGCCTGCGCGACGTGCCGCGCATCCGCAAGGGCTGCCGGCCGCCGCCCCTGTACCGATAGGCCGGGGCCCTGGGCGCCGGAGAGGGGCGGTCTACAATGGCGCCTCCTGTCCACCCGCCCCGTCCCCATGGCCGTTCCTCGACTCGAACTGCGCGGGATCACCAAACGGTATCCCGGCGTCCTCGCGAACGACGAGGTCTCGCTGGCCATCGCGCCGGGCGAGATCCATGCCGTGCTGGGCGAAAACGGCGCGGGCAAGTCGACCTTGATGAAGATCGCGTACGGCGCGCTGGCGCCGGACGCGGGGCAGATCCTGTGGGATGGCCGGCCGGTGGCGCCGCGCGCGCCGGACGATGCGCGCGCCTTGGGCGTGGGCATGGTGTTCCAGCACTTCGTGCTGTTCGACACGCTGACCGTGGCGCAGAACGTGCTGCTGGGATTGCCGGCCGGGCTCGCGCGCGAGGTTGCGCGCGGCGCCGCCCCGAGCGCCTGGCTGGCGCCGCTGATCGAACGCTATCGCCTGGATCTGGATCCGGATGCCTATGTGGGCGATCTGTCGGTGGGCGAGCACCAGCGCGTCGAGCTGCTGCGCGCCCTGGCCGCGCGGCCGCGCCTGCTGATCCTGGACGAACCCACGTCGGTGCTGTCGCCCGAGGCCAGGACGGCCTTGTTCGCCACCCTGCGGCAACTGGCGGCCGAGGGGTGCAGCGTGGCCTACATCAGCCACAAGCTGGCGGAGATCCGCGAATTGTGCGATCGCTGCACGGTGCTGCGGGCGGGCCGTTCGGTGGCTGTGGTCGATCCGCGCGACATGGCGCAGGACGAACTGGCCACCCTGATGCTGGGAACAGCGGTGGACGACGTGCGCAGCGCTTCGCCGCGTCCGGCGGGCGATACGGTGTTGAGCGTGAAGAACTTGTCGATGCCCGCTCCGGCGGGCCAGCGCGTGGGCTTGCACGACGTGTCGTTCGAGCTGCGGGCCGGCGAAATACTGGGCGTGGCGGGGGTGTCGGGCAACGGCCAGTCGCTGCTGCTGTCGGCGTTGTCGGGCGAAGAGATCCGCATGCCGCACGATGCCGTGCGCCTGATGGGGCAGTCCATCGGCCGGCTTCGGCCGGCCGCGCGGCGCGAGCTGGGACTGCGCGCGATTCCCGAGGAACGCCTGGGGCGGGGTTGTGTGCCCGAGATGGGGTTGGACGAGAACATGCTGCTGACCCTGGCACCCGGGCAAGCGTCATCCGGAGGCTGGATACGGCGGCGCGCACTGGTCCAGGCCGCCGCCCGCGTCATCGGGCGCCACGGCGTGCGGGCGGTGTCGCCGCGCGCGCCGGCACGCAGCCTGTCCGGCGGCAATCTGCAGAAATTCATGGTGGGCCGCGAGCTCGATGGCGAACCGCGCGTGCTGCTGGCGGCGCAGCCGACCTGGGGCGTGGACATCGGCGCCGCCGCCCGCATCCACCAGGCGCTGATCGATCTGCGCGACGCCGGTGGCGCGGCCCTGATCATTTCCGAGGATCTGGATGAGTTGCTTGCGCTGTGCGACCGGCTGGCCGTGATGGCGGGCGGGCGGTTGTCGCCGGCGGTGGCGCGTGCCCGGGTCACGGCCGACATGCTGGGACGGTGGATGGAAGGACGGTGGACCCATGATCCAGCTTGAGCCGCGCGCCGCCGCCTCGCGGCTGGCGGCCTGGCTGTCGCCGCTGGCCGCGCTGGCGCTGACCATGCTGGGCGGCGCCGCGCTGTTCGCGATGCTGGGGATCGACGCCTGGCAGGGGCTGCGGCTGTTCCTGGTCGAGCCTTTCAACGGGGTCTACGCGTGGGGCGAACTCGCGGTCAAGGCGGTGCCGCTGGTTCTGTGCGCGGTGGGACTGTCGCTGTGTTTCCGGGCCAACGTCTGGAACATCGGCGCCGAAGGGCAGTTGATCGCGGGCGCCATCGCGGGCGGCGGCATGGCCCTGCTGGCCGGGCCGGACACGTGGCGGGGCTACGTGGCGCTGGTCATGGCCGCGGGCATGCTGGGAGGCATGCTGTGGGCCGCATTGACGGCCTGGCTCAAGGACCGGTTCGGCGCCAATGAAATGCTGGTCAGCCTGATGCTGACCTACGTCGTGCAACTCCTGCTCGGCTATCTGGTATTCGGGCCCTGGCGCGATCCTTATGGCTACAACTTCCCGCAGTCCCGATCATTCGACGAGGCAGCCGTGCTGCCCGTGCTCTGGGAAGGCACACGCGCCCACGCCGGGTTGTGGCTGGCGCTCGTGGCCACCGGCGCGGTCTGGCTGTTCCTGGCGCGATCCCATCCGGGCTTCCGCCTGCGCGTGACGGGCGCCGCGCCCGCCGCCGCGCGCTATGCGGGGTACTCCCCGCGCCAGGCTCTGTGGACGTCCATGCTGGCGTGCGGCGCGCTGGCCGGACTGGCCGGCATAGGAGAAGTCGCGGGGCCGATGCAGCGGCTCACCACCTCGGTGTCGCCGGGCTATGGCTTCGCGGCGGTGATCGCGGCTTTCCTGGGGCGCCTGCATCCGGCCGGCGCGCTGCTGGCCGGCCTGGTCATGGCCGCGCTTTACATCGGCGGGGAACTGGCGCAGTCGCGCCTGGGCCTGCCGGCTTCCATCGTCGGCGTGTTCCAGGGGCTGGCGCTGGCGTTGCTGCTGCTGGGCGATACGCTGGTGCGCTACCGCATCCGCTGGCGCCGCCCCGCGGCCGCGGCAAGGTGAGCGGCATGGACAGCCTGTTGCCACTCCTGGCCGCGACGCTGAACGCCGGCACGCCGCTGGCGCTGGCGGCGCTGGGGCTGGCCATCCACGAACGCGCGGGCGTGATCAATCTCGGGGCCGAGGGCATGATGCTGCTGGCCGCCGCGGCCGGCTTCGCGGTGGCCTTCCACACCGGTAGCCCCGCATGGGGACTGGCAGCGGGGGCCGCGGCGGGAGCCGTGCTGGCCGCCGTGTTCGCGCTGCTGGTCGTGGTGTTCAATGCCAGCCAGTACGGCAGCGGCCTGGCGATCATGCTGCTGGGGTCGGGGCTGTCGGCCTTCGCCGGCGTGTCCTATGCGGGGCGTTCGCTCGCGCAGGGCCAGGCCGGGCTGCCGTGGCTGCGGGACATACCCGGACTGGGCGGCACCGTGTTCGCACTGCATCCGCTGGTGTATGCGACGATGGCGCTGGCCTGCCTGCTGACCGCATTCCTGTATCGCACGCGAACCGGCATGCTGCTGCGGGCGGTGGGAGAGTCGCCGGAGTCGGCGCATGCGCTCGGCTATCCGGTGGGCTGGATACGCGCGCTGGCGATCCTCGCGGGCGGCCTGTGCTGCGGGCTTGCGGGGGCGTACCTGTCGGTGGTCTACACGCAGTTGTGGAGCGAAGGCATGGTGGCCGGCCGGGGCTGGATGGCGCTGGCGCTGATCGCCTTCGGCATGTGGCATCCCCTGCGCATCCTGCTGGGCGCGTATCTGTTCGGCGGCCTGACCATGCTGCAGTTCCAGCTGCAAGGCATGGGCGTGCAGGTGCCCTCGCAATTCCTGGCGATGCTGCCCTATGTCTGCACCATCGCCGTGCTGGCTCTGCGGGGCGGAAACCCCGGCTGGATGCGCCGGAACATGCCGCGTTCGCTGGGCCGGCCTTTCCTGCCCGAACGCTAGGGCGTGCCATGCCGGCCCGTCAGCGGCCGGAGGCGGGAACCAGCGTCAGGCGGTGGACATCGGGGCCGGGCAGGAAAGGTGTGGCCTCGCCATCCGTCCACGCCGAGTGGCCGGCCAGGAAGAAGGGCGACAGCGGATGGCCCGAGGCGCCGCCCGGCATTTCCATCAGTCCGTGTTCCTCGTGTCCCGGCGACACCACGAAGCGCTCGGACGCGCCGAACGAGGCGCCCTGGATGCGCGGCATGTGGATGTCGCCCGGCATGGGGCGCACGGGCGTCGACAGCCACGGCCTGACGGCCGCGGGCAGCACCCGGGCCAGCGGATGTTCCATGGCGAGGCGGTTGCGGTCGCCCCAGCGGATGTCGTCCAGCGGGCGACCACCGGCGGCGACCGAGGCGATGGCCGTGTCGATGCGTTCGAGCATGAAGGCGCGCCAGTCCGCTGCATAGGCCGGTTTCCAGGCCCGGGCGCGCACCAGGCTTTCCATGGTGGCCAGCACGCGTGACGAGGCGCGGCGCATCGACAGTCCGCCATCGATGTCCGCCAGTTTCTCGTCCAGCGCGCCGAACCAGGCGTCGTACAAGGCGTCGTGGTAGGCGCGCAGTAGCGCGTAGCCGGCGCTGCCGGCATCGGCGCGCCCGTTCCAGGCCTGCAGGAGGCGCCGGAAGGCGGCCCGTTGCGGATGGCCGGCGACGGCGGCATGGTCCAGCTCGGCCAGGGCCTGATCGCGCAGGAAAGCAACCCAGGCGGCGCGGTCGTCCAGCTGGATGGCCAGCAGGTCGCGCTCGTTGAAGCGTTCGCCGGCGAACAGCGCGTTGCGTATCTGCGTTCCGCGGGCGCCGACATCGGCGCCGCCGTCGCCTATCTTGCGCTGTGTGTCGTCGTCGGCGAGCTGGGTGCTGTTGGCCGTCCAGAGCCGGCCGTAGGCCGGCGCCTGGATCGCGGGATAGTCGGTGGGCGTCAGGCGCCCGAGCGGCGCGCCTGCATGGCCGGCCGCGACCGGGAAGCCCAGCGGGTCGAGCGTGGCGGTGGGCAGCGGTCCCGCCAGCGTCCAGCCTATGTTGCCGTCGCGATCGGCCACCACCAGGTTCTGCGTGGGGATGCCGGCGGTCTGCGCGACGTGCATCGCCTGGCCGACGTCGCGGGCGTCCTCCATGCCGGCCAGCCCCACGTTGGCGGCATCGGGCAGGTAGGCGATCCAGCGTATCGCGTAGGCCTTGCCGTTGGCCTGCCGCAGCGGACCCCATGGGGTCTCGCGCACGGGCAGCATGACCGGCGGCGCGCCTTTCACCTCGATGCGCTCCATCGTTTCCGATGCGGTTTCCCACGTTCCTGCCGGACCCCGGTAGCGGGAAGGATCGGCCGCATCGGTCTCCAGACGTACCAGATCGATGAAATGGCCATAGCTGTTGGTGAAGCCCCAGGCGACGTCGCCATTGCTGCCGGCCACCACGATGGGGGCGCCGGGCAGGCTGACGCCACTGATGCGCCGTGCGCCGGAGCCCGACGGAAATTCCAGGGTCAGCCGATACCAGACGTTGGGCAGGCGCAGGCCCAGGTGCATGTCGTTGGCCACCAGCGCGCGGCCGTCGGCGCCATGGCGTGCGTCGATGGCCCAGCCGTTGCTGCCCAGCGCCGACGAGGCGGTCCCGGCATCCACCATCAGCTCGGCGGGAATCACGCCGCGCGTGCGCGGCGGACGGGGCGTGTCTATCCAGTCGGGATGCGCATCGACCAGCGCGGTGTCCGGCGCGGCCGGCCGCGCGGAATAAGGCGGGCGGTCCAGGGGCGCATCCCAGTGACTGCGCGTGGGCAGCAGCGCCGAGAGCAGCGGAGCGGGCAGGAGGTCGCGCAGCGCGTCGCGCGAGCGCACCCGCAGCAGCTCGCCGCCTTGCAGGTCCAGGTACATCGCATAGATCGCCAGCAGCGTATCCACGGGCCGCCAGGGTTGCGGCGGCGCGCCCAGCAGGACGTATTCGAACGGCCGTGCGTCCAGCGCGGCCAGGCCGGCATTGACACCGTCCGCGTAGCGTTCCAGCAAGGCGCGGTGGGCGGGCGGCAGCGCGGCGTAGGCCTGCTCCGCGCGGGCGCGGAAGCGGTGCACGCGCACGCGCCGGTCCAGCGGCACGGCGGCCTCGCCCACCAGCGCGGCCAGCTCGCCGGCGGCCGAGCGCCGCACCAGGTCCATCTGGAAATAGCGGTCCTGCGCATGGGCGAAGCCCGTCGCGTAGGCGGCGTCGGCACGGTTGGCCGCGCGTATCGTGACGCTGCCCTGGGCGTCGCGCGCGATCGTGGCGGGCCGTGCCGTACCGGCCACGCTGAGTTCGCCGTCGACCTGGGGCAGGCTGGCGCGCAGGGTGAGCCAGGCAGCCGCGATGGCGGCGATGCCAAGGATGAGCACGCCTGCCACCGTGAACAGGGCGAGACGGGCGGGGCGTTGGGGGCTGCGGAGTTTCATGGTGCGCGGCTTGCCGTCCAATGTGTTTGCCGGGCACATTGTGCCCGTTCTGTTTCAAGCGCACGACACCGTGGAGGGTTCGTAAAAAGGCCGCACGTCGCCGTGCGGCCCGGCAGCGGGCCGAAGCCCGCCGGATACCGATCGCCGGCCAGACTAGACAGCGAGTCCCAGCCCCTTCGCCACGCCTTCCCCATAACGCGGATCCGCCTTGGCGAAATGCGCGATCTGGCGTTCCTGGATCTCGCGCGGCACCGTCTTCATCGCGTTGACGATGTTCTCGATCAACAGGGCCTGCTGGTCGGCGCTCATGAGGCGGAACAGGTCGCCGGCCTGGGTATAGTCGTCATTGCCGGCGCGATGGTCGTAGCGGTCGGCTTCACCCGACAGCGGCAGCGGCGGTTCGCGGTGCGCCGCATCCTGGCGCGGCGCGCCGGCCACGCTGTTCGGCTCATAGTTGGCCGCGCCGCCGAAGTTGCCATCGAAGCGCATGGCGCCGTCCCGCTGGTAGGTCCGCACCGGAGCATGAGGGCGGTTGACCGGCAGGGCCTGGTAGTTGGTGCCGACGCGGTACAGGTGGGCGTCATGGTAGGCGAACAGGCGGGCCTGCAGCATCTTGTCGGGGCTGAAGCCCAGTCCGCGCACGATGGACGACGGCGAGAACGCGGCCTGCTCGACCTCGGCGAAATAGTTCTCCGGATTGCGGTTCAGCGTGATCACGCCGACCTCGATCAGCGGGAAGTCCGCGTGGGGCCAGACCTTGGTCAGGTCGAAGGGATCGTAGGGCGTGGCGCGCGCCTGCTCCTCGGTCATGACCTGGATGCAGAAGCGCCACTTGGGATAGTCGCCTCGTTCGATCGCCTCGAACAGGTCGCGCTGGGCGTAGTCCGGGTCCTGGCCGGCAATCCGCGCGGCGTCGCGCGGATGCAGGTTGCGGATGCCCTGCAGGCTGAGCACGTGGTACTTGACCCAGACGCGCCGGCCCGGGGCGTCGATCATGCTGAACGTGTGGCTGCCGAATCCGTGCATGGCGCGATAGCCGTCGGGCGTGCCGCGATCGGAGAACAGGGTGGTGACCTGGTGCAGCGATTCGGGCGACTGCGACCAGAAGTCCCACGTCGCGGTGGGGTTCTTCATGTTGGTGCGCGGGTCGCGCTTCTGGGTGTGGATGAAGTCGGGGAACTTGATGCCGTCGCGGATGAAGAAGACCGGCGTGTTGTTGCCCACCAGGTCCCAGTTGCCTTCGTTGGTATAGAACTTGATGGCGAAGCCGCGCGGGTCGCGCTCGGTGTCGGCCGAACCCTTCTCGCCGCCCACGGTGGAGAAGCGGATGAAGACGTCGGTCTTGCGGCCCACCTGTGCGAACAGGTCGGCACTGGTGTAGCGGGTGATGTCGTTGGTCACCTCGAACACGCCGTAGGCGCCCGAGCCCTTGGCATGCACCACGCGCTCGGGGATGCGTTCGCGGTTGAAGTGCTGCAGCTTCTCGACCAGGTGGAAGTCCTCGATCAGCACGGGGCCGCGCGGGCCGGCGGTTTTCGAGTTCTGGTTGTCGGCGACAGGCGCGCCCGTTGCGGTGGTGAGAGTCGTCATTCCTAGCTCCGAATTGTCGAGGCCCCACGATAGGCCGCCCAGGTTCATTGGTAAATTGAATTGAATAAATCGCGGCAATAGGTCGTTTCAATGAATGATAAAATGCCGAGTTCGTTCGTGTCCGTCCCGGCGTAGCTTCCCGCCGGCCGGATCTTTTTCCCGGAAGCCGTGTTCGAGGAGAACCAGCGTGAAAAACCTCGTTTCGGTGCCGCTTGCGCACCGTGAACAACCTTGTCCCCACGAAATGGAAGCCATGGCCGGCCCCGCCAGCACGGGGCGCCGCCGCGTCCTGGGCTGGCTGGCGGCGGGCGCGCCCATCGCCGGCGCGGCCCTGGGCGCGCCGCGCCTGGCCTGGGCGGCCGATCCGCTGTCCGTGGGTTTCGTCTACATGTCGCCCATTACCGATGCGGGCTGGACGCGCCAGCACGAGGACGGCCGCCTGGCCATGGTCGCCGCGCTGGGGTCGCGGGTGGCCACGCGCGTGGTCGAGAACGTGCCCGAGAATGCCGACGCCGAGCGGGTGATACGCGATCTCGCGCGCCAGGGCTGCAAGCTCATCTTCACCACGTCCTTCGGCTACATGGACGCGGTGCTGCGGGTGGCGCGCGAGTTCCCGGGCGTGGTGTTCGACCAGGCCTCGGGCTATCGCCTCGCGCGCAACCTGGGAGCCTACAACATCCGCTTCTACGAGGGCCGCTACCTGGCCGGACTGGTGGCGGGGGCGATGACGCGCAGCCATGTCCTGGGCTATGTCGCGGCCCTGCCGATCCCGGAGGTGATCCAGGGCATCAACGCCTTCACGCTGGCCGCGCGCAGCGTCAATCCCAAGGTCCAGGTGCGCGTGGTCTGGACCCAGAACTGGTTCGATCCCCCCCGCGAGCGCGATGCGGCCCAGGCCGCCCTGCGCCAGGGGGCCGACGTGCTGACCAATCACTCGGGATCGTCGGCGGTGGCGCAGGCCGCCGAGGCGGCGGGCGCCTGGATGCTGGGCTATACGTCCGACATGAGCCGCTATGCGCCAACGCGCCAGCTCGGCGCCGTCGTGCACCGCTGGGGCGACCACTACGTCCAGGCTGCGCGCGAAGTGCTGGACGGCACCTGGACCTCGCGGTCCATCATGGGCGGCCTGAAGGACGGCATGATCGCGCTCGAGGCGCTGTCGCCGAAGGTTCCCCAGGCGGTGCGCGCGTCGGTGGACGAGGCGCGCCGGAAGATCGCGGCGGGCGCGCTGCATCCCTTCGGCGGCCGGCTGGTGGACAACCAGGGCAAGGTGCGCCAGCAGTCCGGCGTGCCGAGCCAGAAGGACGTCGACCACATGGACTGGTTCGTCGAGGGCGTGGTGGGCAAGGCGGTGGCCTGAGGGCGCCGCGCGCTCCGGTAAAGTAGCGGGGACGCGTGAACCGCGGGCAGCCGGCGCGGTCCTATCCGGGGCTGCCCGGGCGCGCCGCGCGTGCCGCGGGCCCGCATCGCCCGGGCGCTCGCCTTCGATCCACTTTCTTTCCCGCCGGCCATGACCACCGACATCCGTTCGTTCTCACCGCTGTCCCTCCTGGCCCAGGCCTGGCGCATGACCGTGCGCGACTGGCGCGCCGGGGAACTCAGGCTGCTGGCGATGGCGCTGGTCATCGCCGTGGCCTCGGTTTCCAGCGTGGGCTTCCTGGCCGACCGCATCCGCCAGGCGCTCGAACGCGACGCCGCCCAATTGCTGGGCGGCGACGTCGTGCTGATCTCCGACAATCCGGCCGGCCAGGCGCCGCGCGACGAAGCGCGCCGGCTTGGGCTGTCGGTGACCGAGAACCTGCAGTTCCCGTCCATGGCCAGCGTCGGGACCGGCGACGCCGCGCGTTCGCAACTGGCGGCCTTGAAGGCGGTGCGGCCGGACTACCCGCTGCGCGGCAGTCTGCGCGTGGCCGACGGCCCCACCGCGCCCGATGAACCGACCCGCGAGATTCCCGCGCCCGGGACCGCCTGGGTGGACCCGCAGCTGCTGTCGCTGCTGGACGTGCGCGTGGGCGACGACCTGCAGCTGGGCGACCGGCATTTCCGCATCGCCCGGGTGATCACGGTGGAACCCGACCGCGGCATGAACTTCATCAACGTGGCGCCGCGGGTCATGATCCGCGAGGACGATCTGGCGTCGACCGGACTGGTGACTTTCGGCAGCCGCATCACCTACCGCCTGCTGGCGGCGGGGCAGCCGGCGGCGGCGCGCGAGTATGCCGCCTGGCTGCAGGCCCATCCGCAGCGCGGCCAGCGCGTGGAAACGCTGGACTCCGGCCGGCCCGAGATGCGCCGCACCATCGATCGGGCGCAGCAGTTCCTGTCGCTGGTGGCGCTGCTGGCGGCCTTGATCGCGGCGGTGGCCGTCGCGCTGGCCGCGCGGCGCTTCACGCTGCGGCATTTCGACAGCGTGGCGGTCATGCGCTGCCTGGGGGCGACGCAGGCCACGCTGACCGGGCTGTTCGCCGCCGAGTTCCTGATCATCGCGCTGGGGGCGGCCGCCGTCGGCAGCGCGCTCGGCTATGCCGCGCACGAAGGCCTGATCGCCGCGCTGGGCGGCCTGATCACGTCCGACCTGCCGCGCGCCGGGCCGCTGCCCGCGATACAGGGATTCCTGGCCGGTGTCTGGCTGCTGATGGGCTTCGCGCTGCCGCCGCTGGCCCAGTTGCGCCACGTCGCGCCCGCCCGCGTACTGCGCCGGGACACCGGCGTCGCTCCGGTGCGGACCGCGCTGGGCTATGGCGTGGGCGCGGTGGGCTTCGCGCTGCTGCTGCTCTGGTTTGCGCGCGACCTGAAGCTGGGCCTGATGGTTGCCGGGGGATTCCTGGGCGGCTTCCTGCTGTTCTCCGGCATCTCGTGGCTGGGGCTGCGCTGGCTGGAGCCGCTGCGGCAATGGCAGCGCGGGCCAGTGGCCCTGCGTTTCGCGCTGGCAGGCGTGGTCCGCCGCCGCGGCGCCACGGTGGCGCAGATCTGCGCGTTGGCGGTGGGGCTGATGGCGATCCTGCTGCTGTCCATCACGCGCGGCGATCTGGTCGAGGGCTGGCGCAGCGCCGCGCCGCCCGATGCGCCCAACCGTTTCCTGATCAACATCCAGCCGGATCAGCGCGAGGCGGTTACGCAGCGTCTGGCGCAGGCGGGGCTGGGCCACGTGCAGCTCTACCCGATGATCCGCGGGCGGCTGATCGAGATCAACGGACGGGGGGTCGGGCCGGCCGACTACCAGGACGATCGCGCGCAGCGGCTGGTGGACCGGGAGTTCAATCTTTCCTACATGGACGAGTTGCCGGGCCACAACCGCGACGTGGCCGGCCGCTGGCTGGATCCGGACGCCGCCGAGGTATCGATGGAGCAGGGCATCGCGAAGACCCTGGGCGTGAACCTGGGCGACATGCTGCGGTTCGACATCGCCGGCAACGCGGTCGACGTGAAGGTGACCGGCCTGCGGGCGGTGGACTGGGATTCCATGCAGGTGAACTTCTTCGCCATCCTGTCGCCGGCGGCGTTGCGCGACATGCCGCAGAGCTGGATCACCGCGCTGCACCTGCCGCCCGAGAAGGCGGATCTGTCCAACGCGCTGATCCGGGAATTTCCCAACCTGACCATCTTCGATACCAGCGCCATCCTGAGACAGGTGCAGGACGTGCTGGAGCAGGTAGTGGCGGCGGTACAGTTCCTGTTCCTGTTCACGCTGGCCGCCGGCTGCCTGGTGCTGTATGCGGCGCTGGCCTCCACCCGCGACGAGCGGGTGCGCGAGGCGGGGCTGCTGCGCGCGCTGGGGGCCACGCGCCGCCAGCTGTCGCTGGCGCAATGGCTGGAGCTGGCCGCCATAGGCGGCGCGGCGGGCGTGCTGGCCGCCGCCGGCGCGTCGGTGATCGCATGGCTGCTGGCCCGCCATGTGTTCAACTTCGCGCTGACGCCCAATCCGTGGGTGTGGGCGATCGGGCTGCTGGTGGGCGTGGCGTGCGCCTGGGCGGGGGGATGGATGGGCCTGCGCGGCGTGCTGCGCCAGCCGCCGCTGGCGACCCTCAGGGAGGTATAGCCCCCCCTGCGCGCTTCGCGCGCCCCGGCAAAGCCGGATCCGCCGTGCCCGCGCAACTACCAGGCTGATGAGAGGGCGGTGTTTTTTCCGCTTCTCGATGGAAACGACATGAACGACAAGACGATATTGATACGCGAGCCCGAGGAACCGGCTCCGGCCGGCCAGACCCTGTTCGACGTGATAGGCGGCGAAGCGCGCGTGCGCGAACTGGTCGACCGGTTCTACGACCTGATGGACCTGGACGCCGACCTGGCCGAGCTGCGTGCCGCGCATGGCCCGTCGCTGGACCAGGCCAGGGAGAAGCTGTTCTGGTTCCTGTGCGGCTGGATGGGCGGCCCCGATTACTACATTCGCCGCTTCGGCCATCCCCGCCTGCGGGCACGCCATCTGCCGTTCTCGATCGGCACCACGGAGCGCGACCAGTGGGTGGTCTGCATGGGCCGGGCGATGCAGCAGGTCGGCGTCGAGCCGGCGTTGGCCGACAAGCTGCTGGCCTCGTTCTACAACACGGCGGACTGGATGCGGAACCGGCCGGAATAGGCCGGGCTCAGGCGCCGCCGCCGGGTCTTTCCCAGGGCGGCGTGCCGCCCAGGTGTTCGCGCAGCCAGGCCAGCAGCAGCTCCATGCGCGGCAAGGCGCGCTTGCGGGCCGGGATCAGGGCCTTGAGCCAGACGTCCTGCAAGGGGTGGTCCTCCAGCAGCGACACCAGGCTGCCGTCCGCCAGCGCGCTTCGCGCGACATAGGTGGGCAGCACGGCGATGCCGTTGCCGGCGCGGGCGGAGGCATACAGCACGTAGTTGTCGTTGGCGCCCAGGCGCGCGGGCACGTCGACGCTGATGGGGCCGCTTGCGCTGTTGAAGTGCCAGCTGTGGCCGGTGGGGTTGAATACCAGGCAGTCGTGGTCGGCCAGGTCGCGCGGATGGCGGGGGGCGGGCCGGCGCGCCAGGTAGTCGGGCGCGGCGCAGACGACCTGGCGCAGCGGGCACAGCGGCTCGTCCACCACGCCCTCGTAGCTGTCGGCGCGGCCGCTGACCGAGATGTCGAAGCCTTCCTCCGCGGGATTGGCCGACCGGTCCAGCAGCGCGACTTCCAGGGTCAGCCGTTCGTGGCGGCGCTGGAAGGCCGCGAGGATGTCGGCCAGGTACAGCACCGTGAGCGAGGTCGGGGCCCGCAGCCGGATGTGGCCGTCCAGCGCGTCCTGGTCGCGCTTGAGTTCCGAGGCGATGTCGTCGAAATCGCTGACCAGCGCGCGTGCCCGGGCGTGGAACTTGTGGCCGGCCTCGGTCAGCGTCACGCGGCGGCTGGAGCGCTCGAACAGGCGCGTGCCCAGGGTCCATTCGAGATGGCCGATGCGCTTGGCGACGACCGAGGGCACCGTGTCGAGCTGGCGCGCCGCTTCCGAGAAATTGCCGCCGCGCACCGTGGCGAGGAAAGCGCGCAGGTTGGCCAGGGTATCCATCTTCTTTTCCAAAACGCGAAAGCTGGTTCGTCGAATTAGACCAGATAATCCGTTTTGAAATAGATAACATGTCCGCATTCTCTGAACGACAAGGTGAAGCAATGACAGCGGCACATCCGGCCAGCGTGACCGAACCCGCGCGGCAGACTCCCGTGCTGGGCGAATTCGACGTGGTGGTGCTGGGCGGCGGGCCCGCCGGGATGACGGCGGCCGCGGCGGCGGCGCGCCATGGTTGCCGCACCCTGTTGATCGAACGCTACGGGTTCCTGGGCGGCATGGGTACGGCCGCCGGCGTGACCAATTTTTGCGGCCTGCACGCCAACGTCTTCGGCGACAACCGGCGCGTGGTGCACGGCCTGGCGGACGAGCTGCTGGCCACGCTGGAAGGGCTGAGCGGGCTGTGCGAGCCGCACCGCATGTTCCAGGACAAGATCATGGCGCAGGCCTACGACAACGCGGCCTACAAGCTGGCGGCCGATGACCTGGTGGTCTCCAGCGGCAGCCAGTTGCTGTTCCATGCGCAGGCGGCCGGCGTGCTGATGCGTTCGCCCGGCGAGATCGCCGCGCTGCTGGTCGAGACCAAGTCCGGCCGTGCCGCCGTGGTCGGCAGGATCTATATCGATTGCTCGGGCGACGGCGACATGGCGGCCGCGGCGGGCGTGCCCTACGAGAAAGGCGACGGCCACGGCGGCATGCTGTATCCGTCGACCATGTTCCGCGTCAACAACGTCGATCCGGCCCGCGCCGGCAGGGCCTGGGAACATTTCGGCCGCCTGATGGAGGAAGCCGCGCGCAACGGCCGCCGCTTCGCGCGCAAGACGCCCATCGTGCGGCCGCAAAGGAATCCGGTCGAATGGCGCGCCAACGTGACCCAGCTCAGCAATCCGGACGGGACCGCGATCGACGGCACCGATGCCTGGCAATTGAGCGAGGGCGAACTGCAGGGCCGGCGCCAGGCCCGCGACTTCTTCGAGTTCCTGCGCGAGTACGCGCCCGGCTTCGACGCCTCGTACATCCTGGAGATCGCGCCGCAGGTGGGCATACGCGAGACGCGCCGCATCGTCGGCGAATACCAGCTGACCGAGGACGACGTGCTGGGCTGCGCGAGCTTCGAGGACACCATAGGCGTGAACGGCTGGCCGGTCGAGGCCCACGTCGCCGGCGACATCGTGTTCAAGTTCGTCGACGTGCCCAATGTGCGGGGCTTCAACCACCTGCCGTACCGCATGCTGCTGCCGCTGGGCGTGGACAACCTGCTGGTGGCGGGGCGCTGCGCTTCGATGACCCACATGGGCCAGTCAGCCGCGCGCGTGACCGGTCCGTGTTTCGCCATGGGCCAGGCGGCCGGCACGGCGGCGGCCCTGTCGCTGCGCGCCGGCGTGGCGCCGCGCCGGCTGGACGTGGCCGCCTTGCAGCAGGTCCTGGAGCGGGACGGGGCCTACCTGGGCCGGGACATGTAGCGGCGGCGCCGGGCGAGATCAGGCGCGGCCGCCGATGAAGCCGGTGGCGTTGATCTCGACCTTCAGGGCGGGCGTGGCGAGTCCCGTCACCTCGACCAGGGTGCAGCAGGGGAAGTCGCCGGTGAAGAATTCCTTGCGCGCCCGCCAGACCTCCTGTCTTTCCTCGATCCGGGTCACGAACACGTTGAGCTGGATGATGTCGTCCATGGCGGCGCCGCAGGCCTCGACCAGGTGCCGGATCTTCTGGAAGGTCCGCCGCGATTGGTCGTACATGCTGCCGTCGCCTTCCACGCCACCGGAAAGATCGTGGGCGGTCATGCCCGAGATGAAGAACTGCCCGTTGTGGACCTTGCAGTTGGTCCAGGTCTGGGGCGGCGCGGCTTTGACTTCGGGCGCATGGATGCTTTTCATGGCTGGGGACTCTCCTGTGGTGGACGCGAGGCTTCAGGCCACCGCGTCGGCCTGCGTGGAAGGATGCGCCGCGGCGAAGGGCGGCAGTGATTCGCAGCGCCGCGCGATGGCGGCGAGCCGGGGATAGGGGCGCAGGTCGCAGCCGAACCGGCGCGCGTTGTAGAGCTGGGGCACCAGGCAGACGTCGGCGAGGCCCGGTTCATCGCCGCAGCAATAGTCGCCATCCCAGCCCCAGTGTTCCAGCGAGGCTTCGAAGGCCTGCAGGCCGGCGGCGATCCAGGTGGCGTACCAGTCGTTGCGGGCGGCCTCGTCCAGGCCCAGGCGCTGTTCCAGATGGCGCAGGACCCGGACGTTGTTCAAGGGATGGATGTCGCAGGCGACGATGTTGGCCAGCATGCGCACGTAGGCGCGTCGGCGGACGTCGGTCGGCAGCAGGGCGGGCGAAGGATGGCGCTCCTCCAAGTATTCGAAGATCGCCATCGACTGGGCCAGTTCGAAATCGCCGTCCTGCAAGGCCGGGACCAGGCCCTGCGGATTGGTGCCGAGAAACGGCGCGGCCCGGTGGTCCATGCGCGGCAGGCTGACGTACTCCGGCCGGTAGGGCAGGCCCTTCCAGTTGAGCATGATGCGCACCCGGTACGAGGTGGACGAACGCCAGTAGGTGTAGAGCGTGAGCATGACGGCGTGTCCCTTCAGCGCCGGTTGCCGGGGGCCCAGGGCAGGAAGCGCCGTTCGAATTCGTCCACGACCGTGAAGAAGATCCAGCCCAGCGCGCCGATGACCACGATGCCGACGAACATCGTTTCGATGTTGAAGGTCTGCCAGGAATCCCAGACCAGGAAGCCGATGCCGCTTTTCGAGCCGACGAACTCGGCGCTGACCAGCACCAGCAGCGACACGCCCAGGCTCAGCCGGATGCCGGCGATGATCATGGGCAGCGCGCCGGGAAGCGCGATGGTCAGGATGCGGCGCAATCGGCCGACCCGGAAGCTGTGGCCGACGTCCCAATAGATGCGTTCGACATTCAATACGCCCGCCGCCGAGTTGATCGCCATGAAGAAAAACACCGCGATCGCCACCAGGACGTACTTGCTGACCTCGCCTATGCCGAAGATCACCATGATCAGCGGGAAGATGGCGATCTTGGGAATGGGGTAGAGCGAGGCGATGACGGGCGACAGCACGGCCCTGACCAGCGGCGAGAGCCCGATGGCGACGCCGGTGAGCACGCCGGGAATGGCGCCCAGCGCGAAGCCTATGCCTATGCGCACCAGCGAGATGCCGACGTGGCGCGCCAGTTCGCCCGACTGCGCCAGCGCCCAGAACGTGCCGGCGATCTGGCTGGGCGACGAGAACAGCCGCGCGTCGACCAGCCCCGCGCGGACCAGGGCTTCCCACGCCGCCAGGATGATCAGGGGCGTGGCGACGGACAGCAGCCGTTCCAGCCGCTGGCGGCGGCGTTCCGCGTGCCCGATGTCGCGCGAGGGTTCGATGGGGATCAGGTCCTCAGCCATGTCCGTCTCCTGTCTGGTCGGACTGGGTTTGCAGGAAGGATTCCTGGATGTGCGCGGCCACCCGCGATGCGAGATCGACATAGGCGCGATCGGCGCGCAGGGCCGCGTACGAACGCGGGCGGGCGAAGGGCGAGGCCAGCGTGGCGCGCACGCCGCCCGGGCGCCCGCCCAGCACGACGATGCGGTCGGCCAGGAGGACCGCCTCGTCGACGGAGTGGGTGATGAAGACGACCGTCTTGCGCGTTTCTTCCCAGATGCGCAGCAGCTCTTCCTGCATGACCGCGCGGTTCTGCTCGTCCAGCGCCGAGAACGGTTCGTCCATCAGCAGGATCTCGGGATCGTTGGCGAACGCCCGGGCGATGGAGACGCGCTGCTTCATGCCGCCCGAGAGCTGGTGCGGGTAGGCGTGGGCGAAGGGCCGCAGGCCCACCTTGTCGAGATAGTAGTCGACCCGCCGCTTCATTTCCGGCTTGGGCATGCCGCTGGAGCGCACGCCGTAGGCGACGTTGTCGTACACGCTCAGCCAGGGAAAGATGGAGTGTTCCTGGAACACCACCGAGGTCAGCGGCCTGCCGGCCGGGGCGGGCCGTACGGCCAGCTTGCCGTCGGTATGCGTGTCCAGGCCGGCCAGGATGCGCAGCAGCGTGGTCTTGCCGCAGCCCGAGGGCCCGACGATGCAGACGAATTCCCCGTTCAGGATGTCGAGATCGACGCCGCGCAAGGCCGTGTATTCGCCCTTGCCGGCCAGAAAGCGTTTGCCCAGGTTTTCCATGACGATCGCGCGCCGGCGTCCGGGGTCCGCCGGCGCGCCGGGGGAAAGCGCGAATTCGGGCATCGCTTTCATCACCGTCTCCTAGGGCGTGAAGGTGGATCCGACCGTCTGGCGGCCGTCGTGGTCGGGATAGGGTTGTTCGCGGTACATGCCCAGCGTCCGCATGACCGGCTCGTCGGTGATGCAGAACAGGATGGCATCGCGGCCGTGCGGATTCACGTGTTCGTGCCAGGCCCAGTTCGGAATGACGAAGACGTCGCCGCGGGCCCAGTCGAAGCGCTGGCCATCGACGATGCTGCTGCCTTCGCCCTCGATCACGTAGTGGACGGTACTGGCCGTGGCGCGATGCGCCCGGGTGTGCTCGGCGGGTCTCAGGAGTTGGGCGCGGCAGGACATCGTCGGCAGGGTGGGGCCGGAGGTCCGGGGGTTGACGTACTCCAGCAGGATGCCGTCGTGGGGGCTGCCGTCTTCGCGGCGCAGGCGTTCGAGGGACTCGCGCATGTCGAGCCAGCGGTAGCGCATGACGGGCTGGGGATCGGGGTCGCCGTCCCAGCCCGCCGGCCGGGCATGGCCGTAGCGGGCCGTCGTATAGCCCTCGGGCCGGGGCGGCGCCGAATCGTCGTCGCCCGGTTCGAACCAGCTTGCCTGCAGCAGGTTGACCAGCGGATAGTCCAGCGCATCCAGCCAGACGATATCGTGTTCCGTGTCGTTCCTGTGCCCATGCCAGGTGCCCGAGGGCGTGAGCAAGAGGTCGTTCTCTTCCATGCGCAGCGGTTCGCCGTGGACGCAGGTGAACACCTCGCCGCCGTGGCTGCGGGCCGCGAACCTGACCGCGCCGGCCTGGTGGCGGTGGGCGGGCGCGCGTTCCCCGGGGCGCACCAGTTGCAGGGCGGTCGCCAGGGTATGGGAGGTCGAGAATTGGGCCCGCAGGTCGGGATTCGTATGTTCCATCGATCGCCGCTCGGCGCCGCGCTCCAGGGTCACGAGATCCCCCGCCCGCATCAGATGGGCAAGTACGTGGTCCCATTTCCACAGGAAGGGCCGGTACGTGACGACAGGCTGCATGGATACGAACTGCGAGACGTATTTCCACGTGGGCACCAGGCGCGCCCGTTCCATGTCGGCATGCAGTTGTTCGAGGCTGTCGGAGGCCATGTCAATTCACTCCTTGCCTGGGGCCCTTGCGGCCCAGGCGATCCAGGGCATGGTCCAGGTAGCGGTAGTCGACCAGGTCGGTCAGCCGGGGCTGCGTCTTGAGCAGCCCCAGCCCCGCGTACCATGCCATGCTGTCCTTGATGGTCTGCAGGTTGAGGTAGCCGTCGGGGTTGAATCCCGGGTAGACCACTTTCTTCAACAGCTCCTGGTTCTTGAAGACTTCGATGTGGCGGCTGAGCGCCCGCTCGGTCACGTCGCGGGAGCCCCGGCCGTCCAGCGAATCGAGGTAGTCGCGGATGCCGCGCACGTAGGCGACCATCCATTTCCTGCCGACGTCGGAATCGGCCTGGGTCAGGCTGGGGCCATAGATGATGCCGGCGATCTGGAATTCGGGCGAGGTCTGGTCGAAGCCCAGCAGGCGCGCGCCGATCTGCCGCTGGGAGACGACCGTGACCAGCGGCTCTATCATCAGCGCGGCGTCCACCGCCTTGTTCGCGAGCGCCGCGACCATGCTGGGAAACGCGAGCTGCTCGAAGCCGACGTCGTTCAGGCCCAATCCGGCGGTGCGCAGCGCCGTGTCCAGTTGCAGTTCCATCGGGGAATGGCGCGACGGCGTCGCCACCTTCATGCCCTTGATGTCGCCTATGCCCTTGACCCGGCCGGAATCGACCAGATCCTTGCGCACCACCAGCGCGTTGAACCCGTGGCCGGGAGAGTTGCGCCCCTTGTCGGCGACCAGCTTGAACGGCAGTCCGCGCAGGGCGCCGTTGAACAGCGCCAGCGTGGGTGCGCCGGAGGCGACGTCGAGCTGGCGGGCGCTCAAGGGGGCCACCATGTCGGCGGTGTTGCTGAACGACACGAATTCCACGTCCAGCCCTTCTTCCTTGAAGTAGCCCTGTTCGTACGCGATCAGCGCGGGCGCCTCGGACAGGCTGTCGAGCATGCCGACACGCACCTTGCGCAGCGCCTTGTCCGGCTGCGCGGCAAGCACGCGCGTCCACGGCGGCAGCGTGGCCAAGGCCAGGCCCGACAGGGCGGCCAGCCGGCGCCGGGTGGGCGAGGGGGCGGCGGGAGGAGAACGGCGTCTGGTATTCATGGCGGCTCCTAGGCGAGCGAATGGTCAACCGACCGCGTACGCGGCCCCGTCTGCCCGGGGATCGGCAGCGGCGACGAAACCCCCGGATGGCGCGATCCCCAGTACCTGCGCCGCTCCCAGCATGCCCAGCGACTTGTCGCTGATCGTGTGGCCCAGCGCGCGGAGCCGGTCGACCAGCGTGGCGTCGAGGCGCCGATCGACGCGGATCTCGTAAGGGTGCGCGAGATGGGCGGGGTCGCTGCCGGGAAAGAGTTCCCAGCGCGGCTGGTCCACCGCCTGCCGCAGCGACAGGCCGCGGTTCAGGACGGCGTCGAGGATCTGCAGGTTCCACTGCGGCTGGCCGTCGCCGCCGGCAGTGCCTCCCGCCATCACCAGCCGCCGCTGGCTGTCCAGGGCCATGTAGACGTGCAGCGTGGACATGGTGCGCTTGCCGGGAGCGAGATGGTTGGGCGAGTGGGCGTCCGGGGAAAATCCCCGGCCCGCTCGGTTGTTGAGCAGCACCCCCGTGCCGGGCACGACCACGCCCGCGCCGAACGGCGTCGAGATGCTGGTGATGTAGCTCGCCACGTTGCCCTGCGCATCGGCTGCCACGAAGCAGGTGGTGTCGCCGCTGCCGAGCGACCAGCGGGCGCGCGGCAGCGCCGTGGCGGCGCGCGACCGGTCGATGGCGGCGGCGATCCGGTCCAGGCGCGGCGCCGCCAGCAGTTGAGGCAGCGGATTCTCGGTGAAACGGGGGTCCCCCAGGAAGTCGTTGCGGTCGGCAAAGGCATGCTTGAGCGCCTCGATCATGCAATGCGCGCGCAGCGCACCATCACCCGCGGGGAGATTCAGCCGGTCCAGGATGCCCAGGGCCTGCAGCAGGACGGTGCCCTGGGCGACGGGCGGGTTGCTGAGCACCCATCCGTCGCCGTAGGGAACCTGGATCGGGGCGGCGGCCTCGGCGAACACACCGTCGAAGTCCGATTCGCGGAAGGGACCGCCTGTCTGGCGGCTGAGTTCGACCAGGCGGGCGCCCAGGCCCGCGCCATAGAAATCGTCGCGGCCGCGCGTGGCCAGGCGTTCCAGCGTGCGCGCGAGGTCGGGTTGCCGCAGCGATTCGCCTTCGCGCGGCACGCGTCCGTCTATCAACAAGGCCTGGCGCGCGCCGGGATCGGCCGCCAGGAGCGCTTCGTTCAGGGCGAAGAACCTGGCGCAGAAGTGCGGGGTCTCGCATCCCCGCTCCGCGAGTTCGATCGCGGGCGCCAGCAGCTCGCCGAAGGACAGCCTGCCGCTGGCATGGCGGTCGTAGGCCAGGCACATCGCATCCACCGCGCCGGGAACCGAGGCCGAGCCCAGGCCGCGCATGGGCAGGGGGCGCGCCGGGTTGTCCGCGGCCGCCGCGGGCGCCGGGCCCGCGCCGTTGATCGACGTGATCCGGCCCGTCGCGGCGTCGTACCAGAGGATGAAGCTGTCGCCCCCCAGGCCGCTCATCATCGGCTGCGCCACGCCCAGCGCCGCCGCCATCGCGATGGCGGCGTCCATGGCGTTGCCGCCGCGTTCGAGCATGGTCCGGCCGGCCGCGCTGGCCGCCGCATGGGCGCTGGCCACGACGCCGCGCCCGGCGGCCGACAGCGGCCGGGGCGGCGATACCGACGTAGCGGGTTCAGGCAGTTGCATGGGAGCCTCGCGTCGCGGCGGCCGCCTCGATGAACTCCGGGGCGATCCACGCCTGCAGGTCAAAGTCCTTTTCCAGCAGCCCCAGGCCGAGCAGGAAGTCTTTCTGGGCGGCGACCGCCTGGATATGGGTGGGGTCGAGCACCGGCGCGAGTCTGGCCGCGACATCGTCGCCATGGGCCGCGACCAGCCATTCCTTCGTGGTTCCTACGTCCTCGGACAGAATGGCGGCTGCGCCCGAAGGCTGGGCGCGGGCCCAGTCGGCAGCGTCGAACAAGGCCGCCAGGTAACGGACAACCAGATCGGGCTGGGTACGTGCCAGGCGTCCATCCACGGTCAGGATCGTGGGCACCTGGTTGTTGCTGCGCAGCGCCGGAGACGGCGCGGCACCGATGTCGACCACGACCTGGGCGCCCAGGAATGCGGTCAGCTGCGCGCCGGCCGGGCTGGCGGTATAGATGGCGTCGACTTCGCCGCGCGCCAGGGCCAGGGCTTCGCGGCTCTGCCGCCGGGCCCGGGGCGCGCCGTGCCACAGCGAGCCGCGCTGCGAGGCGCCGCCCGTGGGAATCTGGCCCTCGTGGATGGGCAGCGCGACGAATTCCACGTCGGTGGGCGCCAGGCCGGCAAGCTGGAGCGCGCTGTGATAGCCGCGCAGGCACATCGCCCGCCAGTAGTCGATCTGTTCGCCCGGCCGGCAGGGGACGCCCAGGCGCCTGCCGCGCAGGTCGCCGCCGTCGCGGATGCCGCTGTCGGGCAGGGCGATCACCGCCTGGTATTCATCGATCCAGCCGGTGGCGATGACGAGGGTGTCGGCGCCGCGCGCACGGCTCCAGATCGGCGGGATCATGCCGCCCTGGCGGAACAGCCCGGGCTGGCCGTGATCGAAATGGGCCTCGCGGACCTGGTGGTCGAGCGAGGCGTTGAGCGATTGCACGGCGATGCCCAGCGGCGCGAACGCGGCGTCGAGCAGGCCGCGTTCGATGGCCACCCCCGATGCGGTCGGCAGCGGGCAGCGCGTGTACCACAGCGTCCGGGCGGCGGGCATGTCAGCGTGCCCCGCCCGCCGTCGCCGCGTCGAAATCGAACAGGCGCGAGGCGTTCTGGTGGAACATCTTCTCCAGCAGCGCGGGGCTCAGGTCGTCCCGTTCCTCGTATTCCTCGGCGATGCTGTCGTGCGCGGCCTCGTCGAAGTGCGGCATGTCGCTCGATACCAGCAGCGCCTGTTCGCCCAGCACCGAGGCCGCGTAGTTGATGTCGTCGTCGGGTTCGCTGCCGACGTGGATGCGGCCGCTGGCGAAGTAGTCGGCGGCGTTGGCCTTGCCGCCGCGTTCGATGGTGCGCAGCGCGGCGGCCATCCAGGTGCATCCGCCGCCTTCCAGGAAGGCCCATTTCAGGCGCGGGAAATCGTCGAGCAGCGTGCCTTCCATCAGGTTGTAGAAGGCGTACTGGACGGTCAGGGTGCTGAGCAGTCGCCGGGAGTAGGGCGGATAGAAGGTCTTGCGCTCGGCCGGCGGGTGGGGCAGGCCGTCGAACATGCCGTACATGGCGGGCGACCCCAGGCCCAGGTGCACGACGATGGGCAGTCCCTGGCGTTCGGCTTCGGCGAAGATGGGGTAGTGCCGGGGATCGTCCATGGGGCGGTCCCACTCCAGGCCGCGGGCCAGGACGCTGACCGCGCCGCCCAGCTTGCGCACGCGGCGGATTTCCTCGACCGCGACGTCCGGCTGGCGATACGGCACGACGGCATTGAAGAAGATGCGTCCGCCCGACTCGGCGCAGGCGCGGGCCATGAAGGTGTTGTAGCTGCGGATCAGCGCGGCTTCGAGATCGGGATCCTCGCTCAGGGTCGAGAGCACGAACGACGGATGGACGATCTGCTTGCCGACTTTCATCCTGTCCATGGCGGCCACGCGCGCCGGCACGTCGGTGATCTGCTGGACGCCCGGCGAGAAGGTCTTGCGCGCCGCCATGGCGTTGCCGGCGATGGGGGTGGCGCCGAAATGGCGCAGTTTCCGGTCGATGACCCAGAAGGTGTTCCAGTCCTGGAAGCCCGTGTCCGTGGGGGCGGCGAAAGGCAGGGGCCGGCGGGCGTGGTAGGCGGGATCGAGATGGGCCCAGGTCGCTTCGGATTCGATGACGTGGGAATCGGTATCGATGATCATGGGAGGCCTGCTCCGGGTGAGGGAAATATCATGTTGATCAATATTGCTTGAGCGTGATTCAAATCAATATATGATGTCCCCCAGGCCGATCCATGCTGCTGGACGGGGTGCCCGAATGGAACATGATTGGCCAAGCATAGACCAGGCCATTCCGCGGGTAGAAGTTGATTTATTGATCAATATCCAGCGCCGGAATGCATGGGGAACAGGAGCCAGGACATGCCCGGAATCGACGAGGTCCACTACATGACGGCCGACGACGCGGCCAAGGCCTTGCGCGTCAAGAAGCAGACGCTCTATGCCTACGTCAGCCGGGGGTGGATACGGCGCCAGCGCCAGGGCGACGACGGTCCGGTCATGTACCTGCGCGAGGACGTGGAGCGGATGGGATCGCGCAGCCGCGCGCGGGCCGAAGGCGGACCCTCGAAGGGGGGTAGCCACCAGCCGCACTGGTCGGAGCCCATCATCCAGACCGCCGTGACCGAGATCACGCCGCGGGGGCCGGCCTACAGGGGATTTGCCGCGGTCGACCTGGCGGCAAGCGGAGAGCGGTTCGAGAACCTGGCCGAGCTGCTGTGGACCGGCGTGCGCCCGGAGGAGCCCGAAACCTGGCCGCCCGAGCCGCTGCCGGCGCTGGCGGTGCACGTGTTCCGCAAGCTGGACGGGGCCATGGAGCCCATCCAGTACTTCAGCGCGGCGGTTTCGCTGCTCGCGGTCGCGGGCGACTCGCGCCACGACACGCGGCATGGCACGACCCTGGCCGACGCGCGCGCCGCGCTGTCCCTGTTCGCGGGCTGCCTGGGCTACCTGGGCCCGGAAGCGGGGTTCGTCGTAGGCCGCGAAGGGGAGACACTCGCGGCCCACATCCTGAGGGCCGTCGGCACGCCGGCGAACCCGGTCCGCGAGCGCGCCGTCAACGCCGCCCTGGTACTGCTGGCGGATCATCACCTGACGCCCCAGGCCGTGGCCGTCCGGCTTGCCGCCTCCAGCGGCGCCAGCCTGCCGCACTGCCTGAACGCCGCGCTCAGCGTGCACAGCAATTCGCGCAGCCGGCGGGTGTACCGGCGCATCGAGGACCTGTTGCTGGAAGCGTCCGACGAGGCGGGATTCCTGGCGCGCATCGAGGAGTCGCTGCGCTCCAGCGGCCGGGCGCCGGGATTCTTCCATCGCATGTACCCCCAGGGCGATCCGCGGGTCGCGCCCCTCCTGTCCCTGGCGGCGGGCGCGCAGCCCACGCGCGGGCGCCGGCCGGACTGGACCGGGTACCTGGCCGCGGTCCAGGCGCGCACCGGCATGGCGCCCACCGCCGAGGCGGCGCTGACCGTGCTGTGCCATGCCCTGGGCCTGCCGCGCCGTTCGTCGGGGGCGCTTTATGCGCTGGCGCGCTCGGCCGGGTGGATCGCCCATGCCATCGAACAGCGCATGGCGGGGGTGATGCTCAGGCCCCGCGCACGCTACCTGGGATAGCCGGGCGCCGTCCGCCGCGTCTTCCCTCTAAAATCCGTGGTTTTGGGGGCCGAGTCTTGACCGAATACCTGTTGTGGGGCAGCGCCGCCGCTGCCGTGCTCGCGGCATTGTTCGCACTGTTGGCGCTGCTGCGCAAACCGGGGGCGGATCCGCGCCTGGACCAGATCCTGACCGAGCAGGAGCGCCTGGAGCGCACGCTGCGGGCCGACATCACCGAAAGCCAGCGCGGCCTGCGGTCGGAACTGGCCGAGTCCACACGCGGACTGCGCACCGAACTGGGCCAGACGCTGGCCCAGGGCCTGCATGCCCTGGGCGGCCAGCAGGCGCAACAGGCCCAGGTGCTGAACCAGCAGCTCGATGCCTTCGCCCAGAACCTGACCACGCTGACGGCGCAATTGCAGGAACGCTTCGAGGCGCTGCGCATTTCTCTGACCCGCGACGCCGCGGCCAACCGCGACGAGAGCGCGCAGGCCCTGCAACGCTTCGCCGACCGTTTCTCGGAACAACTGCGCGTGCTGACCGAGGCCAATGAGCGCCGCATGGCCGAGGTCCGTACCACCGTGGAGCAGCGCCTCAAGGACATGCAGGCCGACAACTCCGTCAAGCTCGAGGAGATGCGCCGCACCGTGGACGAGAAACTGCACGCCACGCTGGAACAGCGGCTGGGCGAGTCCTTCAAGCTGGTCTCCGACCGGCTGGAGGCCGTGCACAAGGGGCTGGGCGAGATGCAGTCGCTGGCGGCCGGGGTGGGCGACCTCAAGCGCGTGCTGACCAACGTGAAGACGCGCGGAACCTGGGGCGAAGTGCAGCTGGGCATGCTGATCGAGCAGACCATGACGCCGGCGCAGTACGCCCGCAACATCAAGCCGGTGCCCGGCAGCGACGAACTGGTGGAATTCGCCATCCGCCTGCCGGGTCGCGGCGACGATGCCGTGCCGGTATGGCTGCCGATCGACGCCAAGTTCCCCAAGGAGGAATACGAGCGCCTGGTGGACGCGCAGGAGCGCGCCGACCTCGATGCCGTGCGTACCGCCGGGCAGGCCTTCGAGCGCGGCGTGGAGCTGGAGGGGCGCCGCATCGGTTCCAAGTACATCGCGCCGCCGCACACCACCGACTTCGCCATCATGTTCCTGCCCACCGAGGGGCTGTATGCCGAGGTGCTGCGGCGCGCCGGATTGATGGACAAGCTGCACGCGCTGCGCATCAACGTGGCCGGCCCCAGCACTCTGGCCGCCTTGCTGAACAGCCTGCAGATGGGATTCCGGACGCTGGCCATCGAGCAGCGTTCGTCCGAGGTCTGGAAAGTGCTGGGCGCGGTCAAGTCGGAGTTCGGCAAGTTCGGCGATGCGCTGGCCAGCGTGAAAAAGACGCTGGAAACCGCCAGCAACAAGATCGGGCAGACCGAGGTGCGCACCCGCGCCATGCTGCGCAACCTGAAAACCGTCGAGGCCCTGCCGGAAGGCGAGACGCGCCAGTTGCTGGGGACCGAGGACGACAACCTCGCGGCCGACGAGGCCGATGGGGAAGCGGAAAACTAGGAGACGCGGGGCCAGACCCCGGGAGGCCGGCATGACCCTCGCATTCTGGTGTGTGTTCGTCGCGATACTGATGCCCTACGTCTGCTTCGGCATCGCCCGGAACCGCGCCCGGCCCCTGCGCGACAACCGCGATCCGCGCGATTTCCCGAACCGCATACAAGGCATCGCCAAGCGCGCCTGGAGCGCGCACCTGAACGCGTTCGAGACCCTGCCGGGTTTCGCCGCGGCCGTGATCATCGCCCACCTGGCGGGTACCCCGCAGAACCAGGCCGACGCCTGGGCGCTGGCGTGGGTCGCGGCGCGGCTGTTGTTCATCGGCTGCTACCTGGGCGACAAACCCGCCCTGCGTTCGGCCGCGCACGTCGCCAGCATGATGTGCGTGCTGGGGTTGTTCGTGTCGGCGGCGATGGCGGGGCGGACCGGGGGCTAGGAGCGAATAAAGAGAAAGAACGCAGGAGCAACAAAGGAGACAATTGCCTCGCATTGTCCGTCGTCTCTCGAAGCGGCGAGTGCCAAGATGGCGGCACTTGTTCATGGATTCGTGGAATGAAGATGACAGTGACAAACGGGCATTTCAGCGTTGGGCGCTATCTCGTCGGCGACAGGGTCGTCGTCGGCTGCCCCAAGGACGGCTACGTCGATATCGTGTGCGAGGGCGATGAGCTTCCCCGCATCCTGGAAACGGGCGCCGGCAGCCCCACCCGCAGGGTGTCCGCTGCCGAGGCACGGCTCCTTCCTCCCCTCGATCGGGCATCCCGGGTCTTTGCCGTCGCCGTCAACTACCGGGAACATGGCGCCGAAGCCAAGACGCTTCCTCCCATCCGCCCGGTCATTTTCTACAAGGCCCCTTCGAATTTCGTCGCGCACGGCGGAGTCTTGAATCCCAACGCGGGAATGACGGCGAAGTTCGACTACGAAGGAGAGATCGGTGTCGTCATCGGCCGCGTCTGCAAGGATGCGACGCTCGAAACGACACTGGATCACGTCGCCGGGGTCTGTGCGCTGGACGACGGCTCGGCGCGCGACCTGACCCGGGTGTCGCTCGGCCCTCCCGGACCGGACGCGAAGACCTGGCCCGACTGGACCGCGGCCAAGGGGCTGGACGGCGCGTCCGCCCTGGGCCCGACCATTGCCTGCGGGCCGGACATCGTCGACGCCTTGCGCGCACGCACCCTGCGGATCTCCACCCGGCTCAACGGCGAAGTCGTGCAGGACGAGAGCATGACCGAGATGATCTTCTCCACCGAGGAACTCATCGTTGCGCTGTCGTCCTACATGACGCTGCTGCCTGGCGACGTCATCGCGACCGGCACGCCGGCGGGGGTCGGTTCCGCGCGCAATCGCTTTCTCGCCACGGGCGACGATCTGCAAATCCAGGTCAGCGGACTGGAGCCGCTGTGCGTAAAGGTGGGATGAACATGGAAAAAATCGACGGCAAGAGTTCGCACAAGCAGGCGGAGCGCTTGAGGCGCCTGACGGAAACCGCGGGCGACACCACCATGGGCAAGGTGCTGCGGCAGTTCTGGCACCCCATCGCGCTTTCGAAAAGCGTGGCGGCGGGGACTGCCAAGCGCGTCCGCCTGTTGAGCGAGGACCTGACGCTTTACCGCGGCCAGGGCGGGACCGTCCATCTGGTGGGGGCCCGGTGCGCGCATCGGGGCACGCTGCTGCACACCGGCTGGATCGAAGGCGACCAAGTGCGCTGCATGTACCACGGCTGGAAATACGATGGCAGCGGCCAATGCACCGAGCGGCCGGCCGAGCGCCCCGGCAGCGAGGGCAGTGTGCGGATCGGCGCCTATCCGGTCCGGGAATACTGCGGCGTGATTTTCACGTACATGGGGGAAGGGGCGCCGCCGGATTTCGATCTTGTCCGCAGGAGCTCCTGCGAGCAGGAAGGCGTTTTCCTGTTGCAGCGCAAGGAGATATGGCCGTGCAACTGGCTCCAGGTCGCGGAAAATTCCCTGGATGCGGTGCACGTGAGTTTCGCGCACCAGATGGGGAAAGTGGGCGCCTTCGGCGAAGCCGTCCCCGCCGAGGTGCCGGAGATCAGCTATGAGGAAACCTCGGCGGGGATATGCCAGACCGCCGTCCGCAGGCTTGGTGAAAAGACCCAGGTCCGCGTCAGCGATTGGACGTTTCCCTATGGCAACACGGTCGTCATTCCCGGCGTCAAGGCCGGCGACCCCTGGATGGAAGTGACGAACTGGATGGTGCCCGTCGATGACGAACACACCATACGGATTTCCCTGCGGGCGGCTCCGTCGACGTCGCCGGAAGCGGACGAAGCCCTGAAGCGCTACTTCGACGAATGCGATGACTACAACTCGGCCGACCATCACGACGAACTGTTCGCGGGGCACTATCCCGACGACCCGCTCGTGCGCCTGACCAGCGCCCAGGATTACGTGGCGCTGATCGGCCAGGGAGCCATCGCCGACCGGGCCAGCGAATGCCTGGGGGCATCGGACCGCGGCATCTCGATGCTGAGAAAGATCCTCTGGCGCGAAATGGACGCCGTCGAGACAGGAAAGCCGCCCAAGCAATGGCGGCGGCTCGACCAGCCATCGAAGCTCATGGGCTACGTGAAAGAAACCGATTGAGTCGGGCTCCAAGGAGGAGAGAAAAATGAGACACCAAGCGATGAAGTACGCCTGCGCGTTGTTGGCGGGGGCCTGTGCCATGCCCGCCATGGCGGCGGCACCCGAAGGCAGCTTTCCGGCAAGGCCCATTACCCTGGTCGTGCCGTTCGCGGCGGGCAACGTCGCCGACGGCATCGCCCGCATCGTCGCGAACGCGCTGGGCGAGGATCTCGGCCAGCAGGTCGTCGTGGAGAATCGTCCTGGCGCGGGCGGGATCGGGGCGATCAGGCAGGTGGCCGCCGCGGCGCCCGATGGCTACACGGTGATATACATCGGCGTCGGGACGGCGATCAGCCAGTCGTTGTTCCGCACGCCTCCCTACGATATCGAAAAGAGCTTCGTGCCGATTTCGACCATGACGAGCAACGATGTGTTGATGCTCGCCAGCAGCAAATCCCGGCTCAAGAACGTTCAGGACGTGGTCCGCGAAGCGAAGGCCAAGGGCGACCGGTTCACCGTGGGCATATCGCTTATCGGGACGCTGCAGCATCTGACCGCCGAGCTGTTCAAGTCGAACGCGAAACTCGACTACACCATCGTCCCGTTCAAGACGGCGGCGAACTTGAATACCGCCTTGCAGAGCGGCGACATAGATATCGCGTTCGAGTATCTGCAGCCGATGTATGGCCTGATCGCCGATGGCGGCCTGAGCGCATTGGCCATAGGAAACGGCGCTCATCGTTCTCCCAGGCTGCCGGATGTGGCGACGTTCACCGAACTCGGCTATTCCAAGGTCCAGGTCGCGTCCTGGGGGATGCTGCTGGCCCCCGCGAAGACGCCCGACGCGGTGGTGGAGCGCCTGAACAAAGGGATGCAGAACGTCTTGAACAATCCGGAGATCAGGGCGCGCCTCGAGAGCAATGGGTCGCGTGTGCTGGGCGGCACGACGGCGCAGGCGCGCGAGCTGATCTCCAGCGAAATAGCCCGGTGGCGCAAGGTGATCCAGGACGCCAGGATCGAACTGCAGTAGCCGGGCCGGCCGGGCGGCTCTATACGTTCATCACGGATACGAGCCGCGTGTCGAGATGGGCCTCCAGGGCCTCCGGGCCGCCGTCCGAGCCGTAGCCCGAGTCCTTCACTCCGCCGAAAGGCAGCTCCGGCCAGGCGGCGGCAGGCTGGTTGATCCACAGCATTCCGGCCTGGACGTGTTGCGTCAACTGGTGTGCATGCTTCAGCGAGCGCGTGTAGGCATAGGCGGCCAGTCCATACGGCAGCCGGTTCGCCTCGGCGATCGCTTCCTCCAGCGTCGCGAACCCCTGGATGGTGGCAATCGGACCGAAGGGTTCCTCGTTGAGCAGTCTGGCATCCTGCGGCACGCCAGTTAGGACGGTGGGTGTCCAGAAGTTGCCGGCCGTGCCCAGCCGCTCGCCGCCGGTCTCGATCGAGGCGCCGCGCCGTACCGCATCTTCGGTGAGCTGCGCCATGGCCGCGAGCCGGCGTGGATTGGCCAGCGGTCCCATCTGGGTGTCCGAGGCGAGGCCGTCGCCAAGCCGCAGGCTCCGTGCATGGGCGCTCAGTGCGGACGCGAAGTCCGTGCGTATGCTGTCGTGCACGAGGAAGCGGGTGGGGGCGATGCAGACCTGGCCGGCGTTGCGAAACTTGGCGGCGCCGGCGGACCGTATCGCCAGGTCGATGTCGGCGTCGTCGGCCACGATGACGGGGGCATGGCCGCCGAGTTCCATCGTCACCCGCTTCATATGCCGGCCGGCGAGCGCGGCCAGCTGCTTGCCCACCGGGGTGGAGCCGGTGAACGAGACCAGGCGGATCGCGGGGTGGGCGATCAGGTGGGCGGAAATCTGGGCGGGGTTGCCGTAGACGAGGCCGATCACGCCCGGCGGCACCCCCGCGTCGGCGAAGGCCTGGAACAGGGCCGCCGCCGCCGCGGGGGTTTCCTCGGCGGCCTTCAGAATGATCGAGCAGCCCGCGGCCAGCGCCGCCGCGATCTTGCGCGTCGCCTGATTGATCGGGAAGTTCCAGGGCGTGAACGCCGCGACCGGGCCCGCCGGGACCTTCAGCACCAGTTGCTGGGCCCCCGGCACGCGCGAGGGTACGATGCGTCCATAGACCCGCAATGCTTCGTCGGCGAACCACTCGATCATTTCGGCCGCCATCGAGGTTTCGTGCTTCGCTTCGGCCAGGGGCTTGCCCTGTTCCCGGGTGATGATGGCCGCGATGCCTGGCGCGCGCTCGCGCAGCAGTGCCGCCGCGCGCCGCATGAGCCGTGCGCGCTCGGCTGCCGGTGTGTTCCGCCAGGTGTCGAAACCCTGCCGCGCGGCAAGGAGCGCGCGGTCGAGGTCGGCGATCCCCGCGTGGCTGACGCGGCCGATTTCCGTGCCGGTGGCCGGGTTGACGACCGGCAGGGTACGGCCGTCGGCCGCATCCTGCCACTGATTGGCGATGAAGAGCCGCGTATCGGGATAGTTCATGCCGGTCCCGCCTCGCGCGCTGCCTTCTCCAGGCGTTCCAGGGCCTGGGTGCGCAGCTGGGTCAACGTGGAAGAAGGCGTGATGGCCTCGGGGTCGATCACGCAGTGCAGCAGGCTGGGCAGGCCCGAGGCCAATGCCCGGCGCAGGGCGGGCCCGCAGTCCTCGGCCGTGGCCAGCCGCTCGGCGTACCCGCCGAATGCGCGGGCATAGGCGACGAAGTCCGGATTTTGCAAGGTCGTGGCGGAGACGCGCCCCGGATACCCGCGTTCCTGATGCGCCCGGATCGTTCCGTACATCCCGTTGTCGACCAGGAGCACGATCAGCGGAAGCCTGTACTGGACGGCCGTCGCGAATTCCTGGCCGGTCATCAGGAAGTCGCCGTCGCCGGCCAGCACCAGTACCGTCCGCTGCGGGTACAGCCGCTTGGCGCCCACGCCCGCGGGAAACCCATAGCCCATGGAACCGGAGGTCGGCGCCAGCTGGGTGCCGAACGCCTCGAACGGCCAGAATCGCTGGGCCCATGTGCAGAAGTTGCCGGCGCCATTGCAGACGATGGTGTCCCGCGGCAGTTCCGCCTGCAGGGCGCGCATGACGGCGGGCATCTTGACCGCTCCGGGAACCTGGATGTCGGACAGGTCGCGCCAGCGCAGCGCATCGGCTGCCGCCTCGCGCGTCCATTCGCGCACTTCGCGCCCGGGCGCGGCCTGGAGGGCCGCCAGGCTCTCGCAGAATCCTCGCGGAGTCGCATTGATGGCCAGATGGGCCCGATACACCCGGCCAAGTTCGTCGGGGTCTGCGTGCACGTGCACCAGTGTCTGCGCCGGGGTCGGCACATTCAGCAGCGAATAGCCCTGCGACGGGACTTCGGACAATCTGCCCCCGACCAGCAGGACGAGATCGGCCTGTCTGATCCTGTCCAGCAGCCTGGGGTTGGCACCGTAGCCGAGTTCTCCCGCATAGCAGGGATGGGCCTGCGAAAACAGCATCTGCCGCCGGAACGAACAGACTACCGGTAACTGGAAGGCCTGGGCGAAATCCTGGAAGCGCCCGACGTCGGCCGCGGACCAGCGGCTGCCGCCCAGGATGGCCAGGGGGCGCCGCGCGCCCGCCAGCAGTGTTCGCAGTTGCTCGATCTGATCCGGCGCCGGATGGGTCTCGGTGATCCGGTAGGGAAGCGCATCCGGCACGTCGACGGTTTCCGCCAGCATGTCCTCGGGCAAGGCCACCACCACGGGACCGGGACGGCCGGAGGTGGCCACGTGGAACGCGCGCGAGACCAATTCGGGAATGCGCCGGGCATCGTCGATCTCGACCACCCACTTGGCCATGGTGCCGAAAACGGCCTGGTAGTCCAGTTCCTGGAAGCACTCGCGGCCCCGGGTGCCGCGCTCGATCTGGCCGACGAACAGTATCATCGGCGTCGAGTCCTGGCTCGCGACGTGGATGCCGGCCGCGGCGTTGGTGGCGCCCGGGCCGCGCGTCACGAAGCAGATGCCGGGGGTTCCCGTCAGCTTGCCCTGTGCCTCGGCCATCATCGCGGCACCGCCCTCCTGGCGGCAGACGGTGACTTCCACGGGCACGTCGAGCAGCGCATCGAGCACGGCGAGATAGCTTTCCCCGGGAACGCAGAAAATGTGCTTGACGCCGTGCAGCGCGAGTTGGCCGGCCAGGACGGCGCCGGCGGTGCGCGCCGTGGCCGGTCCGGAGCCGGGAAGGGGAGGTGCCGTCATGTTCATCGCGGGTCCTTGATAGCATTGCTCTGGGCCAGGGGTGGCAGGCCGGCGCAAAGTGTAGGTAGCCCGGTATCTCGCAACAATGAGGAAAGCACGGCGATTGTCCTGTTTGTTGCTATGTGTCCGGCGGGAGAAGGCCTCTTCCGTGGTCGTAGGCAAGCACGAGGAAATCCGAGGTTATGGAAAATACGTTGGTCAGGCTGGTGATATCCCAGTCGGAGCTTTTCTCTACATGGCCCGCGGAGACGATTTCTCGCCTCGTGTCGGCAGCCGACCTGTGCACGGTCGAGGCGGACACCTGTCTGATCAGGACCGGGGAAACCGCCCACTTCCTGTACATCCTGGCAACGGGGTCCATGCATCTCGTGCGCGGGACGCCGTCGGGCAGGAACTTCACGGCGGGTCTGCACCTGCCGGGGGACTACCACGGCCTGGGGCCGGTCCTGACCCAGGTGCCCTATTTCTACACGGCGATATGCAAGCAGAAGAGCATCCTGGTCAGGATTCCGGCGCCCCTGCTGCGTGAAATCCTGTGCGAGGATGGGCAGCTGTCGTTCACGCTGTTTGCCGGGCTTGGCCAGCGGCACCGGCGCGCGCTCGATCATTTCGAAAGCGCGGCCACCCACCCGACGAATGCCCGGGTCGCGCAATTGCTGAAGGCCATCCATGCCCGATCCCGGCGCGGCATCGAGTCCGCGGACGTCAGCCTGTCGCAGGTCGAAATCGCCACGATGCTGGGAACGCGAAGGCAGGTGGTCAACCGGGTGCTGCGTGCCATGGCCGAAGAAGGCATCGTCGAAATCCGGTATGGAAAGATCTCCATCACGGATTGGGCGAAGCTGGAAAAAATGGCCGGGGAGCCGTCCTTGCCGCCCTCGCTGTAGAAAAACGCGCTGAAGCAACAAAGGAGACACTTGCTCCGCAATGTCCGTCGCCTTCCGCGGCGCCGAATGCCAACATGGCCGGCCGATAAGCGTTGAAACATGTCTGGACAAGGAGGTTTGCGGATGAACGGCGCGAAGAGCCTGGTGGAAACCTTGTTGGCCGCCGGGGTGGATACCTGCTTCGCCAATCCGGGGACCAGCGAAATGCATTTCGTCGCCGCGCTGGACCAGAGCCCCGGAATGAAGTGCGTGCTCGGCTTGCAGGAGAACATCGTCACCGGCATGGCCGATGGCTATTTCCGGCTGGCCCGCAAGCCCGCCTGCACGCTGTTGCACTGCGGCCCCGGCCTGGCCAACGGCATGGGCAACCTGCACAACGCGCGCCGCGCGCGCAGCGGCATCGTCAACATCGTGGGTGACCAGGCGACCTACCATCGCCCCTACGATGCGCCGCTGACCGCGGATACCGCCGGCATGGCGCGGACGGTTTCGGCCTGGGTGCGCACCAGCGCCGGGACTGCTGATCTCGGACGGGACGCGGTGGAGGCGGTGCGCGCGGCGCGCACCTTCCCGGGGCAGATCGCCACGCTGATCCTGCCCGCCGACGTGTCCTGGCAAGAGGGGGGCGTGCCCGGGGAACCCATGGATCCGCCGTTGCCCCCCGCCATCGACGGCCAGGCGGTCGAGGCGGCGGCGCGCCTGCTGCGCGATCGCCGCGACGTGTTGATCCTGCTGGCGGGGCATGGTGTGCTGAGCGAGGCGCAGGGTTTTGCCTGGCGGGTCGCCCATGCGACGGGGGCGGCGGTGATGGCCAGCTATGTGACCGCGCATCTGGCGCGCGGCCGCGGCCGCATGCCGCTCGAACGGGTGCCCTATGGCATGGACGACGCCATCCAGGCGCTCGATCGGTACAGGCACATCATCCTGGTGGGCGCCGAGCCGCCGGTCGGATTCTTCGGTTATCCCGGCAAGCCCTCGATCCAGTACCACCCGGATACCCGGTTCCATGTCTTGTCCCGCCCGGACCAGGATCCCGTCGAGGCGCTTCGGGCGCTGGCGCAGGCGCTCGATGCGCCGGCGGCGGCCATGCCGGATCCCGGCCCCCGCCCGAGCCCGGGAGCCGGCCTGCCCACGCCCGAAGGCCTGGCCCGCACGCTCGCGGCGACGATGCCCGAGCATGCCATCGTGTCCGACGAGAGCATTTCCTACGGCCGGGGCTTCTACCCGTTCACGCACGGCGCGCCCGCGCACGACTGGCTGCATCTGGCGGGCGGCGCCATCGGCGATGGAATGCCCGTGGCCACCGGTGCGGCGCTTGGCGCCGGCAAGCAGCGCAGGGTGATCAATCTGCAGGCGGACGGTTCCGCCATGTACTCGCTGCAGTCGCTGTGGACGCAGGCGCGCGAGGCGCTGCCCGTTACCACGATCATTCTCAACAACCGCAAGTACAACATCCTGATCGGCGAGTACGCGAGCGTGGGCGCGACGCCGGGCGAGACGGCGATGAGCATGCTGGACCTGGGCAACCCGCCCCTCGATTGGGTCAAGCTTGCCCATGGCATGGGCGTCGAGGCGGCGCAGGCCACCACGCTGGAGCGTTGCGCGGACCTGATGAAGAGCAGCTTCGGCAGGCAGGCGCCGTTCCTGATCGAACTGATGGTGTGACATCGCCTGGCCGGAAGGCCGGTTTCCGTAAGCGTGTGCAACAGAAACGTTGCGCGTCTGGATGGACCTGTATATTGCAACCAAACGGTTGCAATAGGAGTTCCGCCATGACATCGCTCGACCGCATCGAAAAGCAGGTCGTGTTGCGCGCGCCGGTCGAGCGCGTGTGGCGCGCCTTGACCGACATCCAGGAGTTCGCGCAGTGGTTCGGCGTCAAGCTGGACCAGCCCTTTGCCCCCGGCCGCGCCATTACCGGCAGCTTCGAGGGCGGGTTCGACCAGGACGAGATCACGCGCTACCAGGCCTCGCTGGGCCTGCAGCCGGCCGCGATACGCCAGCCGCTTCCCCACGCGGTGTTCTGCACCGTCGAGCGCATGGAAGCGCCGCGCGTTTTCAGTTTCCGCTGGGTGCCGTTCGGCATCGATGCCGAGTGCGATCACGAGCAGGAGCCCACGACCCTGGTCGAGTTCCAGCTGGAGAGCGTGCCCGAGGGTACGCGGCTGACCATCACCGAGTCGGGATTCGAGCGCGTGCCGGCGCACCGCCGCGAACGCGCCTTCATGATGAACGACGGCGGATGGGCCGCCCAGGCCGACAACATCCGGCGCCATGTCGAAGGGGCGTGAGCACGAGCTGGCGCGGGTGTTCGCCGCGCTGGGCGACGCGACCCGGCTGGCCCTGGTCGCCCACCTGCTGGCCGGCGGGGCCTTGTCGGCCACCGCGCTGGCCGAGGGCCGGGACATCTCGCGGCAGGCCATCGTCAAGCATCTCCAGGTGCTGGAAGCGGCGGACCTGGTCGTGCGCGAGCGCCTGGGCCGCGAGGTGCTGTACACCCTCGATCCACGCCGCGTGGACGAGGCAAGAGCCTTCCTGGACGCGGTCTCGGCCGGGTGGGACCGCGCCATCGGGCGCTTGAGGAAACTCGTCGAGGCGCCGTGACGCGGCGTCCGGCCACACACGACAGGAGCATCATCCATGAAAGACATCGCCACCTTCCTGATGTTCTCGGGCGAGCGGCATGGCCGGGCCGAGGAAGCGATCGGCTTCTACGTCTCGCTGTTCCCCGGTTCGGCCATCGACCGCATCGACCGCTACGGTCCCGGCGAGAGCGACCCCGAAGGCACCGTCCGCACCGCATGGTTCACGCTGCACGGCCGGCGCTTCATGGCGATCGACAGTTCGGCTCCCCATGCCTTCAACTTCACCCCGTCGGTGTCGCTGTTCGTGGAGTGCGACCAGGAGGAGGAGATCGACCGGCTTCATGCCGCGCTGGCCGACGGCGGCCAGGAACTGATGCCGCTGGGCAATTACGGCTTCAGCCGTCGCTTCGGATGGGTGGCCGACCGGTTCGGCATATCGTGGCAGCTCAACCTCGCGTGACGCCGGGCCTGATCCGTGGTTTGCAGGATCAGGCAAAACACAGGCAGGAATCGGTATTGTCCCCAGGTAGCCGCCTTACGTAACCTCTGTCACGGCCGGATAGGGATCCGGCATCTTTTCCGCAGGGGACGTGGCAATGGCGATTCAGCTCGAGATCAATGGCAAACAGACTGCGCTGGACGCGCCCGGCGAAATGCCACTGCTATGGGCCCTGCGCGATCTGGCAAACCTGACCGGCACGAAATACGGATGCGGGATGGCGCTGTGCGGCGCCTGTACGGTGCATGTGGACGGCGCGCCGGTGCGCGCCTGCGTGACGCCGGTCTCCTCGGTCGAAGGCAAGCCGGTCACGACCATCGAAGGCGTGGGGAACGACGCCGTGGGCCGGGCCGTGCAGGCCGCATGGCAGGAACTGGACGTCGTGCAATGCGGCTACTGCCAGTCGGGCCAGATCATGTCGGCCGCCGCGCTGCTGCGCACGAACCCGCGTCCCACGGACGAGGACATCGACGGGGCGATGAGCGGCAATGCGTGCCGCTGCGCGACCTATGTGCGCATCCGGGCCGCGATCCATCGCGCCGCCCAGGCACTGGCCTGAGGAGGAAGGCATCATGATCTTCACCCTCGACAACACGACGGATCGCCAGCAAGCCTCGCTGGTCAATGTCAGCCGCCGCCGCTTCGTGCAGGGCGCGGGCGTGCTGGTGCTGGGCTGGCAACTGCCCGGCGCCCTGGCCGCGACGCCGGCGGCGGACGGGGCGGATGCCTTCGCGCCGAATGCCTTTCTGTCCATCGATGCCCAAGGCCGGGTCACGGTGTATGCCAAGCACGTGGAGATGGGGCAGGGGGCCTATACGGGCCTGGCGACCCTGGTGGCCGACGAGCTGGACGCGGACTGGGCGCAGGTGCGGGTCGAAGGCGCGCCCGCCGACACCGCGCGCTACAAGAACCTGGCCATGGGCATACAGGGTACCGGGGGCAGCACGGCCATGGCCAACTCCTTCAAGCAGATGCGCGAGGCGGGCGCCGCCGCGCGCGCCATGCTGGTCGGCGCGGCGGCGCAGGCCTGGAAGGTCGACCCGGCCACGATTACCGTGCGCGAAGGCGTCGTCCGCCATGCCGCCTCGGGCCGGAAAGCCGGATTCGGCGAATTGGCCGGGGCCGCGGCGGCGCAGCCGGTGCCTGCCAAGCCCCGGCTGAAGTCGCCCAAGGAGTTCGGCCTGATCGGCAAGGCGTCGCTGCGGCGCGCGGACTCGGCCGACAAGGTGCACGGCCGCGCCCGGTTCACGCAGGACGTCAAGCTGCCCGGCATGCTGATCGCGATCGCGGCTCATGCGCCGCGCTTCGGCGCGACCGTGGCCGGCTACGACGCCAGTGCCGCCCTGGCCGTTCCTGGCGTGGTGGCCGCGATCCCCTTCGAGGGGTCGGCGCACCGCTCGGCCGGTGTCGCCGTGCTGGCGCGCAATACCTGGGCCGCTCGCACCGGGCGCGATGCCCTGAAGGTGCAATGGGACGAGCGCCGCGCCTATACCGAGGGCAGCGACGAACTTTTGGCCCGGTATCGCCAGGCCGCCGCGCGCCCTGGCCTGCCCGCCGCCGCGCGCGGCAATGTCGAGGCCGCGTTCGCCCAGGCCGCCAAGGTGATCGAGGCGGACTACGAGTTCCCGTTCCTGGCCCACGCCAGCATGGAGCCGTTGAACTGCGTCGTGCAACTGGGCGACGGCCGGTGCGAGATCTGGAACGGCGAGCAGTTCCAGACCATGGACCAGAAAGCCGTGGCCGACTATCTCGGCATTGCGCCCGAGCGGGTCACGATCAACCAGCTGTATGCCGGCGGCAGCTTCGGCCGGCGCGCCAGCCCGCATGCCGACTACGTGGTCGAGGCCGTCGCCATCGCGCAGGGCGCCCGCAAGGCGGGGTTCGACGTTCCGGTCAAGATGGTCTGGACGCGCGAGGACGACATGCGCGGCGGATACTATCGGCCCGCCTACCTGCACCGCGCCCGGCTCGCCCTGGACGAGCGGGGCAGGCTGCACGCCTGGCAGGTGCGCGTGGTCGGACAGTCGCTGATCAAGGGTTCCGTGTTCGAGGAATTCATGATCAAGAACGGTATCGACGCCACCTCGGTCGAGGGCCTGTCCGACCTGCCCTACGGCATCCCCAACCTGAGCGTGGAGTTGCATACCCCCGACGACGTGAGCGTGCCCGTGCAGTGGTACCGGTCGGTCGGGCACACGCATACCGCGTTCACGGCCGAGACGCTGGTGGACGAGGCGGCGCATGCCGCGCGCCGCGATCCGGTCGCGCTGCGGCGCGACTTGCTCAAGGGCCATCCGCGCCACCTGGCCGCGCTGGAGACGGCGGTGCGCGCCGCGCAATGGGACCGTCCGCTGGCGGCGGGGAAAAGCGGCATGCGCCGGGGCCGGGGCGTGGCGGTGCACGAGTCCTTCAACAGCGTGGTGGCACAGGTGGTCGAGGTGAGCGTGGACGCCGAGGGCGGACTGAAGGTGGACCGCGTGGTCTGCGCCGTGGCGTGCGGATTGGCGATCAATCCGGACGTGGTCAAGGCGCAGATGGAGGGCGGCATAGGCTTCGCGCTGTCGACCGCGCTGCATGGCGCCATCACGCTGGACAAGGGCGCCGTCGTGCAGAGCAACTTCCACGACTATCCCGTGCTGCGCATCAACGAGATGCCGCGTGTCGAGGTGCACATCGTGCCGTCCCAGGACGATCCCACCGGCGTGGGCGAGCCCGGCGTGCCGCCGCTGGCGCCGGCGCTGGCCAACGCGATCTTCGCCGCGACCGGCGAGCGCGTGCGGACCCTGCCGATCCGCACGCCTTTGCGCAAGGCGGTCTGAGCATGGCAATATCGTCGCTTGTCCTGCGCTTTCCACGATGACCATGTCCCAGCCGGCCTTTCCCGCCGATAGCGTCCCACGCGACGAGGAACCCGGTCAGCTGGCCGCCGCGCGGCGCGAGCTGGCCGGCCGCATCGCGCGGCACGCCCCGGTCGACGGGGCACACCCCAGCACCTACCCGGGGCTGTCGTTCGTGCGCTTCTCCGGTCCCTCTGAATCCAACTGCGGCTTCTACCGGCCTTCGCTGACGATCGCCGCGCAGGGTGCCAAGCGCGTCGAGCTGGGCGAGGCCGTCTACGAGTACGACGAACGTCACTTCCTGCTGTCCTCGTTCGACCTGCCGGTGCAGGCCCGCATCACCTGCGCGTCGCAGGCAGAGCCCTACCTGTGCGTGGCGCTGGACATCGACCCGCAGCGCCTGGGCGAACTGGTAGGCGAGCACGGCCTGCCGCCGGCGTCCGAGGCACCGGGCATGCGCGGGCTGGCCGTGGGCACGACCCCGCTGGCCCTGATCGAGCCCATGCTGCGCCTGGTTCGCCTGTTGGACACGCCCGAGCACCTGGCGGTGCTGGGGCCGCTGGCCGAGCGCGAGATCCTGTACCGGGTGCTGACCGGCGAACTGGGCCGGCGGCTGCGCCAGGCGGCCCTGTCGGCCGGGGCTTCCAGCCAGGTCGCCCGCGCCATCGCCTGGATCAAGGAAAACTACACCGTACCGCTGCGCATCGAGGCGCTCGCCCAGGCGGTCAACATGAGTCCGTCCTCGCTGCACCACCATTTCAAGGCCGTCACGGCCATGAGCCCGCTGCAGTTCCAGAAGCAGCTGCGGCTGCGCGAGGCGCGCACGCTGATGCTGTCCGAGCTGCTGGATGCCGGCAGCGCGGCGCGCCGGGTCGGCTACGAAAGCGCGTCGCAGTTCAGCCGCGAATACAGCCGCCTGTTCGGTTCGCCGCCCTTGCGCGACGTGGCCAGGCTGCGCAACGGCGATCCGGCGGAGACCGCGGCGGCCTGACCCGCTGGCGCTCGGCGCTACACTCGACGCATGGCGACGATGCCGCCGCGACGGCGGGGGAGCGATCATGACGGACAGCGACCGGGACGACGCGTTCAACGTGGTGGAGCCGTGCACCGGCTACAACCTGTACGACACCGATCCCGCGCTGCGGGAAGCGGTCCGGCGCGAAGGGGCCGGCCATGCCGAGGCCTCCCTGCGCGAGCAGGGACGCTGGCTGGGCAGCCGCGAGGCCATGGACGCGGGCCGCGACGCCAACGAGCACCCGCCGCGCTTCGTGCCCCTGGATCCGGTCGGGCGGCGCATTGACGAGGTGCGCTTCCATCCCGCCTGGCATGTCCTGATGACGGGCATCGTCGCGCGCGGACTGCATTCCGGGCCATGGGCGGCGCCCGCGCCGGGCGCCATGGTCGCGCGGGCGGCGGGCTACCTCATGCAGGGCCAGGTCGAGGCCGGCACGCTGTGCCCGGCCACCATGACCTTCGGCGCGATTCCCGTGCTGGCGCGCGAGCCGGCCGGTGACATCGATTTCGCCCGCGACTGGCTGCCGCGTCTCCATGCGCGCCACTACGATGCCTCGGATGCGCCGGTGGCCGGCAAGCGCGGCGTGTTGATAGGCATGGGCATGACCGAGAAGCAGGGCGGCTCGGACGTGCGGGCCAACACGACCCGGGCCGTGCCGTGCGGGGCGCCGGGCCGGGGGCGGGGCTATCTGCTCGAGGGCCACAAGTGGTTCTATTCGGTGCCCCAGTCCGATGCCCACCTGGTGCTGGCCCAGGCCGATGAAGGCCTGTCGTGCTTCTTCGTGCCGCGCTACGCGCCCGACGGCCGCCGCAACGGCGTCCGTATCCAGCGCCTGAAGGACAAGCTGGGCAATCGCAGCAACGCCAGCGCCGAGGTCGAGTTCCATGGCGCCTGGGGCGCCATGCTGGGCGAGCCGGGGCGGGGCGTGGCCACCATCGTGGAGATGGCCACCTACACGCGGCTGGACTGCGTGCTGGGCAGCGCCGCGCTGCTGCGGCAGGCCACGGTCCAGGCGCTGCACTTCTGCTCGCGGCGCCAGGCGTTCGGCCGGCCGCTGTGCGATCAGCCCCTGATGCGCCACGTCCTGGCCGATCTTGCGCTGGAAAGCGAGGCCGCGACCGCGCTGGGCCTGCGGCTGGCGCGCGCCTTCGAGTCCGATGCGCCGCTGGAGCGGGCCATACGGCGCATCGTCACGCCGGCGGCCAAGTACTGGGTCTGCAAACGCGCCGTGTCGGCCATTGCCGAATGCATGGAGGCATGCGGCGGCAATGGCTACGTCGAAGACGGCCCGATGCCCCGGCTCTACCGCGAAGCGCCCGTCAACGCGATCTGGGAAGGATCGGGCAACGTCATGTGCCTGGACGTGCTGCGCGCGATCCGGCGCGATCCCCAGGCGTTCGAGGCGCTGGGCGAGCACCTGCGCGAGCGCGGCGGCGGCAGCCCGGAGTTCCGCTCGGCCTGGCAGACCTGGATGGACTTGTGCGCGGGCAACGGCGAGGCCGAGTTCAAGGCGCGCCGCATCGCCGGCCTGCTGGCCGGGCTGATGCAGGCGGCGCTGCTGCTGGACGCGCCGGGGGGGCTGGTGGGGGACGCGTTCGTGGCGGCCCGGCTGGCGCAGGCCAGCTGGCTGTACGGCGACAGCGACACCGGCCACGGCGACGCGGCGTGCGCGGAACTGCTGGCGCGGGCGTGGCCGCCGGGGGATTGACTCCGATCTAACGCGGCGCCGGTTCCGCCTTGAAATAACGCTCGGCGGCGTCGTGCATGGGGATGGTCACGCCTTCGCGAGCCGTCGCGCGGGTGATCTGTCCGCCGGCCGGGCTGCCCGCCGCCACGAAATCGGCCTGTTCGAACACCGCCTGCAACACGCCGCGCACTTCGTCCGCGGGCGTGTCGGTGCCCGTGACCAGCAGCGCGGTGACGCCCACCGTCGCAATGGGCGCGCCCTGGCCCGGATAGGTGCCGGGGGCGAGCACGAGGCGCACGAAGGCGGGATCGTCCCGCGCGAGCTGTGCGATGGCTGGCGGCGACAGCGGCAGGATGCGCAGGCGATGGTCGGCGGCCAGGCGTTGCAGTTGGCGCGCCGGGGCGTGGATCACGCTGGCGATTGCGTCGACCTGCTTGTCGAGCAGGGCCCGTACCGCCTGGTCGAAGTTGGTACTGGAGACCAGTTCCACGCTGCCGGCCGGGAGTCCGTGCGCCGCCAGCACTTGCAGCGTCGAGGCGCGGGTGCCGGACGCGGCCAGGCCGGCGTCGAGCCGGCGGCCGCGCAGGTCCGCGATGGACTGGACCGGACCGTCGGCCAGCACCGCGATGTGGAAGGCTTCCGGGTACAGGCTCGCGATGGCGCGCAAGTCGGGGTTGTGGGCCGTGCCGCCGAAGGCGCCCTGGCCCAGGTAGGCCTGTCTGGCGATGTCGCCCTGCGCGAGCGCGATGTTGGCCGCGCCCCGTTGGAGCAACTGGAGGTTCTCGATACTTCCCTGGGTGGACGAGCCGCTGGCGCTGAAGCCCTGTGCCGTCAGGCGCGCGGCGATGGTACGGGCGACCAGGTCGTACTCGCCGGCTTCCGGTCCGCCCGCCACCACGAAGGCGCGGCGCAGCCGGTCCAAGCGGCGCGTGATCTGCCGGTCGGCCGCGGCGAGTTCCTCGGTGATGATGGCGCGGGCGCGCGGGCTGTTGGGGGGCAGGGTATTGAACAGGTTCTGGATGCGCTCGATGGTCGTCCGGGCCGGCGAGCCGGCTGCGGCCTGGCTGGCCGTGGCCTGTGGCGGCGGCACGAAGTCCACCGCCTGCCATCCGTCGGGACCTTCGCGGAAGGTGACCGAGCCGCGGACCTGCAGGAGGTCGCCGGCGCGGTTGCCGTCGCGCGCGATGCCTTCCACGCCGCGTTCGGTGGCGCCCAGCAGCGTGGCCAGCGCGGCCGGATTGAGCGACTGCCAGTCGCTGAAGGCATAGTCGCGGGCCAGGCGGAAGCGGCCGTTGAAATAGACGATGCGGCGGGCCGCGCCGTCGGGGGCGTCGGCCAGCGGACCGCTGCCCAGGCGCCGCAGGGATTCCACATCCAGCACCGGCTTGGCGAAGACCGCCTGCAGGCGGTGCTCCACGGCGGCCTGGACCTGGGACTGGTCGGGTCCGCGGCTGCAACCGGACAGCAGCACCGCGGCCAGGACGAGGAGAAGCAATCGTCGGATCATGGTTGCGCTCGCTGTCAAAAGCCGAAAAGAGGCAGGCTGAGATAACCCTGAATGACCAGCGCGTTGGTGATGTCGATCAGGAACGCGCCGACGATGGGCAGTATCAGGAAGGCCTGGGGGGAGGGGCCGTACTTGTTGGTGACCGCCTGCATGTTGGCGATGGCGGTGGGCGTGGCGCCCAGGCCGATGCCGCAGGCGCCCGCGGCCAGCACCGCGGCGTCGTAGTTGCCACCCATGATGCGGAAGGTGACCAGGCTGGTGTAGGCCGCGACGAAAGCGGTCTGTACCGCCAGGATCGCCAGGATGGGCAGCGCCAGCGACACCAGTTCCCACAGCCGCAGCGAGATCAGCGCCATGGTCAGGAACAGCGACAGCGCGACGCCGCCGAACAGTTGCACGGCGCCGTCGTCGACTTCGCGGATGCGCGCCAGGCCCAGCACGTTGCGCAGCACGACGCCGGTGAACAGTGTCCAGACGAAGGGCGGCAGGGTCAGCACCTTGCCTTTCATCAGTTCCCCCAGCGTGCCGCCGGCCACCACGCAGGCCACGATCAGCAGCAGAGTTTCGAGAAAGAGCGGAATGGTCAGCGGACGGGACGCTTCGGGTGGCGCGTCGGCGCTGGCCTGGCCGGATGGCGCCGAGGCGCCGTCGCCCGGCGTCAGGCCATGGCGCGTGATCAGGCGCTGGGCGACGGGGCCGCCGATGATGCCGCCCAGCACCAGGCCGAAGGTCGCGCAGGCCATGGCCAGTTCCATGGCGCCCTGCAGGTTGTCGACGTCGGAGAACTGGGTGGCATAGGCCGCGCCGGTGCCGTGGCCGCCCAGCATCGTGACCGATCCGGCCAGCAGCCCGTTCAGGGGATGCAGGTCCATGCTGAAGGCGCCCGCCAGGCCGATGGCGTTCTGGAGCATGAGCATGATGGCGATGGCGACCAGGAACAGGATCACGCCCCGGCCGCCGCGTACCAGCGTCCTGACGTCGGCGCTCAGGCCCACGGTGGCGAAGAAAGCCAGCATGAAGGGCGTCTGCAGCGCCATGTCGAACGACAGCTCGGTGCCGGCGGCGACCTTGGCGATCGTGATGACGATCGCCGCCAGCATCCCGCCCACCACCGGTTCGGGAATGTTGTACCGCTGCAGCGGCGGTATCCGGCCGATCAGCCAGCGTCCGATCAGCAGCACCACGATGGCGACCAGGAGTGTGGTGATGATGTCTATTTCTATCAGCATGAATGCCCCTTCAGTGCGCGCGTGCCCGCGCGTCGGCCGGAACGCCGGTGGCGTTCGCGCGTCCAAGTGCTAAAGTGTCTGCTGGCAACCCTTAGCACCGTCTTTGCACCACCTATTATGCTTTCTCAACAGGAACTGAAACAGCAGGCGGCCGACGCGGCGCTTGCCTTCGTCGCCGACGTGGCGGCGCCCGACGTGGTCATCGGAGTCGGCACGGGGTCGACGGCCGACCTGTTCATCGACGGACTGGCCGCCTACAAGGGGCGCATCCGCGGCACGGTCGCCAGTTCCGAGCGCAGCGCGGCACGCCTGGCCGGCCACGGGCTGCCGGTGTTCGACCTGAACGACGTGGCTTTCATGCCCATCTACGTCGACGGCGCGGACGAGATCGACGACCACCTGCACATGATCAAGGGCGGCGGCGGTGCACTGACCCGCGAGAAGATCGTCGCCTCGGTGGCCGAGCGCTTCATCTGCATCGCCGACGAGTCCAAGCTGGTCGAGCAACTGGGCGCCTTCCCGCTGCCGGTCGAAGTGATCCCCATGGCCCGCGAGGCCGTAGCCCGCGCGCTGCGCCTCTTGGGTGGGCAGCCCAGGCTGCGGGAAGGTTTCGTCACCGACAACGGTAACGTCATCCTGGACGTGCACGGCATGCGGATCGCCGAGGCCCAGGGCCTGGAAAAGGTGATCAACGACCTTGCCGGCGTGGTGACCTGCGGCCTGTTCGCGCTGCGCGGCGCGGACGTGGCCCTGCTGGCCACGCAGTTCGGCGTGCGCCGGCTCGACAAGCCGCGCCACGCCTAGCCTACATTCGTCGCGCGGCGAACCGCCAAGACATATTCCTGTCACATGACGTTCATATACTGCGCGATGCATTGCCCATGCGGCCGGGGCACAAACGGCCAGGCCCATTGTTCTTCCGCTGGGAGCCGGCATGACTGAACATACCCACAAACAATACGACGCCGAACTCGAGGAGGTCCGGTCGCGCTTCCTGCAGATGGGAGGCCTGGTCGAGTCCCAGATCACCGGCGCCATCGACGGCTTGGCCAACGGCGATCTTGCCGCGCTGGAGCGCGTGATCGTGCGCGATACCGAGGTCAACCGCTTCGAGGTGGACCTGGACGAGGCGTGCAGCCACATCCTGGCCCGCCGCCAGCCCACCGCCGGCGACCTGCGCATGATCATCACGGTGATCAAGATGATCACCGACATGGAGCGCGCCGGCGACGAGGCCGAGAAGATCGCCCGCATGGCCAAGCTCATCCACGAGGCCGGCCGCGTCAACATGCCCGCCGTCGAGCTCTGGCACATGGCCAATACCGTGGTCACGATGCTGCGCAAGGCCCTGGACGCCTTCGCCCGCCTGGACGCGCAGGCCGCGGCCCAGGTCGTCCGCCAGGACAAGTCGGTGGACTCGGAGTGGCAAGGGGTGATCCGCCAGCTGATCACCTACATGATCGAAGACCCGCGCAAGATCTCGCGTTCGATCGAGCTGCTGTTCATCGCCAAGGCGCTCGAACGCATCGGCGACCACGCCAAGAACATGTGCGAACTCGTGGTCTACATGGTCAAGGGCCGCGACGTGCGCCACACGGGCGTGGACAACGTCGAACGGGAAGCTGCTGCGGGGTAGTGGGGTAGACCCCCCCCTACGCCCTTCGGGCGCCCCCCAAGGGGGCGATGCGGGTGGACCGGAAGGGAAGCCCACCCCACGCGGCCATGGCCGCGCCCCTCAAGGGGCGGCGCTGGCGGACCGGCAAAGCCGGATCCGCTGCGCCCTGGGCCTGAACCGATCGCGAATACAAGAGCGGCCTTGCATCCTATGCAAGGCCGTTTTTTTGAATCCAAGCGGCTGCCAGGCAGTATCGCCAGTCCCCGCCAGTCCGTTGTTACCCCAGGATGCGGTGGATCCGGCTCCGCCAGTCCACCCGCATCGCCCCCTGGGGGGCGCGCGAAGCGCGTAGGGGGGGCTTAGTACGGGGGGGCTTAATTCGGCGGGACGTAGCCCTGGGCTTCCACGTTGCCGTCTTCGAACAAATAACGCTGCATTTGCTGTTGCAGGTACTTGCGGGCGCGGGCGTCGGCCAGGTTCAGGCGGTTTTCGTTGACGAGGCGGGTCTGGGTCTGGACCCACTCTTGCCAGGCCTCTTTGGAAATGCTTTGCCAGATCTTGGTGCCGAGTTCGCCCGGGTAGGGGGGGAAGTCCAGACCTTCGGCTTCTTTCTTGAGCTTGACGCAATAGATCATGCGAGCCATGTGACCACCTGTTCCGCGATAGTTTGCAATGGGCTCTATTGTAGCGGCCGCGCCGTGTCCTTACCTGGCCGCGCGGCGCAGGGCGTCGATGCGGAGCTGGTAGATGCGGCGCTTGTTGTCGCGGCTGCGGCGCACGTGTTCGCGCATCAGGCCTTCGGCGCGCGCGCCTTCGCCCAGTTCGATGGCCGCGACGATGTCGTCGTGGTCCTGTTGGGCGCGATGGATGTAGGCGTATTCGGGCTGCGGCATGGTGTCGTCCAGGCCCAGGCCCAGCACGGCTGCGCCCACCAGCGGGATCTGCGAGACGTGCGCCAGCGCGCTGGCCAGCGGCGGGTTGCCGGCGGCCTGGATCAGCACCGCGTGGAATTTCTCGTTCATGGCGGACCAACGGGGCGTTTCCACGCGATAGCCGTCGGCGGCCGCGTCCTCCAGCAGGTTCCAGCCTTCTTCCACGCAGTCGCGTAGCGCTTGCGCCACTTCCGCAGGCGCGCCTTGCTCGGCCACCAGCCGTGCCGCCATGCCTTCCAGCGTGCCGCGCACGTCCAGGGCGTTGGCGAGGTCGTCCAGGTCCACGGCCTTGACCCGGAAACCCCGGGTAGGCAGCCGCTCCAGCAGGCCTTCCTTGACCAGTTCCTCGAACGCGAGGCGGATAGGCGTGCGCGAGACGCCCAGGTCCGCCGCGAGCTGCAGTTCGACCAGACGTTCGCCGGGCGGGTAGGCGCCGGACATGATGCGTCGGCGCAGTTCGCCTGCGACCGTGTGTATTTGTGTGGCCATCTACCGGTAGAGCATGGGTGTCCTGTGTCGGAGGATAGTAACCGCTATGCCCGACAAACGATTATTTGCATGCAAAATTAGATTTATATTGAAGAAAAAATCGTTTTATCCAATAATTTGCACGCAATTTAATTATAGCTCTAAGTAAGAGGAAGCCATGATTCCATCTTCCGCCTTCGTGGGCCTGCCGCCTGCGCTGGCCGACTCGGTCGTACAGACCAAGCATTTCTTCCAGGCGCTGGACAATTTCGCCAAGGTGTTCGCCATCCGTCCGGGCGAACGCGTGCTGATGTTGACCGACCAGTTGCTCGACACCCGTGTGGTCGATGCGGTGGTGGGGCTGGCCAAGGCGCGTGGCGCGCAGGTGCGCGTCTATACCGAGCCCGACTCGCGCGTGACCGAGGTGCCGGAACCGGTGAAAGGTTTGCTGGAGCAGGCGGACTTCGTCGTGTCCACGTGGTTCTGTTCGATCGAGGATCCGTTCTGCATCGCGATGCGCAAGAAGGGACAGCGCTGGGTGAAGATCACCTATTTCCGCAATCTCGACCTGCTGCATACGCCCCAGGCGCGTTTCCCGAGCGAGATCGTCGGGGCGCTGTGCCGGGCCACGGCTGGCCGCTATCCTCAAGGCCAGGATTTCGACCTGCATTTCACCGATGCGCGCGGGACCGATTTCCGCATCGGCTTCACGCCGGAAACGCGCGACACGATGCTGTCGTCGAACCGCTGGCGCGGCGTGACGACGGCCGAGGAGCCCGGCTGCTACGTGCACTACCTGCCCACCCATGGTCCCAACCTGTGGGACCGGACGTCGGTGCGCAACGACCATGCCGTCAAGACGCCGATGTCGGGCGTGATCTATCCGCAGTGGGCCGTGGGCTTCGCCCGGCCCTTCGAGGAACGCATCGCCGTGCGTTTCGAGGGCGAGTACGTCAGCGCGGTCGAAGGCGGTTCCAAGGAAGCGGACATCCTGCGCGACATGCTGGTGGGCGGCCGGATGATCGAGGGCGGCGGCTGCGGCTTCAATCCGAAGGCGCCGCGCCACACGATTTATCCCGCCGGTTCGAACGCGCCGGGCGCGCTGCATTTCGGCATCGACCTGGCCAAGCCGAGCGACTACATCCGGCGCGTGCTGCCCGACTGGGAAGAGCCGCCCGTGCACATGGACCTGGTCTGCCTGGACGCCACCGTCACGGCGGGGCCCAACACCCTGATCGACCAGGGCTTCCTGTGTGCGCTGCGCGATCCCGAGGTTGTGGGGATCGCCGCCCGCTACGGTGATCCGGTCGAGTTGCTCGAGGCCGGCGTGGATTGACCGGGCCAGATCCGAAAACACAACAGGAGACAAGCATGCATGTGAAAAAGAACGGGAAGCCGGCCCGCATCCTCGGCACCCTGGCCCTGCTGGGCGCGATGGTGTCGGGTGCCGCAGCGGCCGGCGCTTCCGACTGGCCCCAGCGTCCGCTGACCATGATCGTGCCTTTCGTCGCGGGCGGCGGAGGCGATACGCTGGCCAGGCTGTACGCCCGGGAAATGGAAAAGCAGCTGCGCCAGCCCATCATCATCGACAACCGGGCCGGAGCGGGCGGCAATATCGGCACGGCCGCCGGCGCCCGTGCCGCCCCGGACGGGCAGACGGTGGTGTTCGGCACGAACGGCACGATGGCGACCAACCACTGGCTGTACAAGTCGGTGGGCTATGCCCCGGACGATTTCGAACCGGTCGCGCGCTTTTCGGTCATCTCGATGGTGATGTTCGTCAGCCCCGATTCGCCGTTCAATTCCACGCAGGAACTGATCGGCTACGCGAAGAAGCATCCGGGTGAACTGACCTGCGCCTCGGCGGGCAATGGCACGGCCTCGCACATGGCCTGTGGCCTGCTGCAGCAGATGGCGAAGATCGACCTCACGCACGTGCCCTACAAGGGCGGCGCGCCGGCATCGACCGACGTGCGGTCGGGCCGCGTGTCCTTCATGATCGACGTGGCGCCGTACCTGGTGCCGCTGGCCAAGAGCAAGCAGATCAAGGTGCTGGCGGTGTCGACGCCGCAGCGCATTCCCACGCTGCCGGAGGCGCCCACGCTGTCCGAGAGCGGGGTGCCCGGGTATGAGCTGTTCGCCTGGGATGGCCTGTTCGTGCCCAAGGGGACGCCGCCCGAAAGGCTGGATCGCCTGCACCAGGCGGTGAACGCGGTGTTGAGCGATCCGGCGTTCGAGCGTTCCATGGAGGAGCGCGGTTCGATCAACTCGCCGATGACCCGCCGCGAGTTCGCCGATTTCGTGCATAAGGAATACCGGCGCCAGGGCGAGCTTGCGAAGATGCTGGGCGTGCAGGTGGATTGAGCGTTGCGCGGCCGGCCGGGCATGGCGCCCGGCCGGCGCGCGGGAGGGGCGGCGCGGATGCGCCGCCCGCAGGCCAGGCTATTGCGCGGTCCCGCCGGAACGGGTTTCCTGCGCCGGCAGCACGACGAAGCCGCCCTGGTCGGGCGCGGACTGCTTGCGGTTCTGGGTGGCGGCCTGGCCGGCGTCCAGGCGTACCGAGAAGGCACTATGCCGCCCGTTGGCCGTGACGTACACGTTCAGGTAGTGCACGCCCGTGCCCAGCACGGTGACGGGCACCTCGACGACGGCGCGCCGCTGGGCATCCAGCGGGACGACGGTGGGCGAGGCCGCGTCCACGCGCACCGCGCCTTCGACGCCATACTTCAGTTCCACCTGGGTCACGCCCGGCGATCCGCGCAGCGACAGGCCCACGGAGGTGGGGCCGGTGGCCAGCGGCGCCGACGGAGCGCGGACCGAGACGGCAACGACGTCGCCGGGCTTGCCGGGCCGTGCCACGAAGGCGTTGGCGCCGGTAGCCGCGGCCGTCGCGGCGGGCGCCTGCCGGGCTTCATGGGCGCAGGCGGGAAGAATGGGAAGGGCGGCCGCCAGCAGGACGGCCAGGCGGGTGACGGCGGCGCGCGGCGCGCGAGCGCGCACGGCGGAGATGTTCAGAGGCGGGCGCATTACAGAGCTCCTGCGGAAGTACGTTCGAGACTCACCTGGTAGCAGACACGGGTGTTGGCGGGGACCGGGGTGGGGCCGGGGGCGGGCGCGGAACTGCCTTCCTCGTCCTCATCGTCGTCGCCGCTGGTCAGGGCAGTATCCACCAGGAAGGCGGTATAGGTGCCGGCTTCCAGCGCACCCTCGACCGCTTCGTCGTCTTCCTGGATCTTTACACCCTGGCGCGACAGCCACAAGTGAGCCTTGGTCACGAGAGCCGGGGGCGAGATCAGCGCCGCGCTCAGCCGGTAGGTGCCCGCGCTCGGCACGTCGAGCCGCAGGAAGCGGCCCTGGTCCAGCTTGTTGTATTCCCCGCCCAGCATGTTGGATACGCATACCTGCTGCGTGGCGGCGGGGGCTCCGGCGGCGGGCGCATCGAAGCGGACGTAGGGCTTGGCGATCTCGGCCGGCACGGTCGGAATCGTATAGGACGCGGGGCCGCCCCAGTCGTCCAGCTCGTCCAGCGTGGGCGTGCCGACCGAGGTCAGCAGCGTGTTCACCTTGCCGATCACGGTGGCGTCGGTCAGGCGCTTGGCCAGGGCGGTACCGAACGGGAAGATGCTGGTGAAGGCCGGCGTGAGCTTCTGCTCGTTGCGCAGGATGGAGATCGTGGTCTCGAAGCCGCCGGGCAGTTGCGCGAGCTGGTAGATGAAATACTGCATGGCCGCTTCGTTGTACCAGGCAGCATCGTTGGGCGGTGCGGGCAGGGCGCTGACGTCGAAGAAGAAGCTGTCCTGCTGCTTCTGGCCCGAGGTGTCGATGTAGATGGGATCGTTGCGTACGATGCCGGCCAGTCCGTTGCCCCAGCCTTCGCCCCAGGACACGCGCATGTCGAGCTTGTCGCCTTCGCCGTGCGCGCCGCCCACCGAGTCCGAGCGGGAGATCCGGCCCTCGAAGTAATGGCCCCATTCATGGACCAGCACGCCGGTGTCGTATTCGTCGGTGTCGACGTCGGCCTTGCCCAGGATGTACAGGCCGGGGGCGGGGCCTTCCGGATTGAAGTGACTGGTGCCGATGTCGCCGTTCTTGGGCTCGCCTTCGGACGGCGCGTTGTTTTCGCTCCAGTAGATGTTCAGGTGGGGGAAATTCAGGTCCGGCGCGATGGCCAGGAAGCGCTGCATGGCGCCATAGGCCTGGTCGAGCACCGAGAACGGCGCGGCGGCGCGGGCGCTGGCGTACTTGCCCGCGGCGTTGCTGCCGGTCCAGCCCGACGCCGCGTGCAGGTCGAGGACCACGCCTTCCTGGGGGACGGACAGCGACTTGCTTTCCATGGCATAGATGGGCGCGTTGGTGGGAACCGCCGTGTAGCCCGGCTTGGTGTTGTCGCGTATCGCCACGCTCCAGGCGCCTTCCTTGCTTTCGCGCAAGAGGCGCGCCTGCACCCGTATCTTGACCTCGCGGCCCGGAGGCAGCACGAGGGAATACTTGCCCTGGGCATCGGTCACGGTGCTGCCCAGGATCTCGGTCGCGCTGAAGGCTTCCACCACCGCGCCGCGCACGGGCAGGGCGCGGGCAGCGGCGTAGTCCAGACCCTTGGACCGGACGGCCGGCACGAAGTCGTAGGTGACGGCGCCGGATACCTTGCCGGCTTCGGGTTCCGGCTTGGCTCCGCTGCCGCCGCCGCAGGCGGCCAGCACGGCCGACAACAGCATTACGGCCACGGCCGTCCGGCCCTGGCGCATGCCATGATGCCCGGACCGGGCCGAGGGCGCGGTCGATTGCCCCTTTTCGGCGAGTATTCTCATCTGTGCGATTCCCCCATGGAATTGGAATTCAGTTACAGAATGATATACGGCGTGACGCAAGAAGGGCATTACTCATTTCTAGGTATTCTCGGGAAGGGCGGAAAAATGCATGGACCCGCGCGGCGTTATCGCACTTTCGACGAGTTCTACCGGTTCTACCTGGGGGAACACGCTCACCCGGTTTCCCGGCGCCTGCACGTCGTGGGCACGAGCCTGGCCCTGATCCTGGTGCTGCTGGCGGCCGGGCTGCGCCAGCCCTGGCTGCTCGTGGCCGCGCTGGCCTGTGGGTACGGCCTGGCCTGGACCGGGCATTTCTTCTTCGAGAAGAACCGCCCCGCCACGTTCACCCATCCCTGGTGGTCGCTGCGGGGCGATTTCCGGCTGCTGGCCGAAACGCTGGCCGGCCGCCGGAAGTGGTGACCCTAGGCCGCCAATTCGCGTTCGACGGCAAGGCCGAGCGCCAGCAGGGCTTCGTCGCGGCCGGTCGCCATGGCCAGGCTCATGCCGGCGGGCAGGCCCGCGCCGTCGGTGCCGCAGGGCAGGGCGAGCGTGGGCATGTCCAGGTAGCTGCCTATCATGGTGTTGCGCAGCACGCGCGCATTGCATTGCGCGAACCAGGCCGGATCGGCCGCCAGCGCCGCGATGGGCGGGGCCGCCATGGGCACGGTGGGGAACAGCAGCGCTTCGCCGGGAGCCAGGGCAGCGGCCATGGCGGCCACCAGCAGGGGTCGGTTGTCGCGCAAGGCCTGCCGGTTTTGCGCGGGAAGGGCCTGCCCCAGCCGCAGCCGCTGGACGATGCGGGCATCGACGCGGGCCAGCGCGGCCGGATCATCCAGCAGTTCGCGGTGCACGGCGGCCGCCTCGACGCCCACCAGCGTGCCGAAGGTGGCGAACAGGTGATGGGTCAGGTCCAGCACGGGGACGGCCCGGCGTTCGACGATGAAGCCGCGCGTGGCCAGGCGCTCGGCCGTGTCCTCGAACGCCGCGGCCACGCCCGGTTCGAGTTCGCTCATGACGATGCCGGAGGGAATCACCAGCCGTGCGGCGGGGCGGTCGGCGCCGGTCCGCAGGGTGGGCGCGCGGCCCAGCAGGGCATCGTCGATCAGGCAGGCATCGGCCACGGTCTGGACCAGGGGGCCGATGCTGTCGAGCGAGGGCGCCAGAGGAAAGACGCCGCGCTGATCGTAGCGGGCCGAACTGGGCTTCCATCCGACCAGTCCGTTCAGGGCCGCCGGCACCCGGATCGAACCCGAGGTGTCGGTGCCCATGGCGCAGGGGACGACCTGCCGGGCGACCGCCACCGCGGATCCCGACGACGAGCCGCCGGGGATGCGCGGGAACGCGGCGTCGTACGGGTTGGGCGGCGTGCCGAAATGCAGGTTGATGCCCAGCCCGGAGAAGGCGAACTCGCTCAGGTTGGTCTTGCCCACGCTGACCATGCCGGCGGCGGCCAGCGCGCGCACGGCGGGTGCGTCGTCGTCGGCGGGGGCAGCTTGCCGGCGCGTGTCCGACGCGCAGGTGGTGACGGTGCCCGCTATGTCGAACAGGTCCTTCCAGGCCAGGGGCACGCCATCCAGCGGCCCCAGCGGCCGGCCCTCGCGCCAGCGGGCCTGGCTGGCGCGGGCCTCGTCCAGGGCGCGCGCTTCCAGCAGCGTGATGAAGACCGCGTCCATGCCGGGGGCGCGGGCCTGGTCCAGCGCCTGGCTCGCGACCTCCACCGGATCCAGGCTGCCCTGGGCGTAGCCCTGGGCCAGTGCGGCGATTCCCCGTGCGTCAGTCATGGTGTTCCTTCGTGTCCTGGACGTGTCCGGCCAGCCAGTTGGCGATGACGGCGGCGGCCTCGATCTCGTGGCCGGCGTACCAATGGTTGCCGCCCAGCACGGCTGACGAGAACGATAGCGCGGATGTCGCATGGCCACGCAGCAGCTCGATCGCGCCGCGCACGCCGGCGGTGCCGACGATCTCGCCTTCGGATCCGTACAGCGACAGGATAGGCGCCGTTACCGCCGAGAGATCCCGGAAGGCCTGGGACGAGCGGCGGCCGTGGAAGTCGAAAGTATCGGCGGGCCGGCCTTCCTCGAAACGGTCCAGCAGGGTCTGCGCCGAGATGCGCTGCCGCAGCAGGCCCAGGACACAGTCTTCCCCCATCAGCACGCGGCCCTGGCCGGCATCCACCAGTTGCCGGGCCTGGGCCAGGAAGGCCGCGGCCTGGTCCTCGCCGTGCAGGGCGAAGAAGGCGCCGCGCAGGTCGGCGGCGGAGGCCAGCACCAGGCCGCGCACGCGCGCGTCGCCGGTTGCCGCGGCATAGCGCAGGATTTTCGATGCGCCCAGCGAGTGGCCCATCAGGACGATGGGGCCGCCGTGCGACCGTGCGGCGAAATCCATCCACGCCGCCAGGTCGGGAATGCAGTCGTCGAAGTATTCGAACGCGGAGCCGGTCAGCTTGTAGGCCGGCTCGGCGCCGACCCGCGACATGGCGATGTTCCCGTGTCCGCTGCAGCCGATGGACAGCAGGTGGATGCCGGCCAGGTCGGGACTTTGCAGGAAGTCGTAGGTGAAGCTCGTGTCGAAGTTGCCGCTCAGGCCGTGCAGGCTGATCAGCAGGGGCGCGTCCGCCGTGGGGGCGGGCGCGAGGAATCCGGTCAGTTCGACGTGCTGGGTGGTGCGCACGCGCACCAGTCGGCCGTTGCGCGGCTCAATCTTCATGGTCATGGGTACGTCTAGTACGCGCTTAGCGCGCCATGTCGGGAAGGAACAGCACCAGGCTGGGGAAGGCGATCAGCAGGCCGATCCGCAGCAGGTCCACGAGGATGAAGGGCGTGACACCCTTGTAGATGGTCCAGATGTCGGTCCGCTTGGACAGGCCCTTGATCACGAACACGTTCAGCCCGAAGGGGGGTGTGATGAGGCCCAGCTCCACGCACATGGTCACGATCACGCCAAACCAGATCGGGTCGAAGCCCAGCTGCATCACGATGGGATAGACCAGCGGCACGATCAGGATCACCACCGCCAGCGCATCGATCAGGCAGCCCAGCACCAGCATGATGCCGATGATCACGAGCAGCGTGCCGTAGCGGCCCAGGTTGGCGTCGATGAGCAGTTGCGCCGCTTTCTGCGGGGTCTCGGTCACGGCCAGGAAGTAGCCGAACAGCACGGCGCCCGCCATGATCAGCAGGATGGCCGCGCCCATGCGTACGCTTTCCGCCAGCGACGAGAACAAGGTGTTCCAGGACAGGCGCTTGCCCAGCGCGACGATGGCGATGGCGCCGGCGGCGCCCACGGCGCCGGCCTCGGTGGGCGTGAACAGGCCGCCGTAGATGCCGCCGATGACGAACATGATGAGCAGCATGATGGGGCCGAGCCGCGTCAGGCTGGACAGGCGTTCACGCATCGCGGCCCGCTGGCCCACCGGCGCATCCTGCGGGCGCACGGCCAGCCATACCTTGACCACCAGCATGTACATGGCGATGGCCAGGATGCCCGGCACGACGCCGGCCATGAACAGCAGGCCCACGCTTTGCTGGGTCAGCAGGCCGTAGACGGCCAGCGCGATCGAGGGCGGGATCAGCACGCCCAGCGTGCCGCCGGCCGCGATCACGCCCGTGGCCAGCCGCTCCGAATAGCCGTGCTTCTTCATTTCGGGCAGGGCGACCCGGGTCATGGTGGCGGCGGTGGCGGCCGACGAGCCGCAGATGGCGGCGAAGCCGCCGCACGAGGCCACCGTGGCCACGGCCAGTCCGCCGCGGAAGTTGCCCAGCCAGAGCTGGGCTGCGCGGAACAGTTCCCCGCTCATGCCCGAGGTCACGGCCACCGCGCCCATCAGGATGAACAGCGGCACCAGCCCCATGGTGTAGTCGGAGAACGTGGAGATGACGGAGTGGGACAGCAGCTTGAAGGCGGGCTCGAAGCCGGTCATCAGGCCGAAGCCCAGGATGCCCGCCGTGCCCATGGCCAGGCCGATGGGAACGCGCAGCAGGCAGAGCAGAAGCAGGGAGCCGAAGCCGATGAGGATGGCGAGGTTGGGGCCGATCATGGTGTACGTCCGTTCAGACCGTGGCGTCCGGGTGGCCGTCATGGGCCTCCGGTTCCGGGGGAGCGATGACTTGCTGGAGCAGGATGAAGAAGCAGGCCAGGGTGCCCAGCCAGGCCGCCGTGTAGAAACCCCAGACCGGCAGTTCCAGGTCCACGGTCAGCAGTCCCGCTTCGAAGACGTCGACGACCTTGGTGCCCAGGGCGTAGGCGAAGCCGCCGATGATGCACAGGCACAGCGCCGCGCCGATGCGGGTCAGCGTGCGCTTGGCGCGCGGGCCGAGCACGCTCCAGAAGATATCGAGCTGGATGTGGTCGTTGTGACGGAAGGCCGCCGCGATGCCCCAGCACACCACCACGCTCAGCAGCAGGCGCGAGATCTCGTACTCGTCCGGAAGCGGGTAGGCGAAGAGGTAGCGCGAGGCCACCGACACGGACGTGAGTATCGCCATGAACAACAGCAGTACCGATGGCACGAACTCGAGGAAGGCAAGCAGACGTTGTTTCATGGCGATGCTCGTCGGACGGTCAGTAGGCGGCGTTGTATTTCTTCAGCGTGTCCTGCAGTTCGCCGAACACCTTGGCGCCGTCGACGCGGTTCTTCTTGACGCTGGCTTCCCAGTCGGCGCGGACCTTGGCGGCCATGGACTTCCATTCGCCGACCTTGGCGTCCGAGATCGTGTAGACCGTGTGGCCCGGCTTCTTCAGCAGCGCGGCGCGGCCTTCCTGTTCCCAGTTGTACCAGGGCATGGGCAGGCGTTCGGCCCAGTCGGCGTTGCAGTGGTTGTCTATGACCTTCTTCTGGTCGGCCGACAGTTTCCCGTACGACGACTTGTTCATCAGGATGGCCGTGCCCAGCGAATAGAAATTCATGTCCAGGTGATAGGTCAGCGCGCGATCGGCGCCCAGCGCCTGCAGCAGGTTCCACGGGAACGAGATCGCGTCCACCACGCCGCGCTCGACCGCCTCGGCCGCGTCGGAGGCCGACAGCTGGACGGGCGAGGCGCCGGACAGGCGGTAGAAGTTGGCCGCCATGACGTTGGGCGAGCGGATCTTCAGGCCGGCCAGGTCGGTGGGGCTTTCGATGCGCTTCTTGGAATGGATGGTGCCGCCGCCGTCGTAGAACATGGTGCAGACCTTGACGTCGGCCATCTCTTTCTTGGCGTAGGGCTGGTACCACTCGTACAGCGCGCGCGAGCCCTTGGCGGTGTCGGCCACCAGGAAGGGCATTTCGGCGGCGGTCACGATGGGGAAGCGCCCCGGCTCGATGCCGACCAGATAGAAGGCCAGGTCGGCGATGCCGTCGCGGGCCAGGTTGTAGTGGTCCTTGGCGGGGCCCAACTGCTGCGCCGGGAAGACCTGGATCGCGATGCTGCCGCCCGAGTCCTTCTCGATCGACTTCGCCCACGGCACCAGCACGCCGTAGTGCAGGGGGTTGGTGGTGGGCAGGTTGTGCGACAGCCGCAGGCTGACTTTCTTGTCGGCGGCGTGGGCCGGACCGGCCAGGACGGCGGCTGCCATGGCGGCGGCCACGAGCGGCTTCAAAGCATGGTTCTTACGCATGGAGTTCCCCACTGGTTCGATGAAGAGAGCCGGTCTGGCTCGGCAAAAAAAGTTCCGTTTTTCGGAACTAATCTATCGTTATATGGAACATAATGCAGGTTTCGGTGTAATTTCGTCAAGACGTTTCATTGCGGGCAAAATTTCGCCTGGTCACATGGGGGGTGATGTGGAAGAAGAGTCGTCCAAGAACCGGTTCCTGCTGGAACGGCAGATGGAAGTGATCGAACTGGTCGCCCGCCATCCCGCCGGACTGGCGTTCGGCGAGATACAGGCCGCGCTGGACATGCCCAAGGGCACGCTGCACCGGATGCTGGCCGGCCTGTGCCGCGCCGGCTGCCTGGATGCCGAGCCGCCGTTCGAGGCGGAGGCCGGCAACGCGCGCCGCACCTATCTCCTGGGCGGACGCATGCGCCGGCTGCTGGGAACGGCGATCTCGCCCGACCAGATGGCGGCGGTCGCCCATACCGTGCTGTACGGCCTGGTCGAGCAGTTCCAGGAAACGGCTTTCCTGAGCATGCTGCGCGGCAACCGCATCGAGAGCATCGTCATGGCCACGCCGCCCAAGGACTGGCACGGCTACGTCAACCCGGGCCACGTCATGCCACCCCATGCGGCGGCCTCGGCCAAGGCCATCCTGGCCTTCCGCGACGAACGGGAATGGGAGGCGCTGCTGGACGAGCCGCTGCCGGCGCTGACGGACCGCACCATTACCTCGCCGCAGCTGTTGCGGGACGAATTGCGGCGGGTCCGCAAGACCGGCATCGCCTATTGCCGCGAGGAGATCGATCGCGGGCTGGTCGCGGTGGCCGCGCCCATACCGCTTTCGCAGGTCGGCGTGATGTTCTCGGTGTCCATCGTCGGGCCCTCGCAGCGCATGCAGGGCTACGACGACGAGAAGATGAAGCGCGCCCTGCTCGATGCCGCCAGCAAGCTCGCGGCGATTTTTTCCAAACAGATGAACGCGGACCTCAAATGACCCGACCCACCATAGCCGTGATCGGACTGGGCGGGATCGCCCGCGGCCTGCTGGATGCCCTGGCCGGCGATGCCTGCGCCGACGTACGCAACGTCGTCGTGCGCGCGGGCAAGGAAGGCGAGGCGTCGGCGTCGCTACCGTCCTCGATCAAGCCGGTGGGCGACATCGCGTCGCTGGCAAGGGACGTCGACCTGGTGATCGAGGCGGCGGGCCAGGGCGCCGTGGCGCAATACGGCGCCGACGTGCTGCGCAGCGGCCGCCATTTCGCGCTGGTGTCGGCCGGCGCGCTGGCCGACGACGGCCTGCTGCGGACGTTGAGGCAAGAAGCGGCCCGGGCCGGCTGCCGGCTGCATCTGATCAGCGGCGCCATCGGCGGCCTGGATGCGCTGGCGACGGCCCGCGCCGCCGGCGCGGTCGAGGTCCGCTATACCGGCATCAAGCCGCCGCGCGCGTGGCTGGGCACCCCGGCGGAACAGGCCTGCGACTTGCAGGCCCTGGCCGGACCGGCCGTCGTGTTCGAAGGCAGCGCCCGCGAGGTCGCGCGGCGCTATCCGCAGAATGCCAACGTGGCGGCCACCGTCGCCCTGGCGGGAGCCGGGCTGGACGCCACCCGGGTCACGCTGATCGCGGATCCGGCCGCCACGCGCAACAGCCATCGGGTCGAGGCGCGCGGCGTGCTGGGCGAGTTCCGCTTCGACACGCAGGCCGAACCCTCCGCCGCCAATCCCAAGACCTCGGCCAGCACCGCCTGCAGCATCCTGGCCTACCTGAAAGGCGGCCCCAACGCGCTCGCGCTGCAAGGCTGAGGGCGGGCGGATCAGGCCTCGCGGTAGAAGCAGAACTCGATTTCCACCGTGGCGTTCAGCGGCAGCGCCACGACGCCCATGGCGGTGCGAGCGGGCGGGGTCGCGCCTTCGGGGAAGTAGCCTTCCCAGACACGGTTGATCTCGGCGAACTGATCGAAGCGGGTGGTGAAGATGCGGGCGATGACGAGCTGGTCCAGGGCCAGGCCGTATTCGGGCAGGGCGGCCAGCATGTTGCGCATGATCTTGTCCGTTTCCGCGGCGACACCGCCGCTTTCCAGCTGGCCGCTCTGGGCATCGAGCGCGATCATGCCGGCCAGTTGGTAGTAGGGGCCGGCCTGGATGCAGGGGGTGTAGCGGAAGCGGGGCTTGGGCAGCGTCTTGGCGTAGTGGGCTTGCAAGGGCATGGTGGAGGGCCTGGAAGGAAAGGCCCGTAGTCTACTCCGCGTAGGGTTGGCCGAGTTCGGGGTGCGCGCGCAGATGGGCCTGGAGCGCGCCGCGCATGCCGCCGTTTCCGATCATGGCGCGTATCTCGGGCGCCAGGGGCGGGTAGCGGTGCATCTCGCCGGTGGCGCATCGTGTGACGGTGCCGTTGGCGTAGTCCACTTCGATTTCGTCGCCGTCGGACAGCGTATCCACGATGCCGTGGCAAGAGGCCAGCGCGGGTACGGCCAGCGCGACCACGCCCTGGAAGGCGCGCACGGACATGGACTCGCACAGGATGCCCAGGCCCAGCGCCTTCATGGCGATGATGCCGGTGTTGTGCGCCTTGCCGGCCAGGAAGTTGCGGCCGGCGACGATCAGGTCGCCTGGGCGGATGCGGCGGCCCAGGCCGGGATCGAGTTCGGCGAAGAGATGCGGGATCAGTTCGTCGGGATTCGTGTTGCGGGAAAGCACGATGTCGAACGCCATGACTCCGCCGTCGTGGGGAACGTCATGGCCCAGCACGTGGGCGGTGCCGCGTTGTATCCAGTTCATCGACGGGGACTCCTCAATGTGCCCGGGCGCGGATCGGCGATCCTGCCGGCGACGGCGGATGCGGCCACGGTGAGCGGACTGCCCAGGTAGCAATGGGCATCCTTCGCGCCCATGCGGCCCTGGCCATTGGTGGCGGCGGTCGAGATCGACACTTCGCCGGAGGCCAGCGGCCCGCCGGCGCCGCCGGCGCAGGGACCACAGCCGGGTGGGAGCAGGATGGCGCCGGCGTCGAGGAAGCGCTGGGTGAGGCCGTCGCGCGCCATGCGCCCGGCCGTCTCGACCGTGCCCGGCACGACGATGAAACGCACTCCGCTTGCCACGCGGTGGCCGGCAAGCACGTCGGCGGCGGCCTGGAAGTCTTCATACATGCCGGATCCGCAGGATCCCAGGTAGGCCTGGTCGATCGCGACGCCCAGCGTATCGCCGACGGGCACGGCCCGATCGGGGGCGCCCGGCAGGGCCACTTGCGGCTCCAGGTGCGAGACGTCCAGCACGAGCGTATGTTCGAACCGGGCGTCGTCGTCGCTTTCCAGCCAGCTAGGGTCGCGGGCCGAGCCCAGCGGCGACATGGGCGGAAACAGGATGTTGAGCACGCCGATCTCGGTCAGGGTATTGCACAGCGCGACGCGGCCCGACAGTGGCAGGCGGTCGCAGTACGCGCCGCCGAACTCGACCACGCGATAGTCGAATTCGACGCCCAGTTCACCCGAGGTCAACCGATGGGCCAGCCAGAAGCCGACGTCGCGGGGATGCACGCCGGGCGGCGCCTCGCCCTCCAGCGTGACGCGCAGCGTGTGCGGCACGACGGTCCAGGTCGTGCCCGTGGCCAGCACCGACACCACGTTGGGCCCCGCGCGCATCGCGAATGCCCCGATGGCGCCGAAGTTCGTGCAGTGCATGTCGTAGGCGAAGAGGAACATGCCGGGCCTGACCAGGCCGCTTTCCATGGGAAAGAGGTGGCCGTGCCCGCCCTGGCCGGCATCGTGGAAGTGGCCGATGCGCCATTCTCCGGCGATGCGCCGGTTGGCGCGGCCCCGCAGGATCGAGGCGGGCGTGGTGTAGACCACCTGGTGGTCGGTGACGAAGACCACCCGCTCCGGATGCGTGACGCGGCGATAGCCGATGTCGTGCAACTGCTTGTAGGCGGTCTCGACGTAGCCGTCGTGCAGGATGACCAGTTCGGGCTCGGGCAGCACGATGTCGCCCGGCCTGACCGAAGTCTTGCCGCTGGCGCGCGCCAGCATCTTTTCAACGAGAGTCATGCCCATGTGGCAGCTTCCATGCTTGGGGCCGGTCATGGCCGGCCGCTGACGGCCTGCGCGTACGAGGCGCCGGCACGCACCTGGGCATCGGCGTCGCGCTCGAAGGCCAGGCGGGCGGCCAGCCGCTCGGCGAAGGTGTCGAAATACTGCCGGCCGATGACGACGACGCCGTCATCGTCGGCGCAGACCAGATCGCCCGGATGCACGATCTGGCCGCCCATCGCCACGGGTATCTGGAACTCGGCCGTACCGTCCTTGCGGCTGCTGCGCACCGTGCCGCCGCGCGCGAATACCGGGAACCGCAGCGCGCGGATCTCGGCCAGGTCGCGCACGCGGCCGTTGGTGACGCAGCCGGCCAGTCCGCGCATCTGCGCGGCCAGCGAACCGGTGCCGCCCAGTGCGCACGTGTCCGGGTCTGCGCCGGTGTCGATGACCAGCACGGAGCCGGGGGGCGCCAGGTCCAGCGCCCGGTTCGCCGATCCGCTGCGGTGGGGCGGCGCGCTTACGGTGTATGCCGGGCCGACGCAGACCGCCCCCTGCACTTGCGCGGCGATGGACGCATCCAGGTCGCCGCGGCGGCCCAGGGCTTCATAGGCCGCGGCCGCGGAGGCGCAGGCCAGCAAGCCCACGAGTTGTTCCACATCCATTCCCATGACGTTCCTCAGTCGAGTTGAATCTTCACTTCCTTGGCGACGCGTGCCCACTTGCCTCGCTCCGCGTCGATGAAGCGGGCGAACTGTTCCGGCGTGTTGGGCATGGGCAGGAGGCCCTGGCCGCGCAACTGGCGCACCACGTTCGGCTCGGCAAGAATGGCCGCGATGGCCTGGTGCAGCGTGCCGATGATGGCGGGGGGCGTGCCCGCGGGCGCCATGAAGCCGTTCCAGTCGAACATCTCGTAGCCCGGCAGCGTTTCGGCCACCACCGGCGTGTCGGGAAATTCGGCCACCCGTTGGTCGCTGGTGAGCGCCAGCGCGCGCAACTTGCCCGCCTTGACCATGGGCCAGGCCGGCGGTTGTCCGCCGAAGGTCAGGGTGACGGCACCGCTGGCGACGCCGGTCAGGGCTTCGGGCGCGGTCTTGAACGGCACGTGGGTGATGGAGATGCCCGCCAGCGTCTTGAAGTATTCACCCGACATGTGCGAGGCCGTGCCGTTGCCGGCCGACGAGAAGGTCAGCTTGCCGGGATCGGCCTTCGCGGCGGCGATGACGTCGGCGATCGACTTGTAGGGTGACTCCGCGGAAACGACGACCAGCAGGGGCGTGCGGGCCGACAGCATGATGGGCGCGAAGTCCTTGACCGGGTCGTAGGGCAGCTTGCTGTACACGTTCGGGTTGATGGTGAGCGTGCCGATGTGGCCCACGGTCAGCGTATAGCCGTCCGCGGGGGCACGGGCGGCGGCGCCCAGGCCTATGGTCCCCCCGGCGCCCGCGCGGTTCTCGACCACGAACGGTTGCCCGAGGCGCTCGCCCAGGTGCTGGGCGATCAGGCGCGTGATGGTATCGGGCGACGAGCCCGCGCCATGCGGAACGATGATGCGCACCGGGCGAGCCGGATAGGACTGGGCGCTGGCGCCCTGGGGCGCGGCGGCGAGGGCGGCGGCCAGGGCAAGCGCCGTAGCCAGGAGCCGAGAGTGCAGCGGCATGGTGTGTCTCCTCGAGGGTTGGAAGGCCTGTTCGCCTTTTTGTATGACAAATATTATTTTTATAGGCGAAAATATGCCATGAAATGGGGTGAATTTTCAATAATGTAAGACAATTTTGGAGGGGCAATGAAAATGCCCGGATGGGAAGACCGCCCGGCCGCGTCGTTACAATGCAATTCCCGTTGCCGCGACCATGACCCATGGACCGAAAAATCGTTGCCTTGAGCGAGACCGCCATGCCGGCCGGCGATCCGGCCCGGCAGCAGCTGGCCGACCGTTTGCGCGATGCCATCACCGAGGGGGTCTATCTTCCGGGTGACAAGCTGACCGAACGGGAGCTTTGCGAGCGTTTTGCCGCCAGCCGCCCCTCGATGCGCGAGGCCATCCGGCAACTCGACGGCGAAGGCTTGCTGGAAGTGGCGCCGCATCGCGGACCTGCCGTGCGGGCGATCGATGAAGCCCAGTTTCAGGAGCTTCATGAAGTGCGGGTGGCCCTGCAGAAATTGGCGGCGGCGTGTTTCGCGTTGCGTGGCACGCCCGGACAGATGGACGCCTTCGCCCTGCGCATCGACGAATTCGAGCAGGCGCTGGTTTCGCGCGACGTGCCGCGCATACGCGCGACCAAGCATCAGTTGTTCGAGGCTTTCATCGCGGGGGCGCGCAACGAGCCGCTTGCCGCCTTCATCCGCAAGATCAATGCGCGTCTGGGGTTCCTGTGGGCGTCATCGATGAACCATCCGAACCGGCCGGCGGAAAGCGTGGATGAGTTCCATCGTCTTCTGGGCGCGATACGTGAGCGCGACCCGGAAGCCGCGCAGGCGGCCATCGTGCTTCAGAACCAGCGTGCCCGCGCCGTCGGGCTGCACGCGCTCGAACTGTTCCAGAAACGGCGGGCGTCGTCGTGAGCGCGCTAGCGCTGGCGCAACGGCGCCAGCAGGTGCGACAGGCCGTTGTGGTCGATCTCGTGCATCAGCGCCAGCAGGCGCCCCAGTTCGCCGGGCGGGAAGCCCTTGCGGGCGAACCAGGCCAGGTAGGGGCCGGGCAGGTCGGCGATCAGCCTGTCCTTGTATTTGCCGTAGGGCATGGCGACCGTCGTCAGGCGTTGCAGGTCTTCGGGATTCATGGAAGGGGACGGCGTGGCGGCAAGGATGGCCTCGTGGATCTTGCCCGCATTGTGCACGAAGCGCGGGTGCCGCGGCATGCGCCGCCATGGCGGATAAGTATTTGACATTTAAAGATTGTCGGGATCACACTGGCGCCTTCCAACGACGAGAGGGGCGGGCCATGGATACGATGGTTGGCGGGTCTTGGGGACGGCGTGTGGCCGTGGCGGCCGCCGTGGGGCTATTGGCCGCATGCGCGGCACGCGGGCCGGGGGGCGCGGCGACGTCGGAGGCCGCGGATGCGGTCTATGTCAACGGCAAGGTCGCCACGGTCGACGCCGCTTCTTCCGTGGCGCAGGCCTTCGCGGTGCGCGCCGGGCGGTTCGTCGCGGTGGGGACGACCGAGCGCATCATGGCCTATGCGGGACCCGCCACGCAGGTGGTCGACCTGCGCGGGCGCACGGTCGTGCCCGGCCTGGCGGATTCGCACCTGCACGCCGTGGGCGGGGGGCCCGGCATCGACCTGTCGGCCACGCGCTCGATCGCCGATCTGGCCGCCAAGGTGGCCGAGGCGGCCAAGGGCGCCAAGCCGGGACAGGTGCTGGTGTCCAACAGCGACTGGCACGAGGCCCAGCTGAAGGAACAACGGCTGCCTACCGCGGACGAACTGGAGGCGGCCGCGCCCGGCGTGCCGGTGATCCTGGTGCGCGGCGGCCACAGCTATTTCCTCAACAATACGGCGTTGGCCAAGTACGGCATCACGCCGGCGACGCCGGTGCCGCCGGGCGGCGCGATTCCGCGCAACGCCGCCGGACGCCTGACCGGCGAGCTGACCGACACGGCCAAGCGCCTCGCGCCGCTGCCGCCTCCGCCGCCGATGACGCTGGCGCGGCTCGAGGCGCAGCAGAAGAAGCTGAACGAATACGGCCTGACCAGCATCCGGATACCGGGCACGAACGTGGCGGCCTATCGCCAGTTCCAGCAACTGCGCGACAGCGGCAAGGCCACGGTCCGCTACAGCATCCTGTTCCGTCCCAAGGACCTGGCCGACTTCCGGTCCAGCATCGTGGGGGGCGGCATCCGGCAGGGCGAGGGCGACGAGTGGGTCAAGGTCTGGGGCATCAAGATCAGCGTGGACGGTGGCTTCGAGGGCGGCTACATGACCCGGCCCTACGAAGGGGAGATGGGCAAGGGCGGTACCTACTACGGCTTGCAGACCATTCCGCAGGCGACGTTCAACGAGTACGTGGCGGGCATCAACCAGGCCGGCTGGCGCGTGGCGGTGCACGCGGTGGGCGATGCCGCCGTGGACGAAGTGCTGCAGGGCTACGAGCGGGCCCATGCCCAGCGCGACATCCGCGCGCAGGGCTGGACCATCGAGCACGCCTTCATTACGCGCCCCGACCAGTATCCGCGCATCAAAGCGATGAACCTGCGCATGTCGGTGCAGGACCATCTCTACCTGGCCGCGCCGGTGCTCAAGCGCTACTGGGGCATGGACCGCGCCTCGCAGGTCACGCCGCTCAAGACCTACATGGAGCAGGGCTTCATGCTGGCCGGCGGCACCGATTCGCCGGTGATTCCGGTCAATCCATTCTGGGCCATGTACCACTTCCTGACGCGGGACACGATTTCCGACGGGGTCTACGGTGCCGACCAGGCCGTGCCTTCGCGCGACGCGGTGCTCAGGCTGATGACGATCAACAACGCCCGCCTGACCGACGAGCAGGACATCAAGGGGTCGATCGAGCCCGGCAAGCTGGCGGATTTCGTCGTGCTGTCGGCCGACTATCTCAGCATCCCGGCGGCCGAGGTGCAGCGGCTGAAGGCGCTGGCGACCTACGTGGGCGGCAGGCAGGTGTACCGGGCCGAGTCGTTCTGAAGCGGGGTGGTCACGGTTTCAGGACCACCTTCACGCAGCCGTCCTCCTTGTCGCGGAAGATCTCGTACATGTCCGGTCCGTCCTCCAGCGCTTCGCTGTGGGTGATGACGAAGGAGGGGTCGATCCGGCCTTCGGCGATGAGTTCGAGCAAGGCCTGGCTCCAGCGCTGGACATGGGTCTGGCCCATGCGCCAGGTCAGGCCCTTGTTCATCGAAGCGCCGAACGGAATCTTGTCGATCAATCCGCCGTAGACGCCGGGAATGGACAGCACGCCGGCCGGGCGGCAGACGTAGATCATTTCCCGCAGCACGTGGGGACGGTCGCTTTCCAGCATCACCGCCTGCTTGGCCCGGTCGTACATGGCGTCCAACGAGCGCGCGGCGTGCGATTCCAGGCCCACCGCGTCTATGCATTTCTCCGGCCCCTTGCCGCCGGTCAGGTCGCGCAGGCGTTCGACCACGCTTTCCTGGTCGAAGTCGATGGGGGTGGCGCCCGCCTGGGCCACCATGGCCAGCCGCTCGGGAACGTGATCGATCACCACCACCTGCCGGGCGCCCTGCAACTGGGCGCTGCGCATGGCCATCAGCCCCACCGGCCCGGCGCCCCAGATGGCGACCGTGTCGGAGGGCTGGATGTCGCACTGGGCCACGGCCTGCCAGCCGGTGGGCAGGATGTCGCCCAGGAACAGCACCTGTTCGTCCGGCAGATCGGCGGGCACCTTGATGTGGGTGGTATCGGCATGCGGCACGCGCACGTATTCGGCCTGGCCTCCGGCATAGCCGCCCGTCAGATGGGTATAGCCGAACAGGCCCGCCGTGGCATGCCCGAAGACCTTGTCGGCCAGTTCCTTGTTGCGGTTGGTGCGCTCGCACACCGAGTAATTGCCGCGCCGGCATTGCTCACAGGCGCCGCAGGCGATGGTGAAGGGCACGACCACGCGGTCGCCCACCTTCAGGTCGCGGGTGTCCGATCCCACCTCGACCACTTCGCCCATGAACTCGTGTCCCATGACGTCGCCGGCTTTCATGCCGGGGATGAATCCGTCGAACAGGTGCAGGTCGGAGCCGCAGATGGCGCAGGCGGAGACCTTGACGATGGCATCGCCCGGTTGCTCGATGCTCGGGTCCGGCACGGTTTCGTACCGGATGTCTTTCTTGCCATGCCAGCACAGTGCTTTCATGACGTTCTCCTTCGTCGTACGCGCCGGGTTGCGCGAGCCTGGACGAGCAGCAAGCGCCGTGCCGTCCGCGCCGCGCACTAAAATCCACGCATGAGCAGCCATTTCCGTGTCCGTCGCGTCGATATCGTCGTCTATCCCGGGTTCAAGTCGCTGGAGGCGATCGGCCCCTTGTGCGTGTTCGACTACGCCAATGTGCACTTGCGCAAACGCGACCTGCCGCCGGCCTACCAGGTCGAGATTGCCGCACCGCAACCCGGGGTAGTGCAATCGGATACCCTGATGTCGCTGCACGCCAGCAAGGGCCTGGACAGCCGCGATCTGCCCGATGCCGCCATTCTGGTGGGCGCGCGCAACATCGAGGAAGCCATGCGGCACTCGCCGGCCATCGTCGACTGGGCGGCGGCGGTCGCGCCCCGCATCGCGCGGCTGGCCGCCCTGTGCTCGGGCAGTTTCTTTCTTGCTGAAGCAGGGCTGCTGGACGGCCGGCGCGCCACCACGCACTGGAGCGTGTCGCGCCTGCTCCAGCAGCGCTATCCGCGCATCGACGTGCAGGCCGATGCCATCTACATCCGGCAGGGCAACATCTGGACCTCGGCCGGCGTCACGGCCGGCATCGACCTGGCGCTGGCCATGGTGGAAGAGGACTGCGGCCGCGACCTGGCCCTGGAGGTCGCGCGGGACATGGTGGTCTACCTGAAGCGTCCGGGCGGGCAGTCGCAGTTCAGCATGCACCTGAACAGCCAGACCACCAGCCATCCGGGCATACGCAAGACCCAGGACTGGATCCTGTCCAACCTGCACCAGCCGCTGGCCGTTTCCGACCTGGCCGCCCATGCGGCCATGAGCCTGCGCAACTTCACGCGCGTGTTCGTGCGCGAGACCGGCGCCACGCCGCAGGCCTTCGTCGAGACGGCAAGAGTGGACCTGGTGCGCCGGCTGCTGGAGGACGCGGCCCTGCCGCTCAAGACCGTGGCCGCGCGGGCCGGCTTCGGCTCGGACGCCCAATTGCGCAAGGTGTTCCAGCGCCACCTGGGCGTCACGCCCCGCGCGTATCGCGAGCGTTTCGCCAGCGCGGGCAGCAGCGGCGGGGAAGGCTAGGCCTCGATCGGCAACCCGGTGAAGTTCTCCGAGAAGGCCCGCCGGCCCGGCTCGGATCCCGTCATGTAGTCCAGGTCGGCCCGTTGCAGGCGCCGGGCGAAGTCGCTCTGCCCCGGGAAGCTGTGCACCATGGTGCACAGGCCGGCCGAGAACCGGTGCACCAGCCACATGCGCCGCAGGCAGGTTTCCGAATAGCTGTCCAGGAGCCGGGTGGAGCCCTGGCGGTAATACGCTGCCAGCGCGCGGCCGAGCACGCGTATGTCCGCCACGGCGGAGTTCAGCCCCTTGGCGCCGGTGGGCGGGACGATGTGCGCGGCGTCGCCGGCCAGGAACAGGGCGCCATGGCGCAGCGGCTCGACCTGGAAGCTGCGCATGGCGGTCACGCCCTTCTGCACGATGGGGCCTTCGATCAGCGGCGGCATGCCGGGAACGTCCAGGCGTTCGTGCAGCGCGCTCCAGATGCGGTCGTCGGACCAGTTGTCCGGATCGTCGTCCGGTTCGCATTGCAGGTAGAGGCGGCTGCGCGTGGGGGAGCGGAAGCTCAGCATGGCGAAGCCGGTCTCGTGGCAGCCCCAGGTGACGTCGGGCGCGGCCGGTGGGACCTCGGCCAGGATGCCCAGCCAGCCGAAGGGATAGACGCGGTCGTAGGTCTTCATCACCGACGCCGGGATGGCGTCGCGGCAGATGCCGTGGAAGCCGTCGCAGCCCGCGATGAAGTCGCAGCGCACCGGCCTGCCTTCCGGGCCGGCCAGGATGGTGGGCGAGGGGCCTTCCAGGTCCCGGATGGCGGTGACCGGGGTGTCGAAGCGCAGGTCGCCGCCGGCGGCCAGCCGTGCCTCGATCAGGTCGTGCACCACTTCATGCTGGGGATAGACCATGACCGTGCGGCCGATTTCCTGCGCGAAGTCTATGCGGTGCGAGGCCCGGGCGTAGCGGAAGTCGAGGCTGGTTTGCGGCATGCCCAGGCGCTGCATGCGTTCGCCCAGTCCGACCTCGGCCAGTAGATCGACCGTGCCTTGTTCCAGCACCCCGGCCCGCAGGCGCTGCTGCACGTGTTCGCGGCTGCGGTTGTCGAACACGATGGATTCGATGCCTTCCCGGTGCAGCAGGTGGGAAAGCAGCAGTCCGGCGGGGCCGGCCCCGACGATGCCGACCTGGGTACGCTCGCTCATACCGGCTCCTCCAGCGTGATCAGGCCCATGCCGGTGGTCATGGGGGCGTAGTAGTGGCGGTGGACGCGCCGCGCCCGGTTCGACAGCGCGCCGCGCATGACCAGCCACATGATCAGCTCGATACCCTCTGCGCCGTAGCGTTCCATCAGCGTCTGGTGGGTGAGCTCGCACAGGCTGTCGGGGTCGCGTTCGATGCGGTCCAGGAAGTCCTGGTCCCAGTCCTGGTCCATCTTGCCGAAGTGGGGGCCGGTCAACTGATGGGACATGCCGCCGGTGCCCAGGATGACGACGCGCAGATCGGCCGGGTAGGATTCGACGGCCCGCCGTATGGCCTGGCCCAGCCGGTAGCATCGGCGCGCGGTGGGCAGAGGATGCTGCAGCACGTTGACGGCGAAGGGCACGGCCGCGACGTTCCATCCGGGCGTATGGTCGAAGCACAGGTGCATGGGCACGAGGAATCCGTGTTCGACCCGCATTTCCTGGCAGACCGTCAGGTCGAACTCGTCGTAGACCAGCGATTCGCACAGGTGCTGCGAGAATTCCAGGTGGCCGTCTATGGGCGGCAGCGGGCGTACGCCGAAGCCTTCGTCGGCGATGTCGTAGCGGTCGGCCGCGCCCACGGCGAAGGTCGGATATTTGTCGAAGAAAAAATCGGCGCCGTGGTCGTTGTAGACCATGATGGCCACGTCGGGCTTGAGCTCCTCCAGCCACTCGCGCACCGGGACATAGGCGTCGAACAAGGGGCGCCAGGCCGGCGTGGCCTGCTTGCCGCGGTCGTAGGCCGCGCCGATGGAGGGCACGTGAGAAGTGCCTATGCCTGCGATGATGCGTCCCATGTCAGACCGCTCCCTTGTCGTTGCGGGTGGCCAGGAAGGCCTCGTAGCTTTCTCCGCGCATACGCGCGCCCATGACGTAAAGGCCGTTGCCGGTGACCACGCCCAGCTTGAGCAGGAAGTAGATGTTGGCGCCGGCGTCGAGCAGGCCGGTGAAATCGCGCGCGCGTATCAGCGCCTTCTGTTCGTGGGACAGGCCGAAGCGGGTCATGTAGGCTTCTTCGTCCGCCCGGTAGGCATCGCGGTTGGCGGCCTCGCTAAGCGAGTTGCAGAGCTTGTTGATGCGGTATCCCTTCCATGAAAGACGCAGGTCGAAGACGTGCGAATCGGCGATCGGCCGTGTCCGGTCGCGTTGGGGAAGTGTCATGGGCAATGCTCCTTGGGTAGAGGGAAAACGACCAGGGCCGCGCCGGCGTATGGCGTTGCGGCTGCTGGGCTTTTTATGGAGAATGACTCTAGCTTTCATGTCCTTGATTGTTCTAATCAACCGCCGTCGGCACAGGAGCAGCCATGTCCTTCGAGCAGCCCGCAAATTGCGAGGAACTCCTGAACTACCGGATAGCCAGGCTGCTGTCGGTCAGCGGGGCGCTGGTGATCCGGTTGTGCGAAGGCCGCTACGGCATCAGCCGGCGGGAATGGCGCTTGATCGCGATGCTGGCCGACTACGGCACGCTGGCGCCTTCCGAACTGGCCGAACGCGCGCATACCGACCGGCCCCTCGTGTCCCGCGCCATCAGCGACCTGGTCGCCAAGGGGTTGGTGTCGCGGGTCGGCCGCAGCAGCGACCGGCACCGCGTGGCCATCGAACTGACCGACAAGGGCAGGGCCCTGCACGCCGAGCTGTTTCCCATCACCGCCGACATCAACGGCCGCATCCTGCAAGCACTGGGGCCGGAAAGAATCCGGGAGCTCGACGGCATGCTGAACGTCCTGACCCGCACGGCCGAACAGATCAACCAGGACTACCCGCTCAAGGAAAAGGCCGATCGCCGGAACGGCGGGAGCCGCCAGTGGACCTCGTCGAAGCCGGACCTGGCGGGCGTCTGGTAGGCCGCCCGCGCCGGCCTGTCAGTTGTTCGACGTGGCGCCCGAGGCCTTGATCAGGCGCGCCCATTTCGTGATTTCCGCTTGTTGGAATTGGCCCAGTTGCTCCGGCGAGGACGCCGAGACCGTCAGCCCTTCCTGCACGAATGCGGCCCGCGTCGAGGGCTTGCCCATGGCACGCGCGATCTCGTGGTTCAGCTTGAGCACGATGTCGGCCGGCGTGCCCTTGGGGGCGAACACCGAGAACCACAGCACGATTTCGTAGCCGGGGACGCCGGCCTCGATCATGGTCGGCAGTTCGGGCGCGGCGGGCGAGCGTTCGCGGCTGGTCACGGCCAGCGCCCGCAGCTTGCCGGAGCGCACGATGGGCATGCCGATCGCGACCGAGTCGAACAGGATGTCGGCATGGCCGCCCATGACGTCGCTGACGGCCTGCGCCGGACCGCGCGCGGGGATGTGGACCATGTCGATGCCCGCCAGCGACTTGAACAGGTCGCCCGACATGTGGCCCGAGGTACCGATGCCCTGCGAGACGAAGTTGAGCGAGCCGGGCTTGCGCTTGGCGAGCTGTATCAACTCCTGCACGCTGTGCGCCGGGACCGAGGGATGCACCATGAGGACGTTGGGCACCGTCGCCAGCAGGCTGACGGGCTCGAAGTCGCGCACCGCGTCGTAGGGCAGGTTGGCAAGCAGGGTGACGTTGATGGCGTGGGTCGCATGGGTGCCCAGCAGGATCGTGTAGCCGTCGGCGGGCGCCTTGGCCACCAGGTCGGCGCCGATGGTGCCGCCCGCGCCGGGCTTGTTTTCCACGATGACCGGCTGCTGCCAGGCTTCCTGCAGGTCGTGCGCCACGCTGCGCGCCAGCTTGTCGGTCAGCCCGCCGGGCGTGAAGGGAACGACGAGGCGGATGGGCTTGCCGGGGTAGGCGTCGGCGGCGCCGGCACAGGCCTGCGTCGCCGCCAGGGCGAGCGCCAGGCCGGCCAGCAGCGGCGAGGCTCGGTGGAAACGAGGGTATGGACGGTGGGACATGGTGGCCTCCTTGGGCGGCACGCAAGCGGAACGGGTGGGTGGGCGGGCGACCGGCGGGCGTCAGGGCGCCGTCGAGGTCGCGGGGGCGGCGGCCGCGGCGTCGGCGGCCGCCATCTTCTCGATCATGCGGCGGGCGCGGCTCGGGCCCGCGTCGATGCGCAGCCAGGCCAGTTGGCGCACGCCGGTGGCATCCTGTTCGCGCTGCATGGCGGACACGATGACGTTGTCCTCTTCGAAAGTGCGGCCCATGTCGCGCATCAGCCGCTGGTCGAGTTCCTGGTCGCCCACGCCGAAGTTGCGCACGTGCAGCCAGAAGAAATGCGTGGCCGTGTCCGTCTCGGGCGTCAGGAACTTGTAGCTGAACGCGCGCAGGCCGAGGTCCATGTTCGCTTCCGTATGCTCCTGGCCGGCCTGCATCGTCACCACGTCCACGCGCGAGGTGCAGGGCGGGAAGAAGTGGTAGTACTGGCAGCGGTCGGCCAGCCCGCTGAAGTTGGCGTTCTTGCGGTCGATGGGCGGCGGTTCGGCGTCGAGCGTCCAGCGGTAGGTCACGATGTGGCCCTCGCTTTCCTCGATGACGGGAGCAATGTCGCTCGATGCCGGATTGCCGATGGTGCCCGGATGAACGTAGGTCGTGTGGGCCGGGTCCTGAAGGTTCTCGACGATGTTCAGGTAGTGCGAGCGATGGTGCTGGGGGGCGCCCCAGATGACGGTCCAGCCCGGCGCGCCATAGCGTTCGATGGCGGGAATGAGCCCGGGGTCGGCCTGTTCCGGGTCGCCCATCCAGATCCAGGCGGCGCCGTATCGTTCCGTGACGGGAAAGCTGCGGACGCGCGCGGCGGGGGGGATGTTGGCCTGGCCGGGAACGTGCACGCAGGCGCCGGTGTCGTCGTAGCGCAGGCCGTGATAGCCGCATTGCAGCGTGTCGTCCACCACGCTGCCCAGCGACAGGGGCACGAGGCGGTGCGCGCAGCGGTCCAGCAGGGCCGCAAGCCGGCCGTCGCGCTGGCGGAAGGCAACGACGGGTTCGTCCAGTACCCGCCGGGCGAAAGGCCCGGTGCCGATTTCTGCGGTCCAGCCCAGTACGTACCAGGCGTTGCGAACGACGTGCTCCACGAACGAATCTCCTTGAACCGGACCGCCACGGCGTGGCGGCTTCGATGCGGGAGACTCTATCGGCGGCGAACTGAATTGTTCTATACAACGACGGGCGGGGGTTTTCCCGCCCGTGCGTCTAGTTCAGCCGGATGCCGGCCTGGGAGATCAACTGGCGCCAGGTGCGGATTTCGTTCGCCAGATAGGCCCGGAATTCCTCGGGGGTCGAACCTACCGTGTCCACGCCTTCCGAAGTCAGGTAGGCCTGGATGTCGGGCGAGGCGAACGCCTGGCGGATGGCTTCGTTCAGCTTGTCGACGATGGGGCGGGGAGTGTTGGCGGGTGCGGCGTAGCCCCACCAGCCTTCGGCCTCGTAGTCGGGAAATCCCGCCTCGGCGATGGTCGGCACCTGGGGCAGTTTGGCCCAGCGCTTCTTGGACGTGACCGCCAGGGCCTTGAGGCGTCCCGCCTTGATCGAGCCGCTCGCGCCCGCGTAGGTGGCGAAAGTGAAATCGACCTGGCCGCCGATGGCGTCGTTCATGGCCGGGCCGGCGCCCTTGTAGGGGACGTGCAGGATGTCGATCTTCGCCATGCTCTTGAGCATTTCGCCCATCAGATGGGCGTTGCCGCCGGTGCCGGAGGACGAATAGGACAGGGTGCCCGGCTTTTCCCGCGCCATGCGCACGATGTCGGAAACGGAGTTCGCGGGAAACGCCGGCCCGGACACCAGCAGGAACGGCGAGGTGGCGACCATGCTGATGAAGCTGAAGCTGTTCAGCGAGTCGTAGGGCAGCTTGTCCATCGCGACGGCGTTGATGGCGTGCGCGCCCGGCAGCTGCAGCAAGGTATAGCCATCGGGCGGGGCCTTGGCCACGAAATTCGTGCCGATGACGGTTCCGCCGCCGGGTCGGTTGTCGACGATGACGGGTTGGGACAGGGAGTTGGACAGCTTCGCGGCGATGGCGCGGGCGAGCGCATCGTTGAATCCACCGGGACCGAAAGGCACGACGATGCGTATCGGCTTGCCGGGAAAACCGTTCAGAGGATCCGGGGCGGCCGCGTGCGAGGCGCGGGCCACCAGGCCTAGCGAAAAAAGGACCGACAGGCCGATGACCAGGCCATGCTTCATGTTCGTGCTCCTCATGATCCGGCCAGGCGGCCGGGGTTGTCTCGAAGAATGGCGATCCGGTCTTCGACCGGAAATGCGCGGATGAGTGTTTCGAAAAGCGTGCCGTCGTCCGGCGTGCGCGCGGGCGCGAAATAGCCGGTATGGGGCCAGTCGCTGCCCCAGGTGAGCCGGTCCAGCGCGTTTTCCGCCAGCCGCCGCATCAAGGGGATCGCGGTGTCGAACGAGGCGCCGGGCGCGCAGACCCGGTCAGCGCCGGACAGCTTCACCCAGACGTGGCGCTGCTGCGAGAGCCGGAGCAGCGCGCGCTGGGGCGCGCTGTCCAGGCCGTCGGCGATGGCGACGCGGCCCAGATGATCGATAAGGACCGGTGCGTCCAGGCCGGCTATCCAATCTTCGAGTTCAGGCAGCCGGGCGCCGTCGAAGTGGAGTTGGACGAACCACCGCCATGGACGTATGCATCGCAGCACGTGCTGCACGATCGAGGGATCGAGGCGGCCGCCGTGCTGGGGATTGAAGGCGAAGCGGACGCCGCGCGCGCCGCGCCGGTGCAGGTCGCGCACGGTTTCCGGCGTGCAGGTTTGGTCCAGGCGCACGACCGCCAGCAGGCGTTCCGGCGCCTGGCCGACGGCCTCCAGGTAGATGTCGTTGCACGGACCCTGGGTATTGGCGTGGACCACGAAGGCGCGTTCCAGGCCCAGCGCATCGAGCAGCGTGAAATAGTCTTCCAGCCGCGCCGCGGGCGGGGTGTAGTGCCGGTCGGGGGAATAGGGATGGCGGCTTTCGGGACCGAGGACATGGAACTGCGTGTCCCAGCATCCCGCGGGCGGGCGCCAGGAAGGGGCGGACACCGTCGTGCGCGGACCCAGGCAGGGCGGGATCTGATGGCTCATATGCGGGTTCCAACCTGGCGCACGACTTGATCGACGACGGCGCCGGCCGCGCCGAGATAGCGGCACGGATCCAGCAACTGCCGCAAGGTGTCGCGGGACAGCGCGCCGCGGATCGCGGGCATGTCCAGCAGGGCATCGAGCAACGGGCGGTCCTGATCCACCGAATCGGCGCAGGCCTGGTGGACCAGGTCGTGCGCGCGCAGCCTGCCCAGCGCGGGCGCCAGCGCCATCTGCACGGCTTCGGCGACGATCATGCCGCCGGTCGCGTCCAGGTTGCGGCGCATCCGCCGGGTATCGACACGCAGGCCATCCAGCAGCGCCAGCATCTTTTCCAGGCAGGCGTGGCTCTCGATGAAGGCTTCGGGCACGACGCGGCCTTCGATGAAACCGTGTCCGGAGCGTTCCTGCTCCTGCCGGACCGCGCCGATCATGGCGTCGGCATTGCGCTGCACCAGCGTGGCGCCGGTCATGATCTGCCAGGACAGGATGGGGTTGGCCTTGTGCGGCAGCGTGCTGGACATGCCGGCGGTGCCGGCCGTCGGTTCCGCCAGTTCGCCGATTTCGGTCCAGGCCAGGTGGGCGATGTCCTGGGCGATCTTCGCCAGGCTGGCGGTCAGCAGCGCGAGGAACTGGACGACTTCGGCCACCGCGTCACGCGCGCTGGACGCGGAGGCCAACGGGATGGGCAGCCCCAGGCGGTCCAGCACCTCGCGCTGCACGGCCAGCGCCTCGGTTCCCATTGATGCCAGGGTGCCCATGGCGCCCGCCAGTTCTCCGTCGATGGGCCGGGCAAGCAGGGTCCGCAGGCGCTCGGCATGGCGCAGCAGCGGCACCGTCCAATGGCTCAGCTTCAACCCGAAGGTGATAGGCAGCGCGTGGCCGCCGAAGCCGCGTCCCGCCATCGGGGTATCGCGGTAGCGCGCGGCCAGCACGGCCAGGCGCTCCAGGACGCCGGCGAGCAGGCTATCCAGGCGCGGCAGGGCCGCGTTGACCTGGCGCGCGCGAGCGCTCAGGAGCAGGTCCTGCGTGGTGCTGCCCCAGTGCAGATATTCACCGGCTTCGCCGCATGCATCGGCCAGTTGGCGCACGAAGGCAGCGACGGGGAATCCGACCTGTCCGCTCGCACGCTCCAGCGATGCCAGGTCTATGGCCGAGACCTTGGCGTCGCTGCCGATGCGTTCGGCGGCCCATGGCGGAATGAGTCCGCGTTCGGCTTGCACCTGCGCAAGTACCTTTTCGTATTCGACGAAGAAAGCAACCGTGGCATGGGTGGAAAACAGTTGGTCGAAAGAGGGCATGAAGGCGTTTCCACGTTCTCGGTTTAGTAGTAATAATAGATACTACTAAAAAAATGAGCAAGCGGCCGTGCAGTAAACTCGGGAAAACCGCCACCACGCCAAGTCCATGCCCAAGACCATCGATCGCGAATCGCGCAGTGCGCGCGAAGATCTCCAGCAGACCTTGCAGCGCCTGGGATTCAACGAAAACGAGGCTCGCGCCTATATCGCGCTGGCCAATTCCTATCCCGCCACGGCCTACGAGATCGCCAAGCGCTCGGGGCTGCAGCGTGCCAATGCGTACGGCGTCCTGCGTTCGCTCGAGGCCAAGGGGGCCATCCAGGCAGTCAACGAATCGCCGGTGCGATACGCGCCGCTCGACCCCGAGGACTATTTCGGCAACCTGGCCCATTCCACGCAGGCGCTGTGCGCGTCCGCGGCGCGCGACATGGCCGCGCTGGCGCAGCCGGACAACGACACGTTCATGTGGTTCTACGAGGGGGCCGATGCGATCGACCGGAAGACGGTGGACCTGATTCAGGCCGCCGGCCAGCGGATCTGGATCAAGGGTCCCGATGCGCTGATCTCGCCGCTATTGCCGGAGCTGCAAGCGGCGTGCGAGCGCGGCGTGCAGGTCATCATCATCGGATTCGGCTCCGGCATCCAGGACCTCAAGCGCCACCCGGACATGGTGGTGCTGCCTCACGAAGGCGATGCGACCGTTTCACGCGGCGCGACGGACGTGATGCTGACGATGACGACCGATTTCGACGGCGTGCTGATTTCCACGCGGGCGCCCGGACTGGCGCCGAGCGCGTCCTATGCGCGCAACCGCTCCATCATCTACGTTGTCCAGACGCTGCTGTTGCACGAGATCTATCTCGCGGAAATGCTGACCAGCATGGGTGAGGAGATCGAAGGCCGGTTCGGCAAGGGGCTGTCCAGGCTGCGCAAGAAATACCGGCCGCCCGGGATGGAAAAGCACGTGCTGGAAGGGTCTTGAAAGGTCCCCCGGGGCGCCCGATGGGCGTCCCGGGGAAACCGGGGCCGTCAGTACAGCACGACCGAGCGGATGGACTGCCCGCTCTTCATGAGGTCGAAGCCCTCGTTGATGCGTTCGAGCGGCAGGGTGTGGGTGATGAGTTCGTCGATCTTGATCTTGCCGTCCATGTACCAGTC
>NZ_JBBUKU010000006.1:0-323252 GCF_038066655.1 Pigmentiphaga sp. YJ18 | reverse complement strand
TTGCGCCGATGATAGTGGACGGACGTCTGTGAAAGTAGGTCATTGTCAGGCTATCTACAACCAAAACCCCCGACCGGTTCTCCGGCCGGGGGTTTTGTCTTTTACGGCCGCGCATTCCGCGTAGCGTCTTCCTACCTCTTGTTTCCTGTGATGGGACCTCCTGTGGGCCCGCAGGGGAACGGCTACGCCTTTTTCCCGGTCAAGAAATGATCGCGGACAAGGAGAACGACATGAGATCAGGACGCTGGATGGCCGGATGGGCCGTGGCGCTTGGCATCACGGTGGGCGCCACGTCGGTGGCCCAGCCCGTGCGGCCAGGGCAGGACGTACCCATGACTCGCGCGGCGCTGCCTGCGGGCGTGCAGTTGTCCACCTGGGCCGAGGGCCTGGAGCACCCCTGGGGTCTTGCGCTGCTGCCGCAAGGGGGCGCCCTGGTAACCGAACGGCCCGGACGCTTGCGCGTGGTGTCGGGGCAGGGGCAGGTCTCGGCGCCCGTGGAGGGCGTACCCAAGGTGGACGCTCGTGGCCAGGGCGGTTTGCTGGACGTGGTGCTGCATCCGGATTTCGCGCGCAATGGACTCGTGTACCTGAGCTATGCCGAGGCGGGCGAGAGGGGGAACAGTACTGCGGTCGCGCGCGGAAAGCTGGTGCAGGAAGGCGGCCACTGGCGCTTTGCCGACTCCCGGGTCATCTTCCGCCAGTCTCCCAAGTTCGCCAGCACGCTGCACTTCGGTTCCCGCCTGGTGTTCGCGCGCGACGGCAAACTGTTCATCACGCTGGGCGAACGCTCCAGCCGCCAGACCCGTCCGGACGCCCAGGGCTTGAACACGCACCACGGCAAGGTCGTCCGGGTCAACGACGATGGCAGCGTGCCGCGCGACAATCCGTTCGCTGGCGACAAGGGGGCGCTGCCCGAGATCTGGTCGCTGGGCCATCGCAATCCCCAGGGCGCGGCGCTGAATCCAGGTACTGGCGAATTGTGGATGATCGAGCATGGTCCGCAGGGCGGCGACGAGTTGAACGTCGTGCGCGCCGGCAAGAATTACGGCTGGCCCCTGTACACGTACGGCGAAGAGTATGGCGGCGGCCGGATCGGGCAGGAGGCGTCGCCGCCGGGCTTCGAACCGCCCTTGTACAGCTGGGTGCCGTCGGTGTCGCCGAGCGGGTTGGCGTTCTATACCAGCCAGGCCATTCCTTCGTGGACGGGCAGCCTGTTCACCGGCGCCTTGAGCGGACAGGCGTTGATACGCTTGCAGCTGGACGGCGAGAAAGTCGTGCGCGAAGAGCGTCTGCTGACCGGCATGGGCAGCCGGATCCGCGATGTCGTGATGGGGGCGTCGGGAGAACTGTACCTGCTGACCGATGCCAGGCAGGGGAAGATCCTGATCCTGCGCGGCGCGGGCGCCGGAGGTTCGTAGGCCGGGCGAGGCCGGGCCTGCGATGCGCCCGGACCATGTTGGCCGGGCGCTGGCGGGAGTCCCGTCGGACGGGGCTGCCTGCTTATTTCAGGTGAGCGTTGACGATCTTGGTCAGCTCGAACATGTCGACGCTGGGCTTGCCGAACAGCTCCTTGAGCTTGGCGTCGCCGTTGATGTTGCGCTTGGCCTTGGGATCCTGCAGCTTGTGCTTCTTGATGTATTCCCAGATCTTGCGCGTGACTTCGGTACGCGGCAGCGGGGCCGGGCCGATGATGGCGGCCAGCGTGGCGCTGGGGGTCATGGGCTTGAGGAAGGCGGCGTTGACCTTGCGGGGAGCCTTGGTCGCGGCCTTCTTGGCCGGAGCGGCCTTCTTGGCGGCCGGGGCTTTCTTAGCCGGAGCGGCTTTCTTGGCGGGCGCGGCTTTCTTCGCCGGCGCCTTCTTGGCTGTGGCCATGCTGTACTCCTAAAAAGGGGTTCAATCGTCAGATCGTTGGCAGGGCCACACCGCAGTGCGCGAGAGGCAGACTCCAGAACTGCGGAATAACCCCGCGAGCGCAGCATATCGCCTTGCTGGGCAAAGCCACAACAAAATTCCAACAGAAACGGCGTTTCCCCGGGGTTTTAGACGGGGATGCAACGCTTGGCGGGCCGCTATGGCCGGTAGAATGGTCACATTGCCCTTCCATGCCCTTGCCGGGATGCGCTCGCCGATGTTTGCATTTGTTCCGTTTCGTATCCGCTCGTCCGCTTTGTGGCTGGCTTTCGCGGCGCTGGTCGCGGGCTGTGCCGGACCCACCCCCGAGCGGGCCGAGCAGGCGGACCCGGTCGACGGCGCCGCGGCGTTGATGCTGTCGCAGTCGTCCTCGACCGTGGGCGAGACCCCGGCGGGATGGCGGCCCTGGATCATCCGGCCCGACAAGACCCGGACCCGCTATCAGGTCGTCCGCGCCAGTGTGGACGGACACGAGCGCCCGGTGCTGCATGCCGTGGCGGAATCGGCCGCGAGCGGGATGTGGGTGCCCGTGCACTTGCCCGCCGCGCAGGCCCCGTATGTGCGCTGGTCCTGGCGCACCGACACGATGATCGAGCGGGCCGACAGTTCCCGTCCCGAGACCGAGGACGCGCCCGCGCGCCTCGTGCTGGCCTTCGACGGCGACTGGCGCAAGCTGCCGCTGCGCGACCAGATGCTGGCCGAGACCGCGCGCATGCTGCTGGGGCGCGAGGTGCCCTACGCCACCTTGATCTACACCTGGGATACCGGCAAGCCGGTGGGCGCCAACCTGGCCAATGCCCACACGTCCCGCATCCGCCTGAAGGTGGTCGAGTCCGGTCCCGAGCGCACGGGCCGCTGGCTGGACTACGAACGCAATTACGTGCAGGACTACATCGAGCTGTTCGGAGAAGAGCCCGGCACGCTGATCGGCGTGGGGGTCATGACCGACTCGGACAACACCCGGGGCTATGCTGAAAGCTGGTATGGCGACATTCAGCTTTTGACACCAAGTCGTACCGCGCTGGGGGAACTCCCGGACGGACCGGTTATCGATTGACATTCGGGCCGCCGAGCGGCCGCAGGACCGGAGAGCAGGAATGGATGCTGGGGTGGCGTTGCGTTCGCCGCTGGAAGCCATACGCAAATTTCACGATGATCTGACGCTGCTGCGGCGCGACCTGCACGCGCATCCCGAGCTAGGATTCGAAGAGGTCCGCACTTCGGGCATCATCGCCAAGGCGCTGGAGCTGCTGGGCGTGGAGGTGCACCGGAACATAGGCAAGACCGGACTGGTCGGCATCATCCACGGCCGGCGTTGCGACAGCGGCCGCATGATCGGCCTGCGGGCCGACATGGACGCGCTGCCGATGGCCGAGGACAACGCCTTCGAGCACCGTTCCAGCAAGCCGGGCCTGATGCACGGCTGCGGCCACGACGGCCATACCGCCATCCTGCTGGGCGCGGCGCGCTATCTGTCCAGGACGCGCAATTTCGACGGCACCGCGGTGCTGATCTTCCAGCCCGCCGAGGAAGGGCTGGGCGGGGCCCGCGCCATGATGGACGATGGGCTGTTCGATACCTATCCTTGTAACGAAATCTACGCGCTCCACAACTGGCCCGGGCTGCCGGCCGGCAAGGTCGGCATCAATCCCGGACCGATGATGGCGGCGTCCGACCGCTTCGAGATCGTCATCGAGGGCAAGGGCGGCCATGGCGCGCACCCCTACCAGACGATCGACCCGGTCGTGGTGGCGGGCCAGATCATTACCGCCACGCAGTCCATCGTCTCGCGCAACGTCAATCCGCTGGATTCGGCGGTGGTGTCCATCTGTTCGGTGCAGGCCGGCAATCCCGGCGCGATGAGCGTGATTCCGCGCGAGGCGCGCCTGGTGGGTACGGTGCGGACCTTCCGGCGCACGGTGCAGGAGATGGTCGAGACGCGGCTGCGGGATCTGTCCTCGTCGATCGCGGCCGCGTTCGGGGCGACGGCCACGCTGAAGTACGACCGCATCTATCCGGCCACCATCAATACGCCGCGGGAAGCCAATTTCGTGGCCGACGTGGCGACCGCGATGCTGGGCAAGGAAAACGTCATCCGCGACCTGACGCCGTCGATGGGCGCCGAGGATTTCTCGTTCATGCTGCAAGGACGGCCGGGCGCCTACTTCCGGCTGGGGCAGGGCGGCGCGGAGCGGGGCTGTTTCCTGCACAGCAGCAGCTACGATTTCAACGACGCGGTGATCCCCCTGGGCGCGGGCATCATGGCCTCGCTGGTCGAACGCAGCATGCCGGTGGTGGACTGAGCCCGCCCGAGGGGGCGGGTTTGCACCAGCCTTCCTTCCAATTGCTTTAGAAATAAACTTTGTACATCTAAAGCAAAATGGGAGGATGACATGGCGAACGAAAAACGCTCGGCGGCCTACGCCGGGACCGGTGGCCTGGACCGCCGGGACTTCCTGCGCGGCGCGATGGCGGCGGCGGTGGCCGGAACCGGTATCGCCGCGGCGGGCCCGGCGCGGGGCCAGGCGGAAGGGGCGCGGGCGCCAGGCCGCGAGTTCCTGATCTCCGGCGGCCATGTGCTGTCGATGGACCGGAGCGTGGGCGACCTGCCCGAGGGCGACGTCCACGTACGCGACGGCGCCATCGTCGCGGTGGGCCGCAAGCTGTCCGTGCCCGGCGCGCAGGTCATCGACGCGCGCGGGATGATCGTCATGCCGGGCTTCGTCGATGCCCACTCCCATCTGTGGAACGCCTTCCTGCGCGGTTCGGTGCGGGGCGACGATCCCCTGCGCGGCTATTTCCCGACGACCAATCGCGCCGCGCCGCTATGCACGCCGGACGATGCCTTCCATTCGGTCCGGTTCGGGCTGATGCAGGAGTTGCTGTCGGGCGTGACCTGCCTGAACAATTTCTCGCACAACACGCGGTCCGTCGCGCACGCCGATGCCGAGATCCGCGCGGCGCTGGACGTCGGGGCCCGCACCCGTTTCTCGTACGGCACGCCTGGCCGGGGCGAGCGCCTGGACCTGGCCGGCGTCAAGGCGACGCTGGCGAACTGGGGCCGCGCGGACCCCAGGTTGAGGCTGGGCGTCAACCTGCAACTGCCGTCGCCGGCGGTGCTGAAGGCCGGTGGCAGCGACGAGACCTTCGTCGGCGAAGTGCGTGCGTCGCGGGAGCTGGGGCTGCCGATCTCGCTCCACTACGGCGACACGGCGCACGGACTCGTGGGGCTGATGGATCGAAGCAACCTGCTGGGGCCGGACATCCTGATGATCCACACCCAGGGCTACACGGCCGCCGAGCGCGAGCTGATGGTGAAAAAACAGGTGCACTTCAGCATGTCGCCGGCCATCGAGATCCCGTATTCGACGGTGCGCAACGGCTACATCCAGTTCGCGGAGCTGGAGGCGCTGGGGGCCAGCCTGAGCCTGTCGGTCGATGCGTCCAGCGCGCTGGCGACGGGCGATTTCTTTACCGTCATGCGGGCGCTGCTGTGGGCCCACAAGCAGCGCGCCGACGTGGACCGCAAGCTCGAACCGCGCCGCATCGTCGAGATCGCCACGCTGGGCGGCGCGAAGGCGCTGGGGATGGATGACGCCATCGGGTCGCTGTCGGCCGGCAAGCAGGCCGATATCATCCTGGTCCGCAAGAACGACATCAACATGGCCCCGGTGATCGACCCGTACTACTCGCTGGTCTATTCGGGCATGCCCGCCAACGTCGATACCGTGATGGTGGGGGGGCGCGTGCTGCTGCGGGGCGGGCGGCACGCGACGCTGGACGTCCAGGAGGTCGCGGACCTGGCCGCGCAGGCCGGGAGCCGGATGCACGAGCGGCTCGAGGGCATCATCTCGAACCGGAAAGAGAACCTGGGCGACCTGAACCGGAAAGGATGAGCGGGAACGCGCGCGGGCGCGGGGGTTGGCGCGGGGCCGGGTTCGGGCCGTAAAATGAAGGCAACCTAGCCGGCGCGCGCGGCATACGCGTGCGCCGGCCGACCTTCCGATACGCCCCTTGGCCGCATCCATGACCCTTTCCACGCTGACCATCACCCGCCCCGACGACTGGCACCTGCACCTGCGCGACGGCGAGGCGCTCGAGGCCGTCGCCGCCCATTCCGCGCGCCAGTTCGCCCGGGCCATCATCATGCCCAACCTGAAGCCGCCGGTCACGACCACGTCCCAGGCGCTGGCGTATCGGGACCGCATCCTGGCGGCGCTCGGCAAGAGCGGCATCGGGCCGGACACGTTTAAGCCGCTGATGACGCTGTACCTGACCGACAATACGGCACCCGAGGAAATCCAGCGCGCCCGCGAATCGGACGCGGTCCATGCGGTCAAGCTGTATCCGGCCGGCGCGACGACGAACTCGGATGCCGGCGTGACGGACCTGCTGGGCCGCTGCGCCAAGGTCCTGGAAACCATGGAGAAGGTCGGCATGCCGCTGCTGACCCATGGCGAGGCCACCGACCCGGCCATCGACGTATTCGATCGCGAGCAGGTCTTCATCGACCGGGTCATGATTCCCCTGCGCCGCGCGTTCCCGGTGTTGAAGGTGGTGTTCGAGCACATCACCACGGCCGATGCCGCGCAATACGTGCGCGATGCCGAGGGTCCCATCGCCGCCACCCTCACGCCCCAGCACCTGCTGTACAACCGCAATGCCCTGTTCCAGGGCGGCATGCGCCCGCACTGGTACTGCCTGCCGGTGCTCAAGCGCGAGACGCACCGCCAGGCCCTGGTCGACGTCGCCACCAGCGGCAATCCGCGTTTCTTCCTGGGTACCGACAGCGCGCCGCACGCGCGCGGCCTGAAGGAGCACGCCTGCGGCTGCGCGGGCTGCTTCACGGGGCTGCACGCGATGGAGCTGTACGCCAAGGCCTTCGACGACGCCGGCAAGCTGGATGCGCTGGAAGGCTTCGCCAGCTTCCACGGACCCGATTTCTACGGCCTGCCGCGCAATACCGGCAAGCTCACGCTGGTGCGCGAGTCTTTCCGCATTCCCGACGAACTGTCGTTCGGCCAGCAGACCATCGTGCCGCTGGCCAGCGGGGAGACCCTGCCGTGGCGGGTCTCGATCTGACCCACATCGACTGGGGCCAGCCCTGGTTCGCCGGCATCGCCCACAAGGGCGAGTTGCTGGCGCCCTCGGGCGACGAGCCCTTGTGCGACAGCCTGAACCGGCTGCTTACGGCGGGCGAGGGCGGCCACGGCGCGCGCGGACGCACGCGAGTGGCCTCGGGCAAGCCGCTGGTGTTCGTGCCGCAGTCCGACCTGCCCGAGGGCCGGGCCTACGAGGCGCACATCCACCAGACCGGCCGCATTCCCACGCGGGACAACCTGCACGATCTCTTCAACGGACTGGCGTGGTTCGCCTTCCCGCAGACGAAGGCGCGGTTGAACGCGATGCAGGCGCGCGCGCTGAAGAAGGCGTCCGCCGCCGAGGGCCGGGGGCCCTTGCGGGACGCGGTAACCATCTTCGACGAGAACGGGTTGGTGCTGGCCTGCTCCAGCGACGAGCTGGCCCAGGCGCTGCGCCGCTTCGACTGGCGCACGCTGTTCGTCGAACGCCGCACCGCGACGCTGATGCAGACCGAGCCCTGGGCGGTCGGCCACGGGCTGCTGGAGAAGCTGGTTCGGCCCTACAAGGCCATTACCGCGCACACGCTGATCGTGCCGGTCGACGATTCGTATTTCCGGGCCTCCCCCCAGCAGCGGCGCACCACCATCGATCGGCTGGTGGCCGACTGGCTGGACAACTGGCCCTTCTTCACCGCGCGCGACCTGTGTCCGCTGCCGGTGCTGGGCCTGCCCGGCTGGTGGCCCGACAACACGTCGCCGGGGTTCTACGACGATACCGAGGTTTTCCGCCCCGGCCGCACCCGTCAGCGGTAAAATAACGGCGCAGAGCAGATCAGGCAGTCGCGGTGCCTTCGGGCATCGAGGAAGGTCCGGACTCCACAGGACAGGATGGCGGCTAACGGCCGTCCGGCGATCGCCAGGGCGCAAGCCCGGGCGCGAAGCCGAGGAACAGGGCCACAGAGACGAGTCTGCGGCGAGGGCGGACGATGTCCGCACCGGTACGGCCACTCCGTACCGTTCGTACGGGCAACCGTGCGAGTCGCGGCAGGGTGAAACGCGGCAACCTCCATCCGGAGCAACACCAAATAGGCATGCGCGCGGCTTCGGCCGTTCAGGGCGGTCCGCCCGAGCATGCGGGTAGGTGGCTAGAGCCGTCCGGCAACGGCCGGCCCAGAGGAATGACTGCCCGCGGGCGACGCCCGTGTACAGAATCCGGCCTATCGATCTGCTTTGCCTTGATTTTTTGCGCCTGGCCGTCCATCCGGGGCAAGTCCTTCGCCGCGAGCCCCATGACCGCCGCCCTGCCTACCCCTTCGGATCTTGCCTTCGAACTGGCCCCCGTCGGCCTGCTGGTGACGCGCGACCGGGTCATCGAGCGCTGCAACCGCGCGTTCGCGAGCATGTTCGGGTACAGCCGCCAGCAACTGGTGGGCCAGACCACGGAAATGCTGTATCCCTCCCATTCCGAGTACGAGGACATCGGCGCGCGCGGCGTGCGCAGCATGCTGGCCGAGGGCATCCACCGCGACGAGCGCATCATGGTCCATCGCAACGGCGAGCTGTTCTGGTGCGCGGTGTCCGGACAGCCGGTGGACCCGGCCCAACCCTATGCCTGCGCCATCTGGGTATTCGAGGACCTGCGCCCGGTGCGTCCGGTCCGCCTGGCGCTGACTCCGCGCGAGCGGGAGATCTCGGCGCAGATCCTGGCCGGACGGACCAGCAAGCAGATCGCCAAGGACCTCGCGCTGAGCCCGCGCACGGTCGAGACCTACCGACTGCGGCTGATGCGCAAGCTCGAGGCCCGGACCGTGGGCGAACTCATTTCCCGCCTGCTGGGCCTGCCCTAGCGGCCGTTCCCTAGACCGGGATGCGGATGGGAAACGGCGGCGGCGACGGCACGTGCGGCGCCACGATGCGGTTGCGCAGCGTGCCCAGCCCGCTGACCTCCAGTTCCAGCACGTCGCCGTGCTTCAGGAAGCGGCCCAGTTCGTTGCCGCAGCCTCCGCCCACGGTGCCCGATCCCAGGACCTCGCCCGCGTACAGGGTTTCGTCGGACGATACGTAGGCCAGGATGTCCAGGAAAGTATGGTGCATGTCCCGGGAGTTGCCGCGCGACCATTCCTCGCCATTGACCCGGGTAACCATGGTCAGCGCCTGGGGGTCGGCGATCTCGTCGGCGGTGACCAGCCAGGGGCCCATGGCGTTGCCGGTGTCGAAATCCTTGCCCTTGGCAGGGCCCAGGCCGCCCTGCATCTCGGTGTACTGGGCGTCGCGCGCCGAGAAGTCGTTGAAGATGGTGTAGCCGAAGATGTGGGAGGCGGCCTCGGCCGCGGGGATGTTCTTGCCCCCGCGCGAGGTGACCATTCCGATCTCCAGTTCGTAGTCGATGACTTGCGAATACGCCGGCCAGTGCACGTCGGCGCCGTCGCCCACCACGCTGAAGGGATTGCCCTTGTAGTAGATGGGGCGTTCGTACCAGACGCGCGGCAGCTCGACCGAGGCCGGGTCCAGCCGCTGCGTGCCGATGCCGAACAGGTAGCGGTTGGCGCGCGATTGCCGGAAGTGCGTCTCGAAGCACAGGCAGTCGCGCAGGCGGCGGGGCTGGGGCAGCGGCGCCTGCCGCGCCACGGCCGACACGGCATGGGTGGCGCCGGGGCGCTCGACCAGCCGGCGCGCGTGGTCGAGCGCCGCCGGCCCGGCGTCGATCAGGTCCAGCATGCTGCGGAAATAGGGCGCGGCGTCGGCCGCGGTGAAGTCCGTGATCGTGGCTTCGCCAGGCAGCAGCGCGCCGATGTGCGCCGTGCCGCCGGGGGCAAGGAAGGTGGTCAGTTTCATCAGTGGTTCCCGTCGCAGTGTTCGTGTCCGCAGGCGTGCGGCTGGCGCGCGAAATGGCGTTTGCCCATCAGCGCCAGCATGTCCATGACGTTGGGAGCCGGGAGCGCGCCGCCCGAGATTTCGCGGTAGCAGGCGTAGACATTGACGCACAACCGTTCGTCCTCGCCCCAGTTCGCCCAGCGGTCCATCGAAATGGCGTCCACCGCCTGCTCGAAGGACATGCCCGCTTCGAGGCAGCGGCGGGATTCGGCCAGCAGGTAGATCAGGTAATCGCGGAATTCCCGCACGCCATCCTTGTCCGTGATCGGGCCATGGCCGGGCACGATGGTCTCGACGTCCCAGCCCAGCATCCGGTCGCAGGCGGCGATCCAGTTCGAGACCGGGCCGGTCCAGATGGCCGGATGCGCGCCGACGAACATGATGTCGCCGGTGAAGACGGTGCGGTCCTGCGGTACGTAGACCAGTACGTCGCCGCGCGTATGGGCCGGGCCGACTTCGATGAGCTGGACTTCCTTGTCGCCGACCTTGAGGTCCATGCGGTGATCGAAGGTCTCGGTGGGCAGCGTCAGGCGAATGCCGCTGAAGTCGAACCGCGAACCGATCACCTCTTGCCAGAACTTGCCGGCCATGCCCATGTTCGGCCAGTCCTTCTGCCATCCCGCGTATTGTTCGGGTGGGCGGTGCTTCATGTCCTCCACGCAGCCGTTGGAAGCGATGATGCGCGATCCCTCCAGCAACTGGTTGCCGAAGGTATGGTCGCCGTTGCCGTGGGTGTTGACCAGGGCACCGATCCGCTTCGCGGCGGGCACGGCGTCGCGCATGCTGGCCAGCATCTCGGACGTCATGGGCAGGTCGAACAGGGTGTCGACCAGCAGCGATTCGCCGCCGTCGGAAATCAGCCCGGCGTTGGACCAGCCCCAGCTCCCGTCGGGAACGAGGTAGGCGTGCAGGCCGTTGCCCAGATCGTGCAAGCCCTTGGTGAAGCGCCATTTGGCGGTCGAGGTCGTCATGTCGTCTCCTTCTGGTTGTCCCGCGTTCTGTGTATATCCACCGGTGGTGGCCTAATCGAGCCGGATGTTCGCGTTGCGGATCACGGCGCCCCATTTGTCGTAGTCGCGCCGCACGATGTCGCGCAGTTCGGCAGGCGTCGATCCTACCGGCTCCAGGCTGGCGGTGGCCAGGCGCTCGCGCACGTCGGGCATGGCCAGCACCCGGGCGACGTCGGCGCTGATCTTGTCGACCACCTCGGGCGGCGTGCCCGCGGTGGCGAACAGGCCGTGCCAGGCGTCGGCGACGTAGCCGGGCACGGTCTCGCCCACGGTCGGCACGTCGGGAATGTTCTCGCTGCGCTTGGCCAGCGTTACCGCCAGCGGCCGCACCTTGCCGTCGCGTGCCGCGGCGACGCCGTTGGTATAGGGCTCCATGGCCAGGTCGATCTGCCCGCTCAGCAGCGCCAGCACCTTGTTCGTGTTCATGGGAACGTGCAGCATGCGGGTGCCGGTCATGCTGGTCAGCAGCTCCATCACGATGTGGTTGCCCGAGCCGTTGCCGGCGGACCCGTAGGTGAGCTTGCCGGGATTCTTCTTCGCATAGGCGACCATCTCGGCGATGTTGTTGACGCCCAGGTCGCTTCGGGCCAGCAGCACGTAGCCCAGGTTGACCATGAGCGACACCGGCGCGAAGCTCTTGAAGGCGTCGTAGCCCAGCTTGCCGTACAGGTGGGGGTTGGCGCACAGCACCGAGTTGACCGTATAGAGCAGGGTATAGCCGTCGGGCTGGGCCTGGGCGACCGCGGTCGCGCCGATGGCGCCACCCGCGCCCGGACGGTTCTCGACGATCAGGGGCTGGCCCCAGATGTCCCCCAGTTTCTGGCCGACGATGCGCATGACCACGTCGGGCGAGGTGCCGGCCGCGAACGGGATGATGACCTTCACCGGCCGGGTGGGGAAGCTCTTCTCCGATCCGTGGGCGGGCCAGGAGGCGGCCAGCGCGAGGGCCAGCGCGGCGCGGCCGAACAAGCGTGCAACAGGGGTCTTCATGTCGTCTCCTTGGGAGGGGCTGGCTCGTTGCGGCCGCCGGCAAGCGCGGCCTTGAGCTCGGTTTTCAGAACCTTGCCGTAGTGGTTCTTGGGTAGTGCATCGACGAAGCGGTAGCGCTTGGGGCGCTTGAAGCGCGCGATCCGGTCCAGGCACAGGCCGTCGAGCGCCGCCGGATCCGGCGGCGCGCCGTCCCGGGGCACGACGAAGGCCACGACCTCCTCGCCCCACTCCGGGTCGGGCGCGCCGACCACCGCGACTTCGGCCACGCCGGGATGGGCCAGCAGCACTTCCTCGATCTCGCGCGGATAGATATTGGAGCCGCCCGAGATGATGACGTCCTTGGAGCGATCCTTCAGCGTCAGGAAGCCCTCCGCGTCCAGCGCGCCGACGTCGCCGGTCCACAGCCAGCCGCCACGCAGCGCCCGGGCACTGGCCTCGGGGTCGCGCCAGTAGCCAGCCATGACCACGTCGCCGCGCACCTGGACCTCGCCGATTTCGCCGTCGGGCAGGGGGGCGCCGTGCTCGTCGGCCACGCGCATCTCCACCTGCGACTGGGCGTAGCCCACCGAGGCCAGGCGCTCCAGCCAGCGTGGATGCCCGCGGTCGGCCAGTTGCTGGCGCGGCAGCGCCGTGATCGTCATGGGCGATTCGCCCTGGCCGTAGATCTGGACGAAGCGGTCGCCCATCACGGCCAGCCCCCGCCGGATGTCCTCCACATACATGGGGCCGCCGCCGTAGACCAGGGTCTTGAAGCCGGAGGGGTCGGCGTCCGCCGCCTCGACGTGGGCCACCAGCCGCTTGACCATGGTCGGGGCGGCGAACATCGACAGCCGGCCCACGCTCGATGCCAGGCCGGCCAGCTCCGCCGGATCGAAGCCGCCGGATGCCGGCACCACGTGGCGCGCCGCCGCGGCCATGTGCGGCAGGCTGTACAGCCCCGCGCCGTGGGACATGGGCGCGGCGTAGACCGCGGCATCGTCCGCGTCCACGGGATCGACGTCCGAGAAATAGCAGGCCGTCATGGCCAGCAGCATCCGGTTCGTCTGCATGACGCCCTTGGGGCGCCCGGTGGTGCCCGAGGTATAGAACAGCCAGGCGAGGTCCTCGGGCCGGCGCGGGGCGGGCGGCACGGGGACGGCGCCCAGGAGGTCCCGGTAGCCGGCGGTGCCGGTCTCGAATACGTGGCGGATCGCCGGCGCCTCGTCCAGCAGGGGCAGCAGGCCCGTCGCCAGGTCCGGACTGATGAACAGCGCGCCGGCCCGGGCATGTTCCAGGATGAACAGGGCTTCGCGCGGATGCAGCTTGGCATTGATGGGGACGACGGCCAGCCCGGCCCACCAGGCGCCGTACAGGGCTTCCAGGTATTCCGGGCAATTGGCCATGAACAGCGCCACCCGGTCGCCGGGCACGAGGCCGCGGCGGCGCAGGCCGCCGGCCACGGCCGCCGCGCGTGCGGCCAGCCCGCGGTAGTCGAGCAGCCGCGAGGCCCCGTGGTACAGGGCGGGGCGATCGCCGTGGGTCCGCGCGGCGCGCACCAGCAATTGGACGACATTCATCGGGATCGGTCCTAGACTGCGCGTTCCAGCACGCTGACATAGTTGGCGACGACGGAGCCGCCCATGTTGAAGACGCCCGCCAGTTCGGCACCCGGCACCTGGATGTCCCCGGCCTCGCCGCACAGCTGCATGGCCGCCATGACGTGCATGGACACGCCCGTGGCGCCGACCGGATGGCCCTTGGCCTTGAGGCCGCCCGACGGGTTGACGGGCAGCGCGCCGCCCGGAGCTACCGTGCCGTCGTCGACGCAGCGGACACCCTGGCCGGCCTCGGCCAGCCCCATGGCTTCGTAGCTGAGCAGTTCGGCGATGGTGAAGCAGTCGTGGACCTCGGCCAGGTCGAGGTCGCGGATGCCGATACCGGCTTCGTCCAGCGCGCGCCGCCAGGCCCGGCGCGGTCCTTCGAAGGCGACCGGATCGCGCCGGGACATGGGCAGGAAGTCGTTGACCTGGACGGTGGACCGAAAGCGCACCGCGCGCCGGAAATCGCGCGCCAGCGGGGCGGCGGCCAGCACCAGCGCGGCGCCCCCGTCGGCGACGGTGGAGCAGTCGGTCTTGCGCAGCGGTGCCGCGATAAGCGGATTGCGCTCGGACACCGTGTTGCAGAAATCGAAACCCAGGTCGCGCCGCAGGTGGGCGAGCGGGTTGCGGGCGCCGTTGGCGTGGTTCTTGGCGGCGATCCGCGCCAGCGTCGCGCCGTGGTCGCCGTGGCGGGCAAAATATTCCTGGGCGATCAGGGCGAAGATGCCGGGAAAGGTCAGGCCGCGCGCGCCTTCCTCGCGGTGGTAGCTCGCGCGGGCCAGCGCCGCGGTCACGGCCGGGCCGTCGGCGGCCGTCATCTTCTCGGCTCCCACCACCAGGGCGGTGCGGATGCGGCCCGAGCCGATCGCGTCCAGCGCGGCGTGGATGGCGGCCGACCCGGAGGCGCAGGCGTTCTCCAGGCGCACGGCGGGCGTGAAGCGGAAGTCGTCGTCGGCACCGAAGGGCAGGGAGGACGGGAAGCCGTCGGGCACCATGCCGGCGTTGAAGTGGGACACGAATACCGCGTCCACGTCCCCCGCCCGCAGCCCGGCGTCGGCCAGCGCCAGGCGCGTGGATTCGACCATGAGTCCCTCCAGGTCGAAATGGTCCAGGCGGCCGAACGGGGTATGGCCCCATCCCACGATGCAGGGGGTCTCCATGGCGTCTCCTTGGTGGCGCCGGCCGCGGTGGGACGGCGCATGTCGTTATGGAGGCCATTATTTCCAGCCGCGCAGGCCGGGCCTAGTCGTAGGAATACGCTAGTAGCGCCCCCGGTCGCAGGGTCCGGCAGCCGCCGGACCCGCGTGGCGCCTGGGCCAAGGGCAGTGTTTTGTTACCTTGTCGCCCCTTTTATGTCACTTCTCCGGTTTTTCTTCACGCGACACCTTCACTTCAAATGCCAATGCACTGATTTCATAGAGTATTTCGCAATGTGAAGGTTTGAGGAAGTGCGCCTAAGTCCTTGTTACTACTGAAGAAACCGTGATCGGGCGGCTTGACCCCGCGTAATCGCTCATTTAGAGTGGGAAATAGTAGAATTTTGTGCAAAAAAGTGGGGTGAAAAGCCGTGTTTCAGGGTAGCAGCGCGCTGACGCTCGATGCGAAGGGAAGGGTGTCTATCCCTACCCGGCATCGTGACGCGCTGATGATGCAGGCCGAAGGCCGCTTGACCCTGACCCGGCACCCCGACGGTTGCCTTCTGATCTACCCCCGTCCCATCTGGGAGGTGAAGCGCGAGCAGATCGCCGCATTTCCGATGCAGGCGCGCGCGCTGCAGCGGCTGCTGCTGGGCAACGCCCAGGATGTCGAGCTCGATAGCGCGGGCCGCATCCTGATCGCTCCCGAGCTGCGCACCGCCGCCGCCCTGACGCGCGAGGTGATGCTGCTCGGCCTGGGCGCTCACTTCGAGCTGTGGGACGCTGCCGTTTTGGCCCAGCGCGAGCAGGAGATGCTGGCGCAGGGCATGCCCGAAGTCCTGAACCAGTTTTCTTTCTGACGCCGTGACGACCCCATTCCTGCATCGGCCCGTCCTGCTCGAGCCGACGATAGACGCGTTGGCCGTACCCGCCGACGGCGTTGGCGCCGGGGTATGGGTCGACGCCACTTTCGGCCGAGGCGGCCACGCCCGCGAACTGCTCGCGCGGCTCGGGCCCGAGGCCAGGCTGGTGGTGTTCGACAAGGATCCGCAGGCCATTTCGGTGGCTCGCGCGCTGGCTGAGCAGGACCGCCGGGTGACGGTGGTCCACGAAGGTTTTGGCGGACTGGCCGAGGAAATGTCCCGACTGGGGATCGCCCGCATCAGCGGCCTGATGATGGACCTGGGTATTTCGTCTCCGCAGATCGACGACGCCGAGCGTGGATTTTCCTTCATGCGCGATGGCCCGCTCGATATGCGGATGGATACGACGCGCGGCGAAACCGCCGCGCAATGGCTCGCCCATGCGAGCATCGATGACATGCGGGAGGTCATAGCACGCTATGGTGAAGAACGGTTTGCTTTCCAGATTGCAAAGACGATTGCAGCTGGCCGCGAGAAACGGCCTATCACGACCACAGGCGAGCTTGCCGACATCGTGGCTGGTGCAGTCCGCACGAGGGAGAAGGGCCAGCATCCAGCGACCCGCACCTTTCAAGCTCTACGGATTCACCTCAATCAGGAGCTTGAAGAGCTCCCGCGTGCGCTAGCCGCGGCGCTCGACCTGTTGGCGCCCGGCGGCCGGCTGGCGGTGATCAGCTTCCACTCGCTGGAAGACCGCATCGTCAAGCAGTTCATCGCCGCCGCGGCCCGGCCCGGCGCGGAAACCGCGCGCCTGCCGCTGCGCGAGAGCGAGCGGCCGCAGCCGGTGCTGGCCTCGATCGGCCGCGTCCTGCCCACCGAGGCCGAGGTCGCCGCCAATCCCCGCGCCCGCTCGGCGGTGCTGCGGGTGGCCGAGCGTACCCACACGGCCTTGCCGGCCGAGGGCGGCAGGGCTTTTGTCAAGACGCCCGAGACGCCCGCCGCCAAGCGGCGCCCGCCGGCCCGGACGCGCACCCCGCGCGCCCATACTTTCGCCAGCGCATAGGAGGCCGGCATGGGGCGCCTGCTCTTCGTCCTGACGGTGGCCCTGATAGGGTGCGCACTGTCCCTGGTCAGCAGCCAGTACAAGGCGCGCAGCCTGTTCGTCGAACTGGAGCGCGCCCAGGCCGTGGCGCGCGACCTGGACGTGGACTGGCGCCGGCTGCAGCTCGAGCAGACCGACCATGCCAAGCACGCGCTGATCGATAACGTGGCCCGCAAGACGCTCAAGATGGAGCCGGTCACGCCCGCGCGCACGATCTACCTGGCGCAGTCGCGCGACGCGCAGAGCGGTCCGGCCCTGCTGCCCTATGGTCCGCCGGGCGTTCCCCTGCCGGCCAAGCCGAAAGCGGGAGGTGCGCGATGAAGCGCCGTGTCCGTTTCTCGTCCGAGAATCCTGTCCTGAACCTGAAGCTGCCGGCGTGGCGGTCGCGCTTCGTGCTGTTCATGCTGTTCGCCGGATTCACGGCGCTGGCCGTGCGCGCGCTGTACCTGCAGGGGCTGTCGAACGAGTTCCTGCAAAAGCAGGGCGAGTCGCGCTATGCCCGTACGCTGGTGCTGCCGGCCTCCCGCGGCAAGATCACCGATCGCAACGGGGTCGTGGTCGCCTCCAGCGTGCCGGCCCGCGCTGTTTGGGCCATTCCCGAGGACGTCAAGGCGCCTCCGGGCACGCTGGCCGAACTGGCCAAGCTGCTGGAGATCCCCCTGCGCGACCTGCAACGCAAGCTGGCCAACGAAGACAAGACCTTCGTCTACCTGAAGCGGCAGGTGCCGGTGGATGTGGCCGAGAAGGTGGCGGCGCTGGGCCTGGACGGCATCCACCAGCAGCGCGAGACGCTGCGCTATTACCCCGAGGGCGAGGTGCTCGGCCATGTGCTGGGTTTCACCAACGTCGAGGACCGCGGGCAGGAAGGCATCGAGCTGGCCTACAATTCCCAGTTGGCTGGCCGCGCGGGCAGCCGCCGGGTCATCAAGGACCGCCTGGGCAGGGTGGTCGAGGACGTGCAGGCGGTGCGCGCGCCCGCCAACGGTCACGACCTGACCCTGTCCATCGATACCCGGGTGCAGTACCTAGTGTTTTCGCAGTTGCAAGAAGCCGTCGAGCGCCACAAGGCCAAGGGTGGCGCCGCCATCGTGGTGGATACCCGCACCGGGGAGATCCTCGCCCTGGCGAACATGCCCACCTACAACCCCAACCACCGCGAGACCCTGACCGGTGCGCGCCTGCGCAACCGGGCGCTGACCGACACCTTCGAGCCGGGCTCGACCATCAAGCCGTTCTCGATCGCGCTGGCGCTGGACCTGGGCCGGGTGCAGCCCTCGACCGTGGTCGACACCGGCGGCGGCCGCATGACCTTCTACGGGCGCACGATTTCGGACACCCACGGCTATGGCAAGCTGGACGTGGCCGGCGTGGTCCAGAAGTCCAGCAACATCGGCACCACCCTGATCTCCCAGCGTATCGAGAACAAGGAGATGTGGGAGAAATACACGGAACTCGGCCTGGGCCAGGCGCCCAAGCTCGATTTCCCCGGCGCGGTTGCGGGCCGCCTGCGGCCCTATGAAAAATGGCGGCCCATCGAGAAGGCGACCATGTCCTACGGCTATGGCCTGTCGGTGTCGCTGGTGCAGATGGCCCACGCCTACACCGCGTTCGCGCGCGACGGCGACACCGTGCCCCTGACCTTCCTGAAGACCGAGCGCCCGCCCGCCGGCACCCGCATCTATTCCTCGAAGACCGCGCGCACCATGCGCCAGATGCTCGAGGCGGTGGTGGGGCCGGGCGGCACGGCCTCGCAGGCACAGGTCATGGGCTATCGCGTGGCCGGCAAGACCGGTACCGCGCGCAAGATCATCAACGGTGCCTACGCCACCAAGTACGTCGCGTCGTTCTCGGGCTTCGCGCCGGTGTCGAATCCGCGCATCGTCGTGGCGGTCATGATCGACGAACCCACGGCGGGCAGCATCTACGGCGGCGCGGTGGCCGGACCGGTGTTCTCCAAGATCACCGGCGGGACGCTGCGCATGCTGGGTGTCGAACCCGACGCGCCGTTCAAGTCGCTCGTCATCCCCGAGCATCCGCTGGAGGACAGCCTGTGACGATGGCGACGTCTCCCGCCTCCATCCTGGAGTGGCTGCGCAAGCATGCCTCTCCAGGTTCGCATTTGCGCCTGGACTCCCGGGCGGTGCAGGCGGGCGACATCTTCCTGGCCTATGCGGGCGCCCGCAGCGACGGCCGCGATTTCATCGGCCAGGCGCTCGAGCGCGGGGCGAGCGCGGTGGTGTTCGAAGACACCATGGCCGACCGCACGGCCGCGCTCAGGCGCAACCTGGCCGAACGGGGCATTCCGGCTCTGCCGGTGGCGGGCCTGAAGGCCGCGCTGGGCATCGTCGCCTCCGGCTGGTATGGCGACCCTTCGCGCGAGATGAAGGTAATCGCCGTCACCGGGACCAACGGCAAGACCTCGTGCACGCAGTGGATCGCGCGCGCGCTGACCGATGGCGGCATGCCCTGCGGCGTGATCGGCACGCTGGGCATCCAGATCCCTGGGCCCGACGGCGGTTCGCGGGCACTGGCCACCGGCCTGACCACGCCGGATGCGGTAGCCCTGCACCGCGCCCTGGCCGACATGCGCCGCGACGGCGTCGCGGCGGTGGCGATCGAGGCGTCGTCGATCGGCATCGCCGAAGGGCGGATGGACGGCCTGCACGTCGACATCGCCGCCTTCACCAACCTGACCCGCGACCATCTGGATTACCACCCCGACATGGCCGCCTACGAGGCCGAGAAGGCGCGGCTGTTTTCGTGGCCGGGCGTGGCCGCGGCGGTGGTGAACCAGGACGACGAGGCCGGCCGGCGGCTGCTCGCCTCGCTCCAGGCCAGCGGCCGGGCCGTGGCGCTGACCGCCTACACGCTGGAGCCGGCGCAGGCCGGCGATGCGGCGCCCCGGGTGCTGCGCGCGTCCGACCTGCATGCCACCGGCAGCGGCATGGTCTTCACCCTGAACTGGCAGGCCCACGCGGTGCAGATCGCCACACCGCTGCTGGGCGAGCACAACGTTTCCAACCTGCTGGCGATGGCGGGCGTGTTGCTTGAGCTCGGATGGAGCGTGCAGCGCGTGTCGTCCGCCCTGTCGTCCGCCCAGCCGGCGGCCGGCCGTCTGCAGGCGGTGCCGGCGCCGGGCCGTGCCCCCGGCGAAAGCGGGCCCCTGGTCGTGGTCGACTACGCGCACACCCCGGACGCCCTGGCGCGCGCGCTCGAGGCCCTCGTGCCGGTGGCGCGCACCCGTGGCGGCCGGCGGATATGCGTATTCGGCTGCGGCGGCGACCGCGATCCCGGCAAGCGGCCGCAGATGGCCCAGGTGGCGTGCGCCCATGCTGATCTCGTCGTGGTGACCAGCGACAATCCCCGCAGCGAGCGGCCCCAGGCCATCATCGACCAGATCCTGGCGGGCGTGGCCGAGGGCTGCCCCGTGCGCGTCCGGCCCGACCGCGCGCTCGCCATCCGGGAAGCCATCGTCCAGGCAGGGCCCGACGACATCATCCTGCTGGCCGGCAAGGGCCACGAGGCCTATCAGGAAATCGACGGCGTTCGCCATCCGTTCTCGGACGTCGAACAGGCCGCGGCCGTCCTGGCCACCTATCGCGCCGAGCCCGCCCCCGGCGGGTTGATGACGGTAGCCGACGCGGCGCAAGCCATGCGGGGCGTCGTGCACGGCGAGGCCGGTGCCGACCGCATGGCGTTCTCCCACGTCGGCAGCGACTCGCGCAACGTGGCCGCCGGCGAGTTGTTCTTCGCCCTGAGCGGCGAGCGTTTCGACGGCCATGCCTACGTGCGCGCGGCGCACGAGGCCGGCGCGGCGGCGGCCGTGGTGCAGCGTCCCGTCGAGGATGCCGGAATGCCGCAGGTCGTCGTGGCCGACACCCGCCGCGCCCTGGGCGACCTGGCGGCCGCCTGGCGCGGACGGTTCGCGATCCCGGTGGTGGGCGTGACCGGCAGCAACGGCAAGACCACCACCAAGGAAATGATCGCCGCCATCTTCGCCGCGCGCCATGGCGTCGACGGCCGGCTGGCGACGCAGGGCAACCTGAACAACGAGATCGGCGTGCCGCTTACGCTGATGCGGCTACGCGATACGCACCGCTGCGCCGTCATCGAACTGGGCATGAATCATCCCGGCGAGATCGCCGAGCTGTCGCGCATCGCCGCTCCCACCGTGGCGCTGGTCAACAACGCCCAGCGCGAGCACCAGGAGTTCATGCACACGGTGGAAGCCGTTGCGCGCGAGAACGGCGCCGTCATCTCGGCCCTGGCGGCCGATGGCGTTGCGGTGTTCCCCGGCGACGACCCCTATACCCCCGTCTGGACCGAACTGGCCGGCGCTCGCCGCTGCCTGCGCTTCGGCCTGTCGGGCGAGGTCGAGGTCACGGCCGCGGACCTGCGGCTGGATGCCTTCGAGACCCGCTTCCAGCTGCGCACGCCCGACGGCCAGGCCGACGTGGCGCTGGCCGCGGCGGGCCTGCACAACGTACGCAATGCCCTGGCCGCCGCCGCCTGCGCGCTGGCGGCGGGCATGGACCTGGAGGTCATCGCCCGCGGCCTGGCCGAGTTCGCGCCGGTCAAGGGCCGCATGCAGCGGCACCGCCTGTCCGGCGGGGCGTTGCTGATCGACGATACCTACAACGCCAACCCCGACTCGGTGCGCGCCGCGATCGACGTGCTGGCCACGCTGCCACGCCCACGGGTGCTGGTGCTGGGCGACATGGGCGAAGTGGGCGACCAGGGCCCGGCCATGCACGCCGAGGTTGGCGCCTATGCCAGGGAACGAGGCATCGACGCGTTGTTCGCGCTGGGCGAGGCGACGCGCGACTCCGTCCAGGCGTTCGGCGCCGGCGGCATGCATGCCGCTGCGGTCGAGCTGGTGGCGCCCGCCGTGATCGCGGCCGGTCCCGCGTCGGTACTGGTGAAGGGCTCGCGTTTCATGCGCATGGAGCGGGTGGTGCAGGCGTTGCAGGCCGGCCCCCCGTCGGATCATTCTTCTATTGGTAATAAGCATGCTGCTTGAACTGGCCCAGTGGTTATCCGAGGATTACCGGGCTTTCTCGGTGTTCAGCTACATCACGTTGCGCGCGGTGCTCGCGTGCGCCACGTCGCTGCTCATCGGCCTGATGGCGGGACCGTGGGTGATCCGCAAGCTCACCGCGCTCAAGATCGGCCAGGCCGTCCGCACCTACGGTCCGGAAACCCACCTGATCAAGAGCGGCACGCCCACCATGGGCGGCGCGCTGATCCTGATCTCCATCGGCGTGTCGACGCTGTTGTGGGCCGACTGGAGCAACCGCTTCGTCTGGGTCGTGCTGCTGGTCACCTTCGGTTTCGGCTGGATAGGCTGGTCGGACGACTACCGCAAAGTCGTGCGGCGGGATCCGGAAGGCATGCCCGCGCGCGAGAAATTCTTCTGGCAGACGCTGATCGGGCTGGTCGCGTCGGTGTACCTGGCCTTCGCCATTTCGGCGCCGGACGCCGGCGGCACCTGGTCGTTGTTCGTCGACTGGATCTCGGGCGGCTTCGGCTACCACCTGCCGCCGCGCGCCGACCTGATCGTGCCTTTCTTCAAGAGCGTGAGCTATCCGCTGGGCGTGATCGGCTTCATCGCGCTGACCTGGGCGGTCATCGTCGGCAGCAGCAACGCGGTCAACCTGACCGACGGGCTGGACGGCCTGGCCATCATGCCCACCGTCCTGGTGGGCACGGCGCTGGGCGTGTTCGCCTACGTCGTGGGCCGCGTCGACTATTCCCGCTACCTGTTGTTCCCCTACATCCCGGGCGCCTCCGAGCTGATGGTGATCTGCGCCGCCCTGGGCGGCGCGGGGCTGGCTTTCCTGTGGTTCAACGCCTATCCGGCCCAGGTCTTCATGGGCGACGTCGGCGCGCTGGCGCTGGGCGGCGCGCTGGGCACCATGGCGGTGATCGTGCGGCAGGAGATCGTGCTGTTCATCATGGGCGGCGTGTTCGTGGTCGAGACGCTGTCGGTCATCCTGCAGGTGAGCTGGTTCAAGTACACCAAGAAACGCTACGGCCAGGGCCGGCGGATATTCAAGATGGCACCGCTGCACCATCACTTCGAGGTCAGCGGCTGGAAGGAAACCCAGGTCGTCGTCCGGTTCTGGATCATCACCATGATGCTGGTGCTGATCGGACTGGCGACGTTGAAGTTGCGTTGAACCGTGTCGGACGAATCGCTGAACATGCAAACCCCCGTTGAAACCGCCGCGCGAGCGCCGTTCACCCTGGTCCTGGGCCTGGGCGAGTCGGGCGCGGCCGCCGTGCGCTGGTGCGCACGGGCGGACGGGGGCCTGCGCGTGGCCGACTCGCGCGCCGAACCGGCGGGCCTGCAGGCCCTGCGGGAAGCGGCGCCGCATGCCGACTTCCGGCTGGGCGCGGACGCCATGCGGGACAGCGGCGGTGCGAGCGTCTTCGATCCCGCCCTGCTGGAAGGCGTCGAGTGCGTCGTCATCAGCCCGGGCCTGCCGCCGCATGCGGCGCCCGCGGGCGATCTGGTCGGCGCCGCGCGCGAGCGCGGGATTCCGGTCATCGGCGAGATCGAACTGTTCGCGCTGGCCCTGGCCGAACTGGCTGCGACCCGCTCGTATGCGCCGCGCGTGCTGGCTGTGACCGGCACCAACGGCAAGACCACCGTCTGCGCGCTGACGGGGCACCTGATCGAAGCCGCCGGCCGTTCGGTGGCCGTGGCGGGCAACATCAGCCCGGCCGCGCTGACCGCGCTGATCGCCGCGCTGGACGAGGACCGCCTGCCGGACGTCTGGGTGCTGGAACTGTCCAGCTTCCAGCTGGAAACCACGCACAGCCTGCGGCCCGACGCGGGCGCGGTGCTGAACCTGACCCAGGACCACCTGGACTGGCACGGCGACATGCGCGCCTACGGCGCGGCCAAGGCCCGGCTGCTCGCGGCCTCGTCGGTGGCTGTCGTGAACCGCGACGATGCCCAGGTGGCCGCCATGGTCGAGCGGCTGGATGCCGAGCACGTGCGCAGCTTCGGGCGCGAGGCGCCGGTGGCCACGGGCGACCTGGGGCTGGACCACAGCCACGGCGTGGCCTGGCTGGCCGAAGCGGCGGCCGAGGATTTCGACGCGCCGCCGCCCAAGCGCAAGAAGGGCGAGGTCGTGACCCGTCCCGACGGCCGGGTGAACCGCCTGATGCCGGTCGATGCGCTGCTGATCCGGGGCCTGCACAACGCCTTGAACGTCCAGGCGGCGCTGCTGCTGGCGCGCAGCCTGGGGCTGCCCTGGGCGCCGCTGCTGCGCGCGGTGCGAGAGTACCGGGGCGAGCCGCATCGCGTGGAATTCGTGCGCGGCATCGCCGGCGTCGACTTCATCGACGACAGCAAGGGCACCAACGTGGGCGCGACCGTCGCCGCGCTGGAGGGGCTGGGACAGCGCAGCGTGCTGATCGCCGGCGGTGTCGGCAAGGGGCAGGATTTCTCGCCGCTGGCCCGCGCCGTGGCCCTGCATGCGCGCGCCGTGGTGCTGATCGGCCGCGACGGGCCGCTGATCGCCGAGGCGCTGAAGGACGCCGGCGTGCCGCTGGCCACCGGCCACGACCTGAACGCCGCCGTGCGCACCGCCCTGGATCTGGCGCAGCCGGGCGATGCCGTGCTGCTGTCGCCGGCCTGCGCCAGCTTCGACATGTTCCGCGACTACAAGCACCGCGCCGACCAGTTCGTCGACGCCGTGCAGTCCCTCGCGGCCGACCGGGGGGAGGTGTAGCCCGATGAGCCTGTTCGCCGAACTGACCGGTAGCGTCAACGCCGTGCGGCCCAGCCGCACGCGGATGCTGAATTACGACGCCGCGCTCGTCACCTCGGCCCTGTCGCTGCTGCTGATCGGGCTGGTCATGGTGTATTCCGCGTCGGTCACGCTGTCCGACTCGCCCAAGTTCGCCAACTACGGCAACTACTATTTCCTGATCCGCCATGCGTTGTACCTGGCGCTGGGGGTGGTGGTGGCCGCGGCCACGTTCACCATCCGGATGGACGTGTGGCAGAAGTTCTCGATGCCCGTGTTCGGCGTGGCGCTGTTCCTGCTGGTGGCGGTGCTGATTCCCGGCATCGGCAAGGAAGTGAACGGTTCGCATCGCTGGCTGCCGCTGGGCTTCGTCAACTTCCAGCCCTCCGAGCTGATGAAGCTGGCCGTGCTGATCTATGCCGCCGACTATACGGTGCGCAAGCAGGCCTACATGCAGAATTTCGTGCGCGGCTTCCTGCCCATGGCCTGCGCGATGGCCGCCACGGGCCTCTTGCTGCTGCTCGAGCCCGATCTGGGCGCCTTCGTGGTCATCGTCGCGATCTCGATGGGCATCCTGTTTCTGGGCGGCATCAACGGCAAGCTGTTCGGCGGCCTGACCGCCGTGCTGGTGTCGACCTTCCTGCTGCTGATCTGGGCCGCGCCCTGGCGGCGCGAGCGGCTGTTCGCCTACCTGGATCCCTGGACCGAGGTCAACGCGCTCGGCAAGGCCTACCAGCTGTCGCATTCGCTGATCGCCTTCGGCCGCGGCGAGTGGTTCGGCGTGGGGCTGGGCGCCAGCGTGGAGAAGCTGCACTACCTGCCGGAGGCGCACACCGACTTCCTGCTGGCCGTGATCGGCGAGGAACTGGGTTTCGTCGGCGTGCTGGTGGTGATCACGCTGTTCTTCGTGATCGTGCGCCGGGGCTTCGAGATTGGCCGCCAGGCCATCGCCATGGACCGCGTGTTCAGCGGCCTCGTCGCCAAGGGCGTGGTGCTGTGGATAGGCGTGCAGGCGCTGATCAACATGGGCGTGAACCTGGGGCTCCTGCCGACCAAGGGCCTGACGCTGCCTTTCATGAGCTTCGGCGGCTCGGGCATCATCGCCAACATGGCGGCGCTGGCCGTCCTGATGCGCGTGGACTACGAGAACCGCATCCTGATGCGCGGAGGGCGCCTATGAACGCGCCGCGCACGCTGATGGTCATGGCCGGCGGTACCGGCGGCCACATCATGCCGGGGCTGGCGGTAGCCGGCGCGCTGCGCGCGCGCGGTTGGAACGTGGTCTGGATGGGCAACCCGGACGCCATGGAGGGCCGGCTGGTGCCGCCCCAGGGCATTCCGATGGCGCCCGTGCGTTTCTCCGGCGTGCGGGGCAAGGGCCCGGCCACGCTGCTCAAGCTGCCGTTCACGCTGGCCCGTGCCGCGGCCCAGGCGTTGTCGGCGCTGCGCCGCCATCGTCCCGACGTAGTGCTCGGCATGGGCGGCTATGTGGCGCTGCCCGGCGGGCTGATGGCGCGCCTGCGCGGCACGCCGCTGGTGGTGCACGAACAGAACTCCGTGGCCGGCATGACCAATCGCGTGCTGGCGCGCTGGGCCAGCAAGGTGCTGACAGCCTTCCCCGGCGCCTTGCCCGGCGAGCTGACCGGTAATCCCGTCCGGCCCGAGGTGGCCGCCGTGGCGCCGCCGGCCGAACGCTTCGCCGGCCACGCCGGTCCGCTGCGCCTGCTGGTCGTGGGCGGCAGCCTGGGCGCGCAGGCGCTCAACAGCACCGTGCCCGCCGCCCTGGCGATGCTGCCGGCGGACGCGCGTCCGCAGGTGGTGCACCAGGCGGGCGAGAAACACATCGACGAACTGCGCACCGCGTATGCCCGGGCGGGGGTCGACGCCGACTGCCGCGCGTTCATCGCCGACATGGCGTCCGCCTATGCCGAGGCCGACCTGGTCATCTGCCGGTCCGGCGCGATGACGGTGGCCGAGGTCTGCGCGGCGGGCGTGGCGGCCCTGTTCGTGCCGTTTCCCCACGCGGTGGACGATCACCAGACCACCAATGCCAAGTATTTGAGCGATGCGCAGGCCGGATGGCTGCAGCCGCAATCGGCCCTGACGGCCGACTGGCTGGCCGGCTGGCTGCGCCAACGCACACGGGCCGAACTGGCCGAAACCGCGACCCGCGCGCGAGCGCTGGCGCATCCGTTCGCTACCGAGCGGATCGCCGACATCTGCGAGGCGGCGGCGCGACGCTGATACATCATGAGACATCGAATCCGACACATCCATTTCGTTGGCATAGGCGGCTCCGGCATGAGCGGGATCGCCGAGGTGCTGTTGAACCTCGGCTACCGCATCAGCGGCTCCGACCTGGCCGACAGCGCCACCACCCGCCGGCTGGCGGAGCTGGGCGCGCACATCACGCAGGGCCACAGCGCCGACAACGTCGAGGGCGTGGACGCCATCGTCACGTCCACCGCGGTCGCGGGCAACAACCCGGAAGTGATCGCCGCGCGCAACAAGCGCATCCCCGTCGTGCCGCGCGCCGTCATGCTGGCCGAGCTGATGCGCCTGAAGCGCGGCATCGCGGTGGCGGGTACGCACGGCAAGACCACCACCACCAGCCTGATCGCCAGCGTGCTGGCGGCCGGCGGGCTGGATCCGACCTTCGTCATCGGCGGCCGCCTGAATTCGGCGGGCGCCAACGCCAAGCTGGGGCAGGGCGAGTTCATCGTGGTCGAGGCCGACGAGTCGGACGCCTCGTTCCTGAACCTGCTGCCGGTCATGTCGGTGATCACCAACATCGACGCCGACCACATGGATACCTACGGCCACGATTTCGCGCGGCTCAAGAGCGCGTTCGTGGAATTCACGCAGCGGATGCCGTTCTACGGCACCGCGGTGCTGTGTATCGACGACGCCAACGTGCGCGAGGTCCTGCCCTTCGTGTCGCGGCCGGTCACGACCTACGGTTTTTCCGCCGATGCCCAGGTGCGGGCGACCGAGGTCCACACCGACGGCCCGCGCATGTGCTTCACCGTCAGGCGGCGCGACCGGCAGGTCGAACTGCCGCCGCTGGACATCACCTTGAACCTGCCCGGCGAGCACAACGTGCGTAATGCGCTGGCCACCATCGCGGTGGCGACCGAGCTGGGCGTGCCGGATGACGCCATCCGCGAGGCGCTGGCGGCGTTCAAGGGCGTCAATCGCCGCTTTACGCAGGCGGGAGTGTTCCCGGTGAAGGCCGAACACGGTGGCGGCAGCTTCACGCTGATCGACGACTACGGCCATCACCCGGTGGAAATGGCCGCCACGCTGGCAGCGGCGCGCGGCGCCTATCCGCGGCAGCGCATCGTGCTGGCGTTCCAGCCCCATCGTTACACACGCACACGGGATTGCTTCGAGGATTTCGTCAAAGTGCTGGGTACGGCCGATGCGCTGCTGCTGGCCGAGGTCTATGCGGCGGGCGAGCCGCCCATCGTGGCGGCGGACGGCCGCTCGCTGGCCCGCGCCGTGCGCGTGGCCGGAAAGGTCGAGCCGGTGTTCGTCGAGGACATCGCCGACATGCCGCAGACCATCGCGGATTTCGCGCGCGACGGCGATGTCGTCATCGCGATGGGCGCCGGCTCCATCGGCAGCATGCCGGCAAGAATGGGAGCGCTGTTCGCTCCAGCATCGGATCAGGAAGGGACAGGGCAATGAGCGCGCAATTCGGCAAGGTCGGTGTGTTGTACGGCGGGAAGTCCGCCGAGCGCGACGTGTCCATCATGTCGGGCACCGGCGTGCACAAGGCCCTGCGCAGCGCGGGCGTCCAGGCTCACCTGTTCGACACCGGCGTGCGCTCGCTGGCCGAGCTGGCCGAGGAACGCTTCGACCGCGTCTTCATCGCCCTGCATGGACGCTATGGCGAGGACGGCACGATCCAGGGCGCGCTGGAACTGCTGCGTGTCCCCTATACCGGCAGCGGGCCGCTGGCCTCCGCGCTGGCCATGGACAAGACCATGACCAAGCGCATCTGGGTCCACGAAGGGCTGCCCACGCCGCGCTTCGAGACCCTGGACCGCCAGTCCGACCTGGCCGCGGTGGCCACGCGCCTGGGCCTGCCGCTGATCGTCAAGCCGCCGCACGAGGGATCCACCATAGGCGTGACCAAGGTCACGGACCTGGCCGGCATGCGCGCGGCCTACGACCTGGCGGCCGAGTACGACGAGCACGTCCTGGCCGAAGCTTTCATCCAGGGCCGCGAGCTGACCGTGGCCGTGCTGGGAACCGGCGCCTCGGCGCGGGCCCTGCCGGTGGTCGAGATCGTGGCGCCCGAAGGCAACTACGACTACGAACACAAGTATTTCACCGACGACACCCGCTACCTGTGCCCCGCGCAGTTGCCGCCCGCGGTCACCCAGCGCGTCCAGGAAATCAGCGAGGCCGCGTATCGCGTCCTGAGCTGCGAAGGCTGGGGGCGGGTGGACGTGATGCTGGACGCCGACAACCAACCCTATCTGCTGGAGGTCAATACTTCGCCCGGCATGACCGGCCATTCCCTGGTGCCGATGGCGGCCGCCGCCGACGGCATGAACTATGAAACCCTGTGCGTGGAGATCCTGAAGGACGCCCGCTGCAAGGTTTCAGGCCGGTCTTCGTAAGAGATTGAATCGGACACTCTGTGTGGAACGACTCCCGTACCCTGAACCTCATCGCCAATACCCTGTACCTCGCCGCGGCGCTGGTGCTGACGGCGTGCGCGCTGCTGTGGCTGGCGCAGCGACCGGTATTCGCGTTGCAGACGATCTGGATCGAGGCCGAGGATGGCACGCTCCAGCATGTGACGCCGGCCAGCGTGCATCCGGCCATCGCCGGCCGGCTGACGGGCAACTTCTTTACCGCCAACCTGGAGCAGATGCGCCAGGTGTTCGAGACGGTGCCCTGGGTGCGGCAGGCCTCGCTGCGCAGGCAATGGCCCAATTCGCTGGTCGTGACCATACAGGAGCACCAGCCGCTGGGGCTGTGGAACGAGAACCGCTTGCTCAACACCTACGGCGAATCGTTCACCGCCAATCTGGGCGAGGCCGAGGACGACCGCCAACTGCCGATCTTCGGCGGCCCGGAGGGCTCGGAGAAGCTGGTGGCGCAGCGCTACGCCGAACTGACGCGCTGGTTCGCGCCGGTCAAGCTCGATCCGCTGCGGGTGGTGCTGACGCCCCGCTACGCCTGGCAGGTGGAGCTGTCCAACGGCGCGATCATCGACCTGGGACGCGAGCCGACCACCGCGCCCGGCACGGACACCGCATCGCTGGAATCCCGCGTGCAGCGCTTCGTGCAGGCGATTCCGGTGATCGAGTCGCGCATCGGCAAGCTGGAACATGCGGACCTGCGCTATCCGAACGGCTTCGCGGTCACCACCGCCCGGCCGCCGGCCAGCGCCAAACCGAATCCAAGGAAACCTGCATCAACCATGCAACCTAACCAGAAAAGACCATGACTCGTGAAACCAAGGATCTGATCGTTGCCCTCGACATCGGCACCAGCAAGGTGGTGGCGGTCGTGGCCGAGATGCTGCCTGAAGGGCGCTTCGAAGTGCTCGGTCTCGGGCAGCATGAGTCGCGCGGCATGCGCAAGGGCGTGGTCGTCAACATCGAGACCACGGTCAACTCCATCCAGCGCGCGCTGGAGGAGGCCGAGCTCATGGCCGACTGCAAGATCCGGGACGTCTTCACGGGTATCGCCGGCAGCCACATCCGCAGCTTCAATTCCAGCGGCATGGTGGCGATCAAGGACAAGGAAGTCACCGCCACCGACGTGGCGCGCGTCATCGAGACCGCCAAGGCCATCAACATCCCGACCGATCAGCAGGTGCTGCACGTGCTGACGCAGGAGTTTATCGTCGACGGCCAGGAAGACATCCGCGAGCCCATCGGCATGAGCGGGATACGCCTGGAAGTGCGGGTGCACATCGTGACCGGCGCGGTCAGCGCGGCCCAGAACATCGTCAAGTGCGTGCGCCGCTGCGGCCTGGAAGTGCAGGACCTGATCCTGCAGCCGCTGGCCTCGAGCCTGGCCTGCCTGACGCCCGACGAAAAGGAACTGGGCGTGGCCCTGGTGGACATCGGCGGCGGCACGACCGACATCGCCATTTTCACCGGCGGCGCGATCCGCCACACCGCGGTCATTCCGATTGCCGGCGACCAGATCACCGGCGACGTCGCCGCGGCGCTGCGCACGCCCACGCCCGATGCCGAAGAGATCAAGCTGCGCTACGGCGTGGCCAAGCAGGTGCTGGCCAGCCCCGACGAACGCATCGAGGTGCCCGGGCTGGGCGACCGCGGGCCGCGCCAGTTGTCGCGCCAGGCGCTGGGCGCCGTGATCGAGCCGCGGGTCGAGGAACTGTTCACCTTCGTGCAGCAGGTGATCCGCGAGTCGGGCTACGACGAGCTGCTGTCGTCGGGCATCGTGCTGACCGGCGGCACCTCGCAGATGCCCGGCGTGGTGGAACTGGCCGAGGACATCTTCCTGAAGCCCGTGCGCCTGGGCGTGCCCGAATACACCGGCAGCCTGGCGGACGTGGTCCGCAGCCCGCGCTTCTCGACCGTGATGGGCCTTTTGGCCGAGGCCCGGCTGCAGCGCGTGCGCGGCCGCAAGGTGGCGCAGCAGACCGGAAATGTCACACAGGTTTTCTCTCGTATGAAAGAGTGGTTCCTGGGGAATTTTTGAAGCGATCCCCCGTCGCATACGTTGCCCGAATCGTGCAGTCCTTCGCAGTCCGATGAAGCAGTGCCCGTTCTTTGAGTCCGTGCAGTTGCAGGTCCAGAGTATCCAGCAGTCCGTTCAAACCAGTTTTTTTATTTGAGTCGAGGAGGTGCGTGACCGGGGAAGGTGAAACGTGAAGCGCGATCCCAAGGCGGGGTCAGTCAGATGGTCGATTCCGGCCCGATCACATTTCACATTTCACATTTCCCAGCCGCCACTTATCCGCCAGAACCCCCGGAGGTCATTATGAAATTCGAAATGCTAGACACCGATACCCGTGGAACGGTCATCAAGGTGGTGGGTGTGGGCGGCGCCGGCGGCAACGCCGTTGCTCACATGATCCGTCGCGGCGTGCAGGGCGTGGAGTTCATCTGCGCCAACACCGACATGCAGGCGCTGTCGCATACCAACGCGCCGGTGCAGATCCGCCTGGGCCGCAGCGGCCTGGGCGCCGGCGCCAAGCCCGAGCAGGGCCGCGCCGCCGCCGAGACCGCCCGCGAAGAAATCCGCGACGCGCTGCAGGGCGCCAACATGGTGTTCATCACCGCCGGCATGGGCGGCGGCACCGGTACCGGTGCCGGCCCGGTGGTGGCCGAGGTCGCCAAGGAACTCGGCATCCTGACGGTGGCCGTGGTGACCAAGCCCTTCAACTTCGAAGGCAGCAAGCGCATGCGCATGGCCGAGGAAGGCATCGACGCCCTGACGGAGCACGTGCATTCGCTGATCGTCGTGCTGAACGAGAACCTGTACGAACTGCTGGGCGAAGACGCCACGCAGGAAGACTGCTTCAAGTCCGCCGACGACATCCTGCACAACGCCTGCGCCGGCATCGCCGAGATCATCAACGTGGACGGCAACGTCAACGTCGACTTCGAAGACGTCAAGACCATCATGAGCGAGCAGGGCAAGGCCATGATGGGCACCGGCATCGCCAGCGGCGTGGACCGCGCCCGCGTGGCGTCCGAGCAGGCCATCGCGTGCCCGCTGCTGGAAGGCATCGACCTGAACGGCGCCCGCGGCGTGCTGGTCAACATCACCGCCAGCCGTTCGCTGAAGATGCGCGAGACCCGCGAGATCATGGACACCATCCGCAGCTACGCCGCGGAAGACGCCACCGTGATCTTCGGCGTGTCGTACGACGATGCGATGGGCGAAGACCTGCGCGTCACCGTCGTGGCGACCGGCCTGGGCCGCACCAAGGCCAAGCCGCAGCTGGTGCAGAACACCATGCAGCAACTGCGCACGGGCACGGACAACGTCCCGGCCTACAACGCCCAGGCGGGTGGCACCAACTACCACGACTACGACACGCCTACGGTCTTCCGCAACCCGCGGGATGCGTCGATGCGCGTGCAGGCGCTGGAAAGCTCGGGCATGGAGCACCTGGACATCCCGGCCTTCCTGCGCAAGCAAGCTGATTGAGCCAAGGCTCAATCAGCTTGCTGGGTGGGTGAGCCCCCCCGTACGCGCTGACGCGCGCCCCCCAGGGGGCGATGCGAGTGGACCGGCAAAGCCGGATCCACCGCATCCTGGGTCTAGTTCCTGTATCGTGAGGTCCTGGCGCTGTTGCTTCGCAGGCTGCCTGCGCTAGCACCGGTGGTACAACCCAACCAGTCCCCACTAGACCCAGGAAACCGCGGATCTGGCTTTGCCAGTCCGCCGGTTTCGCCCCCTGGGGGGCGCGCGTCAGCGCGTAGGGGGGGACATTTTTTTTAGGAGTCTTCCATGACCATCAAAGTAGGCGATCGCGTCCCCGACGGTACCCTGACCGAGTTCATCGCCGTGGAGACCGAGGGCTGCTCGCTCGGCCCCAACGCGTTCCAGGTCGCGGATCTGGTCAAGGGCAAGAAGATTGCCGTGTTTGCCGTGCCGGGCGCCTTCACGCCCACCTGCTCGGCCAAGCACGTGCCCAGCTACCTGCAGAACCATGACGCCCTGAAGGCCAAGGGCGTGGACGAGATCTGGTGCGTGGCCACCAACGACGCGTTCGTGATGGGTGCCTGGGCCAAGGACCAGGGCAGCCAGGGCAAGGTCCGCATGCTGGCCGACGGTTCGGCCAAGTGGACCAAGGCGCTGGGCCTGGAGTTCGACCTGACCGAGCGTGGCATGGGCGTGCGTTCGCAGCGCTATTCCATGCTGCTGGACGACGGCGCCGTCAAGGTGCTGAACGTCGAGGCGCCCGGCAAGTACGAAATCAGCGACGCGGAAACCCTGCTCAAGCAGCTGTAATTCCGTTTCCGGCACGGCCGCGGCACGGTGTGCGCGGCCGTATCGGAACCTGTGGCGTCCGACCCGCTCTAACACGGAAACGTTACAATATAGTATTAACCCGGATTCCTAGCCGCCATGCTTTGCCAGCGCACAATAAAAAGCGTCACTCGAACCACCGGAGTCGGTCTGCATTCCGGGCGGCGCGTCGAGATCACGCTGCGTCCGGCGGCGCCCAATACCGGCATCGTCTTCCACCGCATCGACCTGCCCGAACCCGTCGACCTGCCCGCTTCCGCGATGGCCGTCGGCGACACGCGCATGGCGTCGGTGCTGCAGCAGGGGGACGTGCGGGTCTCCACCGTCGAACACCTGATGTCCGCCTGCGCGGGCCTGGGCATCGACAATCTGCACGTGGACCTGACGGCCGAGGAAGTGCCCATCATGGACGGCAGCGCGGGTACCTTCGTGTTCCTGCTGCAATCGGCGGGCATCGAGGAACAGAACGCGGCCAAGGAATTCATCCGGGTGCTGGAGCCGGTCGAAGTGCGCGAGGGCGAAGGCGCCTCCGCCAAATGGGCCCGGCTCGAACCCTATGACGGCTTCTCGCTGGCCTTCTCCATCGACTTCCACCATCCGGCCATCGACGCCACGTCGAATTTCGCCGAAATCGACTTCGCCAAGCATTCCTACATCAAGGAAATCGCGCGCGCCCGCACCTTCGGTTTCATGCAGGACGTGGAAAACCTCCGCGCCGCGGGCCTGGCGCGCGGCGGCAGCCTGGACAATGCCATCGTGATGGACGAATTCCGCGTCCTGAACAGCGATGGGCTCCGCTACGACGACGAGTTCGTCAAGCACAAGATCCTGGACGCCATCGGCGACCTGTACCTGGTGGGCAAGCCCCTGATCGCCCGCTACGTGGCCCACAAGTCGGGCCACGGCATGAACAACCAGCTCGTGCGCGCCCTGCTGGAGCGCCGCCACGCCTGGGAACTGGCCACCTTCGAATCGAAGTCGGTCGCCCCCCAAGCCTTCCGCGAAGACTGGGTGACCGTGTGACCCCCCCTACGCCCTTACGGGCGCCCCCCAGGGGGCGAAACCGGCGGACTGGCAAAGCCAGATCCGCGGTTTCCTGGGTCTAGGGAAACCACCTTGAACTGAATCACCGGTGCTACCGCTGGCAGCCAGCGATAGCAACAATGCTACGCCCCAAGACAGCGGTACTAGACCCAGGATGCGGTGGATCCGGCTTTGCCGGTCCACCCGCATCGCCCCCTGGGGGGCGCGCGTCAGCGCGTAGGGGGGGGTAACCTCTTTTTCAGTTCGGCCAGGGCCTGGGTGCCCAGCTCGGTGGCCTGGCGAGTCGGGGCCCGCGGGGCCGGGCGGGACAATCCGGTCTCTTCCAGACGGGTAAGCGTTGCTTGAACGCGGACGGCGATTCCGTTAACCTGCCACCCTTGCTTTTCCAAGGCCGCCACCAGCCGGGGCGCCAGCTGGCGCAATTTGGCCGAATGGGCCGCGGCCGGTACGCCCAGCGTCAATTGGCCATCCTCGAAGCGCAGCACGTGGCAGGCTGGGCCCAGGGGCGCGGGCAGGGCGGCGCAGACCTGGCGTTGCAGGTCCAGCAGGCGGCGGGCGGTGCCCAGCAGGCTGGCACCCTTGCCGTCACGTCCCAGGCACGCCAGCGTGGCGGTGTACTGCGCGGGATCTGCCTGGGTCTGCGGCTTGCGCCGCTTCCGGAAGGGCGCGGCGGGCCGGGTACGAAAAGTTTCGATCACGAACTCCCTGGAGTCTCGGGAACATTCAAGAGGATACGGGGCGCCGAGCAAGGCGCGTCTCTCACGCCAGGAGGCACGTTCCGTGCAGATCATCATAGTGCATCCGCGCCTGTCCGAGGCGAGGACGCTGACCATAACCCCCCGTTTCGCTGCGGGGATGATCGCCGCAATCGGTGCCGCCCTGATTCTCGGGGCCGTACTGTTGAATTACGCCGCGTCCGGCATCGCCTGGCCCTGGAGCGATTCCGGCCTGTCCGAGCGCAGCCGCGAAGAAGCCCGCCAGCAGGCGGTGCTGCGCGAGAACATCAACCTGCTCGCCAAGCGCGTGGGTGAAATGCAGGCCAAGCTGATGCAGCTCGATGCGCTGGGCGAGCGCGTCGCCGGCCTGGCGGGGGTGTCCCCGGCGTTTTCCGCCAAGGGCGTGCCGGGCCGCGGCGGGCTGCTGGTGTCGCCGCAGCCCATGTCGCCCCAGGACGTCAGCTCCGAACTCGATCATCTCGAAGCCCAACTGGCCGAGCGCTCCGACTATCTCAGCGTCCTGGACGCGCAATTGACGACCCTGTCGGTGCGCAAGGCCATGACGCCCACCGTCATGCCCGTCACGCAGGGGTACAACGGTTCCTCGTTCGGCTGGCGGGTCGACCCCTTCACCGGTACGCGCTCCCTGCACGAAGGGGTGGATTTCTCCGCGCCGTCGGGCACTTCCATCGTGGCGGCGGCGGGCGGCGTCGTGCAGGTGGCCGAATTCCATTCCGGCTACGGCTACATGATAGACATCGACCACGGCAATGACCTGGTCACCCGCTATGCCCATGCGTCGAAGCTGCTGGTCAAGCCGGGCGACCTGGTCAAGCGCGGCCAGCGCATCGCCGCCGTCGGCAGCACCGGCCGCTCCACCGGCTCCCACCTGCATTTCGAGGTGCGGCTGGGCGGCGTCGCCGTCAACCCCAACAACTTCCTGACCCACGGCCCCGGCAAACAGCCCGTCGAACCGTTCTCCAAGGTCGTCACCCTGCCAGCCCCCGGACCGCTGGACTAGAGAGAGGCCCCCCTACGCGCTGACGCGCGCCCTGGATGGTGAGCCCCCAGCCGCTACGCGGCAGCCCCCCGAGGGGGCCTGGGCCCGCCTTGGGGCGGCCCGGCGCCGGGCCCAGGATGCGGTGGATCCGGCTTTGCCGGTCCACCCGCATCGCCCCCTGGGGGGCGCCCGAAGGGCGTAGGGGGGGGACCATAATCAGCCGAGACCTCCCGCAGGCAGTGCATCAGGCGTTCGCTGGCGGGGGACAGCGCGCGCTGCTTGCTCCAGGTCAGGCCGATGGGGCGCAACAGGCCGGGGAGTTCCAGCGGCAGGATGGCCAGCATGCCGAGATCGCTGTAGTGCCGCGCCGCGACGCGGGACAGCAGGCCGACGGCCTGGGTGGACTGGAGGTAGGTCGCGATGACCGGCACCGACAGGGTTTCGATGTAGTCGCTGGGCATGGCGATGTCGTGTTCCTGGAACACGGCCTCCAGCGGCTCCCGGGGCAGGGACGCGACCGGCGGCAGAATCCAGGGATAGGGGGCCAGGTCGCGCCAGTGCAGGGACGACGCCCCGGCCAGGGGATGCTGGCGGCCCACGACGACCATGCTCGACCCCTCGAACAGCGGAGCTTCCTCGAAGTCCGCCGACGGCCAACTGGACAGGCGGCCCACCAGGACGTCCAGGTCGCCGCGCCGCAACTGCGGCAGCAGCGTGTTCATCGAGCCTTCCTGCACGTGCACCGTGGTCGTGGGCGAAACCCGCTTGAGGGCGGCCAGGGCCTGGGGCACCAGCGCCGAAGTCATCGCGGGCATGGCGCCCAGCGCGGCCCGGCCGGATGCGCCGGACAGCAGCGCGCGCAACTCGTCGCGGGTCTGGGCCAGGGTGTTCAGCATCACGCGGGCCTGGCGGATCAGGCATTCGCCGTAGACGTTGGGTTGCACCCCCCGGGCCGTGCGGTCGAACAGCTTGAAGCCCAGGCCTTTCTCCAGCTCGGACAGAGCCAGTGACACCGCCGGCTGGGTGATGTTGAGGCTGGCGGCGACCTTGCCCAGGTTGCGCAGCTCGTCCAGCGCCACCAGCAATTGGAGGTGGCGCGGCTTGAGGTTGGCGCGGATGTACCAGTCGAGTCTCGCCATGGCGGATCTCTCCGGAATTTCATAAGTGAATGCTTATGATAATCGCCGGATTATTAAGTGGTTTGCTTATGTTGATGCGGGCATGATGGGCGCCTTCGATCAGGAGTCCCCGTGTCCCATCCCAAGCCGACATCGATCATCGATCTTCATACCCACGTCATCGCCTCGGACCAGCAGGCCTATCCGCTGGCGCCGCTGTCCGGCCGGCAGTCCGACTGGTCGCGCGAGCGGCCGGTCACGCGCGAGGCCATGCTGGCGGCCATGGACGAGGCAGGCATCGCGCAGGTCGCGCTGGTGCAGGCTTCCACCTGCTATGGCCACGACAGCAGCTATGTCGCGGATTCCGTCGCCGCCCGGCCGGACCGTTTCATCGGCGTCTATTCGATCGGCCTGGCCGAGCCCGGCGCCGCCGAGCGCGTCGCCTACTGGCACGGCCGCGGGCTGCAGGGCATGCGCGTGTTCATCGCCGGCCACACCGCGGCCGACCACGCCGCGCGGCTGGACGACCCGCTGGGCTTTCCCGCCTGGGAGCAGGCGCAGGAACTGGATATCCCCGTGTGCGTGCAGCTGCGGGCCGATGGCCTGCCGCAACTGGAGAATATCCTGCGGCGCTTCCCGCGCGTGCGGGTGCTGCTGGACCACTTCGCCCGGCCCCGGCTGGACGACGGCCCACCCTATGCGGCGGCGGCCAGCCTGTTCGCGCTGGCGGACCATCCCAACCTGTTCTTCAAGTTCACCACCCACAACGTCCGGGAGGCCCGCGAAGGGGCGGCCACGCAGGCCAGCTTCCTGCGGCGCGCGATCGACGTGTTCGGCGTCCGCCGCATCGCCTGGGGATCGAATTTCCCGGCATCGGCGGGCAGCCTGGCCAGCCTGCTGGGCGAGGCCCTGGAGGCCACCGCCTCGCTGTCCGGCGAAGAACGGGAATGGATCTTCCATCGCACGGCCCGGGCTCTGTATCCCGCGCTGGACGCCGCCTCGGCAAGGGGGGCGTGATGGGTTCGACGATGCTGCGCACCCTGCTGGGTGATTATCCGAACACGCTGGCCCTGAAACGGGGCGAGCTCGCATCGGCGTCCGTCGGTTTCGAGTTCGATCCGGTCAAGACCGCCAACCGGGCGTTCAAGCGCGTGGTGCGCGAGGGCGCCTTCGACGTGGCGGAGCTGGCGCTGGTGACCTTCCTGCAGGCCAAGGCCTACGGCAAGCCCCTGGTGCTGATGCCGGCCGTGGTGGGGGCGGGCCGCTACCAGCATCACTGCCTGGTCCACAACGTCGAGCGTGGCCGCCTGCGGGTGGCGGAGCTGGCCGGCAAACGCATCGGGATCCGGGCCTACGCCCAGACCACGGTGGCCTGGGTGCGGGGCATCCTGGCCGACGACTATGGGGTGGACCTGAACGGAATACGCTGGGTGACGTTCGAGGACGGGCACCTGGCCGAATTTGCCGATCCGCCCGGGGTGACGCGGGCCGAGGGCCGGAACATGGTGGAGATGCTGCTGGCGGGAGAACTGGACGCGGCCATCATCGGCACGGACCTGCCCGACGATCCGCGCCTGGCGCCGGTGCTGCCCGATCCCCATGCGGCCGCCGCCGCGTGGGGTGCCCGGCACGCCATGGTGCCCATCAACCATATGGTGGCCGTGGACCGGGCGCTGTGCGAGACGCGTCCGGAGGTGGTCCGCGAGGTCTACCGGCTGCTGCAGGAAAGCAAGGCCGCGGCCCGGCGGGACGCCGGCGGGCCGGATCTGACGCCGTTCGGCGTGGAGCCCAACCGCCATGCGCTGGAACTGATCATCCACTACGCCTACGACCAGAAACTGATTCCGCGCCGCTATGCCGTCGACGAGCTGTTCGACGACGTGACCCGCGTGCTGTGACCGGAGCCGGCCACGGGGCCGGTCCGCCACGACTATGGCGGCGGCGGGGGCCGTCGCCTTCATTCCCAGGAGACAACATGAAATGGTTCGCAATCCTGGCCGCCTGCGTGGCGGCCGCCGTTCCCACGCTTCCCGCGCAGGCCCAGGTGGGCGGCCAGGTCACCCGCATCGTCGTGCCGTTCGCGGCGGGCGGAGCCCGGGAACTGCTGGCGCGCACGTTCTACCAGGAACTGGGCCAGCAGCTGGGCCAGACCATCATCATCGAAAGCCGGCCTGGCGCGGGCGGCGCCATCGGGACGTCCAACGTGGGGCGGGCCGATCCGGACGGTCGCACGCTGCTCATGGCCGCGTCCAGCCACTTCGTCACGGCCGCGCTGGGCGCCAAGCCGCACTATGACCCGGTCAAGGATTTCACGCCGGTGGCCAATATCGGCACCCAGAGCTACGTGCTGATGATCAGCAGCGCGCTGCCGGCCAGGAACGTGGCCGAATTCATTGCCTATGCCAAGAAGCGCCCGGGCGAGCTGAACTACGGCTCGGCCGGCATCGGCAGCTCCACCCATCTGGCCATGGCCTATTTCCTGAGCACGGCCGGGCTGGACATGCTGCACATCCCCTACAAATCCACCCAGGAAGCGGCCAACGACGTGGCCGGCGGGCGGGCGCAGGCGGTGATCGTGCCCAATGCCGGCGTTGGCGCCTACCTGCAGGATGCCAGGCTGCGCATCATCGGCGTGACCTCGCGCCAGCCCTCGCCCCTGCTGCCCAGCGTGCCGCCCATCGCCCAGGCCGGCCTGCCTTCCTACGTGTTCGAGTCGTGGTTCGGCCTGCTGGCGCCCGCCGGCACGCCCGCGCCGGTGGTCCAGCGCATCAACGCCGCCGTGGCGAAGGTGCTGGAGATGCCGGTCATCAAGGAGCGCCTGGCCACCCAGGGCGTGGCGCCGGATGCCATGAACGTCGATGAGTTTGGCAAACTGTTCGTCCAGGACAGGCAACTGATGGCCCGCATCGTCAAGGAGGCCAGGCTCACCCGGGATTGACCCGGACCGGTCCCGGCCAGGGGCGGGCGCCGTCTCCGGGCCGGCCCAGCCGCCGGGGCGGCGGCCGGGCGGGGATGTCCATGCGGACGGGGCGCGCGATTCAACGTCCTCCCACGGTGCTAAACTGGCTGGCTTATCCCCTATCCCGGCTGGGATGCTAGGCCACGGCCCGGCCCCGGTTGCTTGCAAATATCGCGCATGGTTTCCTCTCTGCTCAAGAAAATTTTCGGCAGCCGCAATGACCGGCTGCTGAAGCAGTACGGCAAGTTGGTCGCTCGGATCAACACGCTGGAGTCCCAGACCGCCGCACTCAGCGACGAGCAACTCACGGCCCGCACGCAAGAGTTCAAGCAACGCTACCAGAACGGCGAGTCGCTGGACGACCTCCTGCCCGAGGCCTTCGCCGTCGTGCGCGAGGGCGGCAAGCGGGTGCTGGGCATGCGCCACTTCGACGTCCAACTGCTGGGCGGGATCGTGCTGCACAGCGGCCGCATCGCCGAAATGCGCACGGGCGAGGGCAAGACCCTGGTGGCGACGCTGCCGACCTACCTGAACGCCATCGCCGGCAAGGGCGTGCACGTGGTGACGGTCAACGATTACCTGGCGCAGCGGGATGCGGCCTGGATGGGCCGCCTGTACAAGTTCCTGGGCCTGTCGGTGGGCGTGGTGGTCTCGCAGCAGCCCAACGAGGAAAAGATCGAGGCCTACCGGGCCGACATCACCTACGGCACCAACAACGAATTCGGCTTCGACTACCTGCGCGACAACATGGAATACCGCGTGGAGGACCGCCGCCAGCGCGCGCTGTTCTACGCGGTGGTCGACGAGGTCGACTCCATCCTGATCGACGAGGCGCGCACGCCGCTGATCATCTCGGGCCAGGCCGAAGACCATACCGAGATGTACATCCGGATGAACGCGGTGCCGCCGCTGCTGACCCGGATGGCGTCCGAGCCCAAGTCCAACGAGCCCGAGCCCGAGGGTGACTTCTGGGTGGACGAGAAAAGCCATCAGGTCTACCTGTCGGAAGCCGGCCACGAGAAGGCCGAGCAGATCCTGGAGCGCCAGGGCCTGCTGCCCGAGGGCGAGTCGCTGTACGAGCCGCGCCACATCAGCCTGATGCACCACCTGATGGCGGCGCTGCGGGCGCACAACCTGTTCTTCCGCGACCAGCACTACGTCGTGCAGAACAACGAAGTGGTCATCGTCGACGAATTCACCGGCCGCCTGATGGTGGGCCGCCGCTGGTCCGACGGCCTGCACCAGGCGGTCGAGGCCAAGGAAGGCGTGAAGATCCAGAACGAGAACCAGACCCTGGCCTCGATCACCTTCCAGAACTACTTCCGGATGTACGAGAAGCTGGCCGGCATGACCGGCACGGCCGACACCGAGGCCTACGAGTTCCAGGAAATCTACCGCCTCGAGACCGTGATCATGCCGACCAACCGGCCCATGATCCGCGCCGACCAGAACGACCAGGTCTTCAAGACCGACCAGGAAAAGTACAACGCCATCCTGGAAGACATCCGCGATTGCCAGAAGCGCGGCCAGCCGGTGCTGGTGGGTACCACCAGCATCGAGAATTCCGAGCTGCTGTCGGCCATGCTGGTGAAGGCCGGCCTGAAGCACGAGGTGCTCAACGCCAAGCAGCACGCGCGCGAAGCCGAGATCGTGGCCGAGGCCGGCAAGCCCGGCCACATCACCATCGCCACCAACATGGCGGGCCGCGGCACCGATATCGTGCTGGGCGGCAGCGTCGACAAGCAGGTGGACCTGATCCGCGCCGACGACGCGCTGTCCGAGACCGAGAAAGACATCCGCATCGCCCGCGTGCGCGACGAATGGAAGCCGCTGAACGAGCAGGTCAAGGCCGCCGGCGGCCTGCGCATCATCGGCACCGAGCGCCACGAATCGCGCCGCATCGACAACCAGCTGCGCGGCCGCGCCGGCCGCCAGGGCGATCCGGGTTCGTCGCGCTTCTACCTGTCGCTGGAAGATTCGCTGATGCGCATCTTCGCCGGCGACCGCGTGCGCGCCATCATGGAGCGCCTCAAGCTGCCCGAGGGCGAGCCCATCGAGGCCGGCATGGTCACCCGCTCCATCGAGTCGGCCCAGCGCAAGGTCGAGGCCCGCAACTTCGACATCCGCAAGCAATTGCTGGAGTACGACGACGTCGCCAACGACCAGCGCAAGGTCATCTACACCCAGCGCAACGAAGTCCTGGAAGCCCCCTCCATCGCCGACGTGGTCGCCAACCTGCGCGTGGCCACCTTCACCGAGACCTTCCGCGGCTACGTGCCCGAAGACTCGGTCGAGGAACAATGGGACGTGCCGGGCCTGCAGAAGGCGCTGGAGCTGGAATGGCAGGTCGAGCTGCCGCTGGCCGAGATGGTGGAAGCCGAACCCAACCTGACCGACGACGACCTGCTCGAGCGCGTGCTCAAGGCCTCGGCCGACGCCTACGATGCCAAGGTGACCCTGGTGGGCATCGAGATGTGGGGCCAGTTCGAACGCTCCATCCTGCTGCAGTCCATCGACACGCACTGGCGCGAGCACCTGGCCATGCTGGACCACCTGCGCCAGGGCATCCACCTGCGCGGCTACGCCCAGAAGAATCCCAAGCAGGAATACAAGCGCGAAGCCTTCGAGCTGTTCTCCAACATGCTGGACCGCATCCGCAACGACGTCGTCAAGGTGCTGATGACCGTGCGCGTGCAGTCGGCCGAGCAGGTGGAACAGGTCGAGCAGGACGCCGCCCTGCCGCACGTGCAGAACGTGCAGTACCACCACTCCGACTACGACGAGGCCCTGGCCGCCGCCAATGCGGCCGCGGGGTCCGGACAGGAACCGATGCGCAACGTGCTGCCCAAGGTCGGACGCAACGATCCCTGCCCCTGCGGCAGCGGCAAGAAGTACAAGCAGTGCCACGGGAAACTCGCGTAGGGGGGAACCCCCTACGCGAGTTTCCTGGTAGGCCCACCCCCTACCCGCTTGCGCGGGCCCCCTCAAGGGGGCGATGCGGGTGGAGCGGCAAAGCCGGATCCACCGCATCCTGGGTCTAGTACCGTTATCTTGGGTTTGGCGCGGTTGCTATCGCTGGCAGCCAGCGGTAGCAACGGTGATCCAATCCAAGAAGCGCGTACGAGACCCAGGAAACCGCGGATCTGGCTTTGCCAGTCCGCCGGTTTCGCCCCCTGGGGGGCGCGCGTAAGCGCGTAGGGGGGGGCTACACCACCTCGAACATGGCCTCGATCTCGACCACCACGCCGTGCGGCATGCTGTTCACGCCCACGGCCGTGCGTGTATGGGCGCCGGCTTCCCCGAACACCTCCACCATCAGGTCCGAGGCGCCGTTCACCACCTCGGCGATGCGCACGAAGTCCGGCGTGGCGGCGACGAAGCCGCGCAGGTTGACCACCGACACGATGTCGTCCAGGCCGTGGGGCAGGGCGGCGTGGGCCTGGGCCAGCACGTTCAGCGCGCTGGCGCGCGCGGCCTCCTGGGCCTGGGTCAGGTCCAGGGTGTCGCCCACGCGGCCGACGTGGCGCAGTTGCCCGTTCACGCTGGGCAACTGGCCCGAGACGAACAGCAGGTTGCCCAGCTTGCGCGCCATGCGGATGCGCGCGGCGCGCGCCGCGGGCGCGGGCGGCAGGACGATGCCCAGGGCCGACAGGCGGGCGTCGATGGGGCTTGGCATGGGTGGGACTCCCGATGATGACAAAGGAAGCCATTCTCTCGCCCGGGCTCATGGCGCGGGCTGATTTTTCGCGCCGGGGCCATAACCATCCGGTTGGAACCGCGGGCGAAACTGGAATGCGGCCGCTGCCGGGGGCTCCGTATCATGGCCGTTTCGACAAGGAGCACGCATGCTGTACATCATCTATCAGGAAGACCGGGACGACGGCGCGGCGGAGATCCGCAAGCAGGTCAAGCCCGCGCATCTGGACTATCTGGCCCGGTTCGAGTCCAGGCTGGTGCTGGGCGGGGCCATGCTGGCCGAGGACGGCGTCGGGCGCACGGGCAGCGTGCTGATCCTGAACGTGGGCAGCCTGGCCGAGGCCGAGGCGTTCTCGCGCGACGAGCCGTTCCGCAAGGCCGGCCTGTTCAAGAGCGTGAAGATCTCGCGCATGCGGCGCGGACAATGGAATCCGGCGGCCGCGCCCGCCACCGCCGAGGGCAACTGACCGGCATCAGGCCGCGGGCGGGCGGTGGTAGAGTTCGCCGGCGGCCTGCTCGAGGCTGTCCACCATGCGCAGCGCGGCGGCCGACAAGCTGTTGTGGGCGTGGGTGATGATGCCCACGGGCAGGGCGGGATAGCCGATGTCCACCGGCAGCTTGGCCAGGATGCCTTGCTCGATGTCGGCCTGGACGATCTGCCAGGGCAGCGCGGCCACGATGTCCCGTTGCAGCAGCAGCGCGCGTATCAGCGGGAACGACAGGGTCTCGACGATGCGGGCGGGCAGGTCCAGCCCCTCGCGCGCGAAGAACATATGGATGGGCGTGCGCGCGACGCTGCTCGCGTGCGGCATGACCCATTCCTGCGCGGCCAGGTCCGCGGGCGTGGGCGCGGCCTTGTCCGCCAGCGGATTCTGGCGTCCGGCCACCAGCACGATGGGTTCGAAGTACAAGGGGATCTGCCGGATCTGCCCGTGGCCGTCCTGCTCGGACATGCGTCCCACGACGATGTCGATTTCTCCCGATTGCAGCCCGCTCAGCAGCCTTTCCTTGCTGCCGTCCACCACCGATACGCGCGTGGCGTCGCCGCCGGCGAAGAACAGCGACAGCGCGCGCGGCAGCAGCGTGGGCAGGGCCACCATGTAGCTGCCTATCGCCAGCTTGCCGGCCGATCCCTGGCGCAGGGCGGTCAGTTCCTCGGCCGCGCGCTTGAGTTCCGCATGCAGCGAATGGGCATAGCGCAGGACGTGGCTACCGAACACGGTGGGCACGACGCCCTTGGCGGTGCGATCCAGCAGCCGCTCGCCCAGCAGCGTCTCGAGTTCGTGGATGGTCTTGGACACCGCGGGCTGCGACATGTGCAGCGTTTCCGCCGCGCGCGACAAGGCACCGCATTCGGCCACGGTCTTGAACATCAGCAGATGGCGCAGCTTGACCTGGGTGGTCAGCACGCGCTCGATCGATCGCTCGGCTTCCATGTATGAACCCCGACGGCAGGAAGGAGAGGGTGGAGGCCGACCCATAACCATTTGGTTTGCCCGGCCGCCCGAATGCGAATGATCGCACGGCCGGGCCGCTGATAGAGTGGCCGCATCCCTGCCATGCCGGAGAGTGCCTTGAAGATCACCGCTTTTTCCCTTGAACACCTGAGCCTGCCCGACGAAGATCCCAACTGGAAATTCGCGGGCCAGGCCTATCCGACCAACGATGCCGTCGTGCTGACCCTGACGGCCGAGGACGGCACGCAAGGCTGGGGCTATGCCGCGGCCTTTCCCCATCTGGCCGCGACGGCGCTGGGGGTGGAAGGCGCCTTGCAGCGCATCTGCCCGGCGCTGGTCGGCCAGGACGCGATGGCGATCGAGGCGAACCTCGTGCGCGTTCAGGCCGCGCTGGTGGGCAACAATCCCGCCAAGGCGGCCATCGACTGCGCGCTGCACGACCTGAAGGCGAGGCTCCTGGGCGTGCCGCTGTACGAGCTGCTGGGCGGCAAGACCACCGACCGTATCGCCATCTGCCGCATGCTGGGCCTGAAGACGCCTCCCGAGATGGCCGAGCGCGCGCAGCGCCTGGTGGACCAGGGCTACCGCCACCTGAAGCTCAAGGTGGGCGGTTCCGTGCGCGAGGACATCGAGCGCCTGCGCGCGGTGCGGCGCCAGGTGGGCGACGCCGTGCGGCTGGTGGCCGACCCCAACCAGTCCTACCGCGCCAAGGACGCCATCGTGTTCGCCCAGCGGGCCGTCGAATTCGACGTGGACATCATCGAGCAGCCGGTGCGGGCCGACGACCTGGACGGGTTGCAGGAAGTCACGCGCGCCTCCAGCATCGCCATCGAGGCCGATGAAAGCGCCTATGACGCGTCGTCGACCTACCGCCTGGCGGCGAGCCGCTCGATCAACGCGGTCAGCCTGAAGGTGCCCAAGATGGGCGGCCTGCGCGCCGTGCAGACGGCCGCGCGCATCTGCGAAGTCGCGCACCTGGGATGCCGGATGGGCGCCAACGTCGGCAGCCAGTTGCTGGCCGCCCATGCCCTGCACCTGGCCGTGGCGCTGCCCAACATCACCTATGCCTGCGAGCTGGCCGAGTTCCAGAAGCTGCTGAACGATCCGTTCGAGGGCCTGAAGGTCGTGGACGGCCATCTCCACGTTCCGGAAGGCCCGGGCGTGGGCGTCGTCCGCCGCGCGTCCTGATCGCGTCCGTCCGTACATTTCTTTTCAAGGAACGTCCATGGAATTGACCATGCTTCCCCGCCGCCCCCTCCTGCAATCCGCACTGTTCCTGCTGGCCGCGACGCTGGCCGGCAACGCCGCCGCCCAGCCGCTGCCGCGCCAGATCCGCATGGTCGTGCCGTTCTCGCCCGGCGGTCCGGCCGACCTGATCGCGCGCAAGCTGTCCGAGCGCCTGGGGCCGCAGCTGGAGGCGACCGTGATCATCGACAACCGCCCCGGCGCCAACGGCACGATAGGCGTGCAGGCGGTGGCCAAGGCTGCGCCCGACGGCGGGACCCTGCTGTTCGCGACCTCGGGCATGCTGACCATCAGCCCCGTCCTGTACAAGGACCTGAACTACGACCCGTTGAAGGACCTGAGTCCGATCGGCCGCGTGGTGGCCAACGGCACCGCCCTGCTCGTGGGCAAGCAACTGCCGGCCAAGGACATGAAGGAGTTCGTCGCCTACGCGCGCCAGTCCGCGAATCCCGTTCCGATCGGTTCGGCGGGGACGGGCAACATCACGCACCTGTACATGGAGCTGATGAAGGATGCCACGCGCGGCAACTTCGTCCACGTGCCCTACAAGGGGGTGGCGCCCGCGCTGACCGACGTCATGGGCGGCCAGATCGCCGGCGTGTTCGTCGACCTGCCGGCGGCGCTGCCGCTGCTCAAGGGGGGGAAGGTGAAGGCCCTGGGGCTGGTGGGCACCGAGCGCAGCCCGTCGGCGCCCGAGATTCCCACCATTGCCGAGCAGGGCTATCCGGGAGTGGATGGCGTGAGCTGGTTCGGCGTGCTGGCGCCCGCCGGCATGGCCGCCGACAAGGTGCAGGCCATTCACGCGGGCATCGCGCGGGTCCTGGCCGATCCGGCCATGATCGAGAACCTGAAGGAAATCGGTTCGGTTCCCGCCTTGAACCAGCCGGCGCAGATGACCACGCTGATGCGCGACGAGCAGGCGCGCTGGGCGCGGTTGATCAAGGCGCGCAACATCCAGGTCGACTAACCGCTTGGCGGGCGGCCCGCGGGGCCGCCCGGGCCGGTTCAGTTGCCGGCCGTATTCTTGTCCGCGGCGCCGTGCTTGGCGCGGACCTTGGCCACGTGGTCGGCCAGCAGCTGCCTGGCCAGTTCGCCGTCGCGCGCCACGATGGCCGCCAGCATCTTGCGGTGCCGCTGCACCAGCCGCTTGCCCACCGCCGGCGTCGTGTACGGATTGACCGAGCGGTACAGCACGTACGAGATCGCCTTCATGATCGACGACAGGAACTGGTTGTGCGAGGCGTCGACGATGGACTGGTGGAAGGCCAGCGAGGCGGTGGTCAGTTTCTCCGGCGTGAAGTCTTCCGGCGAGGACACCAGTTCCTCGACCCGTGCCAGGCACGCTTCCATCTTGGCGATGTCGTCGGCGTTCGCGAGCTTGGCGGCGATCTCGGCGGCGCTGGCCTCGATGATGAGCTGAGCGTCGAAGACCTCGTCCGAGCCGACGCCGATCAGCTTGAGCTGGATGGCCAGCGCCTCGACTACCGGCGCGTCGTTGCCATTGGCGATGCGCGTGCCGCCGCCCGCGCCCGTGCGCACGTCCACCACGCCCAGCGCCTGCAAGCGCCCCATGGCTTCGCGGATGGGCAGGCGGCTGACCTGGAACTGCTCGGCCAGATCGTTCTCGGAACCCAGGAAATCGCCGGGTTGCAGCTTGCCGTCGAGCACGGCTTCCTTGATCTGTTTTTCAACGCGCATGGCCGTGGATTCGGTGCGTCCGGCGCGCCACACAGGTAGATCGGCTCTCGTACGTGCCATTTTTTCTGTTCCACCGTTCATAAGTCGCAGACTGTATGAGCGATTATATCCGCTCTCATGACCTCGGGCCCCCTGCCGCGATACGGCGACCCGGGCTCAGTATAAACACTAAAAAATCCGCTCATCTCATCAAAAAACATTACGGAATCAATGCGTTAAGACGGCCTGCCCGGTCCGCGCGCGTGTCGGGCCGCGAGGGAGCGGCCTTGACACTCCTGGTGATCACTCATACAGTATGACTATTAAAATAACTTACCAGAAAACGGGCAAATGGGGACACATCGATATGGCTCGAGGGGCGCGGCATGGCGCAAATAGTCCTCGGGCTGGGAACCTCGCACGGGCCGCAGCTTTCCACGCCTCCCGACAAATGGCGCCTGCGGGTGGAAGCGGACCGGGCGGAGACGGCGCATCCCTATCGCGGCGCCACCTACGGCTTCGACGAACTGGCCGCGATGCGGGCGGCGGAAGGCCTGGACGAACGCGTCACGCCTGATGCCATGGCCGGCCATGCGCAGCGCTGCGCAGAGGCGGTCGAATCACTGGCCGCGCGCCTGCAGGAAGCCCGCGTGGACGTGGCCATCATCGTCGGCAACGACCAGCGCGAGGTGTTCGGCGCGCGCCTGACGCCCGCGCTGTGGATGTACGCGGGGGCCGAGGTCGCCGACGAGCCCGTGCATCCCGAGCGCCTGGCGAAATTGTCGCCGGCCATTGCCATTTCGGCAACGGCCATCAAGCCCGCCGTGTCGTCGCGCTACCCCGGCCACCCGCAACTGGCGGCCCACCTGGGCGCCGCGCTGGCCGACGCCGGCTTCGACCTGGCGCAGTCCGACGAGATGCCGCAGCGCGGACCCGGTCCGGCCACGGGCATGCCGCATGCCTTCGGCTTCGTCTATCAACGGTTGATGAAGGGCAGCGTGCTGCCGCACGTGCCGTTCATGCTGAACACCTTCTATCCCCCCAATCAGCCCCGCGCCGCACGCTGCATGGACTTCGGCCGGGCCCTGGCCCAGGCGGTGGCCGCGTGGCCGCAGGCGCTGCGCGTGGCGCTGATCGCCTCCGGGGGGCTGAGCCACTTCGTCATCGACGAGACCTTCGACCGCGCCCTGCTGGATGCCATGCGGCGGCGCGACGAGGACTGGCTGCGCGGCATCGACGAGGCGACCCTGCAATCGGGCACGTCCGAGTGCAAGAACTGGCTGCCCGTGGCCGCGGCGTGCGCCGAGGCCGGGCTGGAGATGGAACTGGTGGACTACGTGCCGTGCTACCGCTCGCATGCGGGTACCGGCACGGCCATGGCATTCGCGGCCTGGCGATAAGGCCGCGGCAAAGGAGCAAGAAGTGCTGTCCAGGAAAGACAACGACATGCTGACACAGGTGGGGCCGGGAACGCCCATGGGCGAGCTGTTCCGCCGGTTCTGGCTGCCGGCCCTGCTGGAAGAGGAACTGCCCGAGCCCGACGGCGCGCCCGTCAGGCTGCGGCTGCTGGGCGAGGACCTGGTGGCGTTCCGCGACACCAGCGGCCGGGTCGGGCTGGTGGATGCCTATTGCGCGCACCGCCGCGCGGGGCTCTATTACGGCCGCAACGAAGAGAACGGCCTGCGCTGTGTCTACCATGGCTGGAAGTTCGATGTGGAGGGCCGCTGCGTGGACATGCCGTCCGAGCCGCACGAGACCAACTACAAGGACCGCGTGCGGATCACGGCCTATCCCACGGCCATACGCGGCGGTGTCGTCTGGGCCTACATGGGACCCGAAGGCACCCAGGGGCCGCTGCCGGAATTCGAGTGGTCGGAGCTGCCCGTCGCGCAGCGCACGGCCACCAAGCGGCTGCAACGCTGCAACTGGGCGCAGGCTGTGGAAGGCGGCATAGACTCGAGCCACATCTCCTTCCTGCACAGCCGCAAGGAGGGCACGGACTCCGGGCCGCGCAATCCCTATCACCAGAGCGACCGGCATCCGGTGTTCGAAGTGAGCGAGAGCGAGGCCGGGCTGGTGATCGCCGCCCGCCGCAACGCCGAGCCTGGCCATTACTACTGGCGCGTCACGCAGTTCCTGCTGCCGTTCTACACGATGATCCCGCCGGTGGGCGCGTTCAAGGAATCCAGCCGCGAGCCCTATGACGGCCATGCTTGGGTGCCGATCGACGACCACACGACCTGGACCTGGTCGTTCAGCGCCAGCCCGGCACGCCCGTACTCGGACGAGGAACGCGAGACGCGCGGCGGACGCAAGGGCTTCTGGGGGCCGGTGGACGAGGCCTACCTGCCCCTGCTGAGCGCCGACAACGACTACGGCATCGACCGCGAGAAGCAGCGCAACGACAACTTCACCGGCATCACCGGCATTCCCAACCAGGACGCCGCCGTGCAGGAAAGCATGGGCGCGGTGGTCGACCGTTCCAAGGAAAACCTCGGCCATTCGGACCGCGGCATCGTGAACTTCCGCCGGCTCATGCTGCGCCTGGCCAAGGCGCTGGCGGCCGGCGAGGTGCCCGAGGCCGCGCGGCGCGGCGACCTGTACCGCGTCCGCTCGGCCTCGGTGGTGCTGCCGGCCGACGTGCCGGTCGAGACCGGCGCCGCCGGATTGCTGAAAGCGGCGCCCGCCCCGGCGGACCGCTGACACGCCAAACAAGGAGGAGACACTATGCAAGGCAAGAGACTCGCCACGATGCTGGCCACCTGTATGCTGGCCTGCACGGCCGGCGCGGCCTACGCGCAGAAAGCCAAGAACACGCTGCGCATCGGACTGGTCGAACCCATCTCCAGCATGATCCTGTACGACGGGCCCAATCCCGAGGTGGGCATGTTCTCGCGCGGGCTGTTCGATCCGCTGCTGTGCTTCGACAATCGCACCGGCAAGTTCGCGCCCAATCTCGCCAGCTCCTGGAAGTGGCTGGACGACCAGACGCTGGAACTGAAGCTGCACACCGGCGTGAAATTTCACGACGGGTCGGCCTTCGACGCCGACGACGTCATCTATACCTTCGGCTGGCTGACCGATCCCAACAACGGCCTGCGCTTCGCCGAGAACTACGCGCCGTTCAAGCGCGCCGAGAAAGTCGACCAGTACACGGTGCGCATCCACACCAACGGCCCGGCACCCACGGCGATGCTGCGGCTGGCCTACTCCACGCCCATCGTGCCGTCCGACCTGCACGGCAAGTACAAGAACAAGGGCGATTTCGGCCGCAAGACCCCGATCGGCACCGGACCGTTCAAGGTCGAGAGCTTCACGACCGACAGGATCGTGCTCGTGCCCAACCCCGACTACACGCACGGCACGCCGTGCAAACCGGCGGCACGCGTGGCGCGGGTCGAGGCCGTGCCTATGCCGGACACGCAGACCCAGATCGCCAACCTGGCGACCGGCAACATCGATTTCATCAAGGTATCGGACAAGGCCCAGGCCGACATGCTGTCCAAGCAGCCGACCCTGAAGATGAGCGCCAACGAGGGCCTGACCTTCCAGTTCATGGCCATCGACTCGGCCGGCCGCTCGGGCAACGCCGCGCTGTCGAACCTGAAAGTCAGGCAGGCGATGGCGATGGCGGTCAATCGCACGCTGGTGGCGCGCAGCGTCACGCCGGGCGGCGATGCCGTGATGGCGCCGGATGCGCTGTGCCTGCCCATCCACCGCGCCTGCGCCTACTCGACCAAGCCCCCGGCCTATGATCCGGCGGGCGCCAAGAAGCTGCTGGCCGAGGCCGGCTACCCCAACGGCTTCGACGTCGAGCTGACCGCGACGCCGGGGTCCACCGGGCTGGCCGAGGCGGTCGCGGGAGAACTGCGCAAGGTCGGCATCCGGGCCAAGGTCGATCGCATCACCTTCGCCGGATATCGGGAGAAGCAGCGCCAGGGCAAGCAGCAGGTGCTGATCAGCCTGTGGACCTCGGGCGGCCTGCCGGATGCCTCGTCGCCGGTCCAGTTCCTGTTCGCCCCGGGCGCGCGCGACTACTGGCACGACAAGCAGATCCAGGCCTGGATGAAGGAGGGCATGGCCACCACCGACGAAGAGCGCCGCGAAGCCATCTACAAGAAGGCCTACGACCGGGTCAACGAACAGGCGTACGTGGTGCCGCTGTCGACCAAGCCGGACGTATTCATCCACAACCGCGACCTGGTGCTGGACAAGACCTCGGGCGGCGTCTACGGACTCGATTTCTACGAAGTCCACTGGAAGTGAGGACGGCATGCTCCAGTTTTTCATCCGCAGGCTGGGCGTCTCGCTGCTGGTGGCCATCACCGTCTCGGTGATCGGCTTCGCCCTGCTGCGATTGTCCGGCGACCTGGCCTCGGCGCTGGCGGGCGAAACCGCCACGCCCGAGGAGATCGCCCGCGTGGCCGCCATGTACGGCCTCGACCGGCCGCTGTACGTCCAGTATTTCGACTGGGTGTGGAGCGCGCTGCATGGCGACCTGGGTACCTCGCTGTTCTCGCGCGTGCCCGTGCTGGAACTGATCGTCGATCACCTGGGCGTGACCATCGCGCTGGCGCTGTGCTCGCTGCTGCTGTCGCTGCTCGTCGCCATTCCGCTGGGCGTGGTGGCGGCCATGCGGCCCAACACCTGGATCGACCGGACGGCGCTCGCGCTGGCCGTGTTCGGCCAGGCCATTCCCAACTTCTGGTTCGCGCTGATCCTGATCTTCGTGTTCGCCGTGAAGCTGCAATGGGCGCCGGTCTCGGGATCGGACACCTGGGTGCACTTCATCCTGCCGACTGTCACGCTGGGGCTGGGGACCATGCCGGCCAAGATGCGGCTCACGCGCACCGGCATGATCGATGCGTTGTCCTCGGACTTCGTCCGCACGGCGCGCGCCAAGGGGTTGTCGGCCCGTGCGGTGCTGTTCAAGCACGCGCTGCGCACGGCCATCCTGCCGGTGGTCTCGGTGTCGGCGGTGTCGCTGGGTTTCCTGCTGGGCGGCTCGGTCATCGTCGAATCCGTGTTCGGCCTGAACGGTATCGGCCAACTGGCCTTCCAGTCCATCAGCCAGATCGACTTCCCCGTGGTGCAGTCCATCCTGGTCTTCCTGGCGTTCTGCTACATCTTCCTGACGATGCTGGCGGATCTGATCAACGCGCGCCTGGATCCGAGGATCAAGCTATGAGCACTGTCATGGACGCAAACCTGGCGGACCCAAGCGCTGCGCGCAGGGATCCGACTTCGCCGCGGGCGATCATGCGGCGGCGCGCCCGCTCGCACGTCGGCTTTCTGATCGGCGCGGGCATCGTGCTGGCGGCCGTGCTGGTCGCGGTGTGCGCGCCGTGGCTGGCGCCCTACGATCCCTATGCGCAGGATCTTTCCAAGACGCTCGTCGATCCGGTCTGGACCACGGGCTCCTGGGAGCACGTGCTGGGCACCGACTCGCTGGGCCGGGATTACCTGAGCCGACTGATCTACGGCGCCAGGGTGTCGCTGACGGTGGGCTTCGGCGCCGCCGCCATCGCCGGGGTGATCGGTTCGCTGCTGGGCCTGGTGGGCGGATACTTCGGCGGCCGGGTCGACACCTTCGTGGTGTACGTGCTGAACGTCAAGCTGGCGCTGCCCAGCGTGCTGATCGCCCTGTCGCTGGTTTCCATCGTGGGCGGGTCGATGACGGCCATGGTGGTCATCCTGGGTCTCCTGACCTGGGACCGCTACACCGTGGTCACGCGCAGCGTGGTGCAGCAGATGCGCAGCAGCGAGTTCATCCACGCTGCGCAGGCCATCGGCGCCTCGCACACGCGGGTGCTGTTTCGCGAGGTCCTGCCCAACGTCATGAACCAGATCATCGTCGTGGCCAGCCTGGAGATCGCCATCGTCATCCTGATCGAGGCGGCCCTGTCCTTCCTCGGCCTGGGGGTGCAGCCGCCCACGCCGTCCTGGGGTCTGATGGTCTCGGAAGGGCGCGCGATGATGTTCTTCAAACCTTATCTGATCGTGTTGCCCGGCATGGCGATCTTCCTGCTGGTCATGGCGATCAACCTGGCGGGCGACGGACTGCGCGACATCACGGCGCCGGAGGGCAGGGCATGAGCGCGAATTCCCAACCCCTGCTGCAGGTCGACGGCCTGTCGGTGGAAATGGACGTGCCGGCCGGCCTGCTGCACGCGGTCAGCGACGTCAGCTTCGAGGTCGGCGCGGGCCGCACTTTCTGCCTGGTGGGCGAGTCGGGCTGCGGCAAGACCATGACCTCGCTGGCGCTGATGCAGCTGCTGCCCCGCAAGGCCCGGCTGTCGGCGCGACGCATCCTGTTCGAGGGACGCGACCTGGCGCGGATGTCGCCGCGCGAGATCGCGCGGCTGCGCGGGGACCGGATGGGCATGATCTTCCAGGACCCCATGACCGCGCTCAATCCCGTCTACACCATCGGCGACCAGCTGGCCGAGGTCTACGTGCGCCACCGGCGCGCCAGCCGCAAGCAGGCGCGCGAGCGGGCAGTCGAGCTGCTCGAGCGCGTCGGCATCATGTCGGCGGGGCAACGGCTGGCGCAGTATCCGCATCAGTTGTCCGGCGGGCTGCGGCAGCGGGTCATGATCGCCATGACGCTGATGTGCGAGCCCTCGCTGGTCATCGCCGACGAACCCACCACCGCGCTGGACGTGACCGTGCAGGTACAGATCCTGCAACTGCTCAAGAAGCTGCAGGCCGAGATGGGCATGGCCATCATCCTGATCACCCACAACCTGGGCGTGGTGGCGCGCATGGCCGACGACGTGGCCGTCATGTACGGCGGGCGCATCGTGGAGTCCGGCTCGCCGGCGCAGGTTTTCGGCCGCGCCAGCCATCCCTATACGCGCGGGCTCATGGCCTGCATGCCCACGCGGGGCGAGGCGGGTCCCGGCCAGCGCCTGGGCTCCATACCGGGCACCGTGCCCTCGCTGGTGGGCGCGCCCCAGGGCTGCGCGTTCCGCAATCGCTGCGCCCACGCGGGCGAGGCTTGCGGGCACGGCGTCATCGCGATGCGGGATGCCGGCGCGGGGCACCACTACCGCTGCGTCCTGGCCGCGGGGGCCGAAAGCGGACGCCATGCCGTCCAGGAGGCGCTGCAATGAACACGGTTTCCCTGGATACCGCGCGTCCCGCCGTGGCCGCGGACAAGGCCACGGTGCTGTCCGTGGAGCATCTGTGCAAGACCTATCCGGTGGGCGGCGGGCTGTTCAAGCCGCCCCGCCCGTTGCGCGCGGTGGACGACGTCTGCCTGACGGTGCAGCGCGGCGAGACGCTGGGCATCGTGGGCGAGTCGGGCAGCGGCAAGACCACGCTGAGCTGGATGATGCTGGGCCTGCTGCGGCCCAGCTCGGGCGAGATGACGGTGGAGGGCCGCCCGATCGCCTCGTTCGACCGGCTGGAGATCGCCCGCAAGATCCAGCCCATCTTCCAGGATCCGTATTCGTCGCTCAATCCCCGCCAGACCATAGGCGAGATCGTCGGCGCGCCGCTGGCCGTGCACCGGGTCGGCGACGCCGCCCAGCGCACGCGGCTGGTGCGCGAGATCATGGACAAGGTCGGCCTGCCCGCGCGCTTCGCCCATGCCTATCCCAGCCAGATGTCGGGCGGGCAGCGCCAGCGCGTGGCGATCGCCCGCGCCCTGGTGCTCAAGCCCGAGATCGTGGTGTGCGACGAACCGACGTCGGCGCTGGACGTCTCGGTGCAGGCGCAGATCCTGAACCTGCTGAAGGACCTGCGCCAGGAGCTGGGACTGACCTATGTCTTCGTGAGCCACGACCTGGGGGTGGTCGAATACATCTCGGACCGGGTCGCGGTCATGTACATGGGGCGGGTGGTGGAAACCGGCAAGGCCTCGCGCCTGATGTCCGCGCCGCGCCATCCGTACACCCAGGCGCTGATGGGGTCCATCCTGACGCCGGATCCGGCGCTGGGGCTGCCCGAGCTGCACCTGGGCCGGGGTTTTCCGGATCCGCTGAACGCGCCGCCGGGATGCCACTTCCACCCCCGCTGTCCGGAGGCCGCCGATATCTGCCGCACGACGGCGCCACCCCAGCGGCACGACGAACAGGGCATGGTGGAGTGCCACCTGCGAGGCGGCGCGCCCGCGCAGGTCATCTCCTGGAAAACGGGCACCTAGGCCTTTTCACGGTATTTTCCCCATCATTCACGCGGAGTTACATCATGGGTCATTCTCAGGCAGCGGCGGCGGACGCCTCCAGGCTTTCCGCATTCGGCGAATTCTTCCATACCATCGACGGCAAGCCGGAAAGCAGCGGCGCGCACTTCGACGTCGTCAATCCTTCCACGGGCCAGCCCTTCGCCCGTTGTCCCGACGCCTCGCGCGCGCAGCTCGACAGCGCGGTCGCGGCGGCGCGACGGGCGTTCGTGCCCTGGCGCGAACTGTCGTTCGCCCAGCGCCGCGAATACCTGCTCAAGCTCGGACAGGCCCTGAAGGAGTCGATCGAGGAACTGGCTCCTCTCCTGACCTCGGAACAAGGCAAGCCGCTCGCGCGCGCCCGGGAGGAACTGAACCGCGCGGTGGCGCAGTTCGATCTGCTGTCGCGCATCGAGATCAAGCCGGAAGTGTTCCGGGACGACGCGCAGGGGCGCACCGAACTTCACTACCGCCCGCTGGGTGTGGTCGGTGCGATCACGCCCTGGAACGTGCCCATCGTGCTGGCCGTGCCCAAGATCACGCAGGCCCTGTATGTGGGCGATACCGTGGTCGTCAAGCCTTCGCCGTATACGCCGCTGACGACGCTCAAGCTGGGCGAGCTGGCCCAGCGCGTGCTGCCTCCGGGCGTGCTGAACGTGGTGGCGGGCGGCAATGACCTCGGCCAATGGATTACCGAGCACCCCGGCATCGACAAGATCTCGTTCACCGGATCGGTGGCCACCGGCAAGCGCGTGCTGGCCAGCGCCGCCGGCACGCTCAAGCGGGTGACGCTGGAGCTGGGCGGCAACGACGCGGCCATCGTGCTGGAGGACGTCAAGCCGGCCGAGATCGCGCCCCGCATCTTCCAGGCCGCCTTCGTCAACAGCGGCCAGGTCTGCATGGCCATCAAGCGCCTGTACGTGCATGACAGCATTTACGATGACATGTGCGCCGAACTGGCGGCCCTGGCCGGGAAGGTCCGCGTCGGCGACGGTTTCGATCCGGACGTGACGATGGGACCGGTGCAGAACAAGATGCAGTACGAGCGGGTGCTCGGCATCCTGGAAGACACCAAGGGGACCGGGGCGCGCATCCTGGCGGGCGGCAACGCGCGGCCGGGACCGGGCTACTTCATCGAGCCCACCATCGTCGCCGACATCGCCGAGGGCACCCGCCTGGTGGACGAGGAACCCTTCGGTCCGGTGCTGCCCGTGATCCGCTACACCGACGTCGACGACGCCATCCGGCGCGCCAACGATACGCGCTTCGGCCTGGGCGGTTCGATATGGACCAACGACCTGGTGCGCGGCGAAGCGCTGGCCTCGCGGCTGGAAGCCGGAACGACCTGGGTCAACCAGCACGTGGGCACCGAGCCCGGCGTGCCCTTCGGCGGCTGCAAGGAATCGGGCCTCGGGCGGGAATACTCGGAGCTGGGCCTGAAGGGCTACATGGAGGCGCAGGTCGTCAAGGTGGCCCGCGCCGGCTGACGGGGAAACGCAAGCCGGGAGCGGGGCAGGGCCCCGCGGCCGGCGTGTACAATTTTGCATCCATTTTCCCCATGCTCCGCCTCATGACCGATTCCAAGCGCGCCAGGCAAGGCCGCGCGGGCGCCGAAACCGCATCGGCCACGCCCGCGTGGGAACCGGTCCACATCGAGACGCTGTCCAACCAGCTTATCCAGCAGATCCGCGATTCCTTCCTGGCCGGCCGGCTCAAGACGGGCGACTACCTGGGCAGCGAGCGTTCGCTGGCCGAGCAGTTCGGCGTCTCGCGGGTCGCCATCCGGGACACGCTGCGCTCGCTGGTGGCCATCGGCCTGATCGAGGTGCGCACCGGCAAGGCCGGTGGCGCCTGGATCGCCGCCGGCAATATCTCCCACTACGCCGATCTGCTGTCCATCCAGTTGCGGATGATGGGGGTAACGGAACTGGAGATGGTCGATGCCCAGGCGGCCATCGAGATCCAGGCCACCGGGCTTGCCGTGCTGCATGCCGGCCCTGACGACCTGGCGCGGCTCGAGGAATTCGTGGCGCGCCTGCACGCCTCGATGAACGAGCCGGAAGTGTTCACCGGCCTGGCGATGGATTTCCACGCCCTGGTGGTGCAGGCCTCCAAGAACCGCGCGCTGTCCGCGCAGTTCCTGGCCATCCGGCAGATCCTGCAATCGAACTACAGTCTGCACGCGCGCCAGGACCGGGCCGAGCGCACGGTGGCATTCGCCCAGAAGATGCTGGCGCATTTCCGTGCGCGAGACGCGGTAGCGGCGCGCAACGAGATGGCCGCGCGCCTGGCCCACATCCGCACGGCCACGCTGGACCTGACCGGCGCCTATTGGCTGGAACCCGAACCGCAGGCCGCCCCGGCGCCCGCACCGGCACCGCGCCGCGCGCGCCGGGCCTGATCCCTCCGCCTACATCCCTATCCAGACCCGGCCGCCGTCGACTTTCGTGGCGAAGGTCCGCACGCCTTTCTTGCAGGGCGCGGACAGCGCCTGCCCGGTCCGGATGTCGAACCTGCCGAAGTGCAGCGGGCACTGGACGGTGCCATCCTTGACGTAGCCGTCGGACAGGCGCGAACGCATGTGCGTACAGATGTCCGACGTGGCGTGATAGCCGTCGTCAAGACGAAAGAGCGCCAGTTCCAGCCCTCCCGTTTCCACGTGCAGCACTCCGCCGCTTTCCAGGTCGTCCGCGCCGCATACCGGATGCCAGGACAGCGCCTGGTCCGCGTCGGTCTCCACTGCCGCAATACGCGCTTGCATGTTCCACCTTCTCGTCGGTTATCGATGGGCTTTCTTTTTTGCGTATGGTAGCATGGTAAAACAGTATGCGTGTTTGTAAGACGCAAGAGAACATCCGTGAAGAGGAGAGCATCGTGTCAGGATTCGCAGACTATCCGGGAGACCAGGTGCGGGCCAAGGTCCGCCATCCCATCATCGACAGCGACGCGCACATCATCGAGTGCGAGTTCGTGCTGAACGACTACGTCAAAGAGATCGGCGGTGCCGAGCTGATGGAGCGGTCGCGCCAGCGCGGCCGCAAGGGGCCGGCGTTTTCCGACAACGCCACCAAGGGGCTGTGGTGGGGCGCGCCGTCGGGCAGGAACACCAGCGACCGCGCCATGGCCATGCTGCCCAAGTACTTCCGCTCGCAGATGGACCGCGCGGGGCTGGACTTCGCCCACATGCTGACGACCAACGGCATAGGTGGCCTGTACATCCCCGACGACGAGCTGCGCCAGGTCCGCTGCCGCGCGCTCAACACCATGTACGCGGACATGTTCAGGGACGTGGGCGACCGCATCCGCCCGGTGGCCGTCATTCCCACCTACACGCCCGAGGAAGCCATACGCGAGCTGGATCACGCGGTGCTCGAGCTGGGACACAAGGCGGTGATGATAGGCACGGAGATCCGCACGCCGCATCCCGACGTTGCCGCGGCCGCGCCAGACCTGGCGGCGCACGCGCAGAAGGTGACGTCCATCGCCATGGACAGCCCGCACGACTACGACCCGTTCTGGCGCCGTTGCGTCGAGCTGGGCGTGGCGCCGCTGTGCCACACCTCGGCCCATGGCGCCCGTACGCGCAACTCGCCCACGAACTACGTCTTCAACCACCTGGGCAGCTTCGCGTCGGGATCCGAGTACTTCTGTCGCTCGCTGTTCCTGGGCGGCGTGACGAACCGCTTTCCGACCTTGAAGTTCGGTTTCCTGGAGTGCGGAGCGGGCTGGGCGCTGACCTTGCTGAACGACATCGTCGAGCATTGGGAGAAGCGCAACGTGCGCTATCTGCAAAGCAGCCTGGACCCGGACAAGCTGGACATCGCGCTGATGGCCGAGTTGTTCGAGAAGTTCGGCGACGCGCGCCACACGGCCGAACGCTTTCTGCAGAACCCGCACCACGGGCTGGCCCGGCCGGGGCGGCCGGCGCTGTTCGATGAATTCGGCGCGGCTGGCATGACCGAGGTGCGCGACCTGCGCCGGCTGTTCTGCGACAACTTCTATTTCGGCTGCGAGGCCGACGACCGGATGCTGTCGGTGGCGTTCAACCGGCGCCTGAATCCGGTGGGCGCCACGCTCAAGGCCATGTTCGGTTCCGACATCGGACACTGGGACGTGATGGACGCGCGCAGCATCCTGTCCGAAGCCTACAACCTGATCCAGGCCGAGCTGATCACGGAAGAGGACTTCAAGGCGCTGACCTTCGACAACTGCGCGGAAATGATGCTGTCGATGAATCCCGCCTATTTCGATGGGACGGTCATCCAGGACGCGGCGCAGGCATTCCTGCGGGAGCGCACGCCGGCGGCGGCCTGATCCGCCGGCGCTCCGGACGCGGTCCGGAGCGCGCCGTGTTCAGGCCAGCGCCGCCAGGCGTTCGCGCCAGCGCGGCAGCGCCTCGGGGTTGCGCACGTGTAGCGGCGTTTCCCCCCGCAGCGCACGCAGGGTGTTCTCCAGCGCGACCCCCGGCATGCGGGCATACAGCTCTTCCGAATGGCCGACGACGTGGCCGGTGCCTATCACCGCGGGATGCCGGCGCAGCGCGTCGTCCGCCGGCAGCGGCTCGGTCTCCCAGGTGTCGATGGCCGCGCCCGACAGCCGTCCCGATTCCAGCGCGGCCAGCAGCGCCGCCTCGTCCACGCAGCCGCCGCGGCCGACGTTGATCAGGCTGGCGCCTGCCTTCATCTTCGCGATCGCGGCCGCGTCGATCAGGTGATGGGTTTCCCGGGTCAGCGTGACCAGGACGACGGTGGTATCGGACTCCGCCAGCAAGGTGTCCAGCGATACCAGTTCGGCGCCGTGGTCCCGGACCACGTCGGCCTGCACGTAGGGGTCGGCGACGAGGATGCGGCAGCCCCAGGGGGCCAGCATCCGGGCAACGGTGCGGCCGATATTGCCGAAGCCCACCAGGCCAACCGTGGAGCCATGCACCATGCCGCCCAGGGGCGCGGGGCGCCAGACGCCGTCGGCCAGCGTGCGCATCTTCGCCAGCAGCCGCTTGCGCAGCGCCGCGATCAGCATGACCGACGCCTCGGCCATGCCGACGAAGTTCTCGGCCGCCGCGCCATGCGCGACCACGATGCCGAGTTCGCTGGCGCGGGCGACGTCGATGTGCTCGGTGCCGATGATGGGGGAGGTGACCACCTTCAGCCGGGGCGACGCCTCCAGCACTTCGGCCGGAATGCGGATGCCGTTGAACATGCCGACGTAGGCGTCGGCTTCGGGACAGAAACGGGCCATGAGTTCCGGGGTCCAGTGCTGCGCCTCCACCGGCAGCCGGCTGACCGCGCAGCCGGCCGATGCCAGCAGGTCGGCCAGGCTTTCGTAGGGCCCCAGGCGGGCCGAGATGACCACGTTGTATGCCATTGCTTTGCTCCTCTCTTCCGGTTGCCAATCGTTTTATACAGCTATACCATTATACTAATTATTTGGTAATACCAAATAAGCAAACCCCCGGTAGGAGAGAGACATGAGCAAGAAAGACATTGCTTCGCTGGTGGACGACCGTCCCGAGGACGGCGTCTTCCGCCTGCACCGCAGCGTGTTCAGCGACCCCGAGATCTTCGAGATGGAAATGAAGTACATCTTCGAGCGGAACTGGGTTTTTCTGGGCCTGGACTCGCAAGTCCCCCATCCCCATGACTACATGACGACGACGGTGGGCCGCCATCCGGTCGTCGTCATGCGCGACGGGGAAGGAAACCTGAATGCCTTCATCAACAGCTGTCCGCACAAGGGGGCCAGGCTGTGCCACCTCGCGCAGGGCAATCGCAAGATCCACGTCTGCCAGTACCACAGCTGGTCGTTCGACAGCGCGGGCCGGATACGCGGGCTGAAGTTCAAGGACGACGGCCAGTACAGCCCCGCCTTCGACAACGACAGCCACGATCTGGCGGCGCTGCCGCGCTTCGAGGTCTACCGGGGCTTCATGTTCGGTGCCCTGTCCGCCGACGTCCTGCCGCTGTCCGAATACCTGGGCGAGGCCAGGACCTTCATCGACATCGCCGTCGATACCAGTCCGCAGGGTCTGGAGCTGGTGCCGGGGGTGGTCGGCTTCACCTTCGAAGGCAACTGGAAGCTGCAACTGGAGAACTGCTCGGACCAGTATCACTTCACCTCCACCCACCCGTCCTATCTCAAGGTGCTGGACCGGCGCGCCGAGAAAGGCTGGGAAGGCACCGTGCGCGCCAACGTGCGGGGGCGGGGCGGGCGCAAGGCCATGCAGTTTCCGGCCGACGGGCTCGAGCACATCGCCGGCGGCTCCACATCGTTCGAGCACGGCCACAACCTGAACTGGAACCGGCGCACCGTCAACGACAGCCATCCCCTGTTCGAGCGCGCGGAGGAACTCAAGGAACGGTTCGGCGAAGCCCGGCGGGACTGGATGTTCAACACCCGCAACCTGACGCTGTTTCCCAATGTGCAGGTAGCCGAGAACGCCTCCAGCCAACTGCGCATCATTCGCCCGATCTCGGTCGACAAGACCGAGATGCTGACCTATTGCATAGCGCCGGTCGGCGAAAGCGCCGCGGCGCGGGCCCAGCGCATCCGGCAATACGAGGACTTCTTCAATCCCAGCGGCCTGGCCACGCCCGACGACACCGTCAACTATGAAGACTGCCAGGACGGCCACCTGAATCCGGTCTCCCCCTGGCTGCAAGGCCACGCGCGCGGCATGATGCTAGCCGGTCCCGACGGCGATCCGTTCATCGACCGGCTGGGCGTCAAGGCCTTGTCGTCGGTCATCGGCGGCGTGGAACTGGGCGACGAGACCATCTTCCACACCTATTACCGTTCCTGGCGGGCCTTGCTGCAGGCGGGCCAGCGCGCCGACGAGGCCGCCGCACGCAGCCAGCCCGCCCCCGCATCCGCCCGCCTCGTGGAGACCGTACGATGAACCAAGCCCTGACGCCTGCCCACGCGGCGGAATACCTGTACCGCGAGGCCCACCTGCTGGACCGGCAGCGCTTCGACGAATGGGTCGACCTGTACACCAGCGACGCGGTCTACTGGATCCCGGCCTGGAAGAGCGAACATCAGCCCACGGAGAACCCCGAGACCGAACTGTCGCTGGTCTACTGCGCATCGCGCAATGCGCTGGTGGACCGCGTCTGGCGCCTGAGCTCGAACCTGTCGGTCGCCTCGATGCCACTGGCCCGCACGGCCCATGCGGTGTCCAACGTCATCGTCGAGCAGGCCGGCGACGACACGATGGACCTGCGCTCGAGCTGGACCTCGCATGTCTACAATCCCAAGTACAAGTCGCAGCACGTCTACTTCGGATCGTACGAGCACCGGCTGCAGCGCGTGGACGAGGGCTGGAAGATCGCCCGCAAGAAGATCACGCTGATGAACGACTTCATCCCCACGGTCCTGGACCTGTACATGGTGTGAGCGGGAAACGAAGAAGGCCGCCGGGGCGCGAACCCCGGCGGCCTTTTTCCATTGCGCCGCCGCCGGCCTCAGAACCGGTGCATGATGCCTATGCCCACGAGCTGCGGGTCGGCCCCCACCGGCAGTCCGGACGGCGCGGAACTCATGCTGTTGCCGTTCCAGTCCAGGTTGTAGTTCCTGTCGTTCAGGATCTTCTGGTAGTTGACGTACAGGTTGGTGCGTTTGGACAGGAGGTAGCGGAAGGCCAGCAGGTAGCCGTGGGCGCCCGTGTCGTCGCAGCGCGAGGCCACGTTGCAGCCGCTGATGTTGGCCAGGTGCATGTACTCGGCGATGAAGTGGTAGCGCTTGCCTTGGCCGAAATACTGCGACATGCCCAGGACCAGGCCGCGCTGCCGCAGCTTGTGGGCGCTGGGGTCGGCGGTGGCGCCGACATTGAGCGACGCGCCGCCGTTGGTGATCTGGCTTTGCAGCAGGATCAGGCTGACCTGGCCCGTATCCGAGTAGGAGTAGCGCAGCCTCAGCTTGTGACCTTCGCTCTGGCCCTGGGTGCCGGCAGGCAGCGCCCCGCTGGGCGTGGTCAGTTCGTTGCCGCGATTGCGCGCGTAGTCGTAGCCGTACCCGAAGGGGCCTTTCGTGCCTTGCAGGGTCAGGGCCCAGAGTGAACCGTTGTTCCTGGTGGTCGCGTTGATCGTCTCGCGGTGGGTGCTCGAGGCTCCCACGATGACCTCGAACAGGCCGAACAGGCGGGGAGATATGTATTTGACGGCATCGTTCACGCGGACCACGCCCACCGCCATGCCGCGTCCGATTCCCCCGCTCTGCACGCCGAAGCCGCTGGAAACCCAGTCCGAGCCGGTCTGGTTGATGTAGGGGCTGGTCCAGAACAGGTCTTGCCGGCCGAAGCGCAGCGTGCCCAGCGCGTCGCTCTTCAGGCCGACGTAGGTGGTGCGCGATCCCAGGGTGCCGGTGGACGTGTTCGGCTTGCCGTTGGGGCCGATGTTGCCGCCGTTGTCCATGTTGAAGCCGCCTTCGATGACGAAGTGCGCGCTTAATCCGTTGCCCAGCGATTCCGTGCCCCGGAAGCCCAGCCGCGAACCCGAGTCGTACAGGCGGCGCACGCGGGGAATGTCCGAGGCGGGGCCGGCGGTGGCGCCGGCCGCCTTGTACATGTCCAGGCCCACCGAGGCCTTGCCGTAGATCTGAACTCCGCTGCCACCTCCTGCCTGGGCGTGCGCCTGGCCGATGCATGCCGCGGCAAGGGCGGCCACGGTACAGGACAGATGCAGGCGATTGCCGTTACGGCGACGATCCAGTTTCATCGTTGTCTCCTCCTTTTTGATATTACTGTATGCGTGTTATTGTTTTGCGCATACTGTATGAGCAAAAGAAAGGAGTGTCAACGAAGAAAAACCCGGCATGCCGGGTTTTTGCTGGCGGGCGCGCGAGCAGGCTAGTGTGCCTGGACGTCCTCGTCGCGCAGGCCCATTGCCTGGCGGTACGCGGCCTTGACCTCGTCCGGCTGGCCGGCCTGGAACGGATAGTCGGCCAGGTGCTTGCCGAGTATCGGATGCGCCAGCAGTTGTTCGCGGGTCAGGCCTTCGGTGAACAGGTGGCGTCCGGCGATGGGCAGTTCGACGCATTCGTTGGCGGCCGGATCGCGGATCAGACCGCTGGGATCGCGTCCGTCGGCGACGGCGTCCATGTCCTCGCCGAAGCGCTTGCGCAGCATGGCGATGCCGCGGTCGCTGGAGGCCAGGTTTTCCTTGGTGCGGTCGGCCACGGTGCCTTGTCCGACCCAGGCCACGAAGTCCTGGTTCATGACGTGGCTGGAGATCCAGCGGCCGGTGTCGGGGTCCACCACGGGCCCGTGCCAGGCCGGGATGGGGCCTTGTTCATAGGGTTCCTGTTCCTTGGGCACGCGCGAGAACGCCCAGGCGATGCTGAGCGTGTTCTCGTCGTCGATGGGAATGCGCCACTCGATGTGGTCGCCCAGGCAGAAGGCCTGCGGCCACAGGCAGACACGGCCCACGGTCCACAGCGGATGGCGTTCGCTGGTGTCCTCGCGCAGGCGCTTGTAGATGATGCCGTAGTCGAATTCCTCGAAGTCCACCTTGACGTGCGTGGGGGCGTAGGGGCCGGTCTCGCCTTTCAGGCGGATGCTCCAGTTCGAGTGCATCCATTCGAAGTGCACGGGGTCGATCGAATTCTCCTGGCATTGCAGCCAGTTGCAGGGAATCTCGGAGATGACGATCTGGGCGAAGCCATTCTTCCAGGTGAAGGGTTCCCAGTTGGGAACCAGCGGCGCGGGCTGCGGGCCGAGATAGGCCCACAGCATGCCGGCCTTCTGCTCCACGGGATAGGCGGTGATGCGCAGGCGTTCCTTCATGCGCGCGTGCGGCGCAGCGATGTCCTCGTAGGGTTGCTCGGTACAGCGTCCGTCGCGGTCGAACAGCCAGCCGTGGTAGTTGCAGCGCAGGCCCGACTGTTCGACGAAGCCATAGGACAGGTCCGCGCGCCGATGGGCGCAGCGGCGGTCGATCAGGCCGAAGTTGCCGCCCAGGTCCTTGTACAGGACGAGGTCTTCCCCCAGCAGCCGGATGGGCTTGGTGTCCATCTTGTCGAATTCGCTGGCCGCCGCGATGGGGTGCCAGTAGCGCCTCAGCAATTCTCCCATGGGGGTGCCGGGCCCTACCTGGGTCAATTGGCGGTTCTTCGCTTCGCTAAGCATGTGTCGTCTCCCTCTGCATCCGGCGACCACCATGCGGGGCTGCCTGCAAGTCGTTCATTGTCGGTGAATCAAGTCTGCTATTTAACATACAGTATGCGTGTTAGGGCGTTCGTGTCAAGTTGGAACGGCACGGACAGTCGTGGCGCACGAGCATGTCTGGCGATGTTCCTCGGGAAATCCCTGGTCAGGATTATAGACTTAATCTATATAATGGTATTACAGTTAGTGCAAATGCAGATCACGACCATTCACTCGAAGCCAGGGATCAAGATGAGACAAGACCAAGCGAATGCCGCCCCCCAGGGCGGCGAAGTCATTCCGGCGCAATCGGTAGGCGAGTCCTACCTCGCGCTGCTCAAGCAACGCGGTATCGACTACTTCTACGTCGGCGCGGGCACCGATACGGTATCCATCGTCGAGGCCTACGCCCGCGCGGACCAGTCCGGCATCGCTTTCCCGACGCCCGTGCTGTGTACGCACGAGAACCTGGCCGTGGGCATGGCACACGGCTACTACATGATTTCGCAGAAGCCCCAGGTCGTGATGCTGCACGTCAGCGTGGGCGCGGCCAACGCGGTGTGCGGGATCATGAACGCCTCGCGCAGCCAGGTCCCGATGCTGTTCACGGCCGGGCGCACGCCGCTGTTCCAGGACGGCAAGCGCGGTTCGCGCAACGGCGAAATCCACTGGGCGCAGGAGATGCTCGACCAGGGCGGCATGGTGCGCGAGCTGGTGAAGTGGGACTATGAACTGCGGGACGGCTGCAACATGGAGCAGGTGGTCGACCGCGCCATCGGCATCAGCATGACCGAGCCGCGCGGACCCGTCTATCTGATGCTGCCGCGCGAGATCCTGGCCCAGGAAGTGGACGGCTTCCGGCCGTCCAAGCCCGTGGCCATTCCCGCGCCGCCCCATCCGGATGCCCAGGCCGTGCGCGAACTCGCCCGGCGGATCGCCGCGGCCAGCCATCCGGTCATCGTCACCACCGCCAGCGGCGCGGATCCGGAAACCGTGGGCCTGCTGGTCAAGCTGGCCGAACGATTCGGCGTGGGCGTGGCCGAGGCCAAGGCTCGCCACACCAATTTCCCGTCCAGCCACGCGCTGCACCTGGGACACGATGCGGACGCGGTCTTCGCCCAGGCTGACGCGCTGCTGTTCCTGGAGACCGACGTGCCCTGGATCCCGGGCAAGACGCGGCCGCGCGACGAGGCCTTCGTCGCCCATGCCGGCACCGATCCGCTGTTCAACCGCTATGCGGTGCGCAGCTTCCGCTCCGATCTGACGCTGACGACCAACGCCCGCGCATTGATCGAGGCGCTGCATGCCGCGCTGGAAGAACTGGGCGCGGCCGACGGCGCGGCCGCCCGCCGTGCCGCCCTGGAAGCGTCGGCCGCCGCCACGCGGCAGGCCGCGGCCGGCGTGATGCAGCGCGTGCTGGCCAAGGACGGCCCCATCACCAAGCTGTTCCTGACACACTGCCTGGACGAGGTGCGTCCGCAGGACGCGATCCTCGTCAACGAGTATTCGGCCATCCGGCCGCAGATGTGCTTCGACGAGCCCGGCACCTACTTCGGCAATCCGTCCGCCGCCGGCCTGGGCTGGGGCCTGCCCGCCGCGCTGGGCGCGCAGCAGGCGGCACCCGACAAGACCGTCATCTGCGTGGTGGGCGATGGCGCGTACATCTTCGCCAATCCCGCCGCCTGCCACCACGCGGCGGCGGCGCACAAGCTGCCGGTGTTGACCGTGGTATTCAACAATGCCCGCTGGGAAGCCGTGTATCGATCGACGCTCACGGTCTATCCGGGCACGCATGCCGCCCGCTATGCGGAAGAGCACGAGACCAAGACCGGTCCGCTGTCGTCGCTGGACCCGGTGCCGGACTTCGAGAAGTACGCCGAGGCCTCCGGCGGCTGGTCCGAGCGCGTGACGCGCCGCGAAGACCTGGTCCCCGCGCTCAAGCGCGCGCTGGAGGTGGTCAGGAAGGAAAAGCGCCATGCGCTGCTGAACGTGATCGGCGCCTGACCCCGGGGGCCGGTATCGTGAGCGCCAGCCTCCACGTGCACATCCGCGCCATCCGCTACGAGGCGCGGGGCATTCTTTCGTACGAGCTGCGGCCGCTGCCGCACGAGGGCGGCGCGGAACTGCCGCCCTTCACCGCGGGCGCCCATGTCGACGTCCACCTGCGGGACGGCATGGTGCGCAGCTATTCCCTGCTCAACGACGATGCCGAGCGCGGGCGCTACGTCATCGCCGTGAACAAGGATCCCGCTGGCCGGGGCGGATCGCGCTACATGCACGAAGCCTTGAAGGTCGGCGACAGCCTGGCGATCAGCGCGCCGCGCAACCACTTCGCGCTGGACGAAGGCGCCAGGCATTCGGTCATGATCGCCGGAGGCATAGGCATCACGCCGCTGTGGTCCATGGTCCAGAAGCTTGAACGCCTGGGCCGCTCGTGGGAACTCCACTACAGCGCTCGGACCCGGCAGCACGCGGCGCTGCTGGACCGGTTGGAGCAATTGCCGCCGCAGGCCCGGCGGCGCGTGCACGTCAACTTCGACCAGGAGCCGGGCGCGCGGATGCTGGATCTTGCCGCCATCGTATCCGCGGCGGCGCCGGATGCGCATTTCTATTGCTGCGGTCCCGCCGGCATGCTGCGCGCCTTCGAAGCGGCCACCGCGTGCCGCGATGCGGGCTGCGTCCATCTGGAGCACTTCGGCGCCGACGCCGCGCCGGCACCGGCGCGGGGGGGATTCACGGTCCATCTGGCGAAGGCCGGCCGCGACGTGGCGGTGCCGGCGGGTTCCTCCATCCTCGACGCCTTGCTTGGCGCGGGCGTGGACGTGGGCCATTCGTGCCTGGAAGGCGTGTGCGGCAGTTGCGAGGTGGCGGTGCTGGAGGGCGTGCCGGAGCATCGCGACCTGGTCCTGACCCGGGCGGAGAAGGCCAGCAACCGGAGCATCATGGTCTGCTGCTCCGGCTGCAAGGGCGAGCGCCTGGTCCTGGATCTTTGAACGGGGCGGGAACGCCGCCCCGCCGGCTTCAGGCGCCCGCCAGCCGCTTCTCCACCAGGCCCTGCACCGCCTTGTCGTAGCTGGCCGCGAACTCCGCGAACACCGGGTCCGATTCCATGGTTTTCCACCAGCGCGCGATCCGGCCCGTGCCCGCGGTCGGATCCGCGAGTCCGAACATGGGCGCGGCCACGCGGCGGATCTGGACCATGGGCGGCAGCAGCGCGCAGTCGGCCAGGGACGGCTGGCTGCCGGCGGCATAGGGCGCATCGGCCATGTGGCGTTCGACGTGGGCCAGCCCCGCCGCCAGGCCTTCGAGCGCCGCCGCACGGGCCTTCAGGTCGGCGTCGGCCACGCCCACCTGTCGCATTAGCGTGGTGCTGTGCGCCGCGGCATACAGGTCGTAGACGCGGGCGATGAGACGGGCCCGCGCCTTGTCCCGCGGCGTGCCCGGCAGCCCCGGGCGCTCCGGATGCAGGTCTTCCAGGTAGTCGCAGATGACGCTCGATTCGGGCAGCGACTGGCCGTCGTCCGTTTGCAGCACCGGTATCTTGCCGATCGGGTTGATGGCCTTGAACTCCGGCGAATGCAGGCCGCCGGGGGGCGATTCGCGGGTCAGGTCCAGGCCCTTGAGCCGCGCGAACAGCATGACGCGGGCGGTATAGGGCGAGGGGGGAAAGCCGATGAGTTTCATGAGGGTCTCCTTGGGTGGACGAGTGGCGCAAGGCTTGCACCATTATGTATATAGTAATACAGTATGCGTAATTAAGAATCCAAGTCAAGGCAGGGGACAGCCATGCATATCGAGTCGGTGTCGTGCATCGACGACCTGCGGCGTGCCGCGCTGGCGCGGATCCCGCGATTCGCCTACACCTTTCTGGCCGGCGGCGCCGGCAACGACGCCGGGGTGCGCCGCAACGAGGAAGCGCTGGCGCGCCTGCTGTTCGCCCCGCGCGGCATGGCGACGGGGCGCGTGGACACGAGCGTGCAGCTGTTCGGCCGCGCCTATGCGCAGCCCTTCGGCTTCGCGCCGGTCGGCATGGCCAACCTGGCCTGGGCCGGCTGCGATCTCATGCTGGCCGAGACGGCCCAGCGCGAATCGCTGCCCTATGTGATCAGCACGGCCGCGTCGACCGAATTGGAGGAACTGGCCGGGCGCGCGCCCGACAGTTGCTGGTTCCAGCTCTATATGCTGCGCGACGATGAACTGAACTTCGCGCTGCTGGACCGGGTTGCGGCGGCGGGCATCGAGGTCCTGGTCGTGACCGTGGACACGCCGGTGCGCTCGCGGCGCAACGGTTCCATCCGCGAGCGCTTCGAGCAGCCGTTCCAGCCGCATCCGCGCTTCGTGCTGGACGTGGCGCGGCATCCGCGCTGGGCCTTGCGCACGGCGCGCGCCGGCATGCCCAATCTGATGAATTATTCGCGCTACGTGGAAGGCGGCGACATCCACCGGGTGGCCGCCTTCATGAAGGCGCAGTCGCGCGGCGGCGTGAGTTGGGGCGACATCGCCATGCTGCGCCGGAAGTGGAAGGGCCCGCTGGTGGTCAAGGGCATCCTGGATGCCGGCGATGCTTCGCGCGCGGCCCGGGAGGGCGCCGATGCCGTCTGGGTGTCCAACCACGGCGGCCGGCAGCTCGAATCCGCGCCGGCCACCATCGCGGTGCTGCCGGCGGTGCGGGAGGCGGTGGGGACGCTGCCGGTGCTGTTCGACAGCGGCGTGCGCGGCGGCGAGGACATCGTCAAGGCCGGCGCACTGGGGGCCACGATGGCCTTCTGCGGGCGCGCGCCCATCTTCGGCGCGGCGGCATTCGGCGCCGCCGGCGTGGCCAAGGCGCATGCGGTACTGGCCGACGAGGTACGGACGACGCTGGCGCAGATCGGCTGCCGCCGCTTCGGGGATTTGTCGCCGGCCTTCATCCACCGCGGCGAGCCCGGGCAGGGCGAGCCTGCCGAGGCGGCCCGCGCGGCCTGACGAGCCTCCCACGAGACGTGGATTATTCCGGGCTGATGCCTTCGGCCTTGATGACCTGCTTCCAGCGATCGAATTCGGAACGGGTAAGGCGGCCCAGGTCCTCGGGCGAGCCCAGGGCCACGTTGAAGCCCGTATCGGCCAGCGCGGTGCGCATGGCCGGTGCATCGAAGATGGCCTTCAGTTCGCGGTTGAGCCGCGCCACGACAGGCGCCGGCGTGCCCGCCGGCGCGTACAGCCCGACCCAGACCGCCAGCCGGTAGCCGGGATAGCCCAGTTCCTCCAGCGTGGGCACGTCGGCCATCAGCGGCGAGCGCGCGCCGCCCGTCTGCGCGATGGCCTTGAGCTTGCCCGAGGCAACCAGCGGCCGCGCCGCCTCGATGGGCGCGATCATCATGGTCACGCTGCCCTGGACCACGTCCATGAGCGCGGTGTTCAGGCCGCTGGCGGGGATGTGGCGCATCTTCACCCCCACCATGTTCTGCAGCACGGTCGTATACAGGTGGGCGGTGGACGCGATGCCCGGCGAGGCATAGGACGCATCGTCGGGACGGGCCTTGAGCAGGGCCACCAGTTCCTTGAAGTTGCCGGCGGGCGTGTTCGCGCCGGTAACGACGACCTGGGCGCTTTCGGCGATCTGGCCCACGGGTACGAAGCTCTTGACCGGATCGTAGGGGGTGGGGCGGAAAGCGGGCGTGATGACCAGCGTGGTGGGGCCGACCATCAGCGTGTGGCCGTCCGGCGCGGCGCCGGCGGCATAGGCCGTGCCGATGATGCCGCTGGCGCCCGAGCGGTTCTCGACGTAGGTGTTCTGCCCCAGCCGCTGCGACAGTTGTTCGGCCGCGCGGCGGGCAATGGCGTCGGCGCTCGTGCCCGGGCTGTAGGGCACGACGATCTTGATCGCGCGGCGGGGGTAGGGCGACGGGGCGGCCGGGTCGGGCTGCGCCTGGACGCCGGTGCAACAGACGAGCAGCCCGACCGCGAGCGGCAGTCCGGCTGAGAACGGGAACGCGTGAACCATGGCTGTCTCCATATTGGGGTGGGACCGGCTTTCTGTGCGCCGGGCTCTATCTATAATATATAATATATATAAATCTTGAAAAGAGAAAGCATGCTTCGCACGTGACGGCGCCCGCCGCCTTTGATCAAAGGCGGCGGGCCGGGTCCTAAAAAAGTGGGGGCGTCAGTCCCCGCGCGAGGCGGGATCCGCTTCCTGGGACAGCGTCCTGGCGCGCTGGTAGGCCAGCCGCTCCTGCATGAGCCGGGCCGCCTCCAGGCCGTCGCCGGACTCGATGGCCTCGAGCAGCAGCTTGTGGTGGCGCACGATGCGGACCGCCGAGGCCGAGGTGAGGTTGGGGCGCAGCACCGGTTCGAGCACGAAGCTCAAGGCATGGAACTGGGCCAGCAGGATGCGGCTGTGGGAGGCGCGCACGATGGCTTCGTGAAAACGCATGGCCGCATCGGCGAAGCGGTCGAGTTCATTTTTCAGCGCAGACAGCTCGGCCAGGACGGCGCGCAGATGTTCCAGGTCGGCCTCGTCGCGCCGTTCGGCGGCCAGCCTGGCGGCCATTTCCTCGATCGCCATCTGGGCGTCGAACACTTCGCCCGAGGTGATGCCGATGAGCTTCAGATGGATGGCCAGCGCGTCGGCCAGCCGGTCCGGGTTGCCCTGGGCGACCCAGACGCCGCCGCGGGCGCCCATGCGGATCTCGACGATGCCGAGGCCTTCCAGGGTGCGCAGGGCATCGCGCGCCGCCATGCGGCTGACGCCGAACTGCTCGGACAGCGCGGCTTCGCTGCCCAGGAACTGCCCGGCGACGATTTCCCGGCTCAGGACCGCCGCCCGTATCTGCGCCACGATGCCGCCCGACAGCGTGGCGTTGGGGACGGCTGCCCACGACGGGGGCGAAGAAAGGGACTTGCTGGCCAATCCGGTTCCTTTGAGCGCAAAGCGTGATGGCGGTGGACCGCATTATAGGGTGCCATACCTTGTCGGGTTTAAGTATGATATATAATATAGATAGGCCAAGGAGCCTCGCGCTCTTCCTTTCGATCCTTAGACACTGGCTGATCATGCTGAACCAAGAGAAGAACGAGTTGCTGACCCGCGTGGGACGGGGCACGCCCATGGGGGACCTGCTGCGGCGCTACTGGATGCCGATCGCGGGCGTCACGGAGTTCGAGCGCCGCGCCACCAAGCCGATGCGTCTGTTCGGCGAAGACCTGGTGCTTTATCGCGACCTGGAGGGCAAGTGGGGGCTGGTCGATCGCCACTGTCCCCACCGCCGGGCGGACCTCGTCTACGGCTTTGTGGAGTCCGAGGGGCTGCGCTGCAACTACCACGGCTGGCGTTTCGGCGCGGACGGCGCCTGCCTGGAGCAGCCCTACGAGGACGTCGCCCATCCCGAGGCCCGGATGAAGGACCGCATCCGGATCACGGCCTATCCCGTACAGGAAAAGGCGGGTCTCCTGTGGGCCTACATGGGGCCGGCGCCCGCGCCGCTCCTGCCGGACTGGGAAGCCTTTTCCTGGCCCAACGGCTTTCGCCAGATCGTCATCTCGGAAATCCCCTGCAACTGGTTCCAGTGCCAGGAGAACTCCATCGATCCGGTGCACTTCGAATGGATGCACAACAACTGGAGCCTGCGCCAGCGGGGCGTGCTGCAACCCTATTCGCCCGCGCACAAGGAAGTCGGCTTCGAGGAATTCGAGCACGGTTTCCTGTACCGGCGCGTCCGGGGCAATGGCAGGAAGGAGGATCCGATGTGGGCGGTGGGGCGCGTGTGCCTGTGGCCCAACGCCGTCTTCCTGGGCGACCACTTCGAATGGCGCGTCCCCATCGACGACGAGAATACGCTTAGCGTGTGCTGGTCCTACACCCGCGTTCCCCGTGAAAGCGAACCCTACGTGCAGGCGTCCATTCCCACCTGGCACGGTCCCATCCGCGACGAAAACGGCGACTGGATCTCGTCGCACGTGATGAACCAGGACTTCGTGGCATGGGTGGGGCAGGGGCGGATCGCCGACCGCAGCCTGGAGAACCTCAGCGCCAGCGACCGGGGCATCACCATGATCCGCAAGAAATTCTTCGAGGAACTGGACGCCGTGGCGGCGGGCGCCGACCCCAAGGGGGTGCTGCGCGATCCGGAGCGGAACCACAAGGTGGAACTGCCGCTGGCCTTTCGCGAGATCCTGACCGGCGGCATGCCGCTGGCGGAACTGAAGGCCCATCCGATATTCGGCCGGCACTTGCACGACTACGTCTTCCAGGCCGGCCAGCCCGAGCCGGTGGCGCGCGCCTATCGCGAAGCCATGGGTCTGGACGAGGGCGGCGGCCACTGAGCCCTGGTCCAAACGCGGTGGATATGTATAATACTGTATGAGTGTTATAGCGAGGATGGAGGAGACCCACCCATGATCATCGATTGCCATGCCCACGTAAGCGCGCCCACGGAACTGTGGGCCTACAAGGCGAGCCTGCTCGCCAGCCGCGGCAGCCACGGCCGCGGCAAGGTGAAAGTCACGGACGACGAGATCCGGGCCGCCGCCAACAAGGCCGAGACCTGGCCGATGGGGCACCTGGACTACCTGAAGAAACACGGCACCGACCTGCAACTGGTGTCGCCCCGGCCTTTCCAGTTGATGCAGTCCGAGCGCCCGGCGCGGATCATCGACTGGTTCACCGAAGAGTGCAACAACATCATCTACCGGCAGACCCAGCTCTTCCCGGAGACCTTCGCCGGCGTGGCCGGCCTGCCCCAGGTGGCGGGCGAACCGGTCGAACGGGTGCTGCCCGAGCTAGAGCGCTGCATCCGCGAACTGGGCTTCGGCGGCTGCCTGCTGAACCCCGATCCGTTCGAGAACGGTTCGGAAGAAGCGCCGCCGCTGGGCGACCGCTACTGGTATCCGCTGTACGAGAAGCTGTGCGAGCTGGACGTGCCGGCGCACATCCACGGCACGGGCTCGCGCTCCGAGCGGGTGCCGTACTCGCTGCACTTCATCAATGAAGAGACGGTGGCGGTGTTCGGCCTGCTGAACTCCAACGTCTACAAGGACTTCCCCGACCTGAAGGTGGTGGTGAGCCACGGCGGCGGCGCCATCCCCTATCAGCTGGGCCGCTTCCAGGCGCCCTCGCTGCGGCGGCCGGAAGGCGACCGCTTCACGGATCGCATGGAAAAGCTCTACTTCGACACGGTGCTGTATACCGAAGAGGCGCTGCGCCTGCTGATCAAGACGGTGGGCGTGGACCGCTGCCTGTTCGGCACGGAGTGCCCGGGGGTGGGGTCGTCGGTGAATCCGGCCACCGGCCGGTCGATGGACGACGTCAAGCCCATGATCGAGGGCTTCGACTGGCTGAGCGCGTCCGACAAGAAGAAGATCTTCGAGGACAACGCCCGCAAGGTCTTCAAGCTGCGGCAGTAGGAACCAGGACGGGGCCGCCGCCGGCGCGCCCCGCGCCCGAAGGGACGGACATGAGCACGACCGCCATCGCGCCCGCGCTGCGCACCCCCGTATCGCTGCTGACGGGTTTCCTGGGCAGCGGCAAGACCACGCTGCTGGGCCGCCTGATCCGCCATCCGGGCATGGCCGACACCGCGGTCATCATCAACGAGTTCGGCGAAATAGGCCTGGACCATCACCTGGTCGAGGCCGTCAGCGGCGAGGCCGTGCTGCTGGCCAGCGGCTGCGTCTGCTGCACGATACGCGACGACCTGGCCGCCACGCTGCGCGAGCTGCACGACAAGCGCGAACGGGGCGAGATCCCGGCCTTTCGCCGGGTCGTGATCGAAACCACGGGGCTGGCCGATCCCGCGCCCATCATCCATTCGCTGCTCAAGCATGCCGACGTCCGCCAGCTGTACGCGCTGGACAGCGTGATCTCGACCGTCGACGCCGTCAACGGGGAAGCCCAGCTCGATCGCCAGCCCGAATCCGTGAAGCAGGCGGCGGTGGCCGACCGGCTGGTGCTGACCAAGACCGATCTGGCGGACGAGGTCCGGACCGAGGCGCTGCTGCGGCGGCTGGCGCGGCTGAACCCCGAGGCCGACGTGGTGCGCGCCGACCGCGGCGAGGTGGATCCGGCGCGCCTGTTCGAGGTGGACGCGCTGCCGCGGCATCGCGCCTCCGAATCCGGCGATGAACCGGAATCGGACGGCTACCTGGCCGACGTCATGCGCCACGTCTGCAGCCCGGACTGCGACCATGCGGGCAGGCCGGGCCGGCACGACGCCGGCATACGCACGCATGCCTTCCGCTTCGCGCAGCCCCTGGACTGGGAGCGCGTCAGCGCCTGGCTGGGCGGGCTGGCCTATTTCCATGGCGATGCGCTGCTGCGGATGAAGGGCCTGCTGAATCTGCGCAACGAAAGCGCGCCGGTCGCGGTGCACGCGGTGCAGCATCTGTTCCACGATCCCGTCACGCTGGCGCGGTGGCCCGACCAGGACCGCGATTCCCGCCTGGTGTTCATCACCCAGGGCCTGGACCGGGAGGTGATCGCCGATGCGCTCGCCCTGGCCATGGCCGAGGACTGACCATGACAATGTATCGAACGCACGCCGTGATCCAAGGAGAAGGAAATGGCTGAGGTAGTGTGCGCGCTGGCGTGTTCGCACGGCCCCCTGCTGGCGACGCCGCCGGACATGTGGGACCTGCGCGCCGGCTCCGACCGCGAGAACAAGCGGCATTGGTACCGCGGCCGGCAAATGGACTACGCCACGCTGCTGGCCGAACGGCAGCCGGGCTTTCACGACGAGGCCGGCCTGTCGCAGCGGCAGGTGCGCTACGACGCCTGCCAGCGAGCGCTGGACGAGATGGCGCGGCGCTTCCGCGCGGCGCGGGCGGACGTGGCCATCATCCTGGGCAACGACCAGCGCGAGGTCTTTCGCGAGGACCTGACCGCCGGTTTCACCATTTACGCCGGCGAGGAGATTCCCAACACCCCCTTGTCCGAAGAGCAGGTCCGGCGCCTGCCGCCTGGCGTCGCGGTGGCCGAGGAAGGCCACTGCCCGCCGGGGGGCGCGGTCTACCCGGGCGACAAGCGGATCGCCGAGAGCCTGGTGCAGACGCTGGTGGCCGAGTCCTTCGACGTGGCGGTGTCGTACCGGCTGCCCGGCGGCATGGACCGCCAGCACGGCATCCCCCATGCCTTTGGCTTCATCTATCGCCGCATCATGGAGGATGCGCCGCCGCCGTCGGTGCCGGTCTTCACCAATGTGGGCGTGCCGCCCAACCGGCCGCTCACGCAACGCTGCCTGCAGATGGGGCACGCGCTGGCCAAGGGCATCGCGGCGTTGCCGTCCGACCTGCGGGTGGCGATCGTGGCCTCGGGCGGGTTCACCCATTTCGTCGTGGACGAGGAACTGGACCGCCGGATCCTGGACGCCATGCGCCGGGGCGACGAGGCGGCGCTGGCCGCGGTGCCCGAGTCGCATTTCGAGGGCAATACCTGCGAGATCAAGAGCTGGTATCCGCTGGTGGCGGCCATGAACGACCTGGGCCGCAAGATGGAAGTGATCGACTACGTGCCGTGCTACCGGACCGAGGCCGGGACGGGCAGCGGCATGGCCTTCGCGTCGTGGCAGTGACGCGGCGCAAGAACCAAGGGAACGCAAGACATGGATAGCAAGGACATCGTGCGGCGCATGCAGCGCATCGACAGCTGCGCCTTTTCGGATGCGCTGGACAAGCTGGGATTGAAAGGGACGGTGACGGGCCTGCCCAGGCGCGCCGCCAGCCGCCGCATCGCCGGGCGGGTGGTGACGCTCAAGCTGGTCGAGGCCTCGCAGGCGCCCCGGCACGACGGACCGCCCCGGCACCTGGGCACGACCGCGATCGAGTCGGCCGAGCCGGGCGACATCGTCGTCGTCGAGCAGCGCACGGGCGTGGACGCGGGATCGTGGGGCGGCATCCTGTCGCTGGGCGCGAAGCTGCGAGGCCTGGCGGGCGTGATCGCCGACGGCCCGGTGCGCGACGCCGATGAGGCGCACGAGTACGACTTTCCCATCTATGCGCGCGCCACCACCGCGTTCACCGCGCGCGGCCGCGTGGCCGAGGCGGGCACCAACGTGCCGGTGCGGATCGGCGACGTGACCGTCGAGGCCGGCGACTACGCGGTCGCCGACAGCAGCGGCGCGGTGTTCATTCCCGCCGCCCAGGCCGAGGCCGTGCTGCGCGTGGCCGAGGAGATCGCCGCGCGCGAGGCCGCCATGGCCCGGGCGCTGATGGCCGGCCGCCGCATCACCGACGTGATGGGCGCCAACTACGAGAACATGCTGGCCCGCTGAGCGCGGACCGGCAACCAGGAACAACCGGAGACGACATGGACAAGAACGTAGAACGCATCGCCAGGCTGGATACCGCCACGCTGAGCGACGCGCTGGACAGGCTGGGCATCCAGGGCCAGTGCCACGGCATCAAGCCGCGCACCGCCGGCTTCCGCCTGGCGGGGCGCGCCTTCACCATCCTGTACGGCCCCGCTTCCACGCCGCCGGGCACGGTGGGCGATTTCATCGACGACGTCCCCGACGGCCACGTGGTCGTGCTGGACAACGGCGGACGGGTGGACTGCACCGTGTGGGGCGACATCATGACCGAGATCGCCCATCGCCGGAAGCTGGGCGGTACCGTGATCGACGGCATCTGCCGTGACGTGTCGCTGTGCATGGACCTGGGCTACCCGGTGTTCAGTCGCGACCACTGGATGCGCACCGGCAAGGACCGCGTGCAGGTCGAGGCCACCAACGTGCCGGTCAACATCGGCAATGCCCGCGTCGCGCCGGGCGACCTGTTGCGCGGCGACGCCGACGGGCTGATCGTGGTGCCGCAGGTGCACGAGGAAACCGTGCTGGCGGCGGCCGAGGAAATCGCGATGGTGGAGGACCGCATCCGCGAGGCGGTGCGAGGCGGCATGCGCCTGGACGAGGCGCGGCGCGAATTCGGCTACCACACCCTGCAGACGAGGAAGAAATGAGCCAGAGCCGCTTCCCGTTCATGTCGCTGCCCACCGTCACGGTGGACATCGAGCGGCCCAGTCCGGCCCAGCTGGAGCAGGCTTCGGCGCTGCCCAGTTCGACCCTGCACGAAGCGGCCGGCAAGATCGGCGCGCTGCCGTCGGCGATCAAGCCGGTGCATCCCTCGTTCCGCATCTGCGGTGCCGCCGTCACGGTGCAGTCGCCGCCGGCCGACAACCTGTGGCTGCATCGCGCCATCGTCGCCGCCCGGCCGGGCGACGTGCTGGTGGTGCATGTCGGCGGCCACTACGAGGCGGGCTATTGGGGTGAGGTCATGTCGCAGGCGGCCCGCGCCCGGGGGCTGGCGGGGCTGGTCATCGACGGCTGCGTGCGCGACGGCGCCATCCTGGAGCGCTTCGGCTTTCCCGTCTTCGCGCGCGGCCTGTGCATACGGGGCACGGGCAAGGACTTCGATGCGCGCGGCTGGATCAACGCGCCGACGCTGTTCGGCGACGTCACCGTGCAGCCGGGCGACCTGATCGTCGGCGACACCGACGGCGTGGTCGCCATCCCCCGGGCCCGCGTCGACGAGGTCCTGGCCAAGGCCCGCCAGCGCGAGGAGGATGAAGCCAGGATCATCGAACGCCTGGCGGCCGGCGAAAACTCCCTGGACATCTATAACTGGAACCGGTGACCGGCTATAGGAGGAACAGCGTCGCCAGGCCGAGGAAGATGAAGAACCCCATGGTGTCGGTCGCGAAGGTCAGCAGCACCGAGGAGCCGATGGCCGGGTCCTTGCCGAAGCGGCTGCGGGTCAGGGGGACCAGCATGCCTATGCAGGCGCCGACCAGCAGGTTCAGGGCCATGGCGGCCATCATGACGAGGCCGAGCGAGTAGCGGCCCGAGATCGCCCAGGCGAACAAAGCGGCCACCGCGCCGCCGCCCAGTCCCACCACCAATGCGATCTCCAGCTCGCGCCGCACCAGCTTGCCGACGTTGGCCGAGTTGATGCGGCCCACCGCCAGCGCCCGGATGATCAGGGTCATGGTCTGGTTGCCGGAGTTGCCGCCTATGCCCGCGACGATGGACATCAGGAAGGCCAGGATGACGATGTGGCCCACGGTGTCCTCGAAGCGCGAGGCGACGAAGGCGGCGGTCGAGGCGGTGCACAGGTTGACCAGCAGCCAGGGCGCGCGGTTGCGGATGGCCTGCGGGATGGGCGCGAAGATGTCTTCCTCCTGCAGACCGGCCTTGGACAGCGCCTGCTCGTCCGAGGCCTCGCGGATCACGTCCACCACCTCGTTCACGGTCACGCGCCCGATCAGGCGGCCCACGGCGTCCACCACCGGCGCCGACACCAGGTCGTAGCGCTCGAACGCGGCGGCGGCCTCGTCGGCTTCGTCCAGCGGCGCCAGGGTCAGGATCTCGGTTTCCATCACGTCGGCCACCTGCGTCTCGGGGTCGCTGACGATGAGGCGGTTGATGGCCAGGCTGCCCATCAGCTTGTCGTGCCGGTCGACCACGAAGATCTGGTCGGTGTGGTCGGGCAGTTCCTGCAGGCGCCGCAGGTAGCGCAGCACCACTTCCAGCGTGACGTCGTTGCGCACGCGGACCATCTCGAAGTCCATGATGGCCCCGACCGAATCCTCGGGGTAGCTCATGACTTCGGTCAGGCGGGCGCGTTCCTCGTCGGTCAGGCCCTTCTGGACCTCGGCCACCACCTCGGGCGGCAGGTCGGGTGCCAGGTCGGCCAGCTCGTCGGCTTCGAGGTTCTCGGTCGCGGCGACCAGTTCCTCCTGGTCCATGGTCGAGATGAGCGACTCGCGGACCCAGTCGGCCACTTCGAGCAGGATCTCGCCGGCCCGTTCGGGGCGGACCAGTTGCCAGACCGCCTGCCGGTCTTCCTTGGGCAGCGATTCGAGGATGAAGGCGATGTCGGCCGGATGCAGGTCCTCGAGCAGCGCGCCGAGTTCGGCGTCATGCTGGCGATGGACCAGGGCCTCGACCAGCGGGGCGCGGGTATCGCCGGCTTCCTGCCGGTGCACCAGTTCTTCGACCAGGTGCTGGCGTCGCAGCAGTTCCTGGACATGCTCCAGGGCTTCCTGGGCATCTTCGGGCTCGAGCCGATTGCGCTCGAGCGATTTGAGTTGGGTTGCTTGTTCGACCATCGCGCGGGAAAACACAAGACGGCCCCGCACGGGCCTTGGGTCTGGCGCCTGACGCGGGCGGACTCAGATGGGGCTCGAACGCGGGCCGGGGAACAAAAGGCCGGCTGGTAGTAAGGGTCTAGGTCGTGGCTGTGAGGCCATACCGGGAAAGCAGCACGCACGCACTGCGAAGTTGACGACGCGGCAATTGTACGCGCGCCACATGACATTCGTCTGCGTGGCTCCGCCAGTTGGCGCGCTTGGTTGCAATTGCGTCACGGAATGGCCGCGCCCGGCATCCAGCGCAGCAGGCGGTCGGTGCGCGAGGCAAGGTAGGCCGAGCCCCGGTTCTTGTCGTAGAAGCGGGGCCGGGGCAGCATGGAAGCCAGCCGCGCGGCCTGGTAGGACGACAGGTTGGCGGCCGAGGTCTTGAAATAGTGGCGGGCCGCCGCCTCGGCGCCGAAGACGCCCTCGCCCCATTCGGCGATGTTCAGATACAGCTCCAGGATGCGCTGCTTGGTCATGACCAGCTCGATCATGTAGGTGATGACCACTTCCTGGCCCTTGCGCAGGTAGTTGCGGGAGTTGGACAGGAACAGGTTCTTGGCGACCTGCTGGGTGATGGTGGAGCCGCCGCGCATGGGCCGCGAGGGCGGCTTGCGGCCGCGGGCCATCGCGCGTTCGGTCGCTTCGGCCAACTGGCGGTTGTGGTCGTAGGCCTTTTCGACCGCGTTCCAGTCTATGCCGCCATGTTCCAGGAAATTGGCGTCCTCGGCGGCGACGGCGGCGCGCTTGAGGTTGTTGCTGATGCGGCCGTAGTCCACCCACTGGTAGTTCAGGCGCCGGTGGGGATCGCGCTCCTGCAGGCGCGCAAGCTCGCTGCGCATGACCGAGGTCGAGCCCGGCGGCATGTAGGCATACCAGAGCACCCAGCCGAACAGCCAGACCTGGTACAGCAGCAACAGCGCCACCGCGGCCAGCACCAGGCGCATGGCCATGCCCGCGACGCGGCCGGCCAGCGGACGGCGGCGGGTGGCGCGTGGGGGGCGGCGGGGAGGCATGTCAGGCGGAGAGCAGCTTGCGCAGCGCGGCCAGCACCGGTGCCGGATCGGGCCGCACGCCGCGCCAGATGTGGAAGCTCTCGGCCGCCTGGCCGACCAGCATGCCCAGGCCGTCGGCGGTGGCCGAGGCGCCGTCGGCCACCGCCTGGCGCAGGAAGGCGGTGGGCCGGGCGGCGTACATCAGGTCGTAGGCCATCGCGCCGGGGGCGTAGGCGCCGGCGGGCAGGGGCGGGGCCTGGTCGTCCAGGCTGCTGGCGGTGGCATTGATTACGAGGTCCCAGCCGCCGCCGGCCTGCAGGTCGGCATAGCCGCTGCCCCGCAGCGCGGCCTGCCCGGCCGGGAACGCAGTCGCCAGTTCCTCGGCGCGGGCCGCCGTGCGGTTGGCGATGTCGATGCGGGCGCAGCCGGCCTCGATCAACGGCAGCAGGATGCCGCGCGCGGCGCCGCCGGCCCCGGCCAGCAGCACGCGCGCGCCGGCCAGGCGCGCGCCCAGCCGCCGCAGGTCGGCGATCAGGCCGACGCCGTCGGTATTGCAGCCGTGCAGCCGTCCGTCCGCCATCCACAGGGTGTTGACCGCCCCGGCCGCCATGGCGCGGGGGCTCAGGTGGGCGCGGGCCAGTTCGAAGGCCTGCAGCTTGAAGGGAACGGTCACGTTCAGTCCGCCGCCGCCCGCCGCGAAAAATCCGGCCACCTGGGCGGCGAAACCGTCGACGGGCGCGCAGATGGCCTCGTAGGTGAGGGCCTGGCCGGTCTGCTCGGCGAACCGCGCGTGTATCCAGGGCGATTTGCTGTGGGCGACGGGGTTGCCGATGACGGCGTAGCGGGCGGGAGCGGAGGACATCAGCCGGGTTTCGCGAGTAGCTTGTCGTTGGTGAAGTACCAGGTGCGCGTGATGGCCAGCACGTCGGTGTCGCGCGCGATCTGGGGCGGGAACGGGGCGAACGGCGTGGCCAGCGCGACGATCCGCCTGGCCGCGTCGTTCAGTATTTTATGTTCTGAAGGCTTGTCGATGTCCATGCGTTCGACGGTGCCGTCGCTGCGTATATATACCGTCATGCGCAGGGAGCCGTACACCTTGCCGCGGGCGGCGGCCGGATAGTTCCGGTTGCCCAGCGTCTCGACCCGCTGCCGCCATTGCTCGACGTACACCGCGAAGCGGTATTCCGAGGTGGATGGGGCGAAGAAGTGCCGGCGCGGACGCTTGTTGTAGTCGTCGACGCGCTGGGAGATTTCGGCGAACTGGCGGGCGAGCTGTTCCGCCCGGACCTGGGTGGGGTTGCGTTCGGGGGCGGGCGCACCCAGCGGGCCGGGAGGCGTGGGCGCCTGGCCGTGGTCGCGCGACAGCGAAGCCGTCAGGCGGCGCTGTTCGGCCTCCAGCGCCGCCTGGCGCTGCTGCAGTTCGGCCAGCAGCTTGCCGTCGCGGCTGGCGGCCGAGTGCGGCACCGGCGCCTTGGCATGGCCGGACGCGGCATCGCCGCCGCCGTCGCTGGCGACCTGCGCCCGCAGCTGGGCCTGGGCCGGGGCGTGGCCGGTGCCGGCGTTGAGCAGCACCACTTCCAGCCCGTCGTCGCGCTCGGGGCGCGTGGGCCGGGGCGCGGTGAAATGCAGCGCGAACAGGATGAGGTGGGCGAACAGCGAGATCGCCAGGGCACTCATCAGATAGCGCCGGTCGGGGCGGGTGGTCCAGTCCTCGGCCAGTTGGTCGAGGACGCGCGCGCCGGCGCGCCGAAGCCGGCGCGGCAGCGGATCCTGCGTGGAAGAAGGCCGGGGGCCGGAGGCCGCGGGCTTGCCGTCAGGGGGGAGGGGAGCGGGGGAATGCGACACCCCGCGATTGTAAAGCGTCAGGCGGAAGCGGATGGCCGTACGGCGTAGCGCGGCGGGCGGCCGGCCAGGCCGTCTTCCAGGCTCTCCAGCATCATGTCGAGCTGCACCAGGATGGCCGCGGGCGAGCGGCCCGAGATGTGGGGCGTCAGCACGACGTTGTCCATGCCCGCCAGCTCAGCCAGCAGCGCGGCGGGCGGTTCGGGTTCTTCCTCGAGCACGTCCAGCCCGGCGCCGGCCAGTTGACCGGCGCGCAGCGCCTCCAGCAGGTCGCCGGTCTTGAGCACCGATCCGCGCGAGACGTTGATGACGACGCCACCGGGCCCCAGGGCCTGGAACATCTCGCGGTTCAACAGGTGGCGCGTGCGCGGGCCGCCGGGGCAGCAGGCGAACAGGAAATCGCTGTTGCGGGCGAGCTCCAGCGGATCGGCGTAGTAGGTGCCGGGCGCGCCGGGCTTGGGGGAAGGGTTGTGATAGCCGATGTCGGCGCCGCAGGCGGCGGCGCGGTCGGCCACCATCCGGCCGATCTGGCCCAGGCCGATGACGCCCACGCGGGACTTGTTCAGGCTGGGGCGGGGCGCGCGCAGGGCGGTCCAGGCTTCGCCGCGGGCCAGCCGGTTGCCCAGGGTCCGCAGGCCCCGCGCGACCGCGAGGGCCAGGCCGATCGCATGGTCGGCCACCGTGGCGGCATTGGCGCCGGGGGCGTTCGTGACCACGATGCCTCGGGCATGGGCACCGGCGATGTCGATGTTCTCGGTGCCGGCGCCCATGGAGCAGACCACCCGCAGGCGGGGCAGCCTGTCCATCTGAGCGGCGGTCAGGCCGATCGACCCGTTGGTGACCACCGCTTCGACGTCGGCGGTGGCACCGTCGCCGAAGTCCGATGCGCTCTCGTGCAGGTGATAGTGGCGCGCGATACCGTCGCGCAGCGCCGGCGGCAGGGGAATGGTGGTCAGGACGTGTCGGGTCATCGGGGGCTTCCAGGAATGGGGCGGTGCGCCGCGCGCGGCGCAGGGGCTCGGACGTTTCAGCCGGCCGGCTTGACTTCCTTCACGGCGCCCTTCCAGCCATTTTCCGTGATGTCGAAGACCGTGCCGTCCGGCATCCGGTATTTGACCTCATAAAACACGTTGGGGTCGGTTTCCTTGCGGCCGGTCAGGTAGGTGCCGCCGGCTTCGGTGATGCGCTTCTCGGCGGCTTCCAGGTCGTCGACCCACATGCCGAAGTGGATCACGCCGCGCACGTCCTTCAGGCCCGCGTAGCCGGGCACGGTCTCGTTGGCGAAGTTCAGCAGCGCCACGTTCATGACACCGTCGGTCATGTAGACGCCCCGCATGGCCTTGCCGGCCCGCGTCATGCCGAAGGCTTTTTCGAAGAATTGGGCGGCGGCTTCGGGATCTTCCACCGAGAGGGCGATGTGCCTGAGTTTTTCCATGAATGCTCCTGGTCGTTCGAGGGATGAAAAATGGGGCTTCCCATTTTTTGGTGTTCCATTCTATATTACAGGTATACCAAAATTAGAAAAGGATTTTTGTTGTTGGTTTAGTGAATACCTAAAATTGATTTGGCATGTAAGTTGCATCGGATGTCTCCGTGTGGCCCGGCGCCTCGGGCGAGTGCGTCATGGGTCACCCCACCAAACTGGAGCTCGGAATGAAAAAGCAACGCAGGTCTTGCATGAAGGCGGGGGCCGTGGCCCTGGCCATGGCGGCATCGGGGGCGGCCTTCACGGCCGGCGCGGCCGCACCCTCCTGGCCGGTGCGGCCGATCACCATCGTGGTGCCCTATGCACCCGGCGGCAACACCGACCTGATGGCGCGCCTGATCGGCGAGCAGCTCGGCAAGGCGCTGCACGTGCCGGTCGTGGTCGACAACAAGGCCGGTGCGGCGGGCCTGATCGCGGCGGAATACGTGGCGCGTTCGCCGGCCGACGGCTACACCTTGTTCATGGGCACGCTTACGCAGATATCCACGGCGCCGTTCACCAACAAGATCCGCTACGACCCGGTGAAGGACTTCGTGCCCATCGCCAACGTGGGCGGCAATCCGTTCGTGATCACGGTCAACGCCCGGGTTCCGGCGCGGAACGTGCAGGAGCTGATCGCCTATGCCAAGAAGAATCCCGGCAAACTCAACATGGGGAACGCCGGCGTGGGCGGGTTGACGCACCTGTCGGCGCTGGTCTTCGCCAAGTACACGGGCATCGATGTGGTGGAAGTGCCGTACAAGGGGGCGTCGCTGGCGCTGGGCGACGTGGTGGCCGGCCAGATCGACATGTATTCCGGCAACCTGTCCGAGGTCGTGCCCTATGCCCGCGACGCGCGCGTGCGGCTGCTGGGCGTATCCAGCAAGAATCGGGTCAAGCAGCTGCCGGACGTGCCGGCGCTGGCCGAATCGGTACCCGGCATTCCCGAGGTCGAGACCTGGAACGGGCTGCTGGGGCCGGCGGGCATGCCGGCCGAAGCCGTGGACCGGATCTCCGGCGCGGTGCTGGCGGCTCTGGCCGACCCCGCCTTCCGCAAGAAGCTGGAGGATGCCGGCATCACCCCGCTGCCCGAGGTCAAGGAGCAGTTCGCCCAGCGCATTCGCCGCGACATCGAAGTGTGGAAGCCGATGATCGAAATGGCCGGCATCAAGCCCCAATAACCCAGGAGAAGGATCATCATGCAAGCAGACAAGCAGCGCGTTCTCATCGTCGGGGCCGGCCCCGTGGGCATGGTGTGCGCGCTGGCGCTGAACCGGCAGGGCATACCGGTGACCGTGTTCGAGCAGGAGCCCGGACCGGTCAAGGACCAGCGCGCCGCGTCCATCCACCCGACCACGCTGGAAATGCTGGACGAACTGGACGTGACCCGGACCATCGTGCCGCGCGGCCTGGTGTCCGAGACCTACCAGTACCGCGACCGGGTCAGAGGCAAGCTGATCGCGGAGTTCGACCTGCGCGCGATGGCGGACGTCTTCCGCTTTCCCTTCGTGCTGCAGTACGAGCAGTACAAGCTGACGGGCGATATCGCGCAGCAGTATGCCGACGAGTCGGATTTCGACGTACGCTACGGGCATGCGGTCGAGCAGGTCGAGGAGCATGCCGACCACGTCGAGATCACGGCCCGGGGGCCCGACGGCATACGGCGCTATCGCGGCGCCTACCTGATCGGCGCCGACGGCGGGCGCAGCACGGTGCGCAAGGCCGCCGGCATCCCGTTCGAAGGCTTCACCTACCAGGAACGTTTCATCAAGATCGCCACCAGTTTCGATTTCCAGGGGGCCCATCCCGACTACGCCTACCGCAACTATTTCTCCGACCCGGACGAATGGTGCAACCTGTTCAAGGTCCGTGGCGAGGCCGGGGAAGGGCTATGGCGCGCCATCTTCCCGACCCGCGTGGACGAGTCCGAGGAAGAGGCGCTGAGCGAACGGGGCGTCGAGGCCCGGCTGCAGAAGTTCTTCCCCAAGGCCGGGCGCTATGAGGTGGCCTATTGCAACGTGTACGGCGTGAACCAGCGCGTGGCGCAGGTTTTCCGGCGCGGCCGGCTGCTGCTGGCCGGCGACGCCGCGCACGTCAACAATCCCATCGGCGGCATGGGCATGAACGGCGGCATCCACGACGCCATCAACCTGGCCGGCAAGCTGGGCGCGGTGCTGCGGGGCGCGGACGAGGCGCTGCTGGACCAGTACAGCCGCCAGCGACGCCATGCCGCGGTGGCCTTCGTGCAGGCGCAGACCATCGCCAACAAGAAAATGCTGGAAGAAAAAGACGAGCCCAGCCGCCAGAAGAAATTCGAAGAGCTGGCTCGCATCGCGGACGATCCGGCCGGCGCGCGGCAATACATGCGCCGTGCCTCGCTGCTGGAGAGCCTGGAAACCGCCAATGCCATCACCTGAGGACACCATGATCGACCCCACCCGCACGCTGGGCAGCCTGCCGCCCGAGCAGGCCGCCGAACTCGAGCGCGCCGGCCCCGTCTGGGGCACCGACATCAACCGCTTCCGCGACCTGGTCGTCAAGCTGTATTCGCCGCTGGTCGCGGCGGCGCCCAAGGACGGGATCGCCGTCGCGCGCGACCTGCCGTACGGGGACAGCGCGCGCCAGGTACTGGACGTCTTCACGCCCGACGGCGCGCGCGATGCCGATGTCGTGGTCTTCGTGCATGGCGGCGCCTTCATCCGCGGGTCCAAGAGCTCCAACGGCCACATCTACGACAACGTGTCGTACTGGTTCGCGCGCCAGGGCATGGTGGCGGTCAACATGGAATACCGCCTGGCGGGCGAGGCGCCGTTCCCGGGCGGCGCCGACGACGTGGCCGCCGCCGTGCGCTGGCTGGCCGGACACGTGTCCGCCTACGGCGGCAACCCCCGCCGCATGTTCCTGATCGGGCATTCGGCGGGCGGCACGCACGTGGCTACCTATTGCTTCGATCCGCGCCGGGGCTACCGGCCCGACCCCGGCGTGCTGGGCGCGGTGCTGGTCAGCGCCCGGCTGCAGGCCGACACGCTGCCGGGCAATCCCAACGCCAGGGCGGTCGAGGCCTACTTCGGCACGGATCCGGCCCGCCACGAGACCGATTCGCCCATGGCCTACGCCGCCGAGTCGGACCTGCCGGTGATGATCGCCATCGCGCAGTACGAGAATCCCTACCTGGACCTCTACGGGCTGGAGTTCTGCCAGCGCGTGGCCCGCGCGCGCGGCTATGTTCCCCGCTTCGTGCAGATGATGCGGCACAACCACACGTCCATCGTGGCCCACTTCGACAGCGGCGAGGAAACGCTGGGCCGCGAGATCCTGGATTTCTTCCGCAGCATCGCCTGATCTTCCTTCTTCGAGGTTCCCCATGAGTGATTCCGCCACGCTTGCCACCCGCGCCCAGCCGCTGGGCAAGTATCCCCACTACAAGACGATGGGCGACAGCATCTACCTGTCGGGCATCAGCGCCCGGCTGCCCGACGGCTCCATCGCCGGCGCCACCCGCCATGCCGACGGCAGCGTGACCCGCGACATCGAGGTCCAGACCCGCGTGGTGATCGAGAACGTGCGGGCCACGCTGGCCGAGGCCGGCGCAACCCTGGCCGATTGCATCGACATCCTGGTATTCCTGACCGATATGAAGGACTTCCCGAAATACAATGCGGTCTACGGCGAGTATTTCGATGCAGGCGGCCCCACCCGCACCACGGTGGCGGTCAGCGAGCTTCCGCGTCCCGACATGATCGTCGAGATGAAAGTGGTGGCATGCCGGCCCCGGCCGTGACCGCATGCGGCCTACTGACCAATCGGGTAGTCATGTCCACGATTTCCTCCAAGATATCCAAGCAGCTGGCTGAACAAATCATCGACGGCACCTATCCGCCGGGCACCAAGCTCGAGGAACGGTCGCTGGCCGAGAAGTTCAACGTGTCCCGCACGCCCATCCGCGAGGCCCTGCGCGAACTGGGCAGCCGGGGGCTGGTGGAGGTGATGCCGCGCCGGGGCGTGGTGGTCGCCTCCATCGGCGTCAAGGAGCTGGCCAAGCTGCTGGAGGCCGACTGCGAGCTGGAGGCGCTGTGCGCGCGCCGCGCCGCCGAATGCATGACGGCCATGGAGAAGAAAGAGCTCGAGTTCATCTACGAACAGAGCGCCGAGTTCGCCCGGAACGAGGACGTCGCCGGGTATCTGAACAACAACCGCCAGTTCCACGCCCAGATCCTGGCCGGCGCCCACAACGAGGTGCTGGCCTCGATGGTGGCCGACCTGCGCGAGCGGCTGGCGCCGTTCCGCCAGGCCCAGGCCCACGTGCACGACCGGCTGTCGGTGTCGCAGGACGAGCACGGGCCCATCGTCCATGCCATCCTGGGCGGCGACTGCGAGGCGGCGTACAACGCCATGCGCAGCCACCATGCCCGCCTCAGCAATCACGTGCTGCGGCTGATCCGCTCGCGCCAGGACGAGGACGCCTGAGCCCGGACCGGCCGGCGACCGCTGAGGCCAGGGTGCCTCAGGCCCCTTCTTCCGGCTTCGGCCCGTCGTCAGGGGCGGGCGCGCCCGCGCCGTCCAGGCGCTGGTCCGTGGCGTCGGGGCCGTCCGCCGCGTCGGTCTCGGCGATTTCCGCCGCGGCTTCGGCCGTCGGCTCGTCCTCGATGTCCTCGGCGTCCCCCTGCGCATCCACCACGTCCAGGAAGCGGCAGTCCAGGCTCAGGTCGAGTTCGTCGTCGCCCATCACTTCCAGCAGGACGTGGCGGCCGCGCTCCAGGTCGGGCAGGGTGCCCACGCGGGTATAGAAGGGCGCGTCCTTCAACCTGACCAGGTCTTCGCGCAGGACCACGGCTTCGATCCGGCGCAGGCCTTGCTGCTTGATCCAGCGCAGGCACCAGAAGCGTTCCATGGCCTGCTGGAAATCGGCATAGGCACCGTACTTGGCCTCGAAGGCGCTGATGACGGCGTACAGGTCGGCCTCGCGCGGCTTGAAGGGGGCGACCAGGCGTGCCGATACGCCGTGCTCGATGGCGGCGATCAACTGGCCCTGGTTGACCAGGTCCACATAGCGGCGCAGCGGCGAAGTGCACCAGGCGTACTGCGGCACGCCTATCGAATCATGGGGCGCCGCGGCGGTCCCCATCCGCACCCGGCCCATCTGCTGCGAGCGGTAGATGCCCGGCACCCCGCAGGACGACAGCAGCCCGCCCCAGAGGTTGTTGGCCAGGATCATGTATTCGGCCACCAGCCGGTCCAGCGGCGCGTTGCGCTTGCGCTGCTCGATGCGCACATGCGCCGACTCGGGGTGATCGGGGTCGCCGTCCACGTAGAAGCTGAAGTCGACCCGGTTGTTCGACTCGGGCTTGCCGCGGACTTCGTCGCGGCGGCGGGACAGGGCCTTGGCCAGCCGCCACAGCGGGCGGAAGACGTGGCCGTAGGGCAGTTCGGCGGCGGGGTCGTCCAGCTGTTCTTCGCCGACCAGATCGTCCAGCGTGTTGTGGCGCAGATTCTCGCGCACGACGATGCGCTCGATGCGCGATTCGTGCGACAGGACCTCGCCGGTGTCGGGATGGGCGACGACGTACAGCGACAGCGCGGGCACGGGCCGGCCGGCATCCAGCGAGAAGGCGGCGATCACCTCGTCGGGCTGCATCGGGATCTTGGCGCCCGGCATGTAGACGGTGGACATGCGCGCGCGGGCCAGCGCGTCCAGGTCGCTGTCGCGCGTGACGGCCAGGGCCGGGGCGGCGATGTGGATGCCGACCCGCAGCGTCCCGTCCTCCAGCGCCTGCACCGACAGCGCATCGTCGATCTCGGTGGTCGTGATGTCGTCCACCGAATAGGCTTCGACCTCGGCCAGCGGCAGTTCACGCGTGATGGCGGGCACCTCGGCCGGGGCGAAGCCCGTGCCACGCGGGAACTGCTGGGTATAGAAGCGGCGCTTGTGGATGGCGATCGCGCTGGGGAAGGCGCCCAGGTCCATCAGCAGCCGCTCGGGGCGCTTCTGCAACTGGGTGCAGGCGGCGTCCAGCGCCTTCCACTCCAGGGTGTTCTTGTCGGGCTTGAACAGCAGGGTCTCGGCCTGCCGGGCCAGCGGCTCGGGCAGGGTGCCGGCCTTGATCTCGTCCACCCAGGCCTGCTGCTGTTCGGCCTGGCGTTTCTTCTTTTCCAGCGCGGCCAGCGCGGCCGCCAGGATGTCGGGCGGGGCGGGGCGGTACTTGCCCTTGCCGCGGCGGTGGAAATAGACCGGCGCGCCGTGCACGCGCAGCAGCATGGCGGCCTGTTCCACCGGGGTGGGCGGGTGGCCGTAGTATTCCTCGGCCAGCACGGGGATGTCGAAGTCGTCCTTGGGCGCGCATTCCCACAGGAATTCCAGGTCCAGGTCCTGCGAGGCCGCGTCGGCCTCCTTCAGCAGGGCCTCGGGCGACGGCTGCTCGAAACGCACGATGACCGCGGATTTCTTGATCTTGCTGCGCTTGCCGCTGGCCGCCTCGACCTGCAGGCTGGTGTCGGTTTCGCTCAGGACAGTGGCGGCCTTGAATCCGCCGTCATCCTCGTAGAGGACATGCATCGTGTGTTTACCCAGGGAGTGATTCGTCGTCTGCCGCGGCGTCGGCGAAAGCCAGGACGCCGGGCAGGTAAGGCTCGAAGTCGGTGATGCCGTGGTCGCCGCCTTCGATGATGTGCTGCCGCGCGCCCGCGTAGTGGTCGCGCATTTCGCGCCAATCCAGCACTTCGTCGCCGGTGGCCGCCAATAGATAGTAGCGGGAGGGACGGGTGATGCGCGCGACGGCGTAGGCGCGCAGCTCGTCCACGTGGCCGGCGGTGAAGCTGAAAGGCTGGCCGTCGTGGTAGGACAGGTGTTCGCCCACCTGCGTGGCGAGGTCGCGCGCCCCGTGCACGACGGGGTTGAGCAGCGCGGCGCGGCAGCCCAGCCGTTCGGCCAGCCAGGTGGCGTAGTAGCCGCCCAGCGAGGAGCCCACCAGGGTCAGTTCGCCGCCGTTCGCGCGCGCATGCTGCTGCATGTCGCGCGCCAGCGGCTCGACCAGTTCCATGGCCGCGCGCGGGCTGGCCGGCAACTGCGGGCAGGCCCATTCGCGCCGGCGGCCGCGTTCGGCCATGGCCTGCGCCAGCTGCCGCGACTTGGCCGAGGCGGGCGAGGACCGGAACCCGTGCAGGTAGAGCAGCATCATGCGCCCCCGGCGCCGGGAGCGCGCTCGCGCAGCGCCCGCAGCAGCTTGTCGTGCACGCCGCCGAAGCCGCCGTTGCTCATCACCACGACGTGGTCGCCGGGGCGCGCGGCGGCGGCGATGGCCGCGACCATGGCGGACAGGTCCGACCAGCCGCTGGCCCGGTCGCCCAGCGGCGCCAGCGCCTCGGCCGGGTCCCAGCCCAGCGCGTGCTTGCCGTCCTGGGCGCCGAAGCAGAACACCAGGTCGGCGTCTTGCAGCGAGCCGGGAAGCTGGGCCTTCATGGCGCCCAGCTTCATGGTGTTCGAGCGCGGTTCCAGTACGGCCAGGATGCGCTGGCCCGGCACCCGGGCACGCAGGCCGGCCAGGGTGGTGGCGATGGCGGTGGGATGGTGGGCGAAGTCGTCGTAGACCCGCACGCCGTCCACGGTGCCGCGCAGCTCCATGCGGCGCTTGACCCCCGCGAAGCGGCTCAGGGCCGCCACGGCGTCCGCCGGGGCGACCCCCGCGTGCTCGGCCGCCGCGATGGCCGCCAGGGCGTTCATCCGGTTGTGTTCGCCGCTCAGCGTCCAGGCCACATGGCCAGCGGACCTGCCCCGGTGGACGACCTCGAAGGTGCCCGAGGCGTCCTCCGGCCCCGCCTGCCAGTCGCCTTCGGCACCGAATGTGACCGTTTCCGACCAGCATCCGCGCGCCAGCACCCGATCGATGGCGGGCGTGCGGGTGGGCGCCACGACCCGCCCCTGGCCGGGGATGGTCCGCACCAGGTGGTGGAATTGGGTTTCGATCGCGGCCAGATCCGGGAAAATGTCGGCGTGATCGTATTCCAGGTTGTTCAGGATGGCGGTGCGGGGCCGGTAGTGGACGAACTTCGAGCGCTTGTCGAAGAAGGCCGTGTCGTACTCGTCGGCTTCGATCGCGAATACCGGCCGCGCGGCGCCCCGGCCGGGCAGGAGGCGCGCCGATACGCCGAAGTCCTGCGGCACGCCGCCCACCAGGAAGGACGGCTGCAGTCCGGCCGATTCCAGGATCCAGGCCAGCATCGAGGTCGTCGTCGTCTTGCCGTGCGTGCCGGCCACGGCCAGCACGTGGTGGCCGGGCAGCACGTGCTCGCCTAGCCATTGCGGACCGGAGGTGTAGGGCAGCCCCTCGTTCAGGATGGCTTCCATCAGCGGATTGCCGCGGCTTACCACGTTGCCGACCACGAACAGGTCCGGCTTCAGCGCCGTCTGGCTCGCGTCGAAGCCTTCGATGAGTTCGATGCCCTGTTCCATGAGCTGGGTGCTCATGGGCGGGTAGACGCCGGCGTCGCAGCCGGTGACGCGGTGCCCGGCCGCCCGCGCGATCAGCGCCAGGCCGCCCATGAAGGTGCCGCAGATGCCGAGTATGTGTAGATGCATGGTTGCCTGCTTCCGGTCGGGGTATGGATTGTAGACGCCCGGGCCGGACCGGGCCGCCGCGGGTCGGACCGGGGACGAAGTATGATGTCGGGGTCACCTCCTCGGAGCAATCATGTCGTTTTCTTCTTTGCGCCAGGAAATCGCCGCCGCCGCGGCCCGGATGATCGCCGAGGACGGCCTGGACTACAGCACGGCCAAGCGCAAGGCGGTCAAGCAGCTGGTCGGGGCGGGCAGCCTGCCCCGCGGCGACGTGCTGCCGGACAATGACGAAATAGAGAGCGAGGTCCGCGAATATCAGGCCTTGTTCATGGGGGATACCCAGCCCGCGCGCCTCGCCAGGCTGCGGCGGGTGGCGCTGTCGGTCATGGACCTGCTGGAACGATTCCAGCCCTACCTGGTCGGTCCTGTCTGGAACGGCACCGCCGGCGAGCATTCCGACATCGCCCTGCAGTGCTTCGCCGATTCGTCCAAGGAAGTCGAGATATTCCTCCTGAACCATGGCATCAAATACGAAGTGGGCGAGCGCCCGGATTTCCGCGGCCGCGGCAAGGTCGAGGCCCTGTACTTCCTCTGGCAGGAGGAAGGCGTCATGTTGAGCATCTATGATGGCCTGGCGCTGCGCGGGGCCTTGAAGCCCGGCCCGGACGGCCGCCCCGAGCGCGGCGACGCGCGGGCCGTCGCCCGGCTGCTGGACGACGTGGAGGGGCGGATGCAGGGGGAAACGGCATGAGCGCGCCCGCCCGGCCGCCCGAAGGGCGCGCGACCTCCCGCGGGGAGGATGTCGCGCAGCGACAGGAGGGTAGTCCAGTGAACTCGTCTTCCCGCCGCCGGCTGCTGGTGTACGGCGGCACGGGCGTCGCGGCGGCCCTGGTGGGCGGCGGCGTGGCCTGGTGGCGCCTGGCGCCCGATGCCGCGTCCGACCGGGCGGTGAATATCCTGTACGCGCAGACGCTGGAGGGGCTGGACGGCCGTGCCTATCCGTTCCAGCAATGGCGGGGACAGCGCCTGGTGGTGAATTTCTGGGCCACCTGGTGCCCGCCCTGCGTGGACGAGATGCCGGAACTGGACATGTTGCACAAGGAGTTCGCCAATACGGCGCAGTTTGTCGGGATCGGCATCGATTCGGCCGCCAACATGCGGAAATTCGTCGAAAAGGTGCCCGTGGGTTATCCTTTGCTGATCGCCGGCAATGTCGGTACGGAACTGGCGCGCGAGCTGGGCAACGCCAGCGGCGGCCTGCCGTATACGGTAGTGATCGACGAAAAAGGGGGAGTAATCCATCAGTATTCCGGCCGGATCAAGCCCGACACCCTGCGGGGCGTGCTCAAGACTGCCTGAATGCGGTGCGGATCCCCGGGGCATCCCCGGCGGCGGGATGTCCCCGACATAGGCAGAATCGTCGAATTCGTTACAATTGATAGACAATATGGCGTGTTTTGCGTAAAAATCGCGCCCTTCCGTATCGCATCGCAGGCATATGGCCCATCGCATCCTGGTTTTGCACGGCCCGAATCTGAATCTGCTCGGCACGCGCGAGCCCGGTATCTATGGTGCGACGACGCTGGCCGACATCGATGCACGGCTGCTGGCCCTGGCACAGCAGCACGGCGCATCGCTCGCCTCGTTCCAGAGCAACCACGAAGGTGCGCTGGTCGACCGCATCCAGGCGGCCGCGGGCGAAGGTGTCGATTTCATCGTGATCAATCCGGCGGCCTACACGCATACCAGCGTGGCGGTCAGGGACGCGCTTGCGGCGGTGGCGGTGCCGTTCATCGAAGTTCATTTGTCGAACGTGCACAAGCGGGAAGCCTTCAGGCACCGTTCTTATTTTTCCGACCTGGCCGTGGGCGTGATCGCCGGGCTGGGCGCCGATGGCTATGAAGCGGCCGTGCGCTACGCGCTGTCGCATTGAAGAAAATTACTGGGGAAGCCCCATGGATCTTAGAAAACTGAAAACCTTGATCGACCTGGTTGCCGAGTCCGGCATCGCCGAGCTGGAGATCACCGAAGGCGAAGGCAAGGTGCGCATCGTCAAGTTCGCGCAAGGTGGCCAGTTCACCGCCGCGCCGGCGGTCCAGGCCTATCAGGTCATGCCGCAGGCCGCCGCCGCGCCGGCTCCGGCCCCGGAAGCCGCGCCCGCCCCGGCGCCCGTCGTGGCCCAGGGCCACGTCGTCAAGTCGCCCATGGTCGGCACCTTCTACCGCGCGCCCAACCCCGGCGCCGCGGCGTTCGTGGACGTGGGCCAGGCGGTCAAGGAAGGCGATCCCCTGTGCATCATCGAGGCCATGAAGCTGCTCAACGAGATCGAGGCGGACAAGGCCGGCACCATCAAGGAAATCCTGGTCGAGAATGGCCAGCCGGTCGAATTCGGCCAACCCCTGTTCGTGATCGGCTGACCGGTCCACACCATGCGCATCGACACCTTGCCCGTTGATGCGCTCCACACCGTGTTATCAGTCGGGCGCCGGGACCGGCGCGCCAGTCCCGGCAAGGCATCGTCCGCCGCGACGCCGCCGGAGGAAGGCGCCCCGACCAGCCGTCCGACTTTTTCAGGACATTCGTTCATGTTTGAAAAGATCCTGATCGCGAATCGCGGGGAAATCGCCCTGCGCATCCAGCGCGCCTGCCGCGAGCTGGGGATCAAGAGCGTGGTCGTGCACTCCGAGGCCGACCGCGAGGCGAAGTACGTCAAGCTGGCCGACGAGTCGGTCTGCATCGGGCCCGCGCCTTCGCGCGAGAGCTATCTGAACATGCCGGCCATCATCTCGGCGGCCGAGGTTACCGACGCCGAGGCCATCCACCCGGGCTACGGCTTCCTGTCCGAGAATGCCGATTTCGCCGAGCGGGTCGAGAAGAGCGGCTTCGTGTTCATCGGCCCCAAGCCTGAATCCATCCGCATGATGGGCGACAAGGTCAGCGCCAAGCAGGCCATGATCGCGGCCGGCGTTCCCGTCGTGCCCGGTTCCGACGGCGCGCTGCCCGAGGATCCGAAGGAAATCATCCAGATCGCCCGCAAGGTCGGCTATCCGGTCATCATCAAGGCCGCCGGCGGCGGTGGCGGCCGGGGCATGCGCGTGGTCCACACCGAGGCCGCGCTGCTCAACGCCGTGACCATGACGCGGTCCGAGGCCGCGGCCGCGTTCAACAATCCCGACGTGTACATGGAGAAGTTCCTCGAGAACCCCCGCCACGTCGAGATCCAGATCCTGGCCGACGGCCAGCGCGGCGCGATCTGGCTGGGCGAGCGCGACTGCTCGATGCAGCGCCGCCACCAGAAGATCATCGAGGAAGCGCCGGCGCCGCACATCCCGCGCCGGCTGATCGACCGCATCGGCGACCGCTGCGCCGACGCCTGCCGCAAGATCGGCTATCGCGGCGCGGGCACGTTCGAGTTCCTGTACGAGAACGGCGAGTTCTATTTCATCGAAATGAACACCCGCATCCAGGTCGAGCACCCGGTCACCGAGGCGATCACCGGCGTGGACCTGGTGCAGGAGCAGATCCGCATCGCCGCCGGCGAGAAGCTGCGGCTGCGCCAGCGCGACGTCGTGTTCCGCGGCCATGCCATCGAATGCCGGATCAACGCCGAGGATCCGTTCCGCTTCACCCCCAGCCCGGGCCGCATCACCAACTGGCACGTTCCCGGGGGCCCCGGCATCCGCGTCGATTCGCACGTCTACAACGGCTATTTCGTGCCGCCGAACTACGATTCCATGATCGCCAAGGTCATCGCCTATGGCGATACGCGCGACCAGGCGCTGGCGCGTATGCGCATCGCCCTGTCGGAAATGGCGGTCGACGGCATTTCGACCAACATCGCGCTGCATCGCGAATTGCTCCAGGATGCCCGCTTCATCGAAGGCGGAACCAACATCCATTATCTGGAGCATCGCCTGTCCCAGCGTCCGGACTGAAGGTAGCGAGTCCGTATGCGCGAACTGGTGTTCGACTGCCCCGAGCAATTGGCCGAGCCGCTGTCCGACGCGCTGCTGGAAGCGGGCGTGTTGTCGGTGTCGGTCGAGGATGCCGATTTCGGCACCGAGGCCGAGCGGCCCTTGTTCGGCGAGCCCGGCCTCGAGCCGGAAACCCAGGCCTGGTCGCGCAATCGCGTCGTGGCGCTGCTGCCCGACGGCGAGGACCCGGCCCAGTTGCTGGCGGTTGCCTGCGCGGCCTGCGGTATCGACGAGCTTCCCGCCTGGCAATTGCGCGACGTGCCGGATGCCGACTGGGTCCGCCTGACCCAGTCGCAGTTCGAGCCCATCGAGGTCGATGCCCGGATCTGGATCGTGCCGACCTGGCACGAGGTGCCGGACCGCCCGGGCACCATCTCCATCCGCCTGGACCCGGGCCTGGCCTTCGGTACCGGCAGCCATCCCACCACCCATCTGTGCCTGGCCTGGCTGGCCGCCAACCTGCAGGCCGGCCGCAGCGTGCTGGACTACGGCTGCGGATCGGGCATCCTGGCGATCGCCGCGCGCAAGCTCGGTGCCGGCGAAACCGTGGGCATCGACATCGACCCGCAGGCGGTCCAGTCCGCCCAGGCCAACGCCCAGGCCAACGAAGTCGAGGTCCTGACCGGACTGCCCGACGTGCGCCAGGGCTGGCGCGCCGACGTGGTGGTCGCCAACATCCTGTCCAATCCGCTCAAGGTGCTCGCGCCCATGCTGTGCGACCGCGTGCTGCCGGGCGGCGACCTGATTCTGTCGGGCGTGCTCGAGCGGCAGGCCGACGAAGTCGCGCAGGCGTACGCCCCGTGGATCGAGATGAAGGTCTGGCGCGCGCTGGACGGCTGGGTCTGCCTGCACGGGCAGCGTCCCGCCTGACGGACGCCAGGCATGACGCTCGCCACTCGCTGCCCCCAGTGCGCCACGGCGTTCCGGGTGGCTCCCGACCAGATCAAGCTGCGCGGCGGCTGGGTGCGCTGCGGGGTCTGCAACGAAGTCTTCGATAGCAGCCAGAGCCTGATCGAGCTGGACCCGGCCGGGGGCGCGCCGCGCCCGGTGGCCGCCGGGCCGGTCTCCCCGCCCGAGGTGCCGGCCGAGCCGCACGTGCTGCGCCGGCGCGGGGAAGGGCTGGTCGCTCCCGCGCCGGACGACGACGAGCCGTCTTTCGCGCCGGAACCCGTGCCGCCGTTCTCCGCGTTGCCGGCCGGTGCTGGCAACGAGCCCGTCGATCCGCCCATCCGCGAGGCCTCGCCGTCCGGGGCCGAGCCCGCTTCGATCGCGGTCGATGCCGTGCCGCAAGCGTCGGACGAAACGGCCGACGGCACCCTGCCTTCGGTATTGCGGTCTCGTCGCGCTGCGCCGGTCGGCATGCCGGATGAAGTCCCGGCCGAGCCGGGCATGGAGCCCGGGCAGGAACCCGCCGCCGATGACGCCCACGCCCCCATCGTGGGCGACTCCCGTCCACGCGCGCAGGAGCCGCGCGGCGCAGATGCGCCCGATTTCCTAGACGAAGAGATCCGGCAGCGCCGTCGGCGTGCCCAGTGGCTGTGGGGCCTGGCCGCGCTGATCGCGCTGCTGGTCCTGCTGGCGCAGGCGGCCTGGATCTTCCGCGCCGAGATCGCGACCCGTGTGCCCATGCTCCGCCCCGGCATGGAGCGGCTGTGCCAGCATTGGCAGTGCACCGTGGGCTATCCCCGCGCCCCGGAACTGCTGGTCATCGAATCGTCGTCCGTCGAGCCCTGGTCGCCCGAGTCGCCCGGGTTCGCGCCGCCCATCGCCGACGTGGCCGAGTCGGCTCCGGGCGAATCCTCGGAAGTCGTCCTGCCCACGCGCCAACTGGCGCTGCGGATGGTGCTGCGCAACCGCGCCACGTTCCCGCAGTCGTGGCCCGCCATCGAACTGTCGCTGATGGACCTGTCCGACGCGGTAGCCGCACGCCGGGTCCTGCTGCCGTCGGTCTACCTGTCGCCCCGCGACTTCGCCCAGCCCCTGGGGCCGCTCCAGGAGCGGGTCCTGCGGATTCCCATCGAAACCCTCGACGCCCACGCCACCGGCTATCGCGTCGCCATCTTCTATCCGTGACCGCCATGGCCCATCCCGAAACCGCTCCCGTCATCATCTGCGGCTCCGTTGCGTTCGATACGATCATGGTGTTCGAAGGCAAATTCCAGGAACACATCCTGCCGGAGCAGGTCCACGCACTCAGCGTCTCCTTCCTGGTGCCGTCCATGCGCAAGGAGTATGGCGGTTGCGCGGGCAACATCGCCTACAACATGCGGCTGCTGGGCGGCACGCCCGTGCCGGTGGCCACCGTGGGCGAGGACGCGGGCGACTACCTGCGCCGCATGCGCGAGCAAGGCACCAACGTCGACTGGGTCAAGGTCGTTCCCGACACCTTCACCGCGCAGTGTTTCATCACGACCGACCTGGCGGACAACCAGATCACCGCTTTCCACCCCGGCGCCATGTCGGCGGCGGCCACCAACGACCTGACCGGGGCGCCCGGCGTCTGGGGCATCGTCGCGCCCGACGCCAAGGACGGCATGTTCGCGCATGCCCGGCGGCTGCACGCGCAAGGCATTCCCTTCATCTTCGACCTGGGCCAGGCCATGCCGCTGTTCAGCGGCGAGGACCTGGAGGAAATGCTGGCGCTCGCGCAGGTGCTGACGGTCAACGACTATGAGGCCCATGTGGTCGAGCAGCGCACGGGCCGCAGCATGGCCGACATTGCCGCCGGCCTGCAGGCGGCCATCGTGACCCGGGGCGAGAAGGGCTCGACGCTGCTGACCGGCGGCCACGAGATCCAGATCGACCCGGTCAAGGCCGAGGCCGTGGTGGATCCCACCGGCTGCGGCGACGCCTACCGCGCCGGCCTGCTGTACGGGCTGACGGTGGGCTGGCGCTGGGAAGATTGCTGCAAGCTGGCCAGTCTGATGGGCGCGATCAAGATCGCCTGCCGCGGCCCGCAGAACCATCAGATCAGCCGCGAAGAGATTTCGTCGCGCCTGGAACGCAGCTACGGACTTTCGTTGCCCCAGGGCTGACGCGGCCCATCGCGGTCATGGTTTGAAACAACCTGGCCGGTCCGGGGCGGGCGCCCACGGGCCGGGGGGCGAACCGACAGGGTATAAATCCAGTCCAAGACCTTTGTTTCATACCAAAAAGAGGGCGCTGCGGCGTTTCTCCGCTTTTCCATCAGGATGGCTCTATGAATCCAAACAATTCGTCTCTTTCCCTGGCTGCCGGACGCGGGCGCGTTCTGGCCGTGGCCGCCGCGTTGTCCGCGCTGGCGCTCCTGGCCGGATGCGCGACGGGCAGCAACTCGGCGTCGGTCTATGACCGCAACCAGGCGCAGCGCGAGCAGGTAGTGCGCATGGGGACGGTGGAGTCGGTGCGGCGCGTCACGATCGACCGCGGCCAGACCGGCGTGGGCACGGCCGGCGGCGCCATCGTCGGCGGCGTGGCCGGCAGCAGCATAGGCGGGGGCCGTGGCCAGATCATCACGTCGGTACTGGGCGCGATCGCCGGCGGCATCGCCGGGCAGGCCGTGGAAGGCGGCATGTCCAAGCGCGAGGGGCTGGAGATTACCGTCCGCTTCCAGAATGGAGAAATGCGCTCCATCGTGCAGGAAGCCGACGAGATGTTCTATGTCGGGGATCGCGTGCGTGTGCTGAGCGGCACCGGCGCCACCCGCGTCACGCACCTGTAAGGCAGGCAGGGCAGGCGCTGCCTGCCCTGCGTCCGCCGGGCATCACAGCCCGAAGATGGGCAGGCCGATGCGCGACAGCACCATCAGCGCGATCTGCGTCAGCAAGAACAGGACCAGCGGCGACAAGTCCAGGCTTCCCAACGAAGGCAGCACGCGCCGGATCGGATCGAGCAGCGGCGCCGTCAGCGCCTGAAGGACCGGCATCGCCGGCGCGCCGGGATTGACCCACGACAGGATCACCATCAGCAGCGTGACCCACATCACCAGGTTGATGGACCACTTCAGCATCAGCATCAACGCGATCCACAGCCCCTCGGGTAGCATGGAAAGCGGATTGCCGCCCGCCACCAGCATGATGGCCGTGAGATAGACCAGTGCCGTCAACCAGGCCGCCACCAGGCTGGCCCAATCCACGCCACCCCGCCCCCCCAGCACCCGCCGCAGCGGAATCACCACCCAGTCGGTAACCTGGAACACGGTGCGCGAAACCGGGTTGTACGGCGGCATCCGCACGAACTGCAGCCACAGCCGCAGCAGCAGCACGGCCCCGTAAAGGGTGAAAACGACGTTGAGCAGAAAACGGGCGATATCGCCAACCATGAGGACTCCGGGTACCGTACTGCTATTCAGCAGGCTGTAAGCAAAAGATTATAGCTCCCCCCTACGCCCTTCGGGCGCCCCCCAGGGGGCGAAACCGGCGGACTGGCAAAGCCAGATCCGCGGTTTCCTGGGTCTAGGGAAACTATCTTGGATAGAAGCACGGTTGCTACCGCTGGCAGCCAGCGAAGCACCGGCGCCACAACTCAAGACAGCGGTACTAGACCCAGGATGCGGTGGATCCGGCTCCGCCGGTCCACCCGCATCGCCCCCTGGGGGGCGCCCGAAGGGCGTAGGGGGGGGCCACAAAAAACCCCGCCAAAGCTTGCACCTTGGCGGGGTTTGAACCAGAGCGCAAGGCGCTCCGATTAGGGCTTACGGGCGGCTGCCCGTAGGGAAGGGCCAAGCAGCGGCAGGGTTGAGCGCCGTTTTCGCGCCCGGCGCAGCCGCGGTCGAGGGCGCAGGGGCAGGCTTTTTGGCAGCAGGCTTCTTGGGAGCCGCCTTCTTGGCCGCAGGCTTCTTCGCCGCAGGCTTCTTGGCAGCGGCAGCCTTCTTGGCCGGGGCCTTTTTCGCAGCAGGCTTCTTGGCGGCAGCTTTCTTGGCCGGGGCCTTCTTGGCTGCAACCTTCTTCACTGCGGCTTTCTTGGCCGGGGCCTTCTTGGCCGCAACCTTCTTCACTGCGGCTTTCTTGGCCGGAGCCTTTTTGGCCGGAGCCTTCTTGGCTGCAACCTTCTTCACTGCGGCTTTCTTGGCCGGGGCCTTCTTGGCCGCAACCTTCTTCACCGCGGCTTTCTTGGCCGGAGCCTTCTTCGCCGCAACCTTCTTCACTGCCGCCTTCTTGGCCGGGGCTTTCTTAGCCGGGGCTTTCTTGGCTACCGCTTTCTTCGCGGCCTTTTTGGCTGTCGCCATGGTCTGCTCCTTTACGAGACGTTCAGGGACCCAGAACACGAACCCGCTCGGACCATCCTCACGGGCTATTCATCGGCGCAAGCCCTGCTGGTGAACGAAACCTCAACAGCGGAATCAGTTTGCGCTAATGAATGCTTTACACAGCCATTCGACATACCCCGCACCCGGTGCGACCCATGTCGAATGACTTGGCAGACGGTTTCCCGCCTGCCGGATGACCCCCCCGTTTGCCCGGCCGCCTATGCTTTGTCTTCGACAAAGCAACATGCGCAGGGGCCGGATGGTGCGCTGGGCGAGGGGGCCTGCCCCAACCGCCGCGTCTGAACTCATCCGGGCCCTGCCGGGCGCCCGAGGGCGCCTGATCCTGTCTACGTGCGGTCTAGTCCCAGCTCAGCGCCCCGCCGGTCTGATACTCGATCACACGCGTTTCAAAGAAATTGCGTTCTTTCTTCAAGTCGATCATTTCCGCCATCCACGGGAAGGGGTTCTCTTCCTGCGGGAACAGCGGCTCGATGCCGATCTGCTGGCAGCGGCGGTTGGCGATGAAGCGCAGATACGACTTGAACATCGGCGCATTCAGGCCCAGCACGCCACGCGGCATGGTGTCTTCGGCGTAAGCGTATTCGAGTTCGACCGCCTTGCGGAAGAGGCCGCGGATTTCCTCGCGGAATTCCGGCGTCCACAGATGCGGGTTCTCGAGCTTGATCGTGTTGATGAGGTCGATGCCGAAATTGCAGTGCATGGACTCGTCCCGCAGGATGTACATGTACTGCTCGGCCGCGCCGGTCATCTTGTTCTGCCGGCCCAGTGCCAGGATCTGGGTGAAGCCGACGTAGAAGAACAGGCCTTCCATCAGGCATGCGAAGACGATCAGCGACTTCAGCAGGGTCTGGTCGGCCTCCGGCGTGCCCGTCTTGAAGTTCGGGTCGGCGATGGCGTCGATGAAGGGGATCAGGAACTCGTCCTTGGCGCGGATGGACGGAACTTCATTGTAGGCATTGAAGATTTCCGACTCGTCCAGGTCCAGGCTTTCGACGATGTACTGGTAGGCATGGGTGTGGATCGCTTCCTCGAAGGCCTGGCGCAGCAGGAACTGCCGGCACTCCGGGGCGGTGATGTGGCGATACGTGCCCAGCACGATGTTGTTCGCGGCGAGCGAGTCGGCCGTGACGAAGAACCCCAGGTTGCGCTTGATGATGCGGCGCTCGTCCTCGGTCAGGCCTTCGGGGTTCTTCCACAGCGCGATGTCGCGCGACATGTTGATTTCCTGCGGCATCCAGTGGTTGGCGCAGGTGGCCAGGTATTTTTCCCAAGCCCACTTGTACTTGAACGGGACCAGCTGGTTGACGTCCGTCTGGCCGTTGATGATGCGCTTGTCCGCGATGTTGACGCGGCTCGTGGAGGCGCCGCCGGACGCGGCAGCGTCCGAGGCCAGCGCGACCTCGTCGAACGCGCCGGCGCGTTCGCGCGGCGCGGCGGTGCCCGCCGGCTGCATGGCCGGCGTGGCGGAGGGGGTGGATACTTCTTCGTCCCAAGACAACATAGATCGACTCCGGTGTTCAGCGGGGGTTATTGGCAGGCTTCGCATTCTTCGAAGCCAGGGTCACCCGGCTTCATGGTGCATACCGCCCCGACGATTTCCGGTTCCGGAAGGTTGGTGCCCGACGCGGACATTCCCGCATTGGACGATGCCGTGGGCACGGCGTTCAATTCGCCGCCGCGTCCGGTCGATTTTTCAGCGCTGGTCGCACCCAGGGTGCGCAGGTAGTAGGTGGTCTTCAGGCCGCGCTGCCAGGCCAGCTTGTAGGTCTCGTCCAGCTTCTTGCCCGACGCGCCCGCCATATAGATATTGAGCGATTGCGACTGGTCGATCCACTTCTGGCGACGTGCCGCGCATTCCACGAGCCAGCGGGGCTCTACCTCGAAGGCCGTCGCATACAGCTTGCGCAGCTCGGGAGGCACCCGGTCGATCTTGGCGAGACTGCCATCGAAGTACTTCAGATCCGCGATCATCACCTCGTCCCACAGCCCGAGCTTCTTGAGATCACGCACCAAGTAATCGTTGACGATCGTGAATTCGCCGGAGAGATTCGATTTGACGTACAAGTTCTGATAAGTCGGTTCAATGCACGCAGATACGCCAATGATATTGGAAATCGTCGCCGTCGGGGCAATAGCGATGCAGTTGGAATTGCGCATGCCGTGCAGTTTGATGCGCTCGCGCAACGCATTCCAGTCCATCGACGCGCTTTCATCGATGTCGACGTAGCCGCCGCGCTCTTCGCGCAGCAGCTTGATGGAGTCCTGCGGAAGAATGCCGCGGTCCCACAGCGAGCCTTCGAACGACGAGTAGCGGCCGCGTTCTTCGGCCAGTTCGGTCGACGCGAGGTAGGCGTAGTAGCACACCGCTTCCATCGAGCGGTCGGCGAATTCGATGGCGGCATCCGAGGCGTAGGGCACGCGCATGATGTGCAGCGCGTCCTGGAAGCCCATGATGCCCATGCCGACCGGGCGATGGCGCAGGTTGGAGTTGCGGGCCTTGTCGACGGCGTAATAGTTGATGTCGATCACGTTGTCGAGCATGCGCATGGCGACGTGGACCGTGCTGCGCAGCTTGTCGTGGTCGAGCTCGACCGTGCCGTCGGCGTTGGTCTTCAGGTGCGCGACGAGGTTGACCGAGCCCAGGTTGCAGACCGCGATCTCGGACTCGTTGGTGTTCAGCGTGATCTCGGTGCACAGGTTGGAGCTGTGGACGACGCCGACGTGCTGCTGGGGCGAGCGGATGTTGCAAGGATCCTTGAACGTGATCCACGGATGGCCGGTCTCGAACAGCATCGACAGCATCTTGCGCCACAGCGACATGGCGGGGATCTTCTTGAACAGCTTCAGTTCGCCGCTGGCGACCTTGGCTTCATAGCCCAGGTAGGCCTGCTCGAATTCCTTGCCGACCTTGTCGTGCAGGTCGGGGCAGTCGGACGGCGAGAACAGCGTCCATTCGGCGTTGTCCATGACGCGCTTCATGAACAGGTCGGGGATCCAGTTGGCCGTGTTCATGTCGTGGGTGCGGCGGCGCTCGTCGCCGGTGTTCTTGCGCAGTTCGAGGAACTCCTCGATGTCCAGGTGCCACGTTTCGAGGTACGTGCACACGGCGCCCTTGCGCTTGCCGCCCTGGTTGACCGCCACGGCGGTGTCGTTGACCACTTTCAGGAAGGGGACGACGCCCTGGCTTTCACCGTTGGTGCCCTTGATGTGGCTGCGCAGCGCGCGCACGGGCGTCCAGTCGTTGCCCAGGCCGCCGGCGTACTTGGCCAGCAGCGCGTTTTCCTTGATGGCGTCGTAGATGCTTTCCAGGCTGTCGGCCACCGTGGTCAGGTAGCACGACGACAGCTGCGAGTGCAGCGTGCCGGCGTTGAACAGGGTCGGCGTCGAGCTCATGAAGTCGAACGACGACAGGATGTTGTAGAACTCGATGGCGCGGGCTTCGCGGTCGGTTTCTTCCAGGGCCAGGCCCATCGCGACGCGCATGAAGAAGGCCTGCGGCAGTTCGATGCGGGTGCCCTTGATGTGCAGGAAGTAGCGGTCGTACAGGGTCTGCAGGCCCAGGTAGGTGAACTGCAGGTCGCGCGTATCCTTCAGCGCCGCGCCCAGGCGCGCGAGGTCGAAGGTGGCCAGCTTGGCGTCAAGCAGGCCGCCCTCGATGCCGCGAGCGATGAACTGCGGGAAATATTCGGCGTAACGCGTGGCCATGGCAGCCTGTTCGACCTCCTCGCCCAGCACTTCCTTGCGGATGGTGTGCAGCAAGAGACGTGCCGTGACGGTGCTGTAGGCCGGATCCTTTTCCAGCTGCGAGCGCGCGGCCAGGATGGCGGACTTGAAGATCTCGTCGGTGGAGACGCCGTCGTACAGGTTCTTGACGGTTTCCTTGAAGATGCCCTCGGCCGAGGCGAATTCTTCCAGGCCCGAGCACGCGGCCTGGATGATGGCCTGCAGGTGCTGGGGGTCGAGGGGGATGCGCAGGCCGTTCTCGGTGACGTGCACGACGGCCTGGTCGGACGAGGTGTGCATCAGCGCGCGCTGCTGGGCGCGTTTTTCACGGTACAGCACGTAGGCGCGCGCGACGTCATGCTCGCCGGAGCGCATCAGCGCCAGTTCGACCTGGTCCTGGATGTCTTCGATATGGACGGTGCCGCCGCTGGGCTGGCGGCGGATCAGCGCGTGGACGACCTGTTTGGTCAGGCCTTCGACGAGCTCGCGCACACGCGCGGAAGCAGCGCCCTGGCCGCCGTTGACGGCCAGGAAGGCCTTGGTCAGCGCGATGGAAATCTTGCCGGGTTCGAATCCGACCACGGCGCCGTTGCGCCGGATGACCTTATGGTCGGAATACGCGGTCTGGTCGGCTTCGGTCTGTGCGGGCTTGGAAGCTAGCGGCGCAGCGGTCGATTGGGCCGAGGGAGTCGAGAGTTGCATAAGGCCTCCTGGATGCATGAAGGCGCGGGGGGCCGCGCCGGTACTCGGTGTTCTGGGATTTGCAGCGAAATATTCTGGATTACAAGGGCGTCAGGCCGCGCCGGAGCGCGGCTTGGGGCCTAACGACGAAACGCGGAGCGGCATGCGCCGCCGCACGTCCGGGCTGGTATGGATAAGCCATGTTTTCCCCCTCCCTTGCAGCGCGGGCACTACATCTAGTGGTGTGTGACCGGCAAGGCACTAATTCTAGGGGGGTGCTGATTGTACGGCAAGTGTCAAAATGTTGCTGGCGGAGAGAATCCGGCGCTCGCATAGGCAATTCGGGCTCTATTTATTAGACAGCTAGCAACCATGCGTGTTTCACGCGGAAAGGTGCACGAAGCAGGCGTGAAATGCGGCATTTGCAGCGCGTGAAACAGAGCGGGCGTGGCCTGAGCCTGAACGGGCCGGGGTTGGCGAGGGCGAGATTCTACAGGAGGGGGAGGGCGGTCCAGCCGGTTTCGCGGCCGTAGCGGGCCCAGTCGAAGGCGGGGCCGGGGTCGGTCTTGCGGCCGGGCGCGATGTGTTCGTGGCCGCGGACGGCTTGCAGGGGGTGGCGGGCGCGCAGGGCGGGGGTCAGCCAGGCCAGGGCGCGGTACTGGGCGTCGGTGAAGGGCAGGGTGTCGCAGCCTTCGAGTTCGATGCCGATGGAGAAGTCGTTGCAGCGCTCGCGGCCGGCGTAGCACGAGACGCCGGCGTGCCAGGCCCGCCGGTCGGTGCTGGCGAACTGGACGATGGCGCCGCCGCGGTCGATCAGGAAGTGGGCCGAGACCTTCAGGCCGCGCAGGCAGTCGAACCAGGGATGGGCGTCGCAGTCGAGGGTATTGGTGAACAGGGCTTCGACGTAGGGGCCGCCGAATTCGCCGGGCGGCAGGCTGATGTTGTGCAGGACCAGCAGCGAGACGTCCGTGCCGGCCGGCCGTTCGTCGGTGTTGGGGGAGGGGACGCGGCGCACGGCGGGGTGGTCGATCCAGCCCCGGTCGTCCAGCCGGGCGGCGGTGTTCATTTGCCGGGGCCCTTCAGCGAATGGGCCAGGCTGCAATAGTTATAGCCCTTGCGCCGCACGGCTTCGGACGGCGGCAGGTGGATGCCGCAGTGGGCGCAGCGCACCATGCCGTCGGCCGGGAAGCGGCTGGCATCGGCGCGGCGCGATTCGCGGCGGTGGCCCTTGACGGCGCTGCGGGCGGCGATGCGGGCCACGAGCAGCGCGGCCACGATGACGAACACCCAGAAAAGTAGCTTGCCCATGGTGGTTGGGGGTCCTGGTTTCGGTTGCGCGGCTAGCGGTGCAGGATGAATTCGAGCACGAACCGGGTGCCGGTGTAGGCCAGCAGCAGGAAGGCGAAGCCGACCAGCGTCCAGCGCAGCGCGATGCGGCCGCGCCAGCCCCAGACCTGGCGGCCCAGCAGCAGCAGGCCGAAGGTCAGCCACGAGAGCAGCGTGAAGACGGTCTTGTGGTCCAGCGGCAGGGCGGTGCCGGACAGCGACTCGGAAATGACGATGCCGCTGATGACGGCCAGGGTCAGCAGCACGAAGCCGATCCAGATCAGCCGGAACAGCAGGCGCTCGAGCACCAGCAGGGGCGGCACGGCGTCGAACAGGCGGGCGTAGACCCGGGCCGAATGCCGGGGCTGGGGCGGATTGCTGGCCGAGATATCGTGCAGGCGCCGGTCGGCCGAGGCCATCAGCAGCGCGTGCAGGGCGGCGATGGTGATCATGCTGTAGGCGGCCAGCGCGATGGCCAGGTGCACGCGCAGCCAGCCGCTGTCGGCGTGGGCGATGACGCGGCCCTCGGGAAAGATCACGGGCAGCACGGTGCCGATCACGCCCAGCGGCATCAGCCAGAGCCGCAGGCCGCCGATCGCGACCCACAGGCTTTCGGCCCAGAAGACGACCAGGCCCAGCCACAGCGCGGCCGAGATGCCCAGGGCGAAGCCCAGTTTCAGGTTGCCGTCCCCCAGCATGGCCTGCTGGACCGCGAGGCCGTGCACGATCAGCACCAGCGCCAGCCCCAGGCGCTCGGCGGAGCCGGTCCGGGGTTCAGGGTGCGACGAGACGGCTCGCCACGCGAGTACCGTCAACAAGGCGTAACCGGCCGCGGCCAGTGCGTGCAATACAATTCCCATATCCATGGAAGTGTAAGCGAATCCCATTCATGCTCGATAACCTTACCGCTCGCCTGTCGCGCGTCGTCAAGACCCTGAAGGGGGAAGCGCGCCTGACCGAGGCGAATACGCAGGAAATGCTGCGCGAAGTCCGTCTGGCGCTGCTGGAAGCCGACGTGTCCCTGCCGGTCGTGCGCGAGTTCGTCGCGCGGGTCAAGGAAAAGGCGCTGGGCGAGGACGTCACGGGCAGCCTGACGCCGGGCCAGGCCCTGGTCGGGGTGGTCCACAAGGAGTTGACCGCCCTCATGGGCGGCGACCTCGGGCCCCACGCCAGCGAGCTGTCGCTGGCCCAGCAGCCGCCGGCCGTGATCCTGATGGCGGGCCTGCAAGGGTCGGGCAAGACCACCACCACGGGCAAGCTGGCCCGCTGGCTGGCCGAGGGCGGCCATGTCCAGGCCGGCCGCAAGACGGGCAAGAAGAAGGTGCTGGTGGTCAGCGCCGACGTCTACCGTCCCGCCGCCATCGAGCAGTTGAAGACCGTGGCGGCGCAGGCCGGCGTCGATTTCCTGCCCTCGTCCACCGACCAGGCGCCCGAGGCCATCGCCCGCAACGCGCTCGACCATGCCCGCAAGCACCACTACGACGTGCTGATCGTCGATACGGCCGGCCGCCTGGGCATCGACGAGGCGCTGATGAACGAGATCCGCGCGCTGCACGCCCTGCTCGACCCGATCGAGACCCTGTTCGTGGTCGACGCGATGCTGGGCCAGGACGCGGTCAACGTCGCCAAGGCCTTCAACGACGCCCTGCCGCTGACCGGCGTGGTCCTGACCAAGCTAGACGGCGATGCGCGCGGCGGCGCGGCGCTGTCGGTGCGCCACGTGACCGGCAAGCCGCTCAAGTTCGTCGGCGTGTCCGAGAAGCTGTCCGGCCTCGAGCCCTTCCATCCCGAGCGCATGGCGCAGCGGGTGCTGGGCATGGGCGACATCCTGTCGCTGGTGGAAGAAGCCCAGCGCGCGATCGACGTCGACGAGGCGCAGAAGCTCGCCGCCAAGCTCAAGTCGGGCGACAAGTTCGACCTGAACGATTTCCGCGCCCAGATCGCGCAGATGAAGAACCTGGGCGACATGGGCTCGCTGCTGGAGAAGCTGCCGGCGCAGTTCTCGCAGGCAGCCTCGCAAATCGACAGCAAGCAGGCCGGCAAGCAGATCCGCCGCATGGAGGGCATCCTGAACTCCATGACCGAGCTCGAGCGTGCCAAGCCCGAACTGATCAAGGCCTCGCGCAAGCGCCGCATCGCCACCGGCGCCGGCGTGCAGGTGCAGGAGGTCAACCGCATGCTGTCGCAGTTCGAGCAGATGCAGTCCATGATGAAGCAGATGAAGAAGGGCGGCATGGCCAAGATGATGCGCGCCATGGGCGGCATGAAGGCGCTGCGCGGCATGAAGGGCTTGCCTGGACTCAAGTAAAGCCCCGACAATCGCGGTTCCGTGGCCCCGTCTCCAGGAACGATGAGCGTAGCACCGCAGCCAGGCCGTCTAGTGTGGGATGCCGCAACCGGGGCCGGGCGCCTGTCGGTCGAAGGCGACTGGACGCTGGCGGGCTTCGAGGCCCTGCGCCGCGAGGTGGCCCGGTTCGATGCGGGCGCCCAGGTGCGCGCGCTGGACCTCGGCCGGCTGGGCGCCCTGGACACCGCGGGGGCCTCGCTGCTGGTCGACCTGCTGGGCGCCGAGCGCCTGCCCGGGCTCCTGGCCACCGGGCCCCAGGTGGACGCCTCGCGCCGCGCGCTGCTCGACACCATCATCCGCGCCCAGGGCGCGGTCCAGCAATGCAAGCCGCCCGAGCCGCCTTCTCCGGTGGCCGAACTGCTGTGTCATGTGGGCGAGGCTGCCGAGCAGTTCTGGAAGCACGCCGTGGGCCTGTGCGGGTTCATCGGCCTGACACTCGAAGGCCTGGGCCGTTCGCTGTTGCGTCCGCGCTCGTGGCGGATCACGGCCACCGTCGCCCAGATCGAGCAGATCGGGCTGAACGCGGTCCCCATCGTCGCCCTGCTGACCTTCCTGGTCGGCGCCGTCGTGGCCTTCCTGGGCGCCACGGTGCTGCGCGACTTCGGCGCCACGCTCTACACCATCAACCTGGTCGGCTTCGCCTTCCTGCGCGAATTCGCCGTGCTGCTGACCGCCATCCTGATGGCGGGCCGGACCGCCAGCGCCTTCACCGCGCAGATCGGCTCGATGAAGGCCAACGAGGAAATCGACGCCATCCGCGCGCTGGGCCTGGACCCCATCAACATGCTGGTGTTGCCGCGCGTGCTGGCCATGCTGGTGTCGCTGCCGCTCCTGACCTTCATGTCCATGCTGACCGGCATCGCGGGCGGCATGGTGGTCTGCGCCTGGAGCCTGGACATCCCGCCGTCGCTATTCCTGTCCACCCTGCGCGAGAGCCTGGATGTGCGGCATTTCTACGTGGGCATCGTCAAGGCGCCCATCCTGGCCTTCATCATCGCCGTGATCGGCTGCCTGGAAGGCTTCAAGGTCAGCGGCAGCGCCCAGTCCGTGGGCGAGCACACCACCTCCAGCGTCGTGCAAGCGATCTTCATGGTGATCCTGATCGACGCGCTGGCGGCGTTGTTCTTCATGGAGATGGGATGGTGACGGCCGACGAACCCATCGTGCGCGTGCGCGGGCTGGTCAACCGCTTCGGATCCCAGACCGTGCACGAGGACCTGGACCTGGACATCCGCCGGGGCGAGATCCTGGGCGTGGTGGGCGGGTCGGGCTCGGGCAAGTCGGTGCTGCTGCGTTCCATCGTGGGGCTGCGGCGGCCGACCGCAGGCAGCGTGCAGGTGTTCGGCCAGGTGCTGGACGAGCTGTCCCCCGAGATGCGCTCGCGCCAGGAGCGCCGGATGGGCGTGCTGTTCCAGCGCGGCGCGCTGTTCTCCTCGCTGTCGGTGACCGAGAACGCCGCGCTGCCGCTGATCGAGCACGCGGGCCTGGCCCGGCCCGAGGCCGAGCGGCTGGCGCGGCTCAAGCTGGCGCTGGCGGGGCTGCCGGTCGAGGCTGGCGCCAAGTCCCCGGCCTCGCTGTCGGGCGGCATGGTCAAGCGGGCGGCGCTGGCGCGCGCCCTGGCCCTGGATCCCGACCTGCTGTTCCTGGACGAGCCCACGGCGGGACTGGATCCGATCGGCGCGGCCGCCTTCGACGACCTGATCCGCACCTTGCGCGATGCGCTGGGGCTGACCGTGTTCCTGGTCACGCACGATCTGGACACGCTCTACGCCATCTGCGACCGGGTGGCGGTGCTGTCGCAGCGCAAGGTGCTGGTGGTGGACCGGCTGGAGGTGGTGGAGCGGGTCGACGATCCGTGGATACAGGAGTATTTCCAGGGGCCGCGCGGACGCGCGGCCTCGCGGGCGGCCGAACGGTCGCGCAAGGAGGAGTAGATGGAAACCCGGGCGCATCATGTCGTGATCGGCCTGTTCCTCGTCATCGCGGTGACGGGGGCGCTGCTGTTCGCGCTGTGGCTGGCCAAGAGCCATTCGGACGCCAGCGTGGCGCAGTTCGATATCGTGTTCAATGAAGCGGTCAACGGGCTGTCCGAGGGCAGCGCCGTCATGTACAGCGGCATCAAGGTGGGCGACGTGGCGCGGCTGCGGCTCGATCCCGTGGATCCGCGCAAGGTGGTGGCGCGGATCCGGATTGCCAGCGACGTGCCGGTCAAGGAGGACACGGTGGCGCGCCTGCGCCTGACCGGCGTGACGGGCACCTCGGTGATCCAGCTCGGCAGCGGCACGCCGGAAAGCCCGCGCCTCCTGCCCAAGGGCGACGAGGTGCCGGTCATCGTGGCCCTGCCGTCGCCGATCACCCAGCTGCTGGCGGGCGGCGAGGACCTGATGCTGAACATCAACGAAATGGTCGCCAGCGCGCGCCAGATCATGTCGCCCCAGAATGCCCGGCAGATCAGCCGCATCCTGGAGCACCTGGAGGAAAGCACGGCCGAGCTGGCCGCGCAGCGGGAAGGGTTCGCGAAGCTGAGCGGGCAACTGGGCGAGATCGGCCGGCAGACGTCCGAGGCGCTGGCCAAGGCCAATTCGCTGATGACGCACACCGACGAACTGGTGGGCTCGCACGGCAAGGAGACCATGCAAAGCGCCCAGCAGGCCATGACCTCGCTGGCGCGCGCCAGCGACAGCATCGACCGGCTGGTGCAGGAAAATCGCGGCGCGCTGGGCAGCGGCGCGCAAAGCCTGAGCGAACTGGGCGGCGCGCTGCGCGAGATGCAGGCGACGATGGCATCGCTGCGGGCCATCACCCGCCGCCTCGAGGACAATCCGGCCGATTACCTGCTGGGCCGCGAACAACCCAAGGAGTTCACCCCATGAGACGCGCGGGCGCAATCATCCGTTGGGCGGGCATGTCGCTGGCGGTGCTGGCTTCGGCGTGCACGCTGCTGCCGGAACAGAAGACGGTCGACATCTACCGGCTGCCGGCCGCGCAGGCGGCGGCTTCCCCGGGGGGGCAGGCCCAGGCCTGGTCGCTGCGCCTACGCAGCCCCCATGCCAACGCCATTCTGGACAGCGCGCGCATCGCCGTCATCGTCCAGGGCGACCAGATCAGCACCTATGGCGGGGCGCGCTGGACCGACGCGCCGCCGACATTGGTGCGCACCCGCCTGGCCCAGGCCTTCCGGCTGGACGGCCGCGTCGCCTCGATCTCGACCACGGACAGCAACGTGCGCGCGGACCTGGAACTGGACAGCGACCTGCGGGCCTTCCAGAGCGAATACCGGGGCACGGTGCCCCATGCGGTCGTCAGCCTGGATGCGCGCCTGATCTCGACCTCGACGCGGCGCGTGGTGGCCTCGCGCAGCTTCGAGGTCGCGCAGCCGGCCGGCGGCACCGAGGTGCCCGCCGTCGTGGCGGCCTTCGGCCTGGCCACCGACGCGCTGGCCGCGCAGGTGGTCCAGTGGGCGGTGGAGCAGGGCGCTGCCGCTCACCCCAGCAGGCCGGAGTAGTCGCCGCCCGTACCGGGATTGTGGATGTCCTCCTTTGTGGATACTATCAACTATATGGTTGATTTCATCAATCATATACAGGCGCCCGCCAGCGGCGCCGATGACCACATGGCCAAGGAGACGTTCGATGATCGTTCTGGAAAGGGTGGGGCGCAGGGTCGGAGGTGTGTTCTGCATGGCGGCGGCCGCTTGGGCGGGAGGAAGCGCCTGGGCCGCCGAGCCATCCGCGGCGGGATTTCCATCGCGCACGGTGCAGGTAATCGTGCCCTATCCGCCGGGCGGCCTGACCGACGGACTGGTCAGGCAGTTGGCGGCTGAGCTGGGCCAGGCCTGGAAGCAGAGCGTGGTCGTCGAAAACCGGGGCGGCGGGGGCACGACCATAGGCACCGCGCAGGTGGCGCGCGCCCAGCCCGATGGCCACACCCTGCTGTTCACCAGCACGGGCCTGGTCACCAACCAGATCTTGATGAAATCGCTGCCCTACGAGGCGGACGCGCTGTCCGCCGTGGCGATGGGCGGTACCGCGCCCAACGTGCTGTACGTGCGGCCGGGGCTGCCGGTCCAGTCGGTGGCCGAGTTGGTCGCCTACGCGAAGGCGCGGCCCGGCGAAGTGAAGTTCGCCTCGACCGGGAACGGCTCGAGCCCGCACCTGACCGCCGAACTGCTCGCCTCCCGCGCGGGCATCTCCATCCTGCACGTACCCTACAAGGGCGCGGGGCCGGCCCTGACCGACCTGCTGGCGGGCCACGTCGACGCCATGTTCCATTTCCCCGCCTCGCTTGCCCTGGCGAAGCAGGGCAAGCTGCGTGCGCTGGCCGTGGCCGCCGACGAGCGCCTGGCCGATGCGCCGGACCTGCCCACCGTGGTGCAGGCGGGCGTGCCGGGCGTGGTGTCCGGCAGCTGGTTCGGGTTCTTCGTGCCGTCCGCGACGCCGGCGGCGATCCAGGACAGGATCCATCGCGACGTGGCACAGGCCCTGCGAGCGCCGACAGTGCGGCGCTACATGCAGGAATCGGGGCTGGTGTCCCCGCCCATGTCGCGCGCCCAGTTCTCGGCCTTCATCACGCACGAGCGCGACAAATGGGCCGAGCTCATCCGGACGCGCAACATCCGGCTGGAGTAGCCTAGGCCAGCCGGGCCAGGGTGGCGGCCAGCGCTTCGCCCACGGGGATCTTGGCGGCTGCTTCGTCGCCGCGTCCCTGCAGTTCGACCTGCCCGTCCTTCAGGCCGCGGTCGCCGATGGTGACGCGGACCGGCACGCCGATCAGTTCCCAGTCGGCGAACATCACGCCCGGGCGCTCGTCGCGGTCGTCCAGGATCGCGTCGACGCCTGCTTCCTTCAGGCCTTCGTAGAGCTTGGTCGCGGCCTCGCGCACCGCTTCGCTCTTGCCCCAGCCCACCGGGCAGACGACCACTTCGAACGGCGCCAGCGCGCGCGGCCAGATGATGCCGCGCCCGTCGTGGTGCTGTTCGATCGCGGCGCCCAGCAGGCGCGTGACGCCGATGCCGTAGCAGCCCATCTGCAGCAGCGCGGGTTTGCCGGTCTCGTCCAGGTAGGTGGCCTTGAGCGCCTCGGAATACTTGGTGCCCAGGAAGAACACGTGGCCGACCTCGATCCCGCGCTGGATCGCCAGCGGGCCGCTGCCGTCGGCCGACGGGTCGCCGTCGACGACGTTGCGCAGGTCGGCCACCAGGTCGGGCTCGGGCAGGTCGCGTCCCCAGTTCACGCCCACGTAGTGGTGGTCGGCCTGGTTGGCGCCCGTGACGAAGTCGTGCAGGTTGGCCACGGTGCGGTCGGCCACCACCTTGACCGGCTTGGCGGTGCCCACGGGCCCGATGAAGCCGGGCACGCAGCCGAAGTGCTCGACGATCTCGGCATCGGTGGCGAACCGGTAGCCGTGGTCCAGGCCGGGAATCTTGCCGGCCTTGATCTCGTTCAATTCGTGGTCGGCACGCAGCAGCAGCAGCCAGATCTGGGCCGGCTTGCCGGCTTCTTCCGGCTCGACCGCCAGGGCGAGGGACTTCACGTGGCTGGCCAGCGGCAGGCCCAGCAGTTCGGCCACGGCCTCGCACTTGGTGGCACCGGGGGTGGGCATCTTCTCCAGTGCCCGGCCGGGCGCCGCGCGCTGGGCGACCAGGCAGGGCGCCTCGGCCAGCTCGATGTTGGCGGCGTACTGGGTGGCCGGGTTGTAGACGATGAGGTCCTCGCCGGTGTCGGCGATGACCTGGAATTCATGGCTGCGCGTCCCGCCGATGGAGCCGGTGTCGGCCGCCACGGCGCGGAAGGTCAGGCCCATGCGGGCGAAGATGCGCATGTACGCGTCGTACATGGCGTCGTAGCTCTTCTGGGCGGCGGCCTCGTCGCGATCGAAGGAATAGGCGTCCTTCATCGTGAACTCGCGGCCCCGCATGACGCCGAAGCGCGGCCGGCGCTCGTCGCGGAACTTGGTCTGGATGTGGTAGAAGTTCTTGGGTAGCTGGCGCCAGCTGTGGATCTCGTTGCGGGCGATGTCGGTGATGACTTCCTCCGAGGTCGGCTGCAGCACGAAATCGCGGTTGTGGCGGTCCTTCATGCGCAGCAGCTCGGGGCCGTACTGCTCCCAGCGGCCCGATTCCATCCACAGCTCGGCCGGCTGCACGACCGGCATCAGCAGCTCGAGCGCGCCGGCGCGGTTCATTTCCTCGCGGATGATGGCCTCGATCTTGCGAATGACCCGCAGGCCGATGGGCATGTAGGTGTAGATGCCGCCGGCCAGCTTGCGGATCATGCCCGCGCGGGTCATGAGCTGGTGGCTGACGATCTCGGCGTCGGACGGTGCTTCCTTGAGGGTGCCGATATGGAACTGCGATGCGCGCATTGCGGTGCTCACGTGGATGGATACGAGTTTGGCCCCCCTGGGCCTATAATTGACTCAATTGTATGAGAATCGCTGGGGTGGCTCATGCTGGATCGTGAAGGTTACCGTCCCAACGTCGGCATCATCCTCGTCAACCAGAAGAACGAGGTCTTCTGGGGCAAGCGCGTCAACGAACATTCCTGGCAGTTTCCGCAGGGCGGCATCAAGCACGGTGAGAGCCCTGTCCAGGCGATGTTCCGCGAGCTCCATGAAGAAGTGGGCCTGCGGCCCGAGCATGTCCGCATATTGGGTAGAACACGCGACTGGTTGCGCTATAACGTGCCCGACCACTTCGTCAGACGCGAATGGCGCGGGCACTACAAAGGTCAGAAGCAGATCTGGTTCCTGCTTCGCATGCAGGGGCGCGATTGCGACGTCTGCCTGCGGGCCTCGTCGCATCCTGAATTCGACGCGTGGCGCTGGAGTTCCTACTGGGTCCCGCTGGAGTCGGTCATCGAATTCAAGCGCGACGTGTATACGCTGGCCCTGAACGAGCTTGCGGTCGTGCTTTTCCGCCGGAACCACGAGACCCGGTACCTGCGCCAGCACATCGGTTCGCACCGACGCGGCCAGGGTGAACCGGCACCGCTGTCCAAGGAAGCGCCCGAGGTCTGAACCCCCGCGACCCCCTGCGCGGGGTTCGGGTATCGTGTCGGGTGCAACCTGTATATGGAAAACACTTATGCCTAGTCAGTTCGCCGGGGCGCGCCCGATGCGTCCCGCCCGCCGGGCCCTGCGCGCCGCCGCCTGGGCCGGCGCCGGATGCCTGGCCTTGTTACTCGCCGCCTGCGGCAGCCAGCCGCGCGGCGATGGCAACTACCTGCTGGACGATATCGATGCCCAGCGCACCCTGCCCGATGCCGGATGGGAAGCCCTGAAGTCGGAGTTGCCGCCGGTGCCCACCGAGGCCGACGTGCTGCCGGTGGAAAACCTGTCGCGCAACGAGCGTTTCCGTTTCGGCGTGGATCCGCGCTCCATCCAGATCGCCCCGGGCCTGATCGTGCGCTATACGCTGCGCGCGGTCAGCGACCTGGGAGCCGAGAACATTTCGTACGAATCGGTCCGCTGCGGCACGCGCGAATGGCGCACCGTGGCCCTGTACCGGCCCGGCGCCGGCTGGCAGCGCCCGGTCCACGACGAATGGCGTCCCTTGCTGCCCAATACGATCCAGCACGTGCTGCGCAACGGCGTACTGTGCTCGGGCGGCGGCCCGGCCGGCGCCAAGGCGTCGGACCTGGCCTATCGCGTGCGCCACTGGGAGCGCTATGCCGACGCCATGGCGGGCCGCAGCATGCAGTAGCAGCGGATTCGCGGCACGGGCAAAAAACAAAAACGCACAGCCTCGGCTGTGCGTTTTGCGTGCCTGGCTACAGGCTTGTCGACCAGATCAATGGTCGGGGCGAGAGGATTCGAACCTCCGACTCCTGCGTCCCGAACGCAGTACTCTACCAGGCTGAGCTACGCCCCGACTTGTCGGTCCGGCCTGCCGGATACGGGCTTGTACAACTTGCCCGGCAGGCTGTCTTTCTTTTCAGCGATCTCGGTTGATCGCGAAAGCGCAGAATTCTAGCAGAGAATCTCGGAAAGCGGAAACGGGGTAGGTGGATATCGCCGCGACCGCCGCATCCGCCTCGATCCGGGCCCGGGCGCGGGTGTAGTCCAGGGCGTCCGATTCCCGGATGGCGGTGGCGACCGCGACGAAATCGCCTTCGCCGTTCTCGATGGCGGTGCGCACCAGCATCTGCTGCGCCGGCGTGCCCACGTCCAGCAGGCGGATCAGCGGCAGCGTGGGTTTGCCTTCGCGCAGGTCGTCGCCCAGGTTCTTGCCCAGTGCCTCGGCCTCGCCGCTATAGTCGAGCACGTCGTCGATCAGCTGGAACGCCGTGCCGGCGCGGCGGCCGTATTCCGCCGCCGCGGCTTCCTGCTCGGGTGTGGCGCCCGCCAGGACCGCGGCCAGCTGGGCCGAGGCCTCGAACAGGCGGGCGGTCTTGTAGCGCACCACCTGCAGGTAGCGTTCCTCGGTCACCAGCGGATCGTGCACGTTCAGCAGTTGCAGCACCTCGCCCTCGGCGATGACGTTGGTGGCGTCGGCCAGGATCTGCATGACGCGCACCGAGCCGGTCTCGACCATCATCTGGAACGAGCGGGAATGCAGGAAGTCGCCCACCAGCACGCTGGCGGCGTTGCCGAATACCGCGTTGGCCGTGGCCCTGCCCCGCCGCAGCGCCGATTCGTCGACCACGTCGTCGTGAAGCAGCGTGGCCGTATGGATGAATTCCACCACCGCGGCCAGCAAATGATGCTGTTGCCCCTCGTATCCCAGCGCCCGGGCGACCATCAGCAGCAGGGCGGGACGCATCCTCTTGCCGCCCGCGCCGATGATGTAGTCGGCAATGGTGCGGATGAGCGGGACGTCGGAGTCGAGTCGTGCCCGGATAACGGCGTCGACGCGCTGCATGTCGTCGGCGATGGGGGCGAACAGGGTCGGCAGGCTCAAGGGGAATCCGTGGGTAGACTGGCCGTTGCCGGCCAGGTGTGCAACAAAAGCCGAGATGCAACAACCGGCGGCATGGCGTGACTGGGAGGCCCGCGAGCGGGCGGCGGCGCCCGAAAGCGCCGTGGCAACGAAATTATACCGGGGCTGTGCGCGGGACGAGGCCGGGATTGACGCTCTGGCACAACTCCGGTTATAGTCTATGGTTCGACCCCTATTGGGGCTCGAGCTTTGAACAACCCAAGAGGTCATCCCATGTACGCGGTCATAAAAACCGGCGGAAAGCAGTATCGCGTTGCCGCTGGCGAAAAGCTGAAAATAGAACAGATACCGGCAGACATTGGGCAAGAGATCACGCTGGACCAGGTCCTGGCAGTGGGCGAAGGCGATCAACTCAAGATCGGCGCGCCTCTTCTGTCCGGTGCCGTGGTCACGGCCAAGGTTCTTGCACACGGTCGCCATGACAAGGTCCGCATCTTCAAGATGCGTCGGCGCAAGCATTACCAGAAGCGCCAAGGCCACCGTCAAAACTACACCGAAATCCAGATCGGCACCATTTCCGCCTGATGGGGGCCCGGCGCGGCCGGGCACCGGAATGTAGGCAAGAATCGGTAACGAACAAGCAGGAGTGCAAACATGGCACAGAAAAAGGGCGGCGGTTCCACACGGAACGGCCGCGACTCAGAAGCGAAACGCCTGGGCGTCAAGGCCTACGGCGGTGAATTGATCCCGGCTGGCTCGATCATCGTGCGCCAGCGCGGCACCCGTTTCCACCCCGGCGTCAACGTCGGCGTGGGCAAGGACCACACCCTGTTCGCGCTGGTCGACGGCCGCGTGCAATTCGCGGTCAAGGGCGCCCTGCGCAAGCATACCGTCTCGATCGACCCTGTGTAATAGACCCCCCCCTACGCGCTGACGCGCGCCCCCCAGGGGGCGGCACTGGCGGACTGGCGGAGCCAGATCCGCTGTGCCCTGGATCTGGGGGGCGGCTGCGTGGGGGAGTTCGAATAGGCAGTGGCGAGGGCTTTCGCGCTTCGCCAAAATAGCGCCGCCGCGCGATGTTACGCGTGGAGGCGTTTTTTATTATCATCGCAAGTTCTGCTTGCAAGGACTCTCAAGTCCCGCCCGAACGTGCCGGCGTCCCATTTCCGGGTGCCGTGGATCCGGTCCCGCCGGTTCGCCAGCGCTACCCTCTCTTGACGGGGGAACAGCCGTAGGCCGCAAGGGGGTGGGCTTCCCTTTATGAAATTCGTCGACGAAGCCACCATCGAAGTGATTGCCGGCAAGGGCGGCAATGGCGTGGCGAGCTTTCGCCGCGAGAAATTCATTCCCTTCGGCGGACCCGATGGCGGGGATGGCGGGCGGGGCGGCAGTGTGTATGCCGTGGCCGACCGCAACATCAATACGCTGATCGACTACCGCTACGCCCGCCTGCATCGCGCCCAGAACGGCGAGCAGGGTAGCGGTTCCGACCGCTACGGCGCCGGCGGCAGCGACATCACGCTGCGCATGCCGGTAGGCACCATGGTGTACGACGCCGAGACCAACGAGCTGCTGTTCGACCTGGCCACCCATGGCCAGAAGGTCGTGCTGGCCGCCGGCGGCAATGGCGGGCTGGGCAACCTGCATTTCAAGTCCAGCACCAACCGCGCGCCGCGGCAGTTCACCCACGGGCGTCCGGGCGAACAGCGCAAGCTGCGGCTGGAGCTGAAGGTGCTGGCCGACGTCGGCCTGCTGGGCATGCCCAACGCCGGCAAGTCCACGCTGATCCGCAAGCTGTCGAATGCCCGGCCCAAGGTGGCCGACTACCCGTTCACCACCCTGCATCCGAACCTGGGCGTGGTGCGCACCGACGCCGAGCGCAGCTTCGTGATCGCCGACATTCCCGGGCTGATCGAGGGCGCGTCCGAGGGCGCCGGGCTGGGGCACCAGTTCCTGCGCCACCTGTCGCGCACGCGCCTGCTGCTGCATCTGGTGGACGTGGCGCCCATGGATCCCACGGTGGACCCCGTGCACGAGGCGCGCGCCATCGTCGAGGAGTTGCGCCGCTATGACCCCGCCCTGTACGAGAAACCGCGCTGGCTGGTGCTCAACAAGGTCGACATGGTGGACGACCCGCAGGGACTGAAAGAGGCGTTCTGCCTGGAGTTCGACTGGGACGGCCCGGTGTTCTGCATTTCCGCGCTGGCCGGCGATGGCACCCAGGAACTGGCCTGGGCCGTCCAGAACTGGCTGGACGAGCAGCGCGAGGCCGAGCAGGCCTTCGACGAGGACCTGCGCTTCGTCGAGGCCCAGGCACCGGCGCCCAAGCCGGCGCCGGTCCGGCGCCGTCCGCGCCGCGTGCCGGCCGATGGCGGTGACGCGGGCGCCCAGACCCCCGAGGATGCCCCTGATACCGACGGTGGCGATGCCGGCGGCGAGGGCGGCGATGGTGGTGGCGACGGCGATTGAGTTCCACGATGAATAGCACTTCCGTGATCGCCGCCGCCCGGCGGCTCGTGATCAAAGTAGGCTCCTCGCTGGTCACCGACGAGGGACGGGGCCTGGACCGGAGCGCGCTGCTGCGCTGGGCCGGGCAGATCGCGCACCTGCGCGCGCTGGGCAAGGAGGTCGTCCTCGTGTCCAGCGGCGCCATCGCGGAAGGCATGCTGCGCCTGGGCTGGGACAAGCGGCCCACGCTGGTGCCCGAATTGCAGGCGGCCGCCGCGGTCGGCCAGATGGGCCTGGCGCAGGCCTACGAAAGCGTGTTCGCCGAACATGCGCTGCATACCGCGCAGATCCTGCTTACCCATGAAGACCTGTCGGACCGCACGCGCTACCTGAACGCGCGGTCGACGCTGTTCACGCTGCTGCGACTGGGTGTCGTGCCCATCATCAATGAAAACGACACGGTGGTCACCGACGAGATCAAGTTCGGCGACAACGATACCCTGGGCGCGCTGGTGACCAACCTCATCGAGGCCGATGCGCTGGTCATCCTGACCGACCAGGCCGGCCTGTATTCGGCCGATCCGCGCCGGAATCCCGACGCGAAGTTCGTGTCGCATGCGCGCGCGGGCGAACCGGAGCTGGAGTCCATGGCCGGCGGCGCGGGCAGCAGCCTGGGCAAGGGCGGGATGCTGACCAAGATCCTGGCCGCCAAGCGGGCGGCGGGCAGCGGCGCGCATACCGTGATCGCGTCGGGTCGTGAGCCCGACGTGCTGGTGCGGCTGGCCGGGGGAACCTGCATAGGGACCGAGTTGCGCGCCTCGCTGCCACTGTTGTCGGCGCGCAAGCAGTGGATCGCCGATCATCTGCAACTGCGCGGCCGCGTCACCGTCGACGAGGGCGCCGCCCTGGCGCTGACACGCGACCACAAGAGCCTGCTGTCCATAGGCGTGACGGCGGTCGAGGGCGAGTTCGAGCGCGGCGACGTCGTGGCCTGCGTGGACGCTTCCGGGAGGGAGCTGGCGCGTGGTCTGATCAATTATTCCTCCGGCGCCACCCGCCGCATCATGCGCCAGCCCTCGAGCCGGATCGAGGCGCTGCTGGGCAGCATGGAAGAGCCCGAGCTCATGCATCGGGACAACATGGTCATCCGCTAAGCGCGATGCCGGCGGTTCGACAATAAGAAACAGGTCGGGAGGATGCGGCGATGGACGCCGGGCCTGTCTTCCTGTTATTTTGTGTACGCTGTACACATTTACTGTTTCCGTTCCTTCCATCCTGCCATGCCGCGCGCCGGCATGAGGAGCTCATCCGTGAATGCCGACCTCGACCGCCGCAAACGCTGGCTGGCCTTGATGGTGCTGTGCCTGGGCGTGCTGATGATCGTGCTCGACACGACCATCGTCAACGTGGCGCTGCCCTCGATCCGCGACGACCTGAAATTTTCCGAGACCGCGCTGGTCTGGGTGGTCAACGCCTACATGCTGACCTTCGGCGGCTTCCTGCTGCTGGGCGGGCGGCTGGGCGATCTGTACGGGCACCGGCGGCTGTTCGTGGCCGGCATCGCGCTGTTCACCGTGGCCTCGCTGGCCTGCGGGCTGGCCCAGTCCCAGGCCATGCTGGTGACGGCGCGCGCGGTGCAGGGCCTGGGCGGCGCGGTGGTTTCGGCGGTGTCGCTGTCACTGATCATGATGCTGTTTCCCGAGCAGGAAGATCGCGCCAAGGCCATGGGCGTCTACGGCTTCGTGTGCGCGGGAGGCGGCAGCATAGGCGTGCTGCTGGGCGGCTTCCTGACCAGCGTGCTCAGCTGGCATTGGATCTTCCTGGTCAACCTGCCCATAGGCGCGGCCGTCTATGGATTGTGCATGGCGCTGCTGCCGGCCAAGGGCGGGCAGCCGGGCGAGCGGCTGGACATGGCCGGCGCGGCGGCGATCACCGCCTCGCTGATGCTGGCCGTGTATGCCGTGGTCAACGGCAACGAACGCGGCTGGACCTCGTTCCATACGCTGGGCCTGCTGGGCGCCGCCGCCGTGCTGCTGGCGGCCTTCCTGGCCATCGAGTCGCGGGTGCGCGCGCCGCTGATGCCCCTGGGGCTGTTCCGGCTGCGCAACGTGGCCACGGCCAACGCGGCGGGCGTGCTGTGGGCCGCCGCCATGTTCGCCGCCTTCTTCATTTCCGCGCTGTACCTGCAGGTGGTGCTGGGCTACAGCCCCATGCAGGTGGGGCTGGCCTTCCTGCCGGCCAACGTCATCATGGCGGTGTTCTCGCTCGGCCTGTCGGCCCGGCTGGTGATGCGCTTCGGCATCCGCGCGCCGCTGGCCTGCGGGCTGGCGGTGGCGTCGGTCGGACTGGCGCTGTTCGCGCGGGCACCGATCCAGGGCGACTTCCTGATCGACGTGCTGCCGGCCATGTCGCTGCTCGGCCTGGGCGCGGGCGTCGCATTCAACCCCATGCTGCTGGCGGCCATGAACGACGTGGATCCCCGCGATGCCGGCCTGGCCTCGGGCGTGGTGAATACCTCGTTCATGATGGGGGGCGCGCTGGGCCTGGCCGTGCTGGCCAGCCTGGCGGCGGCGCGGACGAACTTCCTGCTGGAGCGGGGCGCCGCCCAGGTTGCCGCGCTGAACGGCGGCTACCAGATGGCCTTCGCCCTGGGCGCCGCGTGCGGCGCGGTGGCCGCGGTCCTGTGCGCGATGCTGCTGCGCCCGCCCGCGGCCGCGCGGGCGGGCGATTCCGCGTCGACGGCGTAGCTACGCCTGGATAGCCGGTGCGTGGCCCGGTCGGGGTCAGGTGCGTGCGGGCGGCGCTCGCGCTACCATCTGCCTGCGTCTTGACCGACGCGTCCACGCAACGCAGGTTTCACCAGGTCTCCTCCGTATGCGCTACATCCTTTCGCTGGACCAGGGCACGACCAGCTCGCGCGCCCTGCTGATCGACCATGCCGGGCAGATCGTCGCCGTCGCCCAGAAGGAATTCCCCCAGTTGTTTCCCCGCCCGGGTTGGGTCGAACACGATCCCGAAGACATCTGGGAGTCGCAGTTGGCCGTGGCGCGGGCCTGCCTGGCACGGGCGCCCACCTCGCTGGTGGGCAACGGCTATTCGCGCGCGCCCGCCATCGCGATCGGCATCACCAACCAGCGCGAGACCACGGTGCTGTGGGACCGCGTCACCGGCAAGCCCGTGTCCCGCGCCATCGTCTGGCAGGACCGCCGCACGGCCGAGCGCTGCGACCAGCTGCGCCGCGAAGGGCATGAGGCGCTCATCCAGCGCAAGACCGGGCTGGTGCTGGACTCCTATTTTTCCGCCACCAAGCTGCAATGGCTGCTGGACCATGTGCCCGGGGCGCGGCAGCGCGCGCGCAATGGCGAACTGGCGTTCGGCACCGTCGATGCCTGGCTGATCTGGAAGCTGACCAATGGCCGCGTGCACGGGACCGATGCCAGCAATGCCTCGCGCACGCTGCTGTTCGACATCCATCGCATGGCCTGGGACGAGGAACTGCTGGATCTGTTCGACATCCCCGCCAGCGTGCTGCCCGCCGTGGTGCCGTCGTGCGCGGTGCTGGGCGAGACCGACCCCGACCTGTTCGGCGCGGCCGTGCCGATCGCGGGCGTGGCGGGCGACCAGCAGGCGGCCACGTTCGGGCAGGCCTGCTTCGAGCCCGGCATGGTCAAGAACACCTATGGCACCGGCTGCTTCATGCTGATGAACACGGGTACCCAGCCCATGCCCAGCCAGAACAAGCTGGTGGCCACGGTCGGCTGGCAGGGGCCGGCCGCGGCCGAGCCGACGACGCGCACGGCCTACTGCCTGGAAGCGTCGGTCTTCATGGCGGGCGCCACCATCCAGTGGCTGCGTGACGGCCTGAAGATGATCGCCAGCGCACCCGAGGTCGAGCCGCTGGCCGCCAGCGTGGCCGATTCGGGCGACGTCTATCTGGTGCCGGCCTTTACCGGGCTGGGGGCGCCAGACTGGGACGCCTACGCGCGCGGCACGCTGATCGGCCTGACGCGTGGCACGACCCGCGGCCACATCGCCCGCGCGGCGCTGGAGTCGATCGCATTGCAGGCCACCGACGCGCTGACCGCGATGATGGGAGATTCCAGCCTGGCCATCCGGGAACTGAGAGTGGACGGCGGCGCCTGCGGCAACGACTTGCTGATGCAGATGCAGGCCGATTTCCTGGGCGTGCCGGTGGTGCGGCCCCAGGTTACCGAGACCACGGCGTTGGGCGCGGCCTACCTGGCCGGCTTGGCCACGGGGTTCTGGGCCGACGGGGCCGAGATCGCCGCGCAATGGGCGCTGGACCGGCGCTTCGAGCCCTCGATGTCCGAGACGGCCCGCCGCGCCAAGGTCGAACGCTGGCGCGAGGCCGTCGCGCGTTCGCGCGCCTGGGCCCGGACTTGACCGCGTCCACGCAGGCGCCGCTGCGCACCGACCGGGCCGGATTGCTGGCCCGGCTGGCCGAACCCGGGGATTACGACGTGGCGGTGATCGGCGGCGGCGCCACCGGCCTGGGCGTGGCGCTGGATGCGGCCACGCGGGGCCTGCGCGTGGTGCTGGTCGAGGCCCACGACTTCGCCAAGGGAACGTCTTCGCGCGCGACCAAGCTCGTGCATGGCGGCGTGCGCTACCTGGAGCAGCGCAATTTTCCGCTGGTGCGCGAGGCCCTGCGCGAACGGCAGATCCTGCTGCGCAACGCGCCGCACCTGGCACAGCCGCTGCCCTTCGTCGTTCCCGCCTATCGGTTCTGGGAAAGGCCGTACTACGGAACGGGCCTGGTCCTGTACGACGTGCTGGCCGGCAAGGCCGGCCTGGGGCGCACGCGCTGGCTGGACAGGCGGGCCATCACGGCCCGCCAGCCCGGGCTGCGGACGCAGGGGCTGCGCGGCGGCATCGAATACTGGGATGGCCAGTTCGACGACGCCCGGCTGGCCATCGCGCTGGCGCGTACCGCGGCGCGCGCCGGCGCGCTGCTGGTCAACCATTGCGCCGCCGTCGGCCTGATCCGCGAGCAGGGCAGGGTGGCCGGCGTGCGCTGCGAAGACCGCGAAACTGGCCGTTCGTATGCCTTGCGCGCGGCCTGCGTGGTGAATGCCGCCGGTATCTGGGTTGACGCCGTGCGCCGCCTGGACGCGCGAACGCAGGCCGCCCAGGACACCCTCCTGTTCAGCCAGGGCGCGCACGTGGTCGTATCGCGCGACTTCCTGCCCGGCGACCGAGCGCTGCTGGTGCCCCGCACGCCCGACGGCCGGGTGCTGTTCGCGTTGCCCTGGATGGGCAGGACCGTTATCGGTACCACCGATACGCCCCGGCCCAGCCAGGAACTGGAGCCGCGCCCGCTGGCCGAGGAAGTGGACTTCCTGCTGGGCGAGGCCGGCCGCTACCTGGAGCGCGCGCCAGGTGTCCGCGACGTCTCCAGTGCCTGGGCGGGCCTGCGTCCGCTGGTGCGCCCGGCGGGACACGCCAGCACCAAGGATGTCAGCCGTGAGCACGTGGTGCGGGTCGAGGACGACGGGCTGGTCACCGTGGCCGGCGGCAAATGGACCACGTACCGGGCCATGGCCCAGGACACGGTGGATGCCTGCCTGGATGCCGGCCTGTTGAAATCCGCCGGCCCCTGCGCGACGGCCGACCATCCCCTGGTGGGGGCCGAGCCGGGCAGGCACAGCATCGGCGATGCGCCGGGCCTGTGGGGATATGGCAGCGAACGGGATGCAGTGCTTGCCCTGCCGGGCGCGGATCGCGAACTGGGGGGCGGACTGACCGAGGCCATGGTGCGCTTTGCCGCGCGCCACGAATACGCGCGCACGGTCGAGGACGTCCTGGCGCGCCGTTCGCGCCTGCTGTTCCTGGACGCCCGCCTGGCACGGGAGCTGGCGGGCGAGGTCGGAAGGCTGCTGGCCGAGGAGACTGGCGTCGATGCGGGCGCCGGGGTGTTCCGCGAACTGGCGGACAGTTATTTGCGCTGGCCGGCCGAGGCGTCATCCTCGGGCACCACCAGCTTCTCCAGGTAGGCCAGGTCCTCGCGCAGCAGCCGCAGGGATTCCTTGACGTCGGGCACCCGCGCCCGGCGCGATTCGTCGCGCCGCAGGGCATGGATGGCCATGTCGGCGATGGCCTCGGCCACTTCCTGCTGGCCCAGGCGCCCGCTGGGCTTGAACCACCACGCGGTCCAGTTGCACATGCCGATCAGCCCGAAGGCCGCGACATGCGGGTCGGCCATGCGGAAATGGCCGAGCTGGATGCCGCGCTCGATGATGCCGCTGAAGTCCGCCAGCACGCTGCGGCGCGCCGTATGCATCGAGGCGCGCTGGCGCTGCGTGAGGTCCGACTCGTTGCGGTCGGCCACGCGGAACTCGGCCGGGCGCGACAGGATGAGATTGGCGTAGTCGGTGACCAGCTCCCGCAGCGCCTCGGCTGGATCGCGGTCCTGGCGGGAGACGGCGGCGTTGGCCAGTTCCCGGGCCGAGGTCAGGATTTCCTCGGTCAGCGCCCGCAGGATCGCGTCCTTGTTCTTGAAATAGTAGTAGACGGCGGTACGGCTCAGGCCCAGCGATTCGGCGATGTCCTGCATGCTGGTGCCGCCCGTGCCGCGTTCGATGAAGAGCTTGGCCGCGGCGTCCAGGATGGCGCCGCGCAGGACTTCCCCTTTCATCGTTGCCTTGGTGGGAAGCTCGTTCACGGATAGGGACTTTCCAGGATATGGGGCAGGAACGGGTGCCGGCCCAGGAGCCGATTATGGCATGTCGAAACCCCGTCTTCCCAGGGAAAAGGGGCGCGTCGGCGAGTTTTTTTGACACTTCTGTCGGAATTTCTACGTATATTGACAGTTAAGTCAAAAAATAGTCGAATGTGACAAAAGACGGTTGCATCAGCCGTCCGCGTCATCAGGAGACCCATCGTGAGCACCGGCGCCAACGCCCCCCAGCACGTCACCGCAGGCTTCTTGAACACCGACTGGAACCCCCGCGATCTTCCGGCCGGCGCCTCCACCCGCAACGTCGTCCTGCGCACCGATGACGACGCCGCCACCACGGGCTCGCTCTACCTGCCGGCGGGCCCCCGGCCCCGGACCGTCGTGTGCGTGATGCACCCGCGCGAATTCATGGCCTGCCACTACCTCATTCCCGACATCGTCGGCGCCGGCTATGCGGCCTGGTCGCAAGGCGCGCGTTCGGTCGGCAACGACCTGCGCCTGGAGCACGAGACCGCGCTGCACGACGTGGCGGCCGGCCTGGCCTTCCTGCGCGGGCAGGGGTTCGAGCACATCGTGCTGCTGGGCAATTCGGGCGGCGCGGGCCTGTATTCCTTCTACGCCCAGCAGTCGTCGCTGCCGGCCGCCGAGCGCATCGCCCGCACGCCGGGCGGCAAGCCTTCCGGCCTGGCCGGGCTCGACATGCCCCAGGTCCAGGGCCTGGTGCTGGTGGGACCGCATCCGGGGCAGGGCGCGCTGCTGATGAATTGCATCGATCCCTCGGTACTGGACGAAGGGGACGCGCTGTCGGTCGACCCGACCCTGGATCCGCTGAATCCCGACAACGGCTACCGCCCCGGCGGCCAGGCGCGCTATGTGCCCGGGTTCGTCGCGCGCTACCGGCAGGCGCAGCGCGACCGGGTCGAGCGGCTGGACGCGCTGGCGCGGCAGTCGATCGCGCAGCGGCTGGGCGCGCGCAAGGCGCTCAAGGGCCGCGAGGACGCTTCCCAGGCCGAGCGCCGCGTGGCCGCCCATACACCCGTGATGACGGTCTGGCGCACGGATGCCGACCTGCGCTGCCTGGACCTCAGCCTGGATCCGTCGGACCGGCATTCCGGTTCGCTGTGGGGCCGCGATCCCTATGCCTCGAACTACGGCGCCGTCGGTTTCGCGCGCTTCTGCACGCCCGAGAGCTGGCTGTCGACCTGGTCCGGCCTGTCGTCCAACGCCAGCCTGGCGGCCGCCGCGGACGCCATCGTCCAGCCCACCCTGATCATCGAATACACGGGCGACCAGGCCTGCTTCCCGGGCGACGTGCGCGCCATCCACGATGCCCTGGCCACGGCCGACAAGCGCCACCTGCGGGTGCGCGGCGACCACCATGGCCGCGCGCTGGCCGAGGGCGAGGAGCCGGGCCGCTACGAGGCCGGCCGCCAACTGGCCGCCTGGCTGCGCGAGCGCTTCGCGCGCTGACCACCATCCATATGCAAGGGGAAACGACATGAGCACCAGCCTGAACGCCAGCGCCACGCCGGCAGGCAAGACGACCGACGCCGCGCCCGGGGCGCTGTCCGCCCACGGGCTCGCGTTGCGGGGCGTCGATCACACGGCGCGGCCCACCTGGAAGCTGCGCGAGACCGTGGCGTTCTACCGGGACATTCTGGGCCTGCCCCTGATCCATGTGATCTCGGCGCGCGGCTGGGGGCCGGCCACGCATCCGGACTTCCTGCATTTCTTCTTCGACAGTGGAAACGGCAGCACCATCGCCTTCTTCTATTACCTGGGCTCGGAGCCGCCCGTGGCCATGCGCGATCGGCCGCCCATGGCGCCCGTGCCCGACGACCACGTGTTCGACGCCACCCACACCGCATGGCTGGTCGAAGGGCAGGACGAACTGCGGGCCTGGAAGAAGAAGCTGGAGGACGCCGGCCTGCAGGTGTCGGTCGAAACCACGCACGAAGTGATCGAGTCGATCTACGTGCGCGATCCGAATGGCTACTTCATCGAGTTCACCCGCAAGCTTCGCCCGTTGACCCAGGTGGATGCCCTGGACGGCCACCTGACGCTGCAGGCCGCGCTCGAAGCCGAGGACGAGGCCCGGGCCGGACAGCGGCGCGTGTCGGACATCGCCGAGATCTGGTCGCGCAAGGCCCGGCTGGTCGCAGAACACGTGCGGCCCGGCCAGGCGCAGGTATCTCCGGCGGTGCGCATCTTCGTGCCCCGCGTGCGCGAGTTCGCCGCCCTCGTAGACGATGCGCGCGGCCGCGGCGACTGCCGCGTCGACACCCTGGGCGACTACGACCGCATCGAAAGCGACGGCCCCATCGAGTTCCGCCGCAAGGCGCTGGGGCTCAAGCCCGCCATCTGGTATGGCCTGTTCACCGGCGGCGTGCAGGGCCGCATCGAAACGCTGGACCGGGATTGCGCCCGCATCGTTCCAGAGGCCGCCTGAAGTCCAGGCGGAGGAGACCATCATGCAAGACATACGGCACCCGATAGAAGGGGTCATCTACCATCCGGCCGAGCGCGCCGCATCCTACCTGGACAGTGGCGCGTGGATGCGGTCATCGGTGGGCGATGCCTTGCGCGCCACCGCGCGGCGCTTGCCCGGCAAGGCGGCGTTCATCACCGACGAAGGCAGCCTGAGCTTCCAGGAGCTGGACGAACAATCGGAACGGCTGGGGGCGGCGCTGCTGGAGACGGGCCTTGCGCCCGGCGACCGCGCCATCTTCCAGATGGGGACCACGCTGGAAACCGTGCTGGCGCTGGCGGCCTGCTACAAGGCCGGCATCGTGCCCGTCTGCTCGCTGCCCCAGCATCGCGAGCTGGAGATCGGCCAACTGATCCGGCAGTCGGCGGCGCGGGCCTATTTCGTGCAGGCCGATTTCCATCCCAGCTTCGACCTGACCGCCTTCGCCCGCAAGATGGCCGAGGGCAGCGACACGCTGCGCCATCTGATCGTCGCCCGCGGGCCGGCGGGCGAGGGCGGCCTGGCCCTGAGCGACCTGATCGCCGGCATGCCGCTCGAGGCCGCGCGCCAGCGCCTGGCCGAGGCGCCGCCGGGGCTGGGCGACGTGCTGAGCTTTCAGCTCTCGGGCGGTACGACGGGAATGCCCAAGATCATCCCGCGCTTCCACGCCGAATACCTCGGCCATGCGCTGGCCTGCGCGGGCATGTACAAGCTGCGCGAGGACGACCGCTTCATGTGGGCGCTGCCGCTGCTGCACAACGCGGCCCAGGTATACGTGCTGATCCCCGTGTTCGCCATGGGCGTGTCCGCCGTGCTGATGCCCAAGCTGGACCTCGTCCGCATGCTGGAACTGATCGAGGAACACCGGGTCACCCGCGCCGTCTCCATCGGCCCCATCGCCCCGCAGCTCATGACCTATCCTGACCTGGCCCGGCACGACCTGTCGGCCCTGCGTCTGTTCATCACCATGAGCCGCGCCGACCGCCTGGAGGCGCACCTGGGCGTGCCGTGCTCCAACCTGTTCGGCATCACCGAGGGACTGCTGCTGGGATCCCCGCCCGACGCGCCGCAGGCCCGGCGCTTCCAGACCCAGGGCTGCTCCGGCTGCCCGCAGGACGAACTGCGCCTGTTGGAGCCCGACTCGGAAAAACCGGTGGCGCCCGGCCAGATGGGCGAACTGTGCTTTCGCGGCCCCGCCACGCTGCCGGGCTTCTTCAACGCGCCCGAGGCGAACGCCCAGGCCTACACCTCGGACGGCTTCTATCGCACCGGCGACATGATGAGCGCCCATGTGGTGGATGGTGTCACCTGCTACGCCTTCGAAGGCCGCCTGCGCGACAACATCAACCGCGGCGGCGAGAAAATCGGCTGCGAGGAAGTCGAGGGCCTGGTGGGCGCGCACCCGGCCGTGGCCGAGGCGCGGCTGGTGGCCATGCCCGATCCCGTCTATGGCGAGAAAGGCTGCATCTACATCGTGCCGCGCCCCGGACAGGCCGCGCCGCAGGTCAAGGAACTGGCGGACTTTCTGGTCGCCCAGGGCCTGGCCAAGTACAAGTGCCCGGAGCGCGTCGAAGTGATCGAGGTCTTCCCGGTGACCAAGGTGGGCAAGCTGGACAAGCCCGCGCTCAAGCGCATGATCGCCGAGAAGCTGGCGGGCGAGGCCGGTGCCGGCGGCCAGGACCCCAAGCAGGAGAGGCCGGCATGACCAGCACCGAACACGTGATCTCGACCACGCCCTTCGTCGTGCGCCGCCGCGTCAAATGGGGCGACTGCGACCCCGCCGGCGTGGTCTACACCGTGACCTTCGGCGAATACGTCATCTCCGCCGCCGAACTGTTCTACGGCATGCTGTTCGATTCCACGCCCCAGCGCGTCAAGGACGAACTCGGTTTCGGCACGCCCAGCCGCGCGCTGTCCTTCGACTTCCGCGCCTCGCTGTGGCCGGACGACGAATTCGACATGCGCGTGACCGTGGAAGCTATCCGCCAGCACACCTACGCGCTCGACATCACCGCTACCACGGCCGCCGGGCAGACCGCCTTCATCGCCAAGCTGACCCCCATCTGCGTCGCCCGCGGCGAGCGCCGGGCCATTCCCGTGCCCGGCGTGCTGCGCGACGCCTTGTCCTCGTACCAGACCGCCTGCGGCGCCGCCGCGGCGGCAGGGAGCCTCGCATCATGAAAATCGCCGTCATCGGAGCCGGCCCCGCCGGCCTGTACTTCTCGCTGCTGGCCAAGAAGCACGACCCGTCCCACCAGATCCAGGTCTACGAACAGAATCCCGCCGGCGCCACCTACGGCTGGGGCGTCGTGTTCTCGGACGTCGGCCTGTCCTTCCTGCAGGAAGCCGATCCCGAGTTTTTCAAGGCGTTCGTGGCCCACCACGAACGCTGCGACTACATGGAAATCGTCCATCGCGGCACCCACGTCCAGGTCCATGGCAACCACTTCTCGCGCACCGCCCGCATCGACATGCTTCGCGTGCTGGAAGACGCCTGCCGGCGCGAAGGCGTGAAGATCGAATACAACCGCCGGATCGACGACGTATCCGCGCTGGCGCGCGAGGTCGACCTGGTGGTGGCGGCCGACGGCGGCAACAGCGCCGTGCGCAAGCAGTTCGCCGACCACTTCCAGCCCAGCTTCGAGAAACGCCGCAACAAATTCGCCTGGTACGGCACCCGCCAGCGCTTCCACCCGGTCTCGCTCATCTTCCGCGAGACCCCGCACGGCGTGTTCATCGCCCACAGCTACCAGTACAGCCCCGAACTGAGCACCTTCCTGGTCGAGGTCGACCCCGACACCTGGCAGCGCGCCGGCCTGCATGAAGCCAGCGAGGACGAAAGCCGCCGCTATTGCGCCGACGTCTTCCGCCCCGAACTGGGCGGCAACGAACTCCTGACCAACCGCTCGCTCTGGTTCGAGGCCAACATCGTCCGCAACGAACGCTGGACCTGCGGCAACATCGTCCTGCTGGGCGACGCGCTGCGCACCGTGCACTTCTCGCTGGGCTCCGGCACGCGAATGGCCATGCAGGACGCCATCGCCCTGCACCAGGGGCTGGTGCGCCACCCCGGCGACCTCCAGGCCGCCTTCGCCGCTTTCGAGACGCAGCGCCGACCCGCCTCGTCCAGCTTCCAGAACGCCGCCGCGCGCAGCCTGGACTGGTACGAGAACGTCGCCGACAAGATGCACCTCGACCCCGTCTCGTTCGCCTACGACTACATGCGGCGCACCGGCCAGGTCAGCCACGAGGACCTGAAACAGCGCGACCCCCATTTCGCCGCCGCGTGCGAGGCCCTGTCCTGCCACCAGCCGGCGCCCGCCACCGCCTGATCCCCACACCAACGAAGCACAACACGAGGAGACACCATGAAAACCATCCTGCGCGGCGCCGCCGCCCTAGCCCTGGCCCTGAGCGCCGGCCATGCCGGTGCCCAGGCACCCGCCTATCCCTCCAAGCCCGTGCGGGTCGTCCTGCCCTACTCGGTCGGCAGCGGCCCCGACGCCGTCACCCGCCTGGTCGGCGAAAAACTGTCCAAGGCCTGGGGCCAGCCCCTCATCGTCGAGAACAAGCCGGGCGCCAACGGCTGGCTCGCCATCGGCGACGTCAAGCGCGCCGCGCCCGACGGCCTGTCCCTGGTCGTGGTCGACAACACCCACATGACCCTGCACCCGCACCTGTACAAGAAACTGCCCTTCGACCCGGTCGCCGACTTCGAGCCCGCCTCGCCCGTCTACACCACCAACTTCTTCATCGTCGTCTCGGCCAAGTCGCCCTGGAACAACGTCGCCGACCTCATCGCCGACGCCAAGGCCAAGGGCGGCAACCAGACCTACGGCACCTGGGGCCTGGGCAGCGTCGCCCACATCGGCGCGTCCATGTTCCAGACCCAGACCGGCACCCACATGACCCACGTGCCCTTCAAGGAACTGCCCCAGCTCTACACCGCCGTCGCCACCGGCGAAGTCGACTGGGCCTTCGGCACCGCCGCCACCGTGGCCCAGCTCTACCAGGCCAAGAAGGTCAAACTGCTGGCCCTGGCCGCGCCCAAGCGCCTGGCCCTGTATTCCGGCGTGCCCACCGTCTCGGAGGCCGGCGGCCCGGCCAACTTCGAACTCAAGACCTGGGTCGCCCTGTTCGCGCCCAAGGGCACTCCCAAGGCCGCCATCGACGCCATCAACAGCGGCGTCGCCAAGGCCGTGGCCGAGCCCGACGTGCGCAAACAGTTCGACACCTTCGGCTTCGAAGCCTGGCCCGCCTCGGCCGCCGACCTCGCCCAGGCCGTCAAGGCCGACACCCGGCGCTTCGAGTCGGTGGTCAAGATGGCTAATATCACGCTGGACTGATCGTGAATTGGCCGAGGTCGCGCGCCAACCGCAGCGGCGCGCTTCCATCCATCTCAGGGCTCGTAGCCGTTCGGGTTCTGGGATTGCCAGCGCCAGCCGTCGGCGCACATGTCTTCGAGGGTGCGGGTGGCCTTCCAGCCGAGCAGGGCTTCGGCGGTGGAGGGGTCGGCCCAGCACTCGGCGATGTCGCCGGGGCGGCGGGGCTGGAACTCGTAGGGGATGGCCTGCCCACTGACTGTCTGGAAGGCATGCAGTAGTTCCAGAACGCTGGTGCCGCGTCCCGTGCCGAGATTGATCGCTACGAAGCCCGTGGTAGCTCGTCTTGAGTGCTCGAGCGCCTTGACGTGACCGATGGCCAGGTCCACCACGTGGATATAGTCGCGAACCCCCGTGCCGTCCACCGTGGGATAGTCATTGCCGAACACGTTTAAGTGGGGGCGCTTACCAACCGCCACCTGTGTGATAAAGGGAAAGAGATTATTCGGTATGCCCTCAGGCGCTTCGCCCAGCATACCGCTGGGGTGTGCACCGATCGGATTGAAATATCGGAGACAGGTGGCACGGTGGGCCGGATGCGCCGCGCACCAATCGCGCAGGATCTGCTCTACGATGGCCTTGGTGGAGCCATACGGATTCACGGGCGCGATTGGATGGGACTCGGTGTAGGGTTGTGCGAGCGGAATCCCGTAGACAGTGGCCGAGGAACTGAACACGATTGTGTGAACGTGAGCGCGTTCCATGGCCTGTAGCAGTGTTAGCGTACCGGCTACATTGGTCTGGTAGTAATCAAGCGGTTTGGCAACGGACTCGCCAACAGACTTCAGGCCCGCAAAGTGCACGACTGCCTGGATGGGCGATCCGTGCTCCGCGGCACTGCTGAACATTGCATCCAGCAGACCGGTGTCCGTGATGCTTCCTTCGACGACCTGCAGTGTGTGACCGGCCAGCGACTCGACACGCTTGAGCGCAAGGTGCGACCCGTTCGAGAAATCATCCAGCACCACGGGTTGGTAGCCCGCCCGGATGAGCTCGAGCAGTGTATGAGTACCAATGTAGCCGGCACCGCCAGTGACAAGGAGGGACGAATTCGAGGCTGGGGGCAAGTGGAATCTCTGAAAAGAAGGAATCGGCACGCTACCATATCGGTAGTTGTAATTTTAAGTTACATTTTAACGAAAAGTGAGGGGCTCGAGATATGGCCGCATGGGCGGGTTAGACTTCCGTGCTGCCGTGGCAGTCCGGCTACGGTGTTTTTGTTTCACGGTGATCCCAGGCCGCGTCGAAGGTGCGGAGTTGTCTGGTGCAGCTCGCCGGCTTTTTTGACGCTCAAGAGGAGCGCTCGCGAATACAAGGTATCGGAGATCGATGTTGCAAGTCAGTGGTATGGATGCCCCCGTTACCTCTGTGTCTCGGGTAGCGATTCTTCTCGCTACGTACAATGGGCAAGCCTATCTGAGCGAACAACTCGCTTCGTACGCGATGCAGATCCATCGAAATTGGGTCGTCTATGCCTCGGACGATGGATCGAAAGACGGCACGCGCGACATCCTTCGCGCCCATGCGGTTCAGTGGGGGCGGGAACGGTTGGTTTTCATGGATGGACCGGCAAAAGGAGGGGCGACCAACTTCCTTAGCATGGCATGTTCACCCGATATCCAGGCCGATTACTACGCCTATTCCGATCAGGATGATGTTTGGGAGCCTGAAAAGTTGCAGCGGGCAGTGCATGCCCTTGCCGCAGTGCCCGAAGGGGTACCGGCCCTGTATTGCTCCAGGCTCGGGCTGGTGGATGCTCGTGGTCGAGGATTAGGTTTGTCACGTTTGTTCATGAAGCCACCTTGCTTTGAGAACGCGTTGGTCCAAAATATTGCTAGTGGAAATACTAGTGTTTTTAACCAGGCAGCCAAGGCTCTTCTTCAGCGCACGGGAGCCGATGTTGGCGTCCCTTTCCATGATTGGTGGACATATCTTGTAGTGAGCGGGTGCGGCGGATGGGTGATTTATGACACGCAGCCGTCGATACTCTACCGACAACACGATCGCAACGAAATGGGAAGCAATCGTTCGTTCCGTGCGAAATGGCAGCGCATGCACATGATGTGGCGCGGTTGTTTCCGAGAGTGGAATGACCGCAATATCAGAGCCCTTGCCCGTTTGGATGCCGATTTGACGAACGACTGTAGAGCAGTATTGAAAACATATTCCTCCGCACGCCACGCATCATTCTTGCCTCGGTTGCATGGAATGCTGTGTTCTGGAGTGCATTTTCAGACCGCAGGCGGCAACTTGGGGCTGCTTGTTGCTGCAATCTTCAACAAGATTTGAGTACATGACCATTCTAGTAACTGGCGGAGCCGGCTTCATCGGCAGCAATTTCGTGCTCGATTGGCTGGAGACAGTGGGTGAGCCGCTTGTCAATCTTGATGCTCTTACGTATGCGGGCAATAAACAGAACCTGAGCACGATTCTGAAGGACGAACGCCACATATTCGTATGTGGAGATATTGGCGATCAGAAGATGGTTGCGAGGCTTTTGCTCGAGCATCAGCCTCGAGCCATCATCAACTTTGCCGCCGAGTCGCATGTAGACCGAAGCATACGAAACCCAGAGTCTTTTATTCAGACGAACATCGTAGGAACGTTTCGTTTGCTCGAGGCAGCAAGAGAATATTGGAGCGGCCTGTCTCTCGAGGCCAGGGGCACTTTCAGGTTTCTCCATGTTTCGACGGATGAAGTGTATGGCTCTCTAGAGCCCAACTCTCCACCGTTTACCGAGACCTCGCGATATGAGCCGAACAGCCCGTATTCTGCCAGCAAGGCCGGAAGCGACCACCTCGTTCGGGCGTATCAACACACGTATGGGCTGCCCACGCTGACCACGAATTGTTCCAACAATTACGGACCCTATCATTTTCCCGAGAAACTGATTCCATTAATGATCGTCAATGCCTTGGACGGTAAGCCGTTGCCGGTCTATGGGGATGGTCTCCAGCGGCGCGACTGGTTGTATGTGAAGGATCATTGTTCGGCTATCCGGCGGGTGTTGGAAAAGGGCCTAGTAGGAGAGGTCTACAACATTGGCGGGGGCAATGAAAGGGCCAATATCGATATTGTCCGAGCCATCTGTACGCTTCTCGATCAAATGATTCCCAGAGCCGATGGGCATTCTTATGTAGAGTACATCTCCTATGTGCAAGATCGTCCCGGGCATGACCGCCGGTACTCCATCGATGCGAGCAAGATTGAACGCGAGTTGGGTTGGAGGCCGGACGAAACATTCGAGTCGGGAATTCGCAAGACGGTGGAGTGGTACTTGGCCAACCAGGACTGGGTGGCCTCTGTGACGAGCGGCGAATATCGGAACTGGATCGAACAGCATTATTCCTGAATGGAACACTGAGGTCGTTGTTGTGAAAATTCTGTTATTCGGGAAAAGCGGTCAGGTTGGTTGGGAGCTGCAACGAGCCTTGGGGGTTCTCGGCGAGTTGATCGCACTGGACAGACACGCTTTGGGTGGAGATCTAGCCCAGCCCCTCGAGGTCGCCCGTACTATCGAAGCCGTCCGGCCGGATGTAGTCGTCAATGCGGCGGCATACACCGCCGTAGATCGAGCCGAGCAAGAGGCGTCAGAGGCCCGCGTAGTCAATGCAACGGCGGTGGCAGCGATGTCGGCGGTATGCCGTCTTGTGGGAGCCTGGTTGGTCCATTACTCCACCGACTATGTTTTCGATGGCCGTGGCGCCACTCCTTGGCGTGAAGACGACCCGCCAGCGCCTCTGAACGTGTACGGCACGACCAAACTGGAAGGGGAACAGGCCATTCGTGACAGCGAATGCCTGTACTTGCTCTTTCGTACCAGTTGGGTCTATGCGGCTCGTGGAGGCAATTTTGCCAAGACGATGTTGCGGCTGGCAACTGAGCGGGACGAACTCCGGATCATCGATGATCAGCATGGGGCACCGACATCCGCGGAATTGATCGCCGACGTGACCGCTCATGCCATTCGGCAAGCGGTGCGCGATTCTCGCCTGAGCGGCACTTATCATCTTGCCGCTAGCGGCCAGACGTCGTGGCATGGCTATGCGGAATACGTTCTTGCGGCAGCCGAACGGTATGGATGGTCGTCGCGTCGGGCGCGAACCGTGACTCCCATTCCAAGTTCGGAGTTTGCCGTTTCTGCCCTCCGCCCATTGAATTCGCGGCTCGATACGACTCGGTTGCGGCAGGCTTTCGGTTTAGCTCTGCCCCAGTGGGAGGTTGGTGTGGAAAGAATGCTAGCGGAAATCCTCGCATGAGAAAGAGAAAGGGCATCATCTTGGCAGGGGGCTCCGGAACCCGCCTGCACCCGGCAACACTGGCGGTCAGCAAACAGTTGCTACCTGTCTATGACAAGCCGATGGTTTATTACCCATTGAGCACATTGATGCTGGCTGGAATCAGGGACGTCCTAGTCATCAGCACTGCGCAAGACACCCCCCGGTTTCAGCAACTGTTGGGGGACGGCAGTCAATGGGGACTGAACCTCCAGTTCGCGGTTCAACCCAATCCGGACGGCATCGCGCAGGCATTTCTGCTTGGCGAGAAATTTCTTGCCGGCGACGATAGTGCCCTTGTGCTGGGGGACAATATTTTCTATGGCCACAACTTGCCTGGATTGCTGCAGTCCGCCGATGCCCAGGAAGCCGGCGCGACAGTCTTTGCCTACCACGTCCACGATCCCGAACGCTACGGCGTCGTTGAGTTCGATGCTGCCGGCAAGGTTGTCAGCATCGAAGAAAAACCTGAACGTCCCAGGAGCAACTATGCTGTCACCGGTCTGTATTTCTACGATCAGGCGGTCGTCGAGATAGCCCGGTCCATCAGGCCAAGTGCCCGTGGGGAGCTCGAAATTACGGCGGTGAATCAGGCATATCTCGACCGCGGACAAATGACGGTGCAGCTTATGGGGCGAGGCCATGCCTGGCTGGATACCGGGACCCACGAAAGCCTGCTGGAGGCCGGACAATTCATTCATACCCTGGAGCGTAGACAGGGGCTGAAGATTGCCTGTCCCGAGGAAATCGCTTGGCGCCATGGCTGGATCGATAGCGAGCAATTGACGCGATTGGCGGATAGTCTTTCCAAGAATGGGTACGGTCAGTATTTGCAGCGCTTGTTGAAAGATTCGACCGATCGCTGAGGAGCGAATTGCAGCATGAATATCGTCAGTACCAGCATTCCAGACGTCAAGATTCTCGAACCTAAGGTTTTTGCCGATGCACGTGGATTTTTCTTCGAGAGTTTCAATCATGCGGCCTTTGAGCAGGCCCTTGGGCGCCGGGTCGATTTTGTGCAGGACAATCACTCTCGGTCGACGCGGGGCGTATTGAGGGGCCTCCATTACCAGTTGCCGCCCCATCCACAGGGTAAATTGGTCCGCTGCGTAGCGGGCGAGGTCTTCGACGTGGCCGTCGACCTCCGTCGTTCGTCGGGAACTTTTGGTAAATGGGTAGGCGTCCATCTGAGCGCGGAAAACAAGCGCCAACTTTGGATTCCGGAAGGATTTGCCCATGCATTCGTCGTGCTCAGCGAGAGTGCTGAGTTTTTGTACAAGACAACTGACTATTGGTTCCAGAACCTCGAGCGATCCATCGCATGGAACGATCCAGAAATCGCGATCGAATGGCCATTCGGGGGTGACATCATTGTCTCTGCCAAGGACGCCCAGGGAGCTACGTGGCAGCAGGCCGAGGTATTCGATTGATGGGTACCCGCGTTTTGGGTGGGGACGGCCCGCTGTCTTCCCTGGTGAAACACCGCAAACTCATCTTGACGCTTTGCCGTCGCGATATCCTCACCCGATATCAAGGATCCTTGCTGGGATTGCTGTGGGCGGTTGTAACCCCGCTCATGATGCTTGTCGTGTACACCTTCGTTTTTTCTGTTGTATTCAATGCGAAATGGGGTGGGGTCGAGAATCGCTACGAGTTCGCTCTGATCCTGTTTTCGGGGCTCTTGGCCTTCAACATCTTTTCCGACGTTGTCACGAGGGCACCGTCACTGATCGTGGCCTATGCGAGCTACGTGACGAAAGTCGTCTTTCCCGTGCAGATCTTGCCGCTGGTTATTACCTTGAGCGCGATGTTCAACTTTTGCGTTGGCTGCCTCGTCTGGCTCGCTGGGTATTGCGTCTTGATTGGCGTTCCTAGCGTCCACCTCCTGTGGCTGCCGGTCTTGTTGTTGCCGTATCTATTGTTCGTGACCGGCGTGGCGTGGTTCGTTTCTTCGATCGGTGTGTTCATCCGCGATCTGGGCCAATTGGTTGGGGTGGTGGTTACCGCCCTGCTGTTCATGACGCCCATTTTTTACCCACTGTCTGCGATTCCGCCGATATATCACAAATACATGTACCTCAATCCCATTACCTTCATTGTTGAATCGCTGCGAGCGGTGATGATCAGCGGGCGGATGCCTGATATGGGCGGAATGGCGATTTTCACGGGCTTCGCTCTATTGGTGTACGTAGCAGGATTCCTCTGGTTCCAAAGGACGAGAAAGGGTTTCAACGATGTCCTCTGAACCCATTCTTTCCGTTTCTCGCCTTTCTAAGTGCTATCACATTTACGAGAAGCCCGCCCATCGATTGTGGCAGTTCATCTGGCGGCGCCACAGGAAGTTCTATCGGGAATTCTGGGCGCTCCGGAACGTCAGCTTTGAAGCGGGGGCCGGTGAGTCCATTGGTGTCATCGGACGCAATGGAGCCGGAAAATCAACGTTGCTTCAAATTCTGTGTGGAACGCTGGCCCCGACCGAAGGCGATGTTCGCGTTAGCGGCAGAGTGGCGGCTCTGCTCGAGTTGGGGGCTGGGTTCAACCCCGAATTTTCCGGCCGAGACAATGTTTATCTATGCGCTGCTTTGTATGGCATGTCGGAAGAAGAAATCCGGGCCAAATACCAGAACATTGTCGATTTTGCGGATATTGGCGAATTCATCGAGCAGCCGGTCAAGACTTACTCGAGCGGTATGTATGTGAGGTTGGCATTTGCGGTCATTGCCCACGTAGATGCGGACATTCTCATCATCGACGAAGCGTTGGCCGTGGGGGATGCGTTATTCACCCAGAAGTGCATGCGGTTCTTGCGTGAGTTCAAGCGGAGCGGGCTGCTGTTCTTCGTTAGTCATGACGTGACCGCGGTCAAGAGTTTGTGCGAAAAGGCGTTGTGGCTGTCTGGCGGCAAAGTGGCTGCGTTCGGTTCGGCCAAGGACGTGTCCGAGTTGTACATAGAGGACCTGTACCGTTCCTCCCAGTCGGTCAGTGGCGAAGAGCTAGCCAATGAAGCAATCGAGCTCCCCGTGCTCGGTGATTTCAAGGACATGCGGCTGGACTACGTTAATGCGTCGAATCTCAGGAACGATCTGGAAGTTTTCCGTTTCGACGAAGCTGGAGCGATGGGGTTCGGAACCGGGGCGGTAGCGGTGCGCCGCGTGCTGTTGGTGGGCACCGACAATCAACCTATCAGTTGGTGCATCGGTGGGGAGCCGGTGCGTCTGCGCATCGAGGCTGAGGTCATGAGGTCGATCGGAAGACCTATCGTCGGTTTTGTTGTCAAAGATCGCTTGGGACAGCCCCTGTTCGGCGACAATACCTACGTGAGCCATCAAGGTACGGTCGATTGCGATCGCGCGGGAATGTTGGAGGTTGTATTCGATTTCAGGATGCCGATCCTGATGTCTGGGGATTATTCCATTTCCGTAGCCGTTGCCAGCGGTACGCAGCAGGATCACGTCCAACATCAGTGGCTTAATGATGCACTGTTCTTCCGATCGCATTCGACATCAGCTAGTACGGGATTGGTGGGAATCCCGATGCAAAAAATAGATCTGGATTTTAAATAGGCCCATTCATGGCTCATCTTCAGCAGCAACAGTTTTGCTTGTCAGTCAAAGAGAAATTTCCTGCTTTTTTCAGCAACAGACTGGTTCTAGATATCGGGGCTTTGGACATCAACGGGAATAACCGATTTCTGTTCGATGATTGCCTTTACCTGGGGCTTGACGTTGCCGAGGGACGGAACGTCGACCTAATCTGTGCGGGGCATGAGTTGCTGATGCCGGACGCGACATTCGATGTGATCATTTCGACCGAGTGTTTCGAACACGACCAGTTCTACCAGAAGACGCTCAGGAACATCTACCGCATGCTCAAGCCCGGTGGACTTTTCCTGTTCAGTTGTGCGACGACAGGGCGTCCCGAACACGGTACGCGTCGCACAAATCCCCATGACGCCCCCTTGATCCAGGACAAAGGGGGCTGGGCGGATTACTACAAGAACCTGGAGGAAAGCGACATCCGGGAGGTATTCGAGGTCGAGGCTGATTTTTCCCGGTTCGAGTTTTCCATCGGGCACGACACGAAGGATCTCTATTTCTACGGGATCAAGACGGGAGAGTTCGACGCGCGTGCCAACTATTCGTTTTCGGATGCGTCCGGTGAACGTTCGCGGCTTGTCACGACACTCCGGGCCGAAGCGGAACAGGGGAGGCAGTGGAAAACCGAACTGGAGCAGGCGCGAGTGGCTCTGCTGTCGACCCAGCAGCGCCTTGAACAGGTGGTGGGGCGCGTCAATGAACTCGAACGCAGCACGTCATGGAAGGTGACGCGACCGTTGCGCATGGCAGGTGACGCGCTGCGGGCAGCACGGACGAACCCTTCGGTGATGAGAAGTGCCGGCCTAGCCCGTGTAGTCGTGGCCAGGCCGCAGCTCATCCTCAAGTTTCTACAGTATGTACGCCAGCACGGCGTTCGGCAGGCCCTGCAGCGGGTAAAGCAGACTGCCGTTGCCACGGGTATCACAGGTGTCCCTGCTCCGTTGCGATTGAAAGAGGATGGACGGTGCGTGATTCTGACGACCCGGCATTGCAGCTATGTAGCCGGACTGATCAAGATGGCCCTGCAAAAAGTGGGCTTTCAAGCGGAGATCATTACCGAAAGGCCAAAGGACGGCTACGAGGACTTGCTCCACTTTGTCATCTGTCCGCAGATGTTCCCTCGACTACCTGCTCGCTACGTGGCTTTTCAGATGGAACAGTCTGTCAGTTCTCGCTGGTTCACTCCAGAGTACTTCGAGATGCTGAAGAATGCTGCAGCGGTATTCGATTACTCGCGAGCGAATCTGGCTTTTCTCGAGTCGAAGGGCATGAGCTATCGGCAAGTCTATTACCTCCCCATCGGCTTTGACGCGACCCTGCCGCTCCTTCCTGAGACAGAGGAAGAGTATGACGTTCTCTTTTACGGCGATGTCAACAATATTCGCCGCCGCGAATACATCGAGGAAATCTCTCAGCATTTCCGGGTCAAAGTGGTTCATGGACTTTTCGGCGCCGATCTGTACGCCGAGATGGCAAAAGCAAAGTTGGTCGTCAACATCCACTATTACGAAGGTGCGTTGCTGGAGACGACACGAATCTACGAATGTCTGAGTTTGAATAAGCTGGTCGTGTCAGAGGCATCTGCAGACATGGACGAGCACCGCTATCTGGAGTCCATAGTCGATTTCGTCCCGGTGGGCGACCGAGCTGCAATGGTCGAACGCATCAGACATTGGATCCACAATGATGCGGCGAGAGCAGTCAGGATAGAAGATAACCGGCAGAAGCTCCTGGAGCCATCTCTGTCCTTCGATTATTACTTTTTTCGTTTCCTGCTTGCTCACGATGCCATTGATTTCGAGACGTTCTATGCCCTGGCCGGTGCAGGCTTCAAGATCGATGCCGAGATGGTATGCCTCGGCCTTCCCGAATCGGTCCAGCGCCGCGCTGGTTTTGAGAAAGACAACACATATGGTATCCAGTATTTTCCCGGTCTGCGCAATACGACGGGTTGGGTCGGATGTGGGCTGAGCTATAAATTTCTGTTTCGCAAGGCAGCCGAACAGGGACTCGAGCAGATCACGATCTGCGAGGATGATGTCGAATTTCGCTCCGGGTGGGAGGCGTCTTATCAGTCCGCCAAGCGCTACCTTAACGGGCAGAGGGATTGGCACATATTCTCCGGATTGATTGCCCACCTGAATAGCAAGGCTTCCGTTCGAGCTGTTGTGGATTTTGAAGGCCAGAACTATATCCATCTGGATAAGATGGTCAGTACCGTTTTCAACGTCTATTCGAACAGGGTTTTCGATCGCTTGATTGCCTGGGATGAAGGTTTGAGGGATCCTGAATCCAATACCTATGACCGATACATGGAAAGAATGACGGATTTGCAGGTGGTGACGACATTGCCGTTCATCGTCGGGCACAAAGAGGAGGAAAACTCTACCCTGTGGGGGTTCAACAATGTCGTATATCGTGACTTGATTCTTGCTAGCCAGAATCTGCTGGCCGACAAGGTTGCCGTGTTCAAGGGGCAGGAGCCGGAGTAGGGGGCGATGTCCAGGGGGCCGTGACGACAGATACGGGTAAACTAAGCTTGTCGCTCTTTGTCTACTCGTGGGATGTGGAGCAAAATGGGGCTGGTCCGTTTTTCACTTTCCCTGGCGTCGAACTTAAATGGCTCTCGTCCCCGTCATCCTCTCCGGCGGCAAAGGCACCCGGCTTTGGCCCGTATCCCGCGAGCTGCATCCCAAGCCCTTCATCCGCCTGGCCGATGGCCAGAGCCTGATTCAGAAGGCCTTCCTGCGTGCCGCGTCGCTTCCCGGCGTTTCGCACCTGGTCACGGTCACCAACCAGACCATGTCTTTCAAAACCATGGACGAGTTCCGCGAGCTGGATCTGTCCGCGCTCGATCATGGCATGGTCCTGGAGCCGATAGGCCGCAACACCGCGCCGGCCTTCGCCGCGGCGGTGGCGGTCGTGGCGCAGCGGATCGATCCCCAGGCCGTCCTGCTGTTCCTGACGGCCGATCACATGATCCAGGACCTGGATGCCTTCCAGGCCGCCGTGGCCCGGGCCGTGGAGCTGGCCCAGCAGGGGCGCATCGTTACCTTCGGCATCCAGCCGGATGCGCCTGAAACGGGATACGGCTACATCGAGGCCTCGGGCTCCGACGTGCTGCGGTTCGTGGAAAAACCGCCGTTGGAGCGGGCGACGGAATTCGTGGACAGCGGCCGTTATCTGTGGAATTCGGGCATGTTCTGCGTGCGTGCCGACGTTGCGCGCGAAGCCCTGTCCACGCATGCTCCGGACGTGCTGCGAGCCGCCGACGAGAGCGTCGCCGCCGCTCGCGTGCTGGAAGGGCGGAACGAGTGGCAGGTCGCGTTGAACGAAGCGGCGTTCGCCCAGGCGCCGGATATTTCGATCGACCACGCCGTGTTGGAGAAGACGGACAAGGCTTCGGTGGTGCCCTGCGACATCGGTTGGAGCGACATCGGATCGTGGTCCGCGTTCGGCAATCTTTTCCCGAGCGACGCGCGCGGCAACCAACTGGACGGTGATGTCATCGCCGTCGAGCTCGACAACTGCTACATCCATGCCGATGGCCGGGTCGTTGGCGCGATCGGCCTCAAGGACGTGGTCATCGTCGACACGGCCGATGCGTTGCTGGTGTCGCAGAAGGACGCGCTGCCGGACATCAAGCGCGTCATCGCCCAGCTGGAAGCGCGCGGCAGCGATGTGCACCGCATCCATCGCACGGCCCATCGGCCCTGGGGGACGTACACCATCCTGGAAGAGGCCGATCGCTTCAAGATCAAGCGCATCGTCGTTCATCCGGGACAGTCCATTTCCCTGCAGATGCACCACCATCGCAGCGAGCACTGGATCGTGGTGAGTGGCACCGCACGGGTCACCAAGGACGAGGAGTCCTTTCTCGTCCGCAGCAATGAGTCGACCTATATCCCCGCCGGGCACAAGCACCGCCTGGAGAACCCCGGCATCATCGACCTGGTGATGATCGAGGTGCAGAGCGGGGAGTACCTGGGCGAGGACGACATCGTGCGGTTCGCGGATATCTACGGTCGGAATTGACCCGGCCGCCGAACCAACCGCACCACCCACTGCCCAAAATCATCCACAAACAAGAACACCACCGGTATCACCAGCAAACTCAGAAACGTCGACGTGATCAACCCCCCCAGTACCGCGATCGCCATCGGCGACCGGAAGCTCGGGTCGGCGGCTCCGTAGCCGATCGCGATCGGCAGCATCCCGGCGCCCATCGCCATGGTGGTCATGATGATGGGCCGGGCCCGCTTGTGGCAGGCATCCACCAGCGCATCCCAGCGGCTCATGCCCGGCACGGCCGGCCGTACGTCGGTGGCGGGGTGTCCCCGCCGCGCCAGGATGGCGTATTCGACGAGCAGGATGGAGTTCTTGGTGGCGATGCCCATCAGCATGACCAGGCCGATCAGCGAGGGCATGGAGAAGCTCTTGTGCGCGATGAGCAGGCCGACGAAGGCGCCGCCCAGTGACAGGGGCAGGGCGGCCAGGATGGTGACGGGGTGCAGGAAGTGTTTGAACAGCAGCACCAGCACGACGTAGATGCACAGCACGCCGGTCAGCATGGCCAGGCCGAAGCTCTGGAACAGTTCGCCCATGACTTCGGCGTCGCCCACGGTGGCCTGGCGCACGCCGGGCGGCAGGTTCTTGATGGTGGGCAGGTCGGCCACGCGCTGGGCGACTTCGCCCAGGTCCATGCCGGCCAGTTCGATCTCGAAGTTGATGTTGCGCGAGCGGTCGTAGCGGTCGATGACGGACGGGCCGGCCGAGAAGTCCAGGGTGGCGACCTGTTCGAGCAGGACGGGGCCGCGGGTGCCGGGCACGGACAGGCGGCCGAGCAGGGAGAGGTTTTCGCGCGCGGCTTCGTCCAGGCGTACGACGATGGGGACCTGGCGCTGCGACAGGTTGAGCTTGGGCAGCGAGATGTCGTAGTCGCCGACGGTGGCGATGCGCAGGGTGTCGGCGATGGCGCTGCTGGTGACGCCCAGGTCGGCGGCGCGGGCGAAGTCGGGGCGCACGGCGATCTCGGGGCGGATAAGGCTGGCGGTGGACGAGATGTTGCCCAGGCCCGGGATGGTGCGCAGTTCCTTGGAGACGGCCAGGGCAACCTGGTTCAGCGCGTCGGGGTCGTCGCCGGTCAGGACGAGCACGTATTTGTTGTTGGACCCGCCCAGGCCGACGCGGCTGCGCATGCCGGGGATCTCGTCCAGGGCGGCGCGCATGTCTTCTTCGATGCCTTGTTTCTTGGGCCGGTCTTCGCGCGGGTCGAGCTGGATGGTCAGGGTGGCCTTGCGGACCTCGGCCGCGCCGGCCATGGCGAAGGGGTCGCCGCCAGCGGTGCCGCCGCCGATGGTGGTGTAGACGCTGCGCACGTGCGGCACCTTGGCCAGCCGCAGGCGCACGAGTTCGGCGGTGTCCAGGGTCTGGGCCAGGGTGGAGCCGGGCGGCAGTTCGACCACGACCTGGGTCTGGGAGTTGTCGTCGGCGGGCATGAAGCCGGCGGGCAGCAGGGGGATCATGCCGATCGACAGGATGAAGAACACGGCGGCGCCGAGCACGGTCAGCCAGCGGTGGCGCAGGCAGGCGGCGACCCAGCGCATGTAGGTTTGCAGCCAGCGCGGTTCCTTGCCCGCGTGCACGATGGGCTTGAGCAGGTAGGCGGCCATCATGGGCGTAAGCACGCGCGCGACGATGAGCGAGGCGAACACGGCCAGCGAGGCGGTCCAGCCGAACTGCTTGAAGAAGCGTCCGGCGACGCCGCTCATGAAGGCGGTGGGCAGGAAGACGGCGATCAGGGTGAAGGTGGTGGCGACGACGGCCAGTCCGATTTCGTCGGCGGCTTCCATGGCGGCCTGGTAGGGGCTCTTGCCCATGCGCAGGTGGCGCACGATGTTCTCGACCTCGACGATGGCGTCGTCGACCAGGATGCCGATGACCAGCGACAGGGCCAGCAGGGTGATGACGTTGATCGAGAATCCCAGGAAGTACATGCCGGCGAAGGCGGGGATGACCGACAGCGGCAGCGCGACGGCGGAGATCAGCGTGGCGCGCCAGTCGCGCAGGAACAGCCACACCACCAGCACCGCCAGTAGCGCGCCTTCGTAGAGCAGGCGCATGGAGCCGTCGTACTCTTCCTGGACCGGGGTGACGAAGTTGAAGGATTCGGTGATCTGCAGGTCGGCGTGCTGGGCCTTGAGTTCGTCCAGCGCGCGCTGGACGCCCGCGGCCACGTCGAGTTCGCTGGCGCCGCGGCTGCGGGCCACCTCGAAGCCGACGACGGGCTGGCCGTCCAGCAGGGCGGCGGAGCGGCGTTCGGCGATGGTGTCGGTCACGGTGGCGACGTCGGACAGCCGGATGGGCCGGCCGTCGCTCAGGACCAGCCGCAGGTTGGCGAGTTCTTCGGCGGTGCCCACGGTGGCCAGGGTGCGCACGGGCTGTTCGGAGTCGCCGATGTCGGTGCGGCCGCCGGAGCTTTCGCGCTGCACCTGGCGCAGCTGGCGCGAGATGTCGGCGGCGGAAGCGCCCAGGGCCTGCAGGCGCTGGGGGTCGAGCGCGATGCGTATCTCGCGGGTCACGCCGCCCACGCGGTTGACCGCGCCCACGCCGGGCACGTTCAGCAGCTTGCGGGCGACGTCGTTGTCGACCAGCCAGGACAGGGCCTCGTCGTCCATGCTGCTGGCGCGTACGGTGAAGGCCAGCACGGGCTGGCCGGCCAGGTCGACCTTGTTGATGATGGGGTCGCGCAGGTCGGCGGGCATGTCGGCGCGCACGCGGGACACGGCGGAGCGGACGTCGTCCACCGCTTCCTGCAGGGGCTTCTCGAGTTCGAATTCGGCGGTCAGGCTGACGCTGCCGTCCTGGATCTTGGTGTAGACGTGCTTGAGGCCCTGCAAGGTGGCGATGGAGTTCTCCAGCTTGCGGGCGACGTCGTTCTCCAGCTGGCCGGGCGAGGCCCCGGGCAGCGCGGCCGTGACCTGGACCATGGGCAGGTCGATGTCGGGGAAGTTCTGCACCTTCATGGCGCTGAACGACAGCAGGCCGGCGAAGGTCAGCAGCACGAACAGCATGACCGACGGAATGGGGTTGCGTATGGACCAGGTCGAGACGTTCATCGCGTGGGCTCTCAGCGCGTCACGGCGGTGGCGGGGGTGGCCGCGGGAGCGGGCGTGTCGACCACGCGTACCAGGTCGCCGTCGGTCAGGAAGCCGGCGCCGCGCACGGCAACGCGGTCGATGGGCGCGAGGCCGTCCAGGACCTCGACGCGGTCGCCGTCGCGCCGGCCGGCCTGGATCTTGCGCTGGGCCACCCGGTTGTCCGCCCCCACGACGAAAACGTAATTGAAGGCTTCGCGCATGACGACGGCCTGCTGTGGCACGGTCAAGCCCTGCGCCGCGCCCAGTTCGAACTCCCCGCGCGCGAACATGCCGGCCTTGGCCGAGGAGTCCGGCGCGCCGGCCCCGGGCAGGTCGACGTAGACCAGGGTGTTGCGCGTCTGCGGATCGACGGTGGGGCCGACGGTGCGGACCTTGCCCCGCAGGCGCTCGCCGCTGGCCGCGACGACGGTGACGGGATCGCCCACGCGCACGCGGCCGACCTCGGCGGAGGTGACTTCGCCGCGCCATTCCAGGCGGCCCTTGCGGATCATGCGGAAGAGTTCGGTGCCGGCGCTCACGACCGCGCCCACCGTGGCGGTGCGCGACGAGATGACGCCGCTGTCGGGGGCGCGGACCTGGGTGAATTTCAGGCGCAGTTCCTGCGCGGCCAGGCTGGCGCGGGCGGACTCCACGCGCGCCTGGGCGGTCTGGCCGCCGGTCACGTACTGGTTGATTTGCGATTCGCTCAGCGCGCCGGAGGCCTTCAGGGACTGGGCGCGCTCGGCATTGGCGCGTGCCTCGGCGGCGCTGGCTTCGGCCTCGGCCAGCGCGGCACGGGCCTGGGCGATGTCCGCGCGCACGGTTTCCTGGGCGAAGGTGGCCAGTACCTGGCCGGCCTTGACGGTATCGCCTACGTTGACCAGGACGTCCTGCAGGCGCAGGCCGCCGATCTCGGCGCCCAGGCTGGCTTCCTGCCAGGCCATGATGTTGCCGTTGGCCTGGAGCGCGACGCGCAGGGATTGCATCCGCGGTTGGGCGACGGTGACGGTCAGGGCCGGCCGGACGGCCGCAGGGGCGTCGGTATCGGCGGCGCGCAGGGCGGGGGCGAGGACGGCACCGGCCAGGATGGCGCCGAGCACGGCGGCGGCGATGAGAGGGCGTAGCGGCATGGACGGGATCATGGTTGGGATGGGGCCGGGGCCTGGGGAGACCCCGCGGCGACGCGTTTCGTGAGAGGTTCCGTCAGGAGGGATGGGTGGCCGGCGCGGTGGATGCCGCGGGCGGCGTGTCCGGCGGCAAGGGCGCATCCTGGCGCCAGCCGCCGCCCGCCGCGCGGTACAGCGCGATCCAGGCCGCCATGCGTTCGCGCTCCAGGGCGGACTGGGTGGTGCGGGCCGTCAGCAGCATGCGCCGCGACTCCTCCAGCTCCAGCAGGCTGGCCAGACCGCCGCGATAGCGCTGCTCGGTGGCTTCGAACGAAGCCTGGTATCCCTCGACCGCGGCGCGCGCGTCGGTGGTGCGCGCGGCCGTGCTTTCCAGGTTGACCAGGGCTTCCTCCACTTCGCGCACGGCTTGCCGGGCCGTGGCCCGGTACTGGGTGACGGCTTCGTCGTAGCGGGCCTGGGCGGCATCGATGTCGGCGCGGCGCCGGCCGCCGTCGAACAGCGGGAGCGTGACCGACAGCGGGCCGATGGACCAGGTCGAAACGTCGACGTTCGTGCCGCGTGCCCTGAACGAGGCCGCGCCCACGCTGCCGGCCAGGGTCAGGCGTGGGTAGCGTTTGGCTTGGGCGCTGCCGACCTCGGCGCTGGCCGCCGCCACGTTGCGGTCGGCGTTGAACAGGTCGGGGCGCTGCGATAGCACGGCGGCGGGCAGGTGGTCGATGGCGAACAGGGCGTCGGACGCAGGCTGCGCCGGCGTGGCCAACCGGGCTCGCAGCGCGGGTTCGTCCAGCGCGGTCAGGGCCACCAGTGCCTTGACGCTGATGTCGCACAAGGCGCGCTGCTGGCGGGCGCGAGCGGCGGCCTCGGCGCTGCTGGCGCGCGCCAGCGCGGCGTTGGCGGTGGACTGGAAGCCCGCGCGCATGGCGAGATCGGTCAGGCGCGAGCTTTCCGCGCGCGAGGCCGCGTCCGATTCCTGGATGGCGAGTTCGCGGCGGCAGCTGCGAAAGTTGTTCAACTCGTTGGCCACTTCGGCGGCGACCGAGATGCGCGCGTCGTGCCACTGGGCCTGCGCGCCCTCCAGGCGAGCCTGCGCGGCGTCGCGCGTGGCGGCGTTGGCGCCGAACAGGTCGATTTCCCACGAGGCCTGCAGGCCGGCCTGGTTCTGCGTGGCGACGCCGCCCGCGATCTGTGAAAAGCCGCGGCTGGTCTGCGCCGTGGCGTCCAGCGTGGGACCCAGCGCGGCACCGGACGATACGCGGGTGGCCCGGGCTTGAAGGAAGCGCGAACGCGCGGTACCCACGGTCGGGCTGGCCGCCTGCGCTGCTTCGATCAGTCCTGGCAGGGCCGGATCGCCGGTCTGTTGCCACCATTCCAGCAGGCGCTGCTGGCTGGAGTGGTGCGGCAGGGCTGGCCCGACGGCCGCGGCGGGCAGCGGGGCCTGCCAGCCGGCTGGCGTGGCCAGCGGCACGGACGGCGCGGGCGGCTGCAGGCTGCAGCCGGCGGCCAGCATCAGCGAGGCCAGGCCCGGGCCGAGGCGGCCGAGGAATGGAAAAGAAGGAGGAAAGGATTTGGCGCGAGCGAGAGGCATGCGGGAGGGCGGAGGCCGGCGGGATCGCCGCCGGTCCGCACAGTTAAGGGGCATGGACGACTCGATAGCGTAATCGAAAAGATATTAGGAAGTCGTGAATATCGAGAATATTTCTCGATACGGAAGGGGCACGGGGCAAGCCAGGGTGCCCGCCCAGCGGGGGCGGGCAGGGCACTCCCAAAAAGAAAAACCCGGGCCGTTTCCGGTCCGGGTTTTTTCCAGCGTACGCCCAGGGGGTTCTGGGCGCTTGCGGGGAGCGCGCCAGGCGCTCCCACCGCCGACTTAGAACATGTGACGCAGGCCGACGCCGAATTGGCGGGTGGTCTTGTCGCCGGTCGTGACGGCGCTGCCGTAGTGACCAACGTTGTCCATGTTGCTGAAGAAGGCGTAGGCGTTGGTACGACGCGACAGCGGGTAGGTGTAGCCGACGCTGAAGCCTTCGATGTCCCAGTCCTTGGCCTTCTGGTACGAACCGAACAGCGAGCCGGTGCCGACCGGAGCCGACGCGCCGACCATGTACGACAGGGTCTTCTTGGCGAAGCGGCCATTCCAGCCCGGGATGTCGCCAACGTTGACCGCGACGTTGCGCTGGTCGGCGATGGCGGCGTGCAGCTTGACCACGCCGAAGTCATACGTACCGCCCAACTGGGTCGAACGGCCGACGTTGCCGCCGGTCGAGGGCTCGACCTGGTCGTAGGTCAGGGCGACTTCGATGGGGCCGTTGGCGTAGCGCAGGCCCGAGGTGATGGCGCGGTTGTTGGTGCCGGCGACCGGGCTTTCGTTGGTCGAACGGTTGAAGCTGTAGCCGATGGCGCCTTGGAAGCCGTTCCAGGTCGGCGAGAAGTACATCACGCTGTTGCTGTTACGGACCTGGTTGGCGGCGATGAAGGTCGAGCCCATGCCGGCCTGGCGGAAGGTCGTGCCGAACGGATCGATGTTGGTGAAGAATTGCGAGCCCAGGATGAACTGGCGGCCCAGACGGATCTCACCCAGCGTGTTGGACGACAGGCCCACCCACGACTGGCGGTTGAACAGGCCCGACTGCGACGAGGTGCCGTCGTCGGCGTTGATGCCGGCTTCCAGCAGGAAGTTGGCCTTCAGGCCGTTGCCCAGGTCTTCCGAGCCACGCAGGCCGAAGCGCGATTCGCTTTGCAGGCCGCTGTCCAGCGCGTTGCGGGCCTTCATGCCTTCGGTCTTGGAATACAGGTAGCCCATATCCATGATGCCGTACAGGGTGACCGAGCTTTGCGCGTGCGCGGTACCAGCCATGCCAGCCAGGACGGCGGCAGCGATCAGGGTCTTTTTCATTCGTACATCTCCATGATTGATCTGGCTGTCGCGGCAGACGGGGGGTGCGAGGCGCCGGATGGAATGCGCGGATCCATCGTCGGGTATCCGTTTGCTGCGGGAAAACCAGAGCTTCCTGGTAGGAAGTTGGTCATATTGCAGCAAAGAATGCGGGTTACTACCAAGTGCGGAGGCGGGTGATGGCCGGGTTTTTACTTATTCTTACGGCTTTCGTTGTTTTTCCGCAAAAAACTGACGAAAAAGCCCGTCTTCAGCCGAACCGAAGACGGGAAAACACTCACTGCTGAAGTAAGCACTTCGAAACATGGGCCGGGGCGACCCGGCCCATGGGGAACAGGGCTTAGAACTTGTGCTGCAGGCCGATGGCGATTTCGCGCTTGTCGCCCAGGGCCTTGTTGTCCGTGCGGACGATCACGTCGGTGTACTGGTTGAGCAGAGCGTAGATCATGGTGCGCTTGGACAGCTTGTAGTTGTAGCCGATGGCGTAGCCGTTGATGGACTTGTCGGCGCGGCCGGCGTTGATGTTGGCGTTGTCGTTGCGCTGGTAGCTGGCGAACACGGAGTGGGCGCCGAACGGCACGGTCACGCCCAGCAGGTACGAGTTTTCCTTCTCGGAGCTCGACTTGTAGCCCGAGTTCTGCAGGCGGCCGTAGCCGGCGTGCAGCTTGGCCACGCCGAAGTCGTAGGTGGCGCCCAGCTGGATGTTCTTCAGGTCGGAACCGCCCACGCCCGCACCGGGAGCCAGATCGGCGGCATTTTTCTGTTCATAGGTCAGGACGGCCAGCAGCGGGCCGTTCTGATAGCGCAGACCCAGCGAGTACACCGAGTTGTCGGCGTCGTTGCCGGCGGTTTCGCTGCTGTTGGCGTTGAAGCTGTAGCCGGCGCCGACCTGGAAGCCGCTGAACTTGGGCGACAGATAGAACGCGCTGTTGCTGACGCGGTCATCCACGCCGCTCACGTTGAAGACGGTCTTGCTCTGGGCTTGCGAGTAGGCGTTGCCGAAGGGGTTGATGGCGCCGCGGAACCAGTTGAAGCCCAGGGTGTCCTGGCGGCCCAGACGGACTTCACCGAAGTTGCCCGACACGCCCACCCAGGCGGCGCGGTCGAACAGCTGGCCGCTGGCGCTCTGGATGCCGGTGTCGGCCTTGAAGCCGCTTTCCAGCTGGAAGTTGGCCTTCAGGCCGTTGCCCAGGTCTTCCACACCGCGCAGGCCGAAGCGCGAGCTGCCGGCGATGCCGCTATCCAGCCCGTTGACGGCGGATTGGCCGTCCTGCTTGCTGTTCATGAATCCCATGTCGACGATACCGTACAGCGTCACGCTCTGGGCTTGCGCGGTGCCGGCGAAGCCGGCCAGCAGCGCGGCGGCGATGAGGGTCTTTTTCAATTGAGAACTCCAGATGGATTTGTGATGGGGCACGAGGAAATTGCTCAGGTGCTCGGACGAGAGGATGACGATCCAACATGAGGCGAAAATGACAGCGGGGTTGCGTCGCGCCGGACGTTGTTCAAGAACAACGAATCGGGGATTGCCTATACTGGAATCTGTTCGTGTCGCTGTCCGGCCGTGTCCGGACCGGAGGTCGCAAATGTCGGGAACCGCATCCTTTCGCCGTATTTCCCTGCTGGATCGGGTGCTATCCGAGGCGGACCGCGCCGTGCGGGTGTTGACGGGCTCGGTGTCCGCGCAGCGTCCGAATCCGGCGGGGCGCCTGTCCGCCGTCGACGACTCGTCCGACGAGGCGGGCGGGCCGGCATTGACGGAGTCCGAGCGCAAGCACGCGGCCGGCCTGATGCGCGTCAATCACGTAGGGGAAGTGTGCGCCCAGGCCCTGTACCGGGGGCAGGCGCTGGTTTGCGACAAGCCGGATACGCGCCAGGTGTTCCTGGACGCGGCGGCCGAGGAGACCGATCACCTGGCCTGGCTGGACGACCGCCTGCGCGAACTGCGTTCGCACTCCAGCCTGTTGAATCCGTTCTGGTACGCCGGGGCCTTCGGGCTGGGCATGCTGGCGGGCAAGGCGGGCGATGCCTGGAACCTGGGTTTCATGGCGGAAACCGAGCGGCAGGTGGAGCGCCACCTGGACGGACACCTGGGTACGCTGCCGGCCAACGATGCGCGCTCGCGCGCCATCGTCGAGCGCATGGCCGCCGACGAGCGCCAGCACAGGGTGACGGCGGAGCAGCGCGGCGGCGCCGAGCTGCCCGCGCCGGTGCGGGCAGCGATGCGGTGCGGGTCCAAGGTCATGACCTCCACCGCCTATTACCTCTGAGCTGCGTCAGTCGGCTTCGACGATTTCCACCGACCAGGTCAGTTCGGCGGTTTTTTCCAGCATGGCCGAGGCCGAGCAATACTTTTCGTGGGAAAGCTGCACCGCGCGTTCCACCGCTGCGGCCGGAAGGTTCTTGCCCGTGACCGTGAAGGCGAAATGGATCTTGGTGAAGACCTTGGGATCCGTATCGGCCCGCTCGGCCTTGAGCGCCACCGTGCAGCCGCGCACGGCGTGGCGGCCGCGCTTCAGGATCAGGACGACGTCATAAGCCGTGCAGCCGCCAGTGCCGGCCAGCACCAGTTCCATCGGCCGGGGGGCGAGGTTGTTGCCCCCGCCGTCCGGCGCGCCGTCCATGACGGCGACGTGGCCGCTGCCCGTCTGGGCGGTGAACAGCATGCCCTGCGGGCCGCCCCAGCTTACGATGCATTCCATGATATTCCTCGTGCTGCGATAGAAGTTGGCTAATCAGCACGATGATAGCGGGTGGGAAGCGGGTTTCGCGGCTGTTGGGGAACCAGGCTATGCTGCGATGCAGCGAAAACTGCGACAAATGGTCGCGCCCCCCGGCCAAGCTGTTCCCGCCCTTGATTTTTGGTTGATAGTGTTGCGGAGTGGGTGGGTGGTTTGTATTTAAGTGATTGATTTGATGTGGTTTTTTTGTCTGCATCCACATTGGTTTTTGTACGTAGGCAACAACCCTAGGAGGTTCTTGCATCGCACAAAACATCTCTCTATAATTGATCTAACGGATGACGCTTTGTATGTCGACACGGCCCCAGGCCCCTCGGCATCGTCGGATAGCCCCGCAAAGCTCATCTACCGGTGTCTCCTCCACCCTCCTCCTTTGGTGGATTAGCCCGAAGCCGCAAGGCTTCGGGCTTTTTTTTGCCCGATCCTTGCTGCTTTGCATCAAAATAAGCGGGGAGATGGAGCGCGGCATGGCAGAGCATGCCGCGACTCGACAGGAAAGAGCCGGGAAGGAAGCTCCGTGATGGGGCTAAATAAATAATTAACCTATTGATATAAAAAGAATTTTTACCTGTTGAAATTTGAAACCGTATTGTGGTGAACAGGCCAAAAAACTTCTTGCAACGCACAAATTGCTTCCCTATAATGGGTTCAACGGATGTCGCTTTGTATGCCGACACGGCCTCGGGCCCCTCGGCATCGTCGGATAGCCCCGCAAAGCCCATCTACCGGTGTCTCCTCCACCCTCCTCCTTTGGTGGATTAGCCCGAAGCCGCAAGGCTTCGGGCTTTTTTTTGCCTTGGCGGGGTTAGCGCATCATCGTGCCGCCGCCCGTGGAACCGCCATAGCCACCGCCGGTGGAGCCGGTGCTGCCGCCTTGCATCAGCGCGCCATAGCGCTGCATCAGGGCGGGATCCTGCTGGACGGCCGCGTTGATGGCGTTGAATTCCCGTACGGTCAGCCCTTCGCTCCAGACCGCCTCGGCCTTGCGGCCGTTGGCTTCGTCGAAGGTGGCGTTGGTGGGCTCGCCGGTCGGCGTGCTGGAGGCGGCGGCTCCGGTCCCCGGCGAGACGGCATTCACCTTCCTGGCCGCGTTGGCGAAGCGCTGCAACTGGTCGTCGGTGACCGATTGCGGCGACATCGTCGAGGCCTGCTGGGTGGGCATGTCGCGCTGGGGAGCCGCGCAGGCGGCCAATCCCGCGGCCACGGCACCGGCGGCCAGCATCGTCTTGATCGTTTTCATCGGACGGATCTCCATAGGGCTCTGTGAACGGACTAGTGTCTGCCCTTACGCCGCGCCGGAATCTTTTCTTATGTGTGGATGTTTATCAAAGCATGAAGCGCGGCCTGGGCGTCACGGGGGAAGCGGGGGGCTGCGTCGGATATCGTTACAGCTGCGCCGGGCGCGGCGCGGGCCGTGCGGCGAGCTGGCGCGCGGCCTTTGACTTCGCCGGTCTATCCGGGTTATCATCATCCTCTTGCCCTTTTTCCGTACCTGCAGTTCACAATGCCGAGGCGGGATCGGGGTGATACGCCGTCAGCAAGCCCGTAGGGGGCTTACGGGCACCAGATATGTCACAGAGATCATCATGAAAACCTTCGTTGCGAAACCGCATGAAGTGACGCGTGACTGGTACGTGATTGACGCCAAGGACAAAGTCCTAGGTCGTGTGGCCAGCGAAGTCGCACGCCGTTTGCGCGGTAAACACAAGCCTGAATTCACGCCTCACGTCGATACCGGCGACTACATCGTCATCATCAACGCCGCCGATATCGTCGTTACCGGCAACAAGGCGCAGGACAAGCGCTACTACCGCCACTCGGGCTATCCCGGCGGTATCACCGAAACCACGTTCCTGAAGATGCAGCAGCGTTTTCCTGGTCGTGCGATCCAGAAGGCCGTCAAGGGCATGCTGCCCAAGGGTCCCCTGGGCTACGCCATGATCAAGAAGCTGAAGGTGTACGCAGGATCCGAACATCCGCACACCGCCCAGCAGCCCAAGCTGCTGGACATCTGAGGAGCCGCGCATGATCGGTAACTGGAATTATGGAACCGGCCGCCGCAAGACCTCGGTGGCGCGCGTGTTCCTGAAGAAAGGCTCGGGCAAGATCACCGTCAACGGCAAGCCCGTCGACGAGTACTTCGCTCGCGAGACCGGCCGCATGATCGTTCGCCAGCCGCTGGAACTGACGGGCCACCTGGAAAGCTTCGACTTCCACGTCAACGTCAACGGTGGTGGCGTGACCGGGCAGGCCGGCGCGGTGCGCCACGGCATCACCCGCGCGCTGATCGACTACGACGCGACGCTCAAGCCCGCGCTGTCGCAAGCCGGCTTCGTCACCCGCGATGCCCGCGAGGTCGAGCGCAAGAAGGTCGGTCTGCACAAGGCGCGACGTCGCAAGCAGTTCAGCAAGCGCTGATCGGCTTCGATCTCCCTCGTCCCGTTCCGGCTCCGGCCGGCGGACGAGACAAGAAAGGCCGCAGCGATGCGGCCTTTTTTTCGCCTCGAGCGGCGTGCCGGCCCGCGGGTCGTCACATCGATGCTGCCGAGCGTGGGGTATTCTTACTCATCATCTGTCGCAGGGCACCGTCCCGCTTTCCCGGGCCGGGAAGCGCAAGGGACTCCAGGAGATTGCAATGGCCAAGATCAAGGTAGGTATCGTCGGCGGCACGGGCTACACCGGCGTGGAGTTGCTGCGCCTGTTGTCGCAGCATCCGAACGCGGAGCTGACGGCGATCACGTCGCGCAAGGAAGACGGCATGCCGGTGGCCGACATGTATTCCAACCTGCGCGGCAAGGTGGACCTGGCGTTCTCGTCGCCCGACAAGGCGCGGCTGACCGAGTGCGACGTGGTGTTCTTCGCGACGCCCCATGGCGTGGCCATGGCGCAGGCGCAGGAACTGCTGGCCGCCGGCGTCAAGATCATCGACCTGGCCGCCGATTTCCGCCTGCAGGACCAGGCCTCGTTCGAGAAGTGGTACAAAATGCCGCACGCCTGCCCCGACGTGCTGCGCGAATCGGTCTACGGCCTGGTCGAATTGAACCGCGAGCAGATCCGCGGCGCGCGGGTCGTTGGCAACCCCGGCTGTTATCCGACCACCGTGCTGCTGGGCCTGGCGCCGCTGCTGGAAGGCCGGGCCGGGACCTCGCCGCTGGTGGATGCGTCCACGCTCATCGCCGACTGCAAGTCGGGCGTGACCGGCGCCGGACGCAAGGCCGAGCTGCACATCCTGTTCTCGGAAGCCAGCGACAACTTCAAGGCCTATGGCGTGTCGGGCCATCGCCATCATCCCGAGATCGTCGAACACTTGCAGACGCTGCACGGCGGACCGGTGGGGCTGACTTTCGTGCCTCACCTGACCCCCATGGTGCGTGGCATGCACTCGACCATCTACGCCCGCATCGATCCGAAGGCGCGCGACGTCGATTTCCAGAAGCTGTTCGAACAGCGTTATGCCGGTGAGCCCTTCGTCGACGTGATGCCCGCGGGCAGCACGCCCGAGACCCGCTCGGTGCGGGCCTCCAACATGATCCGGATCGCCGTCCACCGTCCCGGCAACGGCGACCAGCTGGTCGTGCTGGTGGTGCAGGACAACCTGGTGAAGGGCGCATCCGGCCAGGCCGTGCAGAACATGAACCTGATGTTCGGGCTGCCCGAGGATGCCGGGCTCGGCCAGGTGGCGGTGCTGCCCTGATGAAGCGCCGGCCGCTGTTTCCGGCGCTGGTGCCGCGCAGGCTGCGGCGCGGCGCGGCGGCGGGCGCGCGGGCCGACGGGACGGGGCTGCCAGCGGCCTCGCCATGGCGGATCGTGGTCCTGGTTCTGTTGCTGGCGCTGGGCGCGGCCCTGGGAACGGGGTTGTACGAGTCGGCGCGGCGGATGCTCGGCGGGCCCCAGATCTCGGCGTCCGAGCTGGCGCAATTGCGCGCCGAGCATCAGCGCCTGATCGCCGACAACGAGCGCTTGCAGGGCAGTCTCGCGGCCGCGGAAAGCCGCCTCGAGATCGAACGCGCGGCCAAGGACCAGTTCGCGGCCGATCTGCGTGCCGCGCAGAAGGAAATGGGCGACATGCGCAATGACCTGGCTTTTTTCGACCAGCTCATTCCCATGGATCCGCGCCAGGCCCAGGTCAACATCCGTTCCGCGGAACTGGAGCGGCAGGGCGAGCTGCTGCGCTACCGGGTACTGCTGATGCGCGGCGGCCGGCCTTCGGGCGAATTCAGCGGGCGCCTGCAGTTCTCGGCCTCCGGCGTGCGCGCGGGCACCTCCACCACGATAGACTTGCATCCGTTCTCGGTGCCGACCGAGGCGCTCGCGGGGGAGGTCGCTCCCGTGGTCCCGCCAGCCACCGACCCGCTGGCGGTGCGGTTTCGGCAGTATCAGCGCGCCGAGGGATCGCTGGCGGTTCCGGCCGGTTTCGTGGTGCGCAGCGTGACGGTGCGCGTGGTCGAGGGGGGCGTGGTGCGCTCGCAAAGCACCGTCAACCTGCCGGCCTGAGGCCGTGGGCTTGAACCTTGGCGGCGTGCCCGCATCTAAACGGTATGGCCGCCCACGGGGCGGGCAGGCGCCGCTTTATAGTGTCCCTGGCGGCGCCGGGGTTGAAATCAGGCGCCAATAGCGGTTGAATTACCCATTAACCAGACGATTTACAGCGCATGCGCGGCACGGGCCGCGCGTACGCGTAGGCAAGGAGCAGTCATGAACGCAGCAGTTGAACAAGCCAGCCTCGAAGCCCCGCCGATGGGCCTCGTCTTCACCGATGCGGCGGCCGCCAAGGTCAAGGAGCTGATCGACGAAGAAGGCAATTCGGCGCTCAAGCTGCGCGTGTTCGTGCAGGGCGGCGGCTGTTCCGGCTTCCAGTACGGCTTCACCTTCGATGAAGACGTCAACGACGACGATACGCAACTGGACAAGAACGGCGTGCAACTGCTGATCGACTCCATGAGCTTCCAATACCTGGTCGGTGCCGAGATCGACTACAAGGAAGGCCTGGAAGGCGCGCAATTCGTGATCAAGAACCCGAACGCCACGTCCACCTGCGGCTGCGGGTCGTCGTTCTCGGTCTAGCCCAGGCGCCGGGCGGGGGCCTCTGGGGCCGCGCCCGCTCCGTCCTTTCCTCCAGGGCGCCCTCGCGCAAGCCAGGGCGCTTTTTTCGTTTTCGTCTCCTGACCGGTCCTCCCGGCGCGCTTCATGGCTCTTATTGCTCTGACCGACATCGAACTGGCCTACGGCCACGTCCCCCTCCTGCACCGCGCCGGCTTGTCGGTGGAAGCCGGCGAGCGGGTGGGGCTGATCGGCCGCAACGGCACCGGCAAGTCGTCGCTGCTCAAGCTGCTCGATGGCCGCTCGCTGCCCGATGACGGCCTCATCTCGCGCCAGGACGGGCTGAAGGTCGCCACGGTGGAGCAGGAGCCGGTGTTCGACGAGTCGGGCACGGTATTCGATGCCGTCAGCGAGGGCCTGGCCAAGGGGCGCGACCTGCTGCGCGCCTACCAGCGGCTGACCCACGATCTGGCGGAAACGGCCGGCGGGACGGACCACGACGCGCTGCTGGCCCGGCTGCAATCCTTGCAGGCGGAGCTGGAGGCGCACGACGGCTGGACGGTGCAGGCGCGGGTCGAGGCCACGCTGGCCCGGCTGAACCTGCCCGCCGATGCGCCGGTGGCGGGGCTGTCGGGCGGCACGCGCAAGCGGGTGGCGCTGGCCCGGGCGCTGCTGGGCGACCCTGACCTGCTGTTGCTGGACGAGCCGACCAACCACCTGGATTTCCAGGCCATCGCGTGGCTCGAGGAATTGCTGAAGGCCTTCCCCGGCAGCATCGTTTTCATTACCCACGACCGCCGCTTCCTGGATGCGGTGGCGACCCGCATCGTCGAACTCGATCGGGGCGAACTCGCCAGTTTCCCAGGATCCTTCTCCACCTATCAGGCGCGCAAGGCCGAGATGCTGGAGGCCGAGCGGCTGGAGCAGGCGCGTTTCGACAAGCTCCTGGCCCAGGAGGAAGTCTGGATACGCAAGGGCGTCGAGGCGCGCCGCACGCGCAGCGTCGGCCGGGTCAAGCGGCTGGAGCAGCTGCGCGTGCAGCGGGCCGAGCGGCGCGAGCGCATGGGCAAGGTCACCATCGACGTGGCCGAGGGGCAGCGGTCGGGCAAGCTGGTGGCCGAACTGACCGGGGTGTCCAAATCGTTCGGCGACAAGGCCGTCATCCGGTCGTTCTCGACCACGGTCATGCGCGGCGACCGCATCGGTTTGATCGGACCCAATGGCGCGGGCAAGACCACGCTGCTCAAGCTCATCCTGGGCGAACTCGCCCCGGACACGGGCTCGGTCAGGCAGGGCACCAACCTGTCGGTGGCCTATTTCGACCAGATGCGCAGCCAGCTGGACGAGGACATGGCCCTGGCCGACGTCATCAGCCCGGGCAGCGAATGGATAGAGATCAACGGCCAGCGCAAGCACGTGATGAGCTACCTGGGGGATTTCCTGTTCGCGCCCGAGCGGGCGCGTTCGCCGGTCAAGAGCCTGTCGGGCGGCGAACGTGCCCGGCTGTTGCTGGCGCGGCTGTTCGCGCGGCCGGCCAACGTGCTGGTGCTGGACGAGCCCACCAACGACCTCGACATCGAGACGCTGGAACTGCTGGAGGAGTTGCTGCAGGACTATTCGGGCACGGTCTTCCTGGTCAGCCACGACCGCATGTTCCTGGACAACGTCGTGACGCAGACCATCGCCTACGAGGGCGACGCGCACTGGCGCGACTATGTGGGCGGCTACGACGATTGGGCGACGCAGCGCGCCAGGGTGGAAGAAGCCAGGTCGGCCGCGGCCAGGCCGGTGCGCGAGGCCGTTCGCGAGGAACCCGCCGCCCCCGCGCCGGAGAAGGCCGCGCCGGCCAAGCCCGGCCGGTCGCGCCTGAGTTCCTGGGAGGCCAGGGAACTGGAAGGCCTGCCCGATGCCATCGCCGGGCTGGAGGCCGAGCAGCAGGAACTGAACGGGAAGCTGGCCGACGGATCGATCTACCGGGACGATCCCGCCGGCGCGACCGCCATCCAGCAGCGCCTGGCGGCGATCGAGGACGAGCTCATGGCCCGGCTCGAACGCTGGGAACTGCTGGAAAGCAAACGGGGCTGATCCCGCCGGCCCGTCAGCGACCCGCGCCCGCGGGCCGCGTGACCAGCTTCATGGCCTGCCGGATCGCCGTGGGTTCGTAGGTGGGGTCGATGTTGCCCATGACCGTCAGCGCGATGCGGGACAGCTGCCGGCTCATGATCTGGATCGCCCGGTCCTGGTCCCGCGCCGCATAGGCGTCGACCAATGCGCTGTGTTCCTCTTCCGACGCCAGCCAGGAATACGGCTGCTGCTGCCCCATGAACGACTTGCGGGCGCGTTCGGAGTTGGTGCGGCAATTCTCGTAGGCGTTCACGATGTGGTCGCCCGCGTGCATGATCAGCAGCTTGTGGAACTCGATGTGGCGGTGCGCCCAGTCGCCCGCCGGCTGGCTGCCGTTCATGGCCTCGAGCGCGGCGCGGATGCGCGCGATGTCGCCTGCATCCAGGCGAGGTACCGTCAGCGAGATGCCCAGGCAGGCCATCAGCAGCCACATGGCGTAGACCGAATCGATTTCCTCGGGCGTGATGGGGACGACCCGGATCCGATGCTGGAAATTGACCTCGACCAGGCCTTCCGCCTGGAGCATGCGCAGCGCTTCCCGCACGGGGGTGCGGCTGACGTTCAGCCGCTTGGCGATATGCACCTGGTTCAGCATGGAGCCGGCCGGGATGCTGCCATCCAGGATGTCGTGGCGCAAACGTTCGTAGACGTCGTGCAGGTCCCCGCGCGAGGCGCGGGGCGGGGCGGGCGGCGGCACGGGAGGGCCGGCAAGGGGGCCGTCCTGGCCGTTCTGATGCAACGCCGCGTCGCTGCCGGTCGAGTCGTGGGTCACTGAGTCACCCTGTGATTCCGATGGTGCCTGAAGAGAGTCTTGATCTGGGCTTGTGCTTCAGACAGTATCACATCTGCAAAAAGCCAAAAATGTATTCATTTTTATTGTCTCAAGATGATGCGCTTGAGCGATATCGACTTATTTATAGGGAATTTTTGGTGTTTACCCTAGGAATTAGACAAAAATGTATCCTTTTTTGGAGATTGATGTAATCCTAGTGCATCCATTTTCAGGAGGCGGCGATGAGCACAGCGGGGGTGTTGCGCGAGGCATGGCGGGCCGGGAAGCCGGTGTTCGGCGGCTGGGCGGTGCTGCCCACGCCGTTTTCCGTGGAGCTGATCGCGCAGCAGGGCGTGGGCTACGTCTGCGTCGATCAGCAGCATGGGCTGATCGACTATGCGCAGACCCTGGACATGTATCGCGCCGCGGAGGGCCGGGGCGCGGTGCCGTTCACGCGCGTGCCGGCCAACGAGGGATGGATGATAGGCAAGGCGCTGGACGCGGGCGCCCAGGGCGTCATCGTGCCGCTGGTCAACAGCCGCGAGGAAGCCGCCGCGGCGGTGCGGGCGTGCCGCTATCCGCCTTCGGGAATACGGTCCTACGGCCCCATCCGCGCCGCGCTGGTCAGCGCCACGCGCGACACCCAGGCCCTGGGCGACGCCGTGCTGTGCTTCGTCATGGTCGAGACCCGCGAGGCGCTGGACAACATCGACGAGATTGCGTCCACGCCGGGCCTGGACGGCATCTATATCGGCCCCGCCGACCTGGCCCTGGGGCTGGGCCTGCCGCCTGACCTGGACAAGACCGAGGCCGAGCACGTCGCCGCGGTCGAGCGGATCTTCCAGGCCTGCCGTCGGCACGGCATCGTCGCCGGGATCCAGTGCGCCACCGGGACATCCGGCCGCGCCTACGCCGAACGCGGGTTCGGCCTGATCACCGTCATCAAGGACTCCGCTCTGCTGCAGGCCGGCGCGCGCCAGGAAATCCGCGCGGCGCTGGGCGAGACGCAGGGGGCCGCCAAGGCCCAGGGCTATACCTGACCCCGGGCGTTCGTCCGGACTCTTGGAGAAAGGCAAAGTGACAACGACTTCCGATCGCATGCTGCGGGCCCTGGCTGCGTTCTCCCGGCATGCGGCGCTGGAATGCGGCGCGTCGGTGGACCGCGCGGTGAAAGCCGCATTGCTGGATACGCTGGCCGTGGCGCTGGGCGCTCTGACGCACCCCGCCGCCGTGGCGGCCCGGCGCTACGCGCGCCATGCCGTCGTGGCCCAGGGGGCGACGATATGGGGCACGGGCGAATGCGTTACCGCCGAAGCCGCGGCCTTGGTGAACGGCGTGCCGCTGCGCGCCTATGACTACAACGACCTGTACATCGGCAAGTCGGGGGGCCATCCCAGCGACATGATTCCGGGCCTGATGGCCCTGGCGCAGTGGCGCGGCATCGACGGCCAGGGGCTGATCGGTGCCATCGCGCTGGGCTACGAGGTCGCGGTGGCGCTGTTCGACGGCCTGCGCCTGCGCAACGGCGGCCTGGACTATCCCAACATCGTGGCCATTGCCTGCACCTGCGCGGCGGCCCGCATGCTGGACCTGTCGGAAGAGCAGGCTGCCGACGCCCTGGCGATCACCGTGATTCCCCATTCCGCCAGCCTGGAGGTCGAGTCCAACGACCTGAACCGGCGCGGCGACCTGACCATGTGGAAGCGCTTCAACGGCAGCGACGCCGTCCGGCAGTCGGTGTATGCCTGCCTGCTCGCGGAAGCGGGGGCCGAAGGCGCGGTCCGGCCGTTCGAGGGCAAGTACGGTTTCCTGGCCCGTCTGGAACTGGCCGAGGAAGACCGCGAGGCGCTGCTGCGCCGCCTGGACCCCGTGCAGCCCCTGTCGGCCGTCGAACGGGTGACCTACAAACTGTGGCCGGTCGGGTCGCGCGGGCAAAGCGCCATCCAGGCCGCGCTGGAAGCGCGGCGCCGGATTCCCGATCCCGCCCGGATCGCCGGCATCCGCGTGCGCGCCGACGAGGGCGTGTACGACCATCTGGTCAGCCAGCGGGCGGACCCGTGGCATCCGGTGTCGCGCGAGACGGCCGATCATTCGCTGCCCTGCATTGTCGCGATGGCGCTGCTCGACGGCCGGGTGGACACGGGCACCTTCGACAAGGAGCGGGTCATGCGTCCCGACGTGCGGACACTGCTGAACGACCGGCTCGTGGTCGAACCGGCCGCCGAACTGGGCGGCGGCGCGGCCGCGGGATTCCTGGCGCGGGTGGAGGTCACGCTGGACACCGGCGAGGTGATCGTGGGCGAAGCGGGCCCGCCGCCCGGGCACAGGCTCAAGCCTTTCTCCGATGCCGACTTCGAGGAAAAGCTGCGCGTCAACGTCGAACCGGTCATGGGCGCCCAGCGTACCCGGGACATCCTGGAAGCGGTTCGCGCGCTGGACGCGGCGGCCAGCATCCAGCCGCTGTGCGCCCTGTTGGGAGCCGGCGCGAAGGGCGTGGAGGCGCCATGACGCCAGGCGTGGTCATCGTCGGTGCCGGCCATGCGGGGGCGCGCTGCGCTCATGCCCTGCGCCAGGCGGGCTATGCCGGATCGGTCACGCTGCTGGGCGACGAGGGTGCCGAGCCCTACGAGCGGCCGCCGCTGTCCAAATCGTTCCTGCTGGAGGACGGCCGCCTGGCGCCGATCGCGCCGGCGGCCAGCTATGAGGCCGCCGGTATCGTCCTGCGGCCTGCGGCCCGGGCCATGGCCATCGATCCGGCCGCGCGCCGCGTGGATCTTGCCGATGGCGCATCCCTCGCCTATCGCCACCTGGTACTGGCGACCGGCTCCGTGGCGCGGATGCCGGCCTTCGCCGGCCTTGCGCCGGGCGACGTGCTGGCGCTGCGTAACGCGGCCGACGCCGCGCGCCTCAGGGAAGCAGTGCGCCCCGGGCAGCGCGTGCTGCTGATCGGCGGCGGCTTCGTGGGACTGGAGGTGGCCGCGTCCGCCACCCGCCTGGGGTGCCGCGTGACGGTGGTGGAGAAACAGCCGAGGCTGTTGCCGCGCGCCGTCAGCGCGTGGGCGGCCGAACGCGTGCTCGCGCTGCATGCCGGGCAGGGCGTGGAGGTGAAGCTGAGCCGCGCGCCCGTCGACATCGCGCGCGCGGGGCCGGCCTTCCGGTACGTGCTGGACGATGGCGCGCAGGGCGAGGCGGACGTGGTGCTGGCCGGCATGGGCGCGCTGCCCGACGTCGCGCTGGCCGAGCGCGCGGGCCTGGCCCTGAATCCGCCGCCCGTGCACGGCGTCCTGGTGGACGCGGCGTGCCGGACGTCGGCGCAAGGCATCTATGCGATCGGCGACATCGCCGCGCCGCGCGAGGCCGGTGGCGGCTGCCGCATCCGCCTGGAGTCCTGGGAGAACGCCCAGCGCCAGGCCGTACGGGCCGCCGCCGCCATCGCGCGCATCGAACAGGGCGGCGGGCCGCTGCCGGCGGAGCCCGCCGCCGACGAGGCGCCGTGGTTCTGGACGGACCAGTTCGACATGAATCTGCAGATCGTGGGCTGGCCGGCGGGCGCTGTCCGGTACGTCGCGCGCGAGGCCGGCGCGGGCAAGGCGGTGGGTTTCCACTTCGACGCGGCCGGCGTGCTGGTCGGGGCGGAGTTGTTCAACAGCGGCCGGGACCGCCGTATCGTGCGCCAGCTCGTGGCCGCGGGCCGGGGCGTGGATGCCGCGGAACTGGCGGACCCGGCGGTGCCGCTGGCAACGGCGCTGCGCAATGCCCAGCAGCGCGGCCCGGCCGCGGCGCCGGACGATTCCCGGTCATAGACGGAGCTTTCATGGTCTGGTGCCAGACGATCAAGTTCGACGACGTACCCGAGGGCGATGCCGTCTCGGTGTGCGTGGAGGGCGAGCCCCTCGCGCTGTACAAGCTGGACGGCCGCGTCCATGCCACGCACGACATCTGCACGCACGCGAAGGCGCACCTGGCGGAAGGCTTCGTCAGCGGCGACTGCGTGGAGTGCCCCTTGCACGAAGGCGTGTTCCACATTCCCACCGGCCGTCCGGTTTCGGGCCCGGTCAGCATTCCGATCCAGGTGTATCCGGTACGTATCGAGGAAGGCATGGTGCTGGTCGACGTGCCTCCCTCGGGCTGACGCCGCTGGCGTCCTGCAGCAAGGCGCGGAGGAGGGTCCTCCGTGTCTGTCCATATCTTGGGAGAGTCAAATGCGTATCACGTCGTGTGCTGTGCTCCTGGCCTTTGGCTGCGTATCGACCGCCGTGGCAGCGGCCGACGCGGCGGTCGATTTCCCGTCCAAGCCCTTGCGCTTCATCGTTCCCTTCACCCCGGGAACCGGCATGGACAACATCGCCAGGCTGGTCGGCGAAAAACTGTTCGAAAGCTGGAAGCAGCCCGTCATCGTCGAGAACAAGACCGGCCTGGCCGGCCACCTGGGGGCCGAGCAGGTGGCGCGCGCGGCGCCCGACGGCTACACGCTGGTGGTGACCGCGAGCAATCTCGTCATCACGTCCATCCTCTATCCCTCGCCGTCCTTCAATCCCATGAAGGACCTGACGCCGGTGATGATCGCGGCGCGCGGCACCAATTCGCTGGCGGTGAATCCCGGCAAGGGCTACCGGACGATGGCCGACCTGGTGGCCGCGGCCAAGGCCAACCCCGGCAAGATCAATTTCGCGTCCGCGGGCGTGGGCTCGCCGTCGCACATCCTGCTGGCCGAGTTCGAGGACGCCACGCACACCTCGTTCCTGCACGTGCCCTACAAAGGCACGGCGCCCGGCGTCAATGACGTGATCGCGGGGCACGTGGACGCCATGTTCGTCGCCACCCATACGCTGCGCCCCTTCATCGAGTCCGGCCAGTTGCGCAACCTGGGCGTGTCGAGTTCCGAGCGCCAGCGCAGCGCGCCGGGCGTGCCGTCGTTCGCGGAACTGGGGATCACGCCGGGCATGCCCGCCTGGTACGGCTTCCTGGCGCCCAAGGGAACGCCGGCCGCCATCATCGACAAGCTCAACAAGGAGATGACGCGCATCCTGGAGCTGCCCGACGTCAAGTCGGCCCTGGAGAAGACCGGGCTGGACGTGAAGCCGTCTTCGCCGCAGGCGCTGCAGGAACTGATGGACATGCAGCTGGCCCGCTTCAGCGCCATCATCCGCAAGAACAACATCACGGCCAACTAGGCCCCAAGCCGGGAGGAAGCCGTCATGGATGACACGCTCAAGTGGGATGCGCCCGGTGATCCGGCGGAGTTCGCCGGTTCCGCCGTCGTCCTGGTGGGCGGCGCGCTGGGGTCGGGCCCGGAACTGCTGCGGGCCTTCGCGGCGCGCGGCGCCAAGGTCGTGGTCGGCGTGACATCGGCGGAGGACGCGGCGCATGCGGCGTCGGTGGCGGGTGCCTGCGGCGCCGCCTGTCTGCCGGTGGAGACGGACGACGAAGCCGAGGTCGAGCGTTTCTTCGATGCCTGCGTGTCTCGGCTCGGCGGGCTGGACATCCTCGTGAACGTGGCCGCGCCGGTCAGCACCGCGGACGCGCTGGATACGCACGCGGCGCGCTACCGGGACGTGATCGAGCGGGAACTGGTGGGGCCCATCCTGTGCATCCAGTCGGCGGCGCGCCGGATGAAGGAGCGCGGCGGCGGACGCATCGTGTCGTTCTCCTCGATGTCCGGCAAGACCGGCGTCCATCGGCACGTGGCGCCCTATGCGGCGGCCAAGGGCGGGCTGATCGCGTATTCGCGCGTGATGGCGGCGGAGCTGGCGCCCCACGGCGTGACGGTCAACGTGATCGCCACGTCCCTGTTCGACGTGCAGGTGGCGGGCGCCAGCGAGGCCCGCATGGAGGAAGTGGTCAAAGGCATTCCCGTCGGCCGCGTGGGCCGGTCCATCGAGGCGGCGCACGCGGTGTTCTACCTGGCCTCGCGCCACGGCGCGTACGTGACGGGCGAAACGCTGAACCTGTCGGGCGGCAGGTTCATGGATTAGTGGTTGGAGGATAGGAATCGATATGTCTGCGATGTTTGCAAGAGAGCATGGAGGCGGGGAGGCCGGCCTGGATCCGTCGTCGCTGATCTGGCAGGACGAACGCCATTTCCGCGTGCACACGCGCGCCTATACCGATCAGGCGGTGTTCGACGCCGAGATGGCGCGCGTCTTCTCGAAGGTCTGGGTCTATGTCGGCCATGAAAGCGAGATCCCCAACCCGGGCGATTTCAAGACGGCCTACATCGGGACGCAGCCCGTCATCGTCTCGCGGGCGGCCGACGGCACGGTGCACGTGCTGGTCAATCGCTGCGTGCACCGCGGCGCGGTGATCGCGCGCGAGACCCGCGGCACGGTGCGCGACTTCACCTGCCCGTACCACGGCTGGGTGTTCGGCCTGGACGGCAAGCTGCTGGCGGTGTCCGAACGCAACGACTCGGGCGGCTATGCCCCCGACTTCGACGCGCCCGAAGGCTTGCACCGGGTGCCGAAGGTCGATGCCTACCGGGGGCTGATCTTCGCCAACCTGGACCCGGACGCCGTCGACCTGGACACCTACCTGGGACGCGCCAAGAAGACCATAGACCGCAAGTTCGGGCGTTCGCCGGCGGGGCGCATCGCGCTGCGCGGCAAGCCATTCGTCATGCGCTACCAGGGCAACTGGAAATTCCAGATCGAGAACATCGTCGATGCCTACCACTTTCTGCACACGCACAAGGGCTTCGTCGCGCTGCAGGCCAAGTACGGCGAAACCACCGGCGACTATGGCGCACACAAGGGCGGGTCGGCCAAGGCCATGCGCCAGATCCGCTTCAAGGGATCGAGCTGGGCGCTGCGCCACGGCCACGCCCAGCTGGAGAATTCCGGCACGGCCGATCCCGAGGCCTTGCTGAACGGCCCAAACCGCGCCTACTACGAGGCCTTGCGCGACATCCATGGCGAAGAGGAATTCGCGTTCGTGGTCGGGCGCATGTCGGGCACGATCTTTCCCAACCTGGGCCTGATCCACCAGCAGATCCGCACCTGGCGCCCGATCGCGCCGGACCTGACCGAGGTCACCATCTACCTGTACGACCTGGTCGACGCGCCGCGCGAATTCAACGAGGGCTGGATGCGCAGCCAGGAGCGCTTCTATGGGCCGGCCGGCCACGGCATGGCCGACGACGTGGACATCTTCGCGCGCAACCAGCAGGGGCTGGCGGGCAGCGCGGTGGACTGGCTGGTGCTGGAGCGCGGGCTGCAAACGGACGAGAGGCTGGCCAACGGCGACATCAAGGGTCTGCCGGCCAGCGAGGCCCCCCAGCGCGCGCTGTGGCTGGCGTGGAAGCAACTGATGGCGCGACGCTGAGGAGACCGGGCGCATGCATTTCCCCACTACATGGACCCGCGCGGACGCGGAAACCCTGCTGATACACGAAGCGGACCTGCTCGACACCCGGCAGCTGGACGACTGGCTCAAGCTCTTCACCGAGGACGGGCTGTACTGGATACCGCTGGATCCGGCCGAGGAGCCGGGCCAGAACGCCGCCATCGTCCACGACGACACGCTGCGCCGGGAAGAGCGGGTCTATCACCTGCTGCACGTGGAATTTCCCGCGCAGTCGCCGCCATCGCGCACCCTGCACCTGATCGGCAACGTGCGCGTGCAGGAACATGCCGAAGGCTTCCTGGTGAAGTCCAACCAGGTGATCTACGAGATGCGCACCGGCGACAGCGCGCAGGTCGGCATCGGCGAGATCCAGCCGCTGGTGACGACGATGGAGCACATCTGCCGCCCAACGGCCCAGGGCGTGCGGATCGTCCGCAAGACCATCACGCTGATGAACCACGATGCGTGGCTGGGCAACCTGACCTTCCTGCTATGACGCGGGCCGCGGGCCGTCGTCCAGGCCCAGTTCCCTGAGTATCTCTTGCGTGTGCTGCCCGAGTCCCGGCGCGCCCCGCCGGTACGAGGGCGGCGTGGCGCTCCAGCGCGCGGGAAAGCCCGGCATGCGCAGATCGCCTTGCGTGGGGTGCGGCGCATGGATGAAGAAATCCACCGCCGCCAGGTGCGGATCGTTCACCAGGTCGGCGATGCCGCGCACCGGGGCCGCCGGTACCTCGGCCTTCTCCAGCAGCGCCAGCCAGTGCGCGGTGGTGCCGCCGGCGAACAGTCCCCGCAACTGGCGATCCACGGCTGGCGCTTCGCGGGCACGCGCGGCGCGGGTGGCGAACGAGGGATGCCCCAGCAGGTCGGTCCGACCTGCCGCCTCGAGGAACTTGCGCCACTGGCGGTCGGTGTTGATGGCGGCGCACAGGTGGCCGTCCGCCGTGCGGAAGTAGGTGCGCTGGCCGTTCAGGTAGCGGTCGTATCCGGGTGCCGACTCGGGCGGATCGAAGACGCTGCCTATCATGTGGTCGGCCAGCACCAGCTGCGCGATCACTTCGAACATCGGGATTTCCAGCTTCTGCCCCTCGCCGTCGCGGGCGACGGCGGCCAGGGCGGCGCTGATGCAGAACGCGGCATAAAGGCCGGCGTAGCGGTCGGCCAATGGAAAGGGGCACGACTGCGGCATGCCGTCGCCGTCGCGTGCCCGGGCCGCCGCCAGCCCGGTCATCGCCTGGATCACTTCGTCGAACGCCGGCCGGCCGGCATAGGGGCCGTCCTCGCCGAAGCCGGTGCAGCTCACGTAGAGCGCCTTGGGATTCACGCGCCTGACGCGATCGTAGTCCAGGCCCAGGCGCTCCAGCGCCTGCGGACGCATATTGCTGACGAACACGTCGCACCAGGCGATCAGCCGCTCCAGCACTCGCCGCGATGCTTCCTGCTTCAGGTCCAGTGCCATGCTGCGCTTGTTGCGGTTCAACTGCAGGAAGGACGGGCCCATGTCGTTCGTGCGGCGCGGTCCCACGGCCCGCATCGGGTCGCCCTCCGGGGCTTCGAGCTTGATGACGTCGGCGCCGTGGTCGGCCAGCATCTGGGTGCAGAAGGGGCCCAGGATGACCCAGGTCAGGTCCAGGACCTTGACGCCGGCCAGCGGGCCGCTGCGCGGCGTGTCTGCGAGTGTCACGTATGTCTCCTGCGCGGGATCAAGGTTGGCCCAGGGCGAGAAAGCGCGTGCGCGCCGCCTGGAACTCGTCTTCCAGCCAGTCCACGACCTGCGCCACCGGCGCGATGTCCCGCACGGCGCCCAGCCCCTGGCCCGCCGACCAGACGTCTTTCCACCGCCGGGTCTCCTTGCTGCGGCCGCTGTCGTAGACGCGTTCCCCGGGCGAGGGCAGGTTGGCCGGGTCCAGGCCGCACTGCACCAGCGAGGGCACCAGCCAGGAGGCCGGCGTGCCGGTGACGGCGTCGCTGACCAGCAGGTCGCCGATGCCGCAGGCGGCGACCATGCGCTTGTGCGCCTCGGCGGCGATGCTTTCCCGGGTCGCCAGGAAGCGCGTGCCCATGTAGACGAAGTCCGCGCCGGCCGCCAGCGCGCCGGCGATGCCCCAGCCGTCGGCGATGCCGCCGCCCGCGACGATGTAGCCGTCGAAGCACGCGCGGACCGCGGAGACGAAGGCGAACGGCGACAAGTGGCCGGTGTGTCCGCCCGCGCCCGCGCACACGCAGACCAGGCCGTCTACCCCGGCCTCGGCGGCCTTGCGTGCCAGCCGCAGGTCGATGACATCGGCGAACACCAGGCCGCCGTAGCCGTGCACGGTTTCCATGACCGGGCGGGGGCTGCCCAGCGAGGTGATGACGATGGGGGGGCGAAAGCGCCGGACCTGTTCCAGGTCGCCGGCCAGACGGGTATTGGTCGAGTGCGTGATCAGGTTCGCCGCCCAGGGCAGCGCCCCGGACGCCCCGTGCGAACCCAGGGCGTCGCTGATTCGCCGCAGCCAGTCGCCATAGTCCTCGCTGGTGCGGACGTTGTTGTTGGGAAAGGCGCCGATGATGCCGGCCCGGGCGGCGGCGATGACCAGTTCCGGTCCGGACACCAGGAACATGGGGGCGGCGAAGACCGGAAGACGTAGACCTGCGAGGAAGCTCATGGTGCTCCTGGAGGCCGGGATCACCCCGGTCTGGTCGCTAGAAAAGATCTGGGGAAATGTATGTATTTTTATGTTCGCGGTCAATATTTTCCGGTGGATTCTAGGTGTTTAACCTAAATGGTTGCTCTGTTAATTGATAAAAATGTATTCATTTTAGAGGTTGGGCGAATGCAACCCAGGCGTGGCATGGAAAGAAAGCGGGGGAGGGAAAGCCGCCGGAAGCGGTGCGGCGCGGCCTACGCGGGGTAGTAGGCGCCCAGCACGCGGGGTCCGGCCGCGCCGGTCACGGCGGGCAGGTTGCCGGGCAGGCCGGCAACGTGGCGATGGGCCAGCCAGGCGAAGGCCAGCGCCTCCATCTGCTGGGCCGGTACGCCCGCGTCGTCGGAGGGCGCCACGGGGCAGGGCAATGCTCCGGCCAGGGCCCGCATCAGGCCACCGTTGCGCGCGCCGCCGCCGCAGACCCAGACCTGTTCGCAGGCGGGCTGCTGGCGGCGTATCTCGCGCGCCACCGTCTCGACCGTCAAGGCTTGCAACGTGGCCTGCACGTCGGCCGCCGCCAGCGTGCCGTGGCGGGCCTGCCAGGCCTGCAGGCGCTGGTCCAGCCACGCGGTGTTGAACAGGTCGCGCCCCGTGGACTTGGGCGGCGGAGCCGCCAGCCACGGTTCGGAGGCAATGAGCTCCGCCAGCAGATCCGGCCGCAGCGTGCCGGAGGCGGCGTAGCGGCCGTCTTCATCGTAGTCCCGGCCGGTGTGCCGGGCGCACCAGGCGTCCAGCAGCAGGTTGGCGGGGCCGGTGTCGTAGCCCACGGCCCCGGCGGGCGACAGCAGCGTGACGTTGGCGATGCCGCCCAGGTTGACCACGGCCCGCGGCCGCCCGGTGCCGAACACCGCCGCGTGGAAGGCCGGCGCCAGCGGGGCGCCATGGCCGCCCGCGGCCACGTCGCGGCTGCGCAGGTCGGCCACGACCGCGATGCCCGTTCGTTCGGCCAGGCGGGCAGGGGCGTTCAATTGCACGGTGTAGCCGGCATCGGGACGGTGGCGGATGGTCTGTCCGTGGGCACCGATCGCTCGGACCCCGGAGGCGTCCAGGCCGGTCCGCGCCAGCAGTTCGGCGACGACGCGGGCATACAGGTCCGCCAGGGCCAGGCCGGCTTGCGACATCCTGTGGATTTCGTCCGGGCCCGGCGTGTTCAGGGCCAGCAGCTCGGCCCGCAGGGCCTGCGGCATGGCAAGGTCGGTGTGCGCGAGGATGCGGGGGCGGCCGCCGTCGAACACGGCGGCCACACCATCCACGCCGTCCAGGCTGGTCCCCGACATCAGGCCGATGTACGGTTCGGCCATGAAGGACCGCCTTACTGGGCGGCCAGCGACATGTCGCCCGCCGGCATGCTGTAGTCCTTCAGCTGGGCCAGCAGCGACATCTGGTGCCGCAGGGGATCGGTCTGCTGCTTGAACAGGGCGAGGCCGCGGGCATTGAGCTCGGGGGCCTGCGGCAGCGCGACGGTGAGCGGATCGACCGGCTTGCCGGCGATGCGGAACTCGTAGTGCAGGTGCGGGCCGGTGGCCCAGCCGGTCGAACCGACGCGGCCGATGAACTGGCCCTGGCTGACGCGGGCGCCCTTGGACAGGCCCGGCGCGAACGCGCTCATGTGGGCGTACAGCGTGGAGTACTGGCCATGGTGGCGGACTACGACCACGTTGCCGTAGCCGTTCTGCTTGCCGATGAAGTCGATGGTGCCGTCGGCGGTGCTGCGGATGGGCGTGCCGGTGGGCGCGCCGTAATCCACGCCCTTGTGTTCGCGCCAGGTCTTCAGGATGGGGTGGAAGCGGCGCGAGAAGCCGGAGGTGACGCGGGTGAATTCCATGGGCGTGCGCAGGAAGGCCTTGCGCAGGCTCTTGCCGTCGAACGTGTAGTAGCCGCCGCTGACGCCCGACTGCTGGTCGAACCAGATGGCCTGGTAGGGCGTGCCCTTGTTGACGAACTCGAGCGCGATGACCTTGCCGGCCCGCACGTAGTTGCCTTGGTGCGTATAGGTTTCGTAGACCACGTTGAAGTGGTCGCCGCGGCGCAGGTCGCGGTGGAAGTCGATGTCGCCCGACAGGATCTCGGCGATCTGGGTGGCGACGCTGTCGGGGATGTTGGCGGCGTCGGTGGCGCCGAACAGCGAGCTGTAGATCTCGCCGTGGGCGATGCGGGTCTCGCGTTCGGTGTCGAGTTGCACGTCGCGGGCGGACAGGCCCTGCGCCGAGCGCTCGATCTGCAGCATGCGCGAGACGACCTTGTCGCCGGACTCGGCGCCCGGGGTGTGGATGTAGCGCAGCCAGCGGACCTCGCCCAGCGCGTCGGTGGACGCCTGGACCACGCGGCCGGGGTAGAGCTGGTAGAAGCTGCGGGCGTCGGGCGAGATGCGGATGAAGCGTTCGAGCTCGGGGTCGTCCACGCCCAGCCGGTTCAGCAGCGTGGCGACCGAGTCGCCGCGCTGGACGCGTTCCTCGCGGATGAAGTCCGGCGCCTTGGCTTCCTGCTCGGCGACCTGTTCGGACAGGTCCGGCAGGGTCAGCGACTCGACGATGCGGGTCGTGGGCAGCATGGAGGCGTCCGGCGCCAGGGGCGCGACGCCGATGGCGGCGGCGGTGACGAACAGCCCGGCGGCGCCGGTGCCGATGACGATGCGGCGTTTCAGCGGCGACGACGTGATGGTAAGGGTGGCGGGATGGGAGGTGATGCGGGAGAAGGTTTGTTGCACCGCTGCGGCGATGCGCTTGAGCATCGCGCCGGCGATGCCGGAAAACTTACGGTTCATGCGGCCTGGCCCCTGGGGTCGGTTGGGCTAGAATTGCTTCGGAGTGCGGGTCCGGAGCGCGGCGTGTCTCGGGTCCTGTTGTATTGTCGCAACATTGTTGCGGAGCACAAATAGCGTCGCTGGGCTCGATTCATGAACCGAACCCGCGCCTTCATATTTGTAACAACGGGATGTCGCCGAAACGGGCCGAGTATATAGAAACTCCCCCGGGCCTGCCAATACGATTGTTTACACTTGACACACTTTCCAGAGCAGTTCGCGCCATGACCGAAACGAAACCCGACTCGTCCGTATCCCTCCCCTCTGGCACGTCCGGGGCGGCGGCGACATATCCGGTTACACCCGAGGTCGAGCGGGACCTGGCCATTGTGCGCCGCGGCTGCGACGAACTGCTGGTCGAGGCCGAATTCGCGCGCAAGCTCGCCCGCAGTCGGGCCACCGGCGTGCCGCTGCGCATCAAGCTCGGCCTGGACCCCACGGCGCCCGACATCCACCTGGGTCACACGGTGGTCCTGAACAAGATGCGCCAGCTGCAGGAGCTGGGCCACACGGTCATCTTCCTGATCGGCGACTTCACCTCGATGATCGGCGACCCCAGCGGCCGCAACGCCACCCGCCCGCCGCTGACGCGCGAGCAGATCGAGGCCAACGCCAAGACCTATTACGCCCAGGCGAGCCTGGTGCTGGACCCGGCCCGCACCGAAGTCCGCTACAACTCGGAATGGTGCGACCCGCTGGGCGCGCGCGGCATGATCCAGCTGGCCTCGCGCTACACCGTGGCCCGCATGCTGGAACGCGAGGATTTCACCAAGCGCTTCAAGGGCGGCGTGCCGATCTCGGTCCACGAGTTCCTGTACCCCCTGATGCAGGGCTACGACTCGGTGGCGCTGAAGGCGGACCTGGAACTGGGCGGCACCGACCAGAAATTCAACCTGCTGGTGGGGCGCGAGCTGCAGAAGGAATACGGCCAGGAGCCCCAGTGCATCCTGACCATGCCGCTCCTGGAAGGGACGGACGGCGTCGAGAAGATGTCCAAGTCCAAGAACAACTACATCGGCATTTCCGAGACGCCTGAATCGATGTTCGGCAAGCTCATGTCGATTTCCGACACGCTGATGTGGCGCTACTACGAGTTGCTGTCGTTCCGGTCGCTGGAGGACATCGCCGGTCTCAGGCGCGAGGCGGAGGGCGGCCGCAATCCGCGCGACATCAAGGTGATGCTGGCGCAGGAAATCGTTACACGTTTTCACTCGGCGGCCGCCGCCGAACAGGCCCTGGCGGACTTCGAGGCCCGTTTCAAGCAGAAGGCCATTCCCGACCAGATGCCCGAGGTCTCGCTCGCGGGCGCGCCCCTGGGCATCCTGCAGCTGCTGCGCGAGGCGGGGCTGTGCGCCTCGGCGTCCGAAGCCCAGCGCAATATCGAACAGGGGGGCGTGCGCGTCGATGCGGCCAGGGTCGAGGACAAGGGCCTGAAGCTGGATGCCGGCACCTACGTCGTACAAGTTGGTAAACGAAAGTTCGCCCGCGTCACGGTACGATGAGGGGACCGGAGTCCAGGTAGACGATTTTTAGGAGTATCGCGATGAAGCTCTGGAGCAATTCCTTCATGGATGGCGAACCCATCCCCGCGCGTTATGCCTTCGGCAAGATCGACCCCAAGACCCAGGTGACGCTGTCCGACAACGTCAATCCCCACCTGGCCTGGAGCGACGTGCCCGCCGGCACGCAATCGTTCGCGATCATTTGCCATGACTACGACGTGCCCAGCAAGGGCGACGACGTCAACCAGGCCGGCAAGCAGGTGCCGGCCGACCTGCCGCGCGTGGACTTCTTCCACTGGGTGCTGGTGGACGTGCCTGCAGGCAAGACCGAGATCGAGGAAGGCGAGTTCTGCAACGGCGTGACGCCGCGCGGCAAGGCCGGCCCCATGGCCCCCGGCGATACCCGCCAGGGCGTCAACGACTACACCGGGTGGTTCGCGGCCGACCACGACATGAGCGGCGACTACTACGGCTACGACGGCCCGTGCCCGCCGTGGAACGACTCCATCATCCACCATTACGTGTTCACCGTGTATGCGCTGGACGTGCCCAGGGTGGACGTCGACGGCAAGTTCGGCGGGACCGACGTGCGTCGCGCGATCGACAAGCACGTGCTGGGGCAGGCGGCCATCACCGGCACCTACACGCTGAATCCGGCCCTGGCGCCGCGCCGGATCGCGCCCAATGACTGAGCTCTGGCTGATCCGGCACGGCGAGACCGAATGGAACCGGCTGCGCCGGGTGCAGGGCACGCTCGACATCGCCCTGAACGCGCTCGGCCGCGCCCAGGCCGAACAGGTCGCCGCTCGGTTCCGGCCCGGGCGCGACCACGTGCATGCTATCTATAGCAGCGATCTCGCGCGGGCCCACGACACCGCGCGCCCCACTGCCGCCCGGCTGGGGCTGGACGTGCGGCTCGATGCCGGCCTGCGCGAACGCAAGTACGGTGTCTTCGAGGGGCTCAGCTTCGACGAGCTGGCCGAGCGCCATCCCCAGGCCGCGGTGGCCGTGCGCGAGCGGCATCCGGACTACGAACTGGACGGCGGCGAGTCGCTGCGCCAGTTCCACCAGCGCGTGGTGGCCGCGCTGGGCCGCATCGCCGCCGCCCATGCCGGCGAACGCGTGCTGGTGTTCACCCACAGCGGCGTGCTGGATACCGCCTATCGCCACGCCGAAGGGCTGTCGCTGCGGGCCGAGCGCCGGCATACGCTGCACAACGTCAGCATCAACCGCCTGCTGGTCGACGACGCGCGCTGGCGGGTGGACGGCTGGGGCGACGTGGCCCATCTGGAAGGCGCCGGGCAGGACGCCTGGGAAGAACCGGCCGACGCGGCCTAGCGGCCGGCGCCCGCTACCGCCGTGGACCTCAAGCAGCTCGAATACTTCGTGAGCGTGGCGGAACTGGGCGGTTTCACGCGGGCCTCCATCGCGCTCGACATCGCCCAGCCCGCGCTTAGCCGGCAGGTACGCCAGCTCGAAGTCGAACTGGGGCAGAGCCTGCTCAGGCGCACCGGGCGCGGGGTGGTGCCCACCGAGGCGGGCAAGATGCTGCTCGAACACGGACGGGGCATCCTGCACCAGGTCGCGCGCACCCGCGAGGAACTGGGGCGGCTGCGCGGTGCGCTGGCCGGCCGGGTGGCGATCGGCCTGCCGCCCCGCTTCGCCAAGATGCTGACCGTGCCGTTGACCCGCGCGGTGCGGGCGCAACTGCCGGAAGCGGCGCTGTCCATTTCCGAGAGCCTTTCCACAGGCTTGCAGGAGTCGCTGCAAAGCGGCCGGCTGGACATCGCGCTGTTGTACAACCCCGCGCCGTCGCCCGACATCGACAGCGTCGTGCTGCTGGAAGAAGACTTCTACCTCGTCACCCGGCGCGAGGACCGGGCGCGCAAGTCGATCAGCGTGCGCGAACTGGCCGACCAGCCCCTGGTGATTCCGACCCGGCCCAACACCATACGCATGCTGGTCGAGGCCGAACTGGCCAACATCGGGCTGCATCCGCGCATCGCCATGGAGATAGACGGGGTCGCGGCCATGCTCGACCTGGTGGCCGAGGGCGTGGGGGCCGCGGTGCTGTCGGTCAACGCCGTGCGTACGTCCGGCCGAGAGGAAGTGTTCCGCGCGGTGCCCATCGTCAAGCCGCGCCTGCGCAGCAAGCTGGCGCTGGCGGTCAGCGCGCAGCGGCCCGCCACGCGCACGCAGCAGGCCATGCAGGACATCATCCGCGAACTGGTGCTGGGCCTGCGCATGTAGCGGCGCGCGCCTGGCGCAGCCATGCCAGTCCGGCCGAGGTGCCGCCCGGCCGATCGCCCAGCCGGGGGTGGTATTCGCAGCCGACCCAGCCGTCATAGCCCAGTTCGTCCATCAGGCCGAACAGATAGGGATAGTTGATCTCGCCGGTATCCGGCTCGTGGCGGTCCGGCACGCCCGCGATCTGCACGTGGCCGACGCGCCCGGTGGGCAGGTAGCGGCGCAGCCGGGCGGCCAGGTCGCCTTCCACGATCTGGCAGTGATAGAGATCCATCTGGATCTTCAGGTGGGGCGAGCCCACTCCACGGACGATCTCGTGGGCCTGCTCCTGGCGGGTCAGGAAGAAGCCGGGCACGTCGCGGGGATTGATCGGTTCGATCAGCACCGTGCGCCCGTCGCGTGCGGCCCGGTCCGCGGCCCAGGCAAGGTTCTCGACGTAGGTCGCGTGCAGGGCCGCGGGATCCGCCTGCGCGGGCATCCGGCCGGGCATGACGTGCAGGCTGCCGCAATCGAGCGCCGCGGCATGGTCGAGCGCGCGCACAAAGCTGTCGCGGAATTCCCGCTGCCGGCCCGGCAGGCAGGCGATCCCGCGTTCCTCCGGATGCGACCTGGGCGTGGCGTTGAAGAACACCAGGCGCAGGCCGTGATCGCGCAGGCGGGCCGCCAGGTCCGCTTGGGGGTGGTCGTAGGGAAAGAAGAACTCGACCGCCGTGAAACCGTCCCGCATCGCGCAGCCGAACCGCTCCAGGAAGGGGCGGTCGGGATAGAGCATGGAGAGATTGGCGGCGAAGCGCGGCATGGTCGATTGCTCCGTGGGGTGTTCAGACCGGGGTCAGGACCTGTCCGCCACGGAAGTAGGCGTCCAGGTTGTCGCACACCAGCCGTTCCATGTCGGCGCGCGATTCGCGCGTGAAGCCGGCGATGTGCGACAGCGCCACGACCTGGTCCATCTCCAGCAGGGCCGGCGGCACGTCGGGCTCGTGTTCGAACACGTCCAGCCCCGCGCCGCCCAGGCTGCCAGCCTGCAGCGCCTGCACCAGCGCGCCTTCGTCCACCACGCTTCCGCGCGCGATATTGACCAGGATACCGCGCGGACCCAGCGTCTCCATGACCTCGGCGTTCACCAGATGGCGGGTGGCGGGGCCGCCCGGGCAGGCCACGACCAGGAAGTCGGCCCAGCGGGCCAGTTCCACCAGCGAGGGTTCGTGTTCGTGCGGGGCACCCGCGACCGGCCGGCGCGTGTGATAGCGCACCGCCATGTCGAAGCCGGCGGCGCGGCGCGCGACGGCCTGGCCGATGCCGCCGAAGCCCAGCAGGCCCATGTTCTTGCCGTGGACGCGCGTCATCAGCGGACGCTGGCCGGTCTTCCAGCCGCCGGCCCGCACGAAGCGGTCGGTCGTGGAAATGCCGCGTGCCACGTCTATCGCCAGGCCCATGGCCAGGTCGGCGACGCAGCCGTCCAGGACGCGCGGCGTGTTGCTGATCTGCATGCCGAGGCGCTTGGCGGTCTCGACGTCGATCTTGTCGTAGCCCACGCCGAAGTTGGCGATGACGCGGGCATGGGGCACGGCGTCCAGGATGTCGGCGCCGCAGGCATCGCGCACGTGCACGGCGATGCCCTCGAAGGCAGACCCGTGTTCGGCCAGGAACGCGGCGCGATCGGGCTGCTGCCACAGCGGGGCGATGTCGTAATCGCGCGCCAGCCGCTCATCGGCGGGGGCGGTGATGGGGCCTATCTGCAGGATGCGGTGTTTCATCGTGGTGGCTCCCGGCGTCAATCGCGATAGCTCGTGTCGCGGCGGTCCAGCATCCGCAGCAGCGCCGGCCACTCGCGTTCGCCGTGGGGGGGATGGGTGCCGTCAGGATTGGGCGTGGGCGCGTGGCGCAACTGCTGGTAGGCGCGCTCGGCCACGGCCGGCGCCGGCATGTGCAGGGGGCTGCCGGCCGACAGCGTCAGCAACTGCGTCTGGCACGCCCGTTCGAGCCGCTGCATGTTGACGAAGGCCTCGGCCACGGTCCGGCCCACGGCCAGCAGCCCGTGATTGCGCAGGATCATGACGTCGCGGTCGGCCAGGTTGGCAGCCAGCCGCTGGCGCTCGTCCACGTCCACCGCCACGCCTTCGAAGTCGTGGTAGCCCACGCCGCCAGCGAAGCGCATCGCGGTCTGGTTCAGCGGCAACAGGCCGCATTGCAGGGCCGATACCGCCATGCCCGCGGGCGTGTGGGTATGCAGGACGCAGGCGACGTCCGGCCGCGCGCCGTGGATCGCGCTGTGGATCACGTAGCCGGGCAGGTTGATCGTGTACTGCGCGTTGGGGTTGTGGATCACCTTGCCCGCCAGGTCGACCTTGATCAGGCACGACGCCGTGATTTCCTCGTACATCATGCCGAAGGGGTTGATCAGGAAATGCTCGTCGTCGCCCGGGACCCGCGCCGAGATGTGGTTCAGGATCATGTCGCTCATGCCGAACAGGTCTATCAGCCGGTAGCAGGCGGCCAGGTCTATCCTGGTTTGCCTTTCCTCCTCGGTAATGGCGGCGGTCGTTTCTTGCGGCGCCGAAGGCGCCGTGCTGCGGTGGGTCATGACGGTTCCGTTTGCCTGGTCGGGTTTCATTGTTTCTCGATGCCGGCTTCCTCGATGACGACCCGCCACTTGGCGGCGTCCTTCTGGAAGACCTCCTTGAGCGCCTCCGGCGTGCTGCCGCGCGGTTCTATGCCCAGCGCGATGAAGCGCTGGCGCACGTCCGGCGATTGCAGGGCCTTGCCGATTTCCTGGTTGAGCTTGCGCACCACCGCCGGCGGCGTGCCGGCGGGGGCGACGATGCCGTTCCAGGAGTCCGATTCGTACCTGGCCAGGGCCGGGTTGCCGCTTTCCGCGATGGTGGGCACGTCGGGCAGGAACCCTATCCGCGTGGAGCCCGTGGTCGCGATGGCCCGCAGCGAGCCCCCGCGGATCTGGCCCAGCGCGCCGGTGACGGTTTCCATGCCCACCTGGACATTGCGTCCACGCAGGGCGGCGATGACGTCGCCGGTGGACTTGAACGGGACGATGGGGACGTCCAGCCCCGCCATGGTCGCGAACAGGCGCGCCGACAGATGCTGGGCGCTGCCGACGCTGATCGTGCCGATGTTGAAGTGCGCCGGATCCCGGCGGGCGGCGGCGACGACGTCGTCAACCGTCTTGAGCGGACTGTCCTTGTCGGCCACCAGCAGGAAATGGAAGGTGCCGATGGTGGAGATCATCGAGAAGCTGTCCACCGGATCGTAGGGCAGCGACTTGAACAGATAGGGGCTGAACGCGTTCTGGCCGCTGACCAGCAGCAGCGTGTACCCGTCCGGCGCGGCACGGGCGACCATCGAAGCCGCCGTGATGCCGCCGGCGCCGGGCGCGTTCTCGACCACGACGCTCTGACCCAGCGACTCGGCCATCTTCTGCGCCAGGGTGCGGACCACGGTGTCGCCCAGTCCGCCCGGGCCGAAGCCGACGACGATCTTGACCGGCTTCTGCGGGAAGGCCTGCGGCCACGCGGCCGGCGAGGCCAGGAGGGTGGCGAGCGTGAGCAGCAATGGGGAAAGGAACCCGCGCCGGGGCGGAAGGTGGTGGCGGTCCATGATGTCTCCTGGTGGTACGGCAGTGTCGTCCTGCCTGGAAGAGCATTGTGGACAGGCGCGGCACCGGCCGATACCGTTTTCGATGGACAGCTGTTATGCCGTTTTGATATGGCTGGGGGCGGCCTAAGGGTTTCCGCCGTCGGGCGGCCCAGGGCGATCGGCTATGCTTGAACCCCGCTTTCCACCCACTTTCCAGACATGGCGATCTCCACTTCCCGCACCGTTTCCCGCTCCATCCGCCGCCGCCTGCTGGCCGCCGCGCCAGCGCTTGGCCTGGCCGTCGCCGCCGCTCCCAATGCCTGGGCCCAGGGCCGCAAGCGGGTGACCCGCATCATCGTGCCGTTCGCGCCGGGCGGCGGGAACGACGTGTTCGCGCGCCAGCTCGCGTTCAGCCTGAACGCGATGACCCAGAAGGACGTCATCGTCGAGAACAAGCCGGGCGCCGGCGGCAATCTCGGCACGGAACTGGTGGTGCGCGCCGCGGCCGACAGCAACACCTTCCTGCTCGGCCATACAGGCACGATCGCCATCAATCCGGCGCTCTACAAGAACCTGGCGTTCAACGCCGCCACCGACCTGCAGCCGGTCGCGATGTTCGCGTCGTCGGCACTGCTGCTGGTCGTGCCGGCCGCCTCGCCCGTCAAGAGCGTCGCGCAACTGGTCGACGCGCTCAAGGCCAAGAATGCCGACCTGACCTATGCGTCCAGCGGCGCCGGCACGGGCGGCCACCTGACGGCGGAAATGTTCCTGCACGCGCTGGGGGCGCGCGCCGTCCATGCGCCGTACAAGGGCACGGCGCCGGCGCTGGCCGACGTGGCTGGCGGCCAGGTGGATTTCAGCTTCAGCGTGATCCCGGCCGCCATGGCGCTCGTCAAGGCGGGCAAGCTGCAGGCCCTGGCGGTCACGAACGCGAAGCGGCTGGCGCTGCTGCCAGACGTGCCGACCGTTGCCGAGTCCGGTGTCCCGGCGCTGGCCGGCTTCGAGAGCACGCTGACCTACGGCATCCTGGCCCCCAAGGGCGTGCCGCAGGCGGACGTGGCGCAACTGGGCGGCGAGATCCTGAAGGCGGCGTCCACGCCCGAATTCCAGTCCAAGCTCGGCATCGAAGGCGCCGAGCCGATGCTGGGCGGCGCGGCCGAATACGCCCGCAAGGTCCAGGAAGAAAGCCGCAAGTGGTCCGAGGTGGTGAAGTTCTCGGGGGCGTCGGTCTAGGGCTGCGGGGGCGCGGTGATGTAGGTCCCGCGCCCGCTCGCGATCAGCTTGCCGTCCTGGAGCACCTGCGCCTCGCAAACCGAGAATTGACGTCCGTGCTTGATGACCCGGCCCTTTGCGATCAGGTCGCCGGGTTTGGCCAGGCGGTGGTAATCGACGCGCAGGTCGATGGTAGGCACGCCGTGGCCGATGCGGCGGACCAGGGCGAAGTCGGCGGCGAAATCGATCAGCGAGGCCAGGATCCCGCCGTGCGTCTGCATCAGCCGGGTGCTGGCCACCCATTCCTCGCGCCAGGTGGCGCTTACCTCGATGCTGTCTTCTTCCAGCGCCAGCACCTTCAGGCCCAGCCACTGCAGGTAGGGGCCGCGCGACACCAGCGCCTGCAATTCTTCCAGCGTCATAGGATTCTCCATGCCAGATGGCCCGGCGGCCGAGCCGCCGTGCGGGGTCAGGCGCCGACCGCGCGGGCCTGTTCGCTCAGTTCGCGCGCCTGCGCCTCGAGCGCCTTGCGGTCGATCTTGCCGACGCCGTTCAGCGGCAGCGCATCGACGAAGATCACCCGGCGCGGATACTGGTAGGGCGGCGCATTCTCCAGCGAGTGCGCCTTGACCGCCTCGGCGGTGAGCGGCGAGCCGGCACGCTTGACGATGAAGGCATAGGGAATGCGATGCTTGATCTCGTCGGGCACCGGCACCACGATGGCCTGGTCGATGTCGGGATGGCGCTCGAGCATCAGCTCGACGTCGCCCGGATAGATGTTGTGCCCGCTGGAAACGAACATGTCGTCGGCCCGCCCGACGAAGTAGTACCAGCCGTCCGCGTCGCGCCGCAGCACGTCGCCCGTGTCGAACCAGCCGTCTTTCATGCGGCGGGCCATTTCCTCGGGGTTGTTGTAGTAGCCGTTCATCATGCCCGGCCCCTGCACGTACAGCGTGCCGAAGTCGCCGTCGCCGGCGTCGCCGACCAGACGGAAGCGGTTGCCGGACACCGGCCAGCCCACCGAATGGCGGGGGCGCGGCTTGCCCTGCGGGTGCGGGCCGAACAGCGCGGCGCTGGTCTCGGTGGTGCCGAAGATGGTAACGATCTCGGCGCGCGGAAACATGCGCGCGACCTCGTCGATCAGCACGTCCGAGGCCGGCGCGCCGCCCATGGTGGCGAGCCGCACGAAGGAATAGTCCTGGCCTTCGATCAGGTCGCGCTGCTGCAGGATCATCGCGAAGATGGTCGGCACGCCCGACAGCACGGTCACGCGATGGCGGGTGATGGCCTCGATGTAGCGCCGGGGTTCGAACTTGCGCATCAGGATCACGGCCGAGCCGCCCACCAGCACGCACTTGATCGAGTTCATCGCGTGCTTGTGGTAGAGGGGCGCCGCGACGATCATGCGGTCGGTGGCGCAGAAGCCGCGGTCATGCGAAATGGTCTCGGCCACCCAGGTATGGGCGCGGTGGGACAGCAGCGCGCCCTTGGGGCGGCCGGTCGAGCCGGAGGTATAGGGCTGGAAGGCCACGTCGTCGTAGGCGGGCGCGTAGGGCTCGAACGGTCCGGGATCCTTGAAGGCTTCGTAGGGCCGCTGTCCGTCCGCGTCGACGTCGACGCAGGGCACGTCGTCCGGCAGGTTCATCCGCAGCGCGCCGTCGCAGAACACCAGGCGCACCTGGGCGTCGCGCACCACCCATTCGACGGTGGCCTTGGGTTGCAGGATGCCGATGGGCACCGGGATGATGCCCGCCCGCATCGCGCCGAAGAAGATTTCCAGGAACTCCAGGCGGTTCGAGCACAGGATGCCGATCCGTTCACCCGGCGCCAGGCCGTGCCGGCGCAGTCCGCGCGCCATGGCGTCGCACGACGCGTGGAAGGTCGGGTAGTCCACCTCGCGCGGATGGTCCGGGTCCGACAGGTCGATGACGGCGGGACGTGCGTCGTTGCGGAATTCGCTGCCGATGCAGCCGAGGTTCTTGATGGATGGGCTCATGGGTTCACGATCACCTTTCCGAAGATGCGGCGGTTCTCGAGCAGGCCGACGCCTTCGGCGGCGCGTTCGAGCGGGAGGATGGTCTCGATGACGGGGGCGAGCCGGCCCTCGGCGACATAGGCCAGGCAGGCCTCGATGTCGCTGGGCAGGTAGGCGCGCGAGCCGATGATGTCGATCTCGCGGTGCCACACGTAGCGAATGTCGATGGGACAAAGATGGCCAGCGGTCGAGCCGCAGGTCAGGATGCGGCCGTTGACCGCCATGCAGCGCTGGGTCGGGATCCAGGTGTCGCCGCCGGTGAAATTGATGGCGACGTCGACTCCCTTCTTGCCGGAAGCGGCCCAGACCGGTTTGGAAAAATCGGGATGCTCAGCGTAGTTGACGATGTGGTCGGCGCCCAGTTCGCGCAGCTTGCGGCCTTTCTCCTCGCTGCTGGTGCAGGCGATGACTTCGGCGCCGGCCATCTTGGCGAACTGCACGCAGGAAACGCCCACGCCGCCGCTGGCGCCCAGCACCAGCACTTTTTCTCCGGCCTGGATCCTGCCGCGGGTGAACAGCATGCGGTGCGAGGTGCCGTAGGCGATGGGCAGGGCGGCCGCTTCATTGAAACCCACTCCCTCGGGGATCTCGATCAACTGGCGCTGGTCTACCGCGATGTATTCGCATAGTCCGCCATTGCCGTGCTCGCCCAGCACGCCGCCTTCGGGAAAGCGCGGGAACAGCGCCACCCGTTTGCCTACCCAGTCTCGCGGCACGCCTTCGCCCACGTCGGCCACGACGCCGGCGACGTCGCCGCCAGGAATGCGCGGCATGGTCGTGTGCAGGTCGGGCATGCCGTGCAGCACGAACACGTCCATGTAGTTCAGTCCGCAGGCCTTGATCTGCACCAGCGCCTGGCCCGTCGCGGGGCGCGGCACCGGCCATCGCTCCAGCTTCAACTGCTCCAGGCCGCCGTGCTCGTTGAGCGCGATCACTCTCATCGTCGTAGTCATGGATCCCTTGCGTGGTAAGTGGCGCACCGGCTCTGTGCCCGATGCGCGGATGGCGAAGGAATCGTAAGAGTGGGCTTTGATCAGTACAAATTACTAGTTTTGGTGGATTGATCGTCGCCGTCGATAGATGCGTCGTGGCGGCGGTGGAAAGCGGCCGTCGGCGATCTATCGGCAAAAGTGAAGAATGGACAAAAACGAATTGTTTGTGCTGATGAAAGCGTCGAACTTAGGATGCCCTTGCCTGTCCGGCGTGCCGCCCCGATGCGGAGCCGGCGGGCCATGCCGGTGCCTCGTTGCACACGGTCCCTTGTTCATTCAATCAGACAGGGAGCATCCATGTCGGCCGATTCCTCCGCCGAAAACTGGCCCGAGATCGTCGTACGCGCGCTCAAGGCCAACGACGTCAGGCTCGTGGCCTATGTGCCGGATAACGTCCTGGCACCTTTGATCCGGCTGGTCCACGACGATCCGTATTTCACCGTGGTCTGTCCCGCCCGCGAAGAAGAGGCCGTGGGCATCGTGGCCGGCGCCTACATGGCGGGCACGCGCGGCATCGTCCTGATGCAGACCAGCGGTTTCGCCACCCTGCCCAATGTGCTGGCCTCGCTTCTGAGCCCCTATCGCATACCGGTGCCGATGATGATTTCCGAGCGCGGCGCGGTCGGCGATTTCCAGCTCGGCCAGGCCATGGTGTGCCGCACGATGCGGCCGGTGTTGACGGCGTTGGGCATTCCGCACTTCGCCATCGAGCGGCGCGACGACGTCGAATTCGTCGTGGGCAGCATGATCGGCCAGGCCTTTGCCACGCATGAACCGGCCGCGATGATCCTGTCGCCGCTGCTGACCAAGAAACTCGTCCCGACTGCCGCTCATGCGGCGGCGCGCTGAAGGAGACCCCCATGCCGGACAGCGAACTGAGATCGATCTCCCGCGCCAGCGCCAAGGTCATGAATCGCGCCGACCTGACACGCAGGCTGGTGGCCCGGCTCGAGCGGGAAGAGGCCGTCATCGGCGGCATAGGCAACAGCAACTTCGATCTGTGGGCCAGCGGCCAGCGGCCACAGAACTTCTACATGCTGGGCAGCATGGGGCTGGCCATTCCCATCGCGCTCGGCGTGGCCATGGCCCAGCCGGCGCGCCGCGTATTCGCGCTGGAGGGCGACGGTTCGCTGCTGATGGAGCTGGGCGCGCTGGGAACGGTCGCGGCGCAGGCGCCGCGCAACCTGGCCATCGTCGTCTGGGACAACGGCATGTATCAGATAACGGGATCGCAGAAGACCCTGACGTCATCAAAGGTGGACCTGATCGGCATGGCACGAGCCGCCGGACTGGAGCGCAGTTCCTGGGCGCTGGACGAGGGGCATTTCGAGTCCCTGGTCGGGCAGGCGCTGGAGGGAGACGGGCCGTGGGTCATCGGCGCGCGCATCGATGGCGAAAAACCCGCCGGTACGACCGAGCGCGATCCCGCCAAGATCCGCCTGCGTTTCATGCAAGGCCTGGGCGTGGCGGCCTGAAGGAGCGAGACGATGTCCAGACTGCTGATCAATGGCCGTTGGGTGGATGGCGCATCCTCCCAGCCGCTCACAGACAAATACGCGGGCCGCGTCTACGGCGAGATGGCCGTGGCGTCCAGCGCCCAGATCGACGAGGCGATCGGCGCCGCCCGGCGCGCCGCCGATACCGTGCGCATGGAACCGTATGCGCGCTATCAGGCCCTGACCGGCGCGGCCCGCATCATCGAGAGCCGCATGCGGCAGTTCGTCGACCTGCTGCGCGACGAGGCCGGCTTCACCCGCGCCGATAGCGAGAACGAGGTGCGGCGCTGTGCCCAGACCCTGGAGCTGTCGGGCGAAGAAGCCAAGCGGCTGGTGGGCGACCTGATTCCCATGGCGGCCGGCCGCGGGGTCAAGGACCGCCTGGGGTTCACCGTGCGGGCCCCGCTCGGGGTGATCTGCGCCATCACGCCGTTCAATTCGCCGCTCAATACGCTGGCCCACAAAGTGGGGCCGGCGCTGGCCGGCGGCAATTCGGTGATCATCAAGCCTTCGACCTTCACGCCGCTGGCGGCGGTCGAACTGTGCAAGGCGCTGATCGACGCCGGCGTGCCGGGCGAACTGCTGACCCTGCTGCACGGGCCGGGGGGCTCGCTCGGCCGGCAACTGCTGGCCGATCCGCGTATCGCGTACTACGCCTTCACCGGCAGCACGCAGGTGGGGCGCGAGATCCAGCAGGCCGCCGGCCTGCGCGGCACGCAGCTCGAGCTAGGCAGTATCGCCAGCACGATCGTGTGCCACGACGCCGATATCGAAATGGCGATCCCCAAGATCATCAATGCGGGCTTCCGCAAGGCGGGCCAGGTCTGCACCTCGGTGCAGCGGCTGTTCGTCGACCGGCGCATCGCGCCGGCCTTCGTGCCGCGCCTGGTGGAGGCCGTGCGGGCAACGCCGGTCGGCGATCCGGCCGATCCGCGCACCGTCATCGGTCCGATGATCAGCGAGCATCACGCCCGGCGCGCGGCGTCGTGGGTGGACGAGGCCGTGAGCCAGGGCGCGCGCCTGCTGACCGGCGGCACGCTGCGCGGCCGGGTGTTCGAGCCGACGGTCCTGCAGGACGTGCGCAGCGACATGCGGGTGGTGTGCGAGGAAATCTTTGCGCCGGTGCTGTCCATCATCGAGTTCGACGACATCGCCGAGGCGGTGGCCGGCGCCAACGCCAGCGACTTCGGCCTGGCGGCAGGCCTGTTCACGGCCGATCTGCATACGGCGCTGCGCACCGCGCTGGCTTTGCGCTTCGGCGGCGTGCACATCAACGAAGCCTCCAGCGCGCGGGTCGACGCCATGCCCTTCGGCGGCGTCAAGGACAGCGGCCACGGCCGCGAAGGGCCGGGCTACGCCATCAGGGAAATGACCGAGGAGCGGTTGATCACCATCGCCTACTAGCCGCGTGCGCGGGACGGCTTCGATTCAAACTGAATGGGATAGAGAGAGCGTGAACACATCTGCTGCAGGCTCCAGTACCTTGCGCGTCGCCGTGGATATCGGCGGAACCTTCACGGACGGCGTGGCAACCTTGCATCCGCAGGGCCGGATCTGGGTCGGCAAGACGCCGACCACACCGTCGGACCCCGGCGAAGCGGTCTCCACCGTCATCGGCGACCTGTTGCGGCAGATCGCGGTCTCGATGGGCGGGGCGGCGCCGTCGCTGGGCGAGGTGCTGCACGGCACGACGCTGGTCACCAATACGCTGATCGAACGCAAGGGCGCCGCTACCGGCCTGATCACCACCGCCGGCATGCGCGATGCGCTCGACATCGGGCGCGAGTGGCGCTATGACCCTTATGACCTGGACATCGTGCTGCCCCGGCCGCTGGTGCCGCCCGAGTGCCGGGCCGAAGTGGCCGAGCGGCTGGGCGCGCATGGCGACGTGCTCGAAGCGCTGGACGACGCGGATGTCGCGGCGGCGATCCAGGCGCTGGCGGACGCGGGCGTGACCTCGGTCGCGGTGTCGCTGTTGCATGCCTACATGGACGACAGCCATGAACGCCGCATCGAGGCGGCCATCAAGGCGCGTCTGCCCGACATGGCGGTATCGACCTCGTCGTCGCTGGCGCGCGAGATCGGCGAATTCGAACGGACCTCCACCACCACGGCCAATGCCTACGTCAAGCCGGTGGTGGCCGATTACCTGCGCCAGCTCGAGGCGCGCATCGGCGACATCCGCCGCGGCATTTCGCTGCGCGTGATGGTGTCCAGCGGGGGGTTCACCTCCGCCCGCGCGGGCGCCGAGTCGCCCATCATGCTGCTGGAGTCCGGGCCGGCCGCGGGGGTGCTGTCGGCGCTGAACACCGCGCGGCAGAACGGCGTGGACCAGGTGCTGGCGTTCGACATGGGCGGCACCACGGCCAAGGCCTGCGTCGCCATCGACGGCGAGGCGCCGGTCGCCCACAGCTTCGAATGCGCGCGCGTGGAGCGCTTCAAGCGCGGGTCGGGGCTGCCCATCCTCATTCCCAGCATCGAGCTGATCGAGATCGGCGCCGGCGGCGGTTCGATCGCCTTTTGCAACCGGCTGGGCCTGCTCAACGTCGGTCCGGAATCGTCGGGATCGGTGCCTGGACCGGTTTGCTACGGCCGTGGCGGCACGCAGCCGACGGTGACCGACGCCGACCTGCTGCTGGGCTATCTGAACCCGGCCAATTTCCTGGGCGGCGAGATGGCGCTGGACCTGGAGGCTACCCGTGCGGCCATGGCCCGGCTCGGCCAGCAACTGGAGATGCCGGCCGAGGGCGTGGCCTGGGGCATCTGCAACATGGTCAACGAGAACATGGCGAGCGCGGCCCGCATCCACATCGCCGAGACCGGCCACGATCCGCGCGAACTGTCCATGGTGGCGACGGGCGGCGCGGGCCCGGTGCACGCGGTGGACGTGGCGCGCAAGCTGCGCATCCCGCGCGTGCTGGTGCCCATCGCCGCGGGCGCCGGGTCGTGCCTGGGCATGCTGGCCGCGCCGGCGCGCGTGGACCGTGCCTGGTCCAGTCCGCAGCTACTGGCCGAGGTCGACTGGGGCCAGGTCGCGCGCGTGCTGAGCGCACTCAAGCAAGAGGGCGAGGCCGAGCTGGCTTCGGTGGGGGCCCGCGATGTCGAGTGGCGCATCGGTGCCGACATGCGCTACCACGGCCAGGGGGCCGAGGTGCCTGTTTCGATTCCCTATGCAGAGGCCGACGCCGGCACTGGCGCGCGCGTGCTCGCCGCGTTCGAAGAGCAATACCGGCGCCTGTACGGCCGCCTGGTACCGAATGCCCGGCCGCAGGTCACGACCTGGCGACTGGTCGGCAAGGCGCGCACCGAAGGCAGCCATTTCGAATGGGGCGACACGCGCACCAGCGGCGGCGCGCCGGCGGGCTCGCGGCCCGTCTACCTGCCGCTGCGGCGGGCGTACGGCGAGGTGCCGGTGCACGACCGCTATTCGCTGCCGGCGGGAACCACTCTGCCGGGGCCGCTGATCCTGGAAGAACGCGAATCCACCCTGGTCGTCGCGGTGGCGGCCGACGTGACGATTCTTCCGGACCTGACCGTATCCGTGACCATCAAGGAATTCGAATAATGGACAAGACATCCTCGCGGCGGAGGCCGGCCGCCCGGCAGACCCGCTTCGACGCGGTCGAACTGGAGATCCTGTGGAAGCGGCTCATCAGCGTCGTGGACGAGGCCGCGGCGGCGTTCGTGCGCACCTGCTTTTCCACGCTGGTCAGGGACGGCAACGATTTCGCCATCGTGCTGACCGATGCCCAGGGGCGTTCGCTGGCGCAATCGGCCATGAGCCTGCCCGGTTTCATCGGCTGCCTGCCGGCGACGGTGCGCCATTTCCTGGACAAGTACCCGGCCGACACCATCAAGCCGGGCGACGTCTTCATCACCAATGATCCGTGGAAAGGTTCGGGCCACGTGCACGACGTCACCACTGTCACGCCCATCTTCTTCGAGGGCCGGCTGGTGGCTTTCGGCGCGGTGGTTTCGCACCTGCCCGACATCGGCGGCAAGCTGCGCAGCAACAGCAGCCGCGAGATCTACGAAGAAGGCCTGCAGATTCCGCTGATGAAGCTGCTCGACGACGGCAAGCCCAACGAGGTGCTGATCGAGATGATCACCCAGAACATCCGCGTGCCGGAGCAGGGCATGGGCGACATCTGGGCGCAGGTGGCGGCGTGCCGGATGATGGCCGATCGCCTGAAGGGGCCGCTGGAAACGGTGGACCTCGAGGCGCTGGGCGCGGAAGTGCGCAGGCGTTCGGAAGAGGCCATGCGCGAGGCCATCCGTGCCTTGCCCGACGGCGTCTACCGCTCGACCGTGCAGCACGACGGTTTCGAGGAGCCCATCGTCATCCGTTGCCAACTGACCGTGGCCGGCGACCGCATCGACATCGACTACGCGGGAACGTCCGCGCAGTTGCCGCGCGCCCTGAACGTGGTGCCGATCTACGTGTTCGCCTACACCGTGTACGGCCTGAAGGCCTTGCTGTGCGCGGACATTCCGAACAACGAAGGCAGCTTCCTGCCCATCACGACCCAGGCGCCGCTCGGTTCGCTGCTGAATCCGACCTATCCCGCGGCGTCGGGCGGCCGCAGCGCCATCGGCCATCTGTTGCCGGGCGCCGTCTTCAAGGCGCTGGCCGAGGTGCTGCCCGAAAAGGTCTGGGCCTCGGGGTCGCCGAATTCGTCGATGACCATGTCGGGCGAGTACCGGGGCAAGCGCTACGCCGTTGTCAACTTCCTGAACGCGGGGCAGGGGGCCAACGCGCGCCGGCCTGGGTTCTCGGCGCTGAGCTTTCCGGCCAACCTGGGCAATACCCCGGTCGAGATGATGGAGTCCCTGGCGCCCATCCGTGTCCTGCGGCGCGAGATCCGCCGCGGCAGCGGCGGCGAGGGGCGCCAGCCGGGCGGCTGCGGCATCCGCTTCGAGTACGAGTTGCTGCCCGATGCACCGGATGCGGCAGCCTCGTTCCTGATGACCCAGCTCAAGTCCGCGCCGTCCGGGCTGGCGGGCGGCGGCGCCGGCCAGCCCGGACGCCTGGCCATCAACGGCCAGGCCGTCGATCCCACCGAACCGCGCGTGCTGCGCGCCGGCGACCGCGTATTGATGGAGACCGCCGGCGGCGGCGCCTATGGATCACTGGAGAAGAAAGCATGAGTGACATGACACGCATCGACCAGAGCGCGCGGCGCAGCCGGGCGCTGGTTCACCACGGCATTGCCTACCTGTCGGGCCAGGTGCCCGACGACCGCTCGCAAGACATCGCCGGCCAGACCCGCCAGGTATTGGCCAAGGTGGACGAATTGCTCGGGCAGGCGGGGACCGACAAGAGCCGGATGCTGAGCGCGCAGATCTGGTTGAAGACGATGGACGATTTTGCGGCGATGAACGCGGTGTGGGATGCCTGGGTCGTGCCCGGGCAGACCCCCACTCGTTGTTGCGGCAAGGTCGAACTGAATGACCCGGCATGCCGAGTCGAGATCGTGGTGGTGGCCGCCGTCTGAGGCAGGTTGCAGGACGGAGGAGGCGACATCCCGTAGTTCCCTAAACACGTGAGGCTGAGATGATCGAGAGAAGCTCTGGCAGGTGTTGTAAGGTGAAGTCGCCATCCACGCGGGCCGGGTGGGCCGTGGCCGGGATGGCCATGGTGTGCGCGGCCTGGGTGACGCCCTCCGCAGCGGTGGCCGACGAGTTCCCCAGCAAGCCGATCCGGCTGGTGATTCCGTATGCGACCGGTGGCGTATCCGATTCGATCGGACGGGTGCTGGCCAAGTCCATGAGCGACGCGCTGGGGCAGTCGGTGGTCGCGGAAAACCGCGGCGGCGGGGGCGGCACCATAGGCGCCGCGGTCGTGGCCGCCGCCCCGCCCGACGGCTACACGATCCTGTTGACCAGTCCGCCCATGGTCGTGGTGGCGCCCGTGCTGCTCAAGAACCTTTCCTACCATGCGATCGACGATTTCACCGCGATCGGCACGCTGGTGACCACGCCCAACATCCTGGCGGTCAACAACGACCTGCCGGTGAAGTCCCTGGCCGACATGGCCAGCTATGCCAAGGGCGAAGGCCGGAACAAGCTGAGCTTCGCCTCGGCCGGGCCGGGCAGCACCGGCCACCTGTCGGGCCAGATCCTGCAGAACGCGATGAACATCACCATGACCCACGTGCCGTACAAGTCGTCGGGGCTGGCCTTTCCCGACGTGATCTCGGGACGGGTGTCGATGGTGTTCGATTCGCTGCCCTCCACCATAGGCTACGTGCGCGCCGGGCAAGTGCGTCCGCTGGTGGTGATGTCCAAGGAGCGCTCCTCGATATTGCCCGACGTGCCCACCGCGATCGAAGCGGGATACCCCTCGGCCACCATGAATTTCTGGATGGGCATAGAAGGGCCGGCCCACATGCCGCCAGCCGTCGTGGAGAAGCTCAATGCCGCCATCCACAAGGCGGTGCAGTCGCCGGAGATGCGCAAGCAGCTCGCCACGCTGGGCGCGGAACCCTATCTGATCAGTTCGACGGAGTTTGCCCAGTTGCGCCGCCACGACGCCACGACTTACCGTAAGCTCGTCAAGGACATGGGACTGGAGCGCGACTGATGACCGACAAGGATGCGAGCGGCTCGTCCACGGCGACGGCAAAGGGGATCGGGGCGCGCCTGCGCCGCCGGGAGGACTGGCGCCATCTGCGGGGGCGTGGGCAGTTCGTCGGCGACATCCGCGTGCCGGGCATGCTGGAGGTCGCGTTCGTGCGCAGTTCCAGCGCCCACGGCATCGTGCGCGGCATCGTCATTCCCGACGAGTACCGCGACCAGGTGTTCACCGCCAGGGATTTTCCCGCCGTCAAGCCCATCGTGGCGGTCCCCAAGATCGACGGCTTCAAGTATTCCGAGCATCCGGCCCTGGCCACCGATCGCGTCCGCTTCGCCGGCGAGCCGGTGGCGATGGCGATCGCGCCCACACGGGCGATGGCCGAGGACATCGCCGACTCGGTGCTGGTCGACATCGAGGAACTGCCGGCCGTGGTCGATACCGTCGCGGCCACGCTGCCCGGCGCGCCCCTGATCCGCGAGGAATGGGGCGACAACGTGTACGTGGCGCGCGACGCCGAGTTCGGCGACCTGGCGGCCGCGCGGCGCGAGGCCGCGGTGGTGATCGAGCGCGAATACCGGATGAACCGCCAGTCCGCCGTGCCGCTGGAAGGACGCGCCATCCTGGCGGTGTGGGACGACCGGCTGGACGAACTGTGCGTCTACACGGGCAGCCAGTCGCCGCACCAGACGCGGGTCGGTATGGCGCAGGTGCTGGGTATCGAGGAGCGGCGGTTGCGTCTGATCTCGCCCGACATGGGCGGCGGCTTTGGCGCCAAGCGCGTGCTGTATCCGGAAGAGCTGATGGTGGCGGCGCTGGCGCTCAAGCTCAAGCGGCCGGTCCGCTGGCTGGACGACAAGCGGGAGCACCTGCTGAGCGCCATCCATTGCCGCGAGCATCATCACAAGGTGAAGGCCTACGCCGACGCACGCGGCCGCATCCTGGGCCTGGACGTGGAGGTCTATGTGGATGCCGGGGCTTATTCGCACTGGCCCAACAGCCCTTTCATGGAGACGGGCATGGTTGCCAAGAACATCCCCGGCCCCTATGACGTGCCCAGCTATCGTTGCCGCAGCTATACCGTGGCCACAAACAAGTCGCCCATAGGCGCATATCGAGGCGTGGCGCGCCCGGCCGCCTGTTTCACCATCGAGCGCACCATCGACGAAATCGCCCACGCCGTGGGCCGCGAGCCCTGGGAGGTGCGTGTGGAAAACATGGTGCCCGAGCACGCCATGCCGTACCGGTCCATCACCAATCTGCTCTTCGACACCGGCAACTACGGCGAGTCGGTGCGGCGTGCCGCCGGGTTGATCGAGCTGGCCGGGGTGCGGGCGCGCCAGAAGCAGGGCGAAGCCGACGGCCGCCTGATTGGCGTGGGCTTTGCGGCGTTCACCGAGCAGACCGCGCACGGCTGCGGCGAATGGGTCTCGCGCGGCACGCCGGTGATCCCGGGCTACGAGTCGGCCACGGCGCGGATGATGCCCGACGGATCGCTCATGCTGATGGTGGGCATCGTGTCGCATGGGCAGGGCCTGGAGACGGCCTTGTCGCAGATCGCCCATCACGAATTGAGCATCGATCCGGCCCGCGTGTCGGTCCGGCATGGCGACACCCAGGTCTCGCCATTCGGCATGGGGACCTTCGCTTCGCGCAGCATGGTCATGTCGGGGGGCGCGGTGGCCCGGGCGTGCCGGCTGCTGCGCGCCAAGATGGCGGCCATCGCCGCGTACGCCATGAAGTGCGAAGCCGAGGCGCTGCGCTTCGAGGACGGGAGCGTGCACGGGCCCGAAGGGTCGATGGGCTTCGACGAGATCGGCCGCATCGCGCATCTGCGGCAGGAAGCGCTGCCGCCGGGCATGGAACCCCTGCTCGACGTGACGACGACCTACGAGCCGCAGGTCGACACCGGTGTGTTCACCTATGCGACGCATGCGGCCGTGGTGGCCGTGGACCCGGATACGGGCAAGATCGATCTGTTGGACTACGCCTGCGTCGAGGACTGCGGCACCGTGGTCAATCCCATGATCGTCGACGGCCAGATCATCGGCGGCATCGTGCAGGGCATAGGCACGGCGCTGTACGAAGAAATCCCTTATGACGAGAATGGACAGCCGCTGGCGACGACGCTGGGCGATTACCTGATGCCAGGCGCGCCCGAGGCGCCGCCCATCAAGATCGGCCACATGGTGACGCCCACGCCGCACACCGAGTACGGCATGAAAGGCATGGGCGAGGGCGGCGCCATTCCGCCGCCGGCCGCGATCGCCAACGCGGTGCGTGACGCGCTGCGCGGCCTGGGCGCCGAGCTGAACGAAACGCCCATGACGCCGCAGCGCGTGCGGGCCGCCATCGTCGCGGCAGCCGAAGGCACGCCGAGCGCAACCCGCGCGCATCGGGAAGGCGAGGTGGTGCAATGAAGGCCGCGCCGTTTTCCTATCGCCGCGCCGCGACCCTGGACGAGGCGCTGGCGGCCGGCGGCGAGACCTCTCGCTTCCTGGCCGGCGGCCAGTCGCTGGTGCCCATGATGAACCTGCGCCTGACGGTGGCGGACACCATGATCGACATCTCCGGATTGGCCGAACTGCGGCGCAGCGCGGCCGAGGACGATCGCGTGTTCATCGGTGCGGGCGTTACGCACGCCATGATCGAGGACGGCAGGATCGAGGATCCGTCGCGCGGCTACCTGCGGCACGTGGCCGGCGGCATTGCCTTTCGTTCGGTGCGCAACCGCGGCACGCTGGGCGGCAGTCTGGCCCACGCCGATCCCGCGGCGGACTGGCCCACGGCGCTGCTGGCGCTGGGGGCCGAAACCGTCATCCGCGGCACCGGCGGCGAACGCCGGCTGCCGTTGGCGCGATTCCAGCTCGGATTGATGGAGACCGCGCTGCGGCCGGACGAGATCCTCGTCGGCGTGACCGTGCCCGTTCTGTCCGATCTGGCTCGGTGGAGCTATCAGAAGTTCTGCCGGAAGTCGGGCGAGTTCGCCCATTCCATCGCGGCCGTCGTACGCGATCCGGCTCGGGAACTGGCCGAGGTGGCGCTGGGCGCGGCGGGAGACAAACCATGCCGGCTGGGGCGCGTATCGGCGTTGCTGGCCGAAGGGGATCGGGTCGATCCGCGGCAGCTCGGGCAGGTGGTGGACGCGGACGTGCGGGACGCTACGGGGTTGGCCGCGTCGTCCTACGAGTTCCATCTGCATCGGACCATGGTCGTACGCGCGTGCGCGCGATTGCAGGAGCAGACATGAAGCTTGCATTGACAGTGAACGGTGCGCCGGTAGCGGGCGAGGTCGAGGACCGCATGACGCTGGCCGATTTCGTCCGCGACCACTGCGGCCTGACCGGCACCCATCTCGGCTGCGAACACGGCGTGTGCGGCGCCTGTTCGGTGCTGGTGGACGGCGAGCCCGTGCGGGCCTGCATCACGCTGGCGGCCGCGGTCGACGGCCGGTCGGTGACGACCATCGAAGGCTTCGAGGACGATGCCGCGATGGCGGTCATCCGCGAATGCTTTTCCGAGGCGCATGGACTGCAATGCGGCTTCTGCACGCCCGGCATGGTCATCATGGTGCGCGATGCGCTGGCGCGCGGCTGCTGCGCATCGGAACACCAGATCCGCGACCAACTGGCCGGGAACCTGTGCCGCTGCACCGGTTATGCCGGCATCGTCAAGGCCACTGAAATGGCGCGCGACCGGCTGGCCAAGGCCGGCTGAATCCGAAACCCCCTCAAGGACATTCCATTCATGAACATTACCGGAGAACGGCAACTGGCCGTCGATCGGCAGACCGCCTGGGAAAGCCTGTTCGACCCGGCCATCCTGCAGCAGTGCATACCCGGCTGCGTATCGGTCGAGCGCGAGGACGACACCCGCTACCGGGCCGTGGTCGTGATGGCCATCGGCCCCGTCAAGGCGCGGTTCTCGGGAACCTTCACCATCGCCGACGCGCAGGCGCCGGCGCGTTGCCGGCTGGTGTTCGAAGGCAGCGGCGGGGCGGCGGGCCTGGCAAAAGGCGGCGCCGATGTGGTGTTGGACCCCGCTGACGGCGGTACGCGCCTGGCCTATGATGCCCAGGCTCAGGTCGCAGGAAAGTTGGCCCAGGTGGGAGCAAGATTGATCGAAGGAGTCGCCAGGAAGCTCGCAGGAGAATTCTTCGATCGCTTCGAGACGGCGGTCACGGCGGGCCAGACCTGATCCGCCCACGCCGCACGGCGGGAGCCCGGCGCGAATACCGCGCTGCAACACGTCCAGGGTTGTTCGAGCGGTGTCTTTCGAAGGCTCGCCATCATGAGAAAGATTTCCCTGCGTCACCTGCGGTGTTTCGTCGCCATTGCCGAAACCGGTTCGTTCACCCTGGCCGCCGCGCGGCTGTTCCATACGCAATCGTCCCTGACCGCCACCATCCAGCAGTTCGAGGAAGCGGTCGGGCTGAAGCTGTTCGACCGCACGACGCGGCGCGTGGTCCTGACTGACGATGCCGTCCGCTTCAAGGCCGTGGCCGAGCGCATCCTGCGGGACTTCGACAGCGCCATCGGGGATCTCCAGGCCATCGCCAAGAGCCAGCGGGGGCACGTGCGCATCGCCGCCGCGCCGTCGATGATCATGCACATCCTGACCCCGGCGCTGGCGGCGTTTCGGCGGGCCTATCCCGCCATCACCGTTTCGGTGCGCGACGGCGGGTCGGACAAGATCGAGCGGGCCGTGCTCGACGGCGACGTCGATTTCGGCCTGTGCAGCCGCCTCAACAACTATCCCGAGCTCAATTACGTGCCCATGCTGGCCGACCCGTTCGGCGTGATCTTTCCCAACGACCACCCCTTGGCCTGTACCAATGGTCCGATCAAGTGGTCGGACCTGGCGCAGTACGACTACATCGGGCTGACGGGAGACACCGGCATCGGCGCCTTCCTGGAGAACTACCCGGAGTTGGGCCTGCACGACAGGGCCCAGCTGCACGACAACGTGTCCAGTACCCATTCCCTTTACGCCATGCTGGGCTTGGGCGGGAAAATCTCGGTGGTGCCGGCGCTGGCCGCCCAGGCGGGACCACTCAATGAACTGAAGTTCCGGGAGTTATGCGAACCCCGCATTTCGCGGGAAATATGCCTGACCACCCGACACCTTCGTTCTTTTTCGGTCAATACCCGCCGCATTCTCGAAGTGCTGATGACCACCATCCAGGATGCCGGCAACCTGAGCGGTGTCGAAGTCATCCTGGACCAGCGCTGGTCCGCGTCCGAGACCTGGGAGGGTGAATCCGCGCGTGGGCAGGCCGACGCGCGGCAGTTGATGGAGCTTTAGGGAACCGGGTTCAACACCTGCCCGGTGCGGAAATACGCATCCAGGTTGTCGCACACGCGGGCTTCCATGTCCGCCCGCGATTCGCGGGTGAAGCCGGCGATGTGCGAGACCGCCACCACGTTGTCCATCTCCAGCAGGGCCTGGGGGACGTCGGGCTCGTGCTCGAACACATCCAGCCCCGCGCCGCCCAGGCGCCCGGCCTGCAGCGCCTGCACCAGCGCGGCCTCGTCCACCACGCTGCCGCGCGCGATGTTGACCAGAATGCCGGACGGGCCCAGGGCCTCCATGACTTCGGCGTTCACCAGGTGGCGGGTGGCCGCGCCGCCGGGGCAGGCCACCACCAGGAAATCAGCCCACCGGGCCAGTTCCACCAGCGAGGGCTCGTGCCGGTAGGGGGACCCGGCGACCGGGCGGCGCGTGTGGTAGCGCACGTCCATGTCGAAGCCGGCGGCGCGCCGGCCGATGGCCTGGCCGATGCCGCCGAAGCCCAGCAGGCCCATGTTCTTGCCGTGGACGCGCGTCATCAGCGGACGCTGGCCGGTTTTCCAGCCGCCGGCCCGCACGAAGCGGGTGGTGACGGAAATGCCGCGCGCCGCGTCGATCGCCAGCCCCATGGCCAGGTCGGCGACGCAGCCGTCCAGCACTTCCGGGGTGTTGCTGATCTGCATGCCCTGGCGCTTGGCGGTGTCGATGTCTATCCGGTCGTAGCCCACGCCGAAGTTGGCGATGACGCGGGCGTTGGGCAGGGCCGCCAGGATGTCGGCGCCGCAGGCATCGCGCACGTGGATCGCGATGCCTTCGAACCCGGCGCCGTGCTCGGCCAGGAAGGCGGCGGGATCGGCCTGTTTCCACAGGGGCGCCACGTCGTAGTCGCGCGCCAGGCGGGCGTCGACGGCGGGCGTGATGGAGGCGATCTGCAGGATGCGGTGCTTCATCGGGAGAGTCCTGGAAGTCGGTTGTCGGTCGCGGTCAGGCTGCCACGATAGCCCATGTTGCGCCGCCGCGCAGACCGGTGCCGGGGCGCGCCAGTCTGGGGTAAACTACTCCTTGCCTTCACCCTGCGTGACTGGCGACTCTAGGCCTGGGGCCTAGGTGGGTTTACCACAAGGAAGCGCAGGGTTCCGGCGGTTCGGTTCGTCCCATCCGGGGCGCGGCCGCGCCGCCCGCCGTTCGCCTGGGCAGCCGTTAGGCAGATTCGTAGATCGCGTCACGCCGTCTTTCGTTTCGGCTGCCCTGCCGCGCAGGCGCAGCAGGACGATGTGGCGCGGTTTCCGTCATATCGGCTGGCCGTCGCTTTGAACCCGTCGGTTGGCCCCCGTTCTGCACAGGAAGGAAACCGTCATGTTCGACCGCAACCGCACCATCGCCCAGGCCGATCCCGAACTCTGGTCCGCCATCGAGCTGGAAAACCAGCGCCAGGAACAGCACATCGAGCTGATCGCCTCGGAAAACTACGCCAGCCCCGCCGTCATGCAGGCCCAGGGCACGCAACTCACCAACAAGTACGCCGAAGGCTATCCCGGCAAGCGCTATTACGGCGGCTGCGAGTTCGTGGACATCGTCGAGCAGCTGGCCATCGACCGCGCCAAGCAGATCTTCGGCGCCGATGCCGTGAACGTGCAGCCCAATTCGGGCTCGCAGGCCAACCAGGGCGTGTACATGGCCGTGCTCAAGCCCGGCGACACGGTGCTGGGCATGAGCCTGGCCGAGGGCGGCCACCTGACGCACGGCTCGCCGGTCAATGCCTCGGGCAAGCTGTACAACTTCCTGTCCTACGGCCTGAACGCCCAGGAGGAAATCGATTACGACCAGGTCGCGCGCCTGGCCGCCGAGCACAAGCCCAAGCTGATCGTGGCCGGCGCCTCGGCCTATGCGCTGCGCATCGACTTCGCCCGTTTCGCCCAGATCGCCAAGGCCAACGGCGCGCTGTTCATGGTGGACATCGCCCACTACGCCGGCCTGGTCGCCGGCGGCGCCTACCCCAACCCGGTCCCGCACGCCGATTTCGTCACCTCGACCACGCACAAGTCGCTGCGCGGCCCGCGCGGCGGCCTGATCATGTGCAAGGCCGAGTTCGAGAAGGCCGTCAACTCCGCCATCTTCCCCGGCATCCAGGGCGGCCCGCTCGAGCACGTCATCGCCGCCAAGGCCGTGGCCTTCAAAGAAGCGCTGGATCCCTCGTTCAAGCAGTACGCCGCCCAGGTCGTGGCCAACGCCAAGGTGATGGCCGAGACGCTGGTCGAGCGCGGCCTGCGCATCGTGTCGGGACGCACCGAAAGCCACGTCATGCTGGTGGACCTGCGCGCCAAGGGCATCACGGGCAAGGACGCCGAACTGGCGCTGGGCCAGGCCCACATCACGGTCAACAAGAACGCCATTCCGAACGATCCGGAAAAGCCCTTCGTCACCAGCGGCGTGCGTGTCGGCTCGCCGGCCATGACCACGCGCGGCTTCAAGGAAGACGAGGCCCGCCTGACCGCCAACCTCATCGCCGACGTGCTGGACAACCCGCGCGACGAGGCCAACATCGCGGCCGTGCGCGAGCGCGTCAATGCCCTGACCGCGAAGTTCCCGGTCTACGGTGGGTAGGAGGGCCCACCCCCTACGCCCTTCGGGCGCCCCCTCGAGGGGGCGGCGCTGGCGGACCGGCAAAGCCGGATCCGCGGCGCCCTGGAGGGGGTGTTCTAGGTTGCAGAGGATCGAGGACCATACATGAAGTGTCCTTTCTGTCGCCATGAGGACACCCAGGTGATGGACACCCGGGTGTTGGAAGAAGGCAGCGCCATTCGCCGGCGCCGCCGCTGCACGCATTGCGATCGACGCTTCACCACCTACGAGCGGGTGGAGCTGTCGCTGCCGGCAGTGGTCAAGCGCAATGGCAGCCGGTCGGAGTACGACCAGGGCAAGCTGCGCGGCAGCCTGATGCTGGCGCTGCGCAAGCGGGCCGTCAGCGCAGACGCGGTGGAAGCCGCCGTTACCCGCATCGAGGAAGCCCTGATGACCAGCGGCCTGCGCGAGGTACCGTCCGAGCGCGTGGGCGAACTGGTCATGCAGGAACTCAAGAAGCTCGACAAGATCGCCTACATCCGTTTTGCCTCGGTCTACAAAAGCTTCGAGGACGTGGACGAATTCACCGACGTCGTGCGCGAGATCCAGGGGCCCCGGCCTCCCGCCACGAAATCCTGATCGCCGATGAGCGCCGAGATCGCCGAACGTCCCGAGGATGCCGCCTGGATGCGGCGCGCATTGTCGCTGGCCGACGGCGTCCTGTACACGACTTCACCGAACCCACGCGTGGGCTGCGTCATCGTGCGCGACGGCCAGATCCTGGGCGAGGGCGCGACCCAGCCCGTGGGCGGGCCGCATGCCGAGGTCCGGGCGCTGCGCGACGCGCAGGCGCGCGGCCTTTCCGTGGAAGGCGCCACCGTCTACGTCACGCTGGAGCCGTGCAGCCACCATGGCCGTACGCCGCCTTGCGTCGACGCGCTCGTCGCCGCCGCGCCGGCGCGGGTCGTCGTGGCCATGGGCGATCCCAATCCGCGCGTCAACGGCGAAGGCCTGGCGCGGCTGCGCGCCGCCGGCATCGCCGTCACCGCGGGCGTGTGCCTGGACGAGGCGCTGGCGCTGAACGTCGGCTTCGTCTCCCGCATGAGCCGCGGCACGCCCTGGCTCTGGGCCAAGATGGCGGCGTCGCTGGATGGGCGCAGCGCGCTGCCCAACGGCCGGTCGCAATGGATTACCGGCCAGGCCGCCAGGGCCGACGGCCACCATTGGCGCGCGCGCAGCTGCGCCGTGCTGACCGGCATCGGCACCGTGCTGGCCGACGATCCCCGCCTGGACGTGCGCCATGTGGCGACCACGCGCCCGCCGCGCAAGATCGTGCTGGATACGCATCTGCGCATGCCGGCCGGCGCGCGCCTGCTCGATGGCGCGGAAACCTGGATCTTCACGGCGCGCGAGGATGCCGGCCGCGCCGCCGACCTGGCGGCGCGCAACGCGCGCGTCATCTGCCTGCCGGGCGCGGATGGCCGGGTCGACCTGCCCGGCGTCATGCGCTGGCTGGGGCAGCACGACATCAACGAAGTCCATGCCGAGGCCGGCGCGGTGCTGACCGGCGCCTTGCTGCAGGCCGGCTGCGTGGATGAACTGCTGGTCTACATGGCGCCCGTGCTGTTGGGCGAGGGCGCGGGCATGGCGCGCCTGCCGTTGATCGAGGACCTGGACCAGGCGCGCCGTTTCCAGTTCGTGGACGTGAGCGGGCTGGGCCCGGACGTCCGGCTGCGGGCGCAGGACCCGCAGCGGCTGGCGGCCGCGCGCGCGGCCGCCACGCCCGCGCGGCGGGCCTGATCCGCCACGCTCAGGGCGCCGTCCGGCTGCCCAGCGTGCGCGACAGTTCGGCGGCTTCCCGCATCACGCGTTCTCCGAATTCCTTGATGCGCTCGGCGGGCAGCCGGGCGCCGGGGCCGAACACGCCCAGCGAGCCCGCCACCTGGCCGCTGCGGTCGAAGAACGGCGCGGCGATCGCCACCGCGCCCTGTATCAGTTCGTCCCTGCTGACGGCATAGCCCCGCTGCTTCACCATGTCCAGGTCCTCGGCCGGCTGCGCGATGTCCAGGCCACGCTCGGCCGCGTAGCGGCGCCGGTCCTCGTCGCCCTGTCCGATGTTGGCCAGGATGGCCCGGCCGCTGGCGCCCACCGAGATCCGTTCCCGATAGCCGATGCCGCGCTTGAAACTCAGGGGCTGGGGGCTGGGCAGTTCGGCGATGCAGAGCCGGTCGCCGCCTTGCAGCAGGAACAGGGCGACGGTCTCGCCGGTCTGCTCGCGCAGCCGCTGCATCGGCGGCGCCGCCAGTGCGCTCAGGTCCAGGCTGGAGGTCCAGACGTGGGCGAGCTGGCCCACGGCGGGTCCCAGGCGGAATTTCTGCGGATCGCCCTCCGACACCACGAAGCCGCATTGTTCCAGCGTGTACAGCAGGCGGTACAGCGTGGGCCGGCTCAGGTCCACGCGCTTGAGCAACTGCCCCACCGTCAGCTCGTAGTCCGTGGCCGTGAAGGCCAGCAGGATCTCCAGGGCCCGGTCCACGGCCCGCACGCTTTCGCCCGGTTTCTCGGTTTCCGCCACGCCTTTCCTCATTCGTCTCTGTCCATCGAGCCCGACATCGTAGCCGAGCCGCCGCCGGGTTCTGCTGCCGCGTACCCGTTGACAATCCGTTTTATGTCCGTAGAATGGACTCAATTATCACAGAACGGACATTACCCGCAGGAGAAAGTGGAGTCATGAACAAGGAAACCTCGGAAATCCTGGTGCGCACCGGCCCGGGCACGCCCATGGGCAATCTGCTGCGGCGCTACTGGGTCCCCATCCTGAAATCGAACGAGATCGCCGAGCCCGACTGCCCGCCGGTGCGGGTCCAGATCATGGGCGAGAAGCTGCTGGCGTTCCGCGACAGCAGCGGGCAGGTGGGGCTGATCGACGAGTTCTGTTCGCATCGCGGCGTGTCGCTGTACTTCGGCCGCAACGAAGAGGACGGCATCCGCTGCGCTTATCACGGCCTGAAGTTCAACCGCCTGGGCGAATGCGTGGACGTGCCGTCGGCGCCGCAAAGCTGCAGCCGCATGGGTATCAAGGCCTATCCGTGCATCGAGCGCGGCTCCGTCGTCTGGGCCTACATGGGTCCGCCCGAAACCCAGCCCAGCCTGCCCGAGGTCGAATGGTGCGGCCTGCCGGAAAGCCACATCTACGTGTCCAAGCGGCTGCAGGAATCCAATTACCTGCAGGCCATGGAAGGCGGCATCGACACCAGCCACGTGTCGTACGTGCACCGCTACGAGGTCGACGTGGATCCGCTGCACCAGGGCACCAAGGCCAACGACTACATCAAGGCCGACGGCAACGTCGTGTTCGACATCGAGAAGAACGATTTCGGCCTGTCGCTGTACGGCCGCCGCAACGGCGAACCGGATTCGTACTACTGGCGCATCACCCAGTGGCTGTTCCCGTGGTTCACGCTGATTCCGCCATTCGGCGACCATGCCCTGGGCGGCCACGTCTGGGTACCCATCGATGACCACAACTGCTGGGCCTGGAGCATCAATTTCCACCCCGACAAGCCGCTGTCCGAGCAGGAGCGCGCGGACCTGGACGCGGGCCGGGGCATCCACGCGCCCTGCGATCCCGTCACCTTCCGCCCGCTCGCCAACAAGGACAACGACTACCTGATCGATCGCGTGGCGCAGAAAGAGAAGCGCGCGTACAGCGGCGTGTTCGGCTTCGCCATGCAGGACGCGTCGCTGCAGGAAAGCATGGGACCCATCCAGGACCACGAGGCCGAACGGCTGCTGCCCACGGATCGCGCCATCGTCATGGCGCGCCGCATGCTGCACGAAGCCGCGGTGGGCCTGGCCAACGGTTCGGAACCGCCGGCGCTGGACGGCGCGGCGCAGCGCGTGCGCGCCGCCGGCGTCCTGCTGGACCGTGCCGCCGATCCGATGGAGTGGGCCAAGAGACACCTGGCGGACGGCCTGAACGAGCCGGTCTACAGCGTGTAGCCATGCGGTCAAGGCCAAGCCGGCCGCTTCAAGAACGAGAGGGTAAGGAGACTTTCATGCAAGCATTGCTACGCAACGCGGCCTGTGCGCTGGCCGTCTGTTCCGTCGTCCCGGCGGCCGTGGCCGCCGAGGAATGGGCGCCCACCAAGCCGGTGCGCATCATCGTGCCCATCGTGGGCAGCACCAACGACGTGCTGGGACGGCTGGTCGCGTCCAAGCTCGAGGGCATACTCGGGCAGCCCGTCATCGTCGAGAACAAGCCGGGCGCCGGCGGCAACATCGGCGCCGACCTGGTGGCCAAGTCGCCGCCGGACGGCTACACGCTGCTGGTGGGCTACAACGGGCCCATCGCCATCAACAAGACGCTGTTCGACAACATGCCTTACGACCCCGTGACCGACCTGGCGCCGATCACGCTCGCGGTCAGCTCGCCGCAGTACCTGGTGGTCAACCCGGGACTGCCGGTCAAGAGCGTGGCCGATCTGGTGGCCTGGTCCAAGGCCCATCCGGGCAAGCTGTCGTACGGATCGGTGGCCACGGGCAGCGCCTCGCACCTGACCATGGAAATGCTGAACGAAGCCTCGGGACTGGGCGCCACGCACGTGCCCTATCGCGGCGCCTCGCCGGCGCTGGTCGACCTGGTGGCGGGCAACGTGCAGGCGGCTTTCATGGTGCCCGGCAACGTCCAGCAGTACGTAAAGGAAGGGCGGCTCAAGCTGCTGGCCTCGACGGGCGAGAAGCGCTTCGCCAGCACGCCCGGCATCCCGACCATGATCGAGTCGGGCTATCCCCATTTCGTCGCCACGTCGTGGATAGGCTTCCTGGCGCCGGCAGGCACGCCGCGCCCCATCATCGACCGCTACAACAAGGAGATCGTGAAGGTCCTGCACATGCCGGACGTGCAGCAGAAGCTGCGCGACATGGAGTTCGAGGTCGTGGCCAACACGCCGGAACAGTTCGGTGCCTGGATACGGACCGAAGTGGAGCGCTGGGGCAAGGTCATCAAGGCCACCGGCGCCAAGGCGGGTTGAGTCATGGCCAGACTTGCCGAACGCAGGGCCCTGATCACCGGCGGCGGCGCGGGCATAGGCGCCGCCATCGCTCGGGTCTTCTGCCAGGAAGGCGCGGCGGTGCTGCTGGTGGACCGCGATGCCGACGCGCTGGCGCGCACCGCCGCCGTGCTGCGCGAGCAGTACCCGCGGGCCCGGGTCGAACACCTGGCCGCCGACGTGGCCGACGAGGACGCGGCGCCAGGCGCGGCCGAGCTGGCCGGGCGGACCTGGGGCGGGCTGGACGTCCTGGTCTGCAATGCGGCCATGCGCAACTACTCGCCCTTGTCCGCGGCCCGGCCCGAGGAGTGGCGCGCCATGGTGGACGTCAACCTGATCGGCACGGCCAACTACTGCCGTGCCGCGCTGCCCGCGCTGCGCGAGTCGGGCAAGGGGAGCGTGGTGATCGTCTCGTCGTGCTACGCGGTGACGGGCAGGGCGGGCATGGGCATCTACGACGCGACCAAGGCCGGCCTGCTGGCGATGACCCGCACGCTGGCGTTCGAGGAAGCGCCATACGGCGTGCGCGTCAACGCCGTGTGCCCGGGATCGACGCTGACCGAGTTCCACGTGGGCCGGGCCCAGGCGCGCGGCAAGGCGGTCGAGCAATTGAAGGGCGAGCGCAGCGACACGTCCCTGCTGCGGCGCTGGGCGGCACCCGAGGAGATCGCCTGGCCGGTGCTGTGGCTGGCCTCGGACGAGGCCTCGTTCATGACCGGGACCCACGTGCTGGTCGATGGAGGACTGTCGGCGATGTGATGCGCAAGATGCGCACTATTGGCCTGTTTTCTTTATCATGTCCCCAACAGGCGCGGCTGGCGGGGGATGTCCGGCCCCGCCGTTCTTTTCGGGGGGACGGGATCCGTGCATGCGTCGACGTCCAGGGGCTGGCAGTTCCGTTCGGGCAGGGGTGAGCCGCGGCGGTGGGCAGTGCGCGGGGCCATGGCCGGGGTGGCCGTCGTCCTGCACGCGGGCGCGGCGGCCCAGGCGCTGCCCGCCTTGAGTTTCCAGGCGGCGCAGCAGCAGGTGCTGGCGCGGTCCGACAAGCTGGGCGCGGCGCGGGCGGCGGTCCAAAGCAAGGAACTCCAGCTCGAAGGCGTGCGCAACCTGGGCGGGCCTTCGCTTAGCGTGTCCGCCTCGCACATCCGCTACGAGGCCAACGCCAATCTCAGCCTGTCCGGGCTGAACAACCTCGGCATTCCGCTGCCCCTGCCTTCCAACGTGGAGCTGGAACGGCACGGGTCCCTGACCAACAAATCCCTGATCGGCATCTGGCCGCTCTATCTGGGCGGGGCCACCGACGCGGCGCGCGGCCTGGTCCATGCCCAGGCCGACGAGGCGCGCGCGGACGCGACCCAGGCCGGCTACGAGGTACAGACCACGCTGGCCAAGCGCTATTTCGCCGCGCAACTCGCCGCCCGCGCATGGGACCTGCGCCGCGAGGTCCTGCGGGCCATCGGCGAACACGACCGCGCCGCCGAGCGCATGATGGCCGAAGGCACCATCGCCCGCGTCGATCGGTTGCAGGCGCGCGTCGCGCTGGAGGATGCGCGGCGCGAGGAGCGCAAAGCGCAGGACAAGCTGGAACTGGCGCAGGTCGCGCTGGGCCGCACGCTGCGCATGGACGAGGCCGTGCGGCCGTCGACGCCGCTGTTCATCCTGACCCAGGCCATCGAGCCGCTGCCGTACTTCCTGGATGCCGCGATGCACGGCCACCCCGCGCTGGGCAAGGTCGCGGCCAAGGAAGAGCAGGCACGCCAGCTGCATGCGGTGGAGACCGCCACCCGGCGGCCGCAGGTGTTCGCCTTCGGCGGGCACCAGATCCGCAGCGAGAATGGCAGCTGGCTGGTGGGCGTGGGCGTGCGCTGGACGCTGTGGGATTCGCTCGACCGGCCGTCGCTGGACGCCGCCAGCGACAAGACCGTCCTCCAGGCCCAATTGACCGAGGCCCAGGCGCGGCAGGACATCAGTCTGTTGGTGGAAAGCAAGTGGCGTGCGGTGGACCAGGCGCGCCGCCAGTTCCTGGCGACCGGCGCCAGCGTGGAACTGGCCGATGAGGTGGTGCGCCTGCGCACCAGCGGCCTGCGCGAAGGCGTCAGCACCGCCACCGACCTGATCGATGCCGAGACCAACCGCGCCAAGGTGCAGACTGAAAGGGCGCAAGCCGCCTACGACTATATCCAGTCCCTGGCCGAACTGCTGGAGGCCAGCGGGCTGGGCGGCGAGCTGCCGCGCTACATCGAACGGGCGGACGTGCGCCTGCCGCTGGCGGCCGTGGTCGCCGATCCCGCCCGCGGCCCCTGACGACAACGAGACCGAGCTGCCATGAGCGCAAGAAAATCCACTCTCGCCATCGCCGTTGCCGGCGTGCTGGCGCTGGCCGTCGTCGCCTATGGGTTCTGGCGCGCGTCGCGGCCCGCGCCCGAGCAGTTCCAGGGCTACATGGAGGCCCAGGAAACCGACGTCGCCGCCAAGATTTCGGCGCGCGTGGCCGAGGTGGCGGTCAGGGAAGGCGACCGGGTGGAGCGCGGTTCGCTGCTGGTGCGCCTGGACAGCCCCGAGGTCGCCGCCAAGATGGCCCAGGCCCAGGGGGCGCTGGCGGCGGCGCGGGCGGTGCAGGCCAAGGCCGATCGCGGCGCGCGCCCGCAGGAGATCACGATGGCGCAACTGAACTGGCAGCGCGCGCAGGCGGCGGCCGACCTGGCCGAGGTCTCGTTCCGCCGCGTGGACAACCTGGCGCGCGAGGGGCTGGTGGCCGAGCAGAAGCGCGACGAGGCGCGCGCCAACTACCACGCCTCGCGCGATGCGGCGCTGGCGGCGCGGGCGCAGTACCAGCTTGCGCTGGACGGCGCGCGGCCCGAGGACAAGGAGGCCGCGGCGGGCCAGGCCCGGCAGGTGGCCGGCGCGCTGGCCGAGGCCGAGGCGGCCGAAGCCGAGGTCAACCTGAAAAGCCCCGTGGCCGGCGAGATCACCAAGGTCTATGCCAAGGTCGGCGAGCTGTCGCCGCAGGGTGTGGCGGTGGCCACCGTGGTCGATCTGGCCGACCAGTGGGTGGCCATCAACGTGCGCGAGGACCGGCTTTCGCGCTTCGCCGTCGGGACGAGCTTCGAGGCCGAACTGCCGGCGCTGGACCGGCGCCGCGCGCGTTTCAAGGTCTATTACGTGGCCGTGCTGCCCGACTTCGCCACCTGGCGCACCACCCGCGCCAGCCAGGGGTTCGACGTCCGCACCTTCGAGGTCCGGGCCCGTCCGGAGGCGCCGATAGACGGGGCGCGGCCGGGCATGAGCGTGCTGGTGCGGTGACGGTATGAGCGCGGCCGCCGGGCCTTCTTCGCATACGGCCGGCAAGTCCGCGAAGCGGCAGGCGCGGTCCGGCGTCTTCCTGCGCGCGGCGGGCCGGGAGGCCGCCTGGCTGCGCCGGCATCCGCGCGAACTGGCCATGATCAGCTGGGTGCCGCTGTTGGCCGTGCTGCTGCTGTGGTGGATGTTCTCGGCAGGCATCCCCACGCGCCTGCCCATCGCCATCGTGGACGACGATCATTCGGCCCTGTCGCGCCAGCTCGCGCGCATGCTGGAGGCGGCGCCGGGCCTGCGCATCGCGCGGCGCGACGCCAACCTGGCCGAGGCGCGGGCCGGCATGGAGCGGGGCGACATCTACGCGGTGGTGGCGATCGAGCGCGACTTCTCGCGCGACATCAAGCGCGGGGCCAGCGGCCACGTCACGCTGTATCACAACGCCCAGTTCTACACGGTGTCGGGCCTGGTCCTGCGCGACGTGCAGACCGTGGCCATGACGCTGTCGGTCGGCGTCGAGATGGCGGCGCGCAATCGCCGGGGCGAGCCGGCGCAGGCGGTGGCGGTCAGTGCCGAACCGATCCGGCCCAGTTCGCTGGCCTTGTTCAACCCCAGCCTGAACTACGAACAGTTCCTGGCGGCCGCGCTGATTCCGGCGCTGCTGCATATCCTGGGCATGACGGCGGGCGCCTGGGCCGTGGGCCGGGAGATCCGCGACCGAACGGTGGGCGCCTGGCTCGCGGCCGCCACGGGGGCGGGGACGGCTCCGGACGGCGGCGTGCGCATCGCGGCGGGGCCGGCCCTGGCCGCGCTGGCCGGCAAACTCGCGTGGCCGTGGACCGGGCTGTCCGGCGTGGGCCTGGCGGCACTGTTGTGGCTGACCTGGGGCCGGGGCTGGCATCCGCCCGGCAGCCTGCCGTGGGTGGCCCTGGCCCTGGTGGCCTTCATGGCCTTGTCGATCGCGATGGGCGCGGCCGCGGCGCTGGCGACGCGGTCCCTGCGCACGGCGCTGTCGCTGGCCGGCGTCGTGACGGCGCCGGCCTTCGCCTTCAGCGGCATGGGCTTTCCGCTGGCCGCGATGCCGGTCGGCGCGCGCGCCTGGGCGCTGGCGCTGCCCTATACGCATTACATACGGCTGCAGGTGGAGCAGTTGCAGATGGCGGCGCCCCTGCGCCAGTCGCTGCCGGCTTTCGTGTCGATGCCGGTGGGCACGGCGCTGCTTGCGCTGGCGGGCGCGTGGCTGTTGTGCCGCGTGGCGGCCGAGCCCGCGCGCTGGGGAGGCCGCTGATGGCCGCGCGCGGCTGGGCCGCCGCCTGGCGGGACACGCTGGCGGAACTGCTGCGCGACAAGGGCGCGCTGCTGCTGATCGTGCTGGCGCCGGTCTTCTACGGCTTCTTCTATCCCTGGCCCTATGCCACCGAGGTCCTGCAACGCGTGCCGGTGGCCATCGTGGACCTGGACCACTCCAGCCTGTCGCGCCAGATCGTGCGCTACGCCGATGCCAGCCCCGACCTGCGTGTGGCGATGGTGACCGGGGATGAGGAAACCGCCAGGCAGACGATGTGGCGCGGCGAGATCGAAGGCTACGCGCTGCTGACCCGGGACCTCAGGCGCAACGTGCTGCGCGGCCGGCCGGCGCCGGTCGTGGTCAGCACCAACGGCAGCTACGCGCTCTACAACAAGGCGGTGATGACCGGGTTCACCGCCGTGATCGGCACGGTGTCGGCCGGCATCGAAATCGCGCAGCGCAGCGCGCGCGGCCAGGGGCGGGCCCAGGCCATGGCCGGCCGCAGTCCGGTCGGCGTCAGTGCCGTCGCTCTCTACAATCCCACCGGCGGCTATGGCAGCTACGTCGTGCCGGCGGTGGCGCTGATCATCATGCAGCAGACGCTGCTGATGGGCGTCGCGATGCTGGCCGGCACCTGGGCCGAGGCCGGGCGCCTGCGGGCGCCGGCCGCGGTCTGGCTGGGGCGCGTGCTGGCCTTCTCCACCGCCGGCCTGTTCGCCGGGCTGGTCTACTTCGGCTGGATATTCTGGCTGCAGGACTACCCGCGCGGGGGCAATCCGCTGGGGGCGCTGGTGCTGCTGCTGTGCTATGCCCCGGCGGTCAGCGTGGCGGGGGCGCTGCTGGGCGCCTGGCTCAAGGACCGCGAGCAGGCCTTGCAGGCATGGCTGTTCACGTCGCTGCCCATCGCTTTCCTGTCCGGCTTCGCGTGGCCGGTGGAAAGCCTGCCGCCCGTGCTGCAGGCGGTGCGCTGGATCTTTCCCAGCACTGCCGGGATCGATGCCTCGCTCAGGCTGAACCAGATGGGGGCGCCGCTGGCCGACGTGGCGGGATCGCTGTCGTGGCTGGCGGCCTGGGCGCTGGCGGGCTTCGCCGCGCTGGCCTGGTGGATGCGTCCCCGGGAGCCGGGGACGCTCCGTGGCAACGTCAGATCTGCGTGATGAACTTGGTCACGAGATAGCCGTCGAAGGTCTCGACGCCGCCTTCGCTGCCTATGCCCGAGTCCTTCACGCCGCCGAAGGGCGTTTCGGCCAGGGCGACGCCGAAGTGGTTGATGTTGACCATCCCGGCTTCCAGGCCGTTGGACACGGCGGTCGCGGTTTTGAGCGAGTTCGTGAACACGTAGGAAGCCAGGCCGAACGGCAGGCTATTGGCGCGCTTGAGCACCTCCTCGGTGGTCTTGAAGCGCGTGACCGGGGCGATGGGGCCGAAGGGTTCCTCGGTCATCAGCTTGGAATCGTCGGGGATGTCGGTCACGACCGCGGGCGAGAAGAAATTGCCTTTTTCGCCCATGCGCGAGCCGCCCGTCACGATGCGGCCGCCGCGCTGGCTGGCGTCGTCCAGGAAGGTTTCCATGGCCATCAGCCGGCGCTCGTGGGCCAGCGGACCCATTTCCACGCCCTTGCCCAGGCCGTCGCCGACCTTGATGGAGGCGATGGTATCGGTGAAGCGCGCCACGAACTTGTCGTAGGCTTTTTCCTGGACGTAGAAGCGGGTGGGCGAGATGCACACCTGGCCGGCGTTGCGGATCTTCATGCGCGCCAGCATCTCGGCCGCCGGCTCGACGTCGGCGTCGTCGAACACCAATACCGGCGAGTGGCCGCCCAACTCCATGGTGGTGCGCTTCATGTGGGCACCGGCCAGCGCCGACAGCTGCTTGCCCACCGGCACCGAGCCGGTGAACGAGATCTTGCGCACGATGGGCGATTCGATCAGGTAGGAAGATATCTCGCTGGGTACGCCCCAGACGATGTTCAGCACGCCCGGGGGCAGTCCGGCGTCGTGGAACAGCTGGGCCATGGCCACCACCGCACTGGGCGTGTCTTCCGGGCCTTTCAGGATGATGGTGCAGCCGGCGGCGACGGCCGCCGAGACCTTGCGGATGGCCTGGTTGAACGGGAAATTCCAGGGCGTGAACGCGGCGCACACGCCCACCGGCTCGCGCACGACGAACTGGCGCACGGCGGGGTTGCGCGGCGGGATCACGCGGCCATAGATGCGGCGGCATTCCTCGGCGTGCCATTCGGCGTGCTCGGAGCAGGTCATGATCTCGGCCACGGCCTCGGCCAGCGGCTTGCCCTGGTCCAGCGTCAGGTTGTGCCCGATCTCCTGGGCACGCTCGCGCGCCAGTTCGGCCACCTTGCGCAGGATGCGCGAACGCTCCAGGGGCGAGGTTTTCTTCCAGCTTTCGAAGGCCCGCTGGGCCGCCGCGAGGGCGCGGTCGAGATCCGCGCGCGAGGCGTGGGGCAGCTTGCCGAGCACTTCCCCGGTGGCGGGGTTGACGACGTACTGCTCGCGCCGGTCGCCGCCTTGGATGAATTCGCCGTCGATGTAAAGGGCGAGGTCCTGATACATGCCAGTCTCCTGAGGTCGGAGTCCGGAACGTTCCGGACTCCGGAAGCGAAAAGCAACCCCATAGACTAGCATGGTCGGGCGCTTTTCCGCATGCGCCGCCCGCCCTGCGTGCTATCTTCCCGGGTACTTTTCCCCTACACCGAAACTTGCGTATCCCCCGCGGCATGCCGGCAGCACGAGACCCGAAAACACCGCCCGGCGACAGCCCCCGCTACCGCCAGATCCTGGATGCGCTGCTGGCTCGCATCGAGCACGGCATCTACCCGGTGGGCGGCCACGTCCCCACCGAAGGCCAGCTGTGCCGCGAGTTCGAGGCCAGCCGCTACACGATACGCGCCGCGCTGGCCCACCTGGTCGAACACGGCATGATCGAACGCCGCGCGGGCATCGGGACGGTGGTGTTGGCGTCGCGGTCGCGGCGCGCCTACCAGCAGTCGATCGCCTCGCTGTCCGACCTGTTCCAGTACGCGCTGGACACCCATGTGGAGATCCGCGCCTCGACCCTGGTGGCGCTGGATGCGGCCACGGCGGCCATGCTGGGCGCGCGCGAGGGCGACCGCTGGCTGCAGGTGGACAGCGTGCGCTGGACCGAGCGGGGCGGCGCGCCCATCTGCTGCACCAGTTCCTTCCTGCCTGAGCGGCTGGCGTGGATAGGCCCCGAGCTGCCCGGCTGCGTGGGGCCCTTCTATGCCCATATCGAGGCCCGCGCGGGCGAATCCATCGTGCGGGCCACGCAGGAGATCCGCGCCGAACCCATGCCGGCCCATCTGCGGCCGCTGCTGGGCGACCAGCGCGAGGCGATCGCGCTGTGCCTGATCCGCCACTATTTCTCGGCGGCGGGCAGCGTCATCTGTTCGTTCAACTGGCACCCGGCGGCCAGCTTCAGCTACCGGATGGAGATCGAGCGCCGGCGTTAGCGCGCCTGCCTCTACATGATGGCCGGCTTGTCCGTGTGCGGCGCGCGGGCGCCTTCGGCGGCCAGTTCGGCCGGCAGCGATTCGTTCCATAGCCGCGCGATGTAGCGTTCACCGGTGCGGCCGTTGGAGGCGTCCGAGCACAGCCACAGGATGCCGCGCCGCATGATGGAGGCGGGCAGCAGGCTGCCGTCGGCACCCTTCCTGTTGGGGCCGCTGGGCAGGAAGTCGGTGTCGGCGGCCCCGCCGGGCAGGTAGACGTTCACGTCCACGCCGGTGCCTTCCAGGTCCTGGGCCCAGATGCGCGAGGCGGCCTCCAGCGCGGCCTTGCTCGGGCCGTAGGGCGAATAGCCCCGGCGCACCATGGTCTGGTCGCTGGTCGAGATGTTGACGATCTTGCCGAAGCCCTGGGCCACCATCAGGGGCGCGGCGGCGCGCGCCATGTTGAAGGCGCCGTTGATGTTGGTGTCGATGATGGCGCGCCAGGCCTGCGGGTCGGTCTGCCAGAAGCGCGCGGGCTCGGTGGTGAAGGTGTCGCTGATGACGCCCATGCCTATGCCCGCATTGTTCACCAGCACGTGCAGCGCGCCGAAATGGTCGCGGATCTCGGTCACGGCGCGCGCGCAGTGCTCGAAGCGCGTGACGTCGGCGACGATGGCGAACATGCGTCCGATGCCGGCCGTGGCCTGGGCCTGCGCCATGGTCTCGTGCATGGCGTCCGAGGCGTGGGCGCCGGTGATCGCGACCCGCGCGCCCGCCGCCACCAGCGCCAGCGCCATTTCGCGTCCCAGCCCGCGCGTGCCGCCCGTGACCAGCACGACGCGGTCGCGCAGGGATGCCGTGTAATCTGCCGTCATGACGTTCGCTCCTGGAAGAGGCGCCCATTCGGCCGCACCGTCCGGTGCCCGTCTCGCGCCGCGCATGTCCCAGTGTAGCGGCTTGGTGGGCCGACCGGGGCCGCCGGCTGCCCAGGGATGTCAGTTTGTCCGGACAAAGCTATACTTTTCCCGACCACAGACACCAGGAGACCCGGCATGGACGGCCACGTGGAGATCATCGACGTCGCGCCGCGCGACGGCATCCAGAACGAGCGCGTGCTGCTGCCCGCGGCGGACAAGATCGAACTGATCCGGCGCATCGCCGATGCCGGCGGCAGGCGGATCGAGGCGGCCAGCTTCGTCAATCCGAAGCGGGTGCCGCAGATGGCCGATGCCGAGGCCGTCATGGCGGGCATCGAGCGCCGTCCGGGCCTGTCGCTGATCGGCCTGGTGCTGAACGAGCCCGGCCTGGCGCGCGCGAGGGCGGCCGGCTGCGACGAAGCCAACGTGGTGGTGGTGGCCAGCGAGACCTTCTCGCGCAAGAACCAGGGCGCGGGCGTGGCCGACGTGGTCGCGGCCGCCTCGGCCATCCTGGAAGGCGCGCGGGCCGCCGGCATGCGCACGTCCGTCACGGTCGGGGCCGCCTTCGGCTGCCCCTTCGAGGGCGAGGTGCCCGCGCAACGCGTGCTGGCCCTGGTGGAGTCGCTGCTGCCGGCCCGGCCGGACGAGATCGCGCTGGCCGACACCATAGGCTGCGGCGTGCCGACCCAGGTGCGCGAGCTGCTGGCGGGCACGCGCGCGCTGGCGCCGCGGGCGCGCCTGCGCTGCCATTTTCACAATACGCGCAATACCGGCATCGCCAACGTGCTGGCGGCGCTGGAGGCGGGCGTGGATGCCCTGGACGCCAGCACGGGCGGTTTCGGCGGCTGCCCGTTCGCCCCGGCGGCCACCGGCAACATCGCCACCGAGGACGTCGTCTACATGCTCGAGCGCATGGGCGTGGCCACCGGCATCGACCTGGATGCCGTGCTGCGGACGGCGCAGTGGCTGGGCGAGCGGCTGCAGCGGCCCGCCATCGGCGGCGTCAGCCGCGCCGGCCGCTTTCCGTCCGCGGCGGCACAGGCCTGCGCGTAGCGGTCGCGGCGCGGGCCTGGACTATCATGACGTCCTGAGAATGACGTGGAGTGGCAACGACGATGGACAACGTCGATCTGGACGTCCTGCGGCGCCTGGCCCAGTGGCGGCGGGAAGGGCACAAGGTCGTGCTGGGCACGGTGACACGCACCTGGGGCTCGGCGCCCCGGCCCATCGGCGCGATGGTGGCCGTGCGCGGCGACGGCTCGATCGCCGGCTCGGTATCGGGCGGCTGTATCGAGGACGATCTGTCGGACAAGGCGCGCGCCGGTGCATGGCCCACGGACGTGCCCAGCGTGGTGCGCTACGGCGTTTCGGCCGACGAGGCCACGCGCTTCGGCCTGCCCTGTGGCGGCACGCTGGAACTGGTCCTGGAGCCCGTGGCCGACCACAGCGGGGTGGAAGACCTGCTGGCCGAGCTGACCCAGGGCCATCGGGTGCTGCGCCGGCTGGACCTGGCCACCGGCCGTGCCGCGCTGGAAACCGCCAGCGACCGCGCCGACACGCTGTCGCTGACCGCCTCGGAGCTGGCCGCCACCCACGGGCCGAGCTGGCGCCTGCTGATCATCGGCGCGGGGCAGATGTCGCAGTACCTGGCGCAGATGGCGCTGGCGCTGGACTACGAGGTCATCGTCTGCGATCCGCGCGAGGAATACGCGCAGGGCTGGGAGGTGCCGGGCGCGAAGCTGGTGACCACCATGCCCGACGACACCGTGACCGAGATGCGTCCCGACCGCCACACGGCCATCGTCGCGCTGACCCACGATCCCAAGCTGGACGACCTGGCATTGCTGGAGGCGCTCAAGTCCGAGGCGTTCTACGTCGGCGCCATCGGTTCGCGGGCCAACCAGGCCAAGCGCCGCGAGCGGCTGGTGGAGTTCGACCTGACGCGGGACGACGTGGCCCGGCTGCACGGACCGGTGGGCCTGCGCATCGGCGCGCGCACGCCGCCCGAGATCGCCGTGGCCATCCTGGCCCACATGACGGCCGAGCGCTACGGATTCCACAAGCTCGAATTCGAGGCCCCGGACGACGGCGCGTAAACTATCGCGCCTTGTCGTTTCCTGGATTCGCCGTGCCCGCCGTCGTCAACATCGCCGCTTACCGTTTCCTGACCCTGGACGACCTGCCCGCGCTGCAGGCCGCGGCGCGGGACCGGGCGCTGGCGTGCGGGCTGAAGGGCACGGTGCTGTTGGCGCGGGAGGGCATCAACCTGTTCCTGGCCGGCACGCGCCAGGGCATCGATGCCTGGCTGGACTGGCTGCGCCACGGCCCGGCCTTCGGCGGGCGGCTGGCCGGCATCGAGGTCAAGGAAAGCCTGTCGGCACAGGTGCCGTTCCGCAAGCTGCTGGTGAAGGTCAAGCGCGAGATCATCCGCATGGACCACCCGGCCATCCGGCCCGAGGCGGGGCGGGCGCCAGCGGTCGAGGCCCGTACCCTGGCCCGCTGGCTGCGGCAGGGCCATGACGACGAGGGGCGGGAAGTCGTCATGCTGGACACCCGCAATGCCTTCGAGGTGGACCACGGCACGTTCCGGGGCGCGCTCGACTGGCGGATCTCCCGGTTCACGCAGTTCCCGGCGGCGGTGCAGGCGAACCGGGACCAGTTGGCCGGCAAGACCGTGGTGAGCTTTTGCACCGGCGGCATCCGCTGCGAAAAAGCGGCCATCTACATGGAACAGGCCGGCATCGAGCACATCTACCAGCTCGAGGGCGGCATTCTGAAATATTTCGAGGAAACCGGCGGGGAAGGCTACGACGGCGCGTGCTTCGTGTTCGACGGGCGCGAGGCGCTGGATCCGGGCTTGCGGCCTCGGCTGGACGCGCAGGACAACCCGCCCCCCGCGTCGTAGGCCGGGGACGGCGCCGGCCCCCTTACTGTCCCGGCATCCGGGTAAAATACCGGGTTTCCCGTACCGGCCCGACCGCCCGCGCCGCCTCCGGTACAGCCACGCAACCCGCGCCGGACGATCCTCATGTCTGCATTCATTTCTCCCGTTCCCGCCCCCAGCGGTTCCTCGGCCATCTCGTCGGTGCCGGAAATCGTGGCCGAGCTGCGTGCCGGCCGCATGGTCATCCTGGTCGACGAAGAGGACCGCGAGAACGAAGGCGACCTCGTCATGGCGGCCGAATTCGTCACGCCCGAGGCCATCAATTTCATGGCTCGCTACGGACGCGGCCTGATCTGCCTGACGCTGACGGAAGACCGCTGCCGCCAGCTGAACCTGCCGCTCATGGTGTCCGCCAACGGCACCAAGCACGGCACCAATTTCACCGTTTCCATCGAGGCCGCCCAGGGCGTGACCACCGGCATCTCGGCGGCCGACCGGGCGCGCACCGTGCAGGCCGCCGTGGCCCGCGAGGCCAAGCCGTCCGACCTGGTGCAGCCCGGCCACATCTTTCCGCTGAAGGCCGCGCGCGGCGGCGTGCTGGCGCGCGCCGGCCACACCGAGGCCGGCTGCGACCTGACCGCCATGGCCGGGCTTACGCCCGCCTCGGTCATCTGCGAAGTGCTCAAGGACGACGGGTCCATGGCGCGGCTGCCCGACCTGATCGAGTTCTCGCGCCAGCACGACGTCAAGATCGGCACCATCGCCGACCTGATCCAGTACCGCAGCGAGCACGAGTCGCTGGTGCAGCGCGTGGCCGAGCGGCCGATCCGCACGGCGCACGGCGTCTTCCGCGCCGTGATGTACCGCGACACGCCCAGCGGCGCGCCCCATCTCGCGCTGGTCCACGGCGACATCCATCCCGAGCGCGAGACCCTGGTGCGCGTGCACGAGCCCACCTCGCTGCTGGACGTGCTGGAAGTCGCCCGCAGCACGCACAGCTGGAGCGTGCCCAGCGCCCTGGAAGCCATTTCCCAGGCCGAGTCCGGCGTGGTCATCCTGCTCAACTGCGACGGCACGGCCAGCGACCTGGCGGTCGAGTTCCAGCAATTGATCGACCAGGACCGCACCGGCGCGGCCTGCGGCGACGCGCCGCCCCGCATGGATCTTCGCACCTACGGCGTGGGCGCGCAGATCCTGAAGGACCTGAACGTCGGCAGCATGAAGCTGCTGGCACGGCCGGTCCGCATGCCCAGCATGACCGGCTTCTCCCTTACCGTGACCGGCTACGAGGCCGGCCATGACCAACCCCCCACCAAGGACGGCGCCCCAACATGAACCCCTATACCATGACTCCCGATCTGAATGGCGAAGGGCTGCATATCTGCATCGTGCGCTCCCGCTTCAACGAGAACATCGGCGAACAACAGCTGCAGGCCTGCCTGGAAGAACTCGGCAAGCTGGGCGTCGATGAACGCGACATCATGGTCATCTCGGTGCCCGGCGCGCTGGAACTGGGCGTGACCCTGGCCCAGCTCGCCCATACCGGCGAGTTCGACGGACTGATCGCGCTGGGCGCGGTGGTCCGCGGCGAGACCTACCACTTCGAAGTGGTCAGCAATGAAAGCGCTGCGGCCATCAGCCGCGTCGCGCTCGAGACCGGCATCCCCGTCGCCAACGGCGTGCTCACCACGGAAACGGAAGAGCAGGCCCTGGAGCGCGCCGCGACCAAGGGCCGCGACTGCGCCCAGGCCGCCGTCGAGATGGCCAACCTGCTGGCCACCCTCGAGCCCGAGGAAGACGACGACGAGGACGAAGACGACGAAGAGTTCGACGACGAGGAAGAACAGGATGACTGAGGCCAGCCGCCAGAACGCGCGCAGCGCGCGCCGCCGCGCGCGCGAGTTCGCCCTGCAGGGGGTGTACGAGTGGCTGCTCAAGGGTGGCGATGCCGGCGAGATGGGCGAGATCGATGCCCACATGCAGGACGGCGAAGGTTTCGCCGAAGCCGACCTGGGCCACTACAAGGCGCTGCTTTACGGCGCGGCCCGCGATGCGGCCGCGCTGCGCGAACGCTTCGCGCCCTTCCTCGACCGCCAGGTCGAGGAACTGTCGCCGGTCGAGCACGGCATCCTGCTGATCGGCACCTACGAGCTGCAGAACCACGTCGAGATCCCGTACAAGGTCGTCATCAACGAGGCCGTCGAACTCGCCAAGTCCTTCGGCGGCACCGACGGTTTCAAGTTCGTCAACGGCGTGCTGGACAAGCTCGCGGCCGAAGTCCGCGCCGCCGAGGTCCAGGCCGGCCGCCGGGCCTGAAATGGATGCGCTGACGCGCATCCTCCAGGGCGCCGCGGATCCGGCTTTGCCGGTCCGCCAGCGCCGCCCCCACGGGACCCGGCGCTGGGCCGTCCCAAGGCGGGTCCCGGCCCCCGAGGGGGGCTGCCGCATAGCGGCTGGGGGCTCACCATGCGGGGCGCCCGAAGGGCGTAGGGGGTGGGTCTGACCATGAGCGGTGAGTTCGAACTCATTCGCCGCCATTTCACCCGGACGGCGCCGGCGGACATGCTGGGGGTGGGCGACGACTGCGCGCTGCTCGCGCCCTCGGCCGAGGCCATGGCGGTCAGCACCGACCTGCTGGTGGAAGGGCGCCACTTCTTTCCCGACGTCGATCCGCGCGCGCTGGGCCACAAGTCGCTGGCCGTGAACCTGTCCGATCTTGCCGCCATGGGGGCGAAGCCGACGGCCTTCGTGCTGGGGCTGGCGCTGCCGCGCGTGGACGACGCCTGGCTGTCGGCCTATGCCGGCGGCCTGTTCGCGCTGGCCGACGCCCATGGCTGTTTCCTGGTCGGGGGCGACACCACCCGCAGCGACGCGGGCACGACGCTGTCCATCACCATTTTCGGCAGCGTGCCCGCCCAGGCGGCGCTGCGCCGCTCGGGCGCCCGGCCCGGCGACGACATCTGGGTGTCGGGCATGCTGGGCGACGCCGACCTCGCGCTGCGCCTGCTGCTGGGCGAGCCGGAAGTGCCGGTGGCGGACCGGGCGGCGGTGCTGGCGGCGACCCGCCGCGCGCTCGAGTGGCCCGAGCCGCGCGTGGCGCTGGGGCTGGCGCTGCGCGGCCTGGCCAGCGCGGCGATCGACATCTCGGACGGCCTGCTGCAGGACCTCGGCCATATCCTGGCCGCCAGCGGATGCGGTGGCCGGCTGTGCGCCGACGACGTGCCGGTGTCGCCCGCCGTGGCGGCGCTGCCGCCCTTGTGGCGGCGGCGCTGCGCGCTGGGCGGTGGCGATGCCTACGAGTTGTGTTTCACCGCGCCGGCCGACGCCCGCTCGCGGGTGGCCGACGCCGCCGCGCGCGCGGGCGTGGCGGTCACGCGCATCGGCGCGGTGGAAGCGGGCGCCGGCTTGCGCGTGGTGGATGCCGGCGGCAACCCGGTGCCGGATCTGCCCCGCGCGGGCTTCGATCATTTTCCGTCCACGGCCGGTCCGGCGGTGGACTCCTTGCCTGAGGCATCATGACCGACACCTCCTCCGCCGGCACGGTGCCGGCGAGCCCCAGCTTCGCCTGGATGCGCGCGCGCCTGTCGCGCACCATCGCCTTCGGCCTGGGCAGTGGCCTGATCCGCCCCGCGCCGGGGACCTGGGGAACGCTGCTGGCCTGGGCGCTGTGGCAGCCTTTGACGATGGTGCTGGGCGCGCCGCTGCACCAGGTCATCTTCCTGGCGGTGGCCTTCGCCGTGGGCATCTGGGCCTGCGACCGCACCGGGCGCGACCTGGGCGTGCCCGACCATGGCGGCATGGTGTGGGACGAGATGGTCGCCTTCTGGACCGTGCTGTGGCTGATCCCGGATTCCGCGGTGTCGCAGGCTTTCGGCTTCCTGCTGTTCCGCCTGTTCGACATCCTCAAGCCGCCCCCCATCGGCCATTTCGACCGCCGGCTCAAGAACGGCGTGGGCGTGATGTGGGACGACATGATCGCCGCGTTCTACGCGCTCTTGGTCTGCGCGCTGTACTGGCGTATCGTCAACTAAATCAATCCAGGGGGCGGCTTTCAACCAGGCTGACGATCGCCATTCTCGGCCGGCCTGGTCGTGCCCCAGGATGCGGTGGATCCGGCTTTGCCGGTCCACCCGCATCGCCCCCTGGGGGGCGCGCGTCAGCGCGTAGGGGGGAGCATATATGTTCGACCAGGAATCGCTGGATCTGTCCGCCGCCTTGGGCGAGGCCCTGCAACCCGCGGGCTGGATGCTGGCCGCCGCCGAGTCCTGCACCGGCGGGCTGGTGGCGGGGTTGGTCACGGCCGTGGCCGGTTCCAGCGCCTGGTTCGACCGGGGGTTCGTCACCTACACCAACGCGGCCAAGGTGGCCGAGCTGGGCGTGCGGGAAGATACGCTGGCGGCGCACGGCGCGGTCAGCGAACAGACCGCGGGCGAAATGGCGGCCGGCGCGTTGAAGGCGGCGCGGGCGCAGATGGCGGTATCGACGACCGGCATCGCCGGACCCGGCGGTGCGACGCCGGGCAAGCCGGTGGGCATGGTGTGTTTCGGCTGGGCGTGGACGACGCCCGAAGGCCCGCGGGTGCGCACGGCCACGCATCTGCTGGCCGGAGACCGCGCCGCCGTGCGCATGCAGGCGGTCAGGATCGCGCTGCGCGGCGTGCTGGAAGCGCGGGCGCTCGCGGCCGACCCGCTTCAGAACGAGTAGGCCAGGCCCACGCTGCCGAAGGCGGCGGTCTTGCGTTCGACGATGGGGCTGTCGGCCGCGTCGCCCATCAGGCTCTGGACGCCCAGCAGCGTGACGACGCGCCAGCGCTGGTCGAGCCGGTAAGTCCAGAGCGCGAAGGCCGAGCCCGAGCGCAGGCCCGACGACGGCCGGTAGGACGCAAGGCCCGCGCCGCTGTGCGCGGCCTGCTCGGGCGTCACGCCGAACCAGGTCTGCATGTGATCGCGGTTGCCCCATTCCAGGCCGGCGCCGACCTGCACGTCGTGCTTGCCGCCCTGCCAGATGGCGTACGAGCCGCGCACGGCCAGGGTGCCGCCATAGCCGCTCTTGGCCGCCTGGGTGTACGACACCGACGCGCGCCACCGGCCGGGCGCCCAGTCGGCGAACACGCCATACTGGGCATGGGCATCGATGTCGCCCAGGCCCGACAGCCGGTCGGACCGGCTTTCCTTGCGGCCCAGGCCGAAGCCGGCGCGCACGCCCACGTTCAGGCCGGGGGCGATTTCCGTCTTCAGCCCCAGCCCGGGCAGGCCCTGGCTGTTCGAGATGAAGAAGGGGCCGCGCTGGAAGTTGACGATGGGGGCGGGCAGCACGCGATAGCTGTCGGCGCCGGGATAGGCCGGGATGACGGCGAGGCCGCCGCCCACGAGGTCCTGCCCGACGGCGGGCTGCATGGCGCCCAGCAGGAAGCAGAGGCAGAGGCTGCGCGGATCCTGGATCATGTGGCTGGCTCCTGGAACCTGCCGCCGCGGGCGGTTCCGAATGGGGATGTGAAGGCGGCGGCCAGCCCGGCCCGGGCATGAGCGCGAGCCAGCCGCCACCGTGAATTCTGGGCGGAGCGGTTTAAGAACTTTTTAAAATCGGGCGACGATACTGGCCTTTGCCAGCCAATGCGGCCACGCGCGCCGCTCAGCCGAACCACCGGGACACCGATCTTGCGCCTCCTGCTCGTAGAAGACGACGTCATGCTTGCCGACGCGCTCGTCACCGCGCTGCGCCAGCACGACACCGTGGTCGAATGGGCCCGTGACGCCGCGGCGGCGCGGCTGACGCTGATCGACCACGATTATGCGGCGGTCCTGCTCGACCTTGGACTGCCCGGCGGCTCCGGGCTGGGCGTGCTGGCCGCCATGCGCGCCCGCTACGACACGACGCCGGTCATCATCATGACCGCGCGCGACCGCCTGAGCGACCGCATAGGCGGCCTGGACGCGGGTGCCGACGATTACCTGGTCAAGCCGTTCCAGGTCGACGAGCTGCGGGCCCGGCTGCGCGCGGTGCTGCGCCGCAGCCTGGGACGCGTGGCGCCGGTGCTGCGCAGCGGCGAGGTCGAACTCGACCCCGCCTCGCGCTCGGTCGCCTGCCGTGGCCAGCCGGTCGCGCTCAGCGCGCACGAATACCGCACGCTGCTGGCGCTGATGGAAAGGGCGGGCAAGGCCCTGTCCCGCACGGCGCTGGAGGAGGCGGTCTACGGCAGTGACGGCGTGATCGAAAGCAACACCGTGGCGGTCTACGTCCATCAGTTGCGCCGCAAGCTGGGCGAGGACCTGATCGAGACCGTGCATGGATACGGCTACCGGCTGCGGGAGGCGCGATGAGATCGCTGCGCACGCGCCTGCTGACGGGCATCGTCGCGACCATGCTGCTGACCTGGGCGGGAACGTTCCTGTGGTATCGGGCCGAGGTCACGCGCGAGTGGAGCGGGGAATGGGACGCCGCGCTGCGCGAGGTGGCGAACCTGACCTTGCTGTCCCTGCCTGTCGGACTCGAGAACAACGTCGCCGAACGCGGCTTTTCGCTGCCGGGCCAGCAGCGGCTGGACACTTCCCAGCTCCAGATGACCTTCCAGGTCTGGAACCTGGCGACGGGCCGCAGCGTGCTGCATTCCCCGACCGCGCCCGGCCGCCCCATCGTGCCGGACATGCACGAAGGCTACGGCACCATCATGGTGGGAGGCGAACCCTGGCGCGTCTATGCGGTCTCGGATGCCAGCGGGCGGATACAGGTGCAGGTGGGCAAGCCGCAATCGCTGCTGCGCAAGGAACTGCACGACCGCCTGACCCGCGGGTTGATGTTCGTCGGCATACTGGCCTGCATGCTGGCTTGCGTCGTCGGCTGCCTGGTCCAGTGGTCGGTCTTGCCCGTCACGCGGCTGTCGCGCCGCATTCTGCAGCGGCGTCCCACCGATCTGCAGCCGCTGCCGGCGAAGGAACTGCCGGTGGAACTGCGTCCGCTGGTCGAGTCGTTCAACGGCCTGCTAGGACGGCTGGACGAGACCATGCAGAACGAGCGGCGCTTCCTGGTCGATGCCGCGCACGAACTGCGCACGCCGCTCGCGGTCCTGACGGTGCAGACCGAGAACGCCCTGGGGTGCCAGGACCCCGTGCAACTGCGCGCGGAACTGGGCAAGCTGCTGGCGACTACCCAGCGCAGCGCGCGGCTTTCCGAGCAGTTGCTGGACATGGCCCGGCTGGACGCCAACGGTTTCGGCGAGGACGACGTGGAGCTGCACACCGTGGTGTCGGTGATCGCGCGGGATTTCGAGAACGGCGCCGCCGAGCGCGGCCAGCGCATCAGCCTGGACACCGAGGACTGCCTGGTGCGCGGCCGGGTCGATCCTTTGGGCATCCTGGTGCGCAACCTGATCGACAACGCGGTGCGCTACGGCGGCCGCGACGCGCACATCGCCGTGGCCTGCCGGCGCGAGGCCGACGGCGTGCTGCTGACGGTGGCCGACGATGGCCCCGGCGTGCCCGAATCCGAATACCGGCGCATCTTCGATCGTTTCTATCGCGTGATGGGTACCACCGAACGCGGCAGCGGCATCGGCCTGTCGCTGGTCGCGCAGATCGCTGAATCGCACGCGGCCTCCATCCACGTGGGCACCGGCCTGCGCGGGCGCGGCCTGGGCGTGCGGATACGCTTCCCGTCGCCGCAGCCGGCCTGAGCCGGAGTGTTCCTCAGGCGCGGGGCGAGGCGCGCCGGGTTTCGTCCGCGCGGGCCTCGGCCAGTATCCAGTCGCGGAACGTGCACAGGTGCGCGTCGTATTGCAGCCGCTCCGGATAGATCAGGTAGAAGGCGTTGTCGATGGGGACGCGCAGGCCGAAGGGCGCGACCAGCCTGCCCGCCGCCAGGTCGTCGGCCACCAGCGCATGCTGGCCCATGGCCACGCCCAGGCCCTCCAGTGCCGCCTGGTAGGCCAGGCTGACGCTCTCGAAGGTCAACCCGCGGTCCGGGTCGATGTCATCCGCGCCCGCGGCCTGCAGCCAGGTCGGCCAGTAGTCCGGCCGCGCCACCGATTGCAGCAGCGTGTACTGGCCCAGGTCGCCCGGATGGACGAGCGGGGCGCGGCCCTCCAGCAGGCGCGGGCTGCACACCGGCAACAGTTCGATGCCGACCAGGAAGCGGGAGATCACCCCCGGCCAGTCGCCGCGGCCCATGCGGATGGCGACGTCGGCATCGTGCTCGGTGAAGTCCACCGGCTTGAGCGAGGTGGTGAAGATGGCGTCGCGGCCGGGATGGGCGGCGTGGAACGCGGGCAGGCGCGGCACCAGCCAACGCATCGCGAAGGTCATCGGACACCAGATGTGCAGCGGCTTGTCGCGTACCCCCTGCATGGCGCGATGGGTGGCCTCGCCTATGCTGTCGAACACGTCGTTCAGGTCGTCCAGGTAGCGCCGGCCGACGGCGGTCAGCCGCACTTCGCGGTTCACCCGCTCGAACAGCCGGGCCCCCAGGAATTCCTCCAGGACCATGACCTGCCGGCTGACGGCGCCGGGCGTGACGTGCAGTTCGCGCGCGGCGCGCGTGAAGCTCAGGTGGCGCGCCGCCACCTCGAAGGTGCGCAGCGGGTTCAGCGGGGGCAGGCGAGTGGCCATTTTCTATGAGTAAAAGTCAATCATATTGACTATAAATCGATTGATGCGTATTGGGAAAGCGATGAGAATTTTTCACATATGAAGACCGCCACTGCGGATGGGCCGCAGGGGGCGGCGCGCCTCATTCCTCACGGAGACCACGCATGACCAAGACGCTGCTGGGCAAGATCGCCCCCGAACGGGTAAAGAGCCTCGACATCGAGCGCCCGCCCCAGGACCTGATCGACGGCTTCAAGGCGCTGGGAGACGCCACCGGCATCGTGTCCGACGTCATGGACCACCTGGGCATCGCCGGGACGCTGCCCGGCTCGCTGCTTCGGCCCACCATTCCCGGCGCCACCATCGTCGGCCCGGCCATGACCCTGCGCAACACGGTCCTGACCGGCCATCCCATCGACAACGCGCGCGCCCACCGCAACGGCATGGCCGAGATCGAGGCCCACAACATCGCGGAACAAGGCGATGTGCTGGTGATCGAGGGCGTGCCGGGGCTGTCGAACATGGGCGGCATCTCGGCCCAGGTGGCCAAGCGCCAGGGCGAGATCGGCGCCATCGTGTCGGGCGGGGTGCGCGACGTGGCGCATTCGCGCCGCGTCGGCTTCCCGGTCTGGGCCACCGAGGTCTCGCCCATCACCGGCAAGTGGCGCATCGAGACGATCGAGATCAACGGCCCGGTCCAGATCGAGGGCATACGCGTCAATCCCGGCGACCTCGTGGTGGCCGACGACACCGGTGTCTGCTTCATTCCGCGCGACCGCGCCCGCGAAGTGCTGGAATTGTCGCGCAAGCGCGCCGCCGCCGAGGACGCGCGCTGCGACGCCATCGACCGCGGCATTGCCATCCGCGACCTGCCGTCGGCCAGCTGAGATGCAAACACCTGCTTCCCCGCGCGGGCGGCTGGCGCTCGCCTGCGCCGTCGCCGCCACCCTGTCCAGCGCCGGCGCCTGGGCGGCCCAGGACTATCCCAATCAGCCCATCCGCCTGATCGTGCCCTTCGCGCCCGGCGGCGGCACCGACATGATCGCGCGCGTCGTGGGCAAGAAGCTGGGCGAGCGGCTGGGCCAGCCCGTCATCGTGGACAACCGCCCCGGCGCCAGCGGCATCATCGGCGCCGAGGCCGTGGCCCGCTCCGCCCCGGACGGCTATACGCTGCTGATGGCCACGACCGCCATCAGCTCGAACGGCAGCCTGTACAACACGATTTCGTACGACCTGAAGAAGGACTTCGCCCCCGTCTCGCAGCTGGCCAACGCGCCCGCGGTGCTGGTGGTGAATCCCGGCCTGCCGGTATCGTCGCTGCAGGAACTGATCCGCTATGCCCGCGAGCGGCCGGGCCAGGTCAACTACGCGTCCTACGGCGTGGGCACGGCGCCCCACCTGGTGGCCGAACTGTTCCAGCAGAGCAGCGGAACGAAGCTCTACCACGTGCCCTACAAGGGCGGCGGCCCCGCCGTGCTGGCGACCCTGTCGGGCGAGACCCGGCTGCTGTTTCCCAGCCTGGTGCCGGTGATGAACCACATCCGCAACGGCAAGCTGCGGGCGCTGGCCATGGCCTCGGACAAGCGTTCCCCCAGCCTGCCCGAGGTGCCTACCTTCCGCGAGGCGGGCATGGAGTTCGAGACCGGTACCTGGTTCGGCATCGTGGCGCGCGGCGGCACGCCGGCACCCATCGTGGCACGGCTGCACCAGGAAATCGTCGCGCTGCTGAATGATGCCGACGTGCGCAAGTCGATCTCGGACGAAGGGGCCGAGGTCGTGCCCAGCCCCACGCCGGAGGCTTTCGGCAAGTTGATCCAGGCCGAGGTGGGGCGCTGGGCCAAGGTGGTCCGCACGGCCGGCATCAAGATCGAGAAGTGACCAGGGGGCCGCCCGGGACCGGGGGCTAGCCCCGGCCGGGGCGGAAGCCGTTGATGGCGTCGCGGGTCTCGCGCGCCACGCGCGCCGCGGCCTCGCGCCAGTCGTCGCCGCCGCTGGCGTACAGGATGGCGCGCGACGAGTTGATCATCATGCCGGTGCCCGCGGCATTGCATCCCGCTTCCACCGTGGCCTGCACGTCGCCGCCCTGGGCGCCCACGCCGGGCACCAGCAGCGGCATGTCGGCGCCGATGCGGGCGCGTACCGCCGCCAGCTCGGCGGGGAAGGTGGCGCCCACCACCAGGCCGAGCTGGCCGTGGCGATTCCACTTCTTCGCCACCAGGTCGGCCACGCGCAGGTAGAGCGGTTCGCCGCCGGTTTCCAGGAATTGCAGGTCCGAGCCGCCGGGGTTGGAAGTGCGGCACAACACGATCACGCCGCGATCCGGCCAGGCGAAATAGGGTTCGATCGAGTCCGAACCCATGTAGGGGCTGACCGTGACGGCATCGGCGCCGTAGCGCTCGAAGGCCTCGGCGGCGTACTGTTCGGCCGTCGAGCCGATGTCGCCGCGCTTGGCGTCCAGCACCAGCGGGATGTCGGGATGGTGTTCCTTGATGTGCCGGCACAGCGCCTCGAGCTGGTCCTCGGCGCGGCGGGCGGCGAAATAGGCGATCTGGGGCTTGAACGCGCACGCGTAGGGCGCGGTGATGTCGGCGATGGCCCGGCAGAAATCGAAGATGCGGTCGGTCCGTCCGCGCAGTTCGGCGGGAAAGCGGGCGGGATCCGGGTCCAGGCCGACGGTCAGCAGGGAGTCGGACGCGGCCCAGGCCTGCGTCAGTTTGCGGGTGAAAGACATGGTGCAAGGGGAACGGAGTCGATCCGCCATTGTAGGATCATCCGGCATCCGGCGCGAAACGGCCCGCAATTCTCCATGGAAGCGGGATCAGGCTAGCAGCCGGCCCGCCAGCACGTGTATCCAGAGCCCGGCCGAGAACAGCAGGGACAGCATCACGGCCGCGCTGCCCAGGTCCTTGGCGCGCCCCAGCAGCGGGTGGGTTTCCACTGACAGGGCGTCGGCCAGCGCCTCCACCGCGGAATTGAGCAATTCCACCACCAGCACCAGCAGCATGCTGAACAGCAGCAGCAGGACTTCGGTGGTGTCGCGGCCCAGCCAGACCGCCGCCGGCACCAGGATGACGACCAGCGCGACCTCCTGGCGGAACGCGGCCTCGTATTTGAGCGCGGCGCCCAGGCCCTGCAGCGAATAGCGCCAGGCGCGGAAGACCCGCTGGAGGCCGCCGGTGCTCTTGTAGGGAGAATGCTGTTGATCGGTCATCGGAGCGGGGTAGGGATGGGTCGGCCGCAGGATACAGCGAAACGCGCCCGCGGCGCATGCTTGGGGTTTGCAACAATGGTCGGAGCCCGACGCCGATGTTGACATAGGCATCGCTGGAAAATTCCCCACCGATACAAGAAGGAGACGCACCCATGAGGCATTTCCCGTCATCGGCCCGGGCGGCCTGCCTGGCCGCCCTGGTTTCCCTGATATCCGCCGGCCCCGCAGTCGCTGCCTCGTATCCGGACAAGCCGGTACGCGTGGTGGTCGGTTTCTCGGCCGGCGGCACCACCGACGTCGCCGCCCGCATCATCGCCAAGGAACTGGGCGACGACCTGGGCCAGAGCTTCGTGGTCGAGAACAAGCCCGGGGCCGGCAGCAACATCGGCGCGGAACTGGTCGCCCGTGCCAAGCCCGACGGCTACACGCTGTACATGGTGGCCGTCACCAGCACCATCAACCAGACCCTGTACAAGAACCTGAGTTTCGACATCGTCAAGGACTTCGCGCCCATCGCGCTGGTCATCAAGGTGCCCAACATCCTGGTCGTCAATCCGTCGCTGCCGGTCAAGAACGTCAAGGAACTGGTGGCCTACGTCAAGGCGCATCCGGACAAGCTCTCGTACGCGTCGTCGGGCAGCGGCACGTCCATCCACATGGCGGGCGAGCTGTTCAAGCTGCGGGCCGGCGTGGACATTCCCCACATCCCCTACAAGGGCAGCGCTCCCGCCCTGACCGACCTGATCGGCAACCAGGTGCAACTGATGTTCGACAACATGCCCTCGGCCTGGCCGCACGTGCAGGCCGGCAAGCTGCGCGCGCTGGCGGTCACCACCGCCGAACGCTCGGCCACCGCGCCCGATCTGCCCACCATGATGGAGTCGGGCTATGACAAGTTCGACGTGTCGTCGTGGTTCGGGCTGATCGCGCCTAAGGGCACGCCGCCCGACGTCATCGCCAAGGTCAACGCATCCGTGCAGAAGGCGCTGGCCAAGCCGGACGTGCAGCAGCGTTTCAAGGACCTGGGCGCCGTCACGGCCAAGACCACGCCGGAGCAGTTCGGTGCGTTCATCAAGGACGAAGTCGACACCTGGGCAACGGTGGTCAAGGCCTCGGGCGCGAAGGTGGAGTAGCCGCGCTGGCTTCCCAGAGCGTGGTCTCGCCGCCCAGGGGGCGTTGCAGCGAACGCTCCGGGATTTCCCAGACGATCAGGCGGGGAGGCGTGGCGCGGAATTCCTCGCTCTTGAAATAGGCCTGCGCGGCGCCGGCGAATTCGCCGCCGTCGCGGGCGAAGTTGACCACGCGGGTCTGCATCGCGGCCTCCAGGAACGGGACGAAGTTCGAGTTGCGCGAGTAGGACGTGCCGATCAGGGCCACCCTAGGCAGGTCCGCGTCGCCGAACAGGTCGTTCTCGCTGGCGGGGGCGGCGGTGTCCGCCACCGGCGCGAAGGCCGTGCGCGGCTCCAGGTCCAGGGCAGGCAGCAGCGAGACCGGCAGCCATTCTATGCCGGCCAGCCGGATCAGGTCGCCCTCCAGCGGTCGAGGCTGGCCCCGCGTCACGGCATAGGCCTGGTGCGGTTTCAGCGCCTGGTCGGCCGAGGGCAGCGCGCGCGCCGCGGCGGCGATGGCGCCGGCCGCCGCTTCCGCGCCGGCTTCGTTCCAGTGGGTGTCGGTGCGCAGGAAACCCGGCACGGGCAGCTTGCGCAGCGCGGACTCCAGGTCCACGGTCCGTACGCCGCTGGCTCGCAGCAGGCCGTTCCACGCGCGCAGGCGCTCGTCCAGCGCGGCCGGACGATAGACGCCGCAGCGTTCGGCGGCAGCGATGCGGCTCTTGTCGGGTACCGTGGCCACGAGCAGCTCGATGCCGCGCGCGGCCAGCCGCGTCCGCAGGTCGGCGACTTCCCGCGCCCGCGCCCGCAGGGCATCGTCGCCGCCGGCATGCGGCTCCAGTTCGTCGGCCAGGAACAGCCAGTCCGGGCAGCCCTGGCGCACGCGCGGGCCCAGGTCGCCCACGGCCAGCCAGCTCGCGCCGCGTTCCAGGCTGGCCGAGCCGGAGGGCAGCGGCGTCTTGGCCAGGGTGTCGGCGATCTCGGCGGTGACCCGTCCGTCCAGGAAGCCGGACCAATCGGGCGCGGTGCGGGTCAGGGGCAGTTGCTCGACCAGCAGTCCGTAGCCGTTGGACAGCAGCCCCGCCGCCAGGACGGCGGCCATGACGCAGCCCGCGAGCGCGTAGCGGGGGCCGGAGCGGGAAGAGGTCTTGTCCATCAGAACTGGAAGTACAGGAAGGGGACCGCGCCGCGGCTGGCGATGAGCGAGAAGCCCAGCAGGAAGCCGGCCACCGGCCAGGCGCCGTCCCAGGCGCGCAGCAGCGCCGGCCGGCCGCCGCGCGCCAGCCAGGCGTCCATCGCCGGATACACGATGCACAGCACGCCCAGGACCATGGCCATCACGTGGGCGGGCCGAAGCTGGACGCGCAGGGCATCGCCCAGCGCGTAGCCGTTCAGGCCGAACTGGCCGGCATACATGTCCAGGGCCGAGCCGAAGGAGTGCGCCCGGAACAGCGTCCAGGCCAGCATGACGAACAGCAGGGTCAGCACCCGCGACAGCACGGCGGGCGGCTCGGGCAGCGACGCATGGCCCCACAGCCGGGTGCCGGCCAGGGCCAGGCCGTGGGCGATGCCCCACAGCAGGTAGTTCCAGTTGTCGCCGCCGTGCCAGAGGCCGGCGATGGCCATGGTCAGCAGCAGGTTGACGTAGGTGCGCGCCTCGCCCTTGCGGTTGCCGCCCAGCGGGATGTAGAGGTAGTCACGCAGCCAGCTCGACAGCGACAGGTGCCAGCGGCGCCAGAAGTCCTGGATGCTGGTGGCCAGGTAGGGATGGTTGAAGTTCTCGGGAAAATGGAAGCCCAGCATCAGGCCCAGGCCGATGGCCATGGCGCTGTAGCCGGCGAAGTCGAAGAACAGCTGCAGGCTGTACGCGAAGCAGCCCAGCCACGCGTCCAGGAAGGTGGGGGCGGACAGCGAGAAGGCGGTCTGCACCAGGGGCGACAGCGTGTCGGCGATCAGTACCTTCATGCCGAAGCCGATCATGAACCGGCGCGCGCCCTGCGTGAACTGGGGCCAGTCGACGGTGCGCTCACGCAGCTCGCGCGCCACCCAGTCGTAGCGGATGATGGGGCCGGCGATCAGGTGCACGAACATGGCCTGGTAGGCGCCGAAGTTCACCAGGCTGCGGTCGGCCGGCACGACGCGGCGCTGCACGTCGATCAGGTAGGAAATCGACTGCAGCACGATGAAGGACAGGCCGATGGGCAGCGCGATCTTCTGCCAGGGAACGGGCATCGCGCCGTTCCACGACAGCACCTGGTTGAAGGTTTCGACCAGGATGTTGGCGTACTTGTACCAGCACAGCACGGACAGGTTGATCGTGATGAACGCCACCAGTATCAGCATGCGCTGGCGTTCGGTGCGGGTGCTGTCGATGGCCATGCCGCCTATCCAGCCAACCAGGATGAGCGCGATGAACAGCAACAGCAGCAGCGGGCTCCACCAGCCGTAGAAGATCCAGCTGGAGAACATCAGCACGGCATTGCGCCAGGACGCCGGCACGGCCGCGTAGACGAGCAGGAACAGCGGCAGGAACAGCGTGAGGAATTCCAGCGACGCAAAGACCATGGAGACGACCTGTGGGGGAACTCGGGAAGCGGGGTCAGCGGGTCAGTGCGTCGTTGGCGAACAGCGTGCGGGGGCCCTGGGGACCGGGAACGACCAGGACCGTATAGCGCTGGCCTGCCTCGAGCGCGCCCAGGTCGCGGGCCGCGCCTTGCGGCTTGCCGTCGCAGGTCAGCTCCACCGACACGGCCACGGGGTTGATCAGGCGGCGTTTGGCCTGGCCCTGGCCGACATTCTCGAAGATGCCGACGTTGCGGCCGGCCGTGCGCAGCCCGGCGTGGCGGCAGGCGGGATCGGCGTTGTAGAGCGCCAGCGAGGCGCGCATGGCGTTGAAGTCGTCGGGCGATTCCTTGATGACCACGGTCGCTTTCTTGTCCAGCGCGACGACGGTGGCGAACTCGCCGGGCTTGACCGTGACCGACACCGGCAGGTTCTGGCCGCCTCCGACCAGCGTGCCCTTGACCGGCTTGCTCGCGGCCACCGGCATGAAGCCGGAGGCGGGCCTGTCCGCCGGCAGCGCCAGCGTCGCACTGGTGCCGGCGGCCTGGACTTCCAGCGGCGCGGCGGTGGCGTTGACGAAGCGCACGAAGGCCGAGTCCTCGGCGGGGCCCGTCGGATAGAGCGGGATGCCGGCCGCGTGCGCGGTCAGCGCGGGCAGGCAGGCCAGTGCTGCGGTCAGGGTGGGTTTCATTTGCCGTTGGCTCCCTTGGTTGCCGGCGCGCTGGCCAGCGCCTGCGTGATGGCCGAGCCCCACGCGTTGTAGCCGGCCTGCGTGAAGTGCTGGCCGTCCACCGTGGCCCATTGTCCGGGCTTGGCGAACTTCAGCGAGTCGATGTATTGGCAGGGCGGAACATTGGCCTCGAGGAACTTCGACATCAGCTGGACGCGGGGATAGGTCTTGCCATACTTGCCGCCTTCGCTGCCCCAGGCCGGCCCCACCCATGCGCACTTGGTGTTGGTGGAGGAAATGGCCTTGACCAGCGAGGTCGTCTGTTGCCAGGCCCAGGTCTTGGGGAAGTCCGGCTTGGTATAGGCGGCCATCGTGTCGCCGAAGACCAGGACGACGAGGTCGGGCTTTTCCTTGGCGATCAACTGAGAAATGGGTTCGGTCGCGGCGGCCTTGCCCTTGACGACGGCCTTGGCGTTGCCGATGCGCTCGGCGCCGCCGCAGGAGCCGGGCGTTGCGGTCAGCCACTCGGCGGGCGTCGTGCCGCACACGCCTATGGTGTGCACGCTCTTTGCCCCCTGCCGGAGCAGGCCGTCGTGCAGCGACCCGATCAGGTAGGACGGGGTGGCCAGGTGGCTGTCGCCGATGATGAGGATCGTCAGGCCAGCGATCAATGAAACCATTTCGTACTCCGGTGATACCTACAGCAGTAAGGTGATGCGTTTATTCACTCGCGTAGGGCGAGGCGAAGGGAGGTACCGGCATGGGGACCGGACCCGTTTGCGGCTCGAGAGCATAGCGTACGTAGACGCCCCCCTTGTATTGCCGATAGTCGCGCGCATTGTCGATACTGAAATTGCCGCCCAGGAACCACTTGGGCGCGAGCTGGTATTCGGCGGCCAGCGCGAGGCCGTAGCCGATGCCGGTCTTGCTCTGGCCGGCGTAGCTGGCCTGGGTGCCATAGGCCGCGGCGACGGCTTCGGCCTGGGCCTGGCGGGCCGGATCCGAGAAGTAGTTCGCGGCGTCCTGCTTGATGTGCTGCACGCCGATCGCGCCCTTGATCTGGTAGCTGAAGCGGCCCTGGCGCTCCGCCCACGCCAGCGGCACGCTGAGCGCGACGAAGCGCTGCGGGCTGAAATAGCCGCCATTGCCCACCGTGTAGTAGCCCTGGTTCTTGTCGTAGCCGAAGACGGTCAGGTCCAGGCCCGAGGTCAGGGTGCGGTTGGGTTCGCGGATGAGCTGCGTGTAGAAACCCGCGCCGCCCGAGAGCCGGCTGTTCGACTGCACGTTGTGGCCGTTCAGGCTGTGCCAGCCCAGGCTGCCGTAGAAGCCGTAGCCATCGTAGTTCAGGCCGCCGCGCAGGCGTCCGCCCGTGGCCGTCACGCCGCCCCAGCTTTCGCCGGTCCGGCTGTCGCGCGTGCCCGCGTAGGAGAGCACCGTGTCCGTAACCGCGCGGCGCGAGGCTTCCACGCCATAGGACAGGCGCGGGCCGTCCTCGTTGGCGACTTCGCCGTCGAAGCGGGCGCCGCCCACGATGTTCTGGTAGCGGAAACCGAAAGGCGTGACACCCAGGTCCAGCTTCAGGCCCGACAATTGGTAGCCCACCGCGACGCCCACGCCGCTGGCGTTCTGCGAGCCGGGTGCGCCGACGGCACCCTGTTGCTGGGCATTCGCGGCGGCGGGGCCACCGCCGAACTGGCTGCTGGACGCGAAATCGCCGCCGACCGAGCCGGCGCGCAGGGTGACCGGGGTGGCCTGGACATAGGCGCGGCCGTCGCCGACGGGGAAGTCCACCGTGACTGGCGTTTCCACGTCCAGCATGCGGCCCATGCCGCCGGCGCCATTGTGCTGGCGGATGGTCGTGCCGACGGTGATGGTCGCGCTGCGGGCCTGCTGGATCGCATCCAGTTCTTCTTCCAGCGTCTTGGGCGCAGCAGGCGCGGCCGAGGCCCTGGCCAGGTTGGCCTGCGAGCCGCCGGGCCGGCGGAAGGGGGACGGCGGCAGGGTGGGGGCGGGTTCGAGGCCGATCACCGGGTCGGGAATGGCGCCGGGGGAGGGCGGCGGGACGGTACCCGGAGGCGGCGCCGATACCGTGGCGACGAACGGTGCCTGCACGGTCGCGGGTTCCAGGTCCGCGCGGACCGAGGAGACGACCGGCGCGGGCTCCGCGCTGGACGAGGCGCGCGCTGCCGGGACGGGCGCGGCCAGCGCCGCGGGCGCCGGCGCGGCAGCGGCGCGTCCGCCGTCTCCGCGTGCCGCCGCGGCGTAGGCGGCGGGCGCGGTGACCTGGGTACCGAAGACGGGGCCGCCGTAGGAGACGGTCGTCGTGTCCGCCGGTGCCGCGCCCGCCACCCGCTGGGCCGGCGGATTGCTGCGGACCTGGCCGGGGAGGCTGGCGAAAGGATTGTCGTCGTTGACCCGGGGAGCCGGCGCCGCTGCCACCGTCTGCTGGGCCGCCGGAACCTTGGCCGCGGCTTGCGCGGCCAGGGCCGCCTTCAGGTATTCCGCCGCCTTGCCGCTCTTGCCCATGCTGTTGTAGACCCGGCCCACCGAGGCCAGCACGGTCGGGTTCCTGGGTTGCAGGCTGACGGCCTTGGCCAGCGCTGCCTCGGCGTAGTCGGTATTCCTGGCCTGCACCGCGGCCTGGGCGGCGGCGGTCAGCAGTTCGGCATTGTCGGGATCCTTCTCCAGCAATTGCCGGTGCAGGGCCAGCGCCTTGGCGCCGTCGCCGGCCGCCGAGTACATGCGCGCCAGCGCCCCCACGACCAGCGGGTCGTTGGGATACTTCGCCAGCATCGGGGCCAGCACGTCGTAGGCGTCGGCGATGCGGCCGCGCTGGCGTAGCGCGTCGGCCTGGCGCACGGTGTAGAGCTTGCGAAGATCGTCGAAGCTGCGGGTCTGCCGATCGTTCAACGCCTGCGTCTGCAATTGCCGCAGGATGCCCGCGGCTTCCGCGTCCTGGTCGGTCTTGAGCAGCACGACCGTGTATTGCAGCAGCAGGTCGTTGTCGGGGGTGGAGGTGCGGGCCACTGCCTGGCGCAACATGCTCAAGGCATGCATGTTGTCGCCGGCGTCGATGTAGGCCGACGCGAGCGAGCCTATCAGTCCCGGGCTTTGCGCCACCTCGGGTTCGAGCTGCGCGAGGATGGCCTTGGCCTGCTCCGGCTTGCCGGCCCGGGCGAGCGTGACCGCCTGCGACACCTGGTACTGGGTCCAGGCGAGTTTCTGCAGGTCGATGACTTCCTTGGTCCGGTTGCGGGCCGGGATCCTGTCCAGCGTCTTGAGCGCCGCGTCCCAGTCCTGGACTTCGGCGGACAGCAGGGCGCTGGCCTGTAATGCGCCGGGGTCGTCGGGGTTGGTCAGCAGTAGGCCGTCGACCACGCCGCGCGCTTCGGCGATGCTGCCGGTCTTCAGGTACAGGCGTGCCAGGTCCAGGCGCAGCCAGGCATCGTCGGGATTGGCGCGCAGGCCGTCTTCCAGCAGCCGTCGCGCGGCCGGGTAGTCGCCCCGTTCGCTGGCCTTGCGGGCATCGTTGCGTGCCTGGGTGGCGCGCAACTGGCCGACGCTGCCTATCTTCTGCTGGTCGGCCGGGCTCAGTTGCGAGACCAGCCGCAGCGCTTCCTCCATGCGGTCGGTCTGCGCCAGCACGTTCACCAGGCCTTGCAGGGCGGAAAGGTTGTCCTTGTCGCGCGCCAGCACGCCGCGGAAGATTTTCTCCGCCTGGGAGTATTGGCCGCGCTCGGCCAGCACGCCGCCCAGCGCGACTTCGGCCGTCCGATCGTTCTGCGACAGTTTGACGGCCTGTTCCAGTTGCTGCTGTGCCTTTTCCAGTTCGCCGGCTTCGCGGGCGCGTTCGGCGCTGGCGTTGAGCGACCAGTACCGGGCGACGCCCAGCACCTGTTGCCAGCCGCCGCGCGAGCGCGGCTGCCGCGTGGCGCGCGTGAGGAATTCCACGGCTTCGTCGGGACGCTCCTGCTTGAGGCGCAGGACGCCCATGCCACCCAGCGCGTCGGCGTGGTTGGGATTGGCCTGGAGCAGGGCGGTGAGGTCCGCTTCGGCGCTGTCGAGGTTGCCGCCTTCCAGTTCCTTGAATGCGCGGCTCAGCTGCGCGTCTTGCGGCGAGGGCGTGGCGGCGCGGGCCGCGGTGCCTCCTCCGGCCCTGCGTGTGCGGCTGTATTGCTGGCGGATCTCGGTGTCGTCCGGATGGGCCTTCAAGTAGGCTTCGAACAGGGGAGCGTCGGCGGGGCGGGGATCACCGTACCAGGTCAACGCCGCCCGCCAGCTTTCGTCGGCGTCGCCGCCGACGTCCTGGCGCGACGACAGCCTGGCCAGGCGGCGGATGCCTTCGGCTCGGGTGCTTTCCTTGCGGGTCAGAAGCTTGGCCAGCGCGAGCGAGACCTGGACGTTGTCGGGGCTTTCGCGTTGTAGCCGTTCCAGGCCCTGGCGCGCCTCGTCCCAGCCGTCGTTGGTGTAGCCGAGGTAGCTGTAGTATTCCAGCGCGATGCGGCCTTGCGGGGCCTTGCCGCCGAACACGGACCGGTACTGCACCACGGCCTTGTCGATCTCCCCCGAGCTGGCCAGCAGCCGGGCCTGTTCGAGCGTTTTCGGATTGTCGCCGGCGCGCAGGGTGATCTCCTGCTCCAGCCGCACCGCATCGACTTCAGCCGTGCCCAGCGCGCGCAGCTGCGCCAGGTACTCCCGTGCGCGCGCGGGCCGGTTGGCCTTCAGTTCGAGCAGGCCCAGGTTGTACAGCGCCTCGGTGTTCTTGGGATCCGCCTGCAGCAGGCGCCCCCAGGCTTCGGCGGCGCGCGCGTCGTTGTTGCGGGCCTGCCAGTAGCGGCCCTGTTCGAGCAGCGACGTGGTCGTGGCCGAAGGCGTCTGCGCGGGGGCTGCCGACGGGGTCTGCGCGTTCAGGCTGGGGGAAATGGCCAGGGCGGCCAGCAGGCCGGCCGTCAGAAAACCACCTCCAGCGCGGCCCGGGCTTGGGGCGGCCCGGCGCCGGGGCGCTAGCGAGCGACGGTGGGCGGACATGTTTTCTCCCAGGATAGTTGCACTTGTCCAGTGCTTAGGAATCGATAGCGTTCTTCGGCCCAGCCCAATCCAAACAGGCTGAGCACGACGTCGTAGTAGGGGGGCTGGCGGCCGGGACCTGCCGTGCGCAGGCTTTCGTCCAGTAGGGCCTGGGCGCGGCGCTGCTGCAGGTCGGCCAGCCAGGGCTGTTTCTTGGCCGTGAAGTAGGGCACCAGCGCCGACGAAAAGCCGAACGGTCCGGTGCCTTCGGTCTGGCCTGTCATGGCGCGTACGCGTTCGGGGGGCGTGCCGGCGCTCGCGGTCGAGGCGGCCATGCCGCGCAGGGCTTGCAGCATGGGGGCGGCCAGCGGATCGCTGGTGGGGGCCATGCCGGCCCACAGGTAGGTACGGATGGCGTCGTAGCTGCCCAGGTCGCCCTTGATGGGGTCGACCACGAACAGGCCGCTGGCGGGCGAGGCGCCGCGATAGGCGACCCAGTCGGCCACGTAGCCCTTGGGGCTGACGGCGGCCAGCAAGGCCGCGGTGTTGTCGGCGATCCGGGCCCAGGGACCCGACGGCGAAACCGTGGCCAGCCGGCGCAGCAGCGGCAGCGGCAGGTAGCTGGGGTTGATCTGCCAGAGCGAGTCCGGCCGCGCGAAGCTGCGGCGGCCGGGAAGCAGCATGGGCCCGAGGCCTGGCAGTTCGACGGTCTCCTCGGCCTCGATGCGGGCCACGAGGGCCCGCGCGTCGCGCAGGTAGTCGTCGCGGCGCCATCTCTCGCCGGCCTCGAACAGCGCATACGCGAACCACAGGTCGGCGTCCGAGGCGGAGTTGTCGTCCAGCACGCCCCAGGTGCCGTCTTCGCGCTTGCCCCAGTACCACGCGGGCAGCCGGGCGCCGATGTCGCCGCCGGCCAGGTTGTCGACGGCCCAGCGCCACATCCTGTCGAAGGCGGCCGCATCGTTGGCGACCAGGGCGAAGAACATGCCGTAGGATTGCCCTTCGGACGAGGAGTGCAGGCGCGGTGTGCTGGCGTCCAGCACCCGGCCGTCGGGCTGGATGAAGTGCGTCCCGAATGCCTGCCACAGTGGCCACGCGGGCGTGCACGCGTCCGGGCCGGCGGCCGCGCGGACGGCCGCCGGCCCGGCCAGAGCGAACGACAGCGCCGACGCCATGGCGGCCAGGCGCCATGTCAGCCGCCCGATAGCTGGGTACGTCTTCATCTGGCCACCGGCGTCGCTCAGGCGTTCAGGCGGCGGGCCGCCCGGGCGCGAAGCGCGATGTAGACCAGGAGGCCCAGCAGCGCGATGCCGAACACGGCAAGCAGCAGCAGGATCCAGGGCTGGCGGGCGGCGTACCACTGGATGGTCTTGAAGAAGCCCAGCGATCCCACGTAGTAGGTCGGGCCCGAGACCAGCGAGTCGACCTGCTTGCCGCGCACGACGGATACGCTGCCCTGGATGAACTCGGTCCGGTCTTCGCCGATCAGCGCATCCACGGCTTCGGCCAGGCCTTCGGGGCGGGTGGCCGAGATCGCGACCACGCTGCGGCCGCTGCGCAGCGGCGATTCGAAGCCCGCGAATACCACGCTGGCGCCGTCGGTCGTGAAGGACAGCGAATTGCGGGCCTTGCCCGTGTCCTCGCGCGGATTGGGAACGACCCAGTTCCAGGCCTGGTAGACCCAGTCCGACAGGCTGAAGCGGCGGCCGCCCTCGGCCAGCGAGACGGGCAGCTGGCTGCTCCATTGCTTGAGCAGGGGCTGGTTGTCGCCCGATGCGATCACCAGCAGGTCCTTGTCGGCCAGGCCGGAAACCTGCTCGGCGCGCGCGACCGTGACGTTCAGTGCGGGATAGCCGGTCGATTCCGACAGGCGGCCCAGCACGCCCAGGTAGGCGCTGTACTCGGCGGTGCCGGCGCTGTCCGGAAGAATGATCGCGGTCTGCGACAGGTCCGCCATCCGGGTGAACGGGAAGCCGCTGTTGTGGAACACGGCCAGGTCGGGCAGGGCGATGTAGTGCTTGAAGCCGGAGATGTCGATGGTCGAATCCGGTTCGATCGCGCCGCGGACGTTGTCGATGATCACGTCACGGCACTGGCCTTCCTTGATGTAGTCGTACTGGTAGCGGAACTGCAGCCGCGAGCGCGGCGGCATCAGCTGCAGCGGCAGCTCCATCTGCGCCCGCACGGGAATGCTGCTGTCCGTCTGGAGCTTGGCCAGCAGGCCTTCGCCGCCGTTCAGGCGTTCGATCGACGGCAGCGGGAACGACTTCACCAGTTGGTCGTTCACGCCCAGGGTCATGGTCGAGCTGGTCGACAGTTGCTGGGGCGTGTAGCGATACCGCAGGTCCAGAGGAATGCCGCTCTCGCGCCAGCCGAACAGGTCGGGCGGCAGGCGCAGGTCGACCGGAATGGTGGGAGGCGCGAAGCCCGAGACGTTCAGGCTGGTGGGCGGCACCAGTTCGCCGAACTTGACCGGACGATCGCTGCGCAGCCAGTTGGGCGCGTCATAGGGCTTGCGCGGTTCGAGTTCCGCCAGTTGCGTGATGACCGCGCGCTGGCCGGTCAGCGCCTTGCTGCCCGTGACCACGGCCTGGGCGGCCCGCTTGAGTTCCTTGGCATCGCGGCCGCCCAGCACCAGCAGCTTGCCGTACATGTCGTTGGGATTGGGGACCAGGGTGACACTCGGCCCGCTGGGGGCGGGCAGGTCGAGCCCGCCCGAGCGCAGCTCGCCCGTGGTCAGCAGGATGGCGTTGCCCTTGGTGGGCAACTGGTTGACGGCGGTCGGGAAGCGCGCGCCGCGGTAGCTCGCCAGCGCTCCGAACCACGACGACAGGATGCCGGCCGCCTCCAGGGTGGTGTTGTCCGGCGCGGCGGCGAACACGAAGGGCAGCGTCAGCGGCCGGCTGTCGCGCCGGTCGAAGAAGGGCAGGGGCAGGATGGACAGGTCGTTGGCCAGCACCAGCGGCGTGACCGTGAGCTCCAGCGTGCTGCGGTTGCTGACGTTGGCCCACAGGCTGGAGTGCAGGGGATCCTCGCACTCCATCGTGTAGTGGCCAATGAGCTGCACGTTCAGGTTGTTGAATTGCGTGATGAGCTGCGAAGGCAGGTCGACCACGGTTTCCTTGGGCTCGCCCGCGCTTTCCTTGGGCACCGGCACCGAGGCCGCGACTTCGCCATTGACCAGCACGTTGATGTGCGACAGGTCGGCCAGCAGCGCGGGCGAATAGGTGTAGCGCAGGCGCAGCCGCGCCGAGGACACGACCTCGTCGGCGCGGATGTCGAAGGGCAGGCTGAAGCTGCCTTCCACGCCGCGGATCACCATGGGCGTGCCCGCGCCGAGCTGCTTGAGCGTGACGCCATAGGTACGGCCGCCCGACACCAGTTGCTCGGGCTTGGCGGGGGCCTCGCCGCCGGCCGGAGCCGGCTGGGTGGCGGCCTGCAGCGGCAGCGAGTTCAGCAGCAGCGCGGCGGCCAGCATCACCGAGAGCGGCCTGGCGGACAATGCGTAGGCGCGCTTGCGGGGAAGATTTCTGGTTGTTGTCATCGATTCTTCATCCTGGTTTGGATAGGACGGGCTTGCAGCCGGGCGCGCACGGCCTGGCCTCCGTGTAGGGCGAGTTGCTTCATGCCGAGCACACCGATGCGCACGACCTCGCGCAGGCCGACCAGCGGCGCGTCGGGCGTGTTCTGGCCCCAGTTCTCGGCCCAGGTGTCGGCGCGCGCGAAGGTCATCTCGGCCATTTCCACCTGCTGTTGCAGCGTCAGCGATTCGAAGCGCAGGCCCAGGTGGTGGTCGGTCGAGAACACGATGGTGGCGGGAAAGACCCGCTGCTCGGTGCCGCGGAACAGGGCCACGTGCAGTTCCTGCCCGATCTCCAGCCGTTCCAGTTCCGGCGGCAGCTGGATGCCCAGGCCGGTCGCGGAATAGTCGGTGGTGCTGCACGCCACGGTCTTGCCGTTCGGCAGGCGCAGCATGGCCGGGATCTGCGCGGCGACGCGGGGCTGCGAGCGGAACTGCCGCTCCTCGCGGGCGACGGCGATGCTCGCGCTGGTGATGATGATGTTGTAGAGGGTCCAGACCAGGTTGATCGCCAGGGTGAACAGGCCGCCCGAGTCATAGTCGACGACGGCCAGCGAGATCAGGCCGGCGATCAGGCCGGCGATGTTCAGGGCCAGCAGCACGAGGTAGGGCTTGGCCATGTCCCAGTCGAACCACGCCTGGCCCTGGGCGCCGCCCTTGGCCGTGACGTTGAACTTGCCCAGCTTGGGGTTGATCAGGGCCAGCAGTGCCGGCCGCATGATGTACCAGGCCAGTACCGATTCGTAGACCTCGTTCCAGAACGAGTGGCGGAAGCGCCCCTGCATCCGCGAGCTGGTCAGGTTGGCGTGGATCAGGTGGGGGAAGGCATACAGCGTGATCATCAGCGCCGACGCCTGGAACACGTGCGCGCCGAAGAACAGGAAGGCCAGCGGCGCGGTCAGGAACACCAGGCGCGGCAGGCCGTAGAAGAAATGCAGCATGGCGTTCAGGTAGCACATGCGCTGGCTCAGGCTCAGGCCCTTGCCGAACAGCGGGTTGTCGACGCGGAAGATCTGGGCCATGCCGCGCGCCCAGCGCACGCGCTGGCCGATGTGGCGGGACAGGTTTTCCGTCGCCAGGCCGGCCGCCTGCGGGACGGCCAGGTAGGCCGTGTTGTAGCCCGCGCGGTTCAGCTTGAGGGCGGTGTGGGCGTCCTCGGTCACTGTCTCGGTGGCGATGCCGCCCACTTCCTCGAGCTGGCTGCGGCGCAGGACCGCGCACGAACCGCAGAAGAACGCCGCGTTCCAGAGGTCGTTGCCGTCCTGGACCAGGCCGTAGAACAGCTCGCCCTCGTTGGGCACCGCGCGGAAGGTATGCAGGTTCTTCTCGAACGGATCGGCCGAGAAGAAATAGTGGGGCGTCTGCAGCATCGCCAGCTTCGGATCCTTCAGGAACCAGCCTATGCAGATCTGCAGGAAGGAGCGGGTGGGGATGTGGTCGCAGTCGAACACGGCCACGTACTCGCTGCTGGTCAGCTCCAGCGCCGCGTTCAGGTTGCCGGCCTTGGCCGATTCGTTGTTGCTGCGCGCGATGTAGCCCACGCCCAGCTCGGAACAGAAGTCCTGGAATTCCTTGCGGCGGCCGTCGTCCAGCACGAAGATGTGCAAGCGGTCGGCCGGCCAGTCCAGCGAGACGGCGGTCAGCACCGACTGCTTCACCACGTCCAGCGGCTCGTTGTAGGTCGGGATCAGGATATCCACCGACGGCCAGGTCGCCGGATCGGCGGGCATCGCGGCCGGCAGCCGGCGCAGCGGCCAGATGGTTTGCAGATAGCCCAGCAGCAGTACCGACAGGGCATAGATCTCGGCCAGCAGCAGGCCATAGCCGAAGGCGATGTCCAGCCAGCTCTGGAAGTCCAGCGTCGAGGTCAGCCGCCAGTACATGTAGCGCAGCGACATCGTCGCCGACAGGAGCACCATCAACACCGTCGGCAGGCGCCCCGCGACGTTGCGCAATACCAGCGCGGCCACCAGGGCCACCAGGGACAGCAGCAGTTGCGGCAGCGCTTCCAGCGGGGCGGTGATGACGACGGCCAGGCTGAAGCAGGCCACGGCGGCCAGCACGATCCGGACAAGCGGGTGGTTCCACAGCGGCAGCGCGGCCAGGCGGTCGGCGCGGGCGTCTGCCGGTGCCTGGTGGGAGGTGGGAACGGCTGGCGGCAGCGGACTCACGCCGTTCTCCTTCGGGTCTGGCTCGGCTTCATGGATCAGTTCCTGAGCAGGCGCCGGAACAGCGCGGGCATGGCCTGGGGATCCGGCCGGCCGTCGTCGGCGTAGCCGCGCAGGCGTGCGAAGATCCCCGCGATCGGCTCGTCCGCGGAGGCAGGCAGTGACGGAGCCGGAGGCGGCGCGGCGGTCTGCGCCAGGGCGGGTTGGCCGGCGTCCGGGCCGGCGGCCGGCTCCTGGGCCACGGATGCTTCATCGGCGGCGTGGAAGCGGGTGGGCGGGACGTACACGGTGGACGGCTCCGCCGCCTGGTCGCCCGCGACGCTGCCCACGGCTGGCACCGTGCGGCGCTGGGCCAGGGCGGGCCAGCGGCTCACGGGCGGCAGGGCCGATGGCGTGGCGGGCTGGGGCGTATCCCCCGCCTCGGGATGATTGGTCGTATCCATGGCCACCTCAGGCCGCTACGGGCGATCCCAGGCGCAAGCCTATGCCGCCGATGCTGTCGAAGTCGGAAACCTGCGAGACGCGCAGCCTGTCGCCGGCGCCCAGTTGCTCGAACCACTGCTGGTAGACACCCTCCAGGAACGAGGGCGTCCAGGCCAGGGCTTCACGGCCCAGCGCGGCCTCGAGGGGGGCGCAATAGTGCTGCAGGTGCAGATGATCGGTTTCGTCCGTGATCTCGACCCAGCCCCAGTCCAGGCGCGTCCAGATCTGGCTCATGGCCAGCTGGATGTCGTCCAGCGTGGTGCAGGCCGGCACGGGCAGCTCACGCCCGAAGCGCCCGCCTACGCGGCGCATGAAGGTGCGCAATTCGGCGGCCGAGAATTTCTCGGCCAGTTCCTGCGCGGTCGATAGCAGGAAGATCTTCCACTGCACCGATACCTGGCGGCCGGAAAGATAGTTGATGACGGAAGAAGTGGCGTCCATGGATGGTCCTTGTCTCGGATGATGGATGCGTTCGCGCGTGCCAAAGCACGGCGATTCCGGACGCGGATGCGGCGGAATGCGGGAGAACGCGAGTACGGGTGGTGTGTCCCCCGGAGAGGGGATGGGACAAGGGCCTATTCGGCCGAAGAGAGTCTCTTCATGGGGTCTGCGCCCATTCTGGCAAGGCGGAGCTACGTGTTTCCGGCACGTATTCTTAAAGCATGACCTTGCGTCTGAGTGCCGTGGCCCGGGAAGAAAAAACCACGGGTAGGCGGGCAAAATTTATCCCACCGGGTAGCCGTGGCGCAATATTTCATTGCGAGTGTTTATTTTTGAAAAACAAGCACTTAGCAGAATATATGTGTGCTGCGCAATTACTTGCCTATAACGAATTGGCCATTTTCGATCATTGATATCGGATGAAAGAGGGTAGGCGGGCGCCCTGGATTACGGTAATCGGAAATTCGATCGACGCGCCTGGCGACCTCCGGCCGCAAGATGGGCCGCATTTATTCTTATGCGTAATACGCAAAAAAAAGTTGACGTGAAACGGTCGTTTTGTTGCGCTGTGTTTACCATTCGGAACGGATGCCCGGCTTACCGCATGTCGTGGAAAGACAGTTCCATACCCATGCGCTCGCCCTGATGCACGCGGCTGATGCCGTGCGTCAGATGAACCCGATAGTGGCCGCCCGAGCCCTTGGATGGGCGCGCCGCCGTGGCGATGACGGCCGCGTCGCCGAGCCCGAGCGGCAGCACCATGGGACGCGATTGCATGCGGGGACGCCGCTCCGTCATCACGAACTCGCCACCCTGGAAATCCCGGCCGGCTTCGGACAGCAGCGCCACGACCTGCAGCGGAAACACATGCTCGCCTTCGCCGCGCTGGTGCAGCGGCACGTGCTCGCCCGCGCGCAGCCGGCTCAGGTACGACTGCGGCCAGTCCTGTCCCGCGCGCCGGTCGCGCTGGAGGAGTGCATCCAGGTCCGCGGGATAGCGGTCATCGTTGCCCAGCAGCGCGTTCCAGCGGTTGGCGATGATGGCCAGATGAGGATAGAACGTGACGCGCCACTCGGCCCACGGCGCCGGCAGCGGCATGCCGAAATGAAACCATTCCCCGTGGCCAGGCTTGCCGAAGGCCGGGGCGGCCCGCGTGGCCGCTGTCCGCCGAGCCAGGTCGCGTGCCGCCTCCGGGTCCAGCAGGCCCGGCAGCAGCGCATGGCCGTCCTGGTCCAGCCGTTCGGCGATGCCGGCCCAGTCCAGGCGGTCGATGGCGGTGGTGGATGCATGCATGCGAGCGCCCCTGGTCAGAACCCGGGAAGCGCCGCGGTTTCCACGGTGGCGGACTGTGGGGAGATCGCCTTCTCGTGTTCCAGCAGCCAGCGCTTGCGGGGCAGGCCCCAGGCATAGCCCTTCAGATCGCCGCTGCTGGCAATGACCCGATGGCACGGCACGATGATGGCGATGGGATTGGCGCCGTTGGCCGTGCCGATCGCGATAGCCGCGCGCGGATCGTCGAAGCCCAGTTCGCGGGCCAGCTTGCCATAGCTCGTGGTGGTGCCGGCCGGGATGCCGCGCAGCGCGGCCCAGACCCGGCGTTGCAGCGGCGAGCCGGCCGTCTCCGTCGGCAGGGCGTCGAGCGCGTCCAGCGTACCCGCGAAGTACCGGGCCAGGGCCCGCGCGATTCCGGCGGGCGGGGAAGCTTCGGCCAACTCGACACGGCCGTAGTGTTCGCGCAAGCCTCGATGCAGGTGCGCCTCATGGTCGGCGAAGTCCAGCGCGCGCACGACCTGCCGCGCGTCCGTGACGAGCAGCATGCCGCCCATGGGCGACTCGATGCGGCTCAGCAAAAACAGGGTAGAGGGGGTGTTCATGGCGCATCACTCGCTTCGTTGAAGGTGAGGCCAGTGTAGGAACCCGGGCGCGGCCCGGCACTCCGCTCCTTGCGGTCGAATTCGCGGGATGGCCAGGCGCCGTCAATCCGGGTGGGGATTCGGGCGAAGACGGCTGAACCGCTGTTCGGTGACTCTCGCCCCCCATTGTTCGCCTTCCGATTCCTGCACCAGGCGAAAGCCGAACGATTCGTACAAATGGCGCGCCGCGTCCAAGCCTTTGAACGTCCACAGACAGGTCTCCTGGAAACGGTCGTCCACGAACCGCATCGCGCGAGACATCAGCTCCCGTCCGACGCCCGTGCCGCGCAGTGCATCGTCGACGATGAACCATCGCAGATGGGCGATGCCCGAGGCCGGATTGCCGTCCAGGGCCAGGGAGGCCAGGGTGCGGCGGTTTTCCACGTAGAGCCACAAGGCCTTGCCGTCGGCGGGCAGCGCCTGCGCGAAAGCGGCCAGTTCCGTGGCCACCTTCTTCTCGAAGAAGACGCCGAAGCCCCAGTTTTCCGAATAGAAGCGGGCGTGCAGGCTGGCGATGTCGCCGACGCAGCCCGGGAGGTAGCCCTCATGGATGCCGGCGGAGGGGCCCCGGGCCGCGGCTCCGGAGCCGGTGCCTGCGGCCAGGGCCTCCGCATACTGGGCCAGCGCGCGGACGAGGGCCCGCTGGTCGACGGGAACGAGGCGCCGCAGCGCATCCGACACCTGGGCCGTGGCGAACCGGTCGATCTTCCTGCGCAGCGCCTGCCCCGCGGGGGTCAGATGAAGCGCCGCCGAACGCCCGTCGTCTTCGGCAGCCTGACGCCTGAGCAGGCCCCCCGCCTCGAGCCGGGCCAGTTGGCGGCTCGTATTTGACTTGTCCAGTTTCAGCAGATGACCGAGATCCTTCGCATGGATCCCGGGCGCGGCGCCGATCTCGAGAATGGCATGGACCGCCGATGGCGCCAGATCCGTATCCGCCAGGGTGGTGCGCATGAAGCCGAGTTCGCGGACCAGCTTGCGGGAGAACTCGCGGAGTTCCCGAATGACAGAGTCGGCGGGAGGAGGGGGCGCTGCCATGGTTTCCATGGATTCTTGTTCATGGGTTGCGTATCGCAACAAATGTAGTTGCGATACGCAACCCGGTCAAGAGCCCAGGCCAACGTCAATTCGAATTGAACTTGCCTTCGAGGATGTACTTGCGTTTCGGGACCTTCTCGCGCGCCTGGTTGTTGGACCCTGAAACGAAGATGACGTTGATGGAGTCGACGGGCTCCAGGTGGATCGGATACACGTCGCCGACTTCGCTGCTGTCGGTCGCTTCGACGATGATGGCCTGGGCGAGGCCGGAATAGCCCCCGCTCTGTTTCATGACCAGCTTGTAGCTGAGTCGATTCCGGTCCTCGTCGAAGCCCGAGGATAGCCAGAGCGGCTCCGGGGTCTGGTAGTTCCGGTGGGTGATCAGCTCGATGATCGTGCTTGGGGTGCAATCGTTGACGGCCACCGGTTCGCCCTTGAACCGGGCCGTGTCGATACGCACTGTGAACTTGCGGTTGCCCCCGTCGTCGCGATTGACGAACGAGCAATACGTCGCGCCGGAGGCGGCGCCGCAAAACAGCGTGGCCGCCCCGAGCAGGGCGAGCCGGGCCAGGCGGCGATGGAAGATCCTGTTGTCCGAGTCCATGGCGGAGCGGTCCTTGCCAAGTGTGTATGCACGCCCATGGTATGAACCGCTATTCGGCGAGTCATCCTCCAAATGCGGTAGCACCCGCCGAAACGAAAAAACCCGCGAGCGCGGACGCTCGCGGGTTTCGAAGCAGTGTCCCGGGCGGGCCCGGGACCGGCGGCAGGACTTCTTAGAAGTCCATGCCACCCATACCGCCCATGCCACCCATGCCGCCGGGGGCGGGAGCAGCGGGCTTGTCTTCGACCAGCTCGACCACGGTGGCTTCCGTCGTCAGCAGCAGCGAAGCAACCGAGGCGGCGTTCTGCAGGGCGGTGCGGGTGACCTTGGTGGGGTCCAGCACGCCGGCTTCGACCATGTCGCCGTATTCGCCGGTGGCGGCGTTGTAGCCGTAGTTGCCCTTGCCGTTCAGCACGTTGTTGACGATGACGCTGGGCTCGTCGCCGGCGTTGGCGACGATGGTGCGCAGCGGCTCTTCAATGGCGCGCAGGACGATCTTGATGCCGGCGTCCTGGTCGGCGTTGGCACCCTTGGTGTCCTTGATGGCTTGCTTGGCACGCAGCAGGGCCACGCCGCCTCCGGGCACCACGCCTTCTTCCACCGCGGCACGCGTGGCGTGCAGGGCGTCTTCGACGCGAGCCTTCTTTTCCTTCATTTCGACTTCGGTGGCAGCACCGACCTTGATCACGGCAACACCGCCGGCCAGCTTGGCCACGCGCTCTTGCAGCTTTTCACGGTCGTAGTCCGAGGTCGCTTCTTCGATCTGGGTGCGGATCTGCTTGACGCGGGCCTCGATGGCCTTGCTGTCGCCGGCGCCGTCGATGATCGTGGTGTTTTCCTTGGCCACTTCGATGCGCTTGGCCTGGCCCAGCTCTTGCAGGGTGGCCTTTTCCAGCGACAGGCCGGTCTCTTCCGAGATCACGGTGCCGCCGGTCAGGATGGCGATGTCTTCCAGCATGGCCTTGCGGCGGTCGCCGAAGCCCGGGGCCTTGACGGCGGTGGTCTTCAGGATGCCACGGATGTTGTTGACGACCAGGGTGGCCAGGGCTTCGCCGTCGACGTCTTCAGCGATGATCAGCAGCGGGCGGCTCGACTTGGCGACTTGTTCCAGGACGGGCAGCAGTTCGCGGATGTTGCTGATCTTCTTGTCGTGGATCAGGACGAAGGGATCGTCCAGGGCGGCGACTTGCTTGTCGGGGTTGTTGATGAAGTAGGGCGACAGGTAGCCGCGGTCGAATTGCATGCCTTCGACGACGTCCAGTTCATTGTCCAGCGACTTGCCGTCTTCGACGGTGATGACGCCTTCCTTGCCCACTTTTTCCATCGCGTCGGCGATGATCTGGCCGATCGACGAATCGCTGTTGGCCGAGATCGAGCCGACCTGGGCGATTTCCTTGCTCGACGAGCAGGGCTTGCTGATCTTCTTCAGTTCTTCGATGGCGGCGGCGACGGCCTTGTCGATGCCGCGCTTCAGGTCCATCGGGTTCAGGCCGGCGGTCACGTACTTCTGGCCTTCGTGCACGATGGCCTGGGCCAGCACGGTGGCGGTGGTGGTGCCGTCACCGGCGTTGTCGCTGGTCTTGGAAGCCACTTCCTTGACGAGCTGGGCGCCCAGGTTCTCGAACTTGTCCTTCAGTTCGATTTCCTTGGCGACGGAAACGCCGTCCTTGGTGACGGTGGGGGCGCCGAAGGAGCGCTCCAGAACCACGTTGCGGCCCTTGGGACCGAGGGTGACCTTGACGGCGTTGGCGAGGACGTTCACGCCGCGGACGACGCGGGCGCGGGCGTCATCACCGAACTGGACTTGTTTGGCAGCCATTTACGAAATTCCTTGAATAGTGTGTTGAATGCTGGGGGATCGGACAGCGGGCCGCGAGGCTTACTGGATCACCGCCAGGATTTCTTCTTCACGGATGACGAGCAGTTCGTCGCCGTCGACTTTCACGGCCTGGCCGGCGTACTTGCCGAACAGGACCTTGTCGCCGACCTTGACGTCGACCGGCAGCACTTTGCCGTCTTCGGTCTTCTTGCCCGGGCCGACGGCCAGCACTTCGCCCTGGTCGGGCTTTTCGGCCGCGCTGTCGGGGATGACGATGCCGGACGCGGTTTTACGCTCGTTGTCCAGGCGCTTGACGATCACGCGATCGTGCAGGGGACGGAGGGCCATACAAACTCCTGATGTTCGAAGTTGACGTCTATTTGTCAGAAAAAGAGGCTGGAAAGCCGCATTTGGCCGGTGCCACGCCGTAACGCGGCGCCTCGGCCGGTTGCCGGAGGCCTGGACGCCGCGTGGGCGGCGTTGTTAGCACTCTCTGCAATCGAGTGCTAATTATAGGGATGGCATGGGGGGCTTTCAAGGGGGGTGGGTATTCGGGAGAGCCCTTACCCGGACCTTCTTGTCCCGTGGGCATTGCGGTCCGATGTTCCGCCCTGCGAATAAGGCCGGCGGGACATACTTGCCGCCTCACGGATTCATGGGCACGGAAGGGGCAATGGGGGTCAATTGGAACGAGGGCATGATGCGCTGGGCACCTCATGTCGATGCGGCCGGCCGGGTCTATCCACTGACTCACCTGCATCCTTTCCGGTATGAGTTGCCCATCAGCGACCAGAGGCGCGTCGAAATTCGCGTGGCATTCGCCATGCACTGTTTCACGCGCGCGCGTGCAGAGAGTGGTGGCCATTCACAGCTCTATAAGGATGAGCGCGAAACGCGCTGCTTCTGTCCCGGTCGTTATGCTTTGTCCCCGCGATTGCCGACGATTGCGCGTGGATTGGCCACCCGCAGGTGCGGCTACGCCAAGAATGAGAACTATGTGACGGTAGACGTGCCTGTCACTGAGGGGAAGACCGCGCTGTATGGCGTGTTTTTCAACGTCCTCAGGGTCAAGGATTCAGCCGGTCCGGCAGTGTTGCTGACCATCCAGAGTGCCTATGAACTGGCCTTGAGCCGGCAATTGTCCATGCGGGGCTCCATCAAGTTCACACGGCTGGTCGAACTGACGCTGCAGGGCGTCAAGCCTCGGCCTCCCAGGAGCTGAAAAAGCGAAGGCCCCCGAAGGGGCCCCGTAGTCTGGCTGTCTGTTGCCTCCGCTTTTGGCGGAACCGCTTGCGCGGCAGTCAACGCTTTTGCCCTTAGGCTCACCAGCTATTGCGTTGTCGTCATTATTGCTCGAATTCGAGCAATGGGCAATCGTCCGTGCGGGCCTGCCCCGCCTCAGGCCCCGCTACGCGAGGTCATGCGCGTGGCGGCCGCCAGGAAGCGCGAGACCCACGATTGCTGGACGGGATGGATGACCGCGCGCAGGGCCCGGCTGTAGTCCAGCGTCAGGCCGGGGGTCCAGGCCATGACCTGGGCGCGCTGGCGCACCTGCGCGGCGATCCACAGTTCGGGCATCAACAGGGTGCGCAGCACCTGCCGCACGCTGCGGCTGCGGTCGTCCAGCACGCCGTCCAGGGCGGATTCCAGCGCGTAGGAAACGGAGCTGGAGCAGTTGCGCCGCGTCAGGTTGTAGATTTCCTGGCCGCGGTAGCGCAGCCAGAAGTCCTGGAGCTTCTGGTGGTCGTACCGCTCGAACCTGACCTGCCAGTTCGACGGGCACCAGGCCTTGGACTCGGTCGCGTAGTCGGGCTGGAACTTGCCCGGGACGTCGTTCTCCTTGACCGCCTTCAATAGATTGAAGAACTCGGACGGCGATCGGTCGATGTCCACCGCGGGATACAGGCTGATGTAGGTCGAAGGCGGGACTTCCATGGCGGCGTGCCCGGTCGAGATCACGCCCTGCACGTCGACGGCGGCGATGTAGCGGTTGAACACCGGCCGCGACACGGTCTTGTCCTTGGCCGAGCCTTCCGGGGTCCAGACGTGGACGGTCAAGGGGCCGTCGGGCGCCGGCTGCTGCGCGGGCGGCGGCTCGCCGGCGTTCGTCCCGCGCAGATCCACGGGCGCCAGCAGGTCGAACATGGACGACTGCTCGCTCAGCTTCCGCGCCCGGGCGGCCACCCGCATGGTGTTGACGCCGGCGACCAGCATGGTGATGCCGATGAAGTACGAGACGGTGCCGGCGTAGTGGGTGGGGTAGGGCTGGAACAGGAACAGGCCGAACAGGACCTGGGCGCAGCCGCCCAGCACGGACAGGCGCCAGCGGTCGTAGCGCAGCACCCAGGCCGAGGCGATCTGGAACACGCCCAGCACGAAGTAGGTCAGGCCCAGGATGATGGCCAGCAGCAGGTTGCTGATGGATCCGCCGGCCAGGATCAGCAGGGCGACCAGCAGGAAGATGCCGCCCTTGAAGGCCAGCACCGCCTTCTGGGCGCCCATGCCGCTGCCGGCGACCGTCAGCGTGACCAGGCTTTCCAACAGCAGCAGCGCGCCGAACAGCGTCAGGGGGAAGTAGCGCGCGCCGTCCACGCCGTCCAGGGTGATGACCACGCCCAGGGCGGCCCAGACGAGGCCGACCAGGATGAGCAGATGGATGTTCCTGCGGACGAAGCCGGCGCCGAACAGAAGCAGGGCGAGCTGGATCATGGGTTCCCTTATGCGCCGTGGTGCGGCGTGGGCAGCCGCCAGCTGCCGATGATGAAGGCGCCGTCGGGCCCCATCATGGCCCCCCGGTTCAGGTCGACGACGGTCGTCCAGTGGTCGGGCGCGGTCGCCAGGCGGAACGGGAACGGGCGGTCCAGCCCGGGCGTTCCGTCGGCGGCCCGCAGGCGTTCCCGCAGGCCCTGGCGGTCGTCGGGGTGGACCTGCCGCAGCACTTCGTCCAGCGTCCCGGGGCCCGGACGGGCATCGGGCGGCGCGTCCCAGACGATGGTGCCCGAGGCGAGGTCCAGCCGGTACAGGGTCTCGCGGCCGTCGGCACCGGCCGTGCGCGGGCGCCGGATGCCGCGGGTCAGCACCCGCACGAAGACCTGCAGCATGGCGACCGAAACCAGGTAGCACTGGACCAGTAGCAGGGGTTCGCCCGGCAGGAAGCCGCGCAGGAAGAAGGGGCCGCGCCCGGCGTTGGAGTGGTAGATGACGATGGCCGCCATGGTCAGCACGGCCAGCGAACCCATGCGGTTGCCGCCGCTGAGCGTCGCCACGGTGGCCAGCGCGAGCGGGATGCAGGCCAGCCCCAGCAGCAGCGGGGCTTCGGACGTGGACGGGCGGTGCACGCCGAACACGTACCAGGTCATGGCCGCCAGCAGCAGCCAGGCGGCGATGCCCACGGTGCGGCCGATCGGCCCCGGCGGCGCCTCGACCGTGCGAAAACCCATGAATCCCATCAGCACCGAGACGCCGAACAGCACGCCGGTCACGGTGGCGGCCCACCATATCCACGCCAGGTCGGAGACGGCCTCCCACAGGACTTCGTGCTTGATCAGCGCCAGTCCCGCGCTGCCGGCCACGGCGGCGAGGGCGCTGACCACGAAGGTGACGGCCACCCAGCCGAGCACCGCGTGCAGATCGTCCCGGCCCTGGGCATAGCGCTGCGAGAGCCAGGCGATGCCGAGCGTGGAGGCGAGCGACAGGCCGGCGAGCCAGGCCGAGGGGACCAGGGGATGGCCGGTCAGCGCGGACAGGCCCAGGTCGGCGGCGAACAGCGCGGCCACCAGGGGCGCCCAGGCGCCGCGCGGCATGGCGAAGAAGGCGGCGACGGCGACGCCGGCGGGGAACCAGACGAAGGACACCTGCGTGACGGGATCGTCCAGGGAGAACGACAAATAGGCGCAGGCCACATAGAGCGCGGCCCAGAGCGCGAGGCGGCCAAGCAAGCTGGCGAAAGGCATGGCGGTTCCCGGTAGTTGTTCTTGTGGCCGTCGAAGCGGCTTTGCCCAGGCGAAAGTATAAGGAAAAAAGATGACACGGCCGCTTAACGGCCGGGGTTCTCCACCTTCTGCAATTCATGGTTGCCGGCCAGCGGACCCTGGGGACGCGTGCCGTCCACATAAAGCTGGATGAGCCGCCCCTCGGCCACGAAATACTGCCGTCCGTCGCCGGCCTGGTCCAGGGTGATGCGCGTGCCGTCGGGCTGCCATGTGAAGCTGCCCTCGACGCGGTCGGCGCGCGGCTGGCGGTCGAGATACTGGGTCTCCAGTTCGTAGCGGCCATCCTGGCGCAGCGTGAGCCGGGTCCGGATGCCGGGGCAGTCGGCGCAGGGAAGCGTGCCTTCGTAGACGCCGTCCCAGTCCAGCGCGTTGCGGGCGTTGTGCGCGTCGGCGATGGGGCTGGCGGCTGGCGTGTCGTGTTCCCTGGGCGGCGTGTCGCAGCCGGCGATGAGTACGGCGGCGAGGCACGCGAAGGCGGCGGTTTTCATGATGGCTGCTCCGGTTGCCGGCGCGCGCGAGGCGCGGGGCTTCTCGCCAACGGTAGCAGGCGACGGCGGCCGCGCCGGCAACCGGATGTAAGGAGGTTCAGAACAAGGGGCGTTCCCGTGTCCGTTCGCCGGCGTCGGGGTCGAGCACGGCCTGGTTGCGGCCGCGGGACTTGGCGGCGTATAGCGCCGCGTCGGCGCGGCTGATCAATTCTTCCAGCGACGTGCCGGAGTGCGGGAAGACCGCGATGCCCGCCGAGGCGCCGACCTTGGGCGAGACGCCGGGATAGGGCTCGGACAGCACCGCCACCAGGCTGTTGGCGACGGCCTCGGCGGCGGCGGGACCGGCGCCGTCCAGCAGCACCATGAACTCGTCGCCACCGTAGCGGGCGACCACGTCGGAATGGCGGATGGCGTCGGCCATGCGGCGCGCGGCGATCTGCAGCACGGTATCGCCGGTGCCGTGGCCGTGGACGTCGTTGACGGTCTTGAAATGATCGAGGTCGATGGCCACCAGGGCGAGCGACGCCTGGGACCGCTGCGCGGCGGCGATCGCGCGGCGGGCCAGTTCCGCGAACAGGACCCGGTTGCTCAATTGGGTAAGCGGGTCGTAATAGGCAAGCTGGCGCGCGTGCTCGAGCGTATCGGCGGCGTGTTCGATGGCCTCGGCCACGGCCGCCGTTTCCTTGAAGTGCGGCGGCGGCACGCCGATGCGATGGCCGACGCCCAGCGCCAGGGCGGGTTCCACGAGGTTGCCCACGGCCTGTTCGATCCGGCGCGCCAGCCGGTATGCCACGCCCAGGCCGAGCAGGATGGCCAGCAGGCCGCCGCCGACCACCCAGGCCATGGCCCGGTAGAGATCCCCCGTGAAGGCGGCGGTGGGAGCGCCCACGGCGATCGTCCATTGGGTGGTGGCCAGGTGGCTGAACGCCGTCAGGACGGGGATGCCTTCCTTGGTCAGGCTTTGCAGCGTGCCTTCGCGCTCGCTTCGCACCGCGTTGGCCAGCGAGGACACGGCGCGCTGGCCGACGAACCGCGCCTCGTCGCGGGTCCGGCCGAGTATGGTCGCGTCGCGGTCGAGCAGCGCGGCCACCCAGCCTTCGCCCAGGGCATGGCGGTTCATCAGCGCGCTCAGGCGATCCGAGCCGAGGTCGGCGAAGAGCAGATAGCGGACTTCGTCGTCGATCAGGACGGGTACGCCGACGATGATCGTGAGGCCACGGCCATGCCGAGGCGGGCCCAGCCTTGCGACCAGGGGATGGCTGCCGCCGCTGGAGACCTGCGGCAGGTCGGGCAGCCTGGTCGGAAGGGGAAGGGCGCCGGGATAGGACTGCGAGGTATCCAGCACCTCGTTGCCGCTGATGTCCGTCAGGACGTAGCGATCGATGTCCTGGTACTTCAGCGCCTCGATGGCCCGCCGGTGGAACGACGCCAGGTCCGCGCGCACCAGATCGGTGGAGCTTGCCAGCACGCGCAGGCCGGATCCGATGCTTTCCAGTTCCTGGTCCAGGTCGGCGGCCACGCTGCGGGCGGTCAGGATGGTTGTTTCATAGATGCGCGTCTTGCGCAGCGCATAGGTTTCGTACACGGCCAGGCCGGCGACCAGCGTGGCGGGGAGCGTGCAGACGACGACCAGGGCGAGCAGGCCGACGCGTATCGAGATCGTTCCGCCGCGCCGGGCATGGCCGGCCGGCGTGTCGGATGAAGGGGACTGCGCTGGAACGGATGTCATCTGCCATGGAGCGGGACTGCGTGGCCCGCTGCCTTGTTTTTGCCCAGCCTACCATGCGAGACATCCGTTGCAAAATCCGTGCGCGCCTCAGGCGCCCAGGCCGCGCAGCCACAGGCGCAGTCCGTCCCAGGTACGGCCGAACCACGATGCCGCCGGCACCGGCTGGAGGGCGACCAGCGGCAGGCGCCGGGCCGGTTCGCCGTCCACGCGCACCTCGAGCTCGCCCACGCGCTGTCCCGCCGCCAGCGGCGCGATCAGCGGCGAGGCCGGATGCAGGGTGCGTTCGATCCGTGCGCCCGGGCGCACGGTAATGTAGGTATCGCGCTGGAAGCCCATCGGCACGGTCGAGCGGGCGCCCTTCCAGACGCGCGGCGAGCCGACCGGGGACCCGCCCGCATAGAGCCGCACCGTTTCGAAATTGCGGAAGCCCCATTCCAGCAGTTCGCGGCTCTGCTGGGTGCGGTCGCGATCCGAGGCGGTGCCGACCACGACCGAGACCAGCCGCCGCTGCACGCCGGCGCTGGCGCGCCGCGCGGTCGCCACCAGGCTGTATCCGGCCGACTCCGTGTGGCCCGTTTTCATGCCGTCCACGCTGGCGTCCAGCCACAGCAGCCGATTGCGGTTGGGCTGCGTGATGCGGTTGTAGGTGTATTGGCGCGTGGCGTCGTAGGTGCCCGCCAGGTCGGGGAAGTCGCGCACGATCCGGGCCGCCAGCACGGACAGGTCGCGCGCGGTCGAATACGTTTGCGGATCGGGCAGGCCGTGGGGGTTGGAGAAGTGGGTCGAGGCCAGGCCCATTTCTCCGGCCTCCTGGTTCATGCGTGCGACGAAGGCCTCGACCGACCCGGCAACGCCCTCGGCCAGCGCGATCGCGGCGTCGTTGCCCGACTGTACCAGCAGCCCGTACAGCAGTTCGTCGACGCTGACCTGCTTGCCGGGTTCGAGGAACATGCGCGAGCTGCCCGGCGCCACCTTCCAGGCCCGTGTCGAGACCGTGACCCGCGTGTCGCGGGCCACGGCGTGGTCGCGCAGCGCCTGGAACACGACGTAGGCCGTCATCATCTTGGTGAGCGAGGCCGGCTCGATGCGCTTGTCCGGATCGTGCGCGCCCAGCACCTGGCCGCTGGTGGCATCCAGGAGCAGCCAGGCGCGGGCGGACAGGGCGGGGACGGGTACGGGCTGGGCGGCGGCGGTGGCGGTGCAAAGGGCGCAGACCAGCGCCGCCGCCATCTTCGATATGGGCATGTCTTAGCGGATGTCCTGAGTGGGGGGGCGACCGGCGTCCGCGTTCCATCGGAAATAGGCCATGCGATCGCGCTCTTCAGCCAGGCGCAGTGCCCGCAGCCGCAGGAGATCCTTGCGGCCCACGAGCCCCACCAGCTTTCCGCCGGCGCGGTCGACGATGGGCACGCGCCCAACGCCCGCGAGCGCCATGCGGTCGGCCAACTGGCTGGCGAGTTCGTCCGGATAGGCGACCAGAAGTTCCCGGTCGGCCAGCAGTTCGCCCATGGGCTGGTCGCGGTCTTCCTGTTCCACCGTCCAGGCCAGGCTGTCGGCGCGGGTGACTTCGCCCACCACCACGCCTTGCGCGTCCACCACGGGATAGCTGGTGTGGCGGCGCTCCAGCGTCGTGAAATGCTCCACGGCCTGGCCGACCGTCATCGACGCCGGCAGCGTTTCCACCTGCCGCGTCATCAGGTCGGCCACCCGCACGAGATCGAACGGATCCACGTGGTATTCGCGGGTGATGTGATGGCCGCGGCGGGCGATCTTCTCGGTCAGGATGGAGCGCTTGAGCAGCAGCACCGTCACGCCGTAGGCGAACGCGCAGGCAGTCAGCACGGGCACCATCACGCCGAAGTTGCCGGTCAGCTCCACGGCGAACAGCGTGGCGGTGAGCGGCGCGCGCATGGTGCCGCCCATCATCGCCGCCATGCCCAGCAGGGCCCAGAAGCCGGGCGCGGCTTCCGGCATGACAGGCGTCGCCAGGGCGCCCAGCGCGCCGCCGAAGATCAGCAGCGGGGCCAGCACGCCGCCCGAGGTGCCCGAGCCCAGCGCCACGGCCCAGATGACGACCTTGACCGCCAGCAGGAGCAGCACCGCGTGCAGCGCCAGGTCGCCGGCCAGCAGGTGGCGGATGTTGTCGTAGCCCACGCCCAGCGCGGCCGGTTCGATCAGGCCGCCCAGCCCGATGACGAGACCGCCGATGGCGGGCCACCACATCCAGTGGAAGGGAAGCTTGGCGAAGCCGTCTTCGGCGGCGTAGACCAGCGTCGTCAGCACGCCCGATCCCAGTCCGGCGACGATGCCGAGCGCGGCGAAGGCCGCCACGTGCGCGGCCGAGACATCGACCGAGCCGGCATAGGGGAACAGCGGCGCGCCGCCCATCACGAGCGGGCGGACGGCGGCGGCGACCACGGCGGCCACCGCCACCGGCAGGAAGCTGCGGGGCTTCCATTCGAACAGCAGCAGTTCCACCGCCAGCAGCAGCGCGGCCACGGGCGTGCCGAAGATGGCCGTCATGCCCGCCGCGGCGCCGGCCACCAGCAGCGTCTTGCGCTCGGCCGAACTCATGTGGACCATCTGCGCCAGCAGCGAGCCGATGGCGCCGCCGGTCATGATGATCGGTCCTTCGGCGCCGAACGGGCCGCCGGTGCCGATCGATATCGCCGACGACAGCGGCTTGAGCACCGCCACCTTGGGCTGGATGCGGCTGCGGCCGATCAGGATGGCTTCCATGGCCTCGGGGATGCCGTGGCCGCGGATCTTCTCCGAACCGTAGCGCGCCATGAAACCGATGATGAGGCAGCCTGCCACCGGCACGAACACCGTGGTCCAGCCCAGCGGCGTGCCGGCGATGGGGAGGTCTTCGAGCGACAGGCGGCCGTAGTAGGCCAGGTTGGTGCACAGCGTGATCAGCCGCAGCAGCAGCCATGCGGCGCCGACGCTGCACAGGCCGATGGCCGCGGCCAGGGCCATGAGCAGCAGGACTCGACGGTCGGTCGTGAAATCGCCGAGCCGGGAAGCGGGAACGGAATGAGACATGATGAAGGAGGGAAGGGAAGAGGGCGCCCCGGACATGGGGCGGCCATATATATCGTACCACGACATATATTAGAATGCCCCGGTGAAGAAAGCCGCTTCCTCGTCGCGCGGCGCGCGACCCAGCCTGTCGACCGCCGACTATGCGCTGCTGGCCGAGTTCCGCTACGCCCTGCGCCGCTTCATCGCGTTCAGCGAGGACGCCGCGCACGCGATCGGCCTGGCGCCGCAGCAGCACCAGGCCTTGCTCGCCATCAAGGGCGCGCCGGGACGCGATGGGCTGTACGTGGGAGAGATCGCCGAGCGCCTGCTGATCAGGCCGCATTCGGCCGCCGAGCTGGCCGGGCGGCTGGTGCGCATGGACCTGGTCGCGCGCATGGCGGATCCCGACGACGGCCGCAAGGTGCGGCTGGTGCTGACGGCGCATGCCGAACAACTGCTGGAGGAGTTGTCGGCGGCGCACCTGGAGGAACTGCGGGCGATCAAGCCGCTGCTGACGCGGCTGCTCGCGCGCTTCGACGACGGCGCGGCGGACTGAACGTTCCCGCCCGTCAATCCCTGGCGGACGCGCGGCGCAGCCGCCGGATGCCGGCGTGCCCCAGGACGAAATCCATGAAGGCCTGGGCCGCCGGCGAGACCGCCACGGTGGCGCGGTGCACGATCGACACTTCGCGCCGCACGACCGGGTCCTGCAACGGTTTCCAGGCGATCACGCGCCGGTCGGCCAGCGCGGTCGCGTAGCCGGGCACGATACCCACCCCCTGCCCGGCCGACACCAATCCGATCAGCGTGCCGACGTAGGTCGCTTCCCCCGCCGGATCGAGCGCCATGCCCGCCGCGTTGCAGCCCCGCTCGGCCAGCTCGCGGAACACGCTGCCGCGCGGCAGCGTCAGCACGCGTTCCTGTTCCAGCCGGCGCCAGGGCAGGCGCCGCGCGCGCGCGAATGGATGGTCCAGCGGAAATATCGCGACCAGCGATTCCTCGAACAACTGTGTGTGCTGCAACTCGGCCTCGGTGCGCCGGAAGGTGCCTATGCCGAGGTCGGCCGCGCCGCTGCGGACCTGCGGCAGCACTTCGTCGGGCAGTGAATCCTTCAAGACGAGTTCGATGCCGGGGTGGCCGGCCCTGAAATCCGCGACCAGCGGCGGCAGCAGGGTGCCGGACAGCACGAGCGGCGCGGCCACGACCACGCGTCCGCGCTGGTGCGCCACCCATTGGTCGACGTTGGCGATGGCGTGGCCGATGTCGTCCAGGATGCGCTCGGCGCTGGCCAGGAATTCCCGGCCGACGGCGGTGACGCTGACGCTGCGCGTGGTGCGGTCGACCAGGCGCGTGCCCAGTCCCGTCTCCAGTTCGCGGACCAGCAGGCTGAGCGCCGACTGCGTGACGTGCATGGCGTGGGCGGCCTTGGTGAAGCTGCCCAGCCGCGAGACGAGCACGAAGGCTTGCAACTGACGCACCGTCAAATTCATGAGATCAGCTCATTTCTGGATAAGAAATATTCGTTTGAATTATAAGTGAGCCGATCGTGTAATACGGCCATCCGTCATGAGAGCGGCCGGGCGGACCGGCCCCAGTCCAGGGAGACACGATGAATCACCGCACATGGCTGGCCGCGTTCTGCGTGGCCGCATCCGCGTGCGTGCCGGCGGCGGCCGGCGCGCAGGACAAGTATCCTTCCCAGCCCATCAGGATCCTGGTGGGCTTTCCGCCGGGCAGCTCCACCGACGTGGGCACGCGCCTGATCGCCGGCAAGCTGGCGGCGGAACTGGGCCAGAGCGTCGTGGTCGAGAACCGGCCGGGCGCGAGCAGCGACATCGCGGCGCGCGCCGCCGCCAGTGCGCCCGCCGACGGCTACACGCTGTTCGTGGTCACCATCGCCAACGCCATCAATTCCAGTTCGCGCAACCCCGATCTGGTGGACGTGGTCAAGAGTTTCGCGCCGGTGGGGCTGGTGGGCAACGTGCCCAACGTGCTGGTCGCCCACCCGTCCCGCAACCTGAAGTCGGTGGACGACCTGATCCGCGCGGCCAAGGCCAGGCCCGGCGGCATCACGTTCGCCTCGTCGGGCAACGGCACCTCGCCGCATCTGGCGGGAGAACTGTTCGCCAGCAAGGCGGGCGTGCAGTTGCTGCACGTGCCCTATCGGGGCAGTTCGCCGGCCATGGCCGACCTCCTGGGCGGCCAGGTCGCCATCATGTTCGCGCCCGCGTCCACCGCGCTGCCGCACATCCAGTCCGGCAAGCTGGTGGCGCTGGCGGCGGCCAGCAAGGACCGCATCGCCGCGCTGCCCGACCTGAAGACCTTGTCGGAACTGGGACTGAAGGACTTCGACACCTCGGTCTGGTTCGGCCTGGCGGCGCCGGCGGGGACTCCCGATGCGGTCAGGCGGCGGCTGTCAGCGGCCATCCAGTCCGCGCTCGATACGCCTGACCTGCGGGCACAGTTCCGCGCGCAAGGCATCGAACCGTTCAAGGCCGGTCCCGAGGAAACCGCCCGCTACATCCGGGCCGAGGTCGACAAGTGGGCCGAGGTCATGCAGGCGGCGGGCGTCAAGCTGGAATAACCCCAAGCGGGCCTCATCATCACCACAGGAGCAAGACAAGCATGGCAAGAATCCAACTGGCCGAATGCCGGGAATTCATGCGCGCGGCGCAGGAAAAGGCGCTGGAGATGGGCGTGCCGGTGTCGATCGCGGTCGTCAGCGCCGAAGGGCACCTGATCGCGCTCGAGCGCATGGACGACGCGGGCTTCATCACCCCCGACACGGCGCGCGGCAAGGCCTATACCGTGGCCGCGTTCCGCTCCATGAGCCCGCGCTTCCAGGACGGGTTGATCATCCAGCAGTGGTTCAAGGAGCGCAATCCGCAGATGCTGATGAACGCCTCGGTGTTCACCAACGGCCAGGTCGTGGCCTCGGGCGGATGCGCCCCGGTGTTCAAGGGCGACGAGATGGTCGGTGCCTACGGCATCAGCGGCGCGACCTCGGACCAGGACGAAGTCATCGGCCGCTACGCGCGCGAGAAGGCCGGCTGGGCGCACAAGCCCGCCACCGACGACACGCCGGAGGACGTGAAGCGGCACGTCAACGAGATCTACGCCAAGGTCGGCCTGGGCGACCGCGCCCTGTAGGCAGGCGCTGTGCGCCCGCCCTCAGGTCCGGCGGGCGCGCAGCGCGGCTTCCAGCCCGCCGGGAAGCGCGACCGGCTCCGGCAGGTGCAGCATCAGGTTGAGGTATTTCCACGTCGAGCGCGAATGCTCGATCATCAGCGCCTGCGCGCGCGTTCCTTCCCGGTTCTCGATGGCGTCGACGATGTTGCGGTGCTGCTCCTGCGCGCCGCGCAGGATGTCGCGCACGCTGGCCTCGGCCGACGCGGGAACGTTGGTGAACGAATTGTTGACCGAGAAGGGAATGGCCACCAGCCGCTCGAGCGCCCGGGCCACCATGGGGCTTTGCGCGGCGCCGCAGATCAGGTCATGCAGCCGGTCGTTCAGGACGACGTAGTCGTTCTGGCGCCCGGCGACATCGGACGATCCCACCACTGCATCCAGTTCTTCCAGGCATTCGTGCATGGCCTTGAGGACGCGCGCCGGCGCGCCTTTTTCGGCGGCCATCCGCGCCGCCATGCCCTCCAGCGTGCCGCGGATCGAGATGGCGTCGAACACGTCGTCTTCCGTGAAGCTGGACACCACATAGCCGCCCGAGGGCTGGAGGGAGATCAGTCCTTCCTCGCTGATGCGCTGCATGGCGGCGCGGGCCGGCGTGCGTGACACGCCGAAGGCGTCGACCAGCGCCTGTTCCAGCACCCGGTCGCCGGGTTTGAGCTTGCCTTGAACGATCAGGCCGCGCAGTCCGTAGACGGCTCTTTCGGTTTGCGACAGGTTGGGATCGATGTCCATGTGAGAGCGTGAGGCAGGGAAGCGGCCATTATGGTCCAGAACCTTCATTTTCCGTTTTTCGAATACGTTGCGTATACAAAAATAGGGGTTTATGCGTAATAAATAAGCAAAAAATTGTCTTATTCAAATTTTACGTATACGCTGATTGGAAAATAAAGAACATGATTCCGTAAAAAAGTTTCCCCATCGTCCGCCAAAGGAGGCGAAATGTTCGTCAAGAATGCCTGGTACGTTGCCGCCTGGGCGAGCGAGGTGGAGGCCGCGCCCTTCTCCCGCACCCTGTGCGGTGTGCCCGTCGTGCTGTTCCGGGATCCGGGCACGGGCAAGGTGGCTGCCTTGCTCGACCGGTGCTGCCACCGCGGCACGCCCCTGCGGTTCGGCCAGGTCGTGCCGGAGGGCCTGGAGTGCGGCTATCACGGCATGGTGTTCGACGCGGCGGGCGCCTGTGTCCGGATTCCCGGCCAGGCCTCGATTCCACCCAAGGCCAGGGTGCAGTCGTTCCCGGTGGTCGAGCAGGACGAGCTGGTGTGGATATGGCTGGGCGAGCCGCAGCAGGCCGATCCCGCCCGCATCGTCTCCTACCCCTTCCACAACGATCACGCCGCGTGGCCGCACAAGTGCCAGGTCTATCACGTCAAGGCCAGCTCCATGCTGCTGGTGGACAACCTGATGGACCTGACCCACCTGGCCTTCGTCCACAAGAACACCATAGGCGGCAATCCGAAGGCGCATGTGGAGGCCAGGATGACCGTCACGCCCGCCGACGACGGCCTGCACTTCATCCGCTGGCTGATGGACTCCGCACCGCCTCCCACCTACACCAAGGCGGTGTCCCTGGCCGACCGCATCGACCGGTGGATGGAGTTCCAGTACATCGCGCCGGGCGCGGTACTGCAATGGACCGGCGGCATAGACAGCGGCAAGGGCGCGGTGGAAAACCGCGACCAGCCGGGCTTCTCGCTGCGCATCTTCCACGGGCTGACGCCGGAAACCGAGACCACCTGCTTCTATTTCTGGTCGGCGGCCAACGGCTACCGGCAGGACGACCCCGCCGCGACCGACGCGCTGTTCCACGAGATCGACACGGCCTTCCGCGAGGACAAGGCCATCGTCGAGGCCCAGCAGGCCATGCTGGCCGACCGCGGCGAACAGGGCCTGATCGACATCGTCTCGGACGCCGCCCGGATCCACATGCGGCGCGCGGTCAAGCGGATGATCGCGGCGGAAACCCAGGCCGAAGCCGGCCACACTCCAGGAGCAGGAGCATGACCATGCACGTATCGCGATCCCTCGTTCTGGCCGCGCTGTTCGCCTGCGGCGCCGCCGCGGCGGCGCCGGTGAAGATCGGTTTCCTGTCGACCTTCTCGGGCCCTGGCGCGGCGCTGGGCGTCGACCAGTACGACGGCTTCATGCTGGCCGTGGACCAGGAGAACGGCCGGCTGGGCGGCGTCGAGGTCAAGGTCCTGCGCGAGGACGACGAGATGAAGCCGGAGAAGGGCGTGCAGATCGCGCGCCAGCTGATGGTGCGGGACCAGGTCCCCATCGTGACCGGCATCGTGTTCTCGAACGTCATGATGGCCGTGCATCGGCCCATCACGTCGGGCAAGGTCTTCCTGGTCGGCTCCAACGCCGGCCCGACGCCGATCACGGGGAAGGGCTGTTCGCCCTTTTTCTTCTCGACCTCGTGGAACAACGACCAGTTGCACGAAGCGGCCGGCGAACTGGTCAACCGCATGGGCTTCAAGCGGGTCTATCTGCTGGCGCCCAACTACCAGGCGGGCAAGGACGCCATGGAGGGGTTCAAGCGCACCTACAAGGGCGAGATCCTGGGCGAGGCCTTCAGCCGCGTGAACCAGCCGGACTATTCGGTGGAGATCTCCAACCTGGCCGCGGCCAGGCCGGATGCGATCTATACGTTCTACCCGGGCGGCATGGGAGTGAACTTCACCAAGCAGTACCAGCAGGCCGGCCTGATGACGAAGATCCCGATGATCTCGGTCTCGACCATCGATGGCTCCACGCTGCCGGCCCTGGGCGACCTGGCCCTGGGCGCGGTCACGAGTTCGCCCTACGCGCCGGACCTGGACAATGCGGCGAACCGCGAGTTCGCCGGCGCCTTCCGCAAGAAGTACGGCCGCGAGCCTTCCCTGTATGCGGCCCAGTCCTACGATGCCGCGCGCCTGATCGCCTCGGCGCTGCGGCGCACGGGCGGCAATGTCGACGACAAGGCGGCGTTCCGCGCGGCGTTGAAGGCGGCGGACTTCCAGTCGGTGCGCGGGTACTTCGCGTTCAACACCAACCAGTTCCCGATCTCGCCGTTCTATCGCGTGGACGTGGTCAAGAACCAGGACGGGAAGGCGGCGCTTTCCAGCAAGGGCGTCATCTTCGAACGCAGCCGCGACTCCTTCGCGCAGGAGTGCCGGATGGATTGAAGCGCCTGGCCGGCTGACATCCGCATGTCGTTGACTATCGATCGAAACACTTGTTAACGTAGGCCCGCACGACCGCTCGTGCGGCCTTCATCGCACCCCCCGCTCTTTCCGCCTTGCCGTTCCGCCCAGCCGGCCCATGGCCGTCGACGACGTCTGGAGGTACCGCGGTGAGTTACCTGATCGATCGCCTCAAGTATTTCAGCCGGATCAAGCAATCGTTCTCCGGCGGCCACGGCACCGTCGTCCAGGAGGACCGGTCCTGGGAGAACGCCTACCGGGACCGCTGGCAGCACGACAAGATCGTGCGCTCGACCCACGGAGTGAACTGCACCGGCTCCTGTTCGTGGAAGATCTACGTCAAGGGCGGCATCGTTACCTGGGAAACGCAGCAGACCGACTATCCGCGCACGCGGCCGGACATGCCCAATCATGAACCGCGCGGCTGTTCGCGCGGCGCGTCGTACTCCTGGTATCTGTATAGCGCCAACCGCCTGAAGTACCCCATGCTGCGCGGCCGCCTGGCCCGCATGTGGCGCGAGGCGCGCAAGACCATGGCGCCGATGCAGGCCTGGGAACACATCTGCACTACGCCGGCGCTGGCGGCGGAGTACAAGTCCATGCGCGGCATGGGCGGGTTCGTGCGCACGACCTGGGACGAGGCCAACGAACTGGTGGCCGCCGCCAACGCGTATACCGTCAAGCGCTACGGCCCCGACCGGGTGGTCGGGTTCTCGCCCATCCCCGCGATGTCCATGGTGTCCTTCGCGGCCGGCAGCCGTTATCTCTCGCTGCTGGGCGGCACCATCCTGAGCTTCTACGACTGGTACTGCGACCTGCCGCCATCCAGTCCACAGACCTGGGGCGAGCAGACCGACGTGGCCGAATCCGCGGACTGGTTCAACGCCAGCTTCATCATGATGTGGGGCTCGAACGTGCCGCAGACGCGCACGCCCGATGCTCACTTCATGGTCGAGGCACGCTACCGCGGCGCCAAGATCGTGTCGATCTTCCCGGACTACGCGGAAGGCTCGAAGTTCGGCGACATCTGGCTGCATCCCAAGCAGGGAACCGACGCCGCGCTGGCGATGGCGATGGGGCACGTCATCCTCAAGGAATACCACCTGGGCGGCAAGAGCGAGTATTTCCGCGAGTACTGCCGCCGGTATTCCGACATGCCCTTCCTGGTCTGCCTGGAGCGCCACGGCGACCGCTACGTGGCCGGGCGCTTCCTGCGGGCGGCGGACCTGCCCGACGCGCTGGACCAAACCAATCATCCGGACTGGAAGACCGTGGCCATCGACGAGCACTCGGGGCGGCTGGTCGCGCCGCTGGGCTCGGTTGGCTTCCGCTGGGGCCAGAAGGAAGGGGGCGACCAGGGCAAGTGGAACCTGGAGTCCCGCGACGCCTCGGGCGGCGATGTCAGCCTTCGACTGTCACTGGTCGGCAGCCACGACGACGTGGTGCCGGTGGCCTTTCCCTATTTCGGCGGGGCCCAGCACGACTATTTCCAGGGCACCGACCACGACGAGGTCCTGCTGCGCAACATGGCGGCGCGGCGGGTGGCGACCCGCGAGGGCGAGGCGCTGGTGGTGACGGTATACGACCTGCTGATGGCCAACTACGGGCTGGACCGCGGCCTGGGCGGCGGCAACGTGGCGGCGTCCTACGATGACGACGTGCCCGGCACGCCGGCCTGGCAGGAGCGCATCACCGGCGTGCGGCGCGACGACGTCGTCACGGTCGCGCGCCAGTTCGCCGACAACGCCGACAAGACGCAGGGCCGGTCCATGGTGATCCTGGGCGCGGGCCTGAATCACTGGTACCACATGGACATGGCCTATCGCGGCATCATCAACCTGGTGGTGATGTGCGGCTGCGTGGGCAAGTCGGGCGGGGGCTGGTGCCACTACGTCGGGCAGGAGAAGCTGCGGCCGCAGACGGGCTGGACCACCGTTGCCTTCGGGCTGGACTGGGCCCGCCCGCCGCGGCACATGAACGGCACCTCGTTCTTCTACGCGCACACCGACCAGTGGCGCTACGAGAAGCTGAAGGTGCAGGATCTCCTGTCGCCGCTGGCCGACGCGGCGCAGTTCCAGGGCACCATGATCGACTTCAACGTGCGCGCCGAACGCATGGGCTGGCTGCCGTCCGCGCCGCAGTTGCAGACCAATCCGCTCGAGGTCGTCCGGGCCGCGCGCGCGGCCGGGCAGGAGCCGGCGGCCTACGTGGTGCAGGCGCTGCGCGAGGGGCGCCTGAAGATGTCCTGCGAGGACCCCGACCATCCCGACAACTTCCCGCGCAACATGTTCGTCTGGCGCTCCAACCTGCTGGGGTCCTCGGGCAAGGGCCACGAGTATTTCCTCAAGCACCTGCTGGGCGCGCGCCACGGGGTGCAGGGCAAGGACCTGGGCGAGACCGGCCAGCAGAAGCCCGACGAAGTCGCCTGGCGCGACGAGGCGCCTCAGGGCAAGCTCGACCTGCTGGTCACGCTGGACTTCCGCATGTCCACCACCTGCATGTATTCCGACGTGGTGCTGCCCACGGCCACGTGGTACGAGAAGAACGATCTGAACACCTCGGACATGCATCCCTTCATCCACCCGCTGTCGGCGGCGGTGGATCCGGTCTGGGAGTCGCGCAGCGACTGGGAGATCTACAAGGGCATCGCCGCGGCCTTCTCGGGCATCGCGCGGGACGAGCTGCCGGCCGCGCAGGACCTGGTGCTGACGCCGCTGCAGCATGACACGCCGGGAGAGCTGGGCGACCCCTATGGCGTGCGCGACTGGAAGCGCGGCGAGACCGAACCCGTGCCGGGCAAGACCATGCCGTCGATGACGGTGGTCGAGCGCAACTATCCCGAGCTGTACCGCCAGTTCACCTCGCTCGGCCCGCTGACGCGCAAGCTCGGCGTGGGCGGCAAGGGCATCTCGTGGAGCGCGGACAGCGAGTGCGACCTGCTCGCGCAGCTGAACTACGCGGTGGACGAAAGCGGCCCCAGCCACGGCCTGCCGCGCCTGGACACGGACATCGACGCGGCCGAGGCCATCCTGACCCTGGCCCCGGAGACCAATGGCCACGTGGCCGTCAAGGCCTGGGAGGCGCTGTCGGCCGTCACGGGGCGCGACCACACCCACCTGGCGGCCCCGCGCGAGCACGAGAAGATCCGCTATCGCGACATCCAGGCGCAGCCGCGCAAGATCATCTCGTCGCCGACGTGGTCGGGCGTGGAGTCCGAGCACGTGAGCTACAACGCCGGCTACACCAACGTGCACGAACTCATACCCTGGCGCACCCTGACGGGCCGGCAGCAGCTCTACCAGGATCATGCGTGGATGCGCGCCTTCGGCGAAGCCATGTGTACCTACCGGCCGCCCGTGGATACCGGCTCCATCCGGCCCATGCTGGAGGCCCCGCGCGACAACGGCAATCCGCAACTGGTGCTGAACTTCCTGACTCCGCACCAGAAATGGGGCATCCATTCGACCTATACCGACAACCTGCTCATGCTGACGCTGTCGCGGGGCGGCCCCATCCTCTGGATGTCCGAGATCGACGCGGCGAAGGCCGGCATCGCCGACAACGACTGGATCGAGGCGTACAACGTCAACGGCGCGCTGGTGGCGCGCGCGGTGGTCAGCCAGCGCGTGCCGCAGGGGATGACGATGATGTATCACGCCCAGGAGAAGATCGTGAACACGCCGGGGTCGGAAATCACAGGCACCCGCGGCGGCATCCACAACTCGGTGACGCGGATCGTGCTCAAGCCCACGCACATGATAGGCGGGTACGCCCATCTTTCGTACGGCCTGAACTACTACGGCACGGTGGGTTCGAACCGCGACGAGTTCGTGATCGTCCGCAGGATGGCCAAGGTCGACTGGCTCGACACGCCGGCCGCAGCCCAGGCAACCCGCTAGAGATCGGGAGACGACGATGAAGATCCGCGCGCAGATCGCGATGGTGCTGAACCTGGACAAGTGCATCGGCTGCCATACCTGTTCGGTTACCTGCAAGAACGTCTGGACCTCGCGCCAGGGGGTGGAATACGCCTGGTTCAATAATGTCGAGACCAAGCCCGGCGTCGGCTTTCCCAAGGATTGGGAGAACCAGAAGCGCTGGAACAGCGGCTGGCGGCGCCGCCCGGACGGCAGGATAGAGCCGCGCCAGGGCGGCAAGCTCAAGCTGCTGGCGAACATCTTCGCCAATCCCAACCTGCCCGAGATCGACGACTACTACGAACCCTTCACCTTCGACTACGACCATTTGCAGTCGGCGCCGGAACAGCAGGCCGCCCCTACCGCCCGGCCGCGCTCGCTCATCACCGGGCAGCGCATGGAGAAGATCGAGTGGGGGCCCAACTGGGAAGAGATCCTGGGCGGGGAGTTCTCCAAGCGATCCCAGGACTACAACTTCGAGGACGTCCAGAAAGAGATCTACGGGCAGTTCGAGAACACCTTCATGATGTACCTGCCGCGCCTGTGCGAGCACTGCCTGAATCCCAGCTGCGTGGCGAGCTGCCCGTCGGGTTCGATCTACAAGCGCGAGGAGGACGGCGTGGTGCTGGTCGACCAGGACAAGTGCCGCGGCTGGCGCATGTGCGTGTCGGGCTGCCCCTACAAGAAGATCTACTACAACTGGCACAGCGGCAAGGCGGAGAAGTGCATCTTCTGCTATCCGCGCATCGAGGCTGGCCAGCCTACCGTCTGTTCGGAAACCTGCGTGGGGCGGATCCGCTACCTGGGGGTGCTGCTGTACGACGCCGACCGCATCGAACAGGCGGCGGCGGTCGAGCACGAGAAGGACCTGTACCAGGCGCAACTGGACGTATTCCTGGATCCGCACGACCCGGCCGTCGCCGCCCAGGCGCTGGCCGACGGGGTCCCGCAGTCGTGGCTGGACGCGGCGCGCGTGTCCCCGACCTACAAGATGGCGGTGGAGTGGAAGATCGCGTTTCCGCTGCACCCGGAGTACCGCACGCTGCCCATGGTCTGGTACGTGCCGCCGCTATCGCCCATCCAGTCCGCCGCCCACAGCGGACAGATCGGCTCCTTCGGCGAGCTGCCCGACGTGAAGTCGCTGCGCATCCCGCTGCGCTATCTGGCCAACATGCTGACGGCCGGCGACGAGGCGCCGGTGGCCCTGGCGCTGGAGCGCCTGCTGGCGATGCGCGCCTTCATGCGGGCCCGTACGGTGGACCGGCAGGAGCGGCGCGACATCCTGGACCAGGTCGGCCTGACCCTGGCCCAGGTCGAGGACATGTACCGCTATCTCGCCATCGCCAACTACGAGGATCGCTTCGTCATCCCCACCGCCCATCGCGAGTACGCCGAGAACGCCTTCGACCTGAAGGGCTCCTGCGGCTTCACCTTCGGCGACGGCTGTTCGAACGGCGTCTCGCAGACCTCGCTGTTCGGCGCGCCGCCCCGCGACCGCGCGGAGCAGCCGGTGACGTTCATGGAAGTGCAGCGCAGCCGATGACCTATACCGTGCTTTCCACCCTGCTGGCCTATCCCGACGCCGAGATGGTGGCGGCGCTGCCCGAGCTGCGGTCGGCCCTGGCGCCGGCCGACGCCGCCACGCTGGCGCCGCTGTTCGCGATGATGGAGGGCAAGCCCGACCTGATCGCGCTGCAGGAGGAGTACGTGGCGACCTTCGACCGGCGCCCGGCCCATTCGCTGCACCTGTTCGAGCATGTCCACGGCGAATCGCGCGACCGTGGACAGGCCATGGTGAACCTGCACGAGGAATACCTGCGGCATGGCCTGGAGCCCCGGCCCGGGGAACTGCCGGACTATGTGCCGATGTTCCTGGAGTTCCTGGGCCAGTTGCCGGCGCCGCAGGCGGCGGTCCTGCTGGGCGATGCGATCCACGTGCTGGCCCGCATCGGCGACAAGCTCGACGCGGCGGGCAGCCCGTACGCCCGGGCCTTCGACGTGCTGCGGCGCCTGACCGACGTCCAGCCCCAGGCCCTGCCCGAGCCGCCCGAGGGGGACATGGAGGAAGGCATGGTCACGTTCGGCCCCGGGGCCGGCATGACCGAGCCGGCCCTGCGCGCGCACGGCCAGCCGCAGCCGGTGCGCTTCCACGCAACCGACCCGCGGCGCGCGGCGGCCGGGACGGGCAAGGGAGGAAACCATGGGTGACTACCTGTACCACTTCTTCTTCGCGATCTATCCGTACATCGCGCTGGCGATCTTCCTGCTGGGCAGCCTGGCCCGGTTCGAGCGCGGGCAGTACACGTGGAAGAGCGACTCCAGCCAGTTGCTCAAGCGCGGCACGCTGCGCTGGGGCAGCAATCTTTTCCACATCGGCATCATCTCGCTGTTCTTCACGCATCTGGTCGGCCTTTTGACGCCGCCCGCCGTCTATCATGCGATGGGCATTTCCACCGGGCTCAAGCAGACGATGGCGATCGTCGTCGGGGCCATCCTGGGGCTGGTCTGCCTGGCGGGGCTGCTGCTGTTGATCTGGCGGCGCTGGTCCGAGCCGCGCATCGCGGCGACCTCGCGTTTCTCCGACTGGCTGACCCTGGTCTGGATACTGATCGTCCTGGCGCTGGGGCTCCTGTCCATCCTGACCTCGATGCAGCACAAGGACGGCGCGGTCATGATCGCGCTGGGCGAGTGGGCGCAGCGCATCGTGACCTTCCGCGGCGGCGCCGCCGAGGCCATGGCGGGCACGCCCGTCATCTACCACGTGCATATGGTGCTGGGCATGACGCTGTTCGCGATCTTTCCGTTCACGCGGCTGGTGCACGTGTGGAGCGGATTCGGCTCGGTCGCCTACCTGGGGCGCGCCTGGCAGCTGGTGCGGCCGCGCGGATGAGGGGGGACGGCATGATATCGGTCAACGGCGTCATCATCGACGAGGCGCGGCTGGCGTCGGAGGCCCGGCGTCACCAGGAGGCCGTCGATCCCATGGAAAGCGCCGCGCAGGAACTGGTGCTGCGGGAACTGTTGGTCCAGCGGGCCCGCGCGCTGGGCGTCGGCACGCAAGGCGACGAGGCGGTACGGGCCGTGCTGGCGGCGGACGTGCGCACGCCCAGCGCCGACGAGGCCGCCTGCCGCCGTTACTACGACATGCACGGCGAGCGCTTCGTGGTCGATGCGTGGGTCGAGGTCGAACACATCCTGTTCCAGCTGACGCCGCGCATCCGCGCGCCCGTGCTGCGCCATCGGGCCGGCGAGATCCTGCAGGCCCTGGCGCAGGCAGGCCCGGCGGCCTTCGCCGACATGGCGCGGCAATATTCCAACTGTCCCTCGGCCGTGGCCGGCGGCGGGCTGGGCACGATACGGCGCGGCGAAACGGTGCCGGAGTTCGAGGCCGAGGTATTCGCCATGCCGGCGCATACGCTGCGCGAGCGGCTGGTCGAGACCCGGTACGGTTTCCACATCGTCCGTACCGGCGCCCGGGACCCGGGCCGCACGCTGGCTTTCGAGGACGCCCACGCGCGCATCGCCGAGTGGCTGCAGGCCGCCAGCCTGCGCCGCGCCACCCACCAGTACCTGCAATGGCTCGTGGGCCAGGCCGACATCAAGGGGTTGGACATGCAGGGGGCGGATTCGCCGCTGCTGCAATAGCGCGTGGTGCGAACGCAGGCGCCGGACGGGGCGGGCCGTCGATCGGGAGAATGCTCATGACGACTCCATTCAAGGCGTACTCGGTGCTGTATGCCAGCACCCTGGCCTTCATGGTGTGTTTCGTGGTGTGGATGATGTTCGGCGTGCTGGGCATACAGATACGCGAGGAACTGAGCCTGGATGCCTTCCGTTTCGGCCTGCTCACCTCCACGCCCGTGCTGACCGGCGCGGTGTTCCGCCTGCCGCTGGGAATATGGACCGACCGGTTCGGCGGGCGCATCGTCATGACCGTGCTGCTGCTGGTCTGCGCGGTTCCGGTCTATCTCGTCAGCTATGCGCAGCAGCTCTGGCAGTTCCTGGCCATCGGGCTGTTCCTGGGCCTGGTGGGCGCTTCGTTCGCGGTGGGCACGCCCTATGTCGCGCGCTTCTTCCCGCCCGAGCGGCGTGGCTTCGCGATGGGCTTCTTCGGCGCCGGCACGGTCGGGGCCGCGGTGAACCTGTTCCTGACGCCGGTGCTGCTGGAGCTCTACGGCTGGCGTACGGTGCCGCGGATCTATGCCGTCGCCCTGCTGGCGACCGCCGCGATCTTCTGGCTGGCCGCCGCGCCCGATCCGGGCGCGGGCAAGAAGGGCGCGGGCTTGCGCGAGTCGATGGCCGTGCTCAGGAACCCCAAGGTCTGGAAGTACTGCCAGTACTACTCGATCACCTTCGGCGGCTTCACGGCGTTGTCGCTGTGGATCCCGCAGTACTTCAAGGCCGAGTACGGGCTGTCGCTGGCCATGGCGGCGGGGCTGGCGGCCGGGTTCTCGCTGCCCGGCTCGGTGCTGCGCGCGGTGGGCGGCGTGCTGGCCGACCGTTTCGGCGCCCACAACACGACCTGGTGGTGCCTGTGGGTGGCCTGGGTCTGCCTGTTCCTGCTGTCCTATCCGGATACCACGCTGGTGATCAAGACCATGGACGGCACCGCGAACCTGCACATCTACCTGCCGATGTGGCTGTTCACCGCGCTGCTGTTCGTGCTGGGCATGGTGTTCGCATTCGGCATGGCATCCACCTTCAAGTACGTGGCGGACGATTTCCCCGAGAACATGGGGCTGGTGTCGGGCGTCGTCGGGCTGGCCGGCGGCCTGGGCGGCTTTCTGCTGCCGCTCATGTTCGGCTTCCTAGCCGATCTCCTGGAGGTGCGTTCGAGCTGCTTCATGCTGCTCTACGGCGTGGTCTGGGTGTCGCTGATCATCATGTACCTGTCCGAGGTCCGGCGGGTGCAGATCTCGGGCGAAGTCATGGGCGCGGCGCCGTCCCGGTAGGCGCCGCGTCGGGTCAGGAGGCGGCCGTGCGCGGTTCGCGCGCCGCCTCGCGTTCCCGCTCCGCCATGCGCGCCAGCACCTGGCGCGTCAGCAGCGATCCGGCATCGAAGGGCACGCTGACGGCCCCGTGGGCCACCGCGCCGTCCCGCAGGTGGTCGTGCAAGGCCTGCTGCGCTTCCAGCGCGATCACGTCCTGGTCCGCCACTTCCCGCGCGCCGCGGTCCATGCGTTCGAGCGTGGCCGGATCCACGCCTTCCCATTCCAGGGACACCCACGACCAGTAATGTGTGGCGCCGCAGCCGTCGGGCGTCATGAAATGGGTGGTCGAGAAGGGATAGCGTTGCTCCGGGGCCCGCGAGGCCCAGACGGCCTGGCGGATGCAGACGGCGGAAGGCGCCCGGAATTCGAAGCGCTGGTCATGGTCCATGGGCGCGCCCAGCGGCAGTCCCATCACGTCCGACCACAGCGGCGGCGTGCTGGATTCGCGCATGATGCGCGTGCTGACCACCGTGTCGCCGTGCTCGCGCGCGCGGGGGATGACGCGGGCCAGTTCCGGGTGTCCCTGCTGATCGTGATGGACGTAGGGCACGTGCGAGAAATCCAGCAGGTTCTCGATCAGCAATTGGTAGTGCGCGCGCAGGTGGGCGTAGTACGAGACCTTGGCCGAGCCGTCCAGCCATGGACAGTCGGGTATGAGCGCGGGGTCGGCAAGCGCGGGATCGCCCGGCCATATCCACAGCATGTCGTGGCGTTCGGCCAGGGGAAAGCGCTGGACGCGCGCGTCGCGCGGGATGCGCGGGGACGAGGGGATGTGGACGCACTCGCCGCTGCTGGCGAACGTGAAGCCATGGTAGCCGCAGCGGATGTCGTCGCCGACCAGGGCGCTGCGCGACAGCGGAAACTGCCGGTGCGCGCAGGCATCGAGCAGGGCGACAGGCTCGCCGGCCTCGGTCCGGTACAGCACGACGGGCGTGCCCAGCAGATGGCGTCCCAGCAGGGTGCGGCCGACCTCGGCCGAGGTGGCGGCGGCATACCAGGCGTTATGGATCAGGGGCGAAGTGGACGGCGCGGACATGGCGGTGTTTCCGTGAACGGGGGAAAGCCATCACGCTACCGGCGCGCCGCCGCCGCGGCCAACGAATAGTGGAAATACCCGGCATTCCCGCTGCAAATGCCGGCGCTCACGCAGGCGCGGCGCCGCCGTCCTGGAACAGGTCGGCGATGGTGCGGCGCAGCCAGGCGTGGCCCAGGTCGCGGTGGAAGCGTTCGTGCCACTGCTGCGTGATGTCCACCAGCGGCGCGTCGAACGGCAGCGGCAGGAAGCGCACGCCGGGGCTACCCGCGCAGGCCTGCGCCAGGCTGGCGGGAACGGCCACCAGCATGTCGGTGCCGGCGATGATCTCCGGCAGGCCCAGGCCATGGGTGACCTGCAGCACCACCTGGCGGCGCAGGTTGTGTTCGGAGAACAGCTTGTCGATGACGTCCTCGAAGAACGCGTGGCTGCCCACGGCCGGGCGGTACACCACGTGCGGCGCATGCATGTATTGCGCCAGCGTCATCGGGCCCCGTATGGCGGGGTGGTCGGCCGCCGCCATGCAGACGTAGTGATCGCTGAACAGCTTCTGGCGGTAGAAGCCCGCCTGGAAATGCAGGAAGAATCCCAGCGCGAGATCGATCTCGCCCGCCGCCATCAGCCGCGGCGCGTCACGGGGCGAGGCCTGCAGGGTGACGAGCTGTACGCCCGGGGACTCGCGCCGCAGCCGCCCCAGCAGGCGGGGCAGGAAGACGCGCTGGCCGGTGTCGCTGGCGTACAGGACGTACTGGCGCTGCGACGCGGCCGGCAGGAAGTCCTCGCGGTCGTCGATGGCCTGCCGGATCCTGTCCAGGCCCTCCCGCAGGGACGGCGCCAGGCGTTCGGCCATCGGCGTCGGGCTCATGCCCTGCGGCGTCTTGATGAACAAGGGGTCGTCGAAGGCGGCCCGCAGCCGGCGCAGTCCGTTGCTGACCGCCGACTGCGTCAGGCCCAGCTCTTCGCCGGCCAGGGTGGTGCTGCCGGTGCGCAGCACCGCGTCGAAGACCAGCAGCAGGTTCAGGTCCAGGGTGTTCAGGTTCATGGCCCGGCGGATGCCTTCAGGGCATGCCCGCCGTCAACGCATGGTACATCCATCGTGGTAGGCGTCCTGGACGCCCTTCATCGGGGTTTCCACCGTCTTGAGGGCGACCTGGTTCTCGCCGTCGCGCACGACCTGGAACACGTGCAGGTCCTGGATGGGGAAGTGGTTGTTGCCGAACTTGAAGTTGCCGCGCACCGAGTCGAAGCGGGCGGCCTTCAGCGCCGCCATGAAGGCGGGCTTGTCCGCGACGTTGCCCTTGACCGCGCCGATCGCCGCGTCCAGCAGCCGGGCCGCGTCGTAGCTGGTGGCGGCGTATTCCGACGGGGTGCGGCCATAGGCTGCCTCGAAGGCGGATACGAAGCGGCGGTTCGCCTCGGCCGGCAGGTCGGGGCCCCAGGTGCTGCCCAGCAGCACGCCCAGCGCCGCCTCGCGCAGCGCGGGCAGCGACACGCCGTCGACCACCGCGACGGACATCAGCGGGGTGCGCTCGGCCAGCCTCAGCTGGCGGTACTGGCGGACGAAGTTCACGCCGGGGCTGCCGGGGTAGAACGCGAAGACCGCGTCGGGCTTGTGGGCGGCGACGCGCGACAGCTCGGCCGAGAAGTCGAACTGGTCGAGCGGCGTATGGATCTCTTCCACGACCTCGTTCTTGAAGTAGCGCCGGAAGCCGGCCAGCACGTCCTTGCCCGCCTGGTAGTTGGGCGCCATCATCACGACGCGCTTGTAGCCCCGCTGGGTCGCGTACTTGCCCAGCACCTCGGCCTGCTGGTCGCCCTGGCGCGACACGATGAACTGGTAGGGCGAGCACTTGTCGCCGGCGATCGGCGAAGGCCCGGCGTTGGTGCCGATGACGAAGACTTCGCGCCGCGTGGCCAGCGGCTGTACCGACATCATGATGTTCGAGAACGTGATGCCGGCGATGATGGGCACCTTCTCCTTCTCGATCAGCTTGCGCGCGACCTGGACCGCCACGTCGGGCTTGAGCTGCGTGTCTTCCCGCAGCACTTCCACGGGGACGCCGCCCAGCTTGCCGCCGGCCTGCCGGATGCCCAGCATGAAGCCGTCGTACATGTCCTGGCCGAGGCCGGCCTGGGGGCCGGAGAATTCGCCCAGGAACCCGATTCTGACGGGCGTCTGGGCGAAGGCGGGCAGGGTACAGGCGGCGGCCAGCAGCGCGGCGGCCGGAAGGGCTTTCAGGGGCATCATCGTCTCCATCGTTCTGGGCGGCTCGCGGCCGTTCTTCCAGGGCCCGCGTGGCGGGACACTGGCCAGGAGACGGTATCACCGGGGTCCGGGCGGAATCTAACGAATAGCGTAAATACCCGGCATTTACCGGCGAAATGCGCGCGGCGCTGCTGGCCCGCCTATCCGCGGGCCAGCAGCGCCGCCAGCTGCTCGTGCAACTGCTGCAGCTTCGCCCGTTCGACCAGCAGGAGCCCGCGGGTCTCGATGCCATCCCCGGTCTCCTGGCGCGGGGCCGCCGGCTGCCCCGAGGCGGCTTCTTCCCGCGCCAGCATGGCCTGGGAATGGGTGGTCAGTTGCGCGACGCATTCGAGGAACACGCCGCGCCGGGCGGCGGGCAGCCCGTCCAGCCATTCGGCGTTGCGCTCGACCGCGTCGGCGTGGATGCGCGCGTGCATGTCCGCGCCCTGCGGCGTCAGGAGCAGATAGAACGAACGCTTGTCGGCGGGGTCGTCGCAGCGTTCGAGCAATCCCCGCTCTTGCAGCCGGGCGACCAGGCGGCTGCCGTGGCTCTTGTCCAGCCCGAGTTCGGCGCACAGACGGCGCAGCGAAATGGGCGCCTGCGCCCCGACGATGCCCAGGACATGGCACTCGACGCTGCGCAGCCCGAAGCGGCGCTGGTGCCGCAATTCGTTGCGGCTGGCCACGAGCGCGGCCAGCATCTCGAGCTGGAATGCCGGCAGGGTCTTGAAGGATGCGAGCTTCTTCTTGGCGGCGGGCATGGAGGGGACAGAAAGGCGAAACGCCAATGATAGGGGGTGGCCGCACGCGGCGGAGCGATTTTGCATGTCGTTGACAATGCAATGATATGCCGTTAATTTTAATATCGTTGCTAAAGCATATAAAGGGCCGCCGCGTATCCATCGCGCTCCAGGCCCCGAGGAGACGACCATGTCCTGTATCCGCCGTGCGTGGCACGCCCACGTCCGCATTGCCGCGCGGGGGTTCGCCGCCGCATCGCTGGCCTGGTTCGCGGCCGGCGCCGTCCATGCCCAGCCAGCGGGCGCCGGCGGCTTTCCCTCGCGCCCGGTGCGCATCATTCCCTACGGACCGGGCGGCAGCCCGATCGACCTGCTGGCCCGGGCCTATGCCGAACAACTGCGGCTGGCCTGGGGGCAGCCCGTGGTGGTCGACCCCAAGCCGGGGGCCAGCGGCATCTTGGCCGCGGACGCGGTCGCCAAGGCGCCGCCGGATGGCTACACGCTGCTCGTCACCCTGCAGACCACGCACATCAACAATCCCATTCTCCACGACAAGCTGCCCTACGACGCGGCCCGGGATTTCCAGCCGCTGTCCCAGCTCGCCATCGGCTCCGGCCCGGTGCTGGTGGCCGCCGCCTCGGCGCCGTACTCGAACCTGGCCGAGCTGGCGGACTACGCCAGGAAGCATCCCAGCCTGACCTACGGCACCTGGGGCGCGGGCACGATCGCCCATCTGTTCGGCGAACTGCTCAGGCGCGAAGCCATACCCGGCCTGATACACGTGCCCTACAAGACCGAATCCATCGCCCACCAGGACATGGAGGCGGGGCGGCTGGACCTGGCATGGGCCAATCCGGGCACCGCCCGCAACATGTCGCAGGCGGGAAAGATGAAGGTCCTGGGCGTACCGGGGCGCCAGCGCGCGCCCATACTCGCGGCCGTGCCCACGTTCCTGGAACAGGGCTTCAAGGGCTTCGAACTCGAAGGATGGATAGGCGCCTACGCGCCCGCCGGCATTCCGTCCGCGGTGCGCGACAAGCTCGTGGCCAGCCTGCAGGCGGCCACCCGCACGGACGAGGTGCGCACCCGCATCGTCGATATCGGATTCCAGCCGGTGGCCAACCGGCCCGACGAATTCACGGCCAATGCCCGCGCGGACTACGCCCGCTTCAAGCGACTGGTGGACGCCGCCGGGGTGACGCTGAAGAACTGAACCCAGGACACGAGGACGAGGAAACATGACGACCACGACATCGCCGGATGCCGGCACCGCGTACGAGCGCAAGCCCGCCACCTACAACGCCACGCTGACGCAGGTCGGACGCGGCACGCCCATGGGTGAACTGCTGCGCCGCTACTGGCATCCCATCGGCGTGTCGGCCGACGCGAGCGAAGTGCCGCGCCAGGTGCGCGCGCTGGGCGAGGACCTGATCCTGTTCCGCGACGGCCAGGGACGGCCCGGCCTGCTGTATCAGCACTGCGCCCACCGCGGCACCTCGCTGTACTACGGCCGTGTCGAGGACGGCGGCATACGCTGCTGCTACCACGGCTGGCTGTTCGACGTGCAAGGCCATTGCGCCGACCAGCCCTGCGAGCCGCAAGGCGGCCTGTCGCGCGACCGCATCCGCCAGCCCTGGTACCCCGTGGAGGAGCGCTACGGCCTGATCTTCGCCTACATGGGCCCGCCGGGCAGGAAGCCGGTCCTGCCGCGCTACGCCGCGCTGGAAGACCTGGCCGAAGGCGAGTTCATCGAGGCCAACGACCAGAGCATAGGCGGGGGCGGGCCGCCAATCATCCCGTGCAACTGGCTCCAGCACTTCGAGAACGTGGTCGATCCCTTCCACGTCGCGATCCTGCACTCGAGCTTCAGCGGCACGCAGTTCGTGCCGCAGATGGGCGTGATGCCCGAAGTCACGTTCGACTACACGGACGCGGGCGTCAGCGCCACGGCGGTGCGGCGGCTGGATGACGGCAAGACGCTGCGCCGCGTGGGCGAGGCCGCGCTGCCCACCCTGCGGGTGATACCCAGCCCCCGGCTGGCCTACTACGGCACCGTGGAGTCGCTGGGCTGGGTGCTGCCCATCGACGACACCAGCTTCCGGATCTACACGGCGGGCCGGGTGCGCCGCGAAGGCGACATCGCGCGTTCGCGCTCGCGCATGAACGGCAAGCTCTGGGAGGAACTGACCGAGGCGGAGCACCAGCGCATGCCGGGCGACTACGAGGCTCAGGTCAGCCAGGGCGTGATCGCCTGGCATTCGGAGGAAAACCTGGCGACCTCGGACCGCGGCCTGGTCTTGTTGCGGCGCATGTTCAAGCAGCAGCTGGACGTCGTGGCGGCCGGGGGCGATCCCGTCGGCGTGAGCTTCGACCAGGACGCGCCGCCTATCGTCTTCGCGGCGGGGAATTTCCTGGAATAGCCGCCGCTGTTTTTTCCTCCAGCACGCGCAGGATCTCGCTCCGCACCCAGGTGTGCAGGGGCGACGTGTGCTGCCGCTTGGACCACACCATGAAGAACTCGATGTCGCGCAGCGGCTCGGGCAGCTCGATCGCGGCCAGCGGGAAGTGCCGCTGGTGCACCTCGGCCACGCAGGCGGGAAGGGTGGTGGCGTAGTCGGTCTCCAGCAGCACGTAGGGCGTGATGCCGAAGCCCGACAGGTAGGCCGAGAACGCCAGATCGCGATGGCGTGGCTTGAGCAGCCGGTCGAAGTTGGTGGGGCGTCCGTACATCTGCGCGAACGCGAACCACTTGATGCGTTCCAGGTCGTCCAGCGACAGGCGCTTGCGCCGGGCCATGGGGTGCGCGGCCGACAGCAGGCAGACCCGGCGGTCGGCGAACAGCCGCATGGCGTGGAAGCGCCGGGGGACCTCGCTGAACAGGCCGATGGCGATGTCCATGCGTTCGGCATCCAGGTCGTCCGGGATGAAGTCCCCGTGCACGGACTGGAAGCGCACGACCAGGCGCGGCGCCGCCGCGCGCAGGCGCTGCAGCAGCGGCGCGCCCAGCAGCAGTTCGATATGGGCGCCGGTGCCGATGTTGATGGTGCCGGTGGCGCCGGCGGGATCGAAGGCCTCGGGCGGGCTGAGCGCGTGTTCGATCCGGTCCAGCGCGTCGCGCACCACGGCATGAAGCTCCAGCGCGCGCTCGGTGGGCGTGAAGCGGCCCTTGGTCACCACCAGCAGAGGATCGTCCAGGGTGCGCCGCAGCCGGGCCAGCTCGCGGCTGATGGCCGGCTGGGTCTTGTGCAGCAGCGCGGCCGCCGCGGTGGCGCTGCGCGTCTTCATGAGCGCGTCGAAGGTCAGCAGCGCGTTCATGTCCATCCGGCGCAGGTTGGGCAGCTTCGCGCGGTCGGTCAGGGTATGTCTGGTGGTCATGATGGAGAAAGACTATAGCAACAATGGTATGGATGTCTTGCGATCCCGGCATTGGCCCGGCAGACGGCGGGCTGGATATAGTGCCCGGCATCCGGCCGTCCACAGGCCCATACAGGAGACATCGATGCATTCCATCCCGCACGAGCGTGCCCGCCGCTGGACCGCGGCGCTGGCCGTCGGCCTTGCCGCCATGGCCGCATGCGGCGGCGCCATCGCCGCCGACTTCCCCGCCAAGCCCATCACCGTGGTCGTGCCCTATCCGCCGGGCGGCACGCCCGACATCCTGGCGCGGGTGCTGGGCGAGACCCTGTCCAAGACACTGGGCCAGCCCCTGATCGTCGAGAACCGTGTCGGCGCCAGCGGCAACATCGGCGGCCAGGCCGTGGCGCGGGCCGAGCCCAACGGCTATACGCTGCTGATGTGCGCGTTCGGCTGCGCCGTCGCACCGTCGCTGTACAAGCCGGCTCCCTATGACGTGGTCAAGGACTTCGCGCCGGTGGCCATGATAGGCACCGTGCCCAGCGTGCTGGTCGTCAATCCCGGCGTGCCCGCCAAATCGGTGGCCGAACTGATCGCCTACGCCAAGGCCAATCCCGGCAAGCTCAACTCCGCTTCGTCCGGCATCGGCACCTCGGCCCACCTGGCGACGGAACTGCTCAACACCAAGGCCGGCATCCAGCTCACGCACATCCCGTACAAAGGGGCGGGCCAGGTCGCGGCGGATCTGCTGGGCGGCCAGGTCGACATGTACTTCGACAACCTGCCCGCGTCGCTGCCCAGCATCCGCTCGGGCAAGCTGCGCGCGCTGGCGGTGGCCAGCCAGAAGCGTTCGCCGTCGATTCCCGACGTGCCGACCTTCGCCGAGGCGGGGGTGCCCGATTTCCTGATCATTCCATGGTTCGGCATCATGGCGCCGGCACGCACGCCCGAGGCCGTGCTGGAGCGCTTGAACCAGGCCTTCGTGGCGGCCCTGAAGGCGCCGGAGGTGCAGACGCGGATGCAACAACTGGGCGTGGACGTCGCGCCGGGCTCGCGGCAGGCCCTGGCCCGGTTCATCGCGGGCGAGAACGAGAAGTGGAAAGCCATCATCCAGGCCAACAAGATCCGCGTCGAATGAGCAGGAAACCAGCCGCCGGCGATGCCCGGCCCGGGCGCGCCGGCCCCTTGCGGCTGCGCGACATGGGCGCCTTCCACGTCGGCGGGCGCGAGGTCGAATTGCGGGGCCTGCCGCCGCGCGAGCTGCTGATGGCCGAAGGCGGGCAGCCCGTGCGGGTGGACCCGAACGGCCACTACCGGGTCGAGCAGATGTACGCGCAGTATTTCCTGGCCGACCCCGCGCCCGATCGCGCGCCCATCCAGTTCTGGCACGGCGGCGGCATGACGGGCGCGGCCTGGGAGACCACGCCGGACGGCCGGCCGGGCTGGCTGCACTATTTCGTGCGGCGCGGCTGGGACTGCTATCTGTGCGATGCGGTCGAGCGGGGACGCTCGGGTTTCGCCCGCGTGCCCGAGGTCTGGCCCGAGGCGCCCGTCATCCAGACCGCCGAGGACATCTACGAGCGCTTCCGCATCGGCCAGCCCGGCAAGGCCGGGCAACGGTCGTCGCAGCCCTATGCAAACACCCGCTTTCCGGTCGAGGCTTTCGACAACCTGGTGCGTCAGATGGTGCCCCGCTGGACCAGCACCGACGCGGCCGTGCTGGCCGGCTACCTGGCCCTGCTGGAGAAGACCGGTCCGGCCATCGTGGTCTGCCATTCGCAAGCGGGCGTGTTCGGCCTGCGCGCGGCCCACGCCCGCCCGGACCTGGTGCGGGCCGTGGTGGCGCTAGAACCGGCCAGCATTCCCGCGCTGGAACCCCATCGCCCCTACCGCGTTCCCACGCTGGTCGTAATGGGCGACAACATGGATACCGATCCGCGCTGGCCGCGCATGCGCGCCCGCATCCGCGGCTTTGTGGCCGCTCATGACTCGGTGCGGCTGCTGTCGCTGCCCGAAAGCGGCATTGCGGGCAATTCGCACATGTTGATGATGGACCGCAACAGCCTGGAGATCGCGGACATCGTGCACGAGTGGCTGGCCGGATAGCTACTTCAGTCCGTGCAGTTGTCAGAACGCGTGGCGCGACATGCCGCCGTCGACCGGAATGACTGTGCCGGTGACATAGGCGGCACGCGGCGAGCAGAGGAATATCGCGACGTTGGCCAGCTCCTCGGCTTCGCCGAAGCGACCGGCGGGTATCTCGTGCCGGGCGAACTCCAGCTCGCTTTCGATGGTGGGGTAGCGCAGCGTCATCTGTTCGCTGTGGATGCGCCCCGGCTGCAAGCAGTTGACCGTGACGTTGTCCGCTGCGACCAGGCGCGACAGGCCCTTGGCCCAGATGTGCACGGCGGCCTTGGCGCTGAACGCGGCGTTCAGTATCTTGGGTTCGGACGTGCCGGTGATGTTGACCACGCGGCCCCACCGCCGCTCGCGCATGCCCGGGATCAGCGCCTGGGTCAGTTCGCGCAGGCGGAAGAAGTTGAGCGTCATCCCTTCCAGCCACAGGTCCGGACCGGCGTCGAAGTCCAGCGGCCGGCTGCCCCCTCCTGCATTGACCACGATGTCGACGTGCCCGAAGGCCGTCCGCGCCGATTGCACGATGCGTTCCACCGCGGTTTCCTGATAGAGATCGGCCTCGATGATGTGCGGCGCAGGGCCGCCGGCGGCCAGGATTCCGGCGGCGATGTCTTCCAGCAGCGGCCGGCGGCGTGCCACCAGGGCAACCCGCACTCCCTGTGCGGCAAGACCGATGGCGGTGGCCTTGCCTATGCCCTGGCTGGCGCCGGTGACTATTGCGGTGCGATCGCGCAGCTGCAGATCCATGTGGGCTCCTTCAGTGTGGGCTCGATGCGTGCATGCATGAAGCGTTGTCGCGACGACGCCCCCGTTCTTGACGCCTGGGCGTCTTGAAGCGGGGGCGTCCGGGGCCCGCCTGTCGGCGGGCCGTTCGCGACGGCTGTGGTCAGACGTCGAAGAACACCGTTTCCTTGCCGCCGTCCGGCGTGTCCTGGATACGGATGTCGAAGCGATACACCACCTTGCCGTCGCGTTCCTCGCGCTTGGCGATCAGCGTGTCGCGGCGGACTTCCCATTCGATGCCGTTGATGATGGGATCCTTGGCGTTGGCTGCCTTCTCGTCCTCGAAGTAGACGCGGGTATGCAGGCCGAGGTTGATGCCGCGGGCGAACAGGATCAGGCAGATGTGCGGGGCCTGCATCGTGCCGGGCTTGGCGCCGGGGACGGCGCCGGGCTTGATGGTCTCGAAGCTGTAGAAGCCGGTGTCGAAGTCGGCGCCGGTGCGGCCCCAGCCACGGAAGGCGGGGTCGATGGGCTTGTCCTGCGTGTCGGCCGGGTGGGCATACTTGCCGGCGGCGTTGGCCTGCCAGATTTCGACCAGCACGTCGCGCAGCACGGTGCCGCTGCCGTCGTACACCTGGCCTTCGAGGCGGATGCGTTCGCCCTTGGTCTCGGGCTTGACCAGCTTGTCGTCGAAGTTGTTCTCGAAGATGTCGAAGCCGGCCTGCTTGGGGGCGAGGCCGATATGCACGTACGGGCCGCCCGTTTGCGAGGCGGTTTCAGGAAGGAAGGTGATTTGGGTGCTCATGGTCCTGCCCTCGATCAATTTTCAAACCAGGTGGCGGTGCGGCCGCGCACCGTGATGTCGAAGCGGTAGCAGCGGCTGTCCAGCGCGATGAAGTTGCCGATGTCCTGCATGGCGATCAGGCCGCGGACCTGCTCTTCGTTGTTGATGGTCTTGAGGATGGGGCAGTGCGGGATGAGCGTGTCGCCCTCGAAGTACTGCTGCGTGATCAGGCGCTGGGCCCAGCCGTCGGCCAGGATGGAGAAGTGGATGTGCGAGGGGCGCCAGTCGTTGATGCGGTTGCGCCAGGGGTACGGACCGGGCTTGATGGTACGGAACATGTAGTAGCCGTTCTCGTCCGTCAGCATGCGTCCACAGCCGCCGAAGTTGGGGTCCAGGCTGCCGATGTAGGTGTCGTTCTTGTGGCGGTAGCGGCCGCTGGCATTGGCCTGCCACACTTCGATCAGGGCGTTCTTGACGGGGCGGCCGAACTGGTCGCGCAGGAAGCCGTGGACGATGACGCGTTCGCCGATGGGCAGGCCATCCTTGGCGAAGTTGGTGATCAGGTCGTTGTCCTTGGGGCCCAGCTCCTGGGGCTGGAAGACGGGCGAGGTGATCTCGGACAGCGTGCCGACGTTGGAGATCAGGGCCTTGCGCGGCGAGCGCAGCACGCTGGTCTTGTAGCCGGGAGTGAAGGCGGGCGGATGCGCGTCGCTGTCGCGCTGCACGAAGACGCCGGTCGTCGAGGGAGGCAGAAGGGGATTGCTCATGTCTCTGTACCGTTTGTGGGAATGTTCGCAGGGGCCACTGTAGTCACGCACCGGTCCAGGGGCAAGTGAAGAATATGCCGCTATGATATAACGGTGAGGAATATCTTGGGGCCCGGCCGGCCTTTAGGCGGGATCCCAGCCCAGGTCTTCGCACGCGGCCCGCCAGCGCACCGCCACGCCGCGCACCGTATCGGCCATGTCCCCGGCCAGCGGCCGGCTGGTGCCCGGCTGCGCCTGGGTGAAGAGTCCGACCGCCTCGGTCGCGGCCCCGGGCACGCGGCGCGCCACCAGCACGCCCTGTTCGAGGTCGGCCTTGACGGTGCTGAGCGAGGCGAACCACAAGGCATCGCTGTTCAGGGCCAGATTGCGCGCCAGGGGGATGGCCAGGGTTTCCAGGCGGTCATGGCTGGCGCCGGACCGCAACTGGCCCAGGAAACTGTCGGCCGCCTGGTAGATGCTGGTGCCGGGCAAGGGCAGAATGACCGGGTGGGCCGGCGCCTGCCAGGCCTGCCACTCGGTGCGCGCCAGCGGGTGCTGCGGCCGCATGGCCACGACCAGGGGTTCGCTCCATAGCGGCTCGAAGCGCAGTTCCAGCATGTGGTCGGGCTCGGCCAGCCGGCCCACGACCACGTCCAGCTCGCCTTGCCGCAGCCGCGCCAGCAGCTCCGGATTCATGCCGGTCTCCAAACGCACCGGGCCGTGGCGTCCGCGCGCGCGCCAACTGCGCAGGATCTCGTGCGGCAGGTCCACCGCCAGCGAGGGCAGCACGCCCAGCTTGACGGCATCGCCTTCCGGATCGCGCGCTTCGCCCAACGCCATTTCCAATGCCATCACGCCCTGGCGGGCATGCTGCACGAAGGCCATGCCCGCCGGCGTAAGGGCGACGCCGTGGCGCTGGCGGACCACCAGCGGCTTGCCGACGATCTCTTCCAGCTCCTTGATGATCTTGCTGACGGCGGGCTGGGTGATGGACAGGAACTCGGCCGCGGCCCGCATGTTGCCGTGCTGCGCGGTGGCGAGCAGGCAGCGGATGTGTTGCAGTCGGATGCGGTTGAGTTGCGGCGAGGTCATGCGGGCGGGCACCGTAAAGCCGTGATGGTACGGGCTTCCGGTGCCGCGGGCCAGCCGTCGCGGCGGGCTTATGGCCCTTTCGGCAGCGCGTACGCGATCACGTAATCCCCGCGGTCGGGCGACTGCCGCGCGCCGCCGGCCGAGATCACGACGAACTGCCGGCCGCTTTCGGGCGACATGTAGGTCATGGGCGTGGCCTGCGCGCCCACCGGCAGCCGGCCCTTCCACAGCTCCTTACCGGTCAGGACGTCGATGGCGCGCAGGTAGTAGTCCTGCGTGCCGGCATAGAACACCAGGCCCGATGCGGTCGTCAGCGGCCCGCCCAGCGTCGGCATGCCGATGGGGATCTGCAGGCCGGTCTTCATGCCGAGCGGCCCGGTGTCCTGCAGGGTGCTCAGCGGCGCCTGCCAGACGATCTTGCGGGTCTTCAGGTCGACGGCGGTCATGGTGCCGTAGGGCGGCGCGTGGCAGGGCACGCCCAGCGGCGACATGAAGCCGTTCTTCGAGATACCGTACGGCGTACCTTCCTGCGGCGCGTAGCCTTCATGGACCGAGGCGGCCTTGGTCGGATCCGGCGTCTCGTCGCGCGGGATCAGGCGGGCCCACTGCGGCATCCGGATGTCGTTGATCACCAGGTAGTCGAGCGCGGGCACGACCGAGACGCCGCCCCAGTTCATGCCGCCGTAGTAGCCGGGGTAGATCAGCGTGCGGCGGTCGCTGCGCAGCGGGGTGAAGTCGCCTTCGTAGCGCATCTTGCGGAACTCGATGCGGCACCACAACTGGTCGAAGAAGGTGGCGCCCCACATGCTGGCTTCGGTGAAGGGCGTGGTGCCGATGCCGGGCATGCCGACCGAATAGGGTTGCGTGGGCGAGGTCCAGTCGCCTTCCTGCGCGCCCTGCGGCACGGGGACTTCCTTGACCTCGGCCAGCGGCGTGCCGTCGCGCCGGTCCAGCAGGAAGATCTGGCCGCGCTTGGTGGCCTGGATCAGCGCGGGGACCGTGCCGCCCTTGCCGTCGGGCAGGTCGTGCAGGGTGGGCGGCGTGCCCACGTCGTAGTCCCAGAGGTCGTGGTGGGTGGTCTGGAATTTCCAGCGTTCGCGGCCGGTCTCGATGTCCAGCGCGACGATGGACGAGGCATATTCCTCGGCGGCCTTGCTGCGGTGGGCGCCCCAGAAGTCGGGCGGCGAATTGCCGGTGGGCAGGTACAGCAGGCCGAGCTTGTCGTCATAGGCCGGCGTGGACCAGACGTTGGGCGTGCCGCGCGTATACGAGCCGCCTTCGGGCGGCAGCTTGGTGATGGCGGGATTGCCCAGGTCCCAGGCCCAGACGAGTTCGCCGTTTTTCGCGCTGAAGGCGCGCACCGCGCCCGAGGGTTCGTCCACCGCGCGGTTGTCGTACACCCAGCCGCCGATGATGATGAGGTCGCGCGCGACCGTGGGCGCGGAGGTCTGGAAGTAGTAGCCGGGCTTGACCTCGCCCATGCCGGCCTTGAGGTCCACCGTGCCCTGGTTGCCGAAGGCCGTGCACGGCTTGCCGGTCCGGGCGTCGAGCTGGATCAGGCGGGCGTCGATGGTGCTGAGCACGATGCGTTGGCGGCAGGCGGCGTCGGCGGCGGCATCCGTCATCGAGGCGCCGGCGTCGTAGTAGCTCACGCCGCGGCAGCGCTGCCAGACCGGCGAGCTGGCCTTGGGATCGAATTTCCAGCGCTGCTCGCCGGTTTCCGCGTTCAACGCGAAGACCTGGTTGTGCGGCGTGCACAGGTACACGGTGTCGCCCACCTGCAGCGGCGTGTTCTGGTCCTCGGCGCCGTTGATGGCCGGCTCGCCGGTGCGGAAGGTCCACGCGACCTGCAGGTTGCCGACGTTGCTCTTGTCGATCTGGGTGAAGGGCGCGTAGCGGGTGCCCGCCGCGTCCCGCCCGTAGTGGTCCCAGTCGCCGCCCGAGGCGGCCGCCGGCACGGCGGTGGGAGCGTCACCGGTGGCGCTTACCGGGAAATGGGGCTGGAACATCAGGAAGCCGAAGCCGGCCAGCGCCAGCACGCACAGCACGGCCAGCGAATAGGCGCCCCGGTTGCCGCCCGGCGCGCCCACCGGACGCAGCAGCGGATGCAGCAGCGCGGCCACCAGCGCCAGCACGATCACGCCGACTAGGCGCGGCACCAGCTGCCAGAAGTCCAGTCCGACTTCCCAGAAGGACCAGGCCAGCGTGCCCAGGAAGACCAGCGCGAACAGCCAGGCCCCGGCGCGCGAACCGCGGGTGTAGCCCAGGCCGGACAGGACCAGCCCCACGCCGGCGATCAGGTAGTACCACGAGCCGTCCAGCGAGACGAGGCGCACGCCGCCGGCGCCGAGCACGAGGCCGATCAGGATGAGCACGATGCCGAAGATCAGGAGCGGAACGCGGCCCCGGCGGTGGGAAGGATAGGTGGAAGGATCGGTCATGGATTTCTCCAAAAGTGGGCCTTCCGCGAGCGCAAAGCGAGGACATGGCACGGGCGCCGCCCGGCGAGGGGGGCCTTGCGCAGCAGCACGGAGCAGGCTGCGTCGTTGTTCTGTAGTAAGAACATAACCCTTAGATGCGTAACGGTGTGTGACGTAAAGTTGCCGTGATGAGCAAAATTTAAGGGTTAACCCGTAATCAATCCGTATGGAACGCGTAGAATAGGCGGCCATTCCGATAGGTCCCCCATGCCCAAACATGCCCTGACCATCGTGCTGGCGCTGCTGACCATGGTCGGGCCGCTGGGCATCGATGCCTATTTGCCGTCGTTCCACGCGATCGGCGCCACCTTCGACGCGTCGCCGCTGGCGGTGCAGCAGACGCTGAGCCTGTACATCGCGGGCATGAGCGTCATGACCCTGTTCTACGGCACCTTGTCGGACTCGTTCGGCCGGCGGCCGGTCATGCTGGTATCGCTGGTGCTGTTCACGCTGACCTCGATCCTGGCCGCGCTGTCCACCAGCATAGGCATGCTGGTCGCGGTGCGGGTGCTGCAGGGGCTGTGCGCCGGCGCCGGCATGGTCATCGCGCGCGCCATGGTGCAGGACAAGTTCCAGGGCGGCGAGGCGCAGCGGATGATGGCCATGATCACCATGGTGTTTGGCGTGGCGCCCGCGCTGGCGCCGGTCCTGGGCGGCTGGCTGCAGGCCACGCTCGGCTGGCGGTCGGTGTTCTGGGCGCTGGCCTTATTCGGCGCCGGCCTGTGGGCGGTCAGCCGGCGGGTCCTGCGCGAGACGCTGCCGCCGGCCGGGCGCACGCCGTTCGACCTGCGCAGCATCGCCGCCAATTACCGGCGCTCGGTCAGCAGCCCCCGGTTCGTGCTGATGTCCGCCGGGATCGGCCTGGCGTTCTGCGGGCTGCCCTTGTACGTGGGCTCGGCCGCGGCCTACATCATGGACATCCTGCACCTGCCCGAGACCGCGTTCGGCTGGCTGTTCGTGCCCATGGTCGGCGGCCTGATGCTGGGCTCGGCCATGGCGAGCCGCTATGCGCATCGCATCCCGGCCGAACGCATGGTCCGGCTGGGTTTCCTGGTCATGGGGTTCGGCGTCGTGCTGTCCGTGATCTATACGAGCCTGTTCACGGCGGCCGTGCCGTATGCGGTGCTGCCCTTCGTGTTCTATACCTTCGGCCTGTCGCTGGCCTCGCCCAGCATGACGGTGATCGCGCTCAGCATCTTCCCCGAGATGCGGGGGCTCGCGGCCTCGATGCAGGGCTTCATCCAGATGGCGCTGTTCGCGCTGGTTTCCGGCCTGGTCGCGCCCATGGTGTTCGGCAGCGCGGCGGGCCTGGCCTGGACCCATGCCTTGCTGCTGGCGGCGGGACTGGGATTCTGGGAGGCGGGCAGCCGGGCGCGCACGGCGCCGGCCGCCGGACCGCGAGCCTGATCCGGCTTCAGACCTGGCGGCGCAGCACGTCCAGGAAGCTGCGCGCGGCGGCCGGCAGCGACCGGCCGCCGCGCGTCAGGATGCCCATCTCGCGCGAGACGCCGGGTCCGGCCAGCGGGATGGTGGCCAGCGCCGACATGTCGATCAGCCGGAGCGCCAGCCGCGGAATGGCGGCGATGCCCAGCCCCGCGGACACCATGGCGCCCACGACCGAGATGTTGGCGCATTCATAGCGCGCCTCGATGGCCAGGCCGCATTGCGCCATGACCTGGTCGGCGATCTGGCGGATGCTGCTGGCCGGCCCGCTGGCGACCAGCGGCCGTTCGGCCAGCACCGACCAGGACACCCGCCGGCGCGAGGCCAGGGGATCGTCGCGGCTGCACACGCAGACGAATTCGTCGCTGATCAGCGGCTCGAACGCGAGTCCGTCCTGCCGCGGCGGCGCCACCGAAATGGCGAAGTCCGCGCTGCCGTCCAGGACCCGCGTCCGCACGAATTCCGCCGACACCGGCTCGAGCGCGATCGTGACGCGTGGATGGGTGCCCTGGAATACCGACATGGCCCGGGGCAGCAGCGCCGCGGCGGCGGACGGCAGGCAGGCGATGGCGATGCGGCCGCGGCGGCCAGCCACGAATTCGGACAGGTCGCTGAGCGAGTCGTGGAATTCGCCCACGATGCGGCGGGCGATGGGCAGCAGTTCCTCGCCTTCGCGGGTCAGCTCCACGCGCCGCGTATTGCGGTCGAACAGGCGGGCGTCGAGCTTGTGCTCGGCGGACTGAACCGACCGGCTCAGAGCCGGTTGCGAGACGTGGACGCGTTCGGCGGCCAGGCGAAAATTGCGCAGCTCGGCCACGGCCAGGAAGGCTTCCAGTTCATGCACGGTCAAGGTCGATCGCATGCGGCGCCATCAATGATGAAAATGCATTAAATCAATATGATAAATGCACTTCTCATATCAAGACCGTCTCCCTACACTGGTCCGAAAAACCCGGAGACGCCATGAAAACCCGCCTGATCCCGTTTGTCGTGCTCGCCTGCTCGCTGGCCGGTCCCGCCTCGGCCCAGACCTATCCCTCGCAACCGATACGCATGGTGGTGCCGTTCGCCGCCGGCAGCGGCACCGACCAGGTGGCCCGCGTGCTGGGCCAGGCCATGACGGCGGCGGCCAACGTCACGGTGGTGATCGAGAACAAGCCCGGCGCCAATGGCTTCATCGCGGCCCAGGCGGTCGCGTCGGCCGCGCCCGACGGCTATACGATGCTGCTGACGACCAACACCACGCACGCGGCCAACCAGCATCTGTTCAAGCATCTGCCCTACGATCCGGTCAAGGACTACACCCCGGTCGCGCTGCTGCGCAAGGGCTACCAGATCATGGTGGTGCGCGCCGATTTCCCGACGCGCGACGTGGCCGATTTCATCGCGCTCGCGCGCAAGCAGCCGGGCAAGCTCAACTTCGGCAGCGGCAGTTCGTCCAGCCAGGTGGCGGGCGAGCTGTTCAAGCAGATGGCCAACGTCGAGCTGACCCACGTGCCCTACAAGAGCAACCCGCAGGCGCTGAACGATCTCATGGGCGGCCAGATCGACGTGGTGTTCGTCGACACCACTTCGGCGATCACGCTGGTCAAGAGCGGCAAGCTGCGCGCGCTGGCGGCGACCCGTCCAAGCCGCCTGTCCATGCTGCCCGAGGTGCCGACGCTGGACGAGGCCGGACTCAAGGGCTACGAGATGTCGTACTGGACCGCCGCCTATCTGCCGCGCGGCGCATCCAAGGAGGTCACGGCCACGCTCAACAAGTTGTTGATCGACGCCGTGCATTCGCCCGAGATGGCGCAGTTGATGGCCAAGACCGGAACCGAGGTCTCCACCAGTTCGCCGGCGGAGCTGGCCACCTTCCAGGCGGCGGAGTCGGACAAATGGGCCCGCATCATCCGCGCGGCCAACATCCAGCCGGAGTGAACCCATGACCAAGACGCGCGTGCGCATAGGCGCCGGTGCGGGATTTTCCGACGACCGGTTCGAGCCGGCGCTCGAGCTGGCCGAGCGCGGCGAGCTGGACTACCTGGTCTTCGAGTGCCTGGCCGAACGGACCATCGCGCGCGAGACGCTGTCCCGCATCAAGGATCCCGAGACGGGCTACACGCCCTACATGCGGGACCGCCTGCGCATGGTGCTGCCCGCGTGCATGCAGGCGGGCATACGCATCGTGACCAACATGGGCGCGGCCAATCCGCTGGGCGCGGCGCGCGTCATCCGGCGCGACGCGCTGTCGCTGGGGTTGCCGCCGCCGGTGGTGGCGGCGGTGGTGGGCGACGACGTGACCGAGATCGTGCGCGCGCATCCCGAGCTTCGGCTGCTGGATACCGGCGAGCCCGTGGAATCGCTGTTGCCGCGCATGGCCGCCGCCAATGCCTACCTGGGCGCGGACATCGTGCGCGAGGCCCTGGCCCGCGATGCGCAGATCGTGGTGACGGGGCGCGTGGCGGATCCGTCGATGTTCGTGGGCTGCATGCTGCACGGACTGGGGTGGTCCTATGACGATTATTCCCGCCTGGCCGCCGGCACCTTCACCGGCCACCTGCTGGAGTGCGCGGCGCAGGTGACCGGGGGCTGTTTCGCCGACCCCGGGAAGAAGGACGTGCCGGACATGGCCCGCATCGGCTTTCCCTATGCCGACGTCGACGCCGACGGGTCGGTCCGGCTCGGCAAGGTCGCGGGCTCGGGCGGCCGCCTGGACGTGGCGACCTGCACCGAGCAGGCGCTGTACGAGATCCATGATCCGGCGCGCTACATCACGCCCGATTGCGTGCTGGACATCACCGAGGCCGAGTTCGAGCAACTGGGCCCGGACCGCGTCGGCTTCCGGGGCACGCGCGCGGCGCCGCGCACCGACACCTACAAGGTCGTGGTGGGCTACCACGACGGCTGGATAGGCGAGGGCGAGGTCGGCTATGCCGGCCCCAACGCGCTGGCCCGGGCGCGCCTGTCCGAGCAGATCGTGCGCGAACGGCTGAAGCTGCGCGGTTTCTCGTATCCGGAAATCCGGGTGGACTACATAGGCATGAGCAGCCTGCACGGCATGGGGGCGGGACGCCCCGAGCCCTACGAGGTGCGATTGCGCGTGGCGGCGCGCAGCCCGGACAAGAAAGCCGCGCAGGCGGTGGGATTCGAGATGCGCACGCTCAACGTCAACGGCCCGGCGGGCGGAGGCGGAACGCTGGAGGCGCTGCGCGAAGTCATCGGCGTGCGTTCGCTGCTGCTGCCGCGCCATCTGGTCCACCCCGAGGTCGTCATCGAGGAGCGGCCGTGAACGAACAGAACTGGAGGAGCGTGCCGTGAGCACCAAGGTCCACGAACTGGCCCACTCGCGCGCGGGCGACAAGGGCAATACCTCGAACGTCTCGGTCATCGCCTACGACCAGCCGGCCTGGGACATCCTGCGCCGCGAACTGACCGAGGAGCGCGTCATGCGCGCCTACGCGCACCTGGCCAGCGGGCCGGTCACGCGCTATGAGCTGCCGCGCCTGCGCGCGCTGAACTTCGTCATCGAAGGAGCCCTGGGCGGCGGCGTGACGATCTCGCTGGCGCGCGACGCGCACGGCAAGACGCTGTCCTACCTGATGCTGGACATCGACCTGCCGGTGTAAGGGGGAACGGCCTTCAGTGATTGATGGCCGTGATCTTCACGTCGTTGCGCTTGCCCACGCCGCCGAACCAGATCTCGCCCGAGCCGACGGAGATACCCTGCCAGTTGGCGAAGAGTTCGGAATAGGTCTGCCGGGACACGGCATCCTTGACCTTGGGCGTGATGATCCTGTCGTAGTCCGCGATGAAGTGGCCGGCATCGCGTATGGTCACCGCCTTGCCTTCCACGCGGGTCCGGAAAGGATAGTCGGCCATCGCGGCAACCGCCGCCTTGTCCCCGGCCGCGACGGCCTGCTTCAGCTTGTCGAAGAAGCCGCGGTAGGACGCGTGTTCGCCGAACAGCGTATCGAGCCGCGCATCCATGTCGGCCGCGGTCTGCGCCTGCGCCGCGCCGGCGCCCAGGGCGATGAAGGCCGCCAGGCATGCGCCCAGCAGTTGCCGCGTCACCGTCTTTCGTTTTCCGTCTTGCATGGCAGCGTCCAGGACAGGAGGAAGGGGGGCTCAGGCCGCGCGGGCCTGGGCCGCGGGTTGGGCCAGGGCCCGGTGTACACGGGCCAGGACTTCGGGGTCGTCCAGCAGCCGCATGCGCTTGAGATCCGGCAGACGCTCGGGATGCGTCTCCAGGACCTCGTCGACCAGCTGCGTGCGGGCCGCCTCGATCAGCGGATGGCCGGGCAGGTGGCGGCCGGTGGCGAAGGCCCGGGCCAGCGCATTGGTGGCGGGATCCGTCAGCGCGTCCATGAAGCCGGGAGCGGGGCGGGCCTGGTTTTCCTCGTTGTAGCGCGCGGTGTCGTGCAGTTCGCGCGGCGGGGACGTTTCCTCGGGGATGCAGAACAGTCCGTCGTCGAAGGCGCCGCGCCCCAGGCTGACCCGGCTGGACATCACCGACAGCGGGATGGCCAGCAGCAGCGACGCCAGGATGGGGATCATCCACCACAGGAAGTTCGGATTCAGCCAGGCGACCAGCAGGCCCCAGCACACGCCCAGCAGCGTCTGCAGGCCGTGGCGGCGGAAGGCTTCGCGCCAGGGCGTCTCGTTGTTGGCGCGGGCCGGCGATTTCCATTGCACTTTCCAGCCCAGGAACGCCGCCACGACGAAGCGGGTATGGAACAGCATGCGGATCGGCGCCAGCAGCATGGAGAACAGCACCTCCAGCAGCATGGACCACAGGAGCTTGCCGGACCCCGCGTAGCCACCCGCGCCTTTCACCCACGCCAGCAGCACGCTCAGTATCTTGGGCAGGAACAGCAGCACCGCCGTGGTCGAGAACAGCGCGATGGCTTCCTCGGGATGCCATTGCGGCCAGATCGGGAACAACTGGTGCGGCGTCACGAAATACTGCGGCTCGGTCAGCGTGTGGACCGCCAGCAGCGCGGTGGACAACGCCAGGAACAGGAACCACAGCGGCGCCGACAGGTAGGACATGACGCCGGTCAGGAACACGGCGCGGTGCACCGGGTGCAGGCCCTTGATCAGGAACAGCCGGAAGTTCATCAGGTTGCCCTGGCACCAGCGCTGGTCGCGCTGCAATTCGTCCAGCAGGTTGGGCGGCAGTTCCTCGTAACTGCCCGGCAGGTCGTAGGCGATCCAGACGCCCCAGCCCGCGCGCCGCATCAGCGCGGCCTCGACGAAGTCGTGCGACAGGATGGCGCCGGCGAAGCTGCCCTTGCCGGGCAGCGGGGCCAGCGCGCAATGCTGGATGAAGGGTTCCAGGCGGATGATGGCGTTGTGCCCCCAGTAGTGGGATTCGCCCAGTTGCCAGAAGTGCAGGCCGGCAGTGAAGAGCGGGCCGTAGACCCGGGTGGCGAACTGCTGCACGCGCGCGTACAGGCTGTCCATGCCCGAGGCGCGCGGCGCGCTCTGGATGATGCCGGCCTCGGGGTTGGCGTCCATCAGCACCACCAGGCGCTTGAGGCATTCGCCGCTCATCACGCTGTCGGCGTCCAGCACGACCATGTAGTCGTACTCGCCGCCCCAGCGCCGGCAGAAGTCATCGATGTTGCCGCTCTTGCGCTTGACGCGCCGCCGGCGCCGCCGGTAGTGGATGCGGCCGAAGCCCTCGACCGTCTTGCACAGCTCGACCCAGGCGCGCTGTTCCTGCACGCAGTTGTCCGGCTTGTAGCTGTCGCTCAGGATGAAGAAGTCGAACTTGTCGAGCACGCCGGCCCGCGCGACCGACTCGTAGGTCGCGCGCAGCCCGGCGAACACCCGGCCCACGTCCTCGTTGCAGATGGGCATGACGAGGGCGGTGCGGGTGCCGGCCGAGATGGGAACGCCCTCGGCCACGGTGGCCGAGATGCTGTAGCGGTCGCGCCCCATCAGCAATTGCAGGAAGCCCATCAGCGCGGTCCAGAAGCCGGCCGAGACCCAGCAGAACAGCAGCGCGAACAGCAGCAGGATCGCCACTTCCAGGATCTGTCCGCCCTGGTAGGGCAGGACGGCCTTCATGTACCAGGTGGCGACGGCGGTCTGCGCCACCACGGCCACCAGTAGGGTCAGCCTGCGCAGCCTGCCGGCGATCTTCCAGCGCGGCTCGGGCGGGCGCGCGAGCCGTTCGGCCCGCGTCTTGTGCATCCGGCCCTGCACGCGGCGCCAGCCGCGCACGAAGGGATTGGTGACCCAGGGTTCGGGCACCATGGACGAGCGCTTGATGGCCGGCGCGGTCTGTATGCAGACGCGTCCGGCTTCGTCGCGGTGGACGACGCCGTATTCGTCCAGTTCGGGGCCGTAGGCCTCCAGCAGGGTCCGTTCCTGGGTCTCGGCCTCGCTCGCGCGCAGGGCGTCTTCTTCGATCGCTGCGGACATGGGATCACTCACCCGTTTCATAGCCTGGCAGCTGGTAGCTCCAGGTCTCGGAAACGGGGTTCTGCCCGTTGACCAGGCCGGCCCGCATCTCGACCGGCTTGGCCGGATCCTTGACCTTGATCCGCAGCGTGACGCGCCATCCGCCGGTGACCGGGTTGCGGCGCAGGCTGTTCTCGAGCACGTCGGCATTGCCGCCGGTGGAGAAGTTCAGAGAGACCGGCAGCGGCGGGTCCTTGGGTTTGGCCGGCGCCGGAGCGGAGAAGTCGATCAGGAATGCGGTGCTGCCGTCGGGGCGGCGGATCAGGTCGGTGCCGCGCGTCTCGCCCACCGAGCGCCGCGTCTGCAGGACGCGGGCCAGCTTGGGATCCTGCAGCGCGGCTTCGTTGCGCGTCCAGCGCAGCGTGTAGTTCATTTCCAGCGCGGTGCCGGGCTTGGGCTGGTGTTCGGGCACCCAGAACGCGACGATGTTGTCGTTGGTTTCATCCGCGGTCGGGATCTCGACCAGCTCCACCCGGCCCTTGCCCCAGTTGCCCGTGGGTTCCACCCAGAGCGTCGGGCGCAGGTCGTAGCGGTCGTCCAGGTCCTCGTACTGGCGGAAGTCCCGGGCCCGCTGCTGCAAGCCGAAGCCGCGCGGATTCTCGACCATGAACGAGCTGTTGGCCAGGCGGCGCGGGTTGTTCAGCGGCCGCCAGAGCCATTCGCCGTTGCCGGCGTGGAAGGCCAGGCCGTCGGAATCGTGCAGCTCGGGCCGGTAGTTGGGGCTGCTCGAAGGCTGCGTCGCGCCATAGAGATACATGCTGGCCATGCTGGCGATGCCGAGCTTGGCGACCGGGGCGCGCAGGTAGACGCGCGAGCGGACCTCGACCAGGGTGTCCTCGCCCGGGGTGATGGTGAACCGATAGGCGCCGGTGGCGCGGGGCGAATCCAGCAGGGCGTAGATCACGACGTGTTTGTCGCTGTTGGCCGGGCGGGCGATCCAGAACTCGCGGAAGCGGGGGAATTCCTCGCCCGAGGGCACGGCGGTATCGATGGCCAGTCCCCGCGCCGAGACGCCGTAGACCTGGCCCTTGCCGACCACGCGGAAGTAGCTGGCGCCCAGGAAGGACGCGAGTTCGTCGTCGCGCTTGGCCGGATCGTTCAGCGGATAGAGGATGCGGAAGCCGGCGAAGCCCAGGCCGCGCAGCAGCTTGGGATCGACCTGGCGCGGGCCGAAGTCGAAGTCGGCGGGATCGTACTTGATCTCGCGAACGCCTTCGGCATCGATCTCGTTGATCTTGACCGGAAGGTCGAAGGCCATGCCCGGGTGATGGAAGGCGATCTGGAACGCGGTACGGCCGTCGGCCCACAGATACTTGTCGCGCTTGGGCTGGATCTGCTGGTATTCGGCGTACTTGAGGTCGCGCAGTTCCTTGGGAAGCTGGCTCGTGGGCGCCTTGTATTTCTCGCCGGAGAGTTCCTTGGCGCGGCGGGCGACATCGAAGAAATCGAAGGCGCTGGCGGGGGCGGCGGCCAGGAGGCCGGCCGACAAGGCCAGGGCCGAGAGAAGCATGCGGGCGGCGAGCGAGCGCACCCCTGCGGAAGAAAGGGAGTTGTCAGTCACGGATCTTGGACGTCCGGCGTGGCCTGGAATGCTGAAACGGAGATTCTAGAGGGTATGGCCGCCCCTAGGGGGCTCCGGCGGCATACATGTACTACTGGATGTAGCCATGCGGCGCCAACCGGACCAGAATGGACGCCATTTTCACCAAATTGGTTCCCCGGCGCCCGGTTGGGGCGCGCGCCTAGCGCCCCGATGCGGTGCCTTCGCGCCGCGGATCGGCGCCGGCCCGCAGCAGTCCGTTGCTCAGGACCTCGATGCCGTGCAGGCCGCTGGGCATGGCCGAGACGGCCACGGGGTGCCCCATGGCGCGCAGCGCGGGGACCAGGCTTTCCAGGCGGGTATCGCTTTCCAGTTCCGTGGCATGGTTGCGGCTGCCGTAGTGCGGCAGGTCGATGGCGGTCTGGATGTCCAGGCCCCACGTCAGATTGGCCAGCAGCGTCTGGGCCACGTAGTTGGCGATGGCGCTGCCGCCCGGCGAACCCGCCACCAGCCGCAGCCGCGGGACCTCGCCGCCTGCGCGCAGCACGATGGTGGGCGCCATGGTGCTGCGCGGGCGCTTGCCGGGCTCGACCCGGTTGGCCACCGGCACGCCATGGTCGTCGCGCGGCGACAGCGCGAAGTCGGTCAATTCATTGTTGAGCAGGAAGCCGCCCACGAGGATCTTGCTGCCGAAGGCCTGCTCGATCGTGGACGTCATGGCCACCGCGTTCCCCTGGGCATCGACGATGGACAGGTGGGTGGTCGAGGGCAGCGCGGGCGTGTCGTCGACGCCATGGCGGGCCAGCGCGCCGCGCACGGGTTCCCCCGGCAAGGCCCGGCCCATCGAACGGTCGGCCGAGATCAGCGCCGCGCGCCGGGCCAGGTAGGCCGGATCCAGCAGGGCGGCCACCGGCACGTCCACGAAATCGGGATCGGCCACGTAGCGGTCGCGATCGGCATAGGCTAGCCGTCCCGCCTCGGAAAAGTAATGCACCGCGGCAAGCGATTCGGGCCGGGCCCGGGCGATGGGCGTGGCGTCCAGCAGCGCCAGCATCTGCAGCACGGCCAGTCCCCCGGACCCGGGCGGCGGCGCGCCGCACACCACATAGGTCCGGTAGGAGCCGCACAGCGCGGCGCGTTCGCGCGCCTGGTAGCGCGCCAGGTCCTCGGTCGACAGGTCGCCGGGCCGCGCATGGGCGCGTACCGCCTCGACCATGGCGCGGGCCAGCGGCCCGCGGTAGAAGGCGTCGGCGCCCTCGCGGGCGATGCGCATCATCGTGCGGGCGAGTTCGGGATTGCGCAGCCGTTCGCCCTCGCGCAGGGCCGAGCCGTCGGGGTGGAAGAAGTAGGCGCGGGCGGCGGGCTGGGCAGCCAGACGCTGGTTGTCGCGCAGCAGCGCGGCCAGGCGCTGCGAGACCGGGAAACCGTGCCGCGCGCGGTCGATGGCGTCGTCGAACAGCGACGGCCAGGGCAGCTTGCCATGCTGGCGGTGCGCCAGTTCCAGCGCCCGCAGCAGGCCCGGGACGCCGACCGACTTGCCGCTGTCGACGGCAAAGGCGAAGCGCATGGGCCGGTCGCCCCGCATGAAGCGCTCATCGTTCGCGGCGGCCGGGGCCGTCTCGCGGCCATCGAATACCGTGACCCGGTCCTGGCGGGCGTCGTAGTGGACCAGGAAGGCTCCGCCCCCGAGCCCGGAGGATTGCGGCTCGACCAGGCCCAGCATCATCTGCGCGGCGATGGCCGCGTCGACGGCGCTGCCGCCGCGCTCGAGCACGCGATAGGCAGCCTGCGTGGCGAGCGGGTGGGCGGTGGCCGCCATGAAGTGGCGGCTCATGACGGCCTGCTTGGGCTGGTAGGCGGTCTGCGCCTCGGGGTTGGCGTCGATGCCCGGGTCGGGCACGGCGGCCCGGACCGCCGAGGCGAGCGCGACGCAGGCCAGCCAGAGCAGGCGCGATGCGCGGACGAACGATGTCATGGATGAAGCTTCCTTGCGATGGCCTGGGGCCGGCCAGACCGCGACCTTACCATCGGCCGCGGCAAAGCGGCTTACACTTGGACACCCGTCCTTCCTCCGGTTTCATGAAGACGCCCCATCCCCGCGTGCTCGTCGTCGAAGACGACATGACGATCTCGGCCAATCTGTGCGCCTATTTCGAGGCCAAGGGCTACGTCGTCGACGTCGCCTACGACGGCCCGTCCGCGCTGTATCGGCTCGGGTCCGACGGCTTCGATGCCGTCCTGCTCGATATAGGCCTGCCCGGGCTGGACGGGGTCACGGTGCTGCATCGCCTGCGCGCGGAGCTGCATCAGGCCACGCCCGTGCTGCTGCTGACGGCGCGCGACGAACTGCAGCAGAAGCTCGACGCCTTCGCCCATGGCGCCGACGACTACGTCACCAAGCCCTACGCGCTGGCCGAGGTCGAGGCGCGCGTGCGCGCCTTGCTCAACCGCGCCTCGGGCCAGGTCGCCAATCCGGTGCGGCGTTTCGGCGCGCTGTCCTACGATGCCCGCACCCGCGAAGTGCACGTGGCGGAGCGGCCGGTGCGGCTCACGCCCAAGGCCAGCCGCATCGTCGAGGTGCTGATCCGCGATCCCGGCCGGGTAGTGTCGCGCGCCGACCTGGAGAGCGCCCTGTGGGGCACCGACGTACCGGAAAAGGATGCCTTGCGCAGCCAGATCCATCTGCTGCGCAAGGCCTTGTCCGAAGCAGGCTTCGATGGGCTGGAGACCGTGCACGGCGTGGGGTATCGCCTGTCCGGCGGCCCGGGGCGCGACTGATGGCCGGTCCCGCCATGCTCAAGCAGCGGGTCATCTGGGCGCTGACACTGGCCATCGCCTTGTTCGTGGCGGTGCAGGCCATCGTCGCCTATCTGGTGCTGGACAGGCAGGAAGACCGCATCGTCGACCAGATCGTGCTGACCGAGGCCGAGCGCCTGGTGCATCGCCTCGAGGCCGGCGAAATGGTCTGGACCGGCGGCGACATCCTGCTCGGCCCCAGCCTGCATGCATGGGTGGGAACGAACGGCGACGTGCCGCGCGTGCTGTCCCGGCTGGGCCCCGGGCAGTACCAGCTCAACACCGAGGGCGAGGTCTGGCACGTGGCGGTGGCCGATTCGGCGAAAGGGCGGGTGTACCTGCGCTACGATGCGACCGACAACGAGCACCGGGTCTACGAGTTCGGCGCCATCCTGCTGGGGCTCTGGCTGGCATGCACGCTGCTGGGATACTGGACCGCCCGCGCGCTGGCCGGCCGCGTGGTCGGCTCGATGGTGGAGGTGACCGATCGCATCGAGTCGTGGGCGCCTGGCAGCCCGGGCATGAAAGTCATGCGCAGCGACGAGGCGGGCCGACTGATCGAGGCCTTCAACCGCATGCAGGACAAGGTGGACCAATCCATCGCCCAGGAGCGCGAGTTCTCGGCCAACCTCAGCCACGAGATCCGCACGCCGCTGACCAGCATCCGGACCGACGCCGAACTGATCGCCCTGGAGTCCGAGCCGTCCGCGCAGGCCGGGCTGCGCCTGACGCGCATCGTCAGCGCGGTGGACGAGATCGCCTCCACGCTCGAGACGGCGCGCGCCATCAGCAGCGCGCAGGCGGGGCCGCGCACGGAAGTCGCGCTCCGGGCCTGCCTGGACGACGCCTGGAGCGGCCTGGCCGAGCGCGCGCACCGCGCCGGCCTGGTCCTGGTCAACGAGGTGCCCGAGGCGGCCATGGCCACGCTGGACCGCTACGGCCTTCTGATCGTGCTGCGCAACCTGGTGCGCAATGCCATCGACCACGCGGCCCCCGCCGTGCTGACCGCGACCTGGACCGGGGAGTGCCTGGCCCTGGCCGACAACGGCCCCGGCATTCCCGCCGCCGACCAGCCGTTCGTGTTCGAGCGCTACTACAGCGGCCGCCTGCGCGACAGCCAGGTGCCCGTGGCCGGGGACGCGGGCGTCCAGCGGGGGCTCGGATTGGCGATCGCCAAGCGGGTGTGCGACATCCAGGGCTGGCGGCTTACCGTGGCGTCCAGCACCGACGAACAGCACCGGGGCACCCGCTTCCTGCTGTGCTTCGGGGAAGGGGCGGCGCTGGTGGTGTCCTGAGGCTCAGGCGCCCAGCGCCTTGGCATGGAAGGCCATGTGGTCCTCCACGAACGTCGAGATGAAGTAGTAGCCGTGGTCGTAGCCCGCGTGGCGGCGCAGCTCCAGCGGCTGGCCGGCGTCGCGGCAGGCGGCCTCGAAGGCCTCGGGCCGCAGCTGCGGCTCCAGGAACTGGTCGGCCAGCCCCTGATCGACCAGGATGCCGCCGGGGAAGGGCTGGCGCGCGGTCCGCATCAACTCGGTCGCGTCGTACCGCTTCCAGGTTTCGCGGTCGGGGCCGAGATAGTTGCCGAAGGCCTTGTGGCCCCAGGGGCAATCGACCGGATGGGCGATGGGAGCGAAGGCCGACACCGAGCGGAACTTGTCCGGATTGCGCAGGGCCAGCACCAGCGCGCCATGGCCGCCCATGGAGTGGCCGAAGATGCCGGCGCGTGCCGGATCGCCCGGCAGTTCGGAGGTCACCAGCCCGAACAGCTCGTCCACGATGTAGCTGTACATCCGGTAGTGGCGATCCCAGGGCGCCTGGGTCGCGTCCAGGTAGAAACCGGCGCCGGCGCCGAAATCCCAGCTGTCGGTTTCGCCCGGCAGGCCCGCGCCGCGCGGGCTGGTATCCGGCGTCACCAGCATGATGCCGTGCTGCTGCGCGAACCGCTGCGCGCCGGCCTTGATCATGAAGGTTTCCTCGGTGCAGGTCAGTCCGGCCAGGTAGAACAGCACCGGCACGGGCCCCGCCTCGGCGTGCGTGGGCAGGAAGACCGAGAAACGCATCGGCAGGCCGATGGCGGAGGAGTCGTGGCGGTAGAAGCGCTGCTGGCCGCCGAAGCACTGGTGCAGGCTGATCAGTTCGGGCATGTGGAATCCTTGCGGCCGTCCGGCGCGGCGGCCGGCGGCGGGGCGATGAAACTTTCGGGATTGCTCGGGGCCGAGGCCTGCGGAAGCCTGCCGCCGGCCTGCACCCCGGCCCGCGAGGCTAACAGGAATCTTCGCCCATCGACAAGCCAGCCATCGGCGTGGCCTCGTTTCTTCCGTTCAGGCGGCCCGTCAGTCCGTTTCCCAGCCGTAGAGCCTGGCCGGCGTGGTGGCCAGGATCTGCCGCTGCAGCGCGGCATCGGGGATCCAGGACGTGAACAGCCTGAACAGGTCGGCCGAGCTGTTTTCCTGGAACGACAGGTGGGGATAGTCGCTGCCCCAGATCAGGTGGTCCGGCGCGGCCTCCAGCAGCGCATGGACCATGGGGGCGATGTCGCCGAAGCCGGGTGTCTTGGAGATGCGATAGCTGCCCGTGAGCTTGACGAAGCAAAGGCCGTCGCCATGGCGCAGGAAATCAAGCAGGGCCTGGAAGCCCGGCGCCCGGACCCCGTCGGCGGCCAGGTTCATGCCCAGGTGCGCGACGGTGAAGGGCAGCCGGAGCGAGGCCATGGTGGGCAGCAGTTCCCGCGTCAGCCAGCCGGGGCCGAGGAAGTCGAGCTGCCAGCCGGTGGCCGCGCAGCGGGCCTCCCAGCGCCGGATGCGCGGGATGAGGGTGTCGGCCAGGCCGGCGGCCGGCTGCGCGATGGGGTTCACGTTGATTCGTATGCCTCGCACGCCCAACTGGTGGAGGTCGGCCAGTTGTTCGTCGGGGACGTCGTCCGGCAGGTCCACGATGCCGCGGCAGTCGGGGCCCATGCGGCGCATGGCTTCCAGCATGCAGCGGTTGTCCTGGCCGTAGGCGCTGGGCTGTACGAAGACGTAGCGGGAGAAGCCCAGTGCCCGGGCTTCGGCAAGATAGTCCTCCAGGTCCGCCTGCGGCGGGTCGTAGCGCAGCTTGCCGGCGTACGGATAGCGGTCCGCGGGGCCGAAGACATGGAAATGGGTATCGCAGGCGTGAGGAATGGTCATGAGTCAGGATGGGTCCGAAGAGGAGGGCGGATGCGCCAGGGCCTGGCGGATGTCCGCCGCGTCCTTGCGCGCGGCCGCCATGAGATAAGTCACGTCGCTGCCTGCGATCAGGAAGCGGGCGCCCAGCGCCACCAATCGCTTCTGCAGCGCGAGGTCGCTTCGTATGCCGCCTATGCCCAGGGTCTTGCCGTGCCGGTGGCAAGCCGCGGCGACAGTCTCGTATGCCTTGAACAGGTCGGGATGGTGCAGTTGCCCGGGAATGCCCATGGCGGTGCATAGATCGTTGGAGCCGATCAGCAGCATGTCCACGCCGTCCACGGCGGCGATCTCGTCGGCGCGGGAAATCGCCCCGGGCGATTCCAGCATCATGATCATCAGCGTTTCGCCGTTGACGCGCGCGGTCAGGCTGGCAGCGTCCTGCGGCCGGTAGAACGTTCCGAGCGTGGGGCCCATGACCGAGCGGGTGCCGGCCGGAGGGTAGCGGCCCGCCCGTGCGGCCGTCCGGGCCTGGTCCGCAGATTCGATACCGGGCAGCAGCACGCCCTGGGCGCCGCCGTCCAGCACGCGCTGCAGGAGGTCCATGTCCAGGCCCGGCAGGCGAACCAGCGGCGCGATTCCGGCCGCCAGCGCTCCGGTGCACAGGGCCGAGACGGCATCGAGCCCTATCGTGCTGTGTTGCATGTCGACGTAGACGGCGTCGAAGCCGCAGGCGGCCGCCATCATGGAGATGTCGGCCGTCCTGGCCTGCCGAAGTGCCATGCACAGCGCGAGTTCCTGGCGCTGCATCCTGTCCTTCAGCGGGGAGGTCTGGGTATTCGTCATCATTGGGCCTCGATGTGCGCGCGGGCGATGACATCCTTCCAAGTGGTGATTTCCTCCGCCACGCGTTGCTTGAATGCCGCGGCCGGTGCCACGACAGTCGTCACGCCGGCGGCCGCGAAGGTCTTGGCCACCCGGTCGGTCTTGACTGCCTTGCCGACTTCCTGGTTCATGCGCTCGACGATGGCGGCGGGCACGGCGGCGGGTGCCATCACGCCGAACCAATACATCATGCCGTACTCCGGATAGCCGGCTTCGGCGAAGGTGGGGACGTCCGGCAGCATGGGGTTGCGCTGCTTGCCGCTGACGGCCAGCGCGAACAGGCGCTTGCCGTTGATGTGCTGGACCGTGGAGCCCACGCTGCCGATGCCGACGTCGATGCGGTCGGCGGCGATTTCGGTCATGGCTTCGGCGACTCCCTTGAAGGGTACGTGAACCATCTTCAGTCCATTCTGCAGAAGAAAGGCTTCCATGGCCAGATGCGCCGACGACCCCTGGCCGCCCGAGCCGAAGTTCAAGGTACCGGGGTTCTTGCGCGCGAATTCGACCATGTCGCGCAGCGTGCGCGTCTTCAAGCCGTTGCGCGCAGCCAGGACGGCAGGCGCGTCGGCGACCAGGGCCACCTGGGTAATGTCGGAGGAAGGATGGTAGGGCAGCGACTTGTACAGGGCCGCCGAGACCGCGAACGAGTTATCGGTGAGAAGGAAGGTATAGCCGTCGGGCGCGGCTTTCGCGACCGCGTCGGTGCCGATGGTGCTGCCTGCGCCACCGCGATTCTCGATGACGAACGGCTGTCCCAACTGGTTGCCCAGTTCCACGGCGACGGCCCGGGCCGCGGTGTCGGTAAACGATCCGGGGGCGAAGGGAACGATGATCTTCACCGGCCTGGCGGGCCAAGGCGCCTGGGCCCATGAAAGATTACCGAACTGTAGAATGAATAGAAGGAATGCGACGGCCGCTTTGTTCATGGGCGTGGGTCTCCGTGAGTCGTTCTTGGGGGCGTGCGATGCGCGCCGTGCCGGCTGGCAGGCCAGGGTGTGCGCCCTTTCGGTACGGCCGGTGAAGAGGGAGGGCGGCCTGTCGTATTCTTCGCCGGATTCTTGCATGGAATCGTTAATTTGTACATCAATATGAGAAACTTTCGTTTTTTTGCGGTCCCGCGGAAGGCAGACGGGTCATGAGCAGTCTGGACAAGATGTTGAGCCTGCTGGATGTGTTCACGCCCGCGGCGCCGGTATGGACGACGGAGGACCTGATCCGCTATTCCGGGGCGCCGGCCTCGACCTGCTACCGGTATCTGAAGACGCTGCATTCGGTGGGCTTGCTGGCTCGGGTGGCCAACGGTTCCTATGTGCTGGGCCCGCGCATTCCGGAAATGGACCGGACGATGAGGCTGTGCGATCCGGTCTACATCGCGGGCTCGCCCGTGATCCAGCAACTGACTGAGGAGACGGGGCACAGCTCGCTGCTGTGCATCCTGTTCAGCGAGTCCATCATGTGCGTGCAGCAGGCGCTGGGCAAGCATGCGCCGCCCGAGCTGTTCAGCCGGGGGCAGCGCCGTCCGCTGGTGGCGGGAGCGTCAGCCAAGATCATCCTGGCCTATCTGCCGCTGCACCAGTTGCGGGTGATCTTCACCAAGCATCGCAAGAGCATCGCCGCCGTGGGACTGGGCGCGGACTGGGAGCGCTTCAAACAGGCGCTCAAGCAGATACGCCAGGCCGAATACGCGATGACCACGGGCGAGTACAACGCGGGCATCGTGTCCATCGCCGCGCCTCTGTTCAATGGCGCGGGCGACGTGCTGGGCAGCCTGGCGGTCGCCGCGTCCACGTCGCATGTGGACCCGGTGGCGTTCGGCGCCATCGCCGACCGGGTGATCGAGGCCGGACGGGAGGTGTCGCGGCGGATCGCCAGCGCGCCCAACGTCGTCGCGCTGCCGGCCAGGGCCGTGGGGTGAACGGAACCTAGGGCCGGCGCTTCGGCGGAAGCGGTGCGGGCGTGCCGTCGGGCAGCGGAATGCGCGCGGTGTTCAGGACCATGGCCAGGAGGCCGTAGTAGCCGCAAAGGGCCAGCAGGTCCAGGACGCCCCGTCTGCCGTAGCGGTGCAGGATGGCGTCGTAGGCGCGCTGGCCAGGTTCGCCGGCGCGCAGCAACTCGGTGCAGAAGTCGCAGGCGGCTCGTTGTTCGTCCGGCATGCCGGGCAGCGGCTTCCCATGGGCGATGGCGTCGATGACGGCGGGGTCCAGCGCCGTCGTGTTCAACGCGATGCGCTGGTGGGCGAACCACTCGTACTGGCAGTCCCAATGCCGGGCGGTGATGAGCACCGCCAGCTCGATCAACTCGGGCGGCAGGCCCGTGCCGAATCGCAGGTGCTCGCCCAGTTGCTGAAGGTGGTCGGCCAAGTCCGGATGGTGCAGCAGCGCCAGGAACGGCCCCTTGACCTCGCCGCGGGGGCCGGCGGCGATGCTGGCCGCCACCTCCTGCTGGCGCGGATCCATCTGTTCGAGGGGAATGCGGGGAAAACGCGGTTCTTGCATGGCTCAATTCCTGACGGTGATGGAGTGGGCCGGGCGGTCGGGGGGAATGTCCGCCACGCGCCAGTGCAGGGCGCGGATCTCGCCGAATTCGTGCGGCAGGCGCTCCCACCGTTCGCCGCCGTCGACGCTGCGGAACAACTGGCCGAGGTTGGTGCAGGCGAACAGCAGCATCGGATCGGACGGATGTGTCGCGACGCACCACAGGGTGCTGTTGAACCGGCCCGGCAGCGGTACCGCGTGCCAGGTGTCGCCATGGTCCGTGCTGCGCATCAGGCAGGCATCGCTGCCCGGGGGGCCGTTGCCGTTGGTCAGGAACACGATGCGATCGGTGTCCGCGCGGGGCACCACGGCGCGGGTGTATTGCCACGGGGAATCGAGCTGCTGGTACGTCCAGTGTCCGCCGTCGTCATCGCTGCGGTGCAGCCCGCGATTAGTGGTGGCCAGGATCGTGCGCGTTCCGCCGGGCTTTCTCAGCACCGCGATGCCGTGGACGTCCAGCGATACCAGTCCCTCGTTCCTGGCTACCCAGGTGCGGCCGCGGTCGCCGCTGCGATAGATGCCGCCGATCTCGATCGTGGCCCAAAGCACGTCGGGCTCGACGGGGTCGACCAGGATCTGGGTGACGCGTGTCGGGCCCTGGTTGATGGGCGAGAAGGCGGCCGCGCCCGGCAGCTCGAACGCCCGCCATGATGCGCCGCCGTCTTCCGAGCAGTAGACCGCCGCGGGCCGTCCGCCGGCGTAGATGACGGCAGGATCGACGGGCGACTGCGCCAGCGCCCAGACGTCCTCCAGCGGTGACGGCACGGCGGTCCAGCGGGTCGTCGATTCGTCCCAGCGATAGATGCCCATGTCGGTCCCCGCATGCAGGATGTCCGGCCTGGCGGGGTGGCTGCTGAACGTCCAGACGCGGGCTTCGAGATACATGCCCGAATGGCTGTTGGGGTGAAGCCAGGTTTCGCCTCGGTCTTCGCTGAACCAGGCGGAGTGGCCGGCCGTGCCCGCATAGATTTCGATACGCCTCGACATCCCCGTTTGCCTCCTCGATGAACCAGATTCGCAGTATATCTTTTCCGTAAAAATATACTACTATGTAAGAAATTTTTATTATTCGGAGACGGCGATGAAACGGATTCTGGCAGTCATGGCGCTCATCGTGGTAGCCGGCGCGCCCGCGCTGGCGGCCTACCCCGAGCGTCCGGTGCGCATCATCATCGGCTTTCCTCCCGGTGGGGCGATCGATACCATCGCCCGGCTGATGGGGCCGCCGCTGGCCGAGAGGCTGGGCCAGCCTGTGGTGATCGAGAACAAGCCCGGGGCCGGCGGCGTGGTGGCCGCGCAGGGGGTGGCCAGGGCCGACGCCGACGGCTATACCGTGCTGATGGGAACGATGGGCAACCTGAGCATTACGCCGGTGCTGACGAAAGACCTCAGCTACGACATGGAGAAAGACTTCGCCCCGGTCACCGTGGTCGCCTCCTCGGGTTTCGTGCTGTATGTGAACCCCGCGTTCCCGGCCCGGACCGTGGGCGAACTGATCGCCTATGCCAAGGCGAACCCCGGCAAGGTCAATTTCTCGTCCAGCGGCAACGGCGGGCTGCCGCACATGGCGGGGGAGCTGTTCAATTCCGCCACCGGGCTGAAGCTGACACACGTTCCCTACAAGGGCAGCACGCCCAGCGTCAACGATGTGATCGCCGGGCAGGTGCAGATGACCTTCGAGGCGACGGCCATCGGCCTGCCGTTCGTCCAGGCCGGACGCCTACGCGTGCTGGCCACCACCGGCGACCAGCGGCTGGCCGTCTTTCCCGACGCGCCGACCGTGGCCGAGACCCTGCCGGGCTTCAGCGTCACCAACTGGTTCGGCATGGTGGTGCCGGCCCGGACGCCGCAGGACAGGATCGACCGCCTGCAAAAGGAAATCGCCGTCGTGCTGGCTCGCCCGGAAATCAAGGAGCGCCTGGATGCGTTGGGGGTTGCCGTGGTGGCCAGTCCTCCGGCGGCGGCCGGGCGCTTCATGCAGGAAGAGCGCGCGCGCTGGGCGAAAGTGATCCGGGATGCGAACATCACGGCGAATTGACCGGAATCCGCAGGAACGCCGCAGCCGCCGTCGAAAGGGCGGGCGCGGCGCGATCATGAACGTTTCGTTTCCATGGGGTAGTGCCGCATGATGAATGGCGCCGAGTCGCTTGTCAGAACCCTTCTCGCGTCCAACGTGGACGTCTGTTTCGCCAATCCCGGGACGTCGGAGATGCATTTTGTCGCCGCGCTCGACCGGGTGCCCGGCATGCGATGCGTGCTGGGCCTGTTCGAGGGCGTGGTGACGGGCGCGGCCGACGGCTACGCGCGCATGGCCGGCCGGCCCGCCTCGACCCTGCTGCACCTGGGGCCTGGCCTGACCAATGGCATGGCCAATCTGCACAATGCGCGCAAGGCCCGGTCGCCCATCGTCAATATCGTGGGTGAACACGCGAGCGATCACCTGCAATACGAAAGCCCGCTGCGCAGCGACGTTCCCGGCGCGGCGGCCCTGGCTTCCGACTGGTGGCGGGTGGGCGGCGCGGGTCACGGCATCGCCCGGGACGCCGCCGATGCCGTGACCGCCGCGCGCAGCCAGGATGGGCAGATCGCGACGCTCATCCTGCCCGCCGATACCGCCTGGAGTCCCGGCGGCGAACCGGTGGCGGCCGCCGAGCCGCCTGCCCTGGCGCGGGCATCGGCCGAAGGGATGCGCCGGGCCGTCGAGGCCCTGCGTTCCGGTCGGCGCTGCGCCCTGCTGGTGACCGGCCGAGCGCTGGAAGAGGCCGGCCTGCCCGTGGTAGCCCGGTTGGCCGGCGCCGGCATCCGCGTCTTGGCCTCGCAGTCGAACCGCCGGGTCGCGCGGGGGCGCGGCCGGCTGGCGGTTCCGCGGGTGCCGTTCGCCGTGGATCAGGGCGTGGCGGCGCTGGCGGGGATAGAGGCGCTGGTCCTGGTGGGCAGCCATCCGCCCGCGGCTTTCTTTGGCTATCCGGGCAAACCGCGCTTGCTGACGCCCGCCGGTTGCGAGATCCAGACCCTGGTCGAGCCGGGAGGCGATGCCCTGCATGCGTTGGCCTGGCTGGCCGACGAACTGGGCCTGCCGGGCAAGGCCCGGCCCGTTCCGGCGACCGAGGCGCCCACGCTGCCCGCCGATGGCCGGCTCGATGCCGACACCGTGATGCAGACGATGGCGGCGCTGCTGCCCGAGCACGCCATCCTGTGCGACGAGTCCGTGTCGTCGGGCCGTTCGCTGTTCCGGTTCACCGACGGCGCGGCGCCGCACGATTACCTGCAGATCACCGGCGGCGCCATCGGCTCTGGCCTGCCGATGGCCACGGGAGCGAGTGTTGCCTGCCCGGACTGCAAGGTGGTCTGCTTCGAGGGCGACGGCAGCGGCATGTACACGCTCCAGGCGCTGTGGACCCAGGCACGCGAGCGGCTGGACGTGGTGACCATCATCCTGGCCAATCGCAGCTACCGGATCCTGCAGGGCGAATTGAAGGGCGTGGGCATCGACCAGCCCGGCGAACAGGCGCACAGGATGCTGGACCTAGTCGGTCCGGAACTGGACTGGGTGGCGCTGGCGCGCGGGCAGGGCGTCGACGCGGTGGCGGTGGACACCGTATCGGGCCTGGCGGATGCCTTTCGCGGCGCATGCGCCCGGCGCGGTCCGTTCCTGATCGAGGCGCGCATACCCTGATGCCCGGGCCGTCGTTCCCGCCGCGCCGTCAGCGCAGCGGGGAGTGGGGGGCGGCCAGCATCAGGCTCGATTCGATGCGATCGACCAGATCGCCATGCCGCGCAAGGAAGGCGCGCCATCGGTCCTGCGCCAGCGACGCGGCCAGGCGCGCGCCCACGTCGTGGTAGGCCAGGATCTGCACGACTTCGTTCAGCCGCCCGGCAAGCGTGGTCCAGATGCCCACGGAAACGACCGCCTCGGCATCGGGGTGCGTGTCGCGCAGCAGGGTCGCAAATTCGGCGGCCTTGCCCACCTTGGTACGGATGAGCCGCGTCTCGTAGACGTTGTGGTCCGTGTCCGCCGGCCGCGCCATCGGCGTCACGGCCTCCATCAGCCGGATCTCCTGCTCCTGCATCAGCGGATGCACCTTGGCCACGTAGTCGTCGCGCCATGCCGGCAGGGCGGCGAGCCGCGCGCGCACGGCTTGCCGTGCCTGCAGATCGTCGTGTTGCCAGAGATTGAAGACACGATGAGCCGAGCCGATTTCGCCGAACCAGAAACCGAGCAGTCTGCCGTAGGCGTCGCCGCGTACGGGGACGGCGACTTCCTCGGCCAGCCGCAGGTACTCGGCCAGGCCGCCGGGGGCGACGGTGTAGATGCGCAGTTCGTCGATGGGCATGGCAGCGTCGCTCCCGTCATTTATTGACAAAATTTCCCAAATTATAAGATAATTTTTAAAAACTGAGGCAGGCTGACTCATGACCGCACTCTTTTCTCCGCTCGCGCTGGGTGGCATGGAGCTTCCCAACCGGATCGCCGTGTCGCCCATGGCCCAGTACAGCAGCGCGCCGGACGGCTGTGCCAGCGACTGGCATCTGGTTCATCTGGGACAACTGTCGTACTCGGGCGCGGGACTGGTCATGACCGAAGCCACCGCGGTCGAGCCCGACGGTCGAGGGTCCCTGCAATGCCTGGGCCTGTATGGCGACGCGCAGGAACAGGCGCTCGGCCGCGTGGTCGACTTCTGCCGGCAGTGGGGCGGGGCCCGCCTGGGCGTCCAGTTGTCGCACACCGGGCGCAAGGGCTCCGTGCGCCTGCCCTGGGCGGGGCGCGGGCCGTTGCCGGTCGAGGAGGGCGGTTGGCATGTAGAGGCGCCGTCCGCGTTGGCCGCCGATGACGGCGGGCCGGTTCCCGCCGAACTCGACGAAGCCGGACTGCGGCGTATCGGGCAGGCATTCGTGTCGGCCGCCCGGCGCGCGGTGCGTGTCGGCTTCGACGTGGTCGAGCTGCATGCCGCGCATGGCTACCTGTTGCATCAGTTCCTGTCGCCCCTGTCGAACCGGCGTGACGACGGCTACGGCGGCGACGCCGGGCGCCGCATGCGCTTTCCGCTCGAAGTCGCGCAAGCCGTCAGGGCCGCCATCCCGTCCGACCGGGCGATGGGCGTGCGGATCAGCGCCAGCGACTGGGCCGAAGGCGGCTTCGGGCTGGACGAGGCGGTGGCCTTCGCCGGCGCCCTGAAGTCCATCGGATGCGACTACGTTTGCGTGTCCAGCGGCGGCCTGGTCGGGCACCAGCAGATCCGGGTCGTGCCGGAGTACCAGGTGCCGTTCGCCAGCGAGGTCCGCCAGCGGACGGGCATGGCGACCCGTGCGGTAGGCATGATCGCGCAGGCGCAGCAGGCCGACGCCATCGTGCGGTCCGGCCGTGCCGACTTCGTCGCCCTGGGACGGGCGATGCTCGACGACCCTCGGTGGGGGTGGCACGCGGCCGAAGTCCTGGGCGCCGCGGTCGTCTACCCCAAACCTTATACGCGCGCCGCCAGTGCCGCCTGGCCCGGCGCCAGGCTGGTCAGGCCGGGCGCCGCTTGAAAGCCGCAATGCGGCGGCGCACATCGGGCGCGGGCCGCGAACATGGAGATTCCGCCTATGGATGCGCATGCCTCGTCCGCGCCGTTGAAAGTCGGGTTGATGGTGCCGGCGAACAACACCACGATGGAAAAGGAGCTGACCGCCTGGCTGCCGGACGGGTCGCGCTGCGTGACCTTGCGCATCCCGCGCGGCGCGGGTCTGCTGACCCGGGAAACCCTGCCGCCCTACAAGGCCAGTGCGCTGGAGCTGGCGGCAACTTTTCCCGGGGACATCGACGTGGTGGCGTATGGCTGCACGGCGGCAGGCTTTATCGCCGGCCCCCAGGGCGAAGCGCAGTTGGCCGGAGAATTGGCCGCGATCACAGGCAAGCCGGTGGTCACCACCGCGCGGTCGATGGTGGCGGCGCTGCAAGCGGCCGGCGCTCGTCACATCGCGCTGGTCACACCCTATAGCGACGAGGTCAACCGCAATCTGGGCCTTTTCCTGGCCGAGGGCGGCATCGAGGCGCGCCGCGTCAGCAGTCTGGCCGCGGCCGACGTGGAAGCGTTGGGGCGCATCACCGCGTCGGAGGTGGCGGCACTGGCACGAAGCACCGTGGATGACAGTTGCGATGCGCTCTTCATCGCCTGCTCGCAACTGCCCACCTACGAGATTCTGGATTCCCTGCAGGCGGAGCTTGGCCGGCCCGCCTGGTCGTCGATCAAGGCCACCGCATGGCGGGCCTTGCAGGCCGTGGCGCAGGCGGCACGCCGGTAGAAAACCGGCGGTACAGAACAGAAGATTCATTGAGACAACCGCGATCGCGCCCGGTGCCGACGCGGACCACCAGGAGGGCATCATGAAGAGAGGCTTCAGGCAGTCGGCCGCGACCGTCTTCGCGGGCATGCTGGCATTCGCGGCGGGAGGGGCCGGCGCGCAGGGTTATCCCACCCAGCCGATCCGGCTCGTCGTTCCCTACAGCACCGGAGGCGTCACCGATATCACCGCGCGGCTGGTCGCGCCGTATGTTTCCGAGGCGCTGGGCCAACAACTGGTGATCGAGAACCGCAGCGGCGGCGCATCGATTCCGGGGTCCGAGGCGGTCGCGCGGGCGGAGCCGGACGGCTACACGCTGTTGCTGACCTCGACCGCGCTGGCGGCCAATCCCGTGCTGTTCAAGAAGCTGCCGTTCGACGCGCGCAAGGATCTCGCGCCGATCAGCCTGCTGGCCACCGTGCCTACGGTTCTGGTTGTGCCGACCGCGCTGCCGGCCAGGAACCTGAAGGAGTTCATCGCGCTGGCGAAGTCCCGCCCAGGAGGCCTGGACTACGGATCGGCCGGCTACGGCAGCGGCAACCATCTGACGACCGAAGTGTTCAAGAACGCGGCCGGCATCGACGCGCAGCACATTCCCTACAAGGGGGGCGGCGCGGTCATGGCGGACCTGGTGGGCGGCCAGGTGTCGTTCGTGTTCGCGGTGCTGCCCACCGCGTATCCCTTCATCACCAGCGGCAAGCTGCGCGCACTGGCCGTCAGCGGCGCCACGCGCAATCCCGCGCTGCCGGACGTGCCCACGGTGGCGGAGGCGGCTGCGTTACCTGGCTTCAGCATCCAGGAATGGATAGGCATTTTCGCGCCTGCTGGCACGCCGCGCGCGATCGTCGATCGGGTCAATGCCGCGACCGTCAAGGCGTTGCGGAATCCGGAGCTGATCGGCAAGCTGAACGGCCTGGGGCTGGAAGCGCGGGGTGGCCCACCTGAAGCGCTCAGGGACTACTTCATCGAAGAGAGCGACCGATGGGTGGCGCTGGCCAAGAAGGTAAAGCTGGACAAGGTCGAATGAGCGCCGCTTCCTCTCCGGCGCAGGCGCCCGCCGCCGAAGCCCGCGTCCGCGAACTGGCGGAGTTCCTGTGGGAGCAGTCGCCCGGCCATTTCGGGGGCGCGCTGTCCAAGATCCTGGTCAGTGCGCAGACGCCGGGGGCTCGCTACCTGGACCTGCGGCTGTCGAGCTACGAGCCCATGGCCTATGTGCAAAGCCATGTGCATGACGAGAAAGAGCAGATCTATTACTTCGTGGATGGCGAGGGGCTGCTCGAGCTGGGGCGGGAGCGGCAGGTCGTGCGCGGGGGCAGCTTCGTCCTCATTCCGCCCGGCGTGCCGCACGCGCTGCACAACACCGGGCTGGGAAATCTGGTCTTCCTGGTCGTCACGACCCCGACCGGGCCGCGCTGAGTCAGTACAGCACGACCGAGCGGATGGACTGCCCGCTCTTCATGAGGTCGAATCCCTCGTTGATGCGTTCGAGCGGCAGGGTGTGGGTGATGAGTTCGTCGATCTTGATCTTGCCGTCCATGTACCAGTC
>NZ_JBBUKU010000005.1:0-383338 GCF_038066655.1 Pigmentiphaga sp. YJ18 | reverse complement strand
TTGCGCCGATGATAGTGGACGGACGTCTGTGAAAGTAGGTCATTGTCAGGCTATCTACAACCAAAACCCCCGACCGGGACTCCGGCCGGGGGTTTTGTCTTTTACGCGCCCCTTTTCTTAATCGCGGATGCGGGAACCGTCGGGTAGAAAACGTTCGCTTCGTATGACGGCGCCGGACGCATCGTAGCTGCGTTCGGATAATCGGCCGCCGCGCGCGTCATACGTCACTTCCCGCTTGAGCTGGCCCGCTGCGTCATATTCCTTGTGTGTGCCCACCGGGCGGAACTGTCCCTGGAAAACCCCCGCAGATAGCAGCTTGCCCTGGTCGGAAAACCGTTCCACGTACTTGCCAGGCAGTCCCCCGGGTTCGCGCACGGATTGATCCACGCGGGTTTCCTTGACCTGGCCGTTCAGGTACCAGGCCGTTCCCTTGATTTCATTGCCCCCCACGAAGGTCTGGTCGCGCAAAGGCTTGCCGCTTTCGCTCCATTCCCGTTCGATGGCTTCCGTGACCGTCTTGCCGCCGCGAGTTCGCTGGCGCTCGATGGATTCGTAGATCAACTGGCCGTTGCGGGCGTATTCCTTGGTATGTTGGCCGTCGTCCACGGGCTGGACGACGGTCTGGCCGGCCAGCGAGGTGTTGCGTTCGGCGTGGGACGTGGTGGCAAGGAGCGCGATGGCAAGCGCTGCCGCGCAGGCCGTCAGGTGCCGCGGTGAAACCTTCATGGACGAGGACCTCTGGATGCGATCCTCAACCATACCTTCCAGGGCGGCGGCTTGTCGCGGCCGCCCCGTAAATCAGTGTTACCGCGTGCCGAGGATGGACGCGTCGTAGATGGCCGATAGCGGGGCTGACTCGGGCGTGATCAGGCCGTTCTCGATATAGTGGTTGCGCATTTTCTCTATGGTCGACAGCTTGATCTTGCCCGAGGGATTCAGCGATACGGTGGCGAACAGCCTTTCGGCCATGGCCTGGTCCACCTTGAACAGCTTCATCAGGCGGTCGAGGTTTTCCTGGCGCGGTGCCTTGTCGATGTGCTGGACGGCCTCGAAGATGGCCGTGGCGGCTTCCCGGACGAGTCCGGGTTTCTCCTTCAGCGTGCTGCGCTTGGCCAGAACCACGTAGGGGTCCCAGTCCGTGCCCACGTAGTCGGAGATCTTGGCCATGCTGTGCAGCAGGTTTTCCCTGTCGGTCAGGATGCCCGTATGCTCCGTCGTGACCCAGATGTCGGCCTTGTCTTCCCTGAGCGCCGTGTAGTTGGTGCCCACGCCGCCGGTGGGCACATAGACGATGTCGTCCGGGCTGACCTCGAGCGACTTCAGGAAGAGATCGACATAGAAGCGGTCGGTGCCCGCCATCTGGGTGACGGCGAAGCGCTTGCCCCGGAGTTCGGTCAACGCGATGGGCTTGTCCGCCAGCGTCCACATATGCCATTCGGCCCGGGTGCCCAGGTCGCCGATGATGGTGAACTGGACGCCTTTGCTCAAGTAGTTGATGGTCGCGCCCATGCCATACAGGCGGACGTCGCAGTTGTTTTCCGCCTCGGGCGTCCATTCGCGGCGATCGTCGATGGGGACGGGGTCGACGGGCTTGATGCCGTGCTTGTCCCAAAGCCCCAGGTCCTGGATCGTCGCGTTGATCAATGCGGTGCCGGGAACGGTCCGCACGCCTATCTCATAGGTGAAGGCAGTGGGCTCGCTGGTGGCCGGAGCGGGGGCGCCGTCGCCGCCACAGCCGGGTAGCCAGGCGGCGGCCGGAAGCACGGCCATGGTCTTGAGCAGGCGCCGGCGTGCCGGTTGCAGGGTGGAGGCGCAAGGGGAAAGCGGAAAACGCTGCATGGGATGTCTCCTGGGTGGGGGGAGGTCAGGCAACCGTGCCGACGACCGACGCATCGAAGATCGCGTCCAGCGGCAGGGCATTGCGTTTGATCACGCCGGTGTCCACGTAGTGGTTGCGCATCTTTTCTATCGTCGACAACTTGATCTTGCCGGCAGGATTCAGCGACACCGTGGACAGCAGCTTGCCGGCGACGGCCTCGTCGACCTTGAAGCGCTGCATCAGGCGGGTGACGTTTTCCTGGCGCGGTGCCTGGTCGATGTGCCGGACGGCTTCCAGGACGGTGGCGACGGCTTCCTTCACCAGCGCCGGCCGTTCAGCCAACGTGCGCCGCTTGGCGACGATGACGTAGGGATACCAGTCCTTGCCGACGAAGTCGGAGATCTTGGCGACGCTGCGCAGGCGCTGCTCGCGGTCGATCAGGATGGCGGCGTGTTCGGTGGTTACCCAGATGTCGGCCTGGCCGTTGCGCAGCGCCTGGTAGTTCTGCGGTACGCCGCCGGTGGGGACCAGGGTGACGTCGTCCTGGCTGACGCCCAGCGACTTCAGGAACAGGTCGACGTACAGCCGGTCCGTGCCCGACAACTGCGTGACCGCGAAGCGCTTGCCCTTGAGCTGCCGGGCGTCGACGGGACGGTCGGCCAGGGACCACATGTGCCATTCGGCACGCGTCCCGAGATCCGCGACGATGACGAAGTCCACCCCCTTGCTGAGGTAGTTGATGGTCGCGCCCATGCCATATAGCCGCACGTCGGAATGGTTTTCTTCCTCGGGGCTCCAGGTCCGCCGGTCGCCGCCGCCCAGCGGAGGCGGCACGACGGGCTTCAGGCCGTGCTTGCGCCACAGGTCGAGGTCCTGGGCGGTGGCATCGATCAGGGCCGTGCCCGGCACGGTATTCACGCCCATGGTGAAGGTGAATTCGGTCAGGCCCGTCTGGGCGGCCCGGGCGGGCAGCCAGGCCGCGGCGGGCAGCAGCGCGGCCGTGGCCAGCAGCCGGCGGCGGGTGGGTAAGAAGGGGAAGTCCATGCTCGCTGTCTCCTCTGTGAATGTTTTGTATATAAAAATAGTTTTCGAATACTAAACTTTCACGGATCAAGGCGGCAAGTCAGGTCATTCCCTGCGTTCGGGGATTTTCATAATCTGGACCAAATGGTCCGGCATGCTGGCGCAAGCTGGCGAAAGGGAGCAAAGGCCGTCGGGGAAGTCCGTGGCCAGGATTTCCCCTAGAAAAGGGCGGGAGATGGGCGCCACACTAAAAGTTGCACTTTCGCCCGCCATTGCGGGCGAGTGCTTACAAGCAACTAATAGGCGGTGTCAGCGGGAGATGAAAATTTTGCGTATTTCGCAAGCAAGGCACGAGTCGGAACGCGTCTTATTTTTTTACATATTGAATTGTGCGCCCAGTTATGCAATAACGCTCGTACGCCAACGTTAACGGCGGCGCCGCAGGGAACTTTAGCGTTCGTTTTCCGTGCGCCGACGCATTACGCCGTTTTCCGTGTGCGGGCTTTGCTTCGATTCTGGCTGTGTTGTCCATGGCGTGCCGCCGGCGCGCTGGTATCCAATTTAGTCACTGAGCTGTCCCGCCATGTCCTACCTCACGGATTCTTCCAAGTTGTCCGGCTTCTGGAGCGCGCGCTCGCAAGGGTTGCACCGGTTCTGGTGGGGGTTGCGCTACGCCCAGCCCATGACCCTGCTGGGCGCTCACCTGGGCCGCAAGGATGAGTATCTGGCCTGGTTCAACACGGTCGAGACGCCCGTGCTGCGCCACCCGGCCAGCCACTGGGCCTTCTGCCAGCGGCCGCCGAGCATGGTGGGTGCGCAGGCCTTCCATTTCTTCGGTGTGGAACGGGTGCTGTCCGACAATCGTGGCTGGCACTGGCGGCCCTGGGGCGAGAACTGGCTGCACAACCTCCATGCTTTCGACGACCTGGTGGCCGATGGCGCGGAAGGCCGTTTCGAATGGCACGAGAAACTGGTCACCAACTGGATCGTGGCCAATACGCCCGGCAAGGGCGTGGGCTGGCGGCCGCACAGCTTGTCGCGGCGCATCGTGAACTGGGTCAAGTGGGACCTGGACAAGCGCGGGCTGAACGAAGTGGGGCGGCGCAACCTGGTCGTGCAGGTGCGTTTCCTGCGCCAGCGGCTGGGTGCGTCGATGACGGCGGCCTATCCCACGAAGGCGGGCAAGGCGCTGCTGTTCGCCGGGGCCTTCTTCGACGGGGCGGAAGCGGCGGCGTGGCGCAAGACGGGACTGTCCGTGCTGCGCACGGCGCTCAAGCCCAGCTACATGCGGGCCCGCCTGGGCGGGGGCGATGCCTATCGCATCGCGATCATCGAAGACCTGCTGGATGTCATCCAGCTCGACAAAGTCTATCCGGGCCTGCTCGGCCGGGACGAGTTGGCGCGTTCGCAGGACCTGGTGCTGCCGCTGTTGGCGATGGATGGCGAGCGCCGCGCCGCGCCCGGCCTGGACGAGGCCGAGCCCGTGTTCTTCGCCGAACCCAGGGTGCAGGCGCTGCGGCAGTACGCGCAGCGGCTGGGCCTGAGCGCGGCCGCCTGATTTCTTCCGGCGACTCCTTACCCCCTTACAATAGGCGCTCCTCCGCAAAGGAGGGGTGCCGGCGTTCGCCCGCCCCGCATGCCGGGCATCTTCTTCGTGGGGCCTAGTCCGAGTCTGTCCATGCTTCGCACATCGCTTGCTTCCGGTTTCCTCGGTTTGTCGATCCTGCTGGCCGCGCCCGCGCCCGCGCACGCCGCCGACCCGCTGCGCATCGGCGAGATCAACAGCTACAAGGCGCAGCCCGCCTTCCTCGAACCCTACCGCAAGGCCATGCTGCTGGCCCTGGAGGAAGTCAACGCCGCCGGCGGCGTGAACGGGCGCCCGCTGGAGCTGTTGATCCGGGACGACAACGGCGTGCCGGGCGACGCGGTGCGCGCGGCCGAGGAGCTGGTCTCGCGCGAACGCGTGGCGATGCTGGCCGGCGGCTTCCTGTCCAACATCGGCCTGGCGCTGGGCGACTATGCCCGGCAGCGCAAGGTGCCGTTCCTGGCCAGCGAGCCGCTGACCGACAAGATCACCTGGGCCAACGGCAACCGCTATACCTTCCGCCTGCGGCCGTCGACCTGGATGCAGGTGTCGATGCTGGTGCCCGAGGCGGCCAAGCTGGGCAAGAAGCGCTGGGCCATCGTCTATCCGAACTACGAGTACGGGCAGTCGGCGGTGCAGACCTTCAAGACGCTGCTCCAGGCCGCGCAGCCCGGTGTCGAGTTCGTGACCGAGCAGGCCACGCCGCTCGGCAAGCTCGATGCGGGACCCGTCGTGCAGGCGCTGGAAGCCAGCAAGCCGGACGCGATCTTCAACGTGCTGTTCGCCACCGACCTGACCAAGTTCGTGCGCGAAGGCGCCACGCGCGGCCTGTTCAAGGGCCGTGAAGTGGTCAGCCTGCTGTCGGGCGAACCCGAGTACCTGGAGCCGCTGAAGGACGAGGCGCCCGAGGGCTGGATCGTGACGGGCTATCCCTGGTATGCGATCAAGACGCCCGAGCACCAGCGCTTCCTGGATGCCTATCGGAAGAAGTACGGCGAGCCGCCGCGCCAGGGTTCGGTGGTGGGCTACGTGACCATCCATGCCGCGGCCGAAGCGCTGCGGCGCGCCGGCGGCACCAATCCCGAGAAGATCGTCGACGCATTCCGCAACATGCCGCTGTCCTCGCCGTGGGGACCCATCGTGTTCCGCGCGCAGGACAACCAGTCGACGCTGGGTGCCTTCGTCGGGCGGACCGCGCTGCAGGGCACCGGGGCGCAGCGTACGGGCGTCATGGTGGACTTCCGTTATGCCGACGGCGCCAGGTACCAGCCCACCGATGCCGAGGTGGCGAAGTTGCGGCCGGCGCGCTGAGCGGTGCTGGCGCAACTGCTGAACGGGCTGGCCAGCGCCAGCAGCCTGTTCCTGCTGTCGCTGGGGTTGACGCTGATCTTCGGCGTGTCGCGCGTGGTCAATTTCGCGCACGGCTCGCTGGCCATGCTGGGGCTGTATCTGGGCGTCACCCTGGCCCAGGCACTGATCCCGCTGTGGGGCGCCCTGGGGTTCTGGGGCGCGGTGGCGGGCGCGGCGCTGGCGGTGGCCGTGGTGGGCGCGCTGATCGAGCGCGGCGTGCTGCGCCGGCTCTACGGCAGTCCCGAACTCTTCCAACTGGTCGCGACCTTCGCGCTGGTGCTGATCATCCGCGATGCGACGCTGGCCGCCTGGGGCGCCGACGACCGGCTCGGGCCCAAGGCGCCGGGGCTGACGGGCGTACTGGCTCCCGGCACGCTGAACCTGCCGTCGTATGACTTCGTGCTGATGGCGATCGGCCTGCTGGTGCTGGCCGGCGTGCAATGGATCATGGCGTCCACGCGCTGGGGCCTGCAATTGCGCGCCGCCACCGAGGACCGCGAGATGGCGCTGGCCGTGGGCGTGGACGAGCGGCGGCTGTTCACACAGGTTTTCGCGCTGGGCGCCGGCCTGGCGGGGCTGGCGGGGGCGTTGCAGATGCCGCGCGAGCCGGCGTCGCTGGCCTACGATCTGCAGGTCGTGGCCGAGGCCTTCGTGGTGACGGTGGTGGGCGGCATGGGCAGCGTGGTCGGCGCCTTCGTGGCCGCGATGATGATAGGCGTGGTCAAGGCGGCCTGCGTGGCGCTGGGGACGGTGTCGATAGGCGGCCTGGAACTGGTGCTGCCCAAGCTGACGCTGGTGATCGAATTCCTGCTGATGGCCATCGTGCTGGCCTTCCGGCCTTGGGGGCTGTTCGGACGGCCGGTGGCGCCGCCGCGCGCGGCGCGCGCCGAGCTCAATCCGCTGCCGCCGCCCACGCGCCGCGGCGGCCTGTTGCTGGCCGCGGGCGTGGCGGCGCTGGCGCTGTTGCCCTGGCTGGCCGGCGACATGGCTTATGTGCTGGTCCTGGCCGTGGATGTCCTGATCGCCGGTCTTTTCGCCGCCAGCCTGTATGTCCTGATGGGGCCGGGCGGCGTCCATTCGTTCGGCCATGCGGCCTTCCTGGGCCTGGGGGCCTATGGCGGGGCGCTGGCCGCGCCGCTGGTGGCGGCCGTGCTGCCGGGGCTGGCCGACTCGGGGCCAGGCGGCATCGCCAGCATCCTGCTGTGCCTGGCGGCGGGCATGCTGCTGGCGCTGGCCGGCGCGGCGGTGTTCGGTTTCGTCGTGCTCAGGGCGGCCGGGGTCTACGCGGCCATGCTGACCCTGGCTTTCGCCCAGATCACCTGGTCCATCGCCTTCCAGTGGGATGCCGTGACGGGAGGCAGCAACGGCCTGTTCGGTTTCTGGCCCCAGGGGTGGCTGGCCACGCGCGAAGGGTTTTACTGGTTCGTCCTGGGCGTGGCATGCGCCGGCGGCCTGCTGCTGCGGCACCTGATGCACGCGCCTTTCGGGTTGACGCTGCGCATGGTGCGCGATGCGCCGCTGCGCGCCGAGAGCCTGGGCCTGCCGGTATTCGCGGTGCGCTGGACGGCTTTCATGCTGGCGGGGGCGCTGGCGGGCGCCGCTGGTGTCCTGACGGTGTTCGCCAAGGGCTCGGTCGCGCCCGACCTGCTGGCCATTCCCCGGTCGGTCGACGCGCTCGTCATGGTCCTGCTGGGCGGCCTGCAATCGCTGGCCGGCCCCTGGCTGGGCGCCCTGGCCTATACGGTGGGGCAGGATTTCCTGGCGCGCGCGACCGAATACTGGCGCGCCGCGGTCGGGTTGGCCATGCTGGCGGTGATCCTGCTGGCGCCGGGAGGGCTGACCGGCGTCAGGCGGCTGGGAGGCCTGGCCACGTGGGGGCGGGCGAGCGAAGGGAGGGCGCCGCGATGAAACTGGTCGTCGCGGGTCTGTCCAAGTCGTTCGGGGCCGTGCGGGCGGTGGATGACGTCGGATTCACGCTGGAAGGCGGCCAGATGCTGGCCTTGATCGGTCCCAACGGCGCGGGCAAGAGCACCTGCTTCCAGTGCATCAACGGCCAGCTCCAGCCCGATGCCGGCCGCATCGTGTTCGATGGACGCGATCTGACCCGCCTGGGCGTGGCCGCGCGGGCCCGGCTGGGCCTGGGGCGGACGTTCCAGATCGCCCAGGTGGCGGCGTCGCTGAGCGTGGGCCAGCATGTCGCGCTGGCGCTGGCCGCCCGCGCCCCTGGCGTCTGGCACGATGTGCGCGGCCGCGGAGCGGGCGTGGACCCGGCCGAGCTGCAGGCCTGGCTGGAACGCTTCGATCTGGGGGCGCTGGCCGGCAGGCTGTGCGGAGAACTGCCCTATCCCGAACTCAAGCGCGTGGAGCTGGCCAGCGCGCTGGCCCTGAAGCCCCGTGTGTTGCTGATGGACGAGCCCACCGCGGGCATGACGCGGGCCGACCGGCGCAGCCTGATGGCCATCGTGAAGCAGGAGGCCGCCGGCGGGCTGGCGGTGTTGTTCACCGAACACAGCATGGACGTGGTGTTCGGCTTTGCCGACAAGGTCCTGGTCCTGGTGCGCGGCCGCGTGATCGCCGAAGGGCCGCCCAGGCAGATCGCCGAGGATCCGGCGGTGCGGGCGGCCTATCTGGGCACGGCCGAGGCGGGGGAGCCGGCATGACGGCGTTGTTGCAGACACGCGCGTTGTGCGCCTTCCATGGCCGGGCGCAGGCGTTGTTCGACGTGGATCTGGACGTCGGAGCGGGGGAAATCGTCGCCCTGGTCGGCCGCAACGGTGCCGGCAAAAGCACGCTGATGCGCGCGCTGGCGGGCCTGGTCGAGACTTCCGGCGAGGTGTTGCTGGATGGCCAGTCCATGGCCGGCTGTCGTGCCGACAGGCGGGTGCATGCGGGCCTGGCCTGGGTACCGGAGGACCGGCGCATCTTCACCCAGCTCACGGCGCGGCAGAACCTGGAGGTGGCCATGGGCCGGCCGCGTCCGGGCGCCGAACCCTGGACCGTGGAGCGGGTCTGCCGCCTGTTCCCGGAGCTCGAGCCGCTGGCGCATCGCCCGGGGGGCGCGCTGAGCGGCGGCGAGCAGCAGATGCTGGCGATCGGCCGGGCGCTGATGACCCAGCCCCGGGTGATCCTGCTGGACGAGCCGTCCGAGGGCGTGGCCCCCATCGTGGTGCAGCGGTTGGTGGAGGCGATACGCGTCCTGCGCGGGCAGGGGCTGGCGATCCTGCTGTCCGAGCAGAACGAGGCGCTGGCCGCCCCGCTGGCGGACCGGAACCTGTACATGGATGACGGCGTGCTGGGGTTGGCTTCGCCCGGGGCGCCGGGGTAGGGATCCTGGGCACCGACGGGTCCGGGCCGGGTGGCTCGTCCATATAGTTGTTATCGTCAACAAAGTAGTGTATAAAAACAACTATCGTAGGCCACCAGACATCCAGGGGTTCGCATGAGCAGTGCATATTCCACCATCCGCGTCGAGGTCGAAAACCACGTCGCCACGCTGACACTGAACCGGCCCGAGAGCCGCAACGCGCTGAATACGGCCATGTGCGGCGAGCTGATCGCCGCGACCGAGGCGCTTGCCGCCGACGAGGCCGTGCACGTGGTCGTGATCCGGGGAGAAGGGCCGGTGTTCTGCGCCGGCGCCGACCTGAAGGAGCGCAAGGACATGTCCACCGCCGAGCTGACCGCGCGCCGCGTCAAGGGCTTCACCGCCTACGCCGCCCTCGAGCGCCTGCCGCAGGCGGTCATCGCCGTGGTGCATGGCGCGGCCTTCGGCTCGGGCTGCGAGATCGCCGGCGCCAGCGACTTCATCCTGGCCTCCACCGAGGCGAAGTTCCGCTACCCGGAGGTCGGCTGGGGCACCATAGGCGCCACCCAGCGGCTGCCGCGCATGGTGGGCACGCGCATGGCCAAGGAGCTGCTGTTCACCGGCCGCACCGTGGAGGCGCAGGAAGCCAAGGCCATCGGTCTGGTGAACCACGTGTACGAGCCGGCGGAACTGGAGGCGCGTGCCATGGAAATGGCCCGCCACATCGCCGCCGCCGCGCCGCTGACGGTCAGGCTGACCAAGCGTTGCGTGGACCAGGGCGTGGAGACCACGCGCGAGGGCGCGATGGCCGTGGAGCTGCTGGCCATCGAGGAGAACCTGCGCCACAGCGACTGGAAGCGCGCGATCTCGGGCTTCGGTGCGGGAGCGCAGAAAAATGCTTGACCGGCCCACCACGCTCTATCGCACGCTGGAACACACCGCCCGCGAGTACGGCTCGCGCGAGGCTTTCGTCTGCCAGGCCGACCGCCTGACCTGGGAAGAAGTGCTGGCCGGCACCCGCCGCATCGCCGCCGCGCTGCACGCCAGCGGCGTGCGCAAGGGCGACCACGTCGGGATCATGCTGGGCAATGGCGCCACCTGGCTGCAGACCTTCTTCGCCTGCGCGACCCTGGGCGCGGTGACCGTACCGGTCAATACCCGCTTCAAGACCGACGAACTGCAGTTCTGCCTGAAGCAGGCGGACGTGAAGCTGCTGGTGTTCGCCGACGCGTTCCTGGGCATCGATTTCGTCCAGTTGCTGACCGCGGTCGAGCCGGCGCTGAATGCCGGCCTGCCCGGCCAGGCGCTGCCCGAGCTGCGCCGAGCCGTCATGGTGGGCGACGGCCCCTGCCCGGCGGGCGCCGAGCGCTACGCGGATTTCCTGGCCCGGGGCCAGCAGGTGGCGCCCGATACCGTCGAGGCGGTGGCCGCCGGAATCACGCCCGACGATCTGCTGCTGATGCAGTTCACCTCGGGCACCACGTCGTTCCCCAAGGGCGTGATGCTGACTCACGCCAACATGCTGACCAACGCGTGGGCCGCCGGCCAGCGCATAGGCGTGCGCCACGACGACCGCTATTTCAGCATCCGGCCGTTCTTCCACGTCTCGGGCACGACGCTGTCCGTGCTGGTCAGCCTGGTGGCCGGCTGCTGTCTGCTGACGCTGCCCAAGTTCGACGTGGCCGAGACGCTGCGCGTGATGGACGAGGAAAAGTGCACGCTGACCTCGGGCAACGACACCATCTTCCTGATGATGATGGGCCATCCCGATTTCGATCCCAAGAAGCTGCACCTGCGCGGCGGCTGGGCGGCGGCGGGACCCGAGGTCATGCAGCAGATCCGCGACGTGATGGGCGTGGACCATGTCTGCAACGCGTACGGGCAATCCGAGGCTTCGCCCAACGTGATCATGTCGTCGCGGGATGACCCCTTCGAACTGCGCGCCCATGGCTGGGGCCTGCCGCATCCCGGCACCGAGGTGCGCATCGTCGACCAGGACAGCGGCGAGGTCCTGCCTCCGGGCGGCCAGGGCGAGATCCAGGTGCGGGGCTGGCACGTGATGCGCGGCTACTACAAGATGCCCGAGGCGACCGCCAAGGCGCTGACGCCCGAAGGCTGGCTGCGCACGGGCGACCTGGGCGAGATGTCGCCGGAGGGCCGGCTGCGCATGGTCGGCCGGCTCAAGGACATGTATCGGGTCGGCGGCGAGAACGTCGCGCCGGCCGAGGTCGAGGAGACGCTGCACGCGCATCCCGCGGTGCAGATGGCCCAGGTGATCGGCGTGCCCGACGCGCGCCTGGGCGAGGTGACGGCGGCCTTCGTGCTGCTCAAGGAAGGCAAACAGGCCGAGCGCCAGGAACTGATCGACTGGTGCAAGGCGCGCTGCGCGAACTTCAAGGTGCCGCGCTACCTCGAGATCGTGGATACGTTCGACAATATCGGCATGACGGGCAGTTCCAAGGTCCAGAAGAACAAGCTCAAGGCGCATGCCATCGAGCTGTTCGGCCTGGCGAACGTCCATGGCGCGAAGGGAGGCTAGACCGATGAGCGACGTTACGCTTTGCGAATGCTTTGCCCGGGATGGCCTGCAGCACGAGGAAACCTTCATCCCGACGGCCACCAAGGTGGCCTTGATCGACCGCTTCGCCCGCATCGGCTTCCAGCGCGTCGAGGCGACCTCGTATTCGAATCCCAAGGTCGTGCCCCAGTTCGGCGATGCCAGCGAGCTGCTGCGCACGCTGCCCCGCCGCGACGGGGTCTGGTACAAGGCCACCTGCGCCAACGTGCGTGCGGTGGAGCGCGCGGTGGCCGACCTGGACGCCGGCTTCGGCGCCAACGAGATCAGCCTGCTGGTGTCGGCCAGCGAATCGCATTCGATGAAGAATTTGCGGCGCAGCCGCGCCGACCAGTGGCAGAACGTGGCCGACATGGTCGCGGCATCGCAGGGGCGTTTCCGCATGATCGGCACGGTGTCGGTCGCCTGGGGCTGTCCCTTCGAGGGCCGGGTGTCGGCGGACAGCGTGCTGGAGGACGTCAGGCGCTTCGCGCAATTGGGCGTCATGCACGTGGCGCTGGGCGACACGACCGGCATGGCCTCGCCGCAGACCGTCAAGCAGTTGATGTCGGCGGTGCACGCCGAACTGCCGGACGTGGCGACGGTGGCGCACTTCCACGATACGCGGGGCACCGGCCTGGTCAACTACGTGGCGGCGCTGGAGGCGGGCTGCCGCTATTTCGACTGCGCGTTCGGCGGCGTGGGCGGGCATCCGGCCAAGGTCAAGTACGGCGGCGGACACACCGGCAACGTCTCGACCGAGGACCTGGTGAACCTGTTCGAATCCATGGGCGTATCCACCGGCATCGACCTGGCGGGGTTGATGGAAACCGCGGCGATGTGCGAGGAAGCCCTGGGCCGCACGCTGCACAGCCGCGTCGCCCAGAGCGGGCTGAATCCCCTGCTGGGGGTGGCCGCGCATGGATAGTCCCGAGTCCTGCGCGGTGCTGGAGCCCGAGGCGGTCATTCCCACCGGCCCCCTGGCGGGTTCGGCCCTGGCGCCATTCGCCGCGTGGCTGGGCATTGCCGTGCGCGAGGCCGACCTGGGCCGTTCGATGCTCGTCATGACCGCCAGCGCGCGGCTGGCGAACCGGCGCGGGGTCATCCATGGCGGGGCCATCGCCACGCTGATGGATTCGAGCATGGCCATTGCCACGCGCACGATCGAATCCGGCCTGGAGACCTCCGGCACGGTGGACCTGAACATCCATTTCATCGCGCCGGGCCGGGGCGACCTGACGGCCCGCGCCGAGGTCAAGCATGCCGGCGGGTCCATCGCCTTCTGCCAGTGCGAAGTGCGGGACGAGGCGGGTACGCTGGTCGCCACGGCCATGAGCAGCTTCAAGCTGAGGCGGCCCAAGCCGTCCCCGGCCGGGCCCGAGTGAGGTAAATTCCTGCGTTCACCTATCGAGAAAGACGTATGACAAGACCCGTTCCCGCGAATCTCAAGGAATTGTTTTCCTACCGCCTGAACCGCCTGGCCTTCGTCTCCAGCCGCATCGCCGCACGGGTGAACGAGAGCCAGTACGAACTGGGCTCGCGCGACTGGCGCATCGTCGGGTTGCTGGGCGCGTTCGCCCCGCTGTCGCTCAATGCGCTGGCGCACGAGGCCAACATCGACAAGAGCCAGGCCAGCCGCAGCGTGGCCGAGCTGATCGAGCGCGGCCTGGTCAAGCGGGGCGCCGACGAATCGGACGGACGGGGTGTGCGGCTCGACCTGACCCCGCAGGGCCGGGCGCTGTACCGCAAGGTGTTTCCCAAGGCGGTCGATCGCAACGAGAAGATGCTGTCCGTGCTGACCGACGAAGAACGGGAAGTGCTCGAGCGGGCGATCGACAAGCTGACCGAGCATACGATCGGGTTGCTGGAAGAATTAAAGCTCCCCCGTACGCGCTGACGCGCGCCCCCCAGGGGGCGGGCGGCGGGGGACCGGCGGAGCCGGATCCCCCGTGCCCTGGTCTGGGGCGATTTTCTCAGGGGGTGGCAGCGGGGCTGTGGGGGCGTTTTCCGTCCATATAGTTGAATTTATCAATTAAGTAGTATATAAAATCAACTATATTGGAAACCACGAGCATGAGCATGTCCGAACTCCTGATTGAGACCCGAGGGGCCGTCCGTATCCTGACGATGAACCGGCCGGAGAAGCACAATGCGTTGAACACCGCGCTGACACAGGCGCTGGTGGATGCGCTGTGGCAGGCCGAGCGGGATGCCGAGGTCAATGCGGTGGTGCTGACGGGGGCGGGCAAGTCGTTCTGTGCCGGCGCAGACACGTCGGAGTTCAGCGCGCTGGTGCCCGAGGATCCCCAGGCCGTCAATGCGCGCGCCGACCTGACCACCGGGCTGCACCTGGCCTTCTCGCGCATGTCCAAGCCCGTCGTGGCCGCGGTGCGGGGCAATGCGCTGGGCGGGGGCGCCGGGCTGGCCATCGCCTGCGACCTGGCCGTCATGGCCGAGAACGTCCGCTTCGGCTATCCCGAACTCAAGCACGGCATCGTCGCGGCCGTGGTGATGTCCAACCTGGTCCGCCAGCTGGGCCGCAAGCATGCGTTCGAGCTGCTGGCCATGGGCGAGCCCATCAACGGTCCGCGCGCGCTGGCGCTGGGCCTGGCCAACCGGGTCGAACCCGACGACCGGGTGCTGGAAGCCGCGCTGGAAGTCGCCGCCAAGCTGGCGAGCTGGAGCCCCATCGCGATGGGCACCACCAAGCGGCTGTTCCATCGCGTGGCCGAGCTGACGCTGGAGGAAGGCCTGGCCGCCGGACGCGATACCAACGTCATCATGCGGGGCTTCCGCAAGGCGGCGAAATGACGCGTCCGCTGGAGAACGTCACCATCCTGGACCTGTCGCGGGTCCTGGCGTGTCCCTTCGCCACGATGATCCTGGCCGAGCTGGGCGCGACGGTGATCAAGGTCGAACAGCCCGGCACCGGCGACGAGACGCGCAGTTTCGAACCCAAGGTCGAGGGCGAGGGCGGTACCGAATCGGCCTATTACATGGCCTTCAACCGCAGCAAGCAGTCCATTACCGTCAACCTGCGCAGCGCCGAAGGGCAGGATCTCATCCGCAAGCTCAGCGCCCAGGCCGACGTGGTGCTGGAGAATTTCCCGGTCGGTACGCTGCAGCGCTACGGGCTCGACTACGCCCGCCTGTCCCAGGACAACCCCGCGCTGGTCTACGTGTCGTGCACGGGCTTCGGCATGACCGGCCCCTACGCGCCCCGCAAGGGCTACGACACCGTGTTCCAGGCCATGGGCGGCATCATGAGCCTGACGGGCGAGCGGGGCGGGGGCCCTGTCAAGCCAGGGCTCCCGGTGGCCGACCTGACCTCGGGCCTGTGGGTCGCGATCGCCATCCTGTCGGCCCTGATGGGGCGGCAGGCCACGGGCAAGGGCTGCCACGTGGACTTCTCCATGCTGGACGGCCAGGTCGGCCTGCTGTCGCTGGCCGCGGCGCGCTTCTTCGCGCTGGGCGAGGTGCCGCCCCGGCTGGGAACCGAGCATCCGGGCCGCGTGCCGTCGGCGGCGTTCCGTTGCCGCGACGACAAGTGGGTGCAGGTCACGGGCAGCGACCAGCACTGGAAGCCGCTGTGCGATCTGCTCGGCCTGCACGAGTGGGCCGAGGATCCGACCCTGATGCGCAACATCGACCGGGTCAACCGCCGCGAGGAGGTGATGGCCGGCTTGTCGGCCGCCGTCGCGCGCTTGGACCGCGACGAATTCTGCCGGCTGTGCGACGAGGCCAAGGTGCCGGCCGGCCCGATCCTGAGCGTGGACGAGGTGCTGAGCAATGAGCACGTGCTGGCGCGCGGCATGGTGCGCGAGTTCGCGCATCCCCAGCTCGGTTCGTTCAAGGCGCTGCCGGTGCCGTTCAAGTTCGACGGCTTCGACGACCCCAGCCTGGGGCGGCCGCCGCTGCTGGGCGAGCACACCGACCAGGTGCTGGCGGACAGGCTGGGCCTGGGCAAGGAGGACATCCAGGCGCTGCGCGAAAGAAAGGTCATCTAAGGCCGTGCCGGCGACAGCCGGATCTCGCCTCTCCCGGCGGTACGAGGCCGGAGGAGGCCTAAAACCAGGAGACTCACATGAAGCAGTTCAAGCAATCGTTGTTGGCGGCGGCGCTTGTGCTGGCCGCCTCGGGGGCGCAGGCCCAGTCCTATCCGACCAAGCCCATCGTGCTGGTCAATCCCTATGCGGCGGGCGGTCCGGCCGACCTCGTGGCGCGCAGCCTGGCCAAGGAGCTGGGCACCGAGCTGGGGCAGCAGGTGGTGGTCGAGAACAAGGCGGGCGGGGGCGCGACCATAGGCGCGGCCTACGTGGCGCGGGCGGAGGCGGACGGCTATACGCTGCTGTTCGGCACCGCGGCGGCCCACATCGTCACGCCGCTGATCCAGCCCACGCCCTACGATGGCATCAAGGATTTCACTTTCATCGCGCTAGCGGCCAACCAGCCCAACCTGCTGGTGGTGAACCCCTCGGTCAAGGCCAATACCGCGAAGGAGCTGATCGAGCTCGCGCGCAGCAATCCCGGCAAGCTGAACTACGGTTCGTCCGGCACCGGCACCTCGCCCCACCTGGGCGGGGAACTGATCAAGCAGCAGGCCAAGATCGACATGGCGCACATCCCCTACGGCGGCGCGGCGCCCGCGATTACCGACCTGGTGGCCGGGCGCCTGCAGGTGGGCGTGATGAACCTGTCGGGCGAACTGCCCTTCGTGAAGGCCGGCAAGCTGCGCGCCCTGGCCTATGCGTCCAAGACCCGCTCGCCGCTGCTGCCCGACGTGCCCACCTTCGCCGAGGCGGGCCTGGGCGGCGCGGAGTCCGCGTCGTGGTATACGGTGGCGGCGCCCAAGGGCACGCCCGCGGCGGTGGTGAACAAGCTCAACGCCGCGCTGAACGCGGTCGCGAGGAAGGCGGAGTACCGCAAGCTGATGGAGGCCCAGGGCACCGAACTGGCCACGCTCTCGCCCGAGGAAACCACGCGTTTCGTCGTCGATGACGCCCAGCGCACCAAGGACCTCATCAAGTCGGCCAACCTCAAGCTCGAATGACCATGACCGCCAACACCCCGCGCACTCCGGCCTCCACGATAGACCGCGTGGACATCATCGCCTGCTCGCAGCGCCAGGACGATCCCAGCTGGCGCTTCGCGCGCGGCACCATCACCCACGTGGACGGCTGGATCGTGGCGCTGACCGCGCGCAACGGCCTGGTGGGGTACGGACACGTGTTGGGCACGCCCATCTTCAAGCCCGACACGGCCCGCATCGAGCCCGTCCTGGAAGCGCTCCGGCGCGAGGCACAGGGGCAGGACGCGTTCGCGCTGGAAACCCTGCACCGCCGGCTGGAAGCGGTGGCCGGGGCGGAGGTCTGCGCGCTGTCGGGCTTCGTCTGCGCGGTCTACGACCTGCAGGCCCGGATGCTGGGCATTCCCCTGCACGTGCTGCTGGGCGGCAAGGTGCGCGATACCGTCGAGGCCTCGCGCATCGTCTCGATCAAGTCGCCCGAGGACATGGCCGAACAGGCCGCCAAGCTGGCGCGGCAGGGCTATCGCTATCTCAAGCTGAAGCTGAGCGGCGAATCGGAGCTCGACCTCGCCCGCGTGCGCACCGTGCGCGAACGGCTGGGCGAGGCCGTCACGCTGACCGTGGATGCCAACCAGGCCTACCAGGCCGACGAGGCGATCCGTGTGTGCGAGGCGCTGCGGCCGATGGGCGTGGTGATGATGGAGCAGCCGGTGCCGGCGGCGGACATCGAAGGATTGTGCCGGGTGCACGCCGCGGGCGCGCTGCCGATCGAAGCGGACGAGGCCATCGCCGGGCTGCCGGGACTGGTGCGCCTGATCGGCATGGGCGCCGCCGATTCCTACAACCTCAAGGTGCATTACCTGGGCGGGATACGCAACACGCTGATCGCGGTGCGCCTGTGCGAGGCGGCGGGCGTGGGCTACCGGTTCGGCGCCATCTTCGGGCCGCGCCTGCTGGCGGCCCAGGGGGTGCACGTGGCCAGCGTTGCCGGCAGCATCCACGCCGGCGCCGAACTGGCCGAGTTCGATCACCTGCTGGACGACCCGTTCGTCGGCCTGGAGGTCGAGTCGGGCGAGCTGGCGGTGCCCGAGGGCCTGGGGTCGGGCGTGGACTACCAGCCCGCCAGCATCGGGCAGGCCTGAATCAGCGGATGCAGGAGGCGGCGCCGGCCAGGGCCGCTTCCGCGTCGCGCGCCAGCCGTTCGACCAGTTCGCCGGCAGGCTCCAGTTTGTCGATCAGGCCGGCGCTTTGCCCGGCCTCCACCTTGCCCAGCGCCACATCGCCGTCCTTGGCGGCTTGCCGCAGCGAGCTGCGGGCGAACAGGGCGTCCAGTTCCGCATCGTCGGCGCCGCGGTTGGCCGCCGCTTCGTACTCGGCCGAAAACGCGTTCTTGACCATGCGGATGGGCGAACGGCCACGGCCGACGATGGCGGTGTCGCCGATGCCCGTGTTCAGCACCAGGTCCTTGTAGGCGGCGTGCAGGCCCGATTCGGGGGTCAGCAGGAAACGCGTGCCCAGCTGCGCGCCGCTCGCGCCCAGCGCCAGCATCGCCGCAATGCCCGCGCCGTCGGCGATGCCGCCGGCGCCGATCACCGGTACCGTCACGGCGTTGACCGTCGCGCGCACCAGCACCAGCGTGCCGACCTCGTCCGGGCCGGGATGGCCGCCGGCTTCGCCGCCCACCGCGATCACGGCGTCCACGCCGGCGTCCTCGGCCTTGCGGGCGTGCAGCGGGTTGGCGGTGACCTGTATCCACGTCACGCCGGCTTCCTTGAAGCGACCGATATGGGCCTTGGGCCCCCCCTGCGAGGCGATGATTACCGGCACTTCGGTTTCCAGCACGATGTCCAGGAATTCCGCCGAGCGCTTGTTGTACAGCGGCACATTGACCGCGAAAGGCTGGCGCGTGCCGGCGCGCACGCGGGCGATGGCCGCGCGCAGGTCATCGGGATACATGGGACCGGCGGCGATCACGCCCAGGCCGCCGGCCTCGGAAACGGCCAGGGCCAGTTCCGCGTTGGACGAGGCCCAGCTCATGCCCCCCTGGACGATGGGATGGCGGATGCCGAGGAGGGAGGTCAGTCGGGTAGCAAGCATGATGAAGAGGACCGTGTTGGAGGATTCGTGGGGACGTTCAGCCGGCGGAGGCGCGGATCCGGTCGTTGACGTCGCGCGCGGCGCGCACCGCGTCTTCCAGCGACAGCTCGTAGGCCTGCTGGAACGCGCGCTTGGAGGCCACGAGACCGGCCGGCGCGAACTGGGCCAGGCGCTCGGCCAGCGCGAGCGCGGCGGGCAGCAGTTCCGCCTCGGGCACGACGCGGTTGATCATGCCCAGCGCGTAGGCGCGTTCGGCGTCGATGGGGTCGCCGGTGGCCACCAGTTCGAAGGCCGCCTTGGGGCCTACCTGCCGGATCAGGTTGGGAATCAGCATGCCGGCCGAGATGCCGTGCTTGACCTCGGGATAGCCGAAGCGGGCGGCGGGCGCGGCCAGGACCAGGTCGCTGCCCAGCGCCAGGCCGGCGCCCGCGCCTATGGCCGGACCGTTGACGGCGGCGATGACGGGCGTGCCCAGGCGCGCCACGATGGTATTGATGTCGACCAGCAGGTCGCTGCGCCGGCTGGCCAGTTCCGGCTGCTCGCGCGCCAGGCGGCGGGCTTCTTCCAGGTCGGCGCCGGCGCAGAAACAGCTGCCCCGGGCGGCGATGACCACGCATCGCGTGTCGGGATCGGCATCGGCGCCATTGAAGGCGTCGACCAGGCCTTGCAGCATAGCCAGGCCGAGCGCGTTGCGCTTGGGATGGCGGTTCAGCGTCAGCAGCAGGACATGGCCGTGTCGCTCGGCCAGCAGTTCGTTTTCCTCGACCACGGTGGCGTTTCCTTGAAATATAGTTGAGAAAGTAAACTATGTAGTTAATTTCGTCAACTTTATGGCGGGATGCCAACTCTGGCCGGGACGGGGCGCCAGACCGCCCCGGGGGGCTACAGGCCCAGCAGCTCGCAGGCCGCCGCGAACAATGCCTGTCCCGGGTCGGCCAGCCGGTCGCAGATGTCCAGATGGTGGCAGTCGGGCACTTCCAGCGTGCGCTTGACGTTGCGCGGCCAGCAGGCGGCGATCAGCCGGTTCTGGCGGCGGAATTCGTCCGTTTCCGATGCGCCGACCGCGGCGATCAGCGGTGTGCGGCGCTCGGGCACGAAATAGGCGGGCGACAGCGCGTCCACGCGCGCCGGCGTGAGTTCGAGATTGGCAAGGAATGGCGCCTTGGCGACCGGTTCGAGATCGTACAGACCGCTTAGCGCCAGTCCGCCGCTGACCAGGTCGGGCGGCAGGCCGGCGGACCAGGCCTGCCAGCGCGCGGCCAGCATCATCGCGGTCAGCTGGCCGCCGGCGGAGTGTCCGCTGGTCACGATGCGGCGGGCATCAAAACCCAGTTCGGCGGCATGGCGGTACAGCCAGGCGTGGGCGCGCAGCATCTGCCGCACGATTTCCTCGATGGGCGTGGCGGGCGCCAGTCCGTAGTCCACGATGGCCACGGCGGCGCCGCGCGCCACGTAGGCGGGCGCGATCCAGGAAAAGTCGGACTTGTTCAGCGCGCGCCAGTAGCCGCCGTGGATGAAGACCAGCAGCGGCGCGCCCGGCTTGCGGGGCGGGAAGTAGTCCAGGGTTTCGGCCGGCGCGTCGCCGTAGGGCAGTCCCAGCTGCGCGCCTTGCGTGCGCCGGGCCAGCGCGCCGTCGGCGGCCCAGCGGGCGGTATAGGTGGGATGGTCGGGGATGCGGGCGAGGTTGTTGTACTCGCGTTCGCAGAAGTCGGACGTGAAGGCCGGATGGTCGTGCAGGGGATGGACGGGCATGGCGTGTCAGTCGGGTCGGGGCCGCGTGGGCCGGAAGCGGCGCTTTGGGGCGCCGCCCGCCAGTTTAACCACTCCGTCAGGGGAAGGTCCCGTCCAGGTAGTACCAGCGGCCGTTCTCGCGCACGAAGCGGCTGTTCTCGTGCATCCGCTGCGCGCGCCCCGCCAGCCTGCTGCGGGCCACGAATTCCACCGTGGCATGGTCGGCGTCGGACTGCGCCGAGGCCCGCACCTCCAGCCCCAGCCACTTCAGGCCGGGCGGGTCGGGTTCCAGGGCGGCCGGCCGGGTGGAGGGATGCCACGTTGCCAGGACATAGTCGTGCCGGCCCAGCACGTAGGCGCTGTAGCGTGATCGCATCAGCGCCGGCGCGTCGGGCGCCTGCAAGTGGCCGGGCCCCTGGTGCCACCGGCCGCAGCATTGCGCATAGGGGCGCGGCAGCCCGCAGGGACACAATTGGTCTACATTAACGCCTGACTTCATTTGCTCCGGTATCCGCCATGCTGTTTCTTCTTTCTCCCGCCAAGAAACTGGATTACGACACGCCCGCGCACGTCGAGACGTCCACCCAGCCCTTGTTCGTGGATCGCGCCAAGAAGCTCATCTCGGTGCTGAAAACCAAGTCCGCCGACGACGTCGCGGGCCTCATGAGCCTGAGCCCGGCGCTGGCCGAACTGAACGTGGCCCGCTACGCCAGGTGGACGCCGAAGTTTACGGCGGAAAACGCCAAGCAGGCGGTGCTGGCCTTCAACGGCGACGTCTACGAGGGGCTGGATGCCGGCAGCCTGACGGGCCGGCAACTGGACTGGGCGCAGGAACACGTGGTCATCCTGAGCGGCCTGTACGGCGCCCTGCGGCCGCTGGACCTGATGCAGCCGTACCGGCTGGAGATGGGAACGCGGCTGGCGACCCCCAAGGGCAAGAACCTGTACGAATACTGGGGCAGCGAGCTGTCCGACTACCTGAACCAGCGCCAGGAGGCCGACAGGCATCCGGTCGTGGTGAACCTGGCTTCCGAGGAATACTTCAAGGCGGTCGACCGCAAGGCGCTGAAGGCCCGCGTGATCCAGTGCGTGTTCGAGGACTGGAAGGGCGGGGCCTACAAGGTGATCAGCTTCCACGCCAAGCGTGCGCGGGGCCTGATGGCCCGCCACGCCATCGAGAAGCGCATCGCCAAGCCCGAGGGCCTGCAGGGCTTCGATGCCGAAGGCTACGGCTACGACGCCTCGGCATCCAGCCCCGACCGGCTGGTGTTCCGCCGCAAGGCGGCCTGATCGGGGCGCGGCTGGCGCAGCAGCCGCAGCCCGTTGAACACCACCAGCAGGCTGGCGCCGGCGTCGGCGAACACCGCCATCCACAGGGTGGCCTCGCCGGCGAAGGTCAGCACGAAGAACACCAGCTTGATGGCCAGCGCGAACACGATGTTCTGCCACAGCACCCGCGAGGTCCCTTGCGACAGCCGGATGAACTCGGGCAGCTTGCGCAGGTCGTCCTGCATCAGCGCGACGTCGGCCGTCTCGATCGCGGTATCCGTGCCCGCCGCGCCCATCGCGAAGCCGATGTCGGCGCGGGCCAGCGCCGGGGCGTCGTTGACGCCGTCTCCCACCATGCCCACGGGCGCAGTCTGGCCCAGCGCCTCCACGGCGGCCAGCTTGTCGTCGGGCAGCAGGTTGCCCCGCGCATCCTCGATACCCAGTTCGGCGGCCACCGCGCGCACCGTGGCGGCGTTGTCGCCGGACAGGATCACCGGCTCCACGCCCAGCCGGCGCAGATCGGCCACGGCGGTCCGGCTCGAATCCCGGATCGTGTCGGCCACCGCCAGGATGGCCACGGCCACGTTGTCCTCGCACAGGATGACGGCCGTCTTGCCCTGGCGCTCCAGCGTCTCCAGCCCGGTTTCCAGCGCGTCGTCCGCCGCGCCCAGCTCGCGCGCCAGGCGCAGGCTGCCCAGCGCATAGGTTCTGCCCTCGATCCGGCCCGTGACGCCGCGTCCGGCCAGCGAGGCGAAATCCTCGACAGGCAGGGCGGCGCCGTCGTGGGCCGACACGATGGCATGCGCCACCGGGTGGGACGACAGCGCGTCCAGGCTGGCGGCCAGTTGCAGCGCGCGGGGTCTGGGCAGGGGCGAAGCGCCCAGCGGGACCACGTCGGTCAGGGTGGGCTTGCCGTGGGTGAGCGTACCCGTCTTGTCGAGGGCCAGGCGGCGCAGGCGGCGGCCCTGTTCCAGGTACAGGCCGCCCTTGATCAGGATGCCGCGCCGCGCGGCCGAGGCCAGGCCGCTGACGATGGTGACCGGCGTCGAGATGACCAGCGCGCACGGGCAGGCGATGACGAGCAGGACCAGCGCGCGGTAGACCGAGTCGAACCACGACATGCCCAGGACCAGCGGTCCGGCCAGCGCGACGACGATCGCCACCCCGAACACGGCGGGCGTGTAGACCTGGGCGAAGCGGTCGATGAAACGCTGCGTGGGCGCGCGCTTGCCCTGGGCGTCCTGCACGGTCTGCGCGATGCGGTCCAGCATGGTGTGTCCCGCGGTGGCCGTGACGCGGTATTCGAGCACGCCCTGCTGGTTGACGGTGCCGGCATACAGCGCGTCGCCTTCCTGCTTGGCCACCGGCATGCTTTCCCCGGTGATGGGGGCCTGGTCCACGCTGGACGCGCCGCCCACCACGATGCCGTCCAGCACGATGCGCTCGCCCGGCCGCACGCGCACCACGGCGTCCACGCCGATCAGCCGCGCGGGCAGTTCCTGCCACGAGCCATCGCCCTGGCGGACGAGGCCGCGTTCGGGCGCCAGGGCCGTCAGGCTGCGTATGGCATTGCGGGCGCGCGTCAGGCTGAGCGCCTCGATCATCTCGGCCACGCCGAACAGCCAGATCACCATGGCGGCCTCGGGCCATTGCCCGATCAGGGCCGCGCCGATCACCGCCACGGTCATCAGCAGGTTGATGTTGAGGGTGAAATGGCGCAGCGCCAGCCACCCCTTGCGCAGCGTGCCGAGGCCGCCCAGCAGGATGGCCGCCAGTGCCAGCACCGCCACAGGCAGCGAGGTATCGGCGCCGGTGGCGTAGGCCAGCACCTCCGAACCGATCGCGAAGGCGCCGGCCAGGCCCATGCGGACCCACGGCTGGCGCGGCGCGGCCTCGGCCGGCTGGTCTTCGGGCGCGGCGGACGCGTCGATCGGCACTGGCGACATGTTCAGGCCGGCGATGGCCGCCATGATGGGCTGCGTGTCGTCCAGCACGTGGCCGACTTTCAGCGTGCGGCCGATCAGGTCGAACGACAGCGTGCGCACGCCCTCCATGGACTCGAGCGCCTTGCGCAGCAGCCGTTCCTCGGTCGGGCAGTCCATCTGTTCGATCTTGAACAGGGACGTGCGCAGTCCTTCGTCCGTGGCCGGCGAGGCGTCGCGGGGGCGGGTGGTTTCAGGCGCGGCCTCGGGGCCGTCGCAGTGGCAGTGTTTGCAGGAATCGGACATCCGTCGGCTCCATAGGCGTTACGGATCCATTTGAAACCCTGTAGCGGGTATAGAGTCAAGCGGGGACATAGGCGTATCCTAGAACGAGGAAACAGCCCCGCGGGGAATGCTATGAAGATAGGCGAACTGTCCACGCGCACCGGCACGCCGGTCGAAACGATTCGTTACTACGAACGCGAGGGCCTGCTGCCGCCGCCGGCCCGCACGGCCGCGAACTACCGCATCTACGGAGAGCCGCACGTCGAGCGGCTGCTGCTGGTGCGCAACTGCCGCGCGCTGGACATGACGCTGGACGAGATCCGGCGGCTGCTGCGGTTCTGCGACGATCCGGCGGACAACTGCGGCGAGATCAACGCGTTGCTGGACGAACACATCGGCCACGTCGCCACCCGCATCGCCGAACTGAAGGCTTTGGAAAAGACGCTGAAGGCCTTGCGCGGCCAATGTTCCGACGAACGGGCCGCGCGCGACTGCGGCATCCTGCAGGGGTTGGCGGCGGGACCGGAGCCGGCGCGCCGCGACGCCGAGCACAAGCACGGGCTGCTGGGGCCGACCCACGGTTGAGGCGGTCCAGCCAGGCTAATGCACCTGGGGGACCGTGGCGCGTATCAGCAGCGCGGTCTTGGCCATCTGCTTGACCTGGTAGGCCAGTTGCTGCAAGACCAGCACGCGCTCGGCGTCGGCCGGCGCCGTCCCCGCCTGGGCGGCCGCCACGGCGCCGTCCATGTCCCGGGTCAACTGCCTGAGCCGCTCGTCCTCGTCCGGCTGGACCGGCTTGCCGGCATTGGCGTCGCGCAGCAGGCGGTCCACCGTTTCGAACGTCTCGGTCATGGGCGGCGGCAGCGCGGGCAGGGCGGCGATCAGCGGCGCCGCCGCGCCCACCTGCGCGGCCAGGTCGTGCAACTGGATGACCAGGCTGTTCAACTGCGCCGGCGAACGCTGCTTGGACTTGGGCTCGAGCATCATCCGGTAGAACGAGTTGGTGAAGTTGCCGAAGGCGATGTGCACGTTCTTGCGCGCCAGGCGGTAGTCGACGTTTTCCTGGTGCATCTCGACGTTGTCGAGCGAGGTGCCGACCAGTCCCAGGCTGGCCGTCAGGTAATGGCGGTTGGCCTCGACCGCGCGCCGCAGCAGCGGCCGCAGCATCCGGTATTCCCAATAGGGAAAGACGTAGCTGCAGGCCAGCGCGATGGCCGAGCCGACCAGCGTGTCGATGGCCCGTTCGCCCACCACCATGAGCGAGCCCGGCGCCAGGAAGTGGAAGCTCAGCAGCACGAAGGCGGTATTGAAGGCCGAACTGCCGACGTAGTACAGCAGCACCAGGCTGTTGGCCATGACGACCGCCACGAACATCGCCGCCAGCAGCACGAACTTGTTGTGCACGAAGAACAGCAGGGCCAGGACCAGCGCGCAGCCGATCAGCGTGCCGGCCAGGCGCTGCAGGTTGCGCTGCTTGGACAGGGCGAAGCCCGGTTTCATGATGACGAGTATGGTCAGCACCACCCAGTAGCCGTGGATGGCGTGGTGGGGCATCAGCCACTCGCTGGAAATGGTCATGCCTATCGCCGCCGCCAGGGTGACCCGCAGTGCGTGCCGGAAATACGGCGAGCTCCATCTGAGGTTGCTGCTCAGGCGGCCCAGCTTGAAGTCCTGGCGGGACAGGAAGCGCTGCAGCGAGGCGTCGACCTGGAGCGAACTGGGTTCGTCCAGGTGGGCGACGTCGGTATGGCGGTGCAGCCGGTCGACGATGTAGGCGGCGTTGCGGGCGCGGCGGAAGGTCGAGATCAGCGCGGCGTAGGCTTCCGGCTCGGCCTCGGGGAAGCCGCGCTGCTTGAGCAGTTCGATCTCGTATTCGATGGCGCGCACTTCGGCCTTGACGGTGATCCGGCTCTTGCTGGGCATGCCTTGCGTCACGGCCAGGCCCACGGCCTCGGTGTCCTGCGAGAGTTTGTGCAGCAGGTCGCGGAAGAAGACCAGCAGGTCGGAGTCCTTGAACATCCGGCGCAGCAGCAGGTAGTCGGTATGGACCGCGACCATGGTCTCGTGCAGGTCGACGATGTCGATGAACAGGTTGAACAGCATGGTGCGGTACTGGTCGCGTTTGCGGTCGGAACGGCGCGGCAACTCGCGCAGCACCACGTCGCGCGCGGCTTCCTGCTGTTCGGCCACGGCCGCCTGGCGGGCGATCAGTTGCCGGTAGTTGTCCTCGATGTCGATGTCCGGATCGTAGAAGCGGGCCTTGGCTTCCAGGTATTCGGCCGAGGCGAAGATGCAGACGGCGATCGCCTGCTGCGCCTGCCGATACCAGAGCAGGCGGTTGACCGCCAGGCTGAACGCCGTGTACCACAGGCCGCCGACCAGGACCGCGGCGGTGTGCAGGGCCGCGGCGCGCGCGTCCAGGACGTCGTGCATGGTCAGCGTCATCAGCAGCAGGCAGCCGAAACCGATCAGCCCGCCCTTGCGGCCGTATACCGCCAGCAGCGAGAACCCGAAGCACTGCACGATGACGGCCACCCACAGCGCCAGCGGATACGGCGAGGCGAGCGCGGTGATGGCGGCCGCCAGCGTGCCCAGCAGGGCGCAGCCCAGCATCTCGTTGCGCCGGTGCCGGAAGGGGCCCGGCTGGTCGACGATGGCCACGCACATGGCGCCGAACGTGGCCGCCAGGCCCAGGGCCGCTTGATGGAACAGCCCCAGCAGCACCAGCGCCGGCATGAGCACGCCCAGCGCCTGCCGGATGCCCATGTAGAAGTACTGGCTGTAGATGAATTTCTTGATGTTCTTGGTGGAGTAATCCATCGAAGCGGATTCCGGGCGGTGTTCTGCGAGTCTATTGGAAAACCCGGCGGCCGGGGGAGGCCCCCCGGCGCGGTCAGGCGCCGCCGCCCGGCGGATGGTATTGGTACAGCCACGTCTCCGACAGCGTCTTCTCGCCGCTCTTCAGGTACAGGCGCATCTCCACGGGATCGGCGCCGTCCACGGTCAGGTCGAACTGCGCGCGCCAGTGGCCGGGGACGTCGTCGGGCACCGCCTCGACATACACATAGGAGAAGCTGCCGCGCGAGGCCCACAGCACGGCTTCCGGCGTGACGCCGTAGGGCAGGCCGGCCAGCGGGCCGCCCAGGAATTCCACCATGAACTTGCGCACCCCCTGGGGCCGCGGCTGGCCCGGCTGCCCGCCGTTGCCCAGGCGGGTGGCCACGCAGCGGGCCGCGGCCGGCGGATAGGGCTCGCGGTCGGTCCAGTGCAGGCGGTACTTCAACCGGTGCTCGCTGCCCTTCGTTGCCGGGGCGGCGGGCACCCACATCGCGACGATGTTGTCGTGGATCTCGTCGTCGGTGGGTATCTCCACCAGGTGGACGGCGCCCGGGCCCCAGTCGCCCAGCGGTTCGACCCACAGCGACGGGCGGCGTTCGTAGTGGACGCCGTCCAGGTAGTGGTCGAAGTTCCGGTCCCTCTGGAGCAGGCCGAAGCCGCGCGGGTTGTCGTCGCCGAACGCCGAGGCCATGATGCGCGGCGGATTGTTCAGGGGCCGCCAGATGTACTCGCCGCCGCGCGTCCACATCGCCAGTCCGTCCGAATCGTGCACTTCGGGCCGCCAGTCGACGGCGGCGGGCTTGGCGGCTTCCGAGAACCAGTACATGGAGGTCAGCGGGGCGATCCCCAGGCGTTCGATGTCCCGGCGCAGGAACAGGGCCGCCTCGATGTCCATCAGCACGGCCTTGCCGCGCGTCATGTCGAAGCGGAAGGCGCCCGTGATGCCGGGGCCGTCCAGCCGGGCGTAGACCGTGACGGTGTCGCTGCCGGCCGCCGGCGGCACGAAGTAGATGTGCGTGAAGGCGGGGAATTCCTCGGCGTGGTCGGGCACGGCGATGTCGATCGCGATGCCGCGCGCCGACAGGCCGTATTGATAGAGTTCTCCGATCGCGCGGAAGTACGAGGCGCTCAGGAAGGCCACCCAGTCGTTCGTGCGCCAGTCCGGCGCGGGCGGTTCGGCCACGCGGCTTTCCTGGAAGCGGAAGCCGGCGAAGCCGATGCCGGGCGGCAGCGCATGGGCGGGGCTGTCGGCCGGCATGTCGAAATAGCTTTCGTCGTACAGGATCTCGCGCGCCTGGCCGCCGTTGCCGTCCAGGACGTACATGCGTACCGGCGTGGGCGAGAAGCGGCCCAGATGGAAGAAGGTGACCGGGAATCGGCCGGGACCATCGGCGAACAGGGCATGGTCCGGCTTGAAGCGGATTTCTCCCACGGCGGCGTAGTCCAGGCGTTCCAGGATGGGCCAGTTCGGCATGGGGGTGGCCTGGAACGGGCGCGTGGCGGCCTCGCGCGCTTCGCGCACCAGGCGGTCGAACGAGAAGGGCGTGCGCGCGCCCAGCTTGAGCGGCGCCGCCGCGCCGGCCGGCGCGTAGCCCAGCGCGGCCAGGGCCAGGGCGCTCGTGGTGGCGAGAAAGGTACGTCGGTCGGTCATGGAGGGAGAGCCATCCGGTTTCATCGGCGTGCCCATTTTTTCATCACGCCGGGTAAGTCGTTGGTGAAAAAAGGTTTTTTTGTGTAGTCCCAAGGCTGTCCCCAAAGTTGTCCACACCGGGGGTGGGTAACTTGGAGAGGGCGGACCGGGTATCCGTCAGGAGCGGATGGGCAGCAGCCGGCGGGACAGGACGACGAAACCCGCCGACGCGGCGATGGCGGTAAGAAGCAGCGTCATCGCCGCGGTCATGGGGCCGGCGTGATCGGTGATGAAGCCCAGCAGCATGGGCCACGCGTTGCCGATGTAGCCCGCGATGTAGAACAGCGAGACCATCAGGCCGCGCCGCTGGGGCGGCGCGATCTGGTTGACGATGCCGGCGGCGCCGATGAATGCCGCGCCGAACCCCAGGCCGGTGATCAGCACCGCCACGCCCATCAGCCAGGCCTGGGTGGCCAGCAGCGAGGCGATGGCACAGGCCAGGCCGCTGGCGAAGACCACGTTGCCGTAGCGGAAGGCGGACGTGCTGGACGTCCGCTGGCTGAGGAACTGCGCCGTGCCGGCGCAGGCCGCCAGCAGCGAGCTGGCGTAGCCGCTGAGCGCGTAGTCGTGGATGCCCAGCAGTTTTTCGCCCAGCGATGGCCCCATCGCCATCAGCGACGAACCGACGCCCCAGACGATGGACAGCGTGATGCAGCAGAGCAGCATCAGCTGGGTGACGCGCCGGGCCGGCAGTGCGCGGGCGGACGCATGCACGGCCTGCGGCGAATGCGGGGCCGGGGCGGGCGCGGCGGCACGGCGCAGCGGCAGGCGCCACAATCCCTGGCCGACGGCGAGGACGATCAAGATGATGATCAGGAAGGGCAGGACGGTGGGATAGAACCCGGCCTGCAACGCCACGCCGCTCAGGATCGGCCCCAGGATGGAGCCCAGCGTGAAGGCCGCCGTGCCGAACAGCGCGGCGCGCTGCTTGTGCTGCGGCGGCTCGAGGTCGAGCAGCGCGGCGTTGGCCGCGCCGGTCAGCGTGCCGGTGCCCAGCCCCGCCAGCAGGCGGCCCGCCAGCATCATGCCCAGGTTGTGGGCGAGGGCCAGCAGGATCGCGCCGGTGGCCACCATGGCCAGTGCGGGCAGCAGCAGCCGGCGGCGGTCCGCGACCCGGTCCGCCAGGCGGCCGCCGACGAGCAGCGCGCTCAGCACGCCGACCACATAGGCGAAGAAGATGGCCGTGGTGGTGAACGAGGGCAGGTGCAGTTGCGCCTGGTAGAGGGGATAGAGCGGCGTGGGGACGCTGCTGCCCATGACGCCGGTCATGAGCGAGATCGTCACCAGCGCGCGGGCTTTCCAGAGCGGGCGCGTCGAGGCCGGAAGCGAAGGGGAATCGGAGTTCAAGCGGCAGGGCTCGGGAAGAGGCGGCCGGCGGTGGAGTCCTCGCCGCGGGCCGGAATACGAGAGCGCACTAGTCTACACCCATTCATGGATGGGCTACGGGTTTACCATTAGATTGACCGTCGGTTGATCTGGCGGTCCACGCCTTCCATAATCGGACGGCGGGTACGGCCACCGCAAGCCTGCGCCTGCGCGCCGCCCGCCTCACCTCTCCTTTGGAGCATGCCATGAAGCGAATGGACACCGAACGTCAAGGCAAGTTGAAGAAGCGCCGCGCGGCCCCGCTGGCCACCCCCACCGACCTCGGCGCGGAGGCGACACGGGAACTCAGCGGCGTGCTCAACGGGATCCTGGCCGACGTTTTCGCCTTGTACCTGAAGACCAAGAATTTCCACTGGCACATGAGCGGTCCGCATTTCCGCGACTACCACGTGCTGCTGGACGAGCAGGGAGTCGAGATCTTCGCCATGACCGACGTCATCGCCGAGCGCGTGCGCAAGATAGGCGGACCCACCATCAAGTCCATCGGCCATATCGCCAGGCTGCAGCGCATCCTGGACAACGACGCGGACTACGTCCAGCCGCTGGACATGCTGGCCGAACTGCGCGAGGACAACAAGACCCTGGCCAGCCACCTGCGCGAGGCCCACGACATCTGCGACACCCATCGCGACATCGCCACCGCCAGCCTGATCGAGAACTGGATAGACGAGACCGAGCGGCGCACGTGGTTCCTGTTCGAGGCCAGCCGCAATTCCGACGGCACCGGGCATTGACGGCCGGCCCGGCCCGCGTCACAGCAGGGGTTCTATGGGCAGCCACGACATCAGCCGGATCGCCAGCCGCTTGAGCAGGCTGGTGCCGGGTTCGGTGTCGTGCCGGATGGTGCGGCCGTCCCGGCGCTCCAGCCAGTACAGGTTGCCCCCGGGAGCCAGGCGGACCTCGTAGGCGCTGTCGGGGACGGTGGTGTCGAACGCTTCCGAGATGCCGCGGGCCAGTTCGGGGCTGTCGATGACGAAGCCCAGCTCCGTGTTCAGGTTGGCCGAGCGCGGATCGAAATTGAAGGATCCGATGAAGGCCCGGGTGCGGTCCACGCCGAAGGTCTTGGCGTGCAGGCTGGAGCCCGAGCTGCCGAACAGCGGCTTGCCTTCGGGCTTGCCGCTGTGGTGCGAGGCGCTGCGCATTTCGTACAGGCGCACGCCTGCTTCCAGCAGATCCTTGCGCCGCCGGGCATAGCCCGAATGCACGACGGGGACGTCGGTGGCTTCGAGGGCATTGGTCAGTACCCGCAGCTTCACGCCCTGCCGCGCCATGGCCGCGAATGCGGCGGTTCCCTGGGCGCCTGGCACGAAGTAGGGCGACACCAGGTCCAGTTCCTTTTCCGGCGTGCCGATGATGGCGGCCAGTTGGTGGGCCAGCAGCCCTTCGGGCCCGGCCTGGCCTTGCGCCTTGGCTGGATCGTCGCTGACCATGCGCGCGGGGGCCCAGGTCAGCGGCAGCGTGCCCGCCAGCAGGTCGCGCACGAAGGGCTGCTCGCGCATGGCCCCGACATAGGCGGCCGCGGACGGATTGGCTTCGATCGAGGCGGAGTCGGCGGCCAATTCGTCCAGCCTGGCGGCCGGGACGGCCGGCAGCAATTGGTCGACCGGGTAGGCCGAGACGCTGGCCCAGTAACGATCGAAGTCGGCCGAGACGTCGTTCACGATACCGCCCACGGCCAGCACGTCGAGATCGGCGAACAGCACGCCGTCGGTGGCCCCGAAATATTCGTCGCCGATGTTGCGGCCGCCCACGATGGTCGCCTGATTGTCGGCCGTGAACGACTTGTTGTGCATGCGCCGGTTCAGGCGCGAGAACTCGAACAGGTAGCCCACCATCTTGGGACGCCGGATGGCGAACGGGTTGAACAGCCGGACCTCGATGTTGGGGTGGGCGTCCAGCGCGGCCAGGGTCTCGTCCAGGCCGGCGATGCCGTTGTCGTCCAGCAGCAGCCGCACCCGTACACCACGGTCGGCCGCGGCGTGCAGCGCCTCCAGCATCATGGTGCCCGTCATGTCGCCGCGCCAGATGTAGTACTGGATGTCCAGCGTGCGTTCGGCCGCATGGGCCAGCAGCATGCGCGCGGCGAAGGCGTCGCGGGCGTCGGCCAGCGGGTGGAAGCCGGTCCTGCCCGGATGAGCGTCGGCCTGCGGCCCGATCACGCGGCCGAGCGCGGTCTGGCGCGAGGCGTCCGGGTCCAGGGCCGACGACACGGAGCGGTCGGCCAGCGGCGGCAGCGAGCAGCCGGCCAGCCAGGCCACGGCCAGCGACGAGGCCGCCAGCTTCGCGGCCCGCGTGCCGAGTCCGAGCGTGGTGCGCGGCATGCCGCCGCCGGGGTTCGAGATCCGTCTGTCCATGCCGCATTGTTGGGCAAGACGGGGCGCAACTCAAATCGCGCCGGCGGCGCGGGCGCGCTAGCCGCGCATGCGGGTTACTGCGCGCTGGTACTGCACCGGCCAGTCCGGCGCGGCGGCCTCGAGTTCGGTGGCGGCGCGCAGCGGCCAATAAGGATCGCGCAGCAGCGCGCGTGCCAGCAGGATCAGGTCGGCGTCGCCGCGTTGCAGGATGGCCTCGGCCTGACGGGCCTCGGTGATGCCGCCCACCGCCGCCGTGGCGATGCCCGCGTCCCGCCGTATCGCGGCAGCCAGGGGGACCTGGAAGCCGGGTTCGCCGCTGCCCTGCGAGCCGGGCCGGATGGAGCCGCTGGAGCAATCGACCAGGTCCACGCCCAGCGCCTTGAGCCGCTGCGAGAGAGCGATGGACTGGGGCAGGTCCCAGCCGCCGTCCAGCCAGTCGGTGGCGGACAGCCGCACGAACAAGGGCAGCTCGGACGGCAGGCTGTCGCGGACCGCGGCGGCGACGCGCAAGGGCACGCGGATGCGGCCTTCGAAGTCGCCGCCGCAGGCGTCGCGCCGCAGGTTGGCCAGGGGCGAGAGGAACTGGTGCATGAGATAGCCGTGGCCCATGTGCAGTTCGATCACCCGCATACCGATCGCGGCGGCGCGGCGGGCGGCGTGGGCGAATGCCTCCACGACGCCGGCGATGTCGGCCTCGGACATCTCGCGCGGCAGCGGATAGCCGTCGGCGAAGGGCAGGGCGCTGGGCGCCATGACCGGCCAGCCGCCGCGTTCCGTCGGGATGCCGGCCTTGCCTTCCCAGGGGCGGCTGGTCGAGCCCTTGCGGCCCGCGTGCGCGAGCTGGATGCCCGGGACCGCGCCCTGCTCGGCGATGAAGCGCACGATGGGCGCCAGCGCCTGCGCCTGGGCCTCATTCCAGATGCCGAGGTCGCCCGGGCTGATGCGTCCGTCGGCCGTGACCGCGGCCGCCTCCAGCAGCACCAGGCCGGCGCCTCCCACCGCGCGGCTGCCCAGGTGCACCATGTGCCATGCGCTGGCCAGGCCGTCCACGCATGAATACTGGCACATGGGCGCGACGCCGATGCGGTTGGGCAGGGTGACGCCGCGCAGCGGCAGCGGGGAGAACAGGCGATGACTCATGGCGGGTGTGCTGATGCGGCCCTTCATTCGATGCTGACGTGCGCTTCTTGTACCACCTCGCGCCACTTGGCGGTTTCGCTTGCCATGTAGGCGCCGAAGTCGGCGGATTTGCCGCCGCGGGGCTGCAGGCCCATTTCGGCGAACCGGCGGCGTAGGCCTTCAGTGGCCAGGGCGCGGTTGACGGCGCCGTTGAGCGTGGCGACGACCGCCTCCGGCGTGCCGCGCGGCGCCACCATGCCGTACCACGGCGTGACGTCGTAGCCCGGCACGCCGGCCCGGGCCAGGGTGGGCACGCCGGGCAGCACGTCCACCGGCTCGGGGCTGGTCACGCCCAGCGCGCGCACCTGGCCGGACTGGATGCGCGGCAGGGCCGCGCCCACGCCGTCTATCATCACGGCCACGCGGCCGGGTATGAGGTCGTTGTACGCCGGTGCCGTTCCCTTGTAGGGCACGTGCGCCATTTTCACGCCCGCCTTGTACAGCAGGACCTCGGTCGCCAGGTGCGCGGAGCTGCCCGCGCCGGCCGAGGCATAGGCGATTTGCCCGGGCCGCGCCTTGGCGGCGGCCAGCAGTTCGCCCAGCGTCCGGTAGGGCAGTTGGGCGCTGGCCAGCAGCACGTGCGGCGCCACCGCGACCAGGGCCACGGGCGCGAGGTCGCGCAGGTTGTCGTAGGGCAGGTTCTTGTGCAGGCTGGCATTGACGGCCAGCACGCTGAACGGCGCCATCATCAGGGTGTAGCCGTCGGCCGGCGCTTTGGCCACCGCGTCGGCGCCGATGATGCCGCTGGCGCCGGCACGGTTTTCCACCACCACCGGCTGGCCGAGTTGGTGGGCCAGTTCCTCGGCCACCGCGCGGGTCATCAGGTCCAGCGTCGCGCCGGCCGCGAACGGCACGATGATACGCACGGCGCGTTCGGGGTAGGCGCTGGCGGCGGGCAGGGCCGCGGCCAGCAGCAGGCCGCCCAGCAGTGTTTGCGGCAACTTCGGCATGGTGGGTCTCCTCTGGGCCGCGGCTGAGCGCGGCGCGCCTCGTGGCGGGCGCGGTGGTGGTGGGGGGGCGCGAGGCGGCAGTATAGGCAGCGCCCCGGCGCGCGGACCAGCGGCGTCGGGAGAAAACAGTGTTTCCGTTTTGGAAACTATGAGGCGACGTCTTCCCAGCGCGGCTGGCTGAACCAGCCCTTCAGGAAATCCAGGAAGGTGCGCACGCGCAGCGGCAGGTTGCGGCGGCTGGGAAAGACCGCGTGGATCTCCAGTTCGGTCGGCTGGTAGTCCGTCAGCACGGCTTCGAGCCGGCCCTGGCGCAGGTCCTCGGACACCATGTAGGTGGGGTGCATGGAGATGCCGTGGCCGAGCAGGGCGGCATGCCGCAGGGGCTCGCCGAAGTTGGCGCGTATGGTTCCGCCCACCCTGACCGTCACCTTGCCGCCGGGTCCCTGGAAGGACCAGGCGTTGGTGGGCGACTTCAGCGCATGCACCATGCAGTCGTGGCGCGCGAGGTCCTCGACCGACGCCGGGTGGCCGCGCCGGGCCAGGTAGGCGGGCGCGGCCACCAGTACCTGCGGCACCCGGGCCAGCCGGTGCGAGACCTGGCTCGTGTCCTTGAGCGACGAGGCGATGCGCACCGACATGTCCAGCCCTTCGCCGACCAGGTCGGTGCGGCCGTCGTCCAGGTACATCACCACGCGGATGTCGGGGTGCGCGGCCGAGAACGCGGTGATCACCGGGACCAGGTGGAAGGCGCCGAACGAAGGCGGCGTACCCACGCGCAGCATGCCCTTGGGTTCCTTGACCGAGCGGCGCACGGCGGTCTCCACGCCTTCCATGTGCTCGAGCAGGTCGCGGCCATTCTCCAGCAGCGCCAGGCCGGACTCGGTCAGGCTCACGCTCTTGGTGGTGCGCTGGAGCAGTTGCACGCCCAGTTCCCGTTCGAGCCAGGCGATGTGCTTGGTGACGTTGCCCTTGGCCATGCCCAGCCGCTGGGCGGCGCCGGAAAAGCTCAGGCCCTGGGCGACCTCGATGAACACCTCGATGCAGCGCAGCTTGTCCAACGTGCCTCCCGATTGGGCATGAGTCTGTTTTCGTTCTGGAAACGATGATTTCCCGGTTGGATTCTATCGCGACCTGAGTCGCGTCGATACACTGCGACCGCATCGCCGATGCCCATCGTTCACGAGCATGACACCAGGCCCCTTTGCGTTTCCCGCAGCTTTCCAGTCGCATTCCTTGCTGACGCGCGTGGTGTTCCGGCCGGGCGCGGTGGACGAGGCCGGGCCGGAGCTGGCGAGCTTGGGCGCGCGCCGTCCGCTGCTGCTGGCCAGCCGCCGGTCGCGAACCATGCCGCAATACGGCCGGCTGGTTGATGCGCTGGGCGACCGCGCCGCGCAAAGCGTCGACGTGCCGCCGCATTCCTCGGTCGACACCGTCGAACGCGTGGCGCACGACATCGCGAAACACGAGGCCGACTGCCTGGTCGCCTTCGGCGGCGGCAGCGTCATCGACACGGCCAAGGCCGCCGCGCTGCTGGCGGCCGAAGGAGGAGAACTGGCGCGGCATGCCACGCGCTTCACGCCTCCGGATACGGTGCAGGTGCCGGCGCTGCGCCGCGCGAAGCTGCCCATCCTGGCCGTGCCGCTGACCGCCTCGGGCGCGGAGATGACGCCCTCGTTCGGCATCGCGCATGGCCCCGGCAAGCTCTTGTTCCGGGACGAGCGCTGCGCCTGCCGCGTGGTGCTGGTGGACCCGGCCCTGAATGCGGAAGTGCCGGCGCGGATCGTGCTCGACTCCGGCCTGAACGGTCTCGCGCATTGCCTGGAGGGCCTGTATTCCCGCCAGCGGTCGCCCTACGCGACGGCGCTGGCGCTGGAAGGCCTGGCGCGCTTCGCGGCGGCGCTGCCGGCCGTGGCCAGGCGGCCTCGCGACGCCGGAGCGCGCGGCGAGCTGCTGGTGGCCGCCAACCTGGGGGGCATGGTGCTGGCCTCGGCGGGCAGCTGCCTGCACCACGCGCTGTGCCATGTGCTGGGCAGCCGCTGCGGCGTTGCCCACGGCGCGGCCAACGCGGTGATGCTGCCGTTCGTGGCGGACTACAACCTGCCGGCCGCGGGCGCCGAACTGGCCATGGCGGCCGCGGCGCTGAGCGCAGGACGCGAGACCCGGCCCGAAGCGGTGGCGGGCAGCCTGCGGGACTTGGGGCAAGCGGTGGGCGCGCCATCGCGGCTGCGCGACCTGGGCGTGGCGGCCGAGACGCTGCCCGAGGTGGCGCGGCACGCGCTGGGCGAAAGAGGGCTGGCATTGAATCCGCGCCGGGTGGCCGGCGAGGACGAATTGCGGCAGTTGCTGGAGGCCGCCTGGTAGCGGCTCCGGACGATCGCACTCATGGAGAAAGGAATGATCAAGGTGGTGGAAAGCGGCCAGAGCCTGGGCGCGCGGATCGAGAACCTGGACTTGTCCCGTCCGCTGGACGACGCGCAGTTCCGGCAGGTCGAGCAGTTGCTGGGACGTCATGGCGTGTTGAGTTTTCCCGGGCAGGACCTGACCCCCGCGCACTTGCGGTCCTTCGCCGCGTGCTTCGGCACGCTGGAGGTCAACGTGGCCAACAGCTACCAGGAGCCGGGCATGCCCGAGGTCATGATCCTGTCCAACATGGTGGAGGACGGCAAGCCCGTGGGGCTGGCCGATGCCGGGCAGGACTGGCACACCGACATGTCCTACAGCAGGATGATCGCCTTCGCCAACATCCTGTACGGCATCCGCATACCCGTGCGCGGCGGCGAACCGCTGGGCTGCACCGAATTCAGCAATATGCACGCCGCCTACGACGCGTTGCCCGAGGGCCTGCGGCAGCGGCTGGACGGCATGACCGTGCTGCACGACTTCAACAAGTTCTGGGAAATGATGCGGCGGGAAAAAGGCAGCCAGCGTCCGCCGCTGACCGAGGCGCAGCGCCGCGCCAAGCCTCCGGTCTCGCATCCCGTCTTCCTGACCCATCCCATCACCGGGCGCAAGGTGCTGTATGCCAACCCCGGGTACGCGGTGCGCATCAACGAGCTGCCCGAGCACGAAAGCGACGAGATCCTGGCCTTCCTGTTCGCCCACCAGTTGCAGCCCGCCTTCCGCTATCGCCATCGCTGGGCGGTGAAAGACGTATTGATGTGGGACAACATGGGGACCATCCACAATGCCGTGGCCGACTATGGCCCGGACGAGCCCCGCCTGATCAAACGCTGCCAGGTCATGGCCGACCGGTATTTCGCTGCGGCGGCATGACGCTGGAGATCACGAGGAGGAGACCCCAATGAAAAAGACATCGACACTGTTGCTGGCCGCCACGCTGGCCGCCGCCGCGGGATCGGCCGCCGGCGCCTATCCGGACCGGCCCATACGCATGATCGTCGGCTTCGCGGCCGGCGGCCCCACCGACGTGATCGCCCGGGTGCTGGCGCAGGAAATGACGCGTTCGCTGGGGCACCCCGTGGTGGTGGAGAACAAGGCGGGCGCCAATTCGCTGATCGCCACGCGCGAGGTGGCGGCGGCCGGGGCGGACGGATACACCGTGCTGTTCGCCTCGCTGTCGCACAACGTCAACTGGCTCCTGTTAGGTGCCAAGGCGGGCTACGACCCGCTGAAGGACTTCACGCCGATTTCCAACGGGGCATCGCTGCCCATGGTCGCGGTCACCGCCTACTCGTCGCCGATCCAGTCCATGAAGCAGTTGATCGAGCAGGCGCGCGCCAGGCCGGACACCATCAGCTATGGTTCCGCGGGCAACGGCGGGTCGGCCCACCTGGCGGGCGCGATGCTGTCGACCATGGCCAAGGCGCGCATGATCCACGTGCCGTTCCGCGGCAACGGTCCGGCGTTGACCGAGGTCATGGCGGGGCGCGTCTCGTTCATGTTCTATCCCATCATAGGCGTGGCCGCCAACGTCCAGGAGAAGCGCCTGAAAGTGCTGGCGGTGGGGACGCCGCAGGCCGGCGCCGAGTTTCCCGGCGTGCCCACGATGGCCGACGTCGGCTTCCCCGATTTCCAGGACACCGCGCCATGGGTGGGACTGCTGGCGCCGGCCGGCACGCCGCAGCCGGTGGTGCTGAAGCTGAACCAGTCCATGGTCGAGGCGCTGCGGCAGCCCGACGTGCGGAAGCGCCTGAAGGAACTGGGGGCGGAGGTCATCGGCGATACGCCCGAGGCGTTCGGCAAGTTCCTGGTCCAGGACCAGAAGCGCTGGGCCGAGGTGATCAAGGCCGCCGGCATCACGGCGGAATAGGCGCGGGGCCATGACCGGACTGCCACGTGCCCACAGCATCGAAGACCTGCGCCGCGCATCGCGGCGCCGCCTGCCCCGCGCCATTTTCGATTTCTTCGACGGCGGCGCCGAAGACGAACAGACGCTGGCCGATAATTGCGCGGCCTTCCGCCGGGTACGGCTGGCACCGCGCGCGTTGGTCGACGTATCGGCGGTGGACCCCGGCGCGCAGGTACTGGGCGCCCCGTCCAGCCTGCCGCTGGCCGTCGCGCCCACCGGCGCGGTGGGGTTCGGCCGCCGCGGCGGCGACATCGCCATCGCCCGCGCGGCCGCCCGGGCGGGTGTGCCCTATACGCTGTCGACCTCGGCCACCGCCTCGATCGAGCAGATCGCCGATGCCGCGCCGGGACGCCTGTGGTTCCAGGCCTACATCCTGCGCCACCGGCCGCTGCTGGAGTCGCTGATCGCCCGTGCGCGGGCGGCGGACTACGAAGGCCTGATGATCACCGTCGACCTGCCCGTGGGCGGCAAGCGCGAGCGCGACTTCCGCAACGGCCTGTCCTTCCCGTTCCACTACACCGCGCGCAACCTGCGCGACTTTGCCAGCCGGCCGGCCTGGGCGCTGGACATGCTGTGCCGCGGCCTGCCCGTGATGGAAAGCCTGAAGGGCCTGGAAGCGCCCGGCGCCGACGCCACGCGCCTGGCCTCGTCGGTGGGCCGCAGCTACGATCCCTCGTTCGACTGGGCGCGCCTGGAGGCCCTGCGCGACCTGTGGCCGCGCAAGCTGATCGTGAAGGGCGTGCTGCGTCCGGACGACGCCGACAGGCTGGCGCGCCTGGGCTGCGACGCCGTGGTCGTGTCCAACCACGGCGGCCGGCAGCTGGACGGCGCCGCGGCGACGCTGGACGCGCTGCCCGGTGTGGCGCAGGCCGCCGCCGGCCGCATGGAAGTGCTGGTGGATGGCGGTGTACGGCGCGGCGGCGACATCCTGAAGGCGCTGGCGCTGGGGGCCAACGCCGTGCTGGTGGGGCGGGCCACGCTGTGGGGGGCGATCGCCGCAGGCGAGGCGGGCGCCGTTCGGGCACTGGACATCCTGCGGGAAGAGTTCCAGCGCGGCATGCAGCTTTGCGGTGCCCGCCGCGTGGCGGAGATCGGTCCGGACCTGCTGTTCCAGGCGCCACGCACGTATCAAAAAAATACGGTATAGTTGCGGTCTGCACGTGGGGCGGTAGCTCAGCTGGGAGAGCGTCGCGTTCGCAATGCGAAGGTCGGGAGTTCGATCCTCCTCCGCTCCACCAGGGTTTCATTCAAAAACGACGTACTGCATCTTGCGATGCGGACGTCGTTTTTGTTTTGGGCGAGCCTCTGATTTAATGTAATGAATATGATGCATTAAATGAGTTTCTTCTTTTAATGTCTCGAATAAGAGATATGGGCTTGTGACAGCGTAGTGTTTTATATACGATTCATTATCTATGATTTCGCCAATAATGTTCCGGATATAGAACATGAACCTTGCCGAGCTGGGAGAAGCCTTCCGTAGTGCCCGGATGGCGGCCGATCTGACTCAACAGCAGGTCGCCGAGATGAGCGGCGTGGCGCGCGGCCGCATCAGCATGTTCGAGACGGGGGCCTTGCCCGAAATCGGCGCCGTCAAGATGCTGAGCCTTTTCGATGCCGTGGGGCTGGAGTTGATCGCGCGTCGGCCAGGGCATCAGCGCACGCTCGACGACGTCCTGGCCGAGCCTGCCGAGGCGGGCGATATCCCCACGCGCCAGCGGGTGCGCAAGCGTTTCGCGCGCGGTCCGAAAGCGACGAAGCGCCAGCCATGAGCCGCGCGACGCTCGATGTCCATGTGAGCGGCGAACTGGTGGGAACGCTTGCCGAGGAAGCCGCCCGGTATGTCTTCGGCTACCTGCCCGACGTGCCGCCGAATCGCTTCGTTTCGCTGCTCATGCCGGTGCGCGCGGCGTCGTACGACTGGAAGACGCTGCATCCCTTCTTCCAGATGAATCTGCCCGAGGGGTTCAAGAAGAATCTGATGATCCGCCGCCTGGGCCCGCATGCCGACGTCAGCGATTTCGGTCTGCTTGCGCTGACGGGCGCCAACACGATCGGACGCGTCCAGGTGGTGCCGCGAGGCGCCACGCTTGCCGCGGCCTCCAGCAAGGCCGACATGGCGGGATTGCTCGCGTCGGCCAATTCGCGGGAAAACCTGTTGCGGCTGCTGGAAGGCGGGGTGGCGGAAGGGGTGTCCGGCGTCATGCCCAAGGCGCTCGTGCGGCCCGAGGACAGGGCGACGGTCTGGACGGACGAGTTCATCCTGAAGACGGGTTTCGAGGATCTGCCGGGACTCGCGATCAACGAGTTCCTTTGCCTGGAAGTCGCTCGTGCGGCCGGCCTCGAGGTGCCCGAGGCACGGCTGTCCGCCGACGGGCAGGTGCTGGCGGTACGGCGCTTCGACCGTACCGCGGACGGTCGGATGCTGGCGGTCGAGGATTACTGCGCGCTCAAGCCCAATGACGCCGTCAACAAGTACAAGGGGACGCTGGAGGATCTGGCCAGGCTCACCCGTGCCTACGTGCCGCGCGCGGCATTCAAGGATGCGGCGCGTCGCCTCTATGTGTTGATATTGCTGAATTACGCCATCCGCAATGCCGATGCGCATCTGAAGAATTTCGCACTGGTCTATACCGATATCGACGATGTCCGGCTGGCGCCGGTCTACGACGTCCTGAGCAGCACCGTCTATCCGAGATTCGCGACGAGCCTGCCTGCGCTGCCCTTGCAGGGCAAGCGCGTGTGGGCGTCGGGCAGCATGCTGGCGATCTACGGGGCCACGTGGCTGGGCCTGAGCAAGGCGGACATGGACGAAGCGCGCGAACGGATCACGCAAGCCGTGCACGGGATCGCGCCGATGATCACCGACCATGCCGCGCGCTACCCGGGCTTTCGCGATGTCGCGCAGGGCATGCTGGCCGCCTGGGGTACCGGGCTGGCCGATATCAGGCCCGACGCCAAGCCTGGAAAAACCGTTCCCGTTCCATTGCGCGGATAGGCGCGGGGCACGCCTCGCGCCATATCCCTCAATGCGGCTTGACCGCCACCTTCAGCACATTGTCCCGCTGGTTTGCGAACAACTCGTAGGCCGCCACGATGTCGTCCAGCTTGAACTGGTGGGTCACCAGCAGCCCCAGGTCCAGGCGCCCGGATTCCAGCACGTTGATCAGCCGCCGCATCCGTTCCTTGCCGCCGGGGCACAGCGCGGTATTGATCTTGTGGTCGCCCAGTCCGGCGGCGAAGGCCGATAGCGGCAGGGTCAGGTCCTCGGCATAGACGCCCAGGCTGGACAGGGTGCCGCCCGGCTTGAGCACGCGCAGCGCGGACGCGAAGGTCGACTGGGTGCCCAGGGCCTCGATCGAGGCGTCCACGCCGCGGCCGCCGGTCAGCTTCATGATCTCGTCCACCACGTCGCATTCGCGGAAATTCAGCGCGACGTCCGCCCCCAGCCTGCGGGCGATGTCGAGCCGGTGCGGGTTCCCGTCGATGGCGATGATGGTCGTCGCGCCCGACAACCGGGCGCCGGCGGTGGCGCACAGGCCGATGGGGCCCTGGGCGAACACTGCCACGACGTCGCCGATGCGGATGTTGGCGTTCTCGGCGCCCTTGAAGCCGGTGGACATGATGTCCGGGCACATCAGCACCTGTTCGTCGGTCAGGCCGTCCGGGATGGGGGCGAGGTTGGCCTGGGCATCGGGCACCAGCACGTATTCCGCCTGGGTGCCGTCGATGAGGTTGCCGAAGCGCCAGCCGGCGGTGGCCTTGTAGCCGTGGCAGCCGCACAGGCCCTGCGGGACCAGGTAGCTGCCGTCCTGCGACGGCACGCCGTCCTGGGCGGCGTAGGAATTGAAATTGGGGCAGATGGCGCCGGCGATGACGCGCTGGCCTTCCCGGTAGCCGGCCACGGCGCTGCCGAGTTTCTCGATCACGCCCACCGGCTCGTGGCCCACGGTCAGGCCCGGCGCGACGGGGTATTCGCCTTTCAGGATGTGGATGTCGGTCCCGCAGATGGTCGTGGTGGTGATGCGGACCAGGGCGTCGTTCGGGCCCACGCCGGGGATGGGCTTGTCCGCGATCTCGATGCGCCCGGGCGCAACGAACACGGCGGCTTTCATCATGGCAGTCATCGTTCGGCCTCCGGAAGGTGAGGGGGATGGAACCATTACACAGGAGATCCGGGACAGTTTGATTGATCCAGGTCAGTCGCGGCCATGATGGGAAGGAAACAGCGGGTTACCCCGGCCGGCGGAAATATGCTTAAAACCCATGTTCATAAGATGCGGTCAATTTCGCCTTACTGCCCGCTAATCCGCATAAAATCTAAGGTTTACGTCCGACGGCCAGTCATGGTTTGGTAAACTGGCCCGACTATCTAGATGGGATCCGACAGGCCATGGCCGCTTTCAATACCGAACGCGTCACGAGCGTTCATCACTGGAACGAGACGCTTTTCAGCTTCAAGACCACGCGCGATCCCGCGCTGCGTTTCCATAACGGCCATTTCGTCATGATCGGCCTGGAGGTCGAGGGCAAGCCGTTGATGCGCGCCTACAGCATCGCCAGCGCCAACTACGAGGAACACCTCGAGTTCCTGAGCATCAAGGTGCCCAACGGTCCGCTCACGTCGCGCCTGCAGCACCTGAAGGAAGGCGATTCCATCCTGGTCAGCCGCAAGCCGGTCGGTACCCTGGTGGTGGACGACCTGCTGCCCGGCAAGAACCTGTATCTGTTCGGCACGGGCACGGGCCTGGCCCCCTTCATGAGCATCATCAAGGATCCCGACGTTTACGAGCGCTTCGAGAAAGTGGTGCTGGTGCACGGCGTGCGCTGGGTCAGCGAACTGGCCTATTCGGACTACATCGGCAGCGAACTGCCGGGCAACGAATATTTCGGCGACATGGTGCGCGACAAGCTGATCTACTATCCCACGGTCACGCGCGAGCCGTTCCGCAACCAGGGCCGCATCACCGATCTGCTGACCAGCGGCAAGCTGGCGGCGGACATCGGCCTGCCTCCCATCAATCCCGAGCATGACCGCGCCATGCTGTGCGGCAGCCCGCACATGCTGGCCGACGTCACCGCCATCCTGGACGGCCTGGGCTTCAAGGCGTCCGAGCACACCGGCCATGCCGGGGACTACGTGGTCGAGCGCGCCTTCGTCGAGAAGTAATCCGGATCAGTGCACGAGCCGGCCGGACTCGGCCAGCTCCCGGATGCGCTGGACCGTGTCCATGTCGGCGGCGATGTAGGCCTGCTTGCGCAGGGCCACCACGGTTTCGTCCAGCTCGCTGTGGCCTTCCTGCAGGTCCAGTTCGTAGATGAAGCGCAGGAACAGCACGTCGGGCTCGGGTTCCTCGATGCGGACCGTGGCTTCGCTGCGCGGCCACAGTTCGGTGGCGGTGGCCAGCACCCTGACCTGCCGTATGGGCGTCAGCGTGACCTCGTCGTGGACCTGGAACGGTCCGAAGTCGAGCACGCGCTTGAGCACGGTGTGCTCCTGCCCGACCGCTTCCGCCTCGATGGTGCAGCTTTCCAGCCCCATGACGAATTCCGTGGGCTCGTGGGCCCGGATGAACAGCCCGCGCCAGATCTGCTCGCGGGTGAGCGGCGTCAGCAGGGGGACGAGCGGGTCGTTGATCTGGATGAGGTGTTCGAAGCGAAGCATGGAGAGCGCGGTTCCCGGAGTGTTCTCCTAAGGATACCGCGCTCCGGCGCGCCCGGGCGCTAGTCGATCAGCATGGGCAGCACCATCAGTTGCTGGCCGTTGACGTGCATGCGCCGTTGCAGCGAGTTGATCGCCTGGTTGTGCAGCAGGCGGGTGACGAAATTCTCGCGCTTGAACACCAGCTTGCTGGCGAAGACGATGGTGTTGGGATATTCCTGCAGGACTTCGGTGATTTCCTTTTCCAGGGTCCGCACGGCGTCGGTGCCGAAGCGGAGGCGGCTGGTCGCGGCCATGCCGTAGCTGTTGCAGAAACGCTCGAAGAATTTCAGCGAGGTCGTCGCCTGGAGCTTCATCGCCTCCATCGCTTCCGGGCCGCCGTAGACCTGCGCGTCCACGGTCCGTGCGTTGATGAAGATGAAGTTCTTGAAGTGATCGGGGAACATGCGCTGCACCCACAGCAGCGCGTGCAGGCCGCCGCCGCGGCTGGAGCCGACCAGGAAGGCGGCCGTGGGGGCGTAGGGGTCGAGCGCGGGCGGCGAGCAGTCCGAGCCGAAGGCCTGGTCGGCGAAGATGTCGTCGATCGCGGCGATGCGGCGCCGCGTTTCCCGGTAGTGCGACCGTATCCCCAGGCAGATGAGGATCAGCACGCTGGTGATGAGCAGCGTGGCCCAGCCGCCTTCGAAGAATTTCTCGACGATGGTGACGACCAGGATGGAACTGGTGATGGTGACGGCCACCAGCGACAGGGCCAGGCGCTGCCGCCAGTGCTTCTTGTGCAGGGGCTTGTGGCGGTTGCGTATCCAGAAGAGCGACAGGCCCGCCAGCGACAGCGTGAAGGTCAGGAACACGTTGATCGAATACAGCACCACCAGGACGGATACCTTGCCGCCCGTCAGCAGCAGGATGGCGAAGGCGGAGATGCCCATCAGCAGGATGCCGTTCTCGGTAACGAGCCGGTTCGACAGGTAGCGGAAGCGGTGCGGCATCCAGGAGTCGGAAGCCATGTTGGACAGCACCGAGGGGCCGCCCAGGAAGCCGGTGTTGGCGGCTACGAACAACAGGCCCGCCTCGAAGGCCAGCACCACGGTCAGCGCCACGACCAGGTTGCCGCCGCCGAAGCCCATTTCACCGAGCACGTTGCCGAACACCACGGCGTTCAGCGTCTGGCCCTCCACCGGCGCCGCGTTCCACAGCAGGTACAGCAGTATGATGCCGCCGGCGGTGAAGGCCAGGCTGGTGGCCATCAGCAGCATGGTCGCCTTGCCGGTATGGACCACCGGCTCGGCCAGGCGATCGACGTTGTTGGAGACCGCCTCGATCCCGGTATAGGTGCCGCCGCCCAGCGAATAGGCCTTCAGGAACACCGCCAGCACGAAGAACCAGCCGGCCTCCTGTGAGAACTCGCGCACTTCCCGGATGGTGTCCGGAATCAGCAGCGGCAGGCCCTCGGCGTGGGCGAAGATGCCCCAGGCGATCAGGATGGCATGCGTGACCACGAAGCCGGCGAAGATGGGCAAGAGGACCTTGATGCTTTCCTTGGCGCCGCGCAGGTTCAGCCATATCAGCAGGAGCACCATCACACAGGCGGTCCACAGCTTGAACGTCTGCCAGCTTGCCGGCAGCAGCGAGAACAGCGCGTCGGTGCCGCTGGCCACGGAGATGGCGATGGTCAACACGTAGTCCACGATCAGCGCCGACCCGGACACCAGCCCGGCCGTGGGACCCAGGAGCGCGGTCGAGACCCGGTAGCCGCCGCCGCCGGTGGGGAACAGCTCGATGACCTGGTTGTAGGCAAGCGCGACGACGAACACCGTGATGGCGGTGGCGATGGCCAGGAAGAGGGCGAGGTGGGTATGGGAGCCCAGCGCGCGGAAAGCTTCCTCGGGGCCGTAGGACGAGGAAGACAGGCCGTCCGCGCCCAGTCCCACCCAGGCCAGGAAGGCCGCCAGCGCGAGGGAATGCCGGGTGTCCGGGGACAGCGGGTCCCGGGCCTTGCCCAGCAGACGCTCGCGCCATGAGGTTGCTTTCATACGAAGGGATTCCTGCTGCCTGGTGTCGGGTGGCTTCTTGATCGCGCGGCGCGCAGCGTACGCTTTTGGAGGAAATCGCGCTTTGAAGGCCATTCTAGCAACAGGGAAATTGTTACCCTGGGGCGGGGCAGGCACTATGACAAACGAATTTCTGATAGCTTTATGCATAGGCGCCCATGGGCGCGGATTCCCCATTCCTCGAGGCAAGCATGAGCAAGCAGATCATCCACACCGATGCCGCGCCGGCGGCCGTCGGCCCGTATTCCCAGGCCGTGGCCGTACCCGCTTCCGGCAAGACCGTCTATCTGTCGGGCCAGATCGGGCTGATTCCCGCCACCGGCCAACTGGAGACGGGCAGTTTCGAGGCCCAGGTGCGCCAGGCCTTCGCCAACATGGAAGCGGTGGTGCGCCAGGCGGGCGGCACGCTGGACCAGGTCGTCAAGCTGACGCTGTTCCTGACCGATCTGTCCAAGTTCGGCACGGCCAACGACATCATGGCGCAATTGATCCCCCAGCCTTTCCCCGCCCGCTCCACGGTGGGCGTGGCTGCCTTGCCCAAGGGCGCCGAGTTCGAGGTCGAGGCGATCCTGGTCATCTGATCCGGGTCCAGCCATGAGCGCGCGCACCGCCGCCCAGGACGAGGCCGAGCTGACGCCGCAGCAGCGCAAGATGCGCAAGCTCGGGCTGCGCGTCGCGGACGACTTCGTCCTGCACCTGCCCATCCGCTACGAGGACGAGACGCAGCTGACGCCGATCAAGCGGCTGCTGCCGGGCATGTGGGCGCAGGTCGAGGGCGTGGTCACGCGCTGCGAGGTCACTTATCGTCCGCGGCGCCAACTGGTGGCCGCGATCGAGGACGACACCGGCGAACTCGCGCTGCGCTACCTGAATTTCTACCCCAGCCAGCAGAAGCAACTGGCGGTGGGGCGCCGCATCCGCGCGCGGGGCGAGGCGCGCGGCGGTTTCTTCGGCATGGAGATGGTGCATCCGCGTACCACGGTCGCCGACGGCGACACGCCCTTGCCCGACCGCCTGACGCCGGTTTATCCCACCACCGAGGGGCTGCCCCAGGCCACGCTGCGCAAGGCCATCGCCGCGGCGCTGGCGCAGGCGGACCTGCGCGACACGCTGCCGGAGGCGCTGCTGCAGCGCTATGGCCTGATGCCTTTCGGCCAGGCCGTGCGGCTGCTGCACGCGCCGCCGCCCGACGTGGCCACGCAGCCCCTGGTCGATCGCGCGCATCCGGCCTGGCTGCGCATCAAGTTCGACGAACTGCTGGCCCAGCAGTTGTCGCTGGCGCGGGCGCGCGCCGCCCGGCTGGACAAGCGGGCCCCGCCGCTGGCGCGCTCGACCGCGGCGGACGGACTGGTGGCGCGGCTGCTGCGCGCGCTGCCGTTCGAGCTGACCGGCGCCCAGCAGCGGGTGCGGAACGAGATCGCCGCCGACCTGACCCGGCCGCACCCCATGCAGCGGCTGCTGCAGGGCGACGTGGGCAGCGGCAAGACGGTGGTGGCGGCGCTGGCCGCCGCGCAGGCCATCGACAACGGCTATCAGGCGGCGCTGATGGCGCCCACCGAGATCCTGGCCGAACAGCATTTCCGCAAGCTGGTGGGCTGGCTCGAGCCGTTAGGTGTGAAGGTGGCCTGGCTGACCGGCAGCCTGACGCCCAAGGGCCGGCGCGAGGCGGCCGCGCTGATAGAAAGCGGCGAGGCGCCGCTGGCGGTGGGCACGCAGGCCCTGATCCAGCAGCACGTGCAGTTCGCGCGGCTGGGCCTGTCCATCGTCGACGAGCAGCACCGCTTCGGCGTGGGCCAGCGGCTGGCCCTGCGCAACAAGGGCGGCGAGGACGAGGTATTCCCCCACCAGTTGATGATGTCGGCCACGCCCATCCCCCGCACGCTGGCGATGACCTTCTTCGCCGACCTGGACGTCTCGGTCATCGACGAACTGCCGCCGGGCCGCGTGCCGGTCATCACCAAGCTGCTGTCGGATACGCGCCGCGACGAGGTGGTGGCGCGCATCCACGAGGCCGCCCGCACGGGCCGCCAGGTGTACTGGGTGTGTCCGCTGGTCGAGGAAAGCGAGACGCTGGAGTTGCAGACCGCCGTCGATACCTTCGAGACGCTGCGGCAGGCGCTGCCGGAACTGCGCGTGGGACTGGTGCACGGCCGGCTGCCGACCTCCGAGAAGGCGGCGGTCATGCAGGCCTTCAAGGACGGCGATCTCGACCTGCTGGTGGCCACCACCGTGATCGAGGTCGGCGTCGACGTGCCCAATGCCTCGCTCATGGTGATCGAGCACGCCGAACGCTTCGGCCTGGCGCAGTTGCACCAGTTGCGCGGCCGGGTAGGGCGGGGCGCGGCCGAATCGGTGTGCGTGCTGCTGTACCAGGCGCCGCTGTCGCAGGTCGCCAAGGCGCGGCTGCGCACCATGCACGAAACCACCGACGGCTTCGAGATCGCGCGGCGCGACCTCGAGCTGCGCGGGCCGGGCGAGTTCCTGGGCGTGCGGCAATCGGGCCTGGCGCTGATGCGGTTCGCCGACCTGGACGCCGACCTGGAGATCGCCGAGCAGGCGCACGATGCCGCCGCCCAATTGCAGGCGCACGCGCAGGACGTGGTGTCCGCCCACCTGGCGCGATGGATGCGCGGGCGGGAAGATTTCCTCAAGGCTTGAAAAGAGGCGAGAGATGACCCTGACAGAACTGAAGTACATCGTGGCGGTGGCGCGGGAGCGGCACTTCGGCCGTGCCGCCGAAGCCTGTTTCGTCAGCCAGCCCACGCTTTCGGTGGCCATCCGCAAGCTGGAGGACGAGCTGGGCGTGACGCTGTTCGAGCGGGGCGGCACCGAGGTGGGCGTGACCCCCATCGGCGAGCGCATCGTGGCCCAGGCCCAGAAGGTGCTGGAGGAAAGCGCCAACCTGAAGGAGATCGCCAAGCAGGGGCATGATCCCTTGTCCGGCGCGCTGCGGGTGGGCGTGATCTACACCATCGGCCCCTATCTGCTGCCGCAACTGGTGCCGCGCCTGATCGAGAGCGCGCCGCAGATGCCGCTGCTGCTGCAGGAATATTTCACCACGCGGCTGCTGGAGCTGCTGCGCCAGGGCGAGATCGATTGCGCCATCATGGCCCTGCCGCTGCCCGACGCCGGGCTGACCATCCAGCCGCTGTACGACGAGCCCTTCGTGGTGGCCGTGCCCAAGGGGCATCCCCTGGCCAGCCGCAGCCACGTCAAGGCCGAGGAACTCAAGAGCGAAACCATGCTGCTGCTGGGCACGGGCCATTGCTTCCGCGACCAGGTGCTGGAGGTCTGTCCCGAGCTGTCGCGCTTTTCGGCGACCACCGAAGGCATCCAGCGGACCTTCGAGGGATCGTCGCTGGAGACCATCCGGCACATGGTGGCCTCGGGCATAGGCATCACGGTGCTGCCGATGTCGTCGATCCCGGCCCAGCCCGACGACCGCGACCTGCTGCGCTACATTCCCTTCGAGGCACCGGTGCCCGACCGGCGCGTGGTGCTGGCATGGCGCAAGAGCTTCCCGCGCACGGCCGCCATCGACACCCTGATCGCCGCGATCCACGACTGTCGGCTGAACGGCGTGACCATGCTGGAGGCCAGCGCGCAGACGGCCTGAGGCCACGGCGCTTGTCATGCCGCGATTCATCCCAATCTAGTATCCTGTGACGTCGGTTTCGACTTTGACAAGGAGTCAGCTATGGTGAAGAAAGCAACTGCCAAGAAACCCGCAAGCAATGGTGGCGCGGCCCGTTCGGCCGCCGGTGCGCTGCGCATCGACATCGGCATCTCGGACAAGGACCGCGCCGCGGTGGCCGGGGGCTTGTCCAAGCTGCTGGCCGATACCTACACGCTCTACCTGATGACGCACAACTTCCACTGGAACGTGACGGGGCCGATGTTCAACACCCTGCATGCCATGTTCATGACCCAGTACACCGACCTGTGGAACTCCATCGACGACGTGGCCGAGCGCATCCGCGCGCTGGGACACGTCGCGCCGGGCACCTACCGCGAGTTCGCCAAGCTCACCACGATCAGCGAACCGGCCGACGTGCCCGAGGCGCTGGAAATGGTGCGCCAGCTGGTGGTGGGGCACGAGGCGGTGGCCAAGACCGCCCGCAACATCCTCAAGGTGGCCGACGCCGCCAGCGACGAGCCGACCGCCGACCTGCTGACCCAGCGCCTGGAATTCCACGAGAAGACCGCCTGGATGCTGCGCAGCCTGCTGCAATAACCCCGAGGCCCGGGCGCCGTTCCCGGCGCCGTGTCATGGAAATCCCTGCCTCGCGGGCGACGCGATGCAGGGATTTTTTTCTAGGTTCTTTCCCTGCCTGGATGCGGAAAATTATTTGAGGTTTAAAAATTTTAAGTTAAATTAATCTTCGACCCGTCACTGCCGGCCGCGAGGCCGCGCATACCGCTGGAGACCACTCATGGAACGCTCGGGGCATCTCGATACCTTTGCGCGCGATCATCTTCCGCCGCCCGAGGCCTGGCCGGCATTCCTGCTCGATCATCCCGCCGTCCGCTATCCCGCCCGCTTGAACTGCGCGGCCGAGTTGGTCGACGGCGCGGTGGCGGCGGGGCACGGCCAGCGTCCGGCCATCTGGACGGTGACCGACGGCAAGCCGTCTGCCATCACCTATCTCGAACTGCAGCAGCGGGTGGACCGCCTGGCGCGCGTCCTGGTCGAGGACATGGGCCTGGTGCCCGGCAACCGGGTCCTGCTGCGCGGACCGAACAATCCGGCCATGGCGACCGCCCTCTTGGCCACGATCAAGGCGGGTCTGGTGGCGGTGCCCACCATGCCGCTGCTGCGCGCGGTGGAACTCAAGCCCGTCATCGACAAGGCGCAGGTCAGCGCGGCGCTGTGCGACGTGCGCCTGCGCGACGAGATCGACGCCTGCATGCGGCCCGGCCCCACCCAATGCCCCACGTTGGCACAGGCTCGCTTTTTCAACGACGACGGTCCTGAGTCGCTGGAGACCCTGGCGCGTGGCAAGGCCGTACCTTTCCCCGCCTGCGATACGGCCAGCGACGACGTCTGCCTGATCGCCTTCACCAGCGGCACCACGGGCAGCCCCAAGGGCTGCATCCACTTCCACCGCGATGTGCTGGCGATGTGCGATCTGTTCCCGCGCTCGATATTGCAGGCCACGCCCGACGACATTTTCTGCGGCACGCCGCCGCTGGCGTTCACCTTCGGCCTGGGCGGCATGCTGTGCTTCCCACTGCGCGCCGGCGCTTCCACCGTGCTGTCCGAGAAGCTGACTCCGGCCTCGCTGCTGGAAACCATCCAGGCCACCCGCGCCACCATCGTCTTCACCGCGCCCACCTTCTACCGCCAGATGGCGGCGCTGGCATCGGGCTACGACATCTCCAGCCTGCGCCATTCCGTCTCGGCCGGCGAGGCCCTGCCCGACGCCACGCGCCAGAGCTGGAAGCAGGCCACCGGCGTGGAAATGACCGACGGCATCGGCAGTACCGAGATGATCCACATCTTCATCTCCAGCGCCGGCCAGGACGTGCGCCGGGGCGCCATCGGCAAGGTGGTGCCCGGCTACGAGGTCTGCATCGTCGACGAATCCATGCAGCCGCTGCCGCCTCGCACCGTCGGCCGCCTGGCCGTGCGCGGCCCCACCGGCTGCAAATACCTGGCCGACGATCGCCAGGCCAACGCCGTGCGCCAGGGATGGAACCTGACCGGCGATTCCTTCATGATGGACGAGGACGGCTACCTGTATTACCAGGCCCGCACGGACGACATGATCATCTCGGCCGGCTACAACATCGCCGGCCCCGAGGTCGAAAGCGCCTTGCTCCAGCACGAGGCCGTGGCCGAATGCGGCGTGATCGGCGTTGCGGACGACGAGCGAGGCCAGGTCGTCACCGCCTTCGTCGTGCTGCGTCCCGGCTTCGCGCCTGGAGACGATCTGGCCAAGATTCTCCAGGAGCACGTCAAGCGCACCATCGCTCCCTACAAGTACCCGCGCGTCATCCGCTTCGTCGATGCCTTGCCCCGTACCGAAACGGGCAAGCTCAAGCGTTTCGCGCTGCGCGGGCTGAACTAGCGGTGTCCGGGGCCCGGCAGGGCCCCGCCGCTGTTATTGGCAGGTGGTCACGTTCGTGACCTCGACCACGGCTTCCCGCACGTCGCAGGCCAGCTTGCGCGGCAGGTCGCCGGTTTCGGTGCAATTGCCCATGCCGTTGTAGGCCCAGATCGACCCGGTCATTCCCGTGCCGGGACGGTCGGCGGGGCAGCGGGCTTCGAAATGCACCGTGATGCAGTTGGCGACCTTGGGCTGCACGCGGGGCCGGATGCCGATCACCGAGGGCAGTCCCCCCTTGGCGGGGCATTGGGCCGCCTGCAGGCGTATGGCGCGCCGCTCGGCGGCGAGATGATTCAGCAGCGCCTGGGTCCGGCGCTCCTGTTCCTGGCGGGCGAGCTCCGCCTTCCTGCGGGTTTCTTCCTCGCGCTGTTTTTCCTTGGCCTGCCTGGCCTGTTCCGCGGCGCGGGCTTCTTCGGCCTTGCGCTGTTCTTCCTGCTTGCGCTGGGCTTCTTGCAGACGCCGGGCCTCCTGGGGGTTTGCCGCCGGCGTCGCGGCTGCGGTCCGTTGCGGCGCGGACGAGGCGGGGAACGTCGGGGAGGGGGCCGCGCGGGCCTGCGCCGCCGCGGCGTTCGCCGCCATGATCCGGTCGGCGCGCTCGGCGGCTTCGCGCTCGCGCTGCTGTTTCTGCTGCCCGATCTGCCGCAGTTTCTGGTTCAGGTTGCGTTCGAAGTCCTGCGATTGCTGCGCCATGCGCATGTTGGTCTGGTTGGCCTGTTGGAAGCCGCTGGCCAGGCCGCTCATGATCGCGTTCATCGTGGCCTGTGATTCGGCCGCCCGTTCGGCGGCGCGACGCTGGGCATATTCCCGGGCGCGTTCGCGCTCGATCCGGTCCTTTTCCCGGTTTTCCATGGCCGCGGCCAGGCGTTCGCGTGTCACGGGAAGGTAGATGTTGTTCCAGGTCGAGTACTCGTCATCGTCTGGATCCTGCGATCGTCCCATCATGCGGATGGAAGTGCCGCGGTTGGTGTAGACGTTGAGATAGTCGCCGTTGAAGGTGAAAATATTCTCCGTGCCCGTGTAGTGGTGAATCAGGCGATCGTCCGCAGTCAGCTCGAGCCGTCTGCTGTCGAACTCGTCGCCGGACCGGTTCGGCAGGCTCAGTGCGCGAAAAGCCTTGAGGTCGGTCTTGGAGGGCGGGCGGTAGATTTCCCGGCCAGGGCGCGATCCGTCGAGCAGGCTGTACTCCAAAACCAGGTTGCCTGCCTCGTCTTTGTCGACCTTGAGCAGGATGGTGCGGCCGACGAAGGTCTGGCCCACACTGTGTTCCCAGATGCCGAACGGTCCGGCGGCGCGCAACTGCTGGTAGGGAGAGCCCGGATCGAGGCTGACGGGAACGGTGCTGCCGTCGGGCAGGGTGTAGACGTCGCGGCGCAGCGGCTTGGGCGTCATGCTGAACGGGCCGATCGACGCCGCATAGGAAAAATGCGCCGCAGACTCGGTCAGGGTCAATTGCAGATCGTTGAGAGAGCCGTTCAATACCTGCATGCGACCACTCTGGTCGAAGCGGATGGTCGCCTCGTCGTCGCTGAACATGCCGGAGTTTTCGATCAGCACGTGGTAGGTGTCCTGGGTCGCCGTGGTGCGAACCAGGAGCCGGACCGAGTTGGCATGTACCAGGCGGTTGGCCGAGTAAAGGCTGATGGCCAGCGCTCTCTTGTCCGGTTCTGCCGCTACCCGCAACTGGTCGCCGTCGTCATTGACGTACAAGTGGCCGATGTAAGGCTGCAAAAAGCCCCATTGGATCTGTTGGAAGGCGGCCTGGGCCGCCGCGATGGCTTCGGGCGAACGGGCGGTATCCGCCGGGTCTGTCGTGGCGCAGCCGGCGAGGGCTGCGCATAGCAGCGCGGGTGCGAGCAGGAGTTTTCTCATGCGCGCATTCTAGGAATCGGAGGGTGGGCACGCATCACCCGATCCTGTGAGAGGCGCTGTTACCATAACGGCATGGACCCTACGCTTCCCGTCTCTCTTTCCCACCGCCTGGGCCTGTACATGCGCCTCGTGCGCCTGGACAAGCCGATCGGCATCCTGCTGCTGGTCTGGCCCACGCTGTGGGCCCTGTGGGCCGCCAGCAACGGAGAGCCGTCGCTGTACCTGGTGTTCGCGTTCGTGATGGGTACGGCGCTGATGCGTTCGGCCGGCTGCGGCATCAACGATTATTTCGATCGCGACGTCGATCTGCACGTCGAGCGCACGCGCGACCGGGTGTTGACGTCCGGCCTGATCTCGGGCCGCGAGGCGCTGGGCGTGACGCTGGTGCTGACGCTGCTGGCGCTGCTCCTGATCCTGCCCATGAACCGCCTGGTCTGGGCCCTGTCCGTGGTGGCCGTGTTCCTGTCCGTCACCTATCCCAAGTTCAAGCGCTTCTTCGCCATTCCCCAGGCCTACCTGGGCATCGCCTTCGGCTTCGGCATCCCCATGGCCTACGCGGCCGTGCTCGAGACCGTGCCGCTGGAAGGCTGGATCATGCTGGCCGCCAACATCTTCTGGGCGATCGCCTACGACACCGAGTACGCCATGGTGGACCGGCCCGACGACCTCAAGCTGGGCCTGCGCACCTCCGCCGTCACCTTCGGCAAGTGGGACGTGGCCGCCGTGGGCGCGTGCTATGCGGTGACCCTGGCGCTGCTGGGCGTGGTCGGTGCCATGCTGGACTACGGGTGGGCTTATGCCGCGGGCCTGGCGGGCGCCGCCGCCATCGCCGTGCGCCACCTGTGGTGGATCCGCCATCGCGACCGCGCGGCGTGTTTCCGCGCCTTCCTGCACAACACCTGGTTCGGCTTCTCGGTGTTCGCCGGCCTCTTCGTGCAGACCACGCTGCTGGGCTAGCGCGGGCGGTTCGGCAGGGTGGGCCGGCCTATATAATCGTCGCTTTTCCCCCGAAGCCATGTCGTCCATCGCCGACAACCTACGCGCCGTCCGCCAGCGTATCGACCATGCCGCCCGGGCCTGCGGCCGCGCGCCGGGCGAGGTGGCGCTGCTGGCGGTGTCCAAGACCTTTCCCGCCCAGGCGGTGCGCGAGGCCCACGGGGCCGGGCAGCGGGCCTTCGGCGAAAGCTACGTCCAGGAGGCCGTCGACAAGCTGGCCGCGCTGGAAGACCTGCGGGCCGGCACCGAATGGCATTTCATCGGACCCCTGCAAAGCAACAAGGCGCGCCAGGTCGCCGCCCATTTCGACTGGGTCCACAGCGTCGACCGCCTGAAGATCGCCCAGCGCCTGTCCGATCTGCGGCCGCCCGGCATGGCCGACCTCCAACTGTGCATCCAGGTCAACATCGACGACCAGCCGACCAAGAGCGGCGTGGCGCCCGCCGAGGCGCTCGGGCTGGCGCGGGAAATCGCCGCGCTGCCGCGCGTTCGGCTGCGCGGGCTGATGTGCATTCCCGCTCCCCAGCACGATCCCGGCCGCCAGCAGGCCGTCTTCGCCAGCCTGGCGGCGCTCATGCGCGACCTGAACAGGGAAGGCTTCGGACTGGATACCCTGTCCATGGGCATGTCGGACGACCTGGAGGCCGCGGTGGCGGCCGGAGCGTCCATCGTCCGGGTGGGCACCGCCATCTTCGGCGCCCGGGATTATTCGTCCTGACCGCGCGGCCGCAACGCTATCCAAGGAAATCTCAATGACCCAATCGCTTTCCATCGCATTCATCGGCGGCGGCAACATGGCCGCCGCGCTGATCTCCGGCCTGGCCGGCAAGTTCTGCCCCATGGGGAACATCCACGTCGTGGATCCACACGAGTCCACCCGGCAGGCCTGGGCGGCGCGCGGGGCCACGGTCGCGGCGGCGCCGGACGAGGCCCTGTCCCGCTGCGCCATCTGGGTCTACGCGGTCAAGCCGCAGGTCATGAAAGAGGTCGCGACGGCCAGCCAGCCCTGGCTCAAGGACAGCCTGGTGATCAGCATCGCCGCCGGCATCCGGGCCGCCGACCTGGCGCGCTGGCTGGGGTCCGAGGCACGGCCTTGGCCGCGCGTGGTGCGCTGCATGCCCAACACGCCGGCGCTGATCGGGCAGGGCGCAACCGGACTGGCCGCGCTCGACGGCGTGGGCGAGGCCGACCGGGCGCAGGCCCAGGCCGTGCTCGAAGCCGTCGGCAGCACCGTCTGGGTCGCGCGCGAGGCCGACCTGGACGGCGTGACCGCGCTGTCCGGCAGCGGGCCGGCCTATGTGTTCCTGTTCATCGAGGCCCTGATCGAAGGCGGCAAGGCCGTGGGGCTGGACGACGAGCAGTCGCGCGCGCTGGCGCTGGCCACGCTGTCGGGTGCCGCCAGCCTGGCCGCGGCATCTTCCGAGCCGCCATCGGTGCTGCGCGAGCGCGTGACCTCGAAGGGGGGCACCACCGCCGCGGCGCTGGACGTGCTGGCGCAGGCGAATTTCCGCCAGGCCGTGGTCCGGGCCATGCAGGCCGCCGCCCATCGCGCGCAAGAGATGGGTGATGAGTTCGGCAGATAATCCCGCCGGCATCCAGTCGGTCGCGCGCCACCCGCCCTTCGTCCTGTTCTGGTTCAGCCGGGTCATGTCGACCCTGTCGTTCCAGATGCTGTCGGTGGCCGTGGGCTGGCAGGTCTACGAGATCACCGGCAGCGCTTTCGACCTGGGGCTGGTCGGGCTGGCGCAGTTCCTGCCCATGGTGCTGCTGACCTTCGTCGTGGGGCAGGTGGCGGACCGCTACGACCGGCGGGCCATCGCCAGCGTCTGCATGGTGGTGGAGTCGGTCGCGGCGGGCCTCCTGGCCTTCGGTACCTGGGAGGGCTGGCTCACGCGCGACGCCATCCTGGGGCTGGTGGCGCTGGGCGGCGCCGCGCGCGCCTTCGAGTCGCCCACGATGGCGGCCCTGGTGCAGGGCGTGGTGCCGCGCAGCCTCATTCCCCAGGCGGCGGCCTGGTCCACCTCCGCCACCCAGACCGCGCAGATCCTCGGGCCCGCGATGGGCGGGCTGCTGTACGGTTTCGGGTCCATGGTAGCCTACGTGGTGGCCTGCGTGTTCTTCTTCGTCGGCGGCGGGCTGGTGGCGCTGATACGGGCGGAACGCACCGCGTCCACCCGCGAGCCGGTCACGCTCAAATCCGTGTTCTCGGGCATCGCTTTCATCCGCAGCCGCCCGGTCATCCTGGGAACGCTGTCGCTGGATCTGTTCGCGGTCCTGCTGGGCGGCGCCACCGCGCTGCTGCCCATCTACGCGCGCGACATCCTGCACACCGGGCCATGGGGGCTGGGGCTGCTGCGCACGGCGCCCGCCGTGGGCGCGCTGGCCATGTCGGTCTTCCTGGCCCATCACCCCATCCATCGCCACGTCGGCCGCATCCTGTTCTCGTCGCTGGTGGTCTTCGGGCTGGCCACGGTCGTGTTCGGCCTGTCCACGCATCTGGCTGTCTCCATGGCGGCGCTGTTCGTGCTGGGGGCGTCCGACGTGGTCAGCGTGGTGATCCGCTTTACGCTGGTCCAGTTGCAGACGCCGCCGGAGATGCTGGGCCGCGTCAGCGCGGTGAACTCCCTGTTCGTCGGCACCTCCAATCAACTGGGCGAGTTCGAGTCGGGCGTGACGGCCGCGCTGTTCGGCGTCGTGCCGGCGGTGCTGATCGGCGGCGCGGGCACGGTCGCGGTGGCCCTGCTGTGGATGGTATTGTTTCCCCAGTTGCGCCGCTTGAAGTCGCTGGAAGGCTAGCGGGCCCGATACTTGCGGGCGCGCCCGCCGCGCGCAAGTATCCCGGAGGTCGACCGCCATGTCCTTGCATCCCGTCTTACAGGAAGTCACCGACCGCATCATCGCGCGCGGCGGAGACCGCCGCGCGCAGTGGCTGGAGGAAACCCGCGCGCGGGCCGGCACGAAGGTCGAGCGCAGCCAGCTGTCGTGTACCAACCTGGCGCACGGTTTCGCGGCCATGCCCGATCGCGCGAAGCTCATGCTCAAGGTGCAGGAGCAGCCCAACGTGGCCATCGTGTCGGCCTACAACGACATGTTGTCGGCCCACCAGCCCCTGGCCGAATTTCCCGCCTGGATCAAGGAAACCGCGCTGGCGGCCGGCGCCACGGCGCAGTTCGCCGGCGGCGTGCCGGCCATGTGCGACGGCGTCACCCAGGGCCAGGCGGGCATGGAGCTGTCGCTGTTCTCGCGCGACGTCATCGCCATGGCCACGGCCGTGGCCCTGTCGCACCAGATGTTCGACGCGGGGGTGTACCTGGGCGTGTGCGACAAGATCGTCCCGGGCCTGGTCATCGGCGCGCTGTCCTTCGGCCACCTGCCGGCCGTGTTCATCCCGGCCGGGCCCATGACCACTGGCGTGGGCAACGACGAGAAGGCCAGGATCCGCCAGTTGTATGCCGAAGGCAAGGTCGGCCGCGCGCAATTGCTGGAGGCCGAGAGCCTGGCCTACCATGGGCCGGGCACCTGTACCTTCTACGGCACCGCCAATTCGAACCAGATGCTGATGGAGTTCATGGGCCTGCACCTGCCCGGAACCTCCTTCGTCAATCCCCACACTCCGATGCGCGAGGCCCTGACCCGCGAGGCGGCCAGGCATGCCGTGTCGCTGTGGCACGGCGGCGGGCGGTACACGCCGCTGTGCGACGTCCTGGACGAGAAGGCCTTCGTCAACGGTATCGTCGGGCTGATGGCCACCGGCGGTTCGACCAACCACACCCTGCACCTGGTGGCGATGGCGCGGGCCGCCGGCATCGTGCTGAACTGGGACGACTTCCATGCCTTGTCCGAGGTGGTGCCGCTGCTGGCGCGCGTCTACCCGAACGGCAAGGCCGACGTGAACGGATTCCATGCCGCGGGCGGCCTGCAATTCGTCATTCGCCAACTGCGGATGGGAGGGCTGCTGCACGAGGACGTCACCACCATCATGGGCAAGGGGCTAGAGGCCTATTGCCGCGAGCCCTATCTGCAGGACGGCCGGCTGGCCTGGCGGGACGGCGCCGAGGTTCCGGGCGACGAGACCATCGTGCGTCCGCTGGACCGTCCGTTCTCGCCCAACGGCGGGCTGCGCGTGCTGGAAGGCAACCTGGGCCGTTCCATCATCAAGATCTCGGCGGTGGCGCCCGAGCACCAGGTGGTGGAAGCGCCCGCCATCGTGTTCGAGGACCAGGACGAGGTGCTGGCCGCTTTCCAGCGTGGCGAGCTGGAGCGGGATTTCGTCGCGGTCGTGCGCTGGCAGGGGCCGGCCGCCAACGGCATGCCCGAACTGCACAAGCTCACGCCCACGCTGTCCGTGTTGCAGGGAAGAGGGTTCCAGGTTGCGCTGGTGACCGACGGCCGCATGTCGGGGGCTTCGGGCAAGGTGCCCGCGGCCATCCATGTCACGCCGGAAGCCTTGAAGGGCGGTGCCATCGGCAGGGTGCGGACCGGAGACCGGGTGCGGCTGGATGCGGGGCGCGGCGTGCTGGAGGTACTGGCGGACCTGGCGGCCCGCCCGGCCCAGGCCGTGCCCGACCTGCGGCCGCATCGCCGCGGCGTGGGACGCGACCTGTTCGGTCACATGCGGCGGGCGGCCAGCGCGGCCGAGGAGGGAGCCTGCACCTTGTTCGTCGACGAGGATTAGGCTCCTGCTCCCGTTCGCGGATCAGGCCGCGAAGAAGGCGAAGCGGATCAGGAACAGGATGGCGATCAGCCAGGCCGCGGGATGAATTTCACGGACGCGGCCGGTGCAAGCCTTGAGCACGACGTAGCTGATGAAGCCGAACGCGAGGCCGGTGGCGATCGAGTACGTGAAGGGCATGGCCAGCGCGGTCAGCGCGGCCGGGATGGCTTCGGTGATGTCGTCCCACTTGACGTCGATCAGTTCGCGCATCATCAGGCCGGCCACGTACAGCAGCGCGGGCGCGGTGGCGTAGGCGGGCACCGAGCCGGCCAGCGGCGAGATGAACAGCGCGGCCAGGAACAGCGCGCCGACCACCAGGGCCGTCAGGCCGGTACGGCCGCCGGCCTGGACGCCCGAGGCGCTTTCGACGTAGGCCGTGGTGCTGCTGGTGCCCAGCAGCGAGCCCGCGGTGATGGCGGTGCTGTCGGCCAGCAGGGCGCGGCCGATGCGGTTCTTGCCCTCGGCCAGCAGGCCGGCGCGCTTGGCCACGCCCATCAGCGTGCCGGTGGCGTCGAACACCTCGACCAGCACGAACACCAGCACCACGTGCACGAAGCCCATGTGCAGCGCGCCCAGGATGTCCAGTTGCAGGAAGGTGGGCGCCAGGCTGGGGGGCGTCGAGAACACGCCGTGGAATTCGTTGATGCCCAGCACCATGCTGAGCACGGTGATGATCAGGATGCCCAGCAGGATGGCGCCGCGGACCTTCAGCGCGTCCAGCACGGCGATGATGAAGAAGCCGAGTATCGCCAGGAGCGGGGCGGGCTTGTGCAGGTCGCCCATGGTGATCAGCGTGGCCGGACTGGCGACCACGATGCCCGAGCTGCTGAGCGCGATGATGGCCAGGAACAGGCCGATACCGGCCGCGATGGCGCTGCGCAGGGAAGGCGCGATGCCCGCGATCAGCCAGCTTCGCACGCCCGTGACGGTCAGCACGATGAAGATGACGCCCGAGATGAAGACCGCCCCCAGCGCCTGCTGCCAGGTAAAGCCCAGCGTGGCCACGACGGTGAATGCGAAGAATGCGTTCAGCCCCATGCCGGGCGCCATGCCGATGGGGTAGTTGGCGACGAAGGCCATCATCAGCGAGCCGATCGCCGCCGCGATGCAGGTGGCGGCGAAGACGGCGCCCTTGTCCATGCCGGTGGTGGACAGGATCTGCGGGTTGACGAAGATGATGTAGGACATGGTCAGGAACGTGGTGATTCCCGCCAGCAGCTCGGTGCGAGCATTGGTGCCGTGTTCGTGGAGTTTGAATAGGCGCTCTAGCATGGTGGCTTCCAGGTGCGTGGACGATAGTGGGAAGCCATGCGCAGCGCCCGTTGCGGCGCGCGCCGCCGCTGCGGCTTGGCGCGTGCCGATCCGGCCCCGTCTACGGCCTGTCCCCCCAGGCGCATATTAGGGGCGGTTCATCAAAATGAAAAGCCAGGTATGGCAGGACTTCAGGCGGGCTGTTCGGGGCTTTCCGCCTGGAGCCGGGCGGCGGTCGACGGCGCCGCCCGTGGCGCACCGATCAGCGGTCGCCCGTCTTCTTGAGCTGGATGTCGTTCCTGACGTCCTGGACGCCGTCGATGCCGCGCGCCACCCGCACGGCCGAATCGATCTGCGCGGAGTCGTCCGCCGAGCCGGACAACTGCACGACGCCCTTGACCGTCTTGACCTTGATGCTGAGCGACTGCGTCGCCTGTTCCTTCAGCAGCGCGGCCTTGACCTTGGTGGTGATTACCGTGTCGCCGGCGAAGCTGCTGGCCGACTCCTTGGTGCTCTGGCCGTCGCCCTGAGCCATGGCCAGGGGCGTGGCGGCTGAGAAGGCTGCAATCATGGCGGCGATCATCAGGTTGCGTGTCCTCATCGATCTCTCCTTGAAAGCGGCCGTTCCAGCGGGGTGGAGGTGGCCGATGCTTTCAACATACGAGGGCGGCCGATCGGGTGTCAAAGCAGGCTGTGTGCATTTGTAAGGCGTGATGCCGGCGCAGGCCGGTTTCACGCGGATTCCGGTGCAAGCCGTCACGATTGCAAGGGATGCGTGGCACATGTAACGCGGCGTGGGCGTCCTTCACGCCTGGCGCCTACAATGGGCGCTCTTCTGGAAAGTCCATGTTCAGCTATCGCCATGCCTTCCACGCCGGCAACCATGCCGACGTGCTCAAACACCTCGTCCTCGTGCAGTTGCTGCGCTATTTCGCCCAGAAAGACGCGCCGTACTGGTACATCGACACCCACGCGGGCGCCGGGATCTACGCGCTGGAAGGCGACTGGGCGGGCAAGAACGCCGAGTTCGAGACCGGCATCGCGCGCCTGTGGACGCGCGACGACCTGCCCGGCATCGTGGCCGAATACGTGGACGAGATCGCCGCCTTCAACGAGGACGATCTGCTGCGCCACTATCCCGGGTCGCCCTTCATCGCGGCGCAGGCGCTGCGCGAACGGGACCGCCTGCGGCTGTTCGAGCTGCACCCCACCGAGATCGACGTCCTGCGGCGCAACTGCCGCCACCTGGGCCGGGAGATCGAGCGCCACACCATGATCTATGCCGCCGACGGCTTCGACGGCGTGAAGGCCCTGCTGCCGCCCCCGACGCGGCGCGGCATCGTGCTGATCGACCCGTCGTACGAGGACAAGCGCGACTACGCCCGTGTCCTTCACTGCCTGGAAGAGGGCTTGAAGCGTTTCGCTACCGGCTGCTTCGCGGTCTGGTATCCGCAGGTGCAGCGGCTGGAATCGCAGCAACTGGCGGGGCGGCTGGCGCGCGTGCCCGGGCGCGCCTGGCTGCACGTCAGCCTGACCGTGCGCAAGCCGTCGAGCGACGGCCTGGGCCTGTACGGCAGCGGCATGTTCATCGTCAATCCGCCGTGGGTGCTGGAGTCGGCCCTGAAGGAAATCATGCCCTGGCTGACCGAGGTCCTGGCCCAGGACGCCGGCGCCACGTTCACGCTGGAAAGCCGCGAAGGCTAGGCCGCTACGCCCCCCTAAACACGCCGGGTTCCCTCCCGCCACGCCGAGTCCTCTCCAGGAGGCTCGGCGTTTTTTATGGTTGAATTCAATTGAATTCAGTTGAATTTAGCTGAATTCAGGAATAGCATCGCCCACTTCGATACGCTGATTGAGGCCCCCGCATGAGACTCGCCACCTTTACCGTCCCTGCCGAATCCTCCGCCGCCCGCGTCGGGGTGCTGTGCAAGGACCGCATGCTCGACCTGGCCCGCTGCGCGGCCGCCGTGGAGCCGGGGGAAGGAGCCTTCCCGCGCTCGATGCGTACGTTGCTGGAGGAGGGGGACGCCGGCCTGGCGCGCGCCCGGCGGCTGCTGGATGCGGCCTCGGGCGACGCCGCGCTGCGCGATCGCCATGCCTACGCGCTGGAAGCGGTCCGGCTGCAGCCGCCCGTGCCCGATGCCGAGAAATTCCTGTGCGTGGGCAAGAACTACCGCACCCATCTCGAAGAACTCAAGCGCACCGATCTCATCAAGGAACTGCCCGAGGAACCGACGGGTTTCATCAAGCTCAACGCCTGCCTGGTGGGGCAGGATGCCGAGGTGGAGCGGCCGGTCGATGTGCCGCACCTGGACTACGAACCCGAACTGGTGTTCGTGATCGGCAAGCCCGCCTATCGCGCGCGCCGCGAGGACGCCTTCGACTACGTGGCCGGCATCACCATCCTGAACGACCTGACCTGCCGCGATACCCAGAAGCGCGAGGTCGCGTCGGGCTCGCGTTTCTGGACGGCCAAGAACGCACCGGGTTTCGGGCCGCTGGGCCCGTACCTCATCACGATGGACGAGGTGCGCGACGCCTACGACATCTGGGTGACCTGCCGCGTCAACGGCGAAGCGCGCATGCGCGTCAATACCTCCGACCAGATCTGGAAGCTGCCGGACATCATCGAGCATTTCTCCAGGCTGCTGCCGCTCAAGCCCGGCGACATGTTTTCCACCGGCGCGCCCGGCGGCGTGGCGGTGGGCAAGCCCAATGCCGAAGAGTTGTTCCTGAAGCCGGGGGACGTGGTCGAGTGCGCGTTCGAGGAACCCGCCATGGCCTTGCGCACGCGCATCGTCGCGGCGCGCTGAACCCCGCCGGGAACGATCAATAACAACGCCTGGCGACTGTTTTCATATTGGAGGAGATGGATCATGAAATGTGCAATCGATACGGCGCGCCGCACGGCCTGCGCGGCGGCGGCCTTGCTGCCGCTGGTCGCGGTGCTGCCCGCCCCGGCCCAGGCGCAGGCCTTTCCGTCGCGGCCGGTGACCATCGTGGTGCCGTTCCCGCCCGGCGGCGGCGCCGATACCCTGGCACGCATACTGGGCGCCCACTTGACCAAGGTCTGGAAGACCCAGGTGATCGTGGACAACCGGCCGGGTGCCAGCGGACACATCGGGGCCAACTTCGTGGCGCGGGCGCCGGCCGACGGCTACACGCTGATGATGAGTTCGACCGCCTCGCTCGACAAGAAGAACGTCGGGCAGTTCGCGCCCATCTCGCTGGTGTCGGCCTCCGCCTACGTGGTGGTGGTCAACCCCCGGCTGGGCATCAACAGCATCAAGGAGCTGGTGGCCAGGGCCAAGGCCGAACCCGGCAAGCTGACCTTCGGTTCGTCGGGCATAGGCGCGGCCTCGCATCTGTCCGTGGAACTGTTCAAGGAAGTGGCGGGCATCGAGATGATGCACGTGCCCTACAAGGGGACGGGCCAGGCCGTGACCGACCTCCTGGGCGGGACGCTGAGCCTGATGTTCGCGCCGGCGCAGACGGTGATGGGCTATGTCGACACGGGCCGCCTGAAAGCGCTTGCCGTGACGAGCGCTGAACGCTCCAAGGCCCTGCCCAATCTGCCCACGGTGGCCGAGGCGGGGGTGCCGGGTTACGCGGCGGTGGGCTGGTTCGGCCTGCTGGCCCCGGTGGGCACGCCCGCCGCGGTGGTCGACAAGCTGAACAAGGACGTGAATGCCGCGCTGCGCGAGCCCGAGATCGTCAAGCAGATGATGGAGCATGGCGCCGAGCCCTCGCTGACGACGCCGGCCGAGTTCGGGACTTTCATTCGCGCCGAGCTGGAGCAATGGACCCGCTTGATCGACAAGCTGGGTATCGTCGTGGGCGGCTGAACGCCGGCGGCCCTAGTCGGACTGCCGGTTGAGCAGGTAGCTGACGCGGGCACGCTGCCCGCCGGTCAGGTGCCGGACCATGGCCGCGCGGGCGCCGTCGGCGTCATGCGCGGCAATGCACTCGACCAGCTCGGCATGTTCGGCATAGGCGTCCTGCAGGCGCTTGGGGTTAGTGGCCGTGGCCGGTCCCAGCAGGATCATGGGCGTCTGCAGGGCGCGCAGCGTGCTGATCACGTAGCGGTTGTGCGCGGTGCGGTACAGGGCGTTGTGGAAGCGCCGATTGTGGCGCTCGCGCTCGATGGGCTCGTTCAGGACCGAGCGTTCGAACTCGAGCATCTCGCGCAGGACGTCGATCTCGGCATCGGTCGCATTCTTGGCCGCCATGCCGACCGCCGCCGGTTCGATCACGAAGCGCAGCGCATAGAGCTCGTTCACCATCTGATGGTCGAGTTCGGCGATCACGCGGCCCAGATAGGGCTGGTGCACGATCAGGCCGTCGGTCTCGAGCCAGGCGATGGCTTCGCGCACCGGCGTGCGGCTGATGGCGAGCCGGTCGGCCAGGGCGTTCACGCTGACGCGGTCGCCCGGCTTGAGAACGCCGGTCTCGATGGCTTCCTGCAATTGCCGATAGGCGGCCTGGCCTAGCGATTCAGGCTTTTTTTCTGGAATGTGTGGCATGGATTTCACCGCTCGACGAGAAGGTACGGGCAGGGCGGTCGTAATGGTGCCACGTTTCGTGCTTGCGGTGGTTCGAGGGGACGCGCGCAGGCCCCGCCTGGACGGGGCCTGCGCGCGCGGGGCGTCAATCCGCGCGGATGTTGTTGCTCCGGATGATGTTTCCCCACAGCGCGATCTCGCTCGCCACGTAGGTGGTGAAATCGCGGCTGCCGCGGAACGCCACCTGGACGCCGGTCTTGCGCATGACCTCGGCCACCGTCGGATCTTCCAGCGCGCGGCGATTGGCATCTTCGAGCTTCTGCACGACGGCCGCCGGCGTACCCGCCGGCGCGAACACGCCGGCCCAGGTGGCCGACACCACCGAGGGATAGCCTTTCTCGGCGAAGGTCGGCACGTCGGGCAGGGCGAAGTGGCGCGCGGGCGCCGCGACCGCCAGCGCGCGCGTCTTGCCCGCGCGCAGGTTGGGCAGCGAGACCGCCACCGTGTCGAACATCATGGTGATGTTGCCGGCCAGGAGATCGAGCGAGGCCGGGGCGCCGCCCCGGTAGGGCACGTGCACCAGATCGACTTTCGCGGCCTGCTTGAACAGTTCCCCCGCCAGGTGCAGCGAGGTGCCGTTGCCGGCGGAGCCGTAGGTCAGCTTGCCGGGCTCGCGCTTGGCCTGCGCGACCAGGTCCTCGACCGACCGGATGCTGGACGTGGCGTTGACCGCCAGCACGTTCGGCACCGAACCCCAATGGGCCACGGGCACGAAGTCCTTGACCGCGTCATAGGGCATCTTGGCGTACAGCGAGGGATTGACGCCGTGCGTGGCCGAGGTGCCGACCAGCAGGACATAGCCGGTGGGGGCCGCGCGGGCCACCTGCTCGGCGCCGATGTTGCCGCCGGCGCCGGGTTTGTTCTCGATCACGACGGGCTGGCCGAGTTCGCGGCTGAGCGCCGAACCCACTGCGCGGGCCATCTGGTCGATGGCGCCGCCGGGTGCGAACGGGACGATGAGCTGGACCGGCCGGGTGGGGTAGTCCTGCGCGGCGGCGGCCAGCGGCCAGCCGAAGGCGGCGGCCAGCGCGAGCACGCCGGCCCGCCGGGTGGGGCGGAAGAAGGAAGTCATGTTGTCTCCTGGTTATTGTCTGTGGTGATGCCACGCGGCGATTGTGTGGATGAAAAGGCCGGGTCGCCGAGGCCGGCCGGCTGTATCAGCCCTGGGATTCCTTCTTGTTCTTGGTTTCGTGGTCGGCGATGTTGGCCAGCAGCTCGGCGCCGCGGTTGGCGGCCGAGAGCCCCCGGAACAGGAAGCACAGGCTGACGACCGCCTGCATTTCCTCCCAGGTCGCGCCGGCGCGGCGCGCGGCGATGCCATGCAGGACGGCGGCGTCGCTCAGGTCCATCAGCAGCATGCCGAACAGCATCAGCTGCGCGGTTTTCACGTCGAAGCACTTCGGGTACATCGCGTGCTCGCGCATCTTCTCCTGCAGGTCCACCAGCTTGGGATCGAGCGCGCCGGTCACGGCCAGGCGGGCCTCGATGCGGGGCGGAACGAAGCCGATCAGTTCCTGGTAGATGGCGGCGCGCTCGTCCAGGCTCTGTTCGGTGTCGGCGTAGGGGCCGATGCGGGCGTCGACGGCGGCACGGTCGATACGTTTGGGCAGCATGGGAAAATCCTCCTGGTTGTCGATTTTCGTTTATATTTATTTAAATCGATTTTACAGTCAATATCGATTTTATGGCTGACACCGGTCCATGAGCACATCCCTGACCTCCCAATTGACCCAGTCGCTGCGCGACGAACTGCTGAACGGCACCTTCCGCCCGGGCCAGCAATTGCGGCTGAACCAGCTCAGCCAGCAGTTCCATGTCAGCCTGAGTCCGCTGCGCGAGGCCTTGTCGAGGCTGGCCGCCGAGGGGCTGGTGATCGCGCAGGACCAGCGCGGCTACCAGGCCGCGCCGGTGTCCGTGCGCAACCACCAGGAAATCACCGAGCTGCGCACCATGCTGGAGCCGCACGCGCTGCGGATTTCCATGCAGCAGGGCGGCGAAGACTGGGAGGTCGCGGTGCTGGCGGCGCACCACCGCCTGCAGCAGGTCGAGAAGCGGGCCGCTTCCGATCCCGAGGCGCTTGCCGAATGGGAGATCCGCCACCGCGAGTTCCACCTGATGCTGATCGGCGGCGGCCAGATGCCCGTGCTGGCCCAGTTCTGCGAGAAGCTGCTGGCGTTCTCCGACCGCTACCGCCGCATCTTCCTGCGCGAGCGTCCGCTGGACCGCGACATTCCCGACGAACACGAGGCCATCCTGCGCGCCACCCTGGACCGCGACGAGGCGCGCGCGGGCGAACTGCTGGCCCAGCACATCGGGCGCACGGCGGCCAACATCGCCATCCTGCTCGAGCAATGGGAGTCCGGCGACGAAGCCGCCTAGGCATTCATGGGGGCGTCGATGCCATAATGCCCGGCATGGAAATGGTTTTTATCTATGGACCCGTCGCATCCGGCAAATTGACCATTGCACGGGAGCTCGGTCGCCTGACCGGTTTTTCCGTCTTCCACAATCACCTGATTGTCGATGCCGTGGCTTCCGTGTTCCCCTTCGGTACGGAACCGTTTGTCAGGCTGCGGGAACGCATGTGGCTTGAAATGATGCACGAGGCCGCTGTGGCCGCGCGCTCCCTTGTCTTCACGTTCGCGCCGGAGCCGTCGGTTGCCGCGGGCTTTCCCCGGCGGGCGCTCGACGTGGTGAAGGCCGCCGGCGGCAGGACACGGTTCGTCCGACTGAGCGTTCCCGTGGCTGAGCAGGAAAAGCGCCTGGTCGCACCCAGCCGTGCCGAGTTCGGGAAGCTTCGATCGCTCGATCTCCTGCGGGAATTGCGCGAGCAGTTTGCCGCGTCCGAGCGAGCCATGCCGGAGCCGCACGTCGCCATCGATACCTGCGCGCTGGCGCCCGCGGACGCGGCCCGCGCGATCATCAAGGCATTGGCCTTGCCCTTGGCGCCTACCAAATAAAAAAGGCCCGCGAGGCGAACCTCGCGGGCCTTGGACCGCCAACCCAGCAACGGAATCAGGCGGGCACTGCAGCCGTTTCGGGCGCGTCGGCTTCCACCGACGAGCGGATCAGGTGGTCGAAGGCGCTGAGCGCGGCCTTCGCGCCTTCACCCGCGGCGATGATGATCTGCTTGTACGGCACGGTCGTCACGTCGCCCGCGGCGAACACGCCGGGCACCGAGGTCTGGCCCCTGGCATCGACCTCGATTTCCCCATGTTTGCTCAGCGCCAGGGTGCCCTTGAGCCATTCGGTATTGGGCACCAGGCCGATCTGCACGAACACGCCTTCGAGTTCGATGTGGTGCTCGTCGCCCGATTGCCGGTCCTTGTACTTCAGGCCGTTCACCTTCTTGCCGTCACCGGTGATCTCGGTGGTCTGCGCCTGGGTGATGACCGTGACGTTGGACAGGCTGTTGAGCTTGCGCTGCAGCACCGCATCGGCACGCAGTTCGGGGGCGAATTCCAGCAGGGTCACGTGTTCGACCAGGCCGGCCAGGTCGATCGCCGCTTCCACGCCCGAGTTGCCGCCGCCGATCACGGACACGCGCTTGCCCTTGAACAGCGGGCCGTCGCAGTGCGGGCAGTACGCCACGCCGTGGTTGCGGTACTCGCGCTCGCCCGGCACGTTCACCTCGCGCCAGCGGGCGCCGGTGGCCAGGATGACGGATCGGCCCTTGAGCACGCCGCCGTTGGCCAGCTTGACCTCGATCATCTTGGCGCCGGGCACCAGGGCCTCGGCGCGTTGCACGTTCATGATGTCGACGTCGTAGGCCTTGACGTGTTCTTCCAGCGCGGTGGCGAACTGGGGCCCCTCGGTCTCCTTGACGGAGATGAAGTTCTCGATCGCCAGCGTGTCCAGGACCTGGCCGCCGAAGCGCTCGGCCACGACGCCGGTGCGGATGCCCTTGCGCGCCGCGTAGACGGCCGCGGCCGCGCCCGCCGGCCCGCCGCCGACGATCAGCACGTCGTACGGTTCGCGCGCGCTCAGCTTCTCGGCGTCGCGCTGGCCCGCGCCGCTGTCGAGCTTGGCAAGGAATTCTTCCACGCTCATGCGGCCCTGGCCGAACACTTCGCCGTTCAGGTAGACCGTGGGCACGGCCATGACCTGGCGCTTCTCGACCTCGTCCTCGAACAGCGCGCCGTCGATCGTGACCTGGCGGATGCGCGGGTTCAGCAGCGACATCACGTTCAGCGCCTGGACGACCTCGGGGCAGTTCTGGCAGGACAGCGACACATAGGTCTCGAACGAGAAGTCGCCGTCCAGGTTCTTGATCTGCTCGATCACGTCGGCATCGAGCTTGATCGGGTGGCCGCCGACCTGGAGCAGGGCCAGGACCAGCGACGTGAATTCATGGCCCAGGGGAATGGCGGCAAAGCGGATGCCGATGTCCTGGCCGGGGCGGTTGATGGTGAAGGAGGGCTTGCGCTCGGCGTCGTCGCGTCGCTCGATCAGCGTGATGCGTTCCGACAGTCCGGCGATTTCCTTCAGGAGTTCAGCGAGCTCGCGAGACTTGTCGCCGTCGTCGAGGGACGCGACGATCTCGATCGGCTGCGTGATTTTTTCCAGGTAGGCCTGCAACTGGGTCTTGAGATTGGCGTCCAACATATTTCGCTCCCTTCGCTCCGTATCTTGTGTTCTCGGATGGCGCCCGGGCCGCTTGTGGCGCCCCGGGCGGTACTGCGTTTGTTTCTGCTACTGCCGTTGCGTGACTTAGATCTTGCCGACCAGGTCCAGCGAAGGAGCCAGCGTCTTCTCGCCTTCCTTCCACTTGGCGGGGCAGACTTCGCCCGGGTGGTTGGCCACGTAGATGGCGGCCTTGACCTTGCGCAGCAGTTCCTTGGCGTCGCGGCCGATGCCTTCGGCGGTCACTTCGACGGCCTGGATCACGCCTTGCGGGTCGATGATGAAGGTGCCGCGGTCGGCCAGGCCCTGGCCTTCACGCAGGACTTCGAAGTTCTGGGTGACTTCCCAGGTGGGGTCGCCGATCATCGTGTACTTGATCTTGCCGATGGCGGGCGAGGTGTCGTGCCAGGCCTTGTGCGAGAAGTGGGTGTCGGTCGAGACCGAGAACACCTCGACGCCCAGCTTCTGGAATTCGGCGTAGTTGTCGGCCAGGTCTTCCAGCTCGGTCGGGCACACGAAGGTGAAGTCGGCCGGATAGAACACCACCACGGCCCACTTGCCCTTCAGGGTCTGGTCGGTGACTTCGACGAACTTGCCTTCCTTGAAGGCGGTCGCTTTGAACGGCTTGACCTGAGTATTGACTAGAGACATTGCAGTTTCCTCTCTTGCTGGGTTGAAAAGACGTATATGAATGGTATACGTCACTGGATAATTGATCAAATTGATTGATTCAATATGGTCGATCGTAAAATGCTATCAACCATCGTAGGCGACGGATGCTTCAGGAGCATGTCGGAAGAGGCGATCGTCCGTCCGGCGCCGGCACGGATGGCAAAGGATATGAGGCCGGCCCGCCCGCTTACAAGCGATGTTGCAGTTGGACGTGCCGGGTTCAGGCGCGCAGCGACGGCATGCGCCGCGCCACCGGGCCCGCGGCCTCCAGCATGCGCTCGAGCCACTGCGCGACCACGTCGTCGTCGGCCAGGATGGGGAAGTCGCTGACGCAGCGGGCCCACTGGAAGCCGCCGAAGACGATGTAGTCGGCATAGGCGGGGGCGTCGCCGCACAGGAAGGGCTGGGCCTTGAGCACCAGCCGCAGCGGCATCAGGCCGGCCCGGAAGTCCTCGACGCGGGTGTCGCGGTCGGCGCAAGCGGCAGCCAGCGGCATGCCCAGGCGCTGCTCGCGGCTGCTGTGGAAGTAGGACAGGTCGCCTTCGTGCAGCGTGGCGGGGATATCGACCAGCACCAGGCGCGTCAGGCCGGGCAGTTGCACGGAATCGGCCCAGCCGTTGACGAACCTGGCCATGGCCTGGGCCTGCGGTCCACCGAACAGCGACGGCGCGTCGGGATAGGCCGTTTCGAGATACAGCGCGATCTGCCACGAATCGGATACCACCCGGTCGCCATCGACCAGCACGGGCACGCGGCCCTGGCCCGAGAACGCGAGCTTGTCCTTTTCCGTGAAGCGCCATGGCACGGTCTCCACCTCCAGGCCCTTGTGCGCCAGCGCCAGCCGCGCGCGCCAGCAATAGGGGCTGAAGCGGAAGTCGGGATTGGCGCCGGCAAGGTCGTACAGGAGTCTGGCCATGGATCGGGTCTCGGGTGAAAGCGGGGCGAGCGACAACTATACCGCCTGCATGGGGAACGAGGCTTGCTGGCAGGTGGGACCAACCGCACATCGAGTGAGCACACCATGGAATCCAAAAAAGAGGACGAGAAACAGCGCCCGTCGAACGAGCAGGGCGTGGGACAGCTCGCGTCGCTGCCCGAGAGCACCGGCGCCGAGGAAGGTGCGCCGCCATCCAGGCGGGCGGAGCACAAGCCCGCCACCCGCTACGACGGATCGCCGCAGCCCGACCCCCGGCAGGACCGGCCCGGCCTGAGCGCGCCGCAGGACGATACGCCCGCGGTCCTAGAGAAGCGGGAAGGGCGCAGGTAAGGCGTCGCAGCCGATGGCTGCGTCGTCCGGGTACGGGGATTGCTGAGACCCCGGTGTCTTGATCACAGGAGAATTGCCATGCATCGATTGCAGACCGCCGTATTGGCCGCTGCGCTGGCGTTCGGCGCCGGCTCGGCCGCAGCCGCCGACCTTGCCCGCAAGGACGCGCGCTTTCTACAGGACGCCGCCGAGAGCGGGCAGCTGGAGATCGGCGCCAGCCAGATCGCCGAGCGCAACGCCTCGCATCCCGACGTGAAGAGCTTCGCCAAGATGATGGTGGACGATCACACGAAGGTGGACGGCGAGCTGAAGACGCTGGCTTCCAGCAAGGGCGTGCAACTGCCGGCCGAGCCCACCCGCAAGGTCCGCTCGTCGCTGAGCGACCTGCAGAAGAAAAGCGGCCCGGACTTTGACAAGGAATACGCCGACGACATCGCGGTCGATGCGCACGAGGATGCCGTCAAGCTGTTCGAGAAGGCGGCCAAGGATGCCGAGGACTCGGACGTGAAGGCCTTCGCCAGCAAGACGCTGCCCAGCCTGCAGCAGCATCTGGCCAAGGGCAAGGAACTGAAAAGCCTGGTCAAGTCCACCCAGGACAACGCCAAGATGAAGCGTTAGCGCCCGAAGAAGCGCTCCCGGCGGGGAGCGTCAGAACAGGCCCGGCTGGCGGCCGCTTGCGCGCGACGCCAGCCGCACGCCTTCGTGTTCCAGCAGCCAGACCTTGCGGTGCAGCCCGCCGCCGTAGCCGGTCAGGCTGGCATTGGCGCCGATGACGCGGTGGCAGGGGACCACGATGCTGACCGGGTTGGCGCCATTGGCCAGCCCCACCGCGCGCACGGCCTTGGGCCGCCCGATGCGCTGGGCGAGTTCGGAATAGCTGATGGTCTGTCCCACGGGTATGCGCCGGAGTTCGCGCCAGACGTCGCGTTGGAAGGCCGTCCCGGCGGTGGCCACTTGCAGATCGTCGATGGCCGGCAACTCGCCTTCCAGGTAGGCATCCAGCCGCCGGCGCGCCTCGCTGGGGGCGCCGCGGTCGCGCAGCGCATAGCCCTGCCTGCCGTAGTGATGGCCCAGCAGTTCATGCATGCGCGGCTGGTAGTCTTCCCAATCGACCGCCCGCAGGCGGCCGTCTTCGTCGGTCAGTATCAGCATCTGCCCCACGGGAGTGGGGCGGTATTCCACGAGCAGTGTCAGAGTCGTCATGAGGAATGGCGGGCGGTTCGCAGCAGCGCGTCGCGCAGCACGAGCGCATGATTGTGGTCGGGGTCCTTCGCGCCGTACAGCAAGGTGATGGGGCGATCGCCGGCATCGTGCAGCAGGGCGGACAGGCCCTGCCGCTGCGCGTCGCCCTTGAGTTCGGCCGCGTAGCGTTCGTGGAATTCGGTCCATCGTTCGGGGCGATGGCCGAACCAGCGGCGCAGTTCGGGGCTGGGCGCCAGGACCTTGGGCCATGCGTCGTACGTCAGGTCCTCGCGGCGGACGCCGCGCGGCCACAATCGGTCCACCAGGACCCGGTAGCGGCCTGGTGCGACGCCTGCGTGGTCGTAGACCCGGTGCAGTTCGATCTCGGGTTTCATCGCAATGTCTCTCAAGCCAGGCGGCCGTCGCGGAAATCGCTCAGCGCCTGGAAAATTTCCTGCTGGTCGTTCATGACGAACGGTCCGTATTGCGCGATGGGTTCGTGCAGCGGATGGCCGGCGATCAGCAGCGCGCGGGCCGGTCCGCCGTGCGCGGCCAGGACGGCGCCGTCGGCATCGGGCGTGTTGGCCAGGATGGCCATGCGGCCGGCCTCGACCGTGGTGGCGCCGACGGCGACAGTGCCGCGATACACGTAGACGAAGGCGTTGTGGCCGGGGGGCAGGGGCTGCTCGAACCGCGCGTCCGCCGGCAGGTGCACGTCGAGGTAATACGGGTCGGTCGCGGGCCGCGACACCGCGCCTTCGACGCCATGGCTGCGGCCGGCGATGACCGTGGCCTCGACGCCCGAGGCGGTCCTGGCGCGGGGCAGGTCCGCAGCCTGGAAGTCGCGATACCAGGGCGTCGACATCTTGTCGCGCGCGGGCAGGTTCAGCCAGAGCTGGAAGCCCTCCATGACGCCTGCTTCCTGCTGCGGGAGTTCGGAGTGGATCACTCCCCGGCCCGCGGTCATCCATTGCACGCCGCCGTTCTCCAGCAGGCCCTCGTGGCCGGCGCTGTCCCGGTGGCGCATGCGGCCCGCGATCATGTAGGTGATGGTCTCGAAGCCGCGGTGCGGATGGTCCGGGAAACCCGCGATGTAGTCATCGGGGTTGTCCGTGCCGAATGCATCCAGCATCAGGAACGGGTCCAGGCGGCGCTGCAGGTGCTGGTCGATGACTCGCGTGAGCTTGACGCCGGCCCCGTCGGAGGTGGCGCGGCCGGCAACGATGCGTTCAATGTCGCGGGGACGGCTGACCGTGTCGGAAGCGGCGGGCGGAGTGGACATGATGGGCTCCTTCGTAGCCTTCCAGCATAGATCCAAGTCGGCGAGGGGGGCAAAACACCCGCGTGCTTGCTCTTGATAAGGTGCCCGCCGATAATAAGCATAAGTGAAACAAATTGATAAATAGGCAACAGGGGGTATCGAATTGATTCGACATTGTGATTTCTCGAATTTGCGAGTACGTGCCTTGGCCGGAGGGCTGGCGGCCGCCGCGCTGGCCGCGCTGGCTGCCTGCGGCGGCGACGGCGCCGTTCCCGCTCCGGTCGACCCCCTGCAGCCCTACCGCGACCAGGTCGTGAGTTGGCATGAATGCGATCCTGAAACCGTGGGCGGCGAATCTCCCGCCTATATCACCCTGAACAAGCGTCTGAGCTGCGCGACCATACGCGTGCCGCTCGACTATTCGAACCCTACGAAGGGCGACGCCGTCGTGGCCGTGTCCCGCGTGGCGGCGGGCGAGCCCTCGCAGCGGCTGGGCGCCATCCTGGTCAATCCGGGCGGCCCCGGCGGCGACGGCCTGGCCTGGTCGCTGAACCTGGCCGCGCTGTGGGGCAACGCCAGCGAGTCCACGACCACGGGGCAGCAGCTTCGCACGATCACCCAGCGTTACGACATGATCGGCTTTTCGCCGCGCGGCGTCGGCGCCAGCAGCCGCATGTACTGAGGCACGAGCGGCATGCTCAGGCCCGAGCACCACAGCTCGGACCGTAGCGAGGCCAACGTCGCGGCCATGCTGTTCAACGCCAATGCGCTGGGCGATGCCTGCCTGCGCAATCCGCTGGTCAAGTACATCAACACCGACGCCACGGTCCGCGACATGGACCTGATCCGCGAACTGCTGGGCGACGCCAAGTTCAACTACGTCGGCATTTCCTACGGAACCTGGCTGGGGGCCTGGTATGCGTCGCTGTTCCCCGAGCGGGTCGGGCGCGTGGTGCTGGACAGCTCGATGGACGTCACCGGCAATATCGACGTCAACGTCGTGATGCAGCCCATGGCCATGCAGCGTGTGCTGGACGAGTTCATCTCTCCCTTCGCGGCCCGCCATCCCGATCGCTTCGGAATAGGCACCGACGCGGCCAAGATCGCGAACGTCTACCGCGCGTTGCCAGAACCCATGCGGGTGGCGTTCGGCCAACAGGCCGGGCTGCACGCCATCCTGAGCAAGACCAACCGCGTCGCCAAGGGGGCGCAGCTCATCGCCGCCGCGCGTGGCATGAACCAGGTGCTGATCGACAACCCCGGCATCGATGATTCCAGGGAGCTGGACGCGAAGCTGATGGAGTACGAGTTCGTGCCGGACTCTTTCGGCGACGACATCGAGATCCGGGGCATGGCCCAGGCCATGATCGAGCCGTATTTCCGGGCCTTCACGCCAACGCCTTCGCCGGTGGAGCTCAGCACCTTCAATTCCGTGTTCAACACCGTGGTGTGCAACGACACGGTGGCCACGAGCACCGACCCGCAATACTGGGTGAAGCTGGGCAACGAGATGGCGGCCAGCTATCCCTACGAGGGCGGTTCGGTTACCCGCAGCCTGTGCGCGACCTGGGGCGGTCCTTCGGTCGCCAAGCCGCCGTTGTCGCGCGCCGGCGCGTCGGCCCCCATCCTGATGCTGCAGAGCGAGTTCGATGCCCAGACCGCGACTGAAGGCGCCCGGCGCTCTTTCGACGCGCTGCCGCAGGCGCACCTGGTCGTGGTCACCGGCGCCTACTCGCATGGTGTGGTGCCGGAAAGCAATGCCTGCGTCGATGCGACGATCGGTACCTACTTCGCCAACGGCGTGGTGCCGGGGCGCAGCAGTACGTGCGCCGAGCCGCCGCTGCCTTACGAGGACACGGCGGCGGCTACTCGCATGGCCAAGGCCAGTGCCGGCGAGACCGAAGAGGCCGCCCAGGCGCGCGAGGCGCTGCGCCGGAGCCTGGACGCGATTTCCGGCTCGGGCGCGCGGTTCTAAGCGCCCCGGCAGGAGTCTTCCAGCCGCCCGGCTTCAGGCCGGGCGGTTTTTTTTCGCTCCGCGATGCCTACTGCTTGCAGGGGTAGGCTTCCCCCAGCGCGTTCACCAGTATCACCACGGCGGGCAGGCCGTGATCCTGCGGCCGGCTGGCCAGCCGCTGCCGGAAGAGTTCGACCGTGCGTCCGGTGGACACATTGCCGGGCGCGCAGAACGGCAAGGGCGTTTTGGTGGCCATGGATTGGACGCGCATGCCGTCGATCGCACCCATGACGAAGGACGAGCAGCCCAGCGAGGCCTCGCCGCCGGCGCCGGGAGCGCATTGCTCGTTCCAGAACGCGCCCGTCCAGGGTTCGGCGGCCAGCGCGGGCTGAGCCGTCAGGGCGGCCAGGGACAGCAGGGGGACGAAGAGTTTCATGGCGATCCTGGAAACGCGGATTCCGGAGGGATGGGTTACTTGCCGCAGCTTTCGCGCGCCTTGTCGATGTCGATCTTGCGCGTTTCCATGACGCGCACCAGTTGCGCCGTCGCGGTCAGGCAGGCATTGCCGGTGGGGGCCGCGGCGCGGGGCCGGGCATTCGGCGAACCCGGCAGCGAGGGCAGCGACGGCATCGGCGTGGGTGCCTGGATGACCGACTGCGCGCGCGCGTCGCAATAAGCGGCCTTCAGGTCGTCGTTGCTCATGGCCTTCAATTCATCGTCGGCGCGCGGCGCGCATGCCGCCAGGGCATTGTGCGCGGTAAGCAGGCCGGCGGCGATCAGGGCGAGTGTCGGGATGGGCGTCATGGCTGCAAGAGGGGGCGCGATCCTGGGGAAGGCGGCCGCCGCGTTGCGGCCCGCCGTGGCATGCCGGATAGTATATGAGCCTTCCAGGGGAACGTCGTCCCCGCTGGCTGTTCGAGCAGGGGGCCCGGGATCAATCCGTTTGGGCGTACCGCGAACGGCGCGGCGCCGCGGTGCATGCTGGTCCGATAATAATCATCAAGATAATCAAGAAAAACCCATGGGGCGGTGTGGGAGGTGTTTTCGATTCGCGAGGATAGTTTTTGATTCTCGCCATTGGCCGCCGAAACCGGGTGGGCGCGCAAAAGAAAACCCCGCAGACGGGAATCTACGGGGTTTGTCAGGGGAGTTGGTGGAGCCGGCGGGAATTGAACCCGCGTCCGGAAGCCCTCTACAGACAGTTCTACATGTGTAGTCGATTTATTTGGATTTAACCGTGTGCTTAGCCAACCGACAGGCCGGCACACAGCGATTCACGTAGTTTAAGCATGAACCGTGTGACCCCAGTCCATACCGATTCCCTGAAAATGACACTGCTGCGGTTCAGAATCAGCTGCTTCGGGGGTTATGGCCCTAGACAGGGATTCTTAGGAAAGTTGCCCTTCCTCCGCCCGACCCAAGGACAGATCGGTGCAGCGGCTCACCGCTTAAGCGGCGAGAGCGAAACGCTCGTCGTTGGCGTTTATTTGCGTTTCCAGTGGTTTAACGAGCTTACTGGTGCTCGACATGCCCTGTGCTGCTTCGCGACCCCCGTCGAAACCGGTACGGCCCCTTGAGGAGGATTGTATCCCATATGGAGGCATGAGGCGGGTTTTCAAGAGGGCCGCCCCAGCTGGGGACCGTTACGCGGCCAGCAGGCGCCGTATCGCGGGCAGCAGGGCCGGGACCGAGTCGACCACGGTGTCCGCTCCCCAGGACTCGACCGGCACGCCGTTGCCGCAATAGCCATACGCGGTGGCGATGGTCTTCATGCCCGCGGCCTGGCCGGCGATGATGTCGCGCTGGTCGTCGCCCACGTACAGGCAGTGCTGCGGCGCGACGCCGACTTCCCGGGCGGCGTGCAGCAGCGGCTCGGGATGGGGCTTGGAGTAGGCCGTGGTGTCGCCGCAGACGACCACGGCGCTGTGCTGCTCGAGCGCCAGATGGCGCACCAGCGGCGTGGTGAAGCGGGTGACCTTGTTGGTGACGATGCCCCACGCCCAGCCTTCCTGGACGAGGTTGGCCAGCAGGTCTTCCACGCCGGGGAAAAGCACCGTGTGCACGGCGATGTTGGCGGCGTAGTCGTTCAGGAATTGTTGCTTGCACGCCTCGTATTCGGGGGCGTCGGGCGTGAGCCCGAGGGCCACGCCCAGCAGGCCGCGCGCGCCGTGCGAGGCCATGGGGCGCAGTTGCTCGTAGGGCAGGGCGGGCAGGCCGCGGCGCAGGCGCTGCTGGTTGGCGGCCGCGGCAAGATCGGGAGCGGTATCGGCCAGGGTGCCGTCGAAGTCGAAGAGAACCAGCGGTTTCATGAACGTATCGTTGCCACCATGTAATTGACACTGCTGTCGCCGCTCAGCCGGTAGATCTTCGTCAGGGGGTTGTATTCCAGCCCCTTGATGGCCACCGCCTCGAGCCCCGCCTGCCGGGCGGCGCCCAGCAGCTCGCTGGGGCGGATGAAGTGGTCGTAGCTGTGCGTGCCCCGCGGTACCAGGCCCAATATGTATTCGGCGCCCAGTATGGCGAAGGTAAACGATTTCAAATTGCGATTCAGTGTGGAGAAAAAGACACGGCCCCCGGGTTTGACCAGCGAGGCGCACGCATGAATCACGGATTCCGGATCGGGCACGTGTTCCAGCAGTTCCATGCACGTCACGATGTCGAAAGCGGCGGGCTGGTCGGCGGCCAGCTGTTCCACGCTGATATTGCGGTATTCCACTTTCACGCCGCTTTCCAGGCTGTGCAGCTTCGCGACTTTCAGCGATTTCTCGGCCAGGTCGATGCCGGTAACCGTTGCCCCGCGCGCGGCCATGCTTTCGGCCAGTATTCCGCCGCCGCATCCGACGTCCAGCACGGATTTGTTTCCCAGCCCGCCCGCCATCTGGCTGATCCACTCCAGGCGCAGGGGGTTGATGGCGTGCAGCGGCTTGAATTCGCTTTCCGGGTCCCACCAGCGCGAGGCCAGGGCACTGAACTTGGCCAATTCGGCCGCATCGGCATTGACGGGCCGGGACTCCTGGGCGGTGGTCGTCATGACGGACTCCATGTGACGGCACAAGAATGCCCCCCACGCTTGCCGCTGCGCGGCGGGGCTGCCCCCCGAGGGGGCGCTTTTTGCCTTGGGGCGGCCCGGCGGCAAAAAAAACAAACCCCGCAGAGCGGGGTTTCAGCCGGCGGTACCCCGAAGGATACCGCCGGAATCCAGCTGGCAGGCAGTGGATTACTTGTTGCGCGTACCCACGACTTCGACTTCCACGCGGCGGTTCTTGGCGCGGCCGGCGGCGGTCTTGTTGTCGGCGATGGGCTGCTTCTCGCCCTTGCCTTCGGTGTAGACGCGGTTGGCTTCGATGCCCTTGCTGACCAGGTAAGCCTTGACAGCTTCGGCACGACGGACCGACAGGCGCTGGTTGTAGGCGTCGGTACCGATCGAGTCGGTGTGGCCGACGGCGATCACGACTTCCAGGTTGATGCCGCGGATCTGGTTGACCAGCTCGTCCAGCTTGACCTTGGCTTCGGGCTTGACGACGGACTTGTCGAAGTCGAAGAAGGCGTCAGCCGAGTAGGTGACCTTCTGGCTGACCGGAACGGGCACGGGGGCCGGTGCCGGGCGGGGAGCGGGGGCGGGAGCCGGGGCAGCGGCAGGCGCAGCGACCTTCAGCGCGCCATCGCAGGACGGATCAGCGGTGGCGGGGGTCCAGAACCCATTGCGCCAGCACAGGCCGTCAGCGCTTTTGACTTGCACGCCGAACGCGGATTGCCAGTTGTCGTTGACCTTACCGGCTTGAGCAGAGGCCACGCCCGAGGCCGTCACGGCAGCGAAGGCGAGCGCCAGAGAGATTCCAATTTTGGAGCGTTTGTTCATGTTTCTCCTCTTAGCTTGAAATGAAACTCGCAGCGAACCCCCGCCGCAACATGGATATACATGCCCAGTATAGCATTGCGGTTGTTCTCTCATGCCACTCACTCCTGGGATAAGTAAGTGTTTGTGCCAGAAATCACACCGGCTGCACGCAAGCGCCACTGCGATAACCGGGACATTATCCTTTCGAGATCGCTTTTTGATGGTGAATTGGTGAGTTGTAGCTTTTTCGCAACTGATTGGCCGCCTACCCAGACCTCTTCCACGTCCTCCCTGCCGGCCGCGTAGACCACGTGGGAAACCGGGTCGAACACCGGCGCCAGCCGGGCGGAATCGAGCCGGATCGCCACCAGGTCGGCGTATTTGCCCAGCGTTATCGAGCCGATCTCGCGGTCCCATCCCAGCGCCTTCGCGCCGCCCAGGGTGGCCGCATGCAGCGCCCGGTGGGCGGGCAGCGCGCGCGCGTCGCCGCTCGCGCCCTTGGCCAGCAGGGCCGCCAGGCGCAGTTCCGACAGCATGTCCAGGCGGTTGTTGCTGGCGGCGCCGTCGGTGCCTATGCCGAGGTTGACGCCGGCCTCGAGCAGGCGGGCGACGGGGGCGAGGCCGCTGGCCAGCTTGAGGTTCGATGCCGGGCAATGGGCCAGGCTGGCGCCATGGGCGGCCAGCAGCGCGATGTCGTCGGCGTCCAGGTGGACGCCATGCACGGCCACCAGGCGGGGGGACAGCAGCCCGAGGTGGGCCAGGCGCTCGGTGGGGCGCATGCCGTGCATGGCCAGCGCCTCGTCCACTTCCTGGCGGGTCTCGTGCAGGTGGATGGCGATGGTCAGGTCGGCCTCTTCGGCCACGGCGGCCAGGTGCCGCAGCATGTCGTCGCCCACGGTGTAGGGGGCGTGGGGGGCCAGCATGAAGCGCAGCCCGGGTTCGCCGCGGTACTTTTCGTGGGCCGCCAGGGCCTGGGCGAGCATCTGCTCGGCGGGGGGCGCGTCGGGAATCTCGAACACCGTGCCGCCCACGGCCGCGCGGATCCCCATCGACAGCGCGGCGCGCGCGACCTCTTCGGGGTAGAAGTACATGTCGGCGCAGCAGGTGGTGCCGCCGGCCAGCATCTCGGCGAAGGCGAGGACGCTGCCGTCGTAGACGAAATCGGCGGACATCAGCTTGCGTTCCATGGGCCAGATGCGTTCCTGCAGCCAGGTCATGAGCGGCAGGTCGTCGCCGGCGCCGCGCAACAGGCTCATGGCCGCGTGCGTATGCAGGTTGACGAAGCCGGGCAGCAGGGCGCAGCCGGACAAGGCCTGTTCGGCGGCGTCCGGATGCCGGCTGCGCAGGACGGCGTGCGGTGCGATGTCGGCGATCCGGCCGTCGCGGACGGCAATGCCGTGGCCGGCCAGGACGGCCTGGTCGGGTTCGACGGGAATCAGCCAGTCGGGAAGCAGCAGGGTGGTCGAGGCCATGGACGGGGCGGGTGGGGGCGGGGCCCTAAGCATAACGCCAGGCCGGGGTGATAAACTCCCAAGCTTCGCCCGCCGTTCGTTCGCAAGCTGTTTTGCCCTCGCGAAATGCCTTGCGAGCGGGATGGACAACACCTCTTGATGCAGCTTGCCCATGGATTCCTTCGCCAAGGAAACACTACCGATCTCTCTTGAAGAGGAAATGCGCCGCAGCTACCTGGATTACGCGATGAGCGTGATCGTCGGCCGCGCCCTTCCCGACGTCAGAGACGGTCTGAAGCCGGTGCACCGGCGCGTGCTGTACGCGATGCACGAACTGAACAACGACTGGAACCGGGCCTACAAGAAATCGGCCCGTATCGTCGGCGATGTCATCGGTAAGTACCACCCGCACGGCGACCAGGCGGTCTACGACACGATCGTGCGCATGGCCCAGCCCTTCTCGCTGCGCTACATGCTGGTCGACGGCCAGGGCAACTTCGGTTCGGTCGACGGCGACGGCGCGGCGGCCATGCGGTACACGGAAATCCGCCTGGCCAAGATCGCGCACGAGCTGCTGGCCGACATCGACCAGGAAACGGTGGATTTCGGGCCCAACTACGACGGCAGCGAGAAAGAACCGCTGTTGCTGCCGGCACGCCTGCCCAACCTGCTGGTCAACGGCAGCTCCGGCATCGCCGTGGGCATGGCCACCAACATCCCGCCGCACAACCTGGCCGAAGTCGTCGACGGCTGCCTGTACTGCCTGCGCAATCCCGAGTGCACGGTGGACGAGCTGATCGAGATCATTCCCGCCCCCGACTTCCCCACGGGCGGCATCATCTATGGCATGTCCGGCGTGCGCGAAGGCTATCGCACCGGCCGTGGCCGCGTGGTGATGCGGGCCAAGACCCATTTCGAGGACGTCGAGAAGGGTGGCCGCCAGGCCATCGTGGTCGACGAGATCCCGTATCAGGTCAACAAGCGTTCGCTGCTCGAGCGCATCGCCGAACTGGTCAACGAGAAGAAGGTCGAGGGCATCTCCGACATCCGCGACGAGTCCGACAAGGACGGCATGCGTGTCGTGATCGAGCTCAAGCGTGGCGAAGTGCCCGAGGTTGTGCTCAACAACCTCTATAAGAACACCCAGCTGCAGGACACCTTCGGGATGAACCTGGTGGCGCTGGTGGAAGGCCAGCCGCGCCTGTTGAACCTGAAGCAGATGGTGGAGTATTTCCTTGCGCACCGCCGCGAGGTCGTGACCCGCCGCACGGTGTTCCAGCTGCGCAAGGCGCGCGAGCGCGGCCACGTGCTCGAAGGCCTGGCCGTGGCGCTGGCCAACATCGACGATTTCATCGCCATCATCAAGGCGGCCCCGACGCCGCCCATCGCCCGCCAGGAATTGATGGCCCGCACCTGGGACTCGTCGCTGGTGCGCGAGATGCTGACGCGCGCCGAGACCGATACGGCCGGCGGCCGCAGCGCCTACCGTCCCGAGGGCCTGCCCGAGGACTTCGGCATGCAGGCCGACGGCCTGTACCGCCTGAGCGATACGCAGGCCCAGGAAATCCTGAACATGCGCCTGCAGCGCCTGACCGGCCTGGAGCAGGACAAGATCGTGGGCGAGTACAAGGACGTGATGGCCAACATCGCCGACCTGCTCGACATCCTGGCCAAGCCCGAGCGCGTGACCACCATCATCGGCGACGAACTGTCGGCCATCAAGGCCGAGTTCGGCACCGACACGAAGGACATCCGCCGTTCGCACATCGAGCTGAACGCCACCGAGCTCGACACCGAGGACCTCATCACCCCGACCGACATGGTGGTGACGCTGTCCCATTCGGGCTACATCAAGAGCCAGCCGCTGTCCGAGTACCGCGCGCAGAAGCGCGGCGGACGGGGCAAGCAGGCCACGGCCACGAAGGAAGACGACTGGATCGACCAGCTCTTCATCGCCAACACGCACGACTCCATCCTGTGCTTCAGCAACCGCGGCCGCGTGTACTGGCTGAAGGTCTGGGAAGTGCCGCAGGGCACCCGCAACTCGCGCGGCCGGCCCATCGTCAACATGTTCCCGTTGTCGGAAGGCGAGAAGATCACGGTGGTGCTGACCGTCAAGGCATACAGCGAGGACCACTACGTCTTCATGGCCACGGCCAAGGGCACGGTCAAGAAGACGCCGCTGTCCGACTTCTCCAATCCGCGCAAGGCCGGGATCATCGCGGTGGACCTGGACGACGGCGACTACCTGATCGGCGCCTCGCTGACCGACGGCAAGCATGACGTGATGCTGTTCTCCGATGCCGGCAAGGCCGTGCGCTTCGACGAGAACGACGTGCGTCCCATGGGCCGCACCGCGCGCGGCGTGCGCGGCATGATGCTGGAGGACTCGCACACGGTGATTTCGCTGCTGGTGGCCGAGAACGAAATCCAGAGCGTGCTGACCGCGACCGAGCACGGCTACGGCAAGCGCACGCCCATCGGCGAATACACCCGCCATGGCCGGGGCACCAAGGGCATGATCGCCATCCAGACGTCCGAGCGCAACGGCAAGGTCGTGGGCGCCGTGCTGGTGGATCCGACCGACGAGATCATGCTGATCACCACCGGCGGCGTGCTGGTGCGCACGCGTGTCAGCGAGATCCGTGAAATGGGCCGGGCCACGCAGGGTGTCACGCTCATCAACATCGACGAGGGCACGCACCTGTCGGGCGTGCAGCGCGTGGTCGAGTCCGATACCGAGGAGCCCGAAGGCGACGGCGCCGACGCCGAACCGCAGGCCCCGTCTTCCAGCGAGGCCGAATAAGGCGGCTGCCATGAATCGACCCTACAACTTCTCGGCCGGTCCGGCCGTCCTTCCCGAGGCCGTGCTGCAACAGGCGGCGGCCGAAATGCTGGATTGGCACGGCAGCGGCATGTCGGTGATGGAGATGAGCCATCGCGGCAAGCACTTCGAGCAGATCTGCGACGAGGCCGAGGCCGACCTGCGCGAACTGCTCTCGGTTCCGGACGACTACGCCGTGCTGTTCCTGCAGGGCGGCGGACTGGGCGAGAACGCCATCGCGCCGATGAACCTGATCGGCCGCCGCGAGGCGCATGCGGCCGACTACGTGGTAAGCGGTTCGTGGTCGGTCAAGTCCTGCGCGGAAGCGCGCCGCTACGGCGACGTGGCCGTGGCCGCCACGTCCGAGCAGGCCGCCGTCGTGGACGGTGCGCAGCAAGGCCCATGGACCTATATGCCGGACCCCGGCTCCTGGCGCGTGCGTCCGCAGGCGAGCTACCTTCACCTGTGCAGCAACGAGACCATCGGCGGCGTGGAGTTCATGGACTGGCCGGACCTGGCCGCGCTGGGCGCGCCCGATACCGCGCTGACCGTGGACGCGTCCTCGCACATCCTGTCGCGGCCGATGGACGTGCGCCGCGCGGGGCTGATCTACGCCGGCGCGCAGAAGAACATCGGGCCGGCCGGCCTGACCATCGTCATCGTCCGCAAGGACCTGCTGGGCCAGGCGCTGCCCATCTGTCCGTCGGCGTTCGACTACGCCATCGTGGCGAAAGAGCGCTCGCGCTTCAACACGCCGCCCACCTACGCGATCTACATCGCCGGCCTGGTGTTCAAGTGGCTCAAGCAGCGCGGGGGCGTGGCGGGCATGGAAACCGCCAACGTGGCCAAGGCCCGACTGCTGTACGACTACCTCGACAGCACCTCGTTCTACCGCAATCCGGTGCACCGGCCCGTCCGCTCGCGCATGAACGTGCCGTTCATGCTGCGCGACGATGCGCTGAACGCGCCGTTCCTGAAGGCGGCCGAAGCCGCGCATCTGCTGCAGCTCAAGGGGCACAAGAGCGTGGGCGGCATGCGCGCGTCCATCTACAACGCGATGTCCATCGAGGGCGTGCGCGCCCTGGTCGACTTCATGAAGGAATTCGAGCGCAGCCATGGATGACGATCTGCAAAAGAAGCTGGGGCCGCTGCGCCAGCGCATCGACGCCATCGACGCCCAGGTGCTCGAACTCCTGTCCGAGCGCGCGCGCACGGCGCAGGCGGTGGGCATGGCCAAGGAGCACCACGCCGGGGCCGTGTTCCGGCCCGAACGCGAGGCCCAGGTCATCCGGCGGCTGCAGGAGCTCAACGCCGGGCCGCTGCCCGGCCAGGCGCTGTCGGCCATCTGGATGGAGATCATGTCGGCGTGCCGCGCGCTGGAGCAGCCCGCCCGCGTCGCCTATCTGGGGCCACAGGGCACCTATTCCGAGCAGGCCGTGCTGGCGCATTTCGGCCACGCGGTCGAGGCCATTTCGTGCGGCACGATCGACGAAGTGTTCCGCTCGGTGGAAACCCGCCGCGCGGACTTCGGCATCGTCCCGCTGGAAAACTCCAACGAAGGCGCGGTCAACCGCACGCTGGACCTGCTGCTGTCCTCGCCGGTGAAGGTGCTGGGCGAGCGTTCGGTCGCCGTGGTGCAGTGCCTGATGACCCAAAGCGGCACGCTGGACGGCGTGAGCGTCATCCGCTCGCATCCGCAGTCGCTGGCGCAGTGCCAGGGCTGGCTGTCCGACCATCATCCCGAGCTGGCCCGGGCGTCGGCGGCCAGCAATGCCGAGGCGGCCCGCCTGGCGTCCGAGGACCCTGCCGTGGCGGCCATCGCCAGCGAGCAGGCGGCGCAGCGCTGGGGGCTCAAGATCGTGGCCTCGGGCATCCAGGACGATCCGCACAACCGCACCCGTTTCCTGGCCATCGGCCATCTCGAGACCACGCCCTCGGGCCGCGACAAGACCAGCCTGATCCTGGCCGTGCCCAACGAAGCGGGCGCGGTCTACCAGATGCTGGCCCCGCTGGCCGAGAACGACGTGTCCATGACGCGCTTCGAGTCCCGCCCGGCCCGCACCGGCCAGTGGGAATACTATTTCTACGTCGATATCGAAGGCCATCGCCAGGACCCCAAGGTCGCCAAGGCGCTGGCCGCGCTGCAGGCGCGCGTGGCGTTCCTCAAGGTGCTGGGGTCGTACCCGGTATCTGCTTGAGCGGAGACGTACCCATGTCGCATCCGGATTCGGCTCGGGAAGCCCCTGGTTCCCCGCAGCCCCTGGTGCCGGTACTCGCGGTGGTGGGCGTGGGGCTGATCGGCGGTTCGTTCGCCGCCGCGCTGCGGCGCGCGGGGCAGGTCGGCGAGGTCTGGGGCGTCGGCCGCCAGGCCGGGACGCTCGAGCAGGCGCGCAAGCTGGGCCTGATCGACCGGGCGGTCTCGCTGGAAGAAGCCGCGCGGGCCGACCTGGTCCTGATGGCCGTGCCGGTGGGCGCGACGCGCGCGACCCTGGACGGCCTGGCGCCGCATCTGGGGCCCGGCACCGTCGTTACCGATGCCGGCAGTACCAAGATGGACGTGGTGCGCGCTGCGCGCGAGGCGTTGGGCGCCCGCATCGGCCAGTTCGTGCCGGGCCATCCGATCGCCGGCAGCGAACAAAGCGGCCCGGCCGCCGCCTTTGCCGACCTGTACCGCGGGCGCACGGTGATCCTGACTCCGCTGGACGAGAACCCGCCCGCGGCCGTCGGCCTGGTCGAACGGGCGTGGGCCACCTGCGGCGCCGAGATCCGGACGATGCGCCCGGGCGAACACGACACCGTGCTCGCCTCGGTCAGCCACGTGCCGCACCTGCTGGCCTTCGCCTACATGACGCAGGTTCTGGAAGCCGCCGATGCGGGCCTGCGGCTGGACCTGGCCGGCAGCGGCTTTCGCGACTTCACCCGCATCGCCGGCGGCTCGCCCGATATGTGGCGTGACATCTTCCTGGCAAATCGCGAAGCCATGATGCAGGAGACCGCCGCCGTGCGGCGGGCCCTGGATGCCTTCGAGCGGGCCATGAGCGAGGGCGACGCGGCGGGCCTGCAAGCCATGCTGGAAGCCGTGTCGAAGTCCCGGCGCGCCTGGCGGGCAGGGCAGCCATCTCCCGATACGAACGAATGACCGCCATGACCGATTCCCCCCGCCATCCACCGTACCTCGACCTGGCTCCGGCGCGCCGCGCGCGGGGCGCCATCGACCTTCCCGGCTCCAAGAGCATTTCCAACCGCGTGCTGCTGTTGTCGGCATTGGCCGAGGGCACGACCCGCCTGACCGGCCTGCTCGATTCGGACGACACCCAGGTCATGCTGGCGGCCTTGCGCAAGCTGGGCATAACGATCACGGCGGGCCCGCGTCCCGACGAAGTGCTGGTCCAGGGCGCGCGGCGCTTTCCGGTCGGCCAGGCCGACCTGTTCATGGGCAACGCCGGCACGGCCATCCGCCCGCTGACCGCGGCGCTGGCGATGATGGGCGGCCACTATGTGCTGCACGGCGTGCCGCGCATGCACGAGCGGCCCATCGGCGACCTGGTGGACGCGTTGCGCATGCTGGGCGCGCGCGTGGCTTACCAGGGCCGCGAGGGCTATCCGCCGCTGTCGCTGGGCTGGGGCGAACTGGACCTGTCCAGGCCGGTCAAGGTCAACGGGTCGGTTTCCAGCCAGTTCCTGACCGCGCTGTTGCTGGCCGCTCCGCTGGCTACCCAGGCCACCGGCCGGGAGTTCGTGATCGAGGTCGAGGGCGAGCTGATTTCCAAGCCCTACGTCGAGATGACGCTGAACCTGATGCGCCGCTTCGGCGTGACGGTCGGGCGCGATGGCTGGCGGCGCTTCACCGTGCCTGCCCAGGCCGCCTACCGGTCGCCGGGCCACATGCTGGTCGAGGGGGACGCCTCGTCGGCTTCCTATTTCCTGGCCCTGGGTGCGATAGGCGGCGGGCCGGTGCGCGTGACCGGCGTCGGCCGCGACAGCATCCAGGGCGACGTGGCGTTCGCCGACACCCTGGCGGCGATGGGCGCCGAGGTCGAGATGGGGCCGGACTGGATAGAGACGCGGGGCGTCAACGTGGCCGAGGGGGGGCGCCTGAAGGCCTTCGACGCCGATTTCAACCTGATCCCGGATGCCGCGATGACGGCGGCGGTGCTGGCCTTGTATGCGGACGGACCGTGCCGCCTGCGCAACATCGCGAGCTGGCGGGTCAAGGAAACCGATCGCATCCACGCGATGCAGACCGAGCTGGCCAAGCTGGGCGCGACCGTGGCGGCCACGCCGGACAGCCTGACCGTGACGCCTCCCGCCACCTGGACGCCGGCCGAGATCGGCACCTGGGACGACCATCGCATGGCCATGTGCTTCTCGCTGGCCGCGTTCGGTCCCGTGGGAGTGCGCATCCTCGATCCGGGTTGCGTAAGCAAGACCTTCCCCACGTATTTCGATGTCTACGCGGGACTGGTGGGGGCTTGAGCCGCGGCGGCCAGATCCCCGGCGCGCCGGCCCCGGTCCCAGAACCTGTCGAAGAAATAGTGCACGACCGTGTTGACGGCGGGTTCGATGAAGGTGACCGCGCCGCTCAGCGCCACGCTGCCGGTAATAATGTAGGTGACGCTGAACGAGGTCACGATGTGCAGGCCGCCGAAGGCAAGGGTCTTGGCCATCACCGTCTTCCTTGATTGGTAATGAGAATCGTTTTCGAATTGTGCGCCGACCCGGGGGTGAGACGCCAATTGATCGATGCGATAAAAACGATAGGTTTCGTAAATGAATGGTTCCACGGTTCCCATGATCGCCATCGATGGGCCGACGGCCTCGGGCAAGGGCACCATCGCGGCGCGAGTGGCGGCCCAATTGGGCTGGCACCTGCTGGACAGCGGGGCGTTGTACCGCCTGACCGCGCTGGCCTGCCTGGAACAGGGCATCGCCGCGACTGACGCCCAGGGCGCAGCGGCCGCGGCGGCGGCGCTGGACGTGCGCTTCGTCGCCGACGGGGTCTCCATGGGCGGGCGCGACGTCACCGCCGACATCCGCCGCGAGGAAGTCGGCAACATGGCCTCGCAGGTGGCGGTGTTGGCGCCGGTGCGGGCCGCGCTGCTCGACCGCCAGCGCGCCTTCCGGTGCGCGCCGGGGCTGGTGGCCGACGGCCGGGACATGGGGACGGTTGTTTTTCCGGACGCCGACCTCAAGATATTCCTGGTGGCCAGCGCCGAGGCGAGGGCCCAGCGACGCTATAAACAGTTGATCGAAAAGGGTTTTTCGGCTAACCTCTTAACCCTTTTGCGCGATCTGGAAGCGCGCGATGCGCGCGATACGCAACGGGCGAATGCGCCACTGGCCGCCGCCCACGATGCCCTGGTGCTCGATTCCTCCCACCTCACCATCGACCAGACGGTCGAACAGGTGATGAGCTGGTGGAGCGAGCGTTCGGGCGCATCGCGTGCCTGAAAGCGCAGCAGCGATTCTTAGCAGCACGTAGTAAAGGCCCTCAGCAATGAGGTATTGCAACTCCACCGATTGGTGCGGTGTCAGGTCGAATGTCTCGACCGCCCCCATGAAGTGCGTAACCCGGTAACACTCAACAATGTCTTCGGTTTCCCAAGCCCCTGCCGGCGAAGAAAGCTTTGCCGCCCTGTTCGAAGAAAGCATCAAGCGCCAGGAAATGAAATCCGGCGAAGTCATCACCGCCGAGGTGGTGCGCATCGACCATAACTTCGTCGTGGTCAATGCCGGCCTGAAGTCAGAGGCCTTGATCCCGCTCGAGGAATTCCTCGACGACAAGGGTGAGCTCGAAGTCTCCGAAGGCGATTTCGTCTCGGTGGCCATCGACGCGCTTGAAAACGGCTACGGCGACACCGTGCTGTCGCGCGACCGCGCCAAGCGCCTGGCTGCCTGGCTGCAGCTCGAGAAGGCCCTGGAATCCGGCGATCTCGTCACCGGCACCATCACCGGCAAGGTCAAGGGTGGGCTGACCGTCATGACCAATGCGATCCGTGCCTTCCTGCCGGGTTCGCTGGTCGACCTGCGTCCCGTCAAGGACACTACCCCGTACGAAGGCAAGACCCTCGAATTCAAGGTCATCAAGCTCGATCGCAAGCGCAACAACGTCGTGCTGTCGCGCCGTGCCGTGCTCGAGGCCAACATGGGCGAAGAGCGCCAGAAGCTGCTCGAGACCCTGCACGAAGGCGCGATCGTCAACGGCGTCGTCAAGAACATCACCGACTACGGTGCGTTCGTCGACCTCGGCGGCATCGACGGCCTGCTGCACATCACCGACCTGGCATGGCGCCGTGTGCGTCACCCCTCGGAAGTCCTGTCCGTCGGCCAGGAAATCCAGGCCAAGGTCCTCAAGTTCGACCAGGAAAAGAACCGCGTCTCGCTGGGCGTCAAGCAGCTGGGCGAAGATCCGTGGGTGGGTCTGGCTCGCCGCTACCCGCAAGGCACCCGCCTGTTCGGCAAGGTTACCAACCTGACCGACTACGGCGCGTTCGTCGAAGTCGAAGCCGGCATCGAGGGCCTGGTCCACGTGTCCGAAATGGACTGGACCAACAAGAACGTCGACCCCAAGAAGGTCGTCACCCTGGGTGACGAAGTGGAAGTCATGGTTCTCGAGATCGACGAAGACCGTCGCCGCATCTCGCTGGGCATGAAGCAGTGCCGTCCCAACCCGTGGGAAGAGTTCTCGATCAACCACAAGCGTGGCGACAAGGTCCGCGGCGCCATCAAGTCGATCACCGACTTCGGCGTGTTCGTCGGCCTGCCCGGCGGCATCGATGGCCTGGTCCATCTGTCCGACCTGTCCTGGAGCGAGTCCGGCGAAGAAGCCGTGCGCAACTTCAAGAAGGGCGACGAAGTCGAGGCCGTGGTGCTGGGCATCGACACCGAGAAGGAACGCATCTCGCTGGGCATCAAGCAGCTGGAAGGCGATCCGTTCAACAACTTCGTGGGCACCCATGACAAGGGCGCCGTCGTCCAGGGCACCGTGAAGTCGGTCGAGGCCAAGGGCGCTGTCGTGACCCTGTCGGTCGACGTCGAAGGCTACCTGCGCGCTTCCGAGATCTCTTCGGGCCGCGTGGAAGACGCCACCACGGTGCTGAAGGCCGGCGACAACATCGACGCCATGATCCTGAACATCGACCGCAAGACGCGTTCGATCCAGCTCTCGATCAAGGCCAAGGACAGCGCCGAGACGGCCGAGGCCATCCAGCGCATGTCCGATGCCAGCGCTTCGTCGGGTACCACCAACCTGGGCGCCCTGTTGAAGGCCAAGCTCGACCAGCAGAACGGCTGATAGGCCCACCCCCTACGCGCTCACGCGCGCCCCGGCGGCACTGGCGGGACCGGCAAAGCCGGATCCGCTGTGCCCAGGGGGGAGTTACCTGGTAGTCCGGTATAGCCCGGTACGGCGTTCTAAGAGGTTTCATGAACTCAATGACGAAGTCCGAGTTGATCGCCCGATTGGCCGCCCGGTATCCGCAGCTGGTCGCCAAGGACGCCGATTACGCCGTCAAGACCATCCTCGATGCGATGGCTCAGTCCCTCTCGGAAGGGCAGCGCATCGAGATCCGTGGTTTCGGCAGTTTTTCGTTGTCCAAACGTCCGCCGCGTATCGGGCGCAATCCCAAGTCCGGTGAAAAGGTGCTGGTTCCCGAAAAACGGGTCCCGCACTTCAAGGCCGGCAAGGAGTTGCGCGAGCGGGTCGACGCCCCCGTGCAAAAGCCTTCCGGGAACTGACTCGGCCGGACCTCCGGTCGCAGCAAGCCCGAACAACCCCGACAGTCTCCGGCTGCCGGGGTTTTCTTTTTCCGGGAGCCGGCTTCCAGTTACCTGGCAGCAGTGCAAGTAGTTAGAATCGCCAGTCTCCCCGCATCGCCGCCCGGGAGGGCGCGAAGCGCGTAGGGGGGCGATACAATTTGTTTTTTCCTCACCTGGAGCAAACCATGCGATATCTCGTCTGGGCGCTGAGACTGGTCATATTCGTGGTCGTCCTGCTGTTCGCGCTCAAGAATACCGACCGGGTGAACGTGTATTTCTTCGCCGATCACCTGATCAGCGAAGTGCCGCTGATCGTGGTCATGCTGGCCAGTTTCGTGGTCGGCGCGGTGTTCGGCCTGTTGCTGACCGTGCCGGGCGTGATGCGCCGCCGCCGCGAGATCGCCTCGCTGCGGCGCGAGCTGGACCAGACCCGGGCCGTGGCGAAGGGCGGGTCGTCCGCGGATGCGCCGCCGTCGCCCGACGTCATCCTGCCCGTGACCCCGTTGTAAGGGAGCGATGTGGATTTCGAACCCTGGTGGCTGATTGCCATACCCTTGTTGTTCGGACTGGGCTGGGTAGCCGCGCGCGTGGATATCCGGCAGATGTTGTCCGAACATCGCAGCGTGCCCGATTCCTATTTTCGTGGACTGAATTTCCTGCTGAACGAGCAGCACGATCGCGCCATCGATGCCTTCATCGAAGTGGCCAAGCTCGATCCCGAGACCACCGAGTTGCACTTCGCCCTGGGCAGCCTGTTCCGGCGCCGGGGCGAGATCGAGCGTGCCATACGGGTGCATCAGAACCTGCTGCAGCGCGCCGATCTGCCTGACAACCAGCGTGAACAGGCCTTGCACGAGCTGGCGCAGGACTATCTGCGCGCCGGCATGCTGGACCGGGCCGAGGCGGCCTTCGACCAGTTGAAGGGAACGCGATTCGCGCCCGACGCGCTGCGCGCGCTGATCCGCATCCACGAGACCGAGCGCGACTGGCCGCATGCCATCCAGGCCGTGCAGGCCCTGCAAGGGCTGATCGACGAACCGGTGCCGCAGGCCGTGCATTTCCATTGCGAGGAAGCCGCGGCCGCCCTGGCCGCCGGCAACACCGACGCGGCCCATGCGGCGCTGGACGCGGCCACGCATGCCTCGGTCCAGGCCCAGCGGGGCGGCGGCACGGCCCCCCACGTGCGCGTCGCCATGATGCGGGCCGACCTGGCCAGTCGCGAAGGCGACTTGCGGGCGCAGCGCCTGCACCTGGAGTCCGTGCTGTCCGCGCATCCCGAATACGCGGGCCTGGTGGCCGAGCAGTTCCTTGCCAATCACGAGGCGCGCGGTACGGCCAACGAAGGGCTGGAGAAGCTCGAGGCGCACTACATGCGCCATCCCTCGCTGGACCTGTTCGACGCCATCTTCCAGGCGCTGCGCCGGCAGCGCGGCCTGGCGCAGGCCTGGAACTTCGCGCGTGGGGCCTTGCAGCGCAATCCGTCGCTGCTGGGGCTGGACCGGTTGCTGGAAGCGCAGGTAGCGGGCGACAAGGCGGCGCAGGTCGAGCCGGGCCAGCAGGCGGCCGCGAACGTGGTGACGTTGAACAACCCGCAGGCCGATGCCGCCTCGCCGTGGACGCCCGCGGACGATGCCGTGCTGATGCGCAGCCTGATACACAAGCATACGCAGCGCCTGGATCGCTACGCCTGCCAGGCGTGCGGTTTCAAGGCCAAGCGGTTCCATTGGCAATGTCCGGGCTGCAACGCCTGGGAAACCTATGCGCCCAAACGATTGGAAGAACTTGATGCTGTATAAGGATGATGCCCCCCCCTGCGCGCTGACGCGCGCCCAGTATGGTGAGCCCCCAGCCGCTACGCGGCAGCCCCCCAGGGGGGCCGGGACCCGCCTTGGGGCGGCCCGGCGCCGGGTCCCGGGGGCGACGCTGGCGGACCGGCGGAGCCGGATCCACCGCATCCTGGAGTTGTGTGACGTCTTAGGGTGTGGCAGTGTTGGTTTGCCGTTGGGGAGCAAGGCATGAGCGCGTCGGCGTTGGGGGTGTTTCCCTCGGATGGGCAGCGCGCGGCGGCGCGGGTGTTGGTGGTGGGGGATGTGATGCTGGACCGGTATTGGTTCGGCGAGGTGCATCGCATTTCTCCCGAGGCGCCGGTGCCGGTGGTGCATGTGTCGCGCAGCGAGGACCGGCTGGGCGGGGCGGCGAACGTGGCGCGCAACGCGGCGACGCTGGGGGCGCACGTGACGCTGGTGGGCGTGGTGGGCGACGACGATTCGGGGCGCGCCATCGCGCGGCTGTGCGAGGACGAGGGCGTGCACGCGGATCTGGTCGCGGATCCGTCGGTGCCGACCACGATGAAGATGCGCGTGCTGGGACGCCAGCAGCAACTGCTGCGCGTGGACTTCGAGCAGCCGCCTTCGCCGGGCGTGCTGGCCGACCTGGCGGCGCGGGTGGCGGTGCACATCGCCGACCACGACGTGATCGTGCTGTCCGACTACGCCAAGGGCGTGCTGGACCAGGTGCAGGACCTGATCGCGCTGGCGCGCGCGCGCGGCTGCGTCGTGCTGGTCGATCCCAAGGGCGACGACTACGGCCGCTATCGCGGCGCCACGCTGGTCACGCCCAACCAGTCCGAGATGCGCGAGGCCGTGGGCCGCTGGCGCGACGAGGCGCAACTGGCCGAACGTGCCCAGCACCTGCGCCAGGCGCTGGACCTGGAGGCCTTGCTGGTGACGCGTTCCGAACTGGGCATGACGCTTTTCACGGCCGAGGGGCGTGACCACGTCGAGGCACTGGCGCGCGAGGTATTCGACGTGTCGGGCGCCGGCGATACCGTGATCGCCACGCTCGCCGTCATGCGCGCGGCGGGGCTGGATCTGCATGCGGCCATGAGGTGGGCCAACCTGGCGGGCGGCATCGTCGTCGGCAAGCTGGGGACATCGATCGTGACGCCGGACGAATTGCGTGCCGGCCTGGCGATCTAGATTGAGGAATTTGCCATGATCATCGTAACGGGAGCCGCCGGCTTCATCGGCAGCAATCTGGTCAAGGGCCTGAACGCCCGCGGCGAGCGCGACATCATCGCGGTCGACGATTTGCTCGAAGGCGACAAGTTCGTGAACCTGGTCGACGGCGAGATCGCCGACTACCTGGACAAGAACGATTTCCGCCGCCGCGTGGCGGACGGATCCCTGCCCAAGGTGGACGCCATCCTGCACCAGGGCGCGTGCTCGGACACGACCGAACGCAACGGCCAGTACATGATGGACAACAACTACCGCGTCACGCTGGAGCTTTTCGAGTATGCCCAGCGCGAACGGATTCCCTTCCTGTATGCCTCGTCGGCCGCCGTGTACGGCGCGGGCCCGGTCTATGCCGAGGACCTGCGCAACGAGAAGCCGCTGAACGTCTACGGCTATTCCAAGTTCCTGTTCGATCAGGTGCTGCGCCGCCGCCTGGGCGCGCTGACCGCGCCGGTGGTGGGGCTGCGCTATTTCAACGTCTATGGCCCGCGCGAGCAGCACAAGGGCAGGATGGCCTCGGTCGCCTTCCACAACATGAACCAGTTCCTGAAGGAAGGCCACGTGCGCCTGTTTGGCGGCTGGGACGGCTATGGCGACGGACAGCAGCAGCGGGACTTCATCTCGGTCCATGACGTCGTGGAAGTGAACCTGCATTTCCTGGGGCGTCCGGTGTCGGGCGTCTACAACTGCGGCACCGGCCGGGCCCAGCCTTTCAACGACGTGGCGGCCGCGGTGGTCAACACGCTGCGCGAGGAGCGCGGCGAGGCGCCCCTGGCGCTGGCCGACCTGGCGGCGCAGGGGCTGCTGCGCTACATCGAGTTCCCCGAGGACCTCAAGGGCCGCTACCAGAGCTACACCCAGGCCGACACCACGCAGTTGCGCGCGGCCGGTTTCACCGCGCCGATGCGGGACGTGCAGACCGGCGTTTCCGAGTACATCCGGGAACTGCGCGGCATGTCGAAGTAGGGACGCCCCGGTTTTCCTACGCATTTTCCCCCTTGGACAGCGGACGGTACGCGCCCGCTTTCCGGGAGGCTCCAGGAGCAAGCTTGCGGTGACGCCGGACGGTGTCGCGGCGGCCGGACCGGTCGCCGGCAACTCTCAACGGAGCCTAGCCATGAATCCCTTTCTCGATCCCACGCGCGCCGAGCCCGACTCCAGACCCTATCGCCTGCGCGGCGCCCGGCTTTGCGCGGGACGGCTGGCGGTCGCCGCCGGCCTCGGATTGGCCACGCTCGGTGGTACCCATGCCGCCGGCGTGGACGCGAACACCGCCACGCCGGCCCAACTGGAAGCCGTACGCGGCATCGGACCCCGGACCGCCGCCCGCATCGTCCAGGAGCGCCGCCGGGGCGGTCCGTTCTCGTCGTTCGACGACCTGGCCGGGCGCGTGCGCGGGCTCGGCACGAAGCGGCTCCACGGGCTGCGGGCCGCCGGATTGTCCCTCGGCCCGGCCGGCCGCGAGGGGCCGGCCATCCTGGTCAATATGCCTCCAGGCAGTAAGGGGAAAGGGAACTAAACCGGGTCGGCTGGATTATGATGGGGCGCATGAGAAGCTACCCCACCATCGAACAGACCATCGGCAACACGCCTCTGGTCCGGCTCCAGCGGATTCCCGGAGAAGGAAATGCCGCGCGCGGCAACGTCATCCTCGCGAAGCTGGAAGGCACGAATCCGGCCGGTTCGGTCAAGGATCGCCCGGCCCTGTCCATGATCGCCCGGGCCGAGGCCCGGGGCGAGATCAAGCCGGGCGATACCCTGATCGAGGCAACCAGCGGAAACACCGGAATCGCCCTGGCGCTGGTGGCGGCCATACGCGGCTACCGCATGATCCTGATCATGCCGGACAATCTGTCGCTCGAGCGCCGCGCGGCCATGACCGCCTACGGGGCCGAGCTGATCCTGACGCCGGCTTCGCAGGGGGGCATGGAATACGCCCGCGACCTGGCCTTGCGGATGCAGGCGGAAGGCAAAGGCAGGGTACTCGACCAGTTCGCCAATCCCGACAATCCGCTGGCCCACGTCGAGACCACCGGGCCGGAAATCTGGCGCGACACCGATGGACAGGTCACGCATTTCGTCAGCGCCATGGGTACGACGGGAACCATCGTGGGCGTCTCGCGTTATTTGAAGAGCCGTAATCCGGCGGTCCAGGTGGTGGGCGCGCAGCCCGCCGAAGGCTCGCAGATCCCCGGCATCCGCAAGTGGCCCGAGGCCTATCTGCCCAAGATCTACGACCCGTCGGCGGTGGACAGCCAGGAATCCGTCACGCAAGCCGAGGCCGAGGACATGGCCCGCCGGCTGGCCGCCGAAGAAGGCATCTTCGGCGGCATCTCGTCCGCCGGTGCCCTGGTGGCGGCGCTGCGCGTGGCCGAGACCGTCAGCAACGCCACCATCGTTTTCATCGTCTGCGACCGTGGCGACCGCTACTTGTCCACCGGCGTGTTCAACTGACTGACCCGGCTCGCCACCCGGTTGCGCCGTTCCAGTTCCACGGCCAGGTCGGTGACCGAGGTGGCGTAGAAGTAGCTCCGGTTGTATTCGGTCAGGGCGAAGAAGTTGGGCGCGGCGACGCGGTATTCGGTCGTGCCCGTCGCGCCGTCATACAGGTCGATGACGGCCAGCGGCCATTGCATCCAGGCGTCCGACATCCCCGCCACCTTGGGCGCTCGCGCGCCGGCGGCCTGCAACCGGGGCCAGTCGAGCGTGGGCTTGAGCCCGCCATCGACCAGCGCGGCCGGGTCGCCCGGTAGCCGGACCGGCAGGAACACCGGCTGGCCGCGCTGCCATCCATGTTCGACCAGGAAGTTGGCCACCGAGGCGATGGCGTCGGCGGGACTGGCCAGCAAGTCGATGCGGCCATCGCCATTGCCGTCCACGGCGAACTGGCGCAAGCTGCCGGGCATGAACTGCGGCAGGCCCATCGCGCCCGCGTACGAACCCTTCACGGCCAGCGGATCGGCGCCGGCTTCCTGGCACCAGATCAGGAACTGCGCCAGTTGTTCGCGGAAGAACGCGCTGCGGTCGCTGCGCGCCTGGGCCGGATAGTTGAAGGCCAGCGTCGCCAGCGCGTCGATGATGCGGAAGTTGCCGGTGACCCGGCCATAGAAGGTTTCGACGCCGATGACGCTGACGATGATGGAGGCGGGGACGCCGTAGCGAGCCTCGGCCCGCGCCAGGTCCTGCGCGTGTTCCTCCTGGAACGCGACGCCTTCCTTGATGCGGCGGCTTTCGATGAAGCGCGCGCGGTACCGGGGCCAGCTGCGGACGGTGGGCGACGAGGGCGGCAGCACGAGCCGCGCGACGGTTTCCGAATATTTCGCCTGGTCGAGCAGGGCGCCGACCCGGGCGGCGTCCAGGCCCCGGCCGGCCATGTCGGCCACGAAGGCGCGCCGCGCCTCGGCGGCCGACTGGGGGCTGGAGGGCGCGGGCACGGGAACCGGGACGGCCACCGGGGCGGTTGGAGCCGGCGCCGCAGGTGGCGCGGCCGGGGTGGCGGCGCGCGGAGCGGCCTGCATGTCGGGCGCGGCCGGAACGCCCTGCATGGGCGCCGCGGCCGGGGGCGGATGCGAGGCGCAGCCCCACAGGGCCAGCGCGGCCAGGGCGGCGGCGATCGGGCCGCTACGCGACCCGGTCGGAAAACGGGGTGTGGAATTCACGCGTAAGATTTCCGGAAAAGCGATATCGATAGCGTGATGCTGCCGGCTGTTCGGCCGCGATGCAAGTCGGGCGCATAATGGAGTCCATGGCTACGCTTTACTTCACGCACCCGTCGTGCAGGCAGCACGAGATGGGCGAAGGGCATCCCGAGTGCCCGGCTCGGCTGGACGCGATATCCGACCAGTTGCTCGCTTCGGGCGTGGCGGCGCACCTGATCGAGCGCGAAGCGCCGCGGGCCACGCAGGAAGCGCTGCTGCGCGTGCATACCTCCGAATACCTGGAATCGCTGGTCGAGCGCTCGCCGGTCCACGGCTACGTCGAACTCGATCCCGATACCTGCATGAATCCCCATACCTACACGGCGGCCCTGCACGCGGCGGGCGCCGCGATCGCGGCCGTCGATGCCGTGCTGGCGGGCGAGGGCGAGTCGGCGTTCTGCGCGGTGCGGCCGCCCGGTCATCATGCCTGCCCCGACCAGGCCATGGGCTTCTGCTTCCTGAACAACGTGGCGATCGCCGTGCGCCACGCCATCGCGCACCACGGATTGACGCGCGTCGCGGTGGTGGATTTCGACGTGCACCACGGCAACGGCACCGAGGCCGCGCTGGCCGGCGACGAACGCGTGCTGATGTGCGGTTTCTTCCAGCATCCGTTCTATCCGTTCAGCGGCACCGCGCCCTGGGCCGGCAACATGCTGAACGAGCCCGTGCCCGCCTATACCGAGGGCGCGGCGATACGCGAACTGGTGTCGGCCCGGTGGCTGCCCCGGCTGGAGCAGTTCCGGCCCCAGCTCGTGCTGGTGTCGGCGGGCTTCGATGCGCACCGCGAGGACGATCTTGGGAGCATGGGGCTGGTCGAATCGGACTTCGCCTGGATTACCGGGCAACTCGTGGCGCTGGCCGGGCGCCACGGGGCGAAGGTCGTCAGCAGTCTCGAGGGCGGTTACAACCTGTCGGCGCTGGGGCGCAGCGCCACGGCCCACATACGCGCGCTGGCGGGGATCTGAGCCCCGTGCGCGCGCGGTCGTTACGCAGGCACGAATATTCGCCTGCGTCCGTATTTACCCGTATTCCAAGCCCGGGAGAGGAAAATGTCGATTACCTATAATCGACAGGTTTCCCTGTGGTGGGGCGACCGTGGCGCGAGTGGGCCCGGTACTCCGTGCTCCCCCGTGCCCGTTACCCAGGCGTAGCCGGTTTATCTACAACGAGGTCGCAAACAATGAAGGTGTTAGTGCCAGTCAAGCGAGTGGTGGACTACAACGTGAAGGTCCGGGTGAAGTCGGACCAGACGGGCGTGGACATCGCCAACGTGAAGATGTCGATGAATCCGTTCGACGAGATCGCCGTGGAAGAGGCGACGCGCCTGAAGGAGAAGGGCGTGGCCACCGAGGTCCTGGCCGTGTCGTGCGGCGTCGCCCAGTGCCAGGAGACGCTGCGCACGGCGATGGCGATCGGCGCCGACCGGGCCATCCTGGTCGAGACGCAGGAGGAGCTCCAGCCGCTGGCGGTGGCCAAGCTGCTGAAGGCGCTGGTCGACAAGGAGCAGCCGCAGCTGGTGATCCTGGGCAAGCAGGCGATCGACGACGATGCGAACCAGACGGGCCAGATGCTGGCCGCGCTGCTGGATTGGCCGCAGGCGACCTTCGCGAGCAAGGTCGAGGTGGCCGACGGCAAGGCGACGGTGACGCGCGAGGTGGACGGCGGCCTGGAAACGGTGGCGCTGTCGCTGCCGGCCATCGTGACCACGGACCTGCGGCTGAACGAGCCGCGCTACGTGACGCTGCCCAACATCATGAAGGCCAAGAAGAAGTCGCTGGAAACCGTCAAGCCGGAAGACCTGGGCGTGGACGTGGCGCCGCGGCTCAAGACGCTGAAGGTGGCCGAGCCGCCGGCGCGCAAGGCCGGGGTGAAGGTGGCGGACGTGGCCGAGTTGGTGGGCAAACTCAAGAATGAAGCGAAGGTGGTGTGAAGATGGCGATACTGGTCATAGCGGAACATGACAATGCGCATCTGCGCGCGGCGACGCTGAACACGATCACGGCGGCGCAGCGCCTGGGCGGCGACGTGCACGTGCTGGTCGCGGGCGCGGGGGTGGGCGCGGCGGCGCAGGCTGCCTCGCAGGTGGCGGGCGTGGCCAAGGTGCTGTCGGCCGACGGCGCTTCGCTGGCCGACGGCCTGGCCGAGAACGTGGCGGCGCAGGTGCTGGCGGTGGCCCAGGGCTACAGCCATATCCTGTTCCCGGCCACGGCGTATGGCAAGAACGTGGCGCCGCGCGTGGCGGCCAAGCTGGACGTGGCGCAGATCTCGGACATCATCGGCATCGAGTCGGCCGATACGTTCGAGCGTCCGATCTACGCGGGCAACGCGATCGCCACGGTGCAATCGGTCGATGCCGTCAAGGTGATCACCGTGCGCACGACGGCCTTCGACGCGGCCGCGGCCGCGGGCGGTTCGGCGCCGGTGGAAAGCCTGTCCGCCGTGGGCGACGGCGGCAAGTCCTCGTTCGTGGGGCGCGAGGTCGCCAAGAGCGACCGTCCGGAGCTGACCGCGGCCAAGGCCGTGGTGTCGGGCGGACGCGGGATGGGCAGCGCCGAGAACTTCAAGTTGCTCGAGCCGCTGGCGGACAAGCTGGGCGCGGCCATGGGCGCTTCGCGCGCCGCGGTCGACGCGGGCTACGCGCCCAACGACTGGCAGGTGGGCCAGACCGGCAAGATCGTCGCGCCGCAGCTGTACGTGGCGGTGGGGATCTCCGGCGCGATCCAGCACCTGGCGGGCATGAAGGACTCGAAGGTGATCGTGGCGATCAACAAGGACGCCGAGGCGCCGATCTTCGGCGTGGCCGACTACGGGCTGGTGGCGGACCTGTTCACCGCCGTGCCCGAGCTTACGAAAGCGCTGTAAGCGCGAACGCCGCCGCGCCCTTGGGGGGCGGCGGCGCACCCGAACAGGGCCGGGCCGCCGGTCTTGCCGCCGCACGGCCCTCGGTGCCCAACTGACCGGAGGTTTGCATGGCTTACGTGGCTCCACTGCGGGACATCCGATTCGTGCTGAGCGAATTGGCCGGCCTGGACAAGGTTCATCAATTACCCGGTAGCGAGGACGCCGGCCAGGAAGTCGTCGATGCGATCCTGGACGAGAACGCGCGCCTGCTGCAGGACGCGATCGCGCCGCTCAACCGCGACGGCGATCTCCAGCCGCCCGTCTGGTGCGACGGCGCCGTTACCGCTTCGCCGGGATTCGCCCAGGCATTCCGCAGCTTCGTCGAGGGGGGCTGGCAAGGCTTGCAGCATCCCGTGGACTTCGGGGGGCAGGGCCTGCCCAAGGTGGTCGCCACCCCGTGCATGGAAAACCTGAACGCCGCCTGCCTGTCGTTCGCGCTATGCCCGCTGCTGACCGACGGCGCCATCGAGGTGCTGCTGACGGCCGGGACCGAGGAGCAGAAGCGGCGCTTCATCCCCTCGATGATCGATGGCTCCTGGACCGGAACCATGAACCTGACCGAACCGCAGGCCGGGTCGGACCTGTCGCTGGTACGCACGCGCGCCGTCGCGCAGCCCGACGGCAGCTACCGGCTGCACGGGCAGAAGATCTTCATCACCTACGGCGAGCACGACATGGCACGGAACATCGTGCACATGGTGCTGGCCCGGCTGGCCGACGCGCCCGAGGGTGTCAAGGGCCTGTCGCTGTTCGTGGTGCCCAAGTTCCTGGTGAACGACGACGGATCGCTGGGCAAGCGCAACGACGTCTGGTGCGCCTCGATCGAACACAAGCTGGGCATCAAGGCCAGCCCCACGGCCGTGCTGCTGTATGGCGAGGACAAGGGCGAGGTCGGTCCGGGTGCCATCGGCTACCTGGTGGGCGAGCCCAACCGCGGCCTGGAAACCATGTTCATCATGATGAACGCCGCGCGCTTCGCGGTCGGCTTGCAGGGCATCGCGGTGGCCGAGCGCGCCAGCCAGCATGCCGTGGCCTATGCCAAGGACCGCGTGCAGAGCCGGGCGGTCGAGGGTTCCACGGGGCCCGTGGCCATCGTCCATCACCCGGACGTGCGCCGGATGCTGTTGACCATGCGCACGCTGACCGAGGCGGCCCGCGCCGTGGCCTACGTGGCCGCCGGGGCGCACGATTTCGCGCACAGGCATCCCGATGCCCAGATGCGCGCGCGCAACCAGGCCTTCTACGAATACATGGTGCCCATCGTCAAGGGCTTCTCGACCGAGATGGCGGTGGAGGTGGCCTCGCTGGGCATACAGGTGCACGGCGGCATGGGCTTCATCGAGGAAACGGGCGCCGCCCAGTACTACCGCGATGCCCGCATCCTGTCGATCTACGAAGGCACCACCGCCATCCAGGCCAATGACCTGGTGGGGCGCAAGACCGCGCGCGACGGCGGCGCGGTGGCGGCCGCCATCATCGGCCACATGCGCGAGACGCTGGCCGAGCTGGACGGCGACGCGGAACTGTCGGCGCTGCGCGGACAACTGGCCGACGCCATCCAGGCCTACGAGGAAGTGGTCCGCTTCGTGGTCGAGCGCTACCGCGACGACGTGCGCGAGGTCTACGCGGGCAGCGTGCCCTATCTGATGCTGGCCGGGCTCACGCACGGCGGATGGCAGATGGCGCGCGCCGCGCTGGCCTGCCGGCGCCGGATCGCCAAGGGAGACGTCGACACCTTCTATCCGGCCAAGCTGGCGGGGGCACAGTTCTATTGCGCCCACCTGCTGCCGCGGGTCGAGGCGCTGCGCCGCGAGATATTGCAGGGTGGCGCCAGCACGCTGGCCATGCCGGTCGACGCATTCTAAGGCCGCCGGCCGGCGGCGCTCAGGGGGAAGGGCGGTGGTGGCCGGGCGCCTGCGACGGCGGCAGCGGAGGCGTGCGGCAGGGGGCGACGGGGATGCGCCAATGCGACCGGCGCCGCAGGGCCGCCAATAGCTTCAGGCCCTGCGGCCATTCACCGTAGCCCGATTCGGCATTGATGTGGCCGGCGTCGTCGAGCTGCTCGAAGCGGCTGCCCCAGGCTTCGGCGAATTCGCGGGCACGGTCCAGCGAACAATACGGGTCGTTGGTGCTGGCGACCACCACGCTCTGGAAAGGCAAGGTCTGCATCGGCACGGGGCAGAACGAGCGCAGCCGCGCCGGGGCGTTCGCACGCTCGACGTCGGCGGGCGCCACCAGCAGGGCGCCCGCCACCTTTTCGCGCACGCGCAGCGGCAAGTGGCAGATCGTGATGCAGCCCAGGCTGTGGGCGATCAGCAGCGGCGGCCGCTGGGCCGCCTCGATGGCGGAGGCCAGGGTCGCGGTCCACGCATGCAGGTCGGGCGAGGCCCAGTCGTTCTGCTGCACGCGCACCGCGCGCGGCAGACAGGCCTCCCACCGGCTCTGCCAATGGGCGGGGCCGGAGTTGTTCCAACCTGGGACGATCAAGGGTTGCAGTCGCATGAGCGCATGATGGCGTCGCTGCTCATTACTGGGAACGAAGAATTTTGCGTTTGTTAATTACCTCAGCTTGGATGGCGGGGTCCGGCGGGAGGCGGGCCCTTATGTGAAAAAATAAGTATCCGCCTTTCTCTTATGGTGGAAAGCTATATGGATATGTGCAAACATTTGTTCCCGCTTCCCGGGCTGAACGCCAGAATGCTTCATTTGGAAACGTAGGAGACCGACATGGCCGCATTGCGTCTGGGCGACACCGCTCCCGATTTCGAACAGGATTCCTCCAAGGGACATATCCATTTCTACGACTACCTCGGCGACAGCTGGGGCGTGCTGTTCTCGCACCCGGCGGACTTCACGCCGGTCTGCACGACCGAACTGGGCTATACCGCCAAGCTCGCGCAGGAATTCGCCAAGCGCAACGTGAAGGTGCTGGCGCTGTCGGTCGACCCGGTCGATTCCCACCAGCAATGGATCGGCGACATCAACGACACGCAGAACACCCGGGTGGACTTCCCCATCCTGGCCGATGCCGACCGCAAGGTTTCCACGCTCTACGACATGATCCACCCGAACGCCAGCGCCACCGCCACGGTGCGCTCGGTCTTCGTGATCGACCCGGCGAAGAAGGTCAGGCTCATCATCACCTATCCCGCCAGCACGGGGCGCAACTTCGACGAGATCCTGCGCGTGATCGATTCGCTGCAATTGACCGATAACTACAGCGTCGCGACGCCGGTGAACTGGAAGGACGGCGAAGACGTCATCATCGTGCCGTCGCTGCAGGACCCCGAAGTGCTCAAGCAGAAGTTCCCCAAGGGCTACAAGGTCGTGCGCCCCTACCTGCGCACCACGCCCCAGCCCAACAAGGAGTAAGTCCGGGGAGGGAGGAAGTGCCCGTGTCACGGACATGTGCTGTAATGCGGGCCTTCGCTTCCCTCCGATAGGACTTCCATGCTCCAGACCGCCGACGATCTCGGAAAACTCCTGCTGCGCGTGTTCGTAGGGGTGCTCATGCTCATGCATGGCATTCCGAAGGTCATCGGCGGCATCGGTTTCGTGAAGGGGCTGGTCGCCTCGCACGGGCTGCCTACCTTCCTCGCCTACTTCGTCTACGTGGGCGAGATCGTCGCTCCCATCCTGCTGCTCGTGGGGATCTACAGCCGGCTTGGCGGCTTTCTGGTCGCCATCAACATGGTCGTGGCCATCGCGCTGGCCCACTCCAACCAGATATTCTCCGTGGCCAAGAACGGCGCCTGGGCGCTGGAGCTCCAGGGGCTCTACCTGTGCGGGGGCCTCGTCATCGCGCTGATCGGCGCGGGCCGCTTCAGCGCCGGCGGCAAGGGCGGCACGCTGAACTGATCAGGCTCCGGCGGGCTCGGGCTGGCCTGTCACGGCCGCGTCCTCGTCCTGCTGCGCGGTGATCGTGTTGCGGTCCAGGTGCGGTGCGAACATCTCGATGAAGGCAATCGCGAAATTGCGCAGATAGGCGCCGCGGCGCACCGCCAGGCGCGTCATGTTGGACGCGAACAGGTGGTCGGCCGCCAGCGACCGCAGCTTGGTGTCTTCCTCGCTGTCGTAGGCCATGGCGGCGATGATGCCTATGCCCAGGCCCGCCGCCACGTAGGTTTTGATGACGTCGGCGTCCATCGCCGTCAGCACGATGTCCGGCACGATGCCGGCGCGCGCGAAAGCCTCGTCGATGTGCGAACGGCCGGTCAGGCCGGTGTCGTAGGTGATCAGCGGATGCCGGGCCAGTTCCTCGACCGTCGGCCGATCGCGCGCCAGGATGGGATGTCCCGGCGGCGCGACGATGACGTGGTTCCACCGGTAGCCGGCGAAGGTCGATAGCCTGGCGTCGGCCTGCAGGCCCTCGGTGGCGATGCCGATGTCGGCCTGGCCGCTGGCCACCCATTCGGCGATGTGCAGGGGCGAGCCCTGCTGCAGGTTCAGGTGGACCTGGGGAAAGCTGCGCCGGAACGCCTGCACCACCACCGGCAGCGCGTAGCGGGCCTGGGTGTGGGTCGTGGCGATGGTCAGCCGGCCCTGGTCGCGGGCGCCGAACTCCTGGGCCGCGCGTTTGAGGTTCTCCTGTTCGAGCAGCAGGCGCTCGATGATCGTGACGATCTCCTTGCCCGGCTCGGTCAGCCCGGTCAGGCGCTTGCCGGCGCGTTCGAAGATCGTCGTGCCCAGTTCGTCTTCCAGTTCGCGTATCTGGCGGCTGACGCCCGGCTGCGAGGTGTACAGCGTATTGGCGACCTCGGTCAGGTTGAAATTGCGGCGCAAGGCTTCGCGGACGGAGCGCAGTTGCTGGAAATTCACGAGGGTTCTCCTGCTTGGGCCGGCGCGACAGCGGGCCGGCGGCGATCAATCATGTTGCGTCGCAAACAAAAAAATCAGAACGAAAATTTGAAAATGATCTAATGCGCATCCGGGCATAACGGCGCGTTTGTTCTGTGTCGCTACGGGTTTATACCGCCGCGGAATAAGTAACCATCCAAGATGTCGTTCCCAAGCATGGGGCTTGTGAACGACCATGCATTCCTCGAAAGACGGAATGGAGCCTGGGATGGCCGGATTGCTGGGAAAGACGCTGGGTGTTGCCGTGCTGGCCATGGCGGCGGCCGTGTCGCCTGTTGCGGCACAGCAGAAGCAGACCCTGCTGAATGTCTCCTATGATCCGACGCGGGAGCTGTACAAGGATCTGGACAAGGCCTTCGCGGCCGAATACAGGAAAAAGGCCGGTGTCGACCTGACCATCCGCCAGTCCCACGGCGGCTCCGGCGCCCAGGCGCGCTCGGTCATCGATGGCCTGGACGCCGACGTGGTCACGCTGGCCCTGGCCTACGACATCGACGCCCTGCACGAGCGCGGCAACCTGCTGCCGGCCGACTGGCAGAAGCGGCTGCCGCAGAACAGCTCGCCGTATACCTCGACCATCGTGTTCCTGGTGCGCAAGGGCAATCCCAAGGGCATCAAGGACTGGGGCGACCTGATCAAACCGGGCGTCTCGGTCATCACGCCCAATCCCAAGACATCGGGCGGTGCCCGCTGGAACTATCTGGCGGCCTGGGCCTATGCGCTGAAGCAGCCGGGCGGCAGCGAAGCCAAGGCGCGCGAGTTCATCGCCGAGCTGTTCAAGCACGTGCCGGTGCTGGACAGCGGCGCCCGCGGCGCGACCACGACCTTCGTCGAGCGCGGCCAGGGCGACGTGCTGCTGGCCTGGGAGAACGAGGCGCTGCTGTCGTTGAAGGAACTGGGTCCGGACAAGTTCGACATCGTCGCGCCCTCGCTGTCCATCCTGTGCGAGCCGCCCGTGGCCGTGGTCGACAGGAACGTCGACAAGAAGGGCACGCGCCAGGCCGCGCAGGCCTACCTGGAATACCTGTACACCAAGGACGCGCAGGAGATCATCGCCAGGAACTACTACCGTCCCCGCAATCCCGAGGTGGCCGCCAAATACGCGTCGGCCTTTCCCAAGGTGAACCTGATCACGATCGATGACGTTTTCGGCGGCTGGAAGAAGGCCCAGAAGACCCACTTCGCGGATGGCGGCACGTTCGACCAGCTCTACCAGCCGGGCAAGCGTTGAAGGCCTCCGTTTCCACCCTCGGCATCCTGCACCCGCTCCCGGCCAGGCCCAGGCGGGCGCAGCGCTTCGGTGTGCTGCCCGGGTTCGGGCTGAGCATGGGCTTCACCGTGTTCTACCTGAGCCTGATCGTGCTGATCCCGCTGTCCACCTTGTTCTTCAAGAGCGCGACCCTGGACTGGCAGACGTTCTGGTCGGCGGTGACCGCCCCCCGCGTGCTGGCCTCGTACCGACTGACCTTCGGCGCCGCGCTGCTGGCGGCGCTGGTCAACCTGGTGGCGGGGCTGGCCGTGGCCTGGACATTGGTGCGCTACGAGTTCCCGGGCAAGAAGGTCGTCGACGCGCTGGTGGACCTGCCGTTCGCGCTGCCGACCGCGGTGGCGGGCATCGCCCTGACCGCGTTGTACGCCTCGAACGGATGGATGGGCCGCTGGCTGGAACCGCTGGGCGTCAAGGTGGCCTATGCGCCGCTGGGCGTGGTCGTGGCCCTGATCTTCATCGGCCTGCCGTTCGTGGTCCGGACAGTGCAGCCGGTGCTGGAGGATGCCGAGCGCGAGCTGGAGGAAGCCGCGGCCAGCCTGGGCGCCAGCCGGTTGCAGACCTTCCTGAAAGTCCTGCTGCCCACGATCCTGCCCGCCTTGCTGACCGGCTTCGCGCTGGCCTTCGCGCGCGCCGTCGGCGAATACGGGTCGGTGGTGTTCATCGCCGGCAACATGCCCATGGTGTCCGAGATCACGCCGCTGCTCATCATCACCAAGCTCGAACAGTACGACTATGCCGGCGCGGCTTCGATCGCGCTGGTCATGTTGCTGCTGTCCTTCGTGTTGCTGCTGTTCATCAACCTGTTGCAATGGTGGCAGGCGCGGCGAGGCCTGGGAAAGAACGTATGAGTGCCGCCAACCTGCCCGTCCACCTCGATGAGCCCGCCTGGGTGCGGCGCCTGCTGCTCGCGGCGTCGCTGGGCTTTCTCGCGCTGTTCCTGCTGCTGCCGCTGGCCGTGGTGTTTTCCGAGGCGTTGAAGAAAGGCTGGGAGCTGTATGCCGAGGCCCTGATCGAGCCCGACGCGCTGGCCGCGATCCGGCTGACGCTGCTGGTCGCGGCCATCGCCGTGCCGCTGAACCTGGCGCTGGGCGTGGCGGCGGCGTGGGCCATCACCAAGTTCCAGTTCCGCGGCAAGCAGGCGCTGGTCACGCTGATCGACCTGCCGTTCTCGGTCTCGCCGGTGGTCGCGGGGTTGATCTACGTGCTGCTGTTCGGCTCGCACGGCTGGCTGGGGCCGCTGCTCAACGCCAATGAACTGAAGGTCGTCTATGCCGTCCCGGGCGTGGTGCTGGCCACGCTGTTCGTGACTTTTCCCTTCGTCGCCCGCGAACTGATTCCGCTGATGCAGGCCCAGGGCAGCGAGGAAGAACAAGCGGCGCTTACCCTGGGCGCCTCCGGCTGGCAGATGTTCCGCCGCGTGACGCTGCCCAACATCAAATGGGGTCTCTTGTACGGCGTGATTCTCTGCAATGCCCGGGCCATGGGAGAATTCGGCGCGGTATCGGTGGTATCGGGCCATATCCGCGGCCTGACCAACACCATTCCGTTGCACGTGGAAATCCTCTACAACGAATATGCATATCAAGCCTCGTTCGCGGTTGCCTCGGTGCTCGCGCTGCTGGCCTTGGTCACGCTGGTTCTCAAGAGCGTGGTCGAGTGGCGCGGCGGCCGGCAGCTCAAGGACCTGGCGCTCCCCTCCGAATTTCCAGGCGCCGCGCCGCTGCAACTGAAGGCGGCCGGCTGACCGTCCCGGAAAGGTAAAAGACATGAGTATCGAAGTTCGTCATCTCTCCAAGCATTTCGGAAACTTCCATGCCCTCAAGGATGTGTCCCTGCACATCGAATCGGGCGAACTGGTCGCGCTGCTCGGGCCGTCGGGCTGCGGCAAGACGACCTTGCTGCGCATCATCGCCGGGCTCGAGACGCCCGACGAAGGCAGCGTCTATTTCTCGGGCGAGGACGCCACCGACGTGCACGTGCGCGAACGCCAGGTCGGTTTCGTGTTCCAGCACTACGCGCTTTTCCGCCACATGACCGTGTTCGAGAACGTGGCCTTCGGCCTGCGCGTCAAGCCGCGCGGCCAGCGGCCTTCCGAGACGCAGATCAAGGACAAGGTCCACCAGTTGCTGAACCTGGTCCAGCTCGACTGGCTGGCCGACCGCTACCCCTCGCAGCTGTCGGGCGGGCAGCGCCAGCGCATCGCGCTGGCGCGGGCGCTGGCCGTGGAGCCGCGGGTGCTGCTGCTGGATGAGCCGTTCGGCGCGCTGGACGCCAAGGTGCGCAAGGAGCTGCGCCGCTGGCTGCGGCGCCTGCACGACGAACTGCACGTGGCCAGCGTGTTCGTGACCCATGACCAGGAAGAGGCGCTGGAAGTGGCCGACCGGGTGGTCCTGATGAACTCCGGCCGCATCGAGCAGGTGGGTACGCCCACCGAGGTCTGGGAGCGGCCCGCCACGCCCTTCGTCTACGGCTTCCTGGGCGACGTCAACCAGTTCCACGGCCAGGCCCATGCCGGCGTGCTGCACGCCGACGGGCTGACCATCCCCACGCCCGACCTGGCCGACGCCCAGCACGCCAAGGCCACCGCCTACATCCGGCCGCACGAGTTCGACGTGCAGCGCTACAGCGACGGCGACATCGGCCTGGTCACCACCTTCAACCGCGCGTATCTGTCGGGCCCCAGCGCCTACCTGGAACTCACTCGCCAGGGATCGGACCAGCCGGTCGAGGTGGAGCTGCCCGCCGAGGTCTTCCGCCAACTTGACCTGAAGGGCGGCGAGGCGCTGGTCGTCAAGCCGCGCAACGCGCAAGTCTTCCTTACCTGAGCCATGGCCGCCGTGACCGCTTCTTCCTTCCCCTCGCAACGCTGGTCCGAACTGATCGACCGGCTGGACGGCATCGCCCGCGCGCATGCCGACGTGGCGCTGGCCTCGTCGCTGGCCGCCGAGGACATGGTCCTGACCCACGCCATCCTGGATGGCGGGCTGCCCATCGAGATCTTCACGCTGGACACCGGCCGGCTCAACGCCGAGACCGTGGCGATGATCGATCGCATCGCCGGGCGCTACGGCCGCGCCATCGGCATCGTGCGGCCCGATCCGGCCGCCGTCGAGGAATACGTGTCCGCCCACGGCCTGAACGCGTTCTACGAAAGCGTGGAACTGCGCAAGGCCTGTTGCGAGATCCGCAAGGTCGAGCCGCTGCGGCGCGTGCTGGCGGGGCGGGGCGCGTGGATCACCGGGCAGCGCCGCGAACAGGCCGTGACCCGCGGCGAATTGCCGCTGGACGAACCCGATCCCGTGTTCGGGCTGCACAAGTACAACCCGCTCGCGCTGTGGACCCAGGAAGAAGTCTGGGCCGCCATCCGCGCGCTGGACATTCCCTACAACCCGCTGCACGACCGGGGCTATCCCTCGATCGGCTGCGAACCCTGTACCCGCGCCATCCGGCCCGGCGAGGACCTGCGCGCGGGCCGCTGGTGGTGGGAATCGTCCGACTCCAAGGAGTGCGGACTGCACGCCGGCAACCTGTCGGCCATCCCGGTCTCCGTCGTCACAACCAAGCAACCAGGCTGAATCATGCCCGCTATCCTGAACACCACGCGCAGCCATCTCGACTGGCTGGAATCCGAAGCCATCTTCATCATGCGCGAAGTCGCGGCCGAATGCGCCCGGCCCGTGCTGCTGTTTTCCGGCGGCAAGGATTCCTGCGTGCTGCTCAGGCTGGCGGAAAAGGCCTTCCGGCCCGGCAAGTTCCCGTTCCCGCTGATGCATATCGACACGGGACACAACTTCGACGAGGTCATCGCCTTCCGCGATGCCCGCGCCGCCGAGCTGGGCGAGCAACTGATCGTGCGCAGCGTCGAGGACTCCATCGCGCGCGGCTCGGTCGTGCTGCGCAAGGAGACCGATTCACGCAACGCCGCGCAGGCGGTCACGCTGCTGGAGTCGATCGAGGAATTCGGTTTCGACGCCTGCATAGGCGGCGCCCGCCGGGACGAGGAAAAGGCGCGCGCCAAGGAGCGCATCTTCTCGTTCCGCGACGAGTTCGGCCAATGGAACCCGAAGGCCCAGCGCCCCGAGGTCTGGAACCTGTACAACACGCGGGTCCACGCCGGCGAGAACATGCGCGTGTTCCCGATCTCGAACTGGACCGAGCTGGACGTGTGGCAATACATCGCGCGCGAGAACCTCGCGCTGCCGTCGATCTACTACGCGCACCAGCGCGACGTGGTCCGGCGCAAGGGCCTCCTGGTGCCGGTGACGCCGCTCACCCCGCCGCAGGACGGCGAATCGGTCGAGAACCTGACGGTGCGCTTCCGTACCGTGGGCGACATCTCGTGCACCTGCCCGGTGGCCTCCGAGGCGGCGGACCCGCTGGCCATCATCGCCGAGACGGCGGTGACGGACATCACCGAGCGCGGTGCCACCCGGATGGACGACCAGACCTCGGAAGCCTCGATGGAGCGCCGCAAGAAGGAAGGATATTTCTGATGAACGCCATGACCGATTCCGCATTCTTCTCCGCCGCCGACAAGGGCGTGCTGCGCCTGATCACCGCCGGTTCGGTGGACGACGGTAAATCGACCCTGATCGGCCGGCTGCTGTACGACAGCAAGGGCATTTTCGCCGACCAGCTCGACGCGATCTCGCGCGCCAAGTACAAGCGCACGGTGGGCGACACCATCGACCTGTCGCTGCTGACCGACGGGCTCGAGGCCGAGCGCGAGCAGGGCATCACGATCGACGTGGCGTACCGCTATTTCTCGACGCCGGTGCGCAAGTTCATCATCGCCGATGCCCCCGGGCACGAGCAGTACACGCGCAACATGGTGACCGGCGCGTCCACGGCCGACGTCGCGATCATCCTGATCGACGCGACCCGGGCGGCGGACGGCAAGCTGCTGACGCAGACCAAGCGCCACAGCACGCTGGCGCACCTGCTGGGCATCCGCCACATCGTGGTGGCGGTCAACAAGATGGATCTGGTCGATTGGGACCGCGAGGTGTTCGAACGCATCCGCGGCGCCTATGCGGCGCTGGCCGCGAGGCTGGGCATCGCCGGCTTCCACGTCCTGCCGCTGTCGGCGCTGACGGGTGACAACGTCGTCGGCAAGTCCCAGCGCACGCCCTGGTACCAGGGGCCGGCCCTGCTCGAGCTGCTCGAGGCGCTGGAAGCGCGCGCGGATGATTCGGACAAGGCCCTGCGCTTTCCGGTGCAACTGGTCGCGCGCCATGGCGGCGACCGGGCCGACGATTTCCGGGGCTACATGGGGCAGTTGGCCAGCGGTTCGCTGGCCGTGGGCGATCGGGTGCTGGTCCAGCCCTCGGGCGTGGCGGCGACGGTGAAGTCGCTGGTCGTCCATGGCGGAGAGGTAGAGGGCGCCATCGCCGGCGACTCCGTTACCGTCGTGCTGGACGAGGACGTGGACGTGTCGCGCGGCGACGTGCTGGTGCACGCGTCGGCGCCGGCCTTTGTCGCACGGCAGTTCCAGGCCGAGATCTGCTGGCTGGATACGCAGGCCCTGAATCCCGCACGCAAGTACCTGCTCAAGCACGGCACCCGCCTGACCTCGGCCAGGATCAAGTCGGTGCTGGCGCGGCGCGACATCCACGAACTCGGGGAAGTCCCGGCCGCCGACACGCCGTTCGCGATGAACGACATCGGCCGTGTGGAAATCGCCACCCGCGACGCGCTGGCGCTGGACGCCTACGACGACATTGCGGCCACGGGCGCCTTCATCCTGATCGACGAAGCCACGCACCAGACGGCCGCGGCCGGATTGATCCGGCTTTCTCCTGCCCAGGCCTGACGCGCGGCTAGCGGGGTTCCGGCCGCCGCCATAGCCACACGGCCACCGCCAGCATGATGGCGGTGGACAGCCCGGCCGTCCAGCGTGGCACGGGGGCGATGAAAAGGATGGCGGCGCACAGGACCATGGTGGCGGTGGCGCTCCATTTGGCGCGGCGGCTGACGGAGCGGTCGGTGCGCCAGTTGCGGATCATGGCGCCGAAGAGCGGGTGGCGTTCCAGCCAGGCCAGCAGGCGGGGCGACCCCCGGGCGGCGAACCAGGCCGCCATCAGGATGAAGACCGTGGTCGGCAGGCCGGGCACGAAGATGCCGACGATGCCCAGCGCCAGGCATGCCAGCGCCGCCAGCAGCATCAGGCCGCGGATGACGATGCCGGGATCGGAAGAGGGTTTCACTGCCGGCCCGGGCCGCCGTCGGCGGGCAGCCACTTGGCGAAGAGCCGGCGCGGCATGGCCGGCGAGATCCACCATTTGCGCTGCACGTTGTCCCACTGCGCGCCCAACTGCTTGGCCGCGTCCTTTTCGCCGTAGGGCACGTCCAGGTAGACGCGGGGTGGCGTGGCCGGCGCGACGGCGGCGGCCGGCCGGGCGCGCGCGGCCGCACGCGCCGCGGGCAGGTCCAGCGCACGGATGAAATGGCTGTCGTGGCCTTGCGGCGTATACAGGAACAGCTTCTCGCTGGTCCGCGTCATGGCGACGTAGAACAGCCGGCGTTCCTCGGCCGGATCGGCATGCGCCTGCGGAAATTCGCCGTCGGCGACGAAGGGCATGTGCACGAAGCGCCATTCCTTGCCCTTGGCCGCGCGCGCGGTGGTCACGGCGAGCGGTTGCCGGTTCTTTTTCAGCGCGCCGCTGCGGCGCTGGGCCTGGTGCAGGTGGTCCAGCAGGCCGGCGGCGTCCAGGCCCGTAGCACGGGCATAGGCGATGAAACCATCGATGGAGCGGGTAACGGCCTGGGCGTCCAGCCGGTGCACGAACAGGCGCCGCGTGACGTCGGCCAGTTGCAGCTCGGTCGCGGCATGGGCCAGCAACTCGCCTGCCGAGAGCGAGAGCGCCTGGGCGATGAGGTGGTCGCAGACCTCGGCGAAGCGGGCGCGCCAGCGGCGGGTGGCGGGATCCACCGTTTCCTGCGCGTCCGTGGCGCGGCTGAGCCGGCCGCTGTAGAAATAGCGGATGGTCTCGGGGTCGGTGGCGATGGTGCGTTCGGCGTCCGCCCACTCGCTTTCCGTATAGTCCAGTCCCGCGAACAGGCCCAGCGCCCGCAGGATGGCCTTGACGTCGCCGCGCTCGCGCACCGGCGCCATCGACAGCCGGGCGATGTGCAGGATGCCGCGCAGCATCAGGATCTCGATGCGGTCGAGATAGCTCTGGCAGCCGTCCATGGCATAGGGCAGGCCGCGCGCGATCAGCGCGTTCTCCAGGGCGATGCTCTGGTGCGCGTCGCGCAGCACGACGGCGCAGTCGGCCAGGCTGCGCGCGGCGCCCGACTCGACCAGGCCTGCCAGCGCATCGACCACCTGGCGGCAGCAGTCGTCTTCCGGTCCCGTGCCGTAGCGCACGACCTCGACCTCGGTATCTTCCTCCCGCCCGGATTGGAAGACCTGGGCCGTCAGGGCCTGGGCGCACGCGCCCAGCGTCGCGCCGCAGCGGAACGAGTTGGTCAGCGGCAGGCGCCGGGTGCCGGGGAAAAGATGCTCGAAGGCCTCGCCCATGTAGCGGGGATCGGCGCCGTTCCACGAGTGGACGACCTGCTCCTTGTCGCCGGCCGCGATGATGCGGGTACGCGGGCCGGTCAGCTTGCGCAGCAGGCTGATCTGGGCCGCGTTGGCGTCGTGCCATTCGTCCGCCACGACCAGCGCGGGGCAGGGCAGGGGCACGATCTCGCCCAGTTCATCGGCAATGGCCAGCACGTCGGTGACGAGATCGTGCTCGCTCTGGAACGCGAAGTACCCGGCATCGATCCGGCGCAGCCGTTCGTAGGTGCGGCAGATGGACAGCAGTCCGCGCGGCAGGTCGAACTCGTCGGCCAGTTCCGCGTCGGAGACGTCCTCGAAGCGGGCGAACGCCAGCGTGCCCTTGAGCCGGGACAACTGGTTGATCACGATCTCGGCGTGCAGGTTGTTCAGGTCGTAGCCGTATTCCCGATCCGCCTGCGGGTCGGCCGCGGCTTCCTCGATGGCTTCGAACACGCAGGGCCGCATGGCTTCGGCGTCGGGCAGGTAGTCCTGGGTGCCGTCGATCAGGCCTTGCGCCTGCCAGTCGGCCAGCAGCCCGCGCGCGAACTCCGCATAGGTGGCGACCCGGATCGAGCGCGACGCGCCGGCCTGAGCCAGGCGCTGCAGGAAGACCTGCCGGGCGGCCTCGGTGAAAACCAGCGCGAGGATGCCATCGGCCGGCATGCCCTGGCGCTCGCGATAGGCCACGCACTGGGCCAGGGTCGTGGTCTTGCCCGAACCGGCCACGGCGTCGATCAGCAGGAATTGGCCGGCATGCGAGACGATCTGCCGCTGTTCCGGCGTCAGCAATAGAGGGGAACTCATGGCCGGAAGTGTAAACCGCCGGCCTTGGATGCTAGATGCCCAGGCCGCCCAGCGATTTGCCGCCGTCCACGAACAAGGTCTGGCCGGTAATGAACTTCGTGGCGGGCGAGGCGAAGAACTCGATGGCGACGGCGATGTCGTCCGGCGTCGCCGGCGCGCCGCCGGGCTCCAGCGCCACGGCTTTCGCGTACTGGTCGGGTGGCATGGTGCGCGTCATCGGGGTATCGGTGAAGCCGGGCGCGATCGAATTGACCGCGATGCGGCGCGCGCGTAGTTCCAGCGCCATGGCCCGGGTCAGGCCGATCACCCCGGCCTTGGAGGCGACATAGTCGGCGAAGCCGTAGCCGCCCAGCGCGCCCCGCGACGATACCGTCACGATGCGACCGCCGGGGAGCATGCGGCGGGCGCCTTCCTGCGCGGGCACGAACACGCCCAGCAGGTTGACGTCGACGGTGCGCCGGAAATCCTCGTCCGAGATTTCGTCGAACTGGCGCGGCGTGTAGACGCCCGCCGCGCAGACGACCACGTCGACGCGGCCTTCGCCATCCATGATGCCGGCCACGGTCTCGCGGTCGCGCACGTCGGCCACGTAGCCGCGCGCGTCCAGCCCGAGCGCCGACAATTCCCCCGCCGCCGCCCGGACCCGGTCCTCGCCCAGGTCCAGAAGGGCCACCCTGAATCCCGCCAGGGCCAGGCGCCGGGCCGCCGCGTAGCCGATGCCCGAGGCGCCGCCGGTGACGTAGGCGACCTCCTTGCCGATGGGGGGAACGTCGTGCATGGCTTGCTCCTTCATCGCGCCGTGGCGCTCAGAACTGATGGTTGATACCGACGCTGAACGCGCGGTTGCCCGCCGTCATGTTGCCGATGTCGTTGGCGTTCCACACCCGGTAGAAGCCCGTGGGCGAGGTGTTGGAGGCCTTGTTGTCGATATAGGCGTACGACGTGTACAGGCTGGTGCGCTTGGACAGCGAATAAACGTAGCCGATCGCGTATTGCTGCGCGTCGAAGTTGTCGGCCGACCGGTCGTTCTTGTTGATGTAGGAAAGGATCAGCCGCCCCTGGCCGATCGGTACCACCGCGCCCACCAGGATGTCCTGGGACTTGTAGTTGGGGGTGCCGGGCACGATGGCGCCGCGGTTGATGACGTAGTTCAGGTAGCCGATTACCGGGCCGAAGTCGTAGCGGATGCCCAGGAAGGTTTCCTTCGCGTCCTTGCCGGGGCCGTTCGCGTCCTTGGCATAGGCGTAGGCGATCTTGCCGCGCAAGGGGCCGCGCACATAGCCCAGCGCAGCGCCGTACTGGTCGTTCTGGCTGCCGTTCGTGGTCTCGCCCGGCGCGTACGAACCCTCCAGTTCCAGGCCGTGCAGCGACGGCGAGTTGTACTTCACCGCGTTGTCGAAGCGGTTGCTGCCGCCGCGCCCGCCGGCCGAGATCAGGTTCGCCGACGTGCCGGCCATGCCGGTCGAGAACGGGTCGAGTTCCGCCTGGGCCACGGCCAGCGTGGTGTATTGTCGGCCCAGCGTGAGGCGGCCATAGGGCGTGCCCAGCCCGACCAGCGCCTGCCGGCCGAACAGGGTGCCGCCCTGGCCTGACATGCCGGTGTCCATCAGGACGCCGGCCTCCAGCGCGAAGAAGGCGCTCAGGCCCGAGCCCAGGTTCTCCTGGCCGCGGAAACCCAGGCGCGAGCCGGACATCATGCCGCTGGTGAGCTTGTTGCGCGAGCCGTCGGCGGCGCCGCTTTCATGGACGAAGCCCATGTCGGCGATGCCGTACAGGGTGACGCCCGTGGTCTGGGCGTGGGCGGAGCCCGCGCCCGCCAGCAGGCAGGCGAACGCGTACCGCTTCATGGTGGTGTGACCGACCTTGAACATTGTTGTCTTCCAAAGGAGAAAGCGTGCCCGTGCGTGGGCAGGGGAGGGGCGCGGGCGACCAGCCCCCCGGCGTGGTCGCCCGCGTACGGCGCTCAGTTGGCCTGGATGCCGAATTCCTTGATGATGCGGGCGTAGCGGGTGTCCTCGGCGGCGATGCGCCGGGCCAGCGCGTCGGGCGTGCCGCCCGTGGGCGTCAGCCCCATCACCGCCGCGCGGGAAACGATGTCCGGCATCCGGATGATCTCGTTCACCGCCGCGTTCAGCTTCTGCACGACCTCGGCCGGCAAGCCGCGCGGCCCGAGCAGGGCCTGCCAGGCGCCGACCTCGACGTTCTTGTAGCCCAGCTCGGCGAAAGTGGGGACCTCGGGCGCGAAGGGCGAGCGCTGCGGGTCGGCCACGGCCAGCAGGTGCAGCTTGCCGTTGGCGACGTACGAGGTGATGGGGCCGAGGGTGGTGTACATCAGCGGGACCTGTCCGCCCACCAGGTCGACGATGGCCGGCGCGCTGCCGCGATACGGGATCTGGTTGATCCGGGTGCCGGCGGCCTTGTCGAACAGTTCGGCCAGGATGTGCATGGGCGATCCCGCGCCGGGGCTGGCATAGCTTTGCAGCGTGCCCGCCTTCACGCCCGCCACCACTTCCTTGACCGACTTCACGCCGGATTGCTGGGAGCTGGCCAGGAACAGCGACTGCGTACCGATCTCCGCGATGGGCGTGAAGTCCGCCTGGGCGTTGTAGTCGGCGCCGGTGCCGGGCTTGAGGACGTGCGGCACGATGGCCAGCGTGTTGGGCGCCAGCAGCAGCGTGTAGCCATCGGCGGCGGCTCGGGCCACGTAGGCGCTGCCGATCGAGCCGGCCGCGCCGCTGCGGTTCTCGACCACGACGGGTTGGCCCCATTTGGCGCTGAGCTTCTCGCCTATCCAGCGGGCCAGGACGTCGGTGTCGCCGCCCGCGGGATAGGCGACGATGATCTTGACGGGTTTGTCGGGATAGCCGGCCGCCGCGGCGGGAGCGGACAGCGCGGCGAGGGAAACCGCCGCGGCGAAGGCGGCGAGCGTGGTGCGTCTTGCGAGATCGGTCATGGCCATCCCTGTAAGCCCTAGGAGTAATTTATATGAACTACTTAAAATATAAGAAGTGTGGAAAATATAAATTATTTGTTGTTGTATGAATTTAGGGAAAAACCCTGGCCTTACGCGAACCACCCATGAAACAAGGTCATGGGCTAAAATTTATGAATAACGTATTTTGTATATATTCAACCGTCGTCGGAGCGGTACCTCATGCGATCAGCCGAAACGCCCGCCAAGGCCCGGACGCCCGCCCCCAAGGCACCTTCGGAGACCATGTCCGAACGGGCGTACCAGCACCTGCGCGCCGACGTGATCGCCGGCGCGCTGGCGCCCGGCCAGAAGCTCAGGCTGCAGGCCTTGCAGCAGCGCTACGAACTGGGCATCAGCCCCATACGCGAAGCCCTCATGCAGCTGTCCGGCGAAGGCCTGGTCAGCAACGATGGCCAGCGCGGCTTCAGCGTGTCGCCGTTGTCCAAGGAGGACATGCTCGACCTGATGCATGCGCGCACCTCGGTGGAGACGCTGCTGCTCCAGGACGCGATCGAACACGGCGACGACGACTGGGGCGCCAGCATCACGGCCGCCTACTACAAGCTGACGCGGGCGCGCCTGCCCCAGGATCCCAACGACCTGGTGGCGGTGGAGCTGTGGGAAGCGGCCCACCGGGGTTTCCACGCCGCGCTGCTGGCCGCCGCGCGGTCGAAGTGGCTGATGCGCATCGACGAGCAATTGATCGATCATTCCGAACGCTACCGCAGGATCCGGCTGGCCTATACGGCCTCGGCGCAACAACTCGAGGACGATGTGATGAGCGAACACGCGCAGTTGATGGAGGCCGCCCTGGCCCGCAACGCCGGCCTGGCCTGCGAGCTGCTGCGCACCCACTTGATGCGGACCGCACAGGTGCTGGGCGAGCGCTTCGCCGAATAGGCGCTAGCGGCAGGTCCGCGCCACCAGCGACTCCAACTGCCCGTACCAGGCGTGGGCCGGGTCGGCCAGCATCAGGTGGGTGTCGAAGTGATCCAGGTCCTGCCAGGCATGCAGGCCGGCCCCGGCGGGCTGGCGTTTCAACAGTTCGTGCATGCGCGTGTTGGCGCCGATCACGCGGGCGCTGTCCCGTTCCCCGTAGCTCGACATCATCGGCACGAGATTGCCGGCGGTCCAACTGATGGCGCTCATCAGCGCGTCCTCGCACGGCTGCTCCAGCAGGGTGGAGTACACCCGTTCTTCAAGGCTGCCGGGCTCGGGGCGGGGGTCGTGCAGGTCCATGACGCCGCTGATGGGCAGGCAGCCGCGGATGTCGCCGGGCGGCACGCCCGCCTGTTCCAGCGCCGGCTTGCGCAGGGCCGCCATCGCCGCGGTGCCGCCGCCGGCCGAGTGTCCCGATAGATAGAGATTCCGGCAATCGCCCCCCCACTTGCCCACGGTTCGCCGCAACTCGCCCAGCAGCAGGGCCGCATCGTCGTACGCGGCGGGCAGCCGGTGGCGGGGTGCCAGCCGGTAGGTAGGCGCGACGAACACCAGCCCCCGCCGGATCACGGCCTCGGCCATGAAGTGCACATATTCCTTGTAGCCGTTGGTCCAGCCGCCGCCGTGCCAGAACACCAGCACCGGCGCGTCGCGCATGCCAGCGGCGGCGAACACGTCGTAGCGGTGTTGGGGATCGGGCCCGTAGGCCTGGTCCCGGGCGCGCAGGGAACTGGCATCCAGGCCGCGAGCCCATTCCAGCACCGTGTCTTCATAGCGCTGCGCGGCGGGAAAAGGCAGGGGAGGTTGCGCGAGGAGTGGGGGGTGGTGCATGGCTCGTCTCATTAATTTCTAATTAATTATAGAAATTATATATTTTTAATAAAATATTTTTTGTTGTGTGACCAACAGTCGATTGTGTCGGGATACTGTATAGATATACAGTATCCCGGGTGGAAAACGATGATCTGCCGCCAGACGGCTACCCCCAGGCGCCCCCCGTGCCGCAGCGCGGGCGCGGGGCCGTGCTCAACGTCAGGCACCGGTTCGAGGGCGACCAGCGCGACGCGGTCGACGACGGCTGGGCCGCTCCGGAAGAAGCGCCGCCCCCGCTCAGGACCGAGGTCGCCATCGAACGCGCGCGCAAGATCCTGTCCCGCAACGATTCGCCCGACATCCCCTTCGACCGGGCCATCAATCCCTATCGCGGCTGCGAGCACGGCTGCGTCTACTGCTTCGCGCGACCCACGCACGCCTACCTGGGCTGGTCGCCCGGCCTGGATTTCGAGACCCGGCTGGTCGCCAAGGCCAATGCGGTCGAGGCACTCCGGGCCGAGCTGGGGCGTCCGGGCTACCGGGTGGACGTCATCAATATCGGCTCGGCCACCGACGCCTACCAGCCCATCGAACGCCAGTGGAAGCTGACGCGGGGGCTACTGGAACTGCTGCTGGAAACCCGGCACCCCGTCTCGCTGGTCACCAAGGGTGGGCTGGTCGCGCGCGATGTCGACCTGCTGGCGAAACTGGCGGAACTGAAGCTGGTCGCCGTCTATGTCTCGATACCCACGCTGGACGGACGCGTGGCGCGGACGCTCGAACCGCGCGCGGCCGCGCCGTGGCGGCGGCTGGATGCCATCCGGACGCTGGCCGGCGCCGGCGTGCCGGTCGGCGTTTCGCTCGCGCCGGTCATCCCTTTCATCACTGACGACCACATCGAACACGTGATGGAAGCGGCCAAGGAAGCCGGTGCGCGGGCTGCTTTCTACACCATGCTGCGCCTGCCCTGGGAGGTCAAGGACGTGTTTTCGGACTGGCTGGACGCGCATTTCCCCGACCGCAAGGCTAGAGTGCTGCACTGCCTGGAGGACTTGCGCGGCGGCAAGCTCAACGACGCGCGCTTCGGCAGCCGCATGCGCGGCCAGGGCATCTGGGCCGACCTGGTCGCGCAGCGCTTCGGGCGCGCCGCGCGCCGGCATGGGCTGGCGGACCGGCGCATCGAACTGGATACGGGGTTGTTCAGGCCGCCGCCCCGCGAGCCCCGGGGCAGGGAAGCACCCGCCGACACGCGCCAGATGCCGCTGTTCGGCTAGCGGCCCGCGATCAGGCCGGGATGCCTTCGAACAGGCTCTGGAACAGCAGGACGATGCCCAGCATCAGGATGGCGGTACCCACGGCCAGCGTGATGCCGGCCACCAGCACCGGCCCCCAGCCGGTGCGCGACTGCCGCGCCTGGCCCGGGTTGTACCTGGCATCGAACTTGGCATCGGAGGTCAGGCACAGGACGATGGCCTCGATGAAGCCCACGACGGCCGGGACGAGGAACAGGAAGAAGGCGGGATGGAAATACCACGTTTCGCTGCGCAGCGCGGTGCCTATCATGATCAGCGAGAACAGCAGGACGATCCAGCCGTGGCGGCGGCCCAGGTACCACCAGTGCGCGCCGGCCCAGCCCAGCACGGCGGCCAGCAGTCCCGCCACGGTTTTATGGCGGAATCCTCGGGTCGGCTGGGGGATAGGGGACGTATCGTCGGCGGAAGAGGTGGACATGTGGTGGGAATCCATCGTAGAAGAGCTTGATTTTGAAGGACTTTACCGCATCCTTGCTTGCTAGGCCTAGCAGGCCGGGCTATACTTTAGGGCTTTTCTCAGTCAACTTTTCCAAGGAATTACCTATGGTGGTGATTCGTATGTCCCGCGGCGGCTCGAAGAAGCGCCCCTTCTACAACCTCGTTGCTGCCGATTCGCGCAATCGCCGCGATGGCCGTTTCATCGAGCGCGTGGGTTTCTACAACCCCGTTGCTTCCGAGGGTGAAGAAGGCCTGCGCATCGCGCTCGACCGCGTCGAGCACTGGACCAAGAACGGCGCCCAGCTGTCGCCGGCCGTGGCCCGTCTCGTCAAGGAGTACGGCGCCAAGGTCGCGCCGGCTGCCTGATTTCGTGGTGTCCGCTGCGCCCACGGGGTCCGGTAGCGATCCCGCCCTTCCCGCCGACCTCGTCGAGGTCGGGCATGTGGCGGAGGCCTTTGGCGTGCGCGGCGGTCTCAAGATCCAGCCGTACTCGGCCCAGTCCGAAGCCTTGTTGGGCAGCCGCGCGTGGTGGTTGCGCAAGGGCACGGAAGTGCGCCGTATCGAAGTGGCCGACGCCAAGCGCCATGGCGCGGTGGTGACGGTCGCTTTTCCCGGCGTGTCCGACCGGGACCAGGCCCTGGCCTGGAAGGGTTGGACGGTGCTGGTGCCGCGCAGTCAGTTCCCCCGGCTCGCCGAAGGCGAGTTCTATTGGGTGGACCTGATCGGCTGTACATTGACGGGCAAGAATGACTCGGACCAGGAAGTCGTCCTGGGCACGGTGTCGGAAGTCAGCGATAACGGGGTGCATGCGATTTTGCACGTGGCCTGTGTCGAACCCGTGGCTCCCGGCCAGCCGACGCAGCCGCTGCTCGATGCGCGCGGCAGGCAGCGCGAGACCCTGGTGCCTTTCGTCGACGCGTATATCCGCGGCGTCGATCTGGACGCCCGGCGCATAGACAGCGATTGGCCCGAGGGTTTCTGACCCGTCGGGCGTGAACAAAGGGCTTGGGCCCGGGCCATGGACGAGATGTTGCGGTTCGACGTGATCACGCTGTTCGGCCCGATGTTCGAGGCCATCAGCCAGCAGGGCGTGACCGGCCGGGCGCATGCGCAGGGCCGGTGGCGGTTGCAGGCCTGGAATCCGCGCGACTTCACGGTGGACGTGCATCGGACGGTGGACGACAGGCCCTATGGCGGCGGACCCGGCATGGTGATGCGGGTCGAGCCTCTGGAGAAAGCCGTGTGCGCGGCGCGCGACCAGCGCGCGCAGGCCGGTTTGCCCGAGGCGCCGGTGGTGTTGCTGTCGCCGCAGGGGCGGCGTTTCGACCAGGCCCAGGCTCACGCGCTGGCCGGCGGAACGGGCGCCATCCTGGTGTGCGGTCGCTATGAAGGCATCGACCAGCGGTTCATCGACCGCTGGGTGACGCAGGAAGTGTCGCTGGGCGACTTCGTGCTGTCCGGCGGGGAAATCGCGGCGATGGCGATGATGGACGCCGCGGTCAGGCTGTTGCCCGGTGTCCTGAACGACGACGAATCCGCCGTGCAGGATTCGTTCAACGAGCGGTTGTCCGGCCTTTTGGACTGTCCGCACTATACTCGGCCGGAAGTCTATGACGGCCAGCCGGTGCCCGACGTGCTGTTGTCGGGGCATCATGCCAACATCGAGCGTTGGCGGCGCCGGCAGTCGCTGGAAGCGACGAGCGGCAAGCGCCCCGATCTGATCGAGGCGGCACGCGAGCGCGGCTGGTTGAGCCGCGACGATGAGAAGTTTCTGTCCGACCTGCAAAGGGAAGACAAGCGCTGACCGCCTCGGCGGCCGGCGTTGCAGCAAGCCTGCCGGGCATGAGTCCGGTGGGAGTTCCCATCCTCTGGTAGCGGTGCCATCAAAAGCAGAATCGCTACGTATGATGGTCATTGGAGATAGAAATGGACCTGATCCAAGTCCTCGAGCAAGAAGAGCTGGCCCGCTTGACGGCCAACAAGACCATTCCGGAATTCGCCCCCGGCGACACCGTGGTGGTCAACGTCAACGTGGTTGAAGGCACCCGCAAGCGCGTCCAGGCCTACGAAGGCGTGGTCATCGCCAAGCGCAATCGTGGCCTGAACTCGTCGTTCATCGTCCGCAAGATTTCGTCGGGTGAAGGCGTGGAGCGTACGTTCCAATTGTACGCGCCGACCATCGCGTCGATCGAAGTCAAGCGCCGCGGCGACGTGCGCCGTGCGAAGCTGTACTACCTGCGTTTCCGTTCGGGCAAGTCGGCCCGGATCAAGGAAAAGCTGGTTCGCAATACGCCGGCTGCCAAGGCTTGATCCTCGCGGTACTGCAAGACGAAGCGCCCCTTGTGGGGCGCTTTTTTTTGCCGACGCGTGGCGGCATTTTTCGCTGGAGCGGCCTGCGGGAGTATGCTCTAGCCATGCCGACAACGACGGCGTTTTTCGCCGGGATTTCCGTTTCACATGTCATCAGCCATTCCGACCGATCAACCTAGCGACGCTCCGGCAGACGAGATCGACGATACGCCGGAGGAAATTCAGCCCGACTCCCTCGCTCCGCCCGTCCCGCGGCCGTCGCAGCGCCCGACCTTCGATCCCGTCGCCCAGCCGTGGGTCGCCAATCCGGGCGGATTGGTGGCGGTGCCCGACACACGCCTGACGCCGATGGCGCTGCGCGACCGTTTCGCCGCGCCGCCCGCATGGACGCCGGATGCGCAGGACATCAATCCGGCGCGTGCGGCGGACCGTTCCCTGCGGCTGGCGTCGGTGCTGGTGCCGATGATGCTCCGGCCCGATGGCATCCAGATCATGCTGACGCAGCGCACCGCGCATCTGCACGACCACGCCGGTCAGGTCAGTTTTCCGGGCGGGCGGGTGGAGCCCAGCGATTCGTCGGTGACGGATGCCGCGCTGCGCGAGACCGAAGAGGAAACCGGCCTGCCGCGCGGGCTGGTGGAAGTCATCGGGCAGTTGCCGGACTATTTCACCGGCACGGGCTTTCGTGTCGTGCCGCTGGTGGGGCTGGTGCGCCCGGATTTCGCGCCGCGTCCGGATCCCTTCGAGGTGGCCGAGGTGTTCGAGGTGCCGCTACGCTTCCTGATGGATCCGTCCAACCATCGGCTGCACAGCGCCGCGTTGCCTGCCGGCGGCCTGCGTTCCTATTATTCGATGCCATGGAAGCAGTTCTTCATCTGGGGCGCGACGGCGGGCATGCTGCGCAATCTCTACCAGTTCCTGCGCGCGTGATCTCCGTGTCCTCCTCGCGCATGCGAGGGATGATGCAAAATCATGGCTATGCAATCTAGAATGCGCTCATGAGCTTCTTCGCACTCCTTCTTGCCTTTCTTGCCGAACAAGTCCGGCCCCTGCCGCGTTCCAACGCCGTCCATGAAGCCGCCCGCGCCGCGTGCCGGTGGGCCGGCCATGCGCTGGATGCGGGTAGCCGTGGCTATGCCCTGCTGGGCTGGCTGCTGGTGGTGGGGGTGCCCACGGTGGCGATATGGCTGATCGGATCGCTGGCGTGGTCGGTGCACCCTGTCTTCTCGCTGGTCTTCCACGTCGTCGTGCTGTGGTTCACGCTGGGGTTCCGGCAGTTCAGCCATCATTTCACCGAGATCCAGTTCGCGCTGGCCCGTGGCGACGTCACGCTGGCGCGCAGCCACCTGCAGGAGTGGCTGCGGGCATCCGGCGACACCGTGTCCGCCGAGACCATGACCGTGCCGGAGATCTGCCGGACCGCGATCGAGGAAGGCGTGGTCGCCTCGCATCGGAACGTCTACGGGGTGTTGTTCTGGTATGCGCTGCTGCCCGGTCCGTCCGGCGCCGTGCTGTACAAGCTGGCGGGCATCGCGCGGCAGGAGTGGAACGATCGCCCCGATGCCTTCGGCGACGTGGCGCGCCGGGCGTTCTACCTGCTGGACTGGATTCCTGCCCGGATGACGGCGGTCGGCTTCGCCATCGTCGGCAATTTCGAGGATGCCCTGTACGGGTGGCGCCAGCGGGCCTCCGGCTGGGACGATCCCCAGCGCGGCGTGGTGGTCGAAAGCGCGGCGGGCGCGCTGGGCGTGCGCCTGGCGCCGGTATCGGGCAAGTGGCAGCCGCCGGCCGAGGCCGTCGATCCCGACCTGGTGGGACCGGTCCAGCCGGCTTCCGCCGCCAGCGAATTCACCGCCGCCACCGAGGCGCCCGACGAGCCGGTCCGGCTGCCCGATCCGGCCACGCTGCATGCGGCGGTGGGGCTGCTGTGGCGGGCGGTGGTGCTCTGGATGGCGCTGCTGTTGCTGCTGTCGCTGGTGTCCTGGGCGTCTTGACGCCTGACTACGACGGCGGGCATGCCGCCATGCTGCACTGCATGAGGCCAGACGCGGTTTCCGGCGCTATAGTGGCCCGGTTCGAACTGACCGGAGCGGGGCCAGCCATGTTCTCTTTCCAATATTGCCCGAATCGCACTTCCCGTGTGCTGGAAGTGGAGATAGACCCGCTGCAGCGTGGCCCGGGCACGTGGGATGTCAACTGCAAGATCTACGAACAGAGCGAAGGCAGGCGGTTGCTGCTCGGACCGACCCTGGCGCTGCGCGACATTCCGGCCGAGTCCGAGCAGGAATGCCTGGACGAAGCCGAGATCCGCATCGCCGACGAAATCGAGAACGACCGCTGGTTCAAGCTGTAGCGACCGACGTTTCTCAGTTATTGCATCCCGTTACATCCCAGGGCTCGGCACCCTGCGACGGTCTATACAATCGTCCGCAGGCATGTGCCGTTCACGACGATTAGGGGGAAGATGTGAGCATTTTCAAAGCCATACTCGACAAGATTTTCCCATCCAGCCATCCCGCGGTGGCCCAGGAAGCGCCTCCCGCCGCTCCGGCGCCTGGTGGCGCGGCTGCTCCGGCCATGCCGGCCGTGGATGTGGAAACCATCCTGAACGCCCTGGCGGCCAAGAGCCCCGAGAAGCTGAACTGGAAGACTTCCATCGTCGACCTGATGAAGTTGCTGGGACTGGACAGCAGCCTGGCGGCCCGCAAGCAGCTCGCGACCGAACTGCACTACAGCGGCGATACCAACGATTCGGCCTCGATGAACATCTGGCTGCACAAGCAGGTGATGCAGAAGCTGGCGGACAACGGCGGCAAGGTTCCCGACGACCTCAGGAAGTGATCGACGGCAGGGCGCTCCACCGAGCGCCCTTTTTGTTTCAGGTCCTGTTTTATCTCATTCTGGCAGGATGTCGATTTCCCTGGTGATCCGCGCCCATCGCGCATGTTCGCGCTTGAGGAAATCGCCGGTCTGGGCCGGGCTGTAGCCCGGCGCGGCGATGGGACCGATGGTGGCGATGCGCCCGGCCACTTCCTCGTCGGACAGCAGCGCATTGATGTCGCGGTTGACCCGCTCGACCGCCGCCGTGGGCGTGCCGGCGGGCGCGACGATGGCGAACCAGCCCACCATGTCGAAATCGGGCAGCAGCTCGGACACCGCCGGTACCTGCGGCCAGTCCGCCAGGCGCTTGTCCGAAGTCACGGCAAGCAGCCGCAGCCGTCCTTGCTTGGCGAGCTGCGCGGTCGAGGCCACGTCGGCCACGATGGCATCCACGTGGCCGCCCATCAGGTTCTGCGCCGAAACACCTACCGACACGTAGGGCACCAGGTTGGCCTGGGCGCCGGAGCGGGCGTTGAACAGGCGGGCGATCATGCCGCCGAAGGTGCGCGGCCCCTCGTTGCCCAGCGTGAACGTGCCCGGCGCGGCCTTGGACTTGGCGACCAGCTCTTCGACGGTGCGGATGGGCGAGTCGGCCTTGACCAGGATGCCGAACGGGCTGCGGGCGACGAAGGCCACGGGCACGAAGTCCTTGGCGGGGTCATAAGGCAGTTGCTTGAACAGGAAGGCGTTGGTGACCAGCGCCGCGGTCGTCGCGAAATAGAAGTTGTAGCCGTCGGCGGGTGACCGCGCGGCCGCCTGCGCGCCCACCGTGTTCTGGCCGCCCGGCTTGTTCTCGATCACGACCGCCTGGCCCCAGCGCGGATACAGCCGCTCGGACAGCAGCCGGGCGATGTTGTCCGGGCCGGATCCGGGAGGCTGCGACAGCAGCAGCCGCACCGGTTTATCCGGCCAGGCCTGGGCCAGCGCCGAGCGCAGGGGGGAAAGCGCCGGGACGGCGGCCAGGGCGGCCAGAGTCTGGATGGCGTGTCTTCTGTTCATCGTTGTCTCCTCGCTTGGTGGGGTCAATGCAGCGCGTTGCGTAGTTCGTCCAGCAAGGCGTCCAGTTCGCGCGCATCGGACGCGACGCCATAGACATAGCGGTCGGGGCGTACCACCGCCGCCGTGCAGCGGTGGCGTTCGAACCACGCCGCGCACACGCCTTCGGTTTCGGCCAGTTCGCCCATATCCAGCGTGGCCATGCTCCATCCGGATGGAAGGGCGGGCACGGCTCCCGCGTGGCGGGCGTCCAGCACCAGCCACCAGCCGTCTCCCGCCGCCTGGTCCAGGCGGACCGCGGTGCCGGCCTGCATGATCCAGGGTTGGGGGAACAGCGTGCCGCGCGCGGGCGTGCCGGCGCGTGCCAGCAGGCCTTGCTCCAGCGGCGGAATGACCTCCTGGCGCGGCATGTCGCGCACCGTGCCGCCGCATTCGTCCAGCAGGTGGGCGTCGCGGGCGCGGGCCCGGGCCTCGTCGCGTTCGCAGATCACCGCGCCTATGGCCTTGATGCGGCCGGTCAGGCTGCGCACGTGCTGCTTGCGCTCGATGCCGTAGCTGTCCAGCAGCGCGTTGGCCTGGGCCTCCGTTACCGCCTGCCGCAGCACGGCGGCCAGCTTCCAGTTCAGATTGGCGACGTCGCGTATGCCCTGGCACATGCCCTGGCCCAGGAAGGGCGGCTGCTGGTGGGCGGCATCGCCGGCGACGAACACGCGGCCGCGGCGCCAGTCGCGCGCAACCAGTGCATGGAAGCGGTAGCTGGCCTGGCGCCAGAGCTCGCCGTCGTCCGGGGTCAGCCAGCGCGACAGCAGCTTCCACGTTTCCTCGGGCTGGGTGATGGTACGGGGATCCTCTCCGGTTTTGAGGGAGATCTCCCAGCGGCGGTGATTGCCCGGGCCGATGACCAGCGTGCAGGGCCGGTCAGGTTCGCAGTACTGCACGCTGGTGCGCGGCAGCTTGGCCAGGCCGCGTTCGTTGGCCAGGACGTCCACCACCAGCCAGGGTTCGTCGAATTCCAGGTCTTCCAGTTCGATGCCCGCCAGTTCGCGCACCGTGCTGGAAGCGCCATCGCAGCCGATGACGTATTTCGCCCGCAGGCTGGCGCGGCGGCCGTCCGCGTGGGCCAGGTCCAGCCGGGCGCCCGCGGCGTCCTGCTCCAGGCCGACCAGCGTCGTGTCCAGCTCGACGCGTACGTTCGGCAATTGCCGGACGTGGTCGCGCAGGATGCGTTCCACCGGCGGCTGGGTGAAGACGTTCGAGGGCGTATAGCCCAGGGGGTAGGGCGGCTCCACCATCGTGAGCCGCTTGATCAACTGGCCGTCCACGCCGAAGTATTCCGACGGCGTGAAGGGCTCCACGTACCGGGAAATGCGATCGACCAGCCCCAGTTGCTGGAAGACCCGCATGATCTCGTGATCGACCGCGATCGCGCGCGGCTTGTCGTAGACGTCGTGCTGCCGGTCGCAGACGTAGACCTTGAAGCCCTGGTTGCCCAGCAGCCCGGCGGCTACCGCCCCGGAAGGACCGAAGCCGACGATGGCGACGTCGTAAAGAGGATGCGCGAAGGCGTTCATGCCCGGCCTCCGGGCGCGGGGTGTTTCTTCAGGGCGAGACGGGCCGTGCCCGCCAGCCGGACGTGGGGGTGTCGCATGATGGATCCGTGGTTCGGGAAAAGAGGCGTCAGGCGGACGAGGGCACGAAGAACACTTCGCTTTGCGCCGTCTTCAGGCGCGCCGACGGCGGCGGCGAGATGCCCCACTGGTCCACGCGGCCCGGCGGCCATTTCCAGTCGTCGGGGCTGCCGGCGACGTAGCCGTCGTCGATCTGTTCCACTTCCGCCGTGTATTCGATCACTTCGCCGAACGGGCCGATGAAATAGTTGAAGGCGTTGTCGCCGGGGCCGTGGCGGCCCGGGCCCCATTCGATCGCGTAGCCGGCGTCCTTCATCCGGCCGCCGCCGCGCATGACCGACTCCAGGTCCGGCATGACGAAGGCGATGTGATTCAGCGCGTTGTTGTCGGTGATCCCCACCGCGATCGTGTGGTGGTCGGCATTGCAGTTCATGAATGCCATGATGCGGGTGAGGTCGGCCAGCCGGAAGTCCAGCGCCTGCTCGAAGAAGCGCCGGGTGGCGGCGACGTCGGCGCTGTTGAGCACCGCGTGCGCGAGGCGCACGGGCCGGTCGGGCACGCCGTCCGCCTGGGCATGCCGGGCATCGCCGGTCACGACCTGGATCAGCCTGCCGTCGGGGTCGCGCAGCAGCAGTCCGCGGCCGCCGGCCGGGTCGGCCACGGGGCCGGCAGGGGCCGCCAGCGTTCCGCCCGCTTCGATGCCGGCGCGGGCGATCGCGTGCAGGGCGTCCTCGCCATGCGCCCGCAGCGTGACGTGGCGGATGGCCGTGCGCGGGCCGCGGTGCAGCGCCAGCAGGTGGTGGTCCGGGCCGGTGCCGCGGAAATACAGGGCGTCGGGCTCGCGGACGACGACGTCCAGGTGCCAGATGCGGGTGTAGAAGTCTTCCGCCTTGTCGAGGTCGGGGACTTCCAGGGCCACGCTGCGCAGCCCTTGTATGGTGGAAGATGCCATGGGTGATTGCTCCGTGATGCGTGCCGCGTCAGCCCGCCTGCAGGCCGGCGGCGGTGATGCCGGCGATGCAGATTTCCTCGTCCTCGTCGCCCGTGCCTCCGCTGGCGCCGGCCGCGCCCAGGATGGCGCCGCCGGTATCGCGGATCAGGATGGCGCCGGTCTGCGGCAGGAAGCGTCCCTGCGCGGTGGCCGCCAGGGCGACGAAGAAGTTCGGGTTGTCCTTGGCGCGCTGCGCCAGCGCGCGGCTGGAGGCGTCCATGCCCACCGCGGCCCAGGCCTTGCCGGTCGCGACGTCCACGCGGAACATGCTGGCGCCGTCCTGGCGCTGGGCCGACTTCAGATGGCCGGCGTCGTCCAGCACCACCACGGCCATGGGCTTGTAGCCCTTGCGGGCGGAATGGGCCAGCGCGCCGGCGATGATGGCATTCGCCTGTTCCAGGGTCAGGCCGGACATGGGGCGTCTCCGTTGGTATAAGTGATGCGGGCAGTCTACGGGCCGGGTGAGTATCTATCCAGACGATTGGGCGAATAGTTAAAATCCATGCCATGGATATTCGTCATGTAGACCTGAACCTGCTGCGCGTGTTCGACGCCATGCTGGAGCACCGCAGCGTGTCGCGCGCGGCCGAGGCCATCGGCCTGAGCCAGCCGGCCATGAGCGCGGCCGTGGCCCGCCTGCGCACGCTGTTCAACGACGCCCTGTTCGTGCGCACCGGGGCGCACATGCAGCCCACGCCACGCGCGCTGGCGCTGGCCCCGGCGGTGCGCCGCGTCATGGAGACGGTCAAGAGCGAGATCCTGCAGGCCCATACCTTCGACCCGGCCACCAGCGAACGCACCTTCACGCTGATCACGCCCGACATCGGCGAGATCAACTTCGTTCCCAAACTGCTGGCGCGCTTCGTCCAGGCCGGCCCCGGGCTGAACCTGCGCACCCTGACCATGCCGCGCCATGCGGCGGCCGAGGCACTGGAGTCGGGCGAGGCCGAGCTGGCCATCGGCTATTTTCCCGACCTGCACAAGGCGGGCATGTTCCAGCAACTGCTGTTCCGCAATCCCTACGTCTGCATCGTGCGCCGCGGCCATCCGGATGTGGGGGATGCGCTCACGCTCAAGCAATACCTGGCCTTGCCGCATGCGGCGGTCAGGCCGGGGCGGGAACACCTGTTCGAGGAATATCTTCAGCGCAAGGGGCTACGGCGCAGGATTCTGCTGGAGACCTCGCATTTCACCAGCCTGCTGCCCATCATCGAGAGTTCGGACCTGATCGCCACCGTGCCGCACGACATGGCCACCGTTTGCGTGCAGCACGCCGACATCCGCATGGTGGACGTGCCGCTGAAGGTGCCCACCATCGAAGTCCACCAGTTCTGGCCGCGCCGCTTCCACAAGGACGCCGGCAACATGTGGCTGCGGGCGCAGGTGCACGAGCTATTCCGAGAGTAGGGGGGACACCCTCTACCCTATTGCAGTTCGCAAGTCGTCGGGCAGGGCGATCGATTTGTGCGTGTCCAGCGAGGTGGTGACCAGGGTTTGGACCGCCGACATCCGTACGACGTCGTCCGTGCCCACGCAGCGCCAGGCCAGCGTGAGCGAGCGGTTGCCCACGCGCGTGACCTCCAGTTCCAGCCATACCTGTTCGCCGAAGCGGCTGATCGCCCGGAAGTCCGATTCGATGTGCACGGTCGGCATGCCCACCCGTCGCTCGCCCACCAGGCCGTGGTAGCCGCCGGGCAGGATAGCGTCTATCCAGCTCTCGACCAGGTCGTTGAACAGGATGAAGTACTGCGGATAGAAAATGATGCCGGCCGGGTCGCAGCGCGAGAAGTGGATCTTGTAGGGCAGCCGGAAGGTGTGCGCGGTTTGCATGGGAGGCGGGCAGGGCTCGTCAGGAAAGGGCGGGCGCGATCGGCTTGCGGAAGCACACGCGATGCTGGCCTGGGCCGGCATGGTCGAGATGGACGGGGACGCCGTCGACGACACCGGTTCCGGGCGCCAGCTCGAAGCCCATGCGCCGGTGGAAGGCGATCGAGCCCGTATTGGCGGGCGAGGTGATGCTGCGCACTTCGCGGCAACCGCGGGCCCGCACGGTATCGAAGAATCGCTCGTACAGCACCCGCCCCAGGCCTGCGGCGCGCAGCGCCGGCTCGACGCCGACGAAATGGATGTAGGCCACGCCCGCTTCCGACTGCGAGACGAAGCCGATCAGGAAGGCGCGCACTTCTTCGGGCCGGCCGGCGACGAAGCTGGTGTCGCGGAAGTGCTCGAAGAACAGGCGCTGCAGCAGGCCGCGCATGGGCCGGCCGCCCCACCAGTCGTCGACCACGGAGGCGATGGGTTCGTAGTCGTCGATGGAGAGGGAGCGCAGGGATGGGAGCGTCATGGATGGCTGCAAAGAGATATGCCGGGTGTCAGGAGCGCCTCGTAGACACGATACACGAGTTCAAACCCGACCCATGCCTAGGCCGCGACTGCGTGCGCATGCCGTTTGATCTGCGCCAGGGTTTCCTTCCCGATGGCTTCCCTGGCTCGTTCGGTATCGTAGTGCGCTTGCAGATTCATCCAGCTTTGCGCGTCGGTCCCGAAATAAACGCCCAGTCGCACGGCGGTATCGGCGGTGATGGCGCGCTGTCCCTTGACGATTTCGTTGATGCGCCGGGGCGGCACACCGATGGCCTTGGCCAGGGCGTATTGTGTAATACCCATCGGCTCCAGCCAGTCGTGGAGCAGGATCTCGCCGGGAGTGGCGAGGGGGATTTGTCGGGGCACGGCGTTCTCCCTGTTAGTGATAATCCACGATCTCGACGTCGCTGGTGATCCCCGCGCTGAAGCGAAAGCACACGCGCCATTGAACGTTGATCCGGATGCTGTATTGTCCGGCCCGGTCGCCTGAGAGCGCCTCCAGCCTGTTTCCGGGGGGCACGCGCAGGAAATCCAGTGTGGCAGCTGCGTGGATCTGCTGGAGTCTACGCATCGCCACCACTTCGATGTTGGCGAATCGTTTGACGTGTCTGCCCAGGAACAGGGCTTCAGTGTGGGGACACTTGAATGACAGGATCATTGGATGGATGGTAACGTGTCGCGTTATTAATGTCGAGCGTTAATAACGCGGTGTGTGGGGGGCTTGCGGTGCGTTGTGCACCGCAAGTCTGCCATCCATTCCCCCGGTGTCGAGCGGATCCAGGACATCCGCATCACATCAAGATAATGTCGTACTGCTCCTGGCTATAGATCCCCTCGACCTGCAGCGAGATCGGCTTGCCGATGAAGTCGCCCAGCGACGCCAGGTTCTGGCTTTCCTCTTCCAGGAACAGGTCCACCACCGCCTGCGCGGCCAGGATGCGGAATTCCTTGGGGTTGAACTGCCGCGCCTCGCGCAGGATCTCGCGCAGGATTTCGTAGCACAGCGTGCGTGCGGTCTTGACCTGGCCCCGGCCCTGGCAAGTGGGGCAGGATTCGCACAGCACGTGGCTGAGCGATTCGCGCGTGCGCTTGCGCGTCATCTCGACCAGCCCCAGCTGGGTGAAGCCGTTGAGCGTGATGCGCGTGCGGTCACGCGCCAGCGCCTTGCGCAGTTCGCCCAGCACCGATTCCCGGTGCTCCAGGTTCTCCATGTCGATGAAGTCCAGGATGACGATGCCGCCCAGGTTGCGCAGCCGCAACTGGCGTGCGATGGCCTGCGCCGCCTCGAGGTTGGTCTTGAAGATGGTGTCGTCGAAGTTGCGTCCGCCGACGAAGCCGCCGGTGTTGACGTCGATGGTGGTCAGCGCCTCGGTCTGGTCGATGATGAGGTAGCCGCCCGACTTCAGTTCCACCCGCCGCGACAGGCCCCGGTTGATTTCCTCGTCGACGTTGTAGAGGTCGAACAGCGGACGCTCGCCGGTATAGTGCATGACCTTGTCGATGACCGAGGGCGTGAACTCCCGGGCCCAGGCCAGCAGCCGGGTGAAGCTGCTGCGCGAATCGATCTGGATGGACGCGGTCTCGGTGCTGACCACGTCGCGCAGCACCCGCTGTGCGAGGTTGAGGTCTTCGTGCAGCAGCCACGGCGCGCCCTTGGTGCGGGCCTGCTGCTGCATGATGGTCCACAGCTTGCCCAGGTAGGCGATGTCGGCCGCGAGTTCCTCGTCGGAGGCGTCCTCGGCCTGGGTGCGCACGATGTAGCCGCCTTTTTCCTCGGCGGGCACCAGGCGCTGGACGCGGTCGCGCAACTGGTTGCGTTCGGCCTCGGACTCGATGCGCTGCGAGATGCCGATATGCGGATCGTAGGGCAGGTAGACCAGCATGCGGCCGGCCACGCTGATCTGCGTGGACAGGCGGGCGCCCTTGGTGCCGATCGGGTCCTTGATGACCTGCACCATCAGGGTCTGGCCCTCGAACAGCAGTTTCTCGATGGGGGTGGCGGGGTGGCCGCCGTGGGCGCGCTCCTGGCGGCTTTCGCGGATGTCGGCGATGTGCAGGAAGGCGGCGCGGCCCAGGCCGATGTCGATGAAGGCGCTTTGCATGCCCGGCAGCACGCGCGCGACGCGGCCGAGGTAGATGTTGCCGACGTAGCCCTTCTGCGAGGTGCGCTCGATGTGGAGTTCCTGGACGGCTCCCTGCTGGATGACGGCGACCCGGGTTTCGTAGGGGGATACGTTGATGAGGATGTCTTCGGTCATGGAATGTGCCGGTGGCGTGCGCGACTATCCGCAGCTTACCGCGAGTCGGGTGCCGGCGGGGCGGGGATCAGGGCAGGACGATGCCGGCCAGCCCCAGCAGCCGTGCCGTTTCGTACAGCGGCAGGCCCATCACGCCGGTGAAGCTGCCGGCGATGTGCTGCACGAACACGCCGCCCAGGCCCTGTATGCCGTAGGCGCCGGCCTTGTCGTAGGGTTCGCCGGTGTCGCAGTAGCGCGCGATGTCGAGCGGCGTCAGTTCGCGAAAGCGTACGCGGGTGATCGAGACGTCTTCGTGCAGCGTGCCGCGATGGACCAGCGCGAGGGCCGTGTGTACTTCGTGCTCGGATCCCGACAGCCGTCCCAGGATGCGCATCGCGTCGTTCCGGTCGACGGGCTTGCCCAGTACGTCGCCGCCCAGGATGACGGTGGTGTCGGCGGCCAGGATGGGGCGCTCGGCCAGCTTGCGTTGCTTCAGCAGTTCGGCGCCGGTCAGCGCCTTTTCGCGGGCCGTGCGGCGCACGTAGTCGGCGGCGGGTTCACCGGGCAGCTGCGGTTCGTCGGGGCCGTTCACGGGCGGCGGCAGCAGCAGTTCGTGCTCGACGCCCAGTTGCGCCAGGATTTCCCGCCGGCGCGGGCTGCGCGAGGCGAGGTAGATGGGGGGCATGTCAGCGCCCCATGGCGCGATGCGCCTTTCGTGACGGATGAAGCGGGTGCTGGTTGATCCAGGACGCCGCGGATCCGGCTTTGCCGGTCCGCCAGCGTCGCCCCCTTGAGGGGGCCCGCGTAAGCGGGTAGAGGGTGGGTTTCATCCTAGCCGCCTCGATGATAAGGGTGGTTGGCCAGGATGGACCAGGCCCGGTACAGTTGCTCGGCCAGCAGCACGCGCACCATGCCGTGCGGCAGTGTCAGGCTGGACAGCCGCAGCATGCCGTGGCAGCGGCGCTTCAGGTCGGGGTCGAGCCCGTCGGGCCCGCCTATCAGCAGGGCGACGTCCCGGCCGTCGTCGCGCCATTGCTGCATCTGCCTGGACAGGTCCATCGTGGTCAGGTCGCGGCCCCGTTCGTCCAGGGCCAGCCAGCGTCCGCCGGCGGGCAGGGCGGCTTCGATGCGCCGGGCTTCCAGCGCCTGCATCTGCGCGGCGGTCTTGCCCGTGGTACGCGGTTCCGGCCGCACCTCGCGCAGCTCGATGGGCAGGTCGGGCGGCATGCGCTTGGCATAGTCCGCGTAGGCCTCGTCCACCCAGCCCGGCATGCGATGCCCCACGGCGATGATGATGAGCTTCATGCCCCCAGCCTCGTTAGTCAGATGTCCAGACCCAGGATGCGGTGGATCCGGCTTTGCCGGTCCACCCGCATCGCCCCCTGGGGGGCGCGCGTCAGCGCGTAGGGGGGGGGCTCAATTTCACACGGACCGGTTTGCCGCCCCACACTTCTTCCAGGTTGTAGTACTGGCGGATGGCCGGCTGCATGATGTGGACGACGATGTCGCCCAGGTCCACCAGCACCCACTCGCCGGTTTCCTCGCCTTCGGTGGCGATGACTTCGCCGCCCAGGGCCTTGATCTTCTCGCTCACGCTGGAAGCCAGGGCGCGGGTCTGCCGGTTCGAGGTGCCGCTTGCGATGACGACGCGGTCGAACAGGCTGGTGAGGTGGGTGGTGTTCAGCACCGTGATGTTCTGCGCCTTGACGTCCTCGAGGGCATCGACGACGGCGCGTTGTAGTTTGCGTATGTCCATATTCAGGCCTGATACAGGCGATGCTGTGTGATGTACCGAAGTACGGCGGGGGGAACGAGTCCGTTGACCGATTCGCCGCGGGCCAGCCGCTGCCGGATGCCGGAGCTGGACACCGCCATCTCGGGCATGGGCAGCCGGTGCAGGGTGCGCCCGTGCCGTGCCAGCTCCGTATGGAGCGCGGCGGGCGGCTCGGGTTCGTTGCCAGGGCGGCCGGCCACCGCGAGATCGGCCAGCGCGACGATGCCCTGCCATTCATTCCAGGTGCAGAAATTCGCCAATTGGTCCGCCCCCAGGATCCAGACGTAGCGGGCGTCTCCAGCAACCGGCGTACCCGTGCCGCCCGCCAGGGCGCGCAGGGTGTCGATGGTGTAGCTGGGGCCGCCACGGTCGATCTCGATCCGGTTCAGGGCCAGGCCGGGCTGGCCGGCGATGGCCAGCGCGACCATGTCGGCGCGCTGCTCCGCCGTGGCGGCCAGCGGCTGGCGCTGCCAGGGCGCGGCGGCGGGTATGAGCTGGACCGAAGCCGCGCCCAGATGGGCGAGCGCGGTGCGGGCCAGGGTCAGATGCGCTTCGTGGATGGGGTCGAAGCTGCCTCCCAGCAAACCGATGCGCGGTGCCGTGGACGCGCTCAAACCCAGTCCCGGGGGGGCAGCAGTTCGTAGAGGCGAGCCTCGGGCGAACCGGGTTCGGGGTGCCAGTCGTAGCGCCATTGCGCCAGCGGCGGCATGGACATCAGGATGGACTCCGTGCGCCCGCCCGATTGCAGGCCGAACAGCGTGCCACGGTCGAACACCAGGTTGAACTCGACGTAGCGTCCGCGGCGGTAGGCCTGGAAGTCGCGTTCGCGTTCGCCGTAGGGCAGCGCCAGGCGCTGGCGCACGATGGGCAGGTAGGCTTCCAGGAAGGCATCGCCCACCGAGCGGGTGGCGGCGAAGGCATGGTCGAAGCCGCCTTCGTTGAAGTCGTCGAAGAAGATGCCGCCCAGGCCCCGCGCTTCCTTGCGGTGCTTGAGGTAGAAGTACTCGTCGCACCACTTCTTGAAGCGCGGATGGAGATCGCCGCCGCTGGGGTCGAGCGCGGCCTTGCAGGTGCGGTGGAAATGGACCGCGTCTTCCTCGAAGGGATAATACGGAGTGAGGTCCATGCCGCCGCCGAACCAGAACACGTCATCGTCGTCCGAGGCGTGCACGGACTTGGCGATGAAGACGCGCACGTTCATGTGCACGGTGGGCACGTAAGGATTGCGCGGGTGGATCACCAGCGAGACACCCATGGCTTCCCAGGGGCGTCCGGCCAGTTCGGGGCGATGGGCGCTGGCCGAGGGCGGCAGCGTGGCGCCGGTTACGTGGCTGAACAGCACGCCGCCGCGTTCGAACACCCGCCCGCCTTCGATCAGCCGGGAGACGCCGCCCCCGCCTTCGGCCCGTTCCCAGGCGTCCGAGCGAAAGGGGCCGCCTTCGATTTCCTCCAGCCCCTGGACGATGCGGGACTGCAGGCCGGTGAAATAGGCGCGGGTCAGCGCGGTGTCTATCTTCATGCCGTGCCGGGCTCCGCCGGGGCGTTGCGGCGGGTGATGGCCCGCCAGCCGATGTCGCGGCGGTACTGCGCGCCGTCGAAATGGATGGATTGCAGCACGTCGTAGGCGCGCTGCTGCGCCAGCCGGGCGGAGTCGCCCAGCGCCGTGACGCACAGCACCCGGCCGCCGCTGGTCCGGACCTCGCCGCCGCTTTCGGTGGTGCCGGCATGGAATACCATGCTGTCGGGCGTTTCGGCGGGCAGGCCGCGGATGACGTCGCCGGCGCGCGGGGTGCCGGGATAGTTGTGGGCGGCCATGACCACGCCCAGCGCGGTGCGGCGGTCCCAGTCGATGTTGGCCTGGTCCAGCGTGCCGGCCACCGCGTGCTCGAAGACCTCCAGCAGGTCGCTCTTGACGCGCATCATGATGGGCTGCGTTTCCGGATCGCCCATGCGGCAGTTGAATTCCAGCACCTTGATGCCGTTCTGGCCGATCATGAGGCCGGCGTACAGGAAGCCGGTGAACGGAATGCCGTCCTTGGCCATGCCCTGGATGGTGGGCCAGATGACCTCGCGCATGATGCGGCCATGCAGCTCGGGCGTGACCACCGGGGCGGGCGAGTAGGCGCCCATGCCGCCGGTGTTGGGGCCTTCGTCGTTGTCCTTGAGGCGCTTGTGGTCCTGGCTGGTGGCCAGCGGCAGCACGTGCTTGCCGTCGCACAGCACGATGAAACTGGCTTCCTCGCCCTCGAGGCATTCCTCGATCACCACGCGGGCGCCCGCCTGGCCCAGGGTGCCGTCGCCCAGCATGGCGTCGATCGCGGCGTGGGCTTCCTGGGCCGAGGTGGCAACCACCACGCCCTTGCCGGCGGCCAGGCCGTCGGCCTTGACGACGATGGGCGCGCCTTCCTGGTCGATGTAGGCGTGCGCCTGCGCCGGGTCGGTGAAGGTCTGGTACTTGGCGGTGGGGATGCCGTGCCGGACCATGAAGGCCTTGGCGAAGTCCTTGGAGCTTTCCAACTGCGCGGCGGCCTTGGTCGGGCCGAAGATCTTCAGTCCGCGCGCGCGGAAGATGTCCACCACGCCGGCCGCGAGCGGGGCCTCGGGACCGACCACCGTCAGGCCTATGCCTTCCTTCTCGACGAAGTCGGCCAGTTGCGTCGGGTCGGTGATGGGGACGTTCTGCAGGTGCGAGGTCAGGGCCGTGCCGCCGTTGCCGGGGGCGACGAACACCTTCTGGGTCTTCGCGGCTTTGGCCAGTTGCCAGGCCAGGGCGTGTTCGCGGCCGCCGGAGCCGATGACGAGAAGCTTCATGTGGGTTACTCGTCCATGACCGCGGTGGTGTAGACCTCCTGGACGTCGTCCAGGGATTCCAGCACGTCCAGCAACTTCTGCATTTTCTCGGCATCCTCGCCGGACAGGGGTGTTTCGTTCAGCGCCTTCATCACGACGCCGTCCATCTCGGCCTTCAGGCCGGCGCCGTCGAAGGCCTGCTTGACGGCGACGTAGTCGGTGGGGGCACAGATGACCTCGATCACGCCTTCGTCGTCGGTGATGACGTCCTCGGCGCCGGCATCGAGCGCGAGTTCCATGACCTTGTCCTCGGGCGTGCCGGGGGCGAACAGGAACTGGCCGCAGTGCTTGAACATGAAGGCGACCGAGCCTTCCTGGCCCAGGTTGCCGCCGTGCTTGGCGAAGGCGTGGCGGACCTCGGCCACGGTGCGCGTGCGGTTGTCGGTCATGCAGTCGACGATGACGGCCGCTCCGCCGATGCCATAGCCTTCGTAGCGGACTTCCTCGTAGTTGTCGCCGTCGGCTCCGCCGGCGCCCCGCGCGATGGCCCGCTGGATGGTGTCCTTGGGCATGTTGGCGTCGGTCGCCTTGTCCCACGCCAGGCGCAGGCGGGGGTTGGTGTCGGGGTCGGCGCCGCCCGCGCGGGCGGCCACGGTGACTTCACGTATCAGTTTGGTCCACAGCTTGCCGCGCTTGGCGTCTTGGCGCCCTTTGCGGTGCTGGATATTGGCCCATTTGCTATGTCCGGCCATGGAAATCGCTTGTGTCGTAACGATGAAAGGGGCATTTTAGCTTGACCGGCAGTCGGCGGCGCCCGGAGGGATGTCCACTTGCTGCCAATACCACAGACTGCGCACTGTCCCAACCCTGCGAACGGTGCCGAATCGGGGCGCGGAGCCAGGCCTGGCGCGGCTTTTGACAAGAGCGGGGCCTTGCGCACAGAATCCCCGCAAACCTCCGCCGCCCAGTTTGCCCAACGGAACCATCATGGCCGCTCCCATCCTCCTTGCCAAGAACGCCAAAACCGAGCTTTTCCTGCTGCCGGGCATGGCCAACCGCCACGGTTGCATCACCGGTGCGACCGGCACCGGCAAGACGGTCTCCCTGCAGGTCATGGCCGAAGCCTTTTCGCGCCAGGGCGTGCCGGTGTTCATGGCCGACGTCAAGGGCGACCTGACCGGGATTTCCCAGGCCGGCGTACCCACGCCGAAGCTGCAGGAGCGGCTCAAGTCGCTGGGGCTGGACGAACCGGACTGGGGCGCGAGCCCGGCCACGCTGTGGGACGTCTTCGGCGAACAGGGGCACCCGGTGCGGGCCACGGTCTCCGACATGGGGCCGCTGCTCCTGGGCCGCATGCTGAACCTGAACGACACCCAGGCCGGCGTGCTGACCATGGTATTTCGCATCGCCGACGACAACGGCATGCTGCTGCTGGACCTGAAGGACCTGCGGGCCATGCTGCAGTACGTGGGCGACAACGCCGCCCAGTTCAAGACGCGCTACGGCAACGTCTCGGCCGCCTCGGTGGGCGCGATCCAGCGCGGCCTCCTGGCGCTCGAGGCGCAGGGCGGCGACCGCTTCTTCGGCGAACCCATGCTGAACATCGACGATCTGATGCAGACGGATGCCCAGGGGCGCGGCATGGTCAACATCCTGGCCGCCGACAAGCTGATGCAGTCCCCCACGCTGTATGCGACCTTCCTTTTATGGATGCTGTCGACGCTGTTCGAGCACCTGCCCGAGGCCGGCGACACCGACAAGCCGAAGTTCGTGTTCTTCTTCGACGAGGCGCACCTGCTGTTCAACGATGCGCCCAAGGCCCTGCTGGACAAGATCGAGCAGGTGGTCCGGCTGATCCGCTCCAAGGCGGTGGGCGTCTATTTCTGCACCCAGAATCCGCTGGACATTCCCGAGACGGTGCTGGGCCAGCTCGGCAACCGCGTGCAGCATGCGCTGCGGGCCTTCACGCCGCGCGACCAGAAGGCCGTGAAATCGGCGGCCGATACGATGCGGCCCAATCCGGGCCTGGACATCGCCGCCGCGATCACAGAACTGGGCGTGGGCGAGGCGCTGGTCTCGCTGCTGGACGAAAAGGGCCGGCCGGGGCCGACCGAGCGCGCCTACATCGTGGCGCCGGGCAGCCGGATCGGCCCGGCCACCGAGGCCGAGCGGCAGGCGCTGCGCCAGTCGTCGCTGGTGGCGGGGATCTATGAAAAGGCCGTCGACCGGGAGTCGGCCTACGAACTCCTGGCCGCCCGCGCCGGCGGGGCGGACGGGGCCGCCGCGGGCGCCTCGGCGCCGGCCCAGCCCGGGCAGCCACCCGCGTCCGGGGGGGGACTGGCCGATGGCCTGCGCGACATCCTGTTCGGGTCCACCGGCCCCCGGGGCGGCCGCCGCGAAGGCGTGCTGGAGTCGGCCGCCCGCAGCGCCGTGCGTTCGATGGGCACCCAACTCGCGCGCGACCTGACTCGCGGGCTGCTCGGTTCGCTCTTGGGCAAGCGGCGCTGATACCGTCCGCGCGTGACGCGGTCATGAAGTCCCTGTCGCGAGCAGGGACTATAAGTGGGTCTATTACTGCATTGACAACCATTGCCTATGCAGCAATAATGCCGGCATGGCAGATTCCACCTCGTCTCCCCGCATTTCGCCGGAGCTGGCCGAACTGATTCGGCGCTACGATCCGGAGGAAAGCGTGGGCTATCTGATCAAGCAGGCCCATTTGTCGCTGCAGCGCGCCGTCGATGCCGAGATGACCGCGCTCGACCTGACCGCCATGCAATGGGGGCCGCTGATGCTGCTCGCCATGGGGCGGGGGGAAACGGCCGCCGAACTGGCTCGCAGCGCCTGTTCGGACACCGGCGCCATGACGCGCATGCTCGACCGCCTTGAATCCAAGGGGTTGATACGGCGGGTGCGCAGCGCGCAAGACCGCCGGGTCATCAAGCTGGAACTGACGGAAGAGGGCGTGCGCGCCACCGAGCAGGTTCCGCAGCGCCTGCACGACGCGGTCAACCTGCACACCCGCGATTTTTCCGAACAGGAAGTCCAGCAGTTGAAGTCCTTGCTGCGCCGCATGGCGGCCAACGGCGCCCAGCGCGGCTGAGGCCGGGCCGTCAGGGCGCGGCCCTTGTTTCGTTTTTATGACTGCCTAAGCAGTAATAGGCAAGGCAATTAAATTCAGCGGATCGTAAGCTTCCATGAAAAAACTCTTGCTAGTGCCCCTGGTCGCCGCCCTGGCCGCGTGCGCGGGCATGGACCGGGACGGCGCCTCGCACGCCCGCCTGGTCGATGCGCCCACGCTGGGGATGGCGCAGGCCGACGTGCAGTGGCCGGTGCAGCAGTGGTGGCATCGCTACGGCGATGCGCAACTGGATCGCCTGGTCGACGAGGCCATCGCGGGCAACCCGTCCATCGTCATCGCCCAGGCCCGCCTGGCGCGCGCCGAGGCCGCCGTGGGCACCGCCCGCGCCAATGGCCTGCCCCGGGTCGACGGCACCTTCACCGCCACCCGCCAGCGCTATACCGAACACGGAGCCATCCCGGCTCCGCTGGCCGGCGGCGTGCGCACCGACTCGCGGCTGGCGTTGAACGTGAGCTATGAGCTGGATTTCTGGAACAAGAACGGGTCGCTGCTGAAGGCGGCGCTGTCCGAAAGCCGGGCGGCGCAGGCGGAGAACCAGGCGGCGGTGGGCATCCTGGCCAGCGCGGTGGGGTCGGCCTATTTCAACCTGCAGCGGCTGTTCGCGCAGCGCGACGTGCTCCAGGCCGCCATCGGGCAGCGCGAGGGCGTGGCCGACCTGACCCGCCAGCGCTACGCCTCGGGCCTGGATACGCAGGTGGAAGTCAAGCAGGCCGATTCGACGCTGGCCGAGGCCCGCACGCAACTGGCGCAGGTCGATGAAAGCATCGCCCTGCAACGCAACGAACTGGCCGCGCTGGCGGGAACCGGACCCGAGCGCGGCGCGGCCATCCGGCCCGTGCCCCTGGTGTCGCCGGGCACCGAGGTGCCGGCCAGCATACCGCTGTCGCTGCTGGGCCGGCGCGCCGACATCGTCGCCGCCCGGTGGCGGGTCGAGTCGGCCCAGCGCAACGTCGACGCGGCCAAGGCCATGTTCTATCCCGACATCAACCTGGCGGGCTTCGTCGGTACCTCGGCGCTGGGGCTGTCCAATCTGTTCAAGTCCGGCAGCCAGATCATCGGCATCGGCCCCGCCGTCACCCTGCCGATCTTCGAGGGCGAGCGGCTCAACGCCAACCTGAAGGGCAGGGCGGCGGACACCGACCTGGCCATCGCGTCCTACAACCAGGCGGTGCTGCACGCCGTCAACGAAGTGGCCGACACGCTGGCGTCGATCCGCGCGCTGGACCGCGAGAGCGGCGAGCAGCGCAAGGCCCGAGAGGCCATCGAGCAGGCTTACGAGCTGGCGGTCAAGCGCTATCGGGCGGGCCTGGGCAATTACCTGAGCGTGCTGACCGCGCAGAGCGCGGTGCTGACGCAGACCCGGCTGGATACCGACCTGAAGGCCCGCGCGCTGACGCTGGACGTCGCGCTGGCCAAGGCGCTGGGCGGCGGCGCGGAACTGCCCGCCGGCCCGGCCGAGCCGGTCGCCGCGGCCGCGCGCTAGCCGAACGAGTCGAATACCTGTTCATGCCGCGCGCAGCGCGGCGCAAGGGAAAAAGAGATGGAAACCGCACAACAAGCTTCCAAGAACCCCCGCAAGAAACTGCTGCTGGGCGCCGCCGGCGTCTTCGTCGTGGCCGCCGTCGCCTACGGCGCGTGGTGGGCGCTGGTGGCCCGCCACTACGAAGGCACCGACGACGCCTATGTGCAGGGCAACCTGGTGCAGATCACACCCCAGATCGCCAGCACGGTGGTCGCCATCCAGGCCGATGACACCGACTACGTGAAATCCGGCGATCCGCTGATCCTGCTGGACAAGGCCGACGCGCAGGTCGCGCTCGACCAGGCCCAGGCCGCGCTGGCCCAGACCGTGCGCCAGGTGCGCACCCTGTATGCCAACAACGGCGCGCTGAGCGCCAACATCGCGGTGCGCCAGGCCGACATCGAGCGTGCCAAGGCCGATCTTGCCAAGGCCCAGAACGACGCCAAGCGCCGCCAGGAGCTGGCCTCGTCCGGCGCGGTCAGCGGCGAGGAACTGCTGCACGCCGAAACCGCCGTCAGCAACGCCAAGTCGGCGCTGGCCTCGGCGCAGGCGGCCCTGGTGGCCGCGCGCGAACAGCTTGCCACCAATACCGCGCTTACCGATGGCACCAGCGTCGAGCAGCATCCCAACGTCCTGGGCGCCGCGGCCAAGGTCCGCGAAGCCTACATCAACCTGTCGCGCACCTCGTTGCCCGCGCCCGTGACCGGCTATGTGGCCAAGCGCAGCGCGCAGGTGGGGCAGCGCGTGGCGCCCGGCGCTTCGCTGATGACCATCGTGCCGCTGGACCAGGTATGGGTGGATGCCAACTTCAAGGAAGTGCAACTGGGCCGCATGCGCATCGGCCAGCCGGTCACGCTGGAGGCGGATGTCTACGGCTCGAAGGTCGAGTACCACGGCAAGATCGCCGGCCTGGGCGCCGGTACCGGCAGTGCCTTCGCGCTGCTGCCGGCCCAGAACGCCACCGGCAACTGGATCAAGGTGGTGCAGCGCGTGCCGGTGCGCATCGCCCTGGATCCCAAGGAGATCGAGGCGCATCCGCTGCGCGTGGGCCTGTCGATGAACGTCTCGGTGGACGTGTCGTCCACCGACGGCCCGGCGCTGGCCGAGGCGGCGCGCACCGCGCCCGCCTATTCGACCACGGTCATGGACCATGCCCGCGAGGACGCCGACGCCCTGGTGGCCGCCACCATCGCCCAGAATCTGGGCGGCCGCGCGGCCGAGGCCAAGCCGGCGGTGGCCAAGACCTCGCCCCTGCACATCTCGACCTCCGTGCGTGCCGACAACGGCGGCGAGATGGCGGTCGCGCGCCACGGCGCGGGCGTGATGTAGGAAGGCGTCGGCCACGGATGCTGCCATGACGACCAACGCTTCCTCCCCGGCCGACGAACCGGCCGCGCAACCCGCGCCCGGCGGCCCGCCGGCGACTCATCCTCCGCTCCAGGGCGGCCAGCGCGTGCTGGGCACGATCGCCTTGTCTGCGGCGGTGTTCATGAACGTGCTCGACACGTCGATCGCCAACGTTTCCCTGCCGGCCATCTCGGGCGACTTGGGGGTCAGCACCAGCCAGGGCACCTGGGTGATCACCTCGTTCGCGGTGGCCAATGCCATCGCGCTGCCGCTGACGGGCTGGCTGACCATGCGTTTCGGACAGGTGCGACTGTTCATCGCCTCGGTGCTGCTGTTCATCGTCGCATCGTGGCTATGCGGCCTGGCGCCCAACCTGGAGTCGCTGATCGCGTTCCGCGTGCTTCAGGGCCTGGTGGCGGGCCCCATGATTCCGCTGTCGCAGACGTTGATGCTGGGCAGCTACCCGCGCGAAAAATCCGGCATGGCGCTCGCGTTCTGGGCCATGACCACGCTGGTGGCGCCCGTGGCCGGTCCCTTGCTGGGCGGATGGATCTCCGACAACTATTCGTGGCCTTGGATCTTCTACATCAACATCCCGGTCGGCCTGGTGGCGGCATGGGTGAGCTGGAGCATCTACCACAAGCGCGAGTCGCCGATCCGCAAGCTGCCCATCGACACCATGGGCCTGGTGCTGCTGGTGGTCTGGATCGCCGCGCTGCAGATCATGCTGGACAAGGGCAAGGAACTTGACTGGTTCGCCAGCGGCACCATCGTGATGCTGGCGGTGGTCGCGGTGGTCGGCTTCGTGTTCTTCGTCATCTGGGAACTGACCGACCGGCACCCCGTCGTGGACCTGCGCCTCTTCGCGGGACGCAACTTCACCGTGGGCGCGCTGACGCTGTCGATCGCCTATGCGGTGTTCTTCGGCAACGTGGTGCTGCTGCCGCTATGGTTGCAGACGCAGATGGGCTATACGGCCACCGACGCCGGCATGGTCACCGCGCCCATCGGGCTGCTGGCCATCGTGTTCACGCCCATCGTCGGCCGCATGCTGGCGCGCACGGATCCCCGCATCCTGGTCACGATCGCCTTCGGCGTGTTCGCCGCCGTCAGCTTCATGCGCTCGAACTTCACGCCGCAGTCCGACATCGTGACCCTGCTCGAACCCACCGTGCTGCAAGGCGCGGGGATGGCCGCCTTCTTCGTGCCGCTGGTATCGCTGACGCTGGCCGGGCTGCCGCCCGACAAGATCGCCAGCGCCTCGGGCCTGTCGAATTTCCTGCGGATCACCGCGGGGGCATTCGGCACTTCCATCTCGACCACGATGTGGGAAGACCGGGCGGCCATGCACCATGCCCACCTGACCGAGCACATCGCTTCCGGCAGCGGGGCCACGTCGCAGGCGCTCTCGAGCATGCAGGGCGCGGGCATGTCGCCGGAGCAGGCGCTGGCCTCGATCAACAACCTGATCAACGGGCAGGCGCTGACCATGTCGGTGGTGGACATCTTCTACGGTTCGGCCATCATCTTCCTGGTCCTGACCGCGATGGTCTGGCTGGCCAAGCCCGGCAAGCGCGGGGCGGGAGCGCCGGCCGATGCGGGCGGCGCACACTGAAGGCGCGCCGCCTTCCCGGCTTTCAGCGCGGCAGGCGATCGCGGACGTAGGCCGCGATCCGGGCCAGCAGGGCGGTCAGGTCGGCCCGTACGCGTTCGAAGTCCGCGTTGCGTTCGCGGCTGGCCTCGTCCATGTAGACAGGCCGGCGGATCTCGATCTGCAGGCTGTGGCGCCGCTGCGCCGGCTGACCCAGGCGGGCGATGAGCTGCACGCCCTTGTAGGGATCGTTGCGGGCAACGGTATAGCCCATGCCGCGCAGCGCCTCTTCGATCAGCGCGACGAACGCCGGCTCGCAGGTCGTGCCATCGCGATCCCCCAGCACGAAGTCGGCCAGTGGATGCGGGCTGCGGATGCCCAGCCGCTCGTAGACGTCGTTGGGCATGGAGTGCAGGTTCAGGTGCCACAGCGCGCCGAATTGGGCGTGGCGTTCCCGCACCGCCCGGTCCAGTGCCTCGTGATAGGGCAGGTAGCAGGTGTCGATGCGGCGGCGGACCTCCCGTGCCGACAGCCTTCGGTCGTAGATGGGCGTGGCCGCGTCCATCCTGGCCCATATCAGCCCCTTGCCGAGCCGGGTCTTCTCGGTGGGCGCCAGCGCCTGCGGCCAGGGTTCGGCCAGCAGCGCCGGATCGAGATCGGCCAGCGTCCGGTTGGGGTCGATGTAGACCCGGGGAAAGGTGGCGGCGATCAGCGTCGCGCCGTGATCGGGCGCGGCCGACCACAGGGCGTCGACATGCGTGTCCTCGCCCTGGCGCAGGCGTGCCAGGGGCAGCGCCGCGCCGAAGTCCTCCGGATAGCATGTGCCGCTGTGAGGCGAGTCGCACACCAGCGGCAGGACGGAGCCGGTCGGATCGCGCCGTACGACCGGCTGCGGGGGAAGCGCGGCCATGCTTATTGCGCCTGGATGTTCGCCGCCTTGGCGACCTTGGCGTAGCGGTCGAGCGCCTGGTCGATCTGCCGCGCGAATTCCTCGGGCGTGGTCGGCACCAGCGTGCCGCCCGCGTCTTCGGCCTTCTTCTGGAAATCGGGAAGCTGCATGGCCTTGCGCACCGCCTGGTTCAGGCGGGCGATGGCCCCGGGAGGCGTGCCGGCGGGCGCGACCAGCCCGAACCAGCCGCCCGTGCCCATTTCGGAAAAGCCAAGTTCGGCATAAGTGGGAACCTCGGGCAGCAGCGGCGAACGCTGGGCGCCCAGCACGGCCAGCGGGCGCAGGCGGCCGGCCTGCAGATGGGGCAGGGTGGACGACAGGTTGTCCGTGATGGCGTCGACCTGGCCGGCCAGCGCGTCGTTCAAGGCCGGCCCGGCGCCGCGGTAGGGTACGTGCAGCAGCTGGATGCCGGACAGCATCATGAAGTTCTCGATGTTGGCATGGCCCAGCGAGCCGACGCCGGGCGAGGCGAACGAGTACTTCCGGGGCTGGGCCTTCGCCAGCGCGATGAATTCCTTCATGTTGCGGGCGGGCACCGACGGATGCACCGCGAATACGCTGGGAATGGCCAGTACGTTGGCGATGGGAGCGAAGTCCTTGCGCGCGTCGTACTTGAGATTGGGGTAGATGGCCGGGTTCGAGCCGTGCGTGCTGACGGTGGCCATGCCGATGGTGTAGCCGTCCGCCGGGGCGCGGGCCACCATTTCCATGCCGAGCGCGCCGCCGGCGCCACCCTTGTTCTCCACCACGACGGGCTGCTTGAGCTCGCGGCCCGCGTATTCGGCGATGAGGCGAGCCACGATGTCGGTCGAACCGCCGGGGGCGAAGGGCACGATCAGCCGGATGGGGCGCGACGGGTAGGCGTCGGCGGCATGGGCGGCCGCGCCCGGCAGGATCGCACAGGCGGCGGCGAGGAGAAGGTGGCGGGGGCGGACCAGGGATGGGCGCATGGGGAGTCTCCGTAGCGTAGCGGGGTGTTGGGTTGCCACGAAGTGTCAGAAATTTACGATCGTGCGACAAACGACTATATTTCACCGAGGCATTACGTTTGGTAATGCAAGAGCAGTATGCGCATCCATTCTCCCTCCATGTCGGAACTGCACGCCTTCGTGACGGCGGCGCAACTGGGCAGCTTTACCAAGGCCGCCCAGACGCTGTGCGTGACCCAGGGCGCGATCAGCCGCGCCATCGCCCGGCTGGAGGACCATTTCGGGCAGCCCCTGATGGCCCGCAGCGCGCATGGATTGGCGTTGACCGAGGCGGGCCGGCGCCTGGCCGATGCCGCCGGCCCGCTGCAGGCCATCGAGGCGATCAGCGCGGAGCTGCGGGCCGCCGCGCGCCGGCACCAGTTGAGCCTGTCGGTGGTCCCGACGCTTGCCAGCGTCTGGCTGGTGCCGCGCCTGCCGGACTTCCACCGCCGGCATCCACAGGTCGAGCTGAGTTTCTCGGCCTATCGCCGGGACGAGGATTTTTCGGGTGCCATGCCCGATGCCGCCATCCTGAGCGGCGTGCCGGAGCAATGGCCGCAATGGCAGTGCGACTACGTCATCGGTAAGGACATCGTGGTCATCTGCCATCCGGACCGGCTGGCCGCCCGACGGGCCGCGGGGCGCTGGAAACATCCGGCCGAGCTGCTGGACGAGCCGCTGCTGTATCACACCAATGCCAAAGGCAACTGGCCGCACTGGTTCCAGGCGGTGGGCGTCGAGGCGGCGCCCCGCCTGGCCAACGGCTTCGACCAGGTGTCCATACTGGTGCGCGCGGTCATGGCCGACATGGGGCTGGCCGTGCTGCAGCGCTGCCTGGTACGCGACGAGGTCGAGTCGGCCCGGGTGGTCGTGCCTTTCGACGTGCCGGTCGAACTGCCCCGCGGCTACGTGCTTTGCACGCCCGTGCAGCGCCGTGATCATCCGGCCCTGATCGCTTTCCGGGCCTGGTTGCTCGAAACCGCTTCCAAGGAACCCGCCTAGATGACGCGACGTTTCCCGTACTCGCCCCTGGCCATGCTCGGCCTGGCCGGCCTGCTCGCGCTCCAGGGCTGCGCGCCGATGGCGCCCGGCAGGCATGGCCTGGACATCGACACGTCCATTCGCGCGCGCAGCCAGGGCAGCCGGGTGCAATTCATCGTGCTCCACTACACCGTGTCGGAGTCGACGCGGGCACTGGGTACGCTCAGCCGGGGGGAGGTCAGCAGCCACTACCTGGTCACCGACGACGAGCCGCCGCGCATCTACCGGCTGGTGGACGAGAGCCGGGCCGCCTGGCATGCCGGCCAGAGCGAGTGGAGCGGCTACACCTGGCTCAATCGCAGTTCGATAGGCATAGAGATCGTGAATCGCGGGCCGGTCGGGACGGCCGCCGACGGGACGCCGGCGTGGCAGCCATACCGGCCGTCGCAGATCCGGGCCGTGCGGGCGCTGGTGCGCGATATCGCCGACCGCCACGGGATCGCGCCGGAAAACATCGTCGGCCACAGCGACATCGCGCCGCTGCGCAAGCAGGACCCCGGTCCGCTGTTTCCGTGGCGCGAGCTGGCCCGCGAAGGCGTGGGCCGATGGTATGACGAGTCGGTGGCCCAGGCGCTGGGCGCGCGCTTCGCGTCGCAGGGGCTGCCCGACATGGAATGGGCCCGGCGCCAGCTGGCGCGGGTAGGGTACGCGGTGCCGCACGGCGATGCGCCCCCGCACGACATGCAGGCGGTCGTCGCGGCGTTCCAGATGCACTACCGGCCTGCGCGCTACGACGGCGTGTTCGATGCCGAGACCGCCGGCGTGCTGGCGGCGCTGGTGGCCGCGTCGGGGCCGGCGGGCGCGGACGATGCGTCGGCTTGGTAGCGGCCTAGTTCTTGGTGCCGAAGAGCCGGTCGCCGGCGTCGCCCAGACCCGGCACGATGTAGGCGTTCTCGTCCAGGTAGTCGTCCAGCGACGCCAGGTACATGGGGACGTCGGGGTGGTGGTCGCAATAGACCTGCATGCCCTCGGGCGAGGCCACCAGCGCGACGAAGATGATGCTCGAGGCCGGCACGCCGCGCTTCTTCAGCGCTTCCACCGCGTGGGCGGCCGAATAGCCCGTGCCTATCATCGGATCGCACAGGATGAAGGTTCGGCCCTCGAGTTCGGGCAGGCGCACGAGGTATTCCACCGGCCGGTGCTGGTCGTCGCGATACAGGCCGATATGGCCGACCCGGGCCGAGGGCACCAGGTCCAGCAGTCCGTCCGCCATGCCGCTGCCCGCCCGCAGCACCGGCACCACCGCGAGCTTCTTGCCGGCGATGACCGGCGCGTCCATGGCCGTCATGGGCGTTTCGATCGGGCGCTGTGCCAGCGGGAGGTTGCGGGTGACCTCGTAGCCCATCAGTTGCGAGATTTCGCGCAGCAACTGGCGGAACGTCCGCGTCGACGTGTTCTTGTCGCGCATGTGGGTCAGCTTGTGCTGGATCAGCGGATGATCGAGGATGAACAGGTTGGGAAAGCGCGGATCGGTCTTCACATGCGTACCTTGAGGGTGGGCGGACGGCGCCTCGCATCGGGGCGCGGCCGATATTCTCCGCGATTGTATGCGCGATTAGAATGCGGCATGACCATTGCCCATCAAGGAGATTCCAGATGTCCAAGGCGATACGCATCGAGCAGCACGGCGGCCCCGAAGTGCTCAAGCTGGTTGACGTCGACGTGCCCGCTCCCGGCCCCGGCGAAGTCCGGATCCGGCAGCACGCCGTCGGTCTGAATTTCATCGACATCTATTTCCGGACCGGCCTGTATCCGACCCGGCTGCCCGCCGTGCTGGGGTTCGAGGCGGCCGGGGTGGTGGATGCGGTGGGGCCCAAGGTCCGGCACCTGAAGGTGGGCGACCGCGTGGCCTACGGGCAGAGCCCGCTGGGCGCCTATGCGGAAGTGCGCAACATGCCCGCCTTCCAGGTGGTCCGCATTCCGGACGGCGTCGGTTTCGACCAGGCCGCGGCCATCATGCTCAAGGGGCTGACGGTGCAGTACCTGTTCCGCCAGACCTACCGCCTGCAGGGCAACGAGACCATCCTGTTCCATGCCGCGGCCGGCGGCGTCGGCCTGATCGCGTGCCAGTGGGCGAAGGCATTGGGCGTAAAATTGATCGGTACGGTGTCCTCGCCGGAAAAAGCGGCACTGGCCAAGGCCAACGGCGCGTGGCAGGTCATCGACTACAGCCGCGAGAACGTCGCCCAGCGCGTGCTCGAACTGACCAAGGGCAAGAAGGTGCCGGTGGTTTACGACGGCGTGGGCAAGGACACCTGGGAAACGTCGCTCGACTGCCTGCAGCAGCGGGGCCTGATGGTCAGCTTCGGCAACGCGTCCGGCGCGGTCTCCGGGGTCAACCTGGGCGTCCTGGCGCAGAAGGGCTCGTTGTTCGTGACGCGGCCCACCGTGGCGCATCACGTGGACACTCTGGAAAAAATGCAGGCCGCGGCGGCCGACCTGTTCGAACTGGTCGTGGCGGGCAAGATCAAGCCGCGCATCGAGCAGCGCTTCAGGCTCGAGGACATCGCCCAGGCCCACGAATCGCTGGCCGCCCGCAAGACCACCGGCTCCACCGTGCTAGAGGTATAGGGGGATAGGACTGAACATGAAATGGATCATCGTCGCGCTGTACCTGGGCGCCATCGGCTACGTACACTTCCGGGGCAAGGTCCGGCTGCGCTTCTTCAGGCAGTTGTTCGACCATTCCTCGATCGTGGCGCCCGTGAACGCGTTCATGTACCTGTTTTCCCGGGTGCCCGCCGTGCCCTACATCCCGGTGCGGCAGTTGCCGGCGCTGCAGGCGCTGGACGACAACTGGGAGATCATCCGCGACGAGGCGGTACAACTGCGCGACGCGCAGCGCATACGCGCGGCGGAAAAGAACAACGACGCGGGCTTCAATTCCTTCTTCAAGTCGGGCTGGAAACGGTTCTACCTGAAGTGGTACGAGGCCCAGCATCCGTCCGCGCACGAGTACTGCCCCCGCACGGTCGAGATCCTGCGCGGCATTCCCGAGGTCAAGGCGGCCATGTTCGCCGAACTGCCGCCCGGGGCGAAGCTCAATCCCCATCGGGATCCATTCGCCGGTTCGCTGCGCTACCACCTGGGGCTGGAGACGCCCAACGACGACCGCTGCTTCATCGAGGTGGACGGCGAACGCTACAGCTGGCGCGACGGGCAGAGCGTGGTGTTCGACGAGACCTTCATCCACTGGGCCGAGAACGGGACCGACCGTGACCGCATCATCCTGTTCTGCGACGTCGAGCGGCCGCTACGCTATCGCTGGGCGCAGGCCTTCAACAAGTGGATGGGGCGCAAGGTCATGACCGCCGCCAGTTCGCCCAATGAAGACGGCGACAAGACGGGCCTGATCAACAAGCTGTTCTATGTCGTGTGGGTGGCGGGGCAGTATCGCCGCCGGCTCAAGAACTGGAACCGCACGGTCTACCGCCTGACCAAGGCGGCGCTGATCATCGGCGTGGTCGCGCTGATCATCTACATCTAAGGCACGAGGGTTCAGGGAACGGCCATGGCGGCAAGCGCCATGGCCATTTTCATAGCCCCCGCGAGCGGGCGAAGATGCCCAGGCCCAGGCCGATCGTGGCGCACAGCGCCATCAGCGGCAGGGCATGGGACCAGTCCGGCACCGCGCCGGACAGTGTGACGGCCCAGGTCACCAGCGGGGCGGCCGCGAACTGCCCCAGGTTGGAGCCTTGCAGGAACAGTCCCTGCAAGCTGGCGATCTGGTCCGGGCTCCTGGCCAGGCGCGGCGAGGCCGACAAGGTGGCGGCGGGCAGGGTTCCGCCGATCAGGTTCAGGCTCAGGCAGGCCCCGAAGCGGACGGCGTCCGGCAGCCAGTCCGAGAAAATCGCGCAGGCGGACAGGCCGACGACGACATGGGCCGTCATGATCAGTGAGCTGCCGCGCAGGCCGCGCTGCAGCAGCGAAGCCCCCAGCACCGAGCCGCCGGCGTTGAAGAAGATCACGATGGCGGTCAGCAGGGAAGCGGTGCGCAGCGACAGGCCGCGTTCCTGGATGGCCCAGGTCGGCAGGAAGGTCATGACCGTGAAGAACTGGATGGCGTAGAACGTGAACGACAGCGCCAGCACCCAGGGCACGACCTGGCGCAGCCCGCCCGTCAGCTTGCGCCAGTCCAGCGAGCGTGCCGGCCTGGGGTGGATGTAGCGCGAGCGCCAGAGCCCCACCCACGCCGCGCACACCGCCGTCAGGCCGGCGATCAGGGCCCACAGGAGGCGCCAGTGGCCGTCCTCGAGCAGCAGCGGCGCCGTCAGCAGCGCCAGGCTGATGCCCAGCGGCATGTAGGCCGACCACAGGGCCAGCACCAGGCGGGTCTGGTGCGGCGCGCTGAGCGCCGTCAGCATCGCGGGCACCGACACGACGATGGCGATCTGCCCGGTGCCTTCCAGGATGCGGCTGGCTAGCAGCATGGCGTAGCTGTCGGACACCGCGCCCATCAGGCCCCCAGTCACCAGCGCGCACAGGCCGACCAGGGTGAAGCGCCAGGCGCCGACGCGACCGGAAAGAAGCCCCATGCCGGCCGCGCACAGGGTAGCGATGGTGCTGAACAGGGAGACGACCCAGCCCACCTCGCGCAGGCCCAATCCCAGGTCCTGCTGCAGCAGCGGCAGCGCGGGCGGCATCTTGCCCACGCACAGCGCGACCAGGATGCCGCAGGTCACGCCCAGCGCGACGCCAGGCCAGTCGGTATGTTGCGGTCGTCCGTCGGCGGCCATGCGTCAGGCCTTGCCCAGCACGATCTTCATGGCCGGCAGGAGCTGGGCGGCGGTTTCCGGGCGCTCGAGCGCGTATTCCAGGTTCATTTGCGCGACATCCACGTGTTCCTCGGCCAGCGCCTGGGCGCGGGCGCCTTCGCCTTTCTCCATGGCCTGCACCAGCCGGTGGTGCTGGAGGTGGGCATAGACCATCCATTTCTGCCGCTCATCCCCGGTGTTCTGCATCGGCAGCATGGTGCTGGGCGAGGCGAAGGGCAGGCGGTTGTTCATTTCTATGGCGCGCGCCAGCGCGAAGTTGCCGGCGGCGTCGATGACGAGCTTGTGGAAGCGATCGTTCATTTCCCCGTACAGGGCATAGTCGTCGTAAGTCATCTCGGCCTTGTTGACGGCGCGGTCGCCGTCCTGCAGGCAGGCCCGCAGATCCAGCGACAACTGGCGCGAGACGCCGTGTTCGGCCACCAGGCGGGCGGCCATGCCTTCCAGGTGCCCGCGCACCGCGATGGCGTCATGGATCTCGCGCGGGGTGAAGCGCCGCATCATGTAGCCATTGGTGGGCGAGGGCTCGATCAGCCCTTCCTGTTCCAGGGCGGCCAGCGCCAGGCGGATGGGCGTGCGCGAGACGCCCAGTTTCTCGGCCAGCGGAATCTCGGCCAGGCGCTCGCCGGGCGCGAATTCCCCTTTCAGTATCAGGTCCCGCAGTTGCACCAATACGCGCGTCTGTTGCGATTCCAATGTCGCTCTCCTTGGCGAGTGCAGCGCGGGCACGCTCGTGGTGCGGCGCGATTCACTTGGCGCCTCATTGTATCGAATTGAATGACTGGATCCAGTTTTGAGGAAGCCGGCTATTCCTGCCCTATCCGGGCCTTGTGGCTTCAAGGGGTAGGGAAAACGATGTTTTATTTAAGTGTATGAAATTAAACGATTATTTTTATATTTTTGATTTTTTAGGTCTTCGGGAAGCGCAGGGGGAAGGGCACGGGTTTACATCATTGGATCCATAGAATAGTATCTTGCATACATCGCACCACCCCAATGGAGTTCGTATGTCCCCTGAGCAGAATGAACGCATCACCCGTGTGGGGATGGGCACGCCGGCCGGCACCTTGCTGCGCCAGTATTGGCAGCCCGTTGCCCTGGTCGACGAACTGGAGGGCGACCGCCCCATCCGTCCGGTCAAGCTGATGGGGCAGCATTTCGTGCTGTTCCGGGACGAGGAGGGCCGCTACGGCCTGCTCGATCGCGACTGTCCGCACCGCGGCGCCGACCTGGCGTTCGGCCGCCTGGAGGATGGCGGATTGCGCTGCCTGTTCCACGGTTGGCTGTTCGACGTCAACGGCGCCTGTCTGGAGACGCCGGCCGAACCGGAAGGCAGCAAGCTGCCCCAGCGCATCAAGCAGAAATCCTATCCCGTGGTCGAGAAGAGCGGCCTCCTGTTCGCCTACGTCGGCGAAGGCGAACCCCCGGCATTTCCCCACTTCGACTGCTTCGTCGCTCCGAACGAATACACCTTCGCCTTCAAGGGCTACCTCGACTGCAACTGGCTGCAGGCGCTGGAGGTCGGCATCGATCCCGCCCACGCCTCGTACCTGCACCGCTTCTTCGAGGATGGCGATACCGAGGCCAGCTACGGCAAGCAGTTCCGCGGCGCGTCGGCCGATTCCAACCTGCCCATCACCAAGGTGCTGCGCGAGTACGACCGCCCCGAGATCAAGGTCGATCCCGCCAACTACGGGCTGCGCCTGACCGCGCTGCGCCGGCTGGGCGACGAGCAGACCCATGTGCGCGTGACCAACCTCGTCTTCCCGCAGGCCTTCATCATCCCCATGAGCTCCGAGATGACGATCGCGCAATGGCATGTGCCGATCGATGACGAGAGCTGCTACTGGTACGCCATCTTCACCAGCTTCGGCCAGCCGGTGAACAAGCAGCAGATGCGCGACCAGCGCCTGGCGCTGTACGAACTGCCGGACTACATGCCGCGCGTGGGCCGTTTCAACAACTACGGCTACGATTCGAAAGAGCAGGCGACGCAGACCTATACCGGGATGGGGCACGACATCAACGTGCACGATCAGTGGGCCGTCGAATCGCAGGGCAGGATCCAGGACCGCACCCGCGAGCACCTGGGTTCCACCGACAAGGGCATCGTCGCCTATCGCCGCCTGCTGCTCGAGGCCATCGACCAGGCCGGGCGCGGCGAGAAAGCCTTGATGGTGATCGACGAGTCGAAGGCCGGCGAATTCACCGGTCCGCCTTCCATCGACGGCATCGGGCCGGACGATACCTGGAGCGATTACTGGAAGGTCGCGGACGAGAAGCGCCGCAAGAGTTCCGAGTGGGCGGCGTAGGGGGCGACATGTCTTTCGTTGATCGGTTCGGCCTGTGGTCCGAGGCCCAGCAACTGGCCGCGCGCGACGTCATCGCCGCCCTGGAGGGCGGCAAGCTGGACGTCGTGCGCTTTTCCTTCCCCGACCAGCACGGGATCCTGCGCGGCAAGACGCTGGTGGCCCAGGAGGCGGTGCGCGCGCTCAGGAGCGGCGTCACCATCACCACCACCATGTACGCCAAGGATACGTCGCACCGGACGGTGTTCCCGGTGTTCACGTCCGGCGGCGGCTTCAGCCGCCCCGAGATGCAGGGTGCCGCCGACGTCCTGATGGTGGCCGACCCCACCACGTTCAAGGTCCTGCCCTGGGCGCCCAATACTGGCTGGCTGTTGTGCGATACGTATTTCCAGAGCGGCGTGCCGGTGCCGTTCGATACTCGCCAGCTGTTCCGCAAGACCCTGGCGAACCTGAACGAGGCGGGATATGGCCTGATGACGGGGCTGGAGGTCGAGTGCCACGTCTTCAAGGTGGCGCAGCACCATATGCGTCCGGAAGACGCGGGCCAGCCCGGCCAGCCTGGCATGCCCCCGGACGTCGAGTTGATGTCGCATGGCTACCAGTACCTGACCGAGCTGCGCTATGACGCGGTCGATTCGGTCATGGAGCTGGTGCGCAAGACGACACAGCAGCTGGACCTGCCGCTGCGTTCGCTGGAGGTGGAGTTCGGTCCCAGCCAGTTCGAGTTCACCTTCGCGCCGGGCGATGCGCTGAAGACGGCCGACGACATGATCCTGTTCCGCAACGCGGTCAAGCAGGTATGCCGCCGCGAAGGTTTCCACGCCACCTTCATGTGCCGCCCGCGCATTCCGAACGTGGTGTCCAGCGGCTGGCACCTGCATCAATCCCTGCGTCGCCTGGCCGACGGCAGCAATGCCTTCGTGCCCACCGAGGCGGGGCAGGACCTGTCGCCGGTGGGGCGCCACTACCTGGGCGGGCTGCTCGCCCATGCCTGCGGCGCCACCGCGCTGTCGACGCCGACCCTGAATGGCTACAAGCGCTACCGGCCGTATTCGCTCGCGCCCGATCGGGCGATCTGGGGGCGGGACAATCGGGGCGTGATGCTGCGCGTGCTGGGCGGCGTGGGCGATTCCGCGACGCGCATCGAGAACCGGGTGGGCGAACCCGCGGCGAATCCCTATCTGTATTTCGCCTCGCAGGTATTGTCGGGCATGGATGGGATCGCCCGCGGCCTCGATCCCGGGCCGTCGGCTGACGCGCCCTACGAGACCCCGGCCGCCAACTTGCCGCACACGCTGACCGAGGCGCTGGGATGCCTGCGCGAGGATACGGTGCTGAGCGAGGGGCTGGGAGCCGGCTTCGTGGATTACTTCTGCCACATCAAGGAAGCCGAGATCGCCCGCTTCAATCTCGAAGTGAGCGAGTGGGAACAGCGCGAGTATTTCGAACTGTTCTGATCCCCCTGCGCGCGAGGCGCGCAGGGGGCTTTCTCAACCCGCCTCGTGATGATATTTGGTGACGAGGTCGACTTCGTTCTTCGAACCCAGGATCACGCTGACGCGTTCGTGCAGCGCGGCGGGCTCGATGTCCAGGATACGCTGCAGGCCGTTGGTCGATGCGCCGCCGGCCTGTTCCACCAGCATGCTCATGGGGTTGGCTTCGTACATCAGGCGCAGCTTGCCGGGCTTGGTCGGTTCGCGCGCGTCCCACGGATACATGAAGATGCCGCCGCGGTTCAGGATGCGATGCACGTCGGCCACCATGGAGGCGATCCAGCGCATGTTGAAGTCCTTGCCGCGCGGGCCGGTCTTGCCGGCCAGGCATTCCTCGACGTAGCGGCGCACGGGCGGTGCCCAGTGGCGCATGTTGGACATGTTGATCGCGAATTCCTTGGTGTCGGCCGGAATGCGGATGTTCTCCTGGGTCAGCACCCACGAACCGAGTTCGCGGTCCAGGGTGAAGCCGAACACGCCGGTGCCCACGGTCAGGATCAGCATGGTCTGCGGACCGTACAGCGCGTAGCCCGCCACCACCTGCTGCGTGCCGGGCTGCAGGAAGTCCTGTTCGGTGATCTCGCGGCCGCGGGCCTCGGCGGGCGCGCGCAGCACCGAGAAGATCGTGCCGATGGACACGTTCACGTCGATGTTGCTGGAGCCGTCCAGCGGATCGAACAGCAGCAGGTATTCGCCCTTGGGGTAGTGGGTGGGGATGAGGTGGACGGTTTCCATTTCCTCGGAGGCCATGGCCGCCAGCTGGCCGCCCCACTCGTTGGCTTCCAGCAGGATCTCGTTGGACAGCACGTCCAGCTTCTTCTGCACTTCGCCCTGGACGTTCTCGGACTCCAGGCTGCCCAGCACGCCGCCCAGCGCGCCCTTGCCGACCGCGTGGCCGATGGCCTTGCAGGCGCGGGCGACGATTTCGATCAGCAGGCGGACTTCGGCGGGCAGGGCGGCGGATCCGCGCTGCTGCTCGATCAGGAATTGGGTGAGCGTCTTGCGCTTCATGCGGCGATCTCCAGGGCTTTAGAAACGATTTCGGTAACGTTGCGCGACAGGCCGGGGTGGCTGCGCACCTGTTGCAGGGCCTGCCGCATCGGTTCGCTCAGCCCGGGCACGTAGCGGACCCAGCGGTCCAGCGCGCGCGCCAGGCGGGCGGCGATTTCGGGGTTGAGGGCATCCAGCGCCAGGACCTGGCTGGCCCAGTAGCGGTAGCCGCTGCCGTCGGCGCGGTGAAAGCCGTAGGGGTTGTTCAGGCAGAACTGGAAGACCAGCGAGCGGGCGCGGTTGGGATTGCGCAGCGAGAACGCGGGATGGGCCATCAGGCCTTCCACGGTCTGGACCGTGGTGCCCCGGGCGGTTGCCTGCAGGGCGAACCATTTGTCCACCACCAGCGGGTCGTGCTGCCAGCGCTCGTAGAAGTCGGCCAGCACTCGCGCGGCGGCGTCGGGCGCGCCGAAGTTGACCAGCGAGGACAGCGCCGACAACCGGTCCGTCATGTTGCGCGCCGTGTCGTATTGGCCCAGCGCCAGTTCCGTCGCGCCGTCCACGCCGCCAGCCATCAGCGTGGCCAGCGCGAGGTTCTTCAGCGCGCGCCTGCCCGCGCTGATGGGATCGGGCGAGTAGTCGTCCGGCGTCTGGTTGGCCTGGACCGCGGCGCGCCAGTCGTCCGCCAGCGCGCGGCCGAGCGCGCTCAGGGTGTCGTCGCGCACGGCGGCCAGAGCCACCGGATCGACCTTGTCCATGTGTTCGGCCAGCGTCTTTTCCGACGGCAGTGTCAGGGCGCGGGCCCGGTAGGCGGCATCCAGTCCCGGCGCGGTCAGCACCGAGCGCCAGGCTTCGATGAAGTCGGGGTGCAGCGCGAAAGGCTTGCCTTCCTGCCGTTCGCGGGTGGCCGCCAGAATGACGCGGGTGGCCAGCTGCTGCCCGGCTTCCCAGCGGGCGAAGGCATTGCCGTCGTGCTGCATCAGCAGCGCCAGTTCGTGGTCGGAGTAGTCGTATTCGACGATGACGGGCGCGGAGAAGTCGCGCAGCAGCGAAGGCACGGGCCGGGCATCGACGTTCTCGAAGGTCCATTGCGCGCGCTCGGTGGTCAGTTCGAGCAGGGCGGTGTCGCGCACCTCGTGGCTGTCGGCCTGTTTCAGCGGCAAGGGCTGGCCCTGCGCGTCGAGCAGGCCGATGGCGAAGGGAATGTGGAAGGGCAGCTTGGCCGGCTCGCCCGGCAGGCGCTCCACGCCCACCGGCTCGCAGCGCTGGGCCAGTGTGACGGTGCAGCGCCGCGCGGCGGCGTCGTGCTCGATCGTCACCCGCACCCGCGGCGTGCCGGCCTGGCTGTACCAGCGCCTGAACACGGACAGGTCGCGTCCGGGATGATCTTGCGCGTACACCGATTCCATCGCGGCCACGAAGTCGTCGCAGGTCACGGCCTGGCCGTCGTGCCGGCGGAAGTACTCGGCCAGCCCGCGCGTGAATCCCGCCGGCGTCAGCAGCGTCTGCTGCATGCGGATGACTTCCGCGCCTTTCTCGTAGACGGTGGCGGTGTAGAAGTTGCCGATTTCCTGATAGCTTTCGGGCCGGATGGGATGGGCCATCGGGCCGGCGTCCTCGGGGAACTGGGCCGCGCGCAGCGTCACGACGTCGTCGATGCGCTTGACCGTGCGCGCGCTGGCGGCTGCCTCGGCATCCAGTCCCTGCGCCATCATGTCGGCGGTGAATTCCTGGTCGCGGAAGACCGTCAGGCCTTCCTTCAGGCTAAGCTGGAACCAGTCGCGGCAAGTGACACGGTTGCCGGTCCAGTTGTGGAAGTATTCGTGGCCGATTACCGCCTCGATGGCGCTGAAGTTGGCGTCGGTGGCGCTTTCCGGATCGGCCAGCACGTAGGCGGCGTTGAAGATGTTCAGGCCCTTGTTCTCCATGGCCCCCATGTTGAAGTCGCGCGCCGCCACGATCATGAAGCGGTCCAGGTCCAGCTCGAGCGAGAAGCGCTGTTCGTCCCAGCGCACCGCGCGTTCCAGCGACTCCAGCGCGTACCGGGTCTTGTCCTCGCTGCCGGGGTCGCTGTAGACCTGCAGCAGCACCTCGCGGCCCGATCGGGTGCGCAGGCGGGACTCGCGCCAGGTCAGGGTGCCGGCCACCAGCGCGAACAGGTAGCAGGGCTTGGGGAACGGGTCTTCCCAATGCGCCTCGTGGCGGCCGTCGGCAAGGTCGGTCTGCTTGACCAGGTTGCCGTTGGACAATAGCTGCGGGAAGCGTTTCTTGTCGGCCCGCAGCACCACCGAATACCGCGACATGACGTCGGGCCGGTCGGGGAACCAGGTGATGCGGCGAAAGCCCTCGGCCTCGCATTGCGTGAAGAAGACGCCGTTCGAGACGTAGAGCCCCATCAGCGCGGAATTGGCCTCGGGCCGGCAGCGCGAGACGATCTCGACCTGTGCCTGGGCGCCCAGGCCGTCCAGCGTCAAGGTGCCGCCGTCCTCCTGGTAGTGCCCGGTCCAGTCGCGGCCGTCCACCTTGACCGAGACCAGTTCCAGGTCTTCGCCGTTCAGGACCAGCGGGCCTTCGCCGGTGCGCCGTACCTCCAGCAGCGAACGGACCAGGGTGTCCGCGGGGTCGAGGTCGAATTCCAGCCTGACCGTCGTGATGTCATACGGAAACGGAAGGTAATTCTGGCGTCTGATGGTGACGGAGGTATCGGTACGCATGATGGGGGAAACGAGTGACGGCGCAGGGATGGGATTGTAGCGGGGTGGGGCGGCACGCGCCGGCCGAGAACCGAAACACCTCGTGTCGGTCCAAGCGCCATAACGGTTAAATTACGATTCTTGCTGCGGACGCGAAAGCACCATGTCGATATCCAAATGTAATTCTTTCTTCGGGCGACGCGGCTGGACATGGGCCAGCCGCGTCGCGAAGGTCGCCGCAGTGGCCTTGCTCGCGGGCTGCGCGACCACCGTGCCGGCCCGCGTCACCACCTTCCAGCAGTGGCCGGCCGATGCCGTGGGCGCCACCTGGAAATTCGATACGCCCGCGGCACAGCGGGACAGCCTGGAGTATCGCGAATACGCCGACATGATCCGTTCGGGCATCGGCCCCACCGGCATGGTCGAGGCCCAGGCGGGCAAGCCCGCCCGCTTTACCGTCAGCTTCTCGTATGGCGTCGAGCCGGTGCAGGTGCGCGTCGAGCGCCCGGCCTACGATCCTTTCTACGGTCCGTGGGGCCCCTGGGGCTATGGCTGGGGCGGTTTCGGCTATCGCGGCCGCGGCGGCATGGGTTTCGCCTGGGGGCCGCCGTATCCGCCGACCTGGACGTCCACCACGGTGGATGCGTCGCGCGCTTCGCTGCGGGTGGAGATCCGCGATGCGCGCCAGAACGGGCAGAAGGTCTATGAGTCCACGGCCGTGAGCACCGGCTCGGGCGACTCCATTCCGCAGGTGATGCCCTACCTGGTGCGGGCGATCTTCGATCGCTTCCCCGACACGAACGGGCAGGTCAGGGACGTGACCTACGAGGTCGAGCAGCGCAGGTAGCGCCCCACCCGCGCGTCAGCCGGCCGGCGTTTCCGGCTGGCTGATTTTCAGCCCGGCCAGGAAATCGTCGATGACCCGGCCGCCCACTTCGGTGATGTCGAAATCGCCCGGCTCCAGCATCCAGTCCATGAACAGGCCATGCATGATGGCGTGCAGGCCCAGGGCGGCGATCCGGGGATTGGTGTGGGGCGGCAACTGCCCCAGGGCGATGGCGCGGCGGAAGCCGTCTTCATAGCGGCCCAGGGCGATCTTGCGGCTGTCGACATGGCGGCGGCGCATGTCCGCGGTTTCCGCCACATACTCGCACTTGAACAGCAGGATCTCACAGACCCGCTGCGCGCTCGCGCCTTCGGAGATCAATTGCAGGGCGCCGACGGCGCTGCGCCGCAACTGGCTGAGCGGATCGGGGGCGTTGACGTCGCAGCTGCGTTCGAGCGCATCCTCGATAGGCATCTTGACCCGCTGCAACATCGCGTCCAGCAGGTCCGTCTTGTTCTTGAAGTGCCAGTAGATCGCGCCGCGGGTTACATTGGCGGCCGCCGCGATATCTTGCAGCGACGTGTGCGAGACGCCTTGTTCGCTGAAGATCTGCTCGGCGGTTTCGAGTATGCGGGTGCGGGTTTCGAGCGCTTCCTCTTTCGTTTTGCGTACCATGGCCATGCCCAGCCGGTGGTGTCCGGCATCAGCCAGGAAGGCCGCCGGACGGAGGTGTGTGAGTGAACGGGCTATCTAGGTCAGTGCCCCCGTGCAGTACTTATATACATGCATGAATGTATGTAAGCATACCATGTTTTGGCTTGATTGACTGAGGTGGAAGGGGTATGGCTACCCAGATATTGGGGTTCGTGGGACTCCTGGCGTTGTCCAATATGTTCATGACGTTCGCCTGGTACGGGCATCTGCGTTATGCGCACGGCAGTCCCTGGTATCTCGCCTTGCTGGCAAGTTGGGGGCTTGCTTTCTTCGAATATGCAATCATGGTGCCCGCGAATCGCTACGGCTTCGATTTCCTTAGCGTAACGCAGATGAAGATATTGCAGGAGGTGGTGACCCTGACCGTGTTCGTGCCGTTCGCGTTGCTGTTCATGGACGAGCGGTTGCGGCTGAACCATTTATGGGCGGCGTGCTGCCTGGTCGGTGCGGTCTATTTCGCCTTCAAGAAATAATTTCACGACCGTAATAATCGAAGGCTTGAGTGGGTAAAGCTTTCCGGATGGTAACAATCAAAAAGGTGGTTTTACGATTAGGAGTCGTAAAACCACCTTTATAAAAAACCCTGTCGGCCTGCGGCGTGTTACTGGGCGATGAGGAACTGGTCGCGTGTCGCGCCGCCGGCTTCCGCCGCCACCAGCCAGCGCGGGGGTTTGCCGCGGCCGGTCCAGGTTTCGCCGGTTTCGGGATGGCGGTACTTGGGGGCGACCTGCTTGGCGGGTTTTGCCGCGCTGGTCTTGGCGGCGCCACCCACCCGCTTGCGGGGAGCAACGCCCTTGGCCTGGGCGGCTTTCAACTCGTCCAGCGTGATCGAGAATTCCTGCATCGAGCGAAGAATGGAGGCGATGACAGGCTGGCGTTGCTTCTGGCGAACGCTTTCCGCTTTTTCCTGAAGCTTGCGGATTTGGGCCTGCAGGGTTTGGTAGGTATCTTTAGCCATTTTTGTCCAGGTGATTTTCAGGCGATGGGCAGGGAAATGCTCGATTTGGCGCGCGAGGATAACCAGCGCATTTTAGAATCGAATTTTCCTAACTGTGAAGCTGTTATTGAAAACGGATACATTTTCAAATGAATAGAGTGGAACGGGCGCTCGAAGTTCATTCGGAAACTTCCTTAGGTAATTCCCCGGAACGCCCAGCGCAGTGCGCCGGCCTGATTCCGGTTTTCAAGAGGAAAGGCCGCCGCGCGGCGGTCGGTGAAAGACATGGCTCTACGTTCGGTGGTTTACAAGGCGGTGCTGCAGGTGGCGGACATGGATCGGGGTTACTACGCGGAGCATCCGCTGGTCATTGCCCGCCATCCTTCGGAGACCGATGAAAGAATGATGGTGCGGGTCCTGGCTTTCGCGCTGAATGCCGACGAGGAACTGGCGTTCGGCCGGGGCCTGTCGACCGACGACGAGCCGGATTTGTGGCGCAAGGACCTGACCGGTGCGGTGGACGTCTGGATAGAAGTGGGCCTGCCGGACGAGAAATGGCTGCGCAAGGCCTGCGCGCGGGCCGCGCGGGTGGTGCTCTACGCCTATGGGCGCACCGCCGATGCGTGGTGGCGCCAGAACCAGGACAAGCTGGCGCGGCTGGATAATCTGCAGGTTTTCCGCCTGGCCCCCGAGGATACCGCGGCGCTGGCGCGGCTGGCGGAACGGAACATGCAGCTTCAGTGCAACGTGCAGGAGGGCCAGGCCTGGATGGGTAATGGCGGGCGCGACGCGACGTTGACGCCGGAAATGCTGCATCCCTCATTATGAATAGGGTTTTTGAACGTTCCGCGGGCCATGAAAGTCCGCGATTTTGGTGCTAGGATAAAAAAGCAAAGTGGTTACGAAGCTGGTCTACCGAAGAGCGCCGACCTAGGGGGATCTTTGCCTGATGTGGGTTGAGCGCCGATAAAAACGCGTCTGTCGCGACCGACAGGTTGTGGAATACGGAAAACCCTACATGAATGCTCTTTTTTCCCAGGCAGAACGTCAACTCTCCGCATTACCCGTTCCCGTTCAACTCACACTGCCCGACGGTACCCGGCTGGGGGCCGACGATCCGAAAGTCGGGTTCACGTTCAAGACACTCCGTTCCGTGTCTCATCTGGTCCGGGGCCGCATCGGCCAGCTGGGCGAGGACTACGTCGAGGGGCGGGTCGACATAAGCGGCAGCATGCGCGACCTGATGGCGGCGGCCGCCGCCATACTGACCGAATCGCCGGTCGACAATGCCCAGCCCGGCTGGCTCTCGGAACTCGGGCGCAGGGCGACGTCGGTCATGCGCCATACGATGGACCGCGACGCGCGGCAGATCCAGTTTCACTACGACCTGTCCGACGATTTCTACGGTCTGTGGCAGGATCCGCGCCGCGTCTATTCATGTGCCTATTACCGCGATTCCAGCATGACGCTGGCGCAGGCGCAGGAAGCCAAGCTCGACCATATCTGCCGCAAGCTGCGGCTGCACGAGGGGGAGCGCTTCCTGGACATCGGCGCGGGCTGGGGTGGCCTGCTGCTGTGGGCGGCCGAAAACTACGGCGTCGACGCCACGGGCATTACCCTGTCCAAGAACCAGCATGCGCACGTCAACCGCCTGATCGAGGAAAAGGGGCTTCAGAACCGCGTCCGGATGGTATTGCTGGATTACCGCGAGCTGGAAGAAACCCGGCCGTTCGACAAAATCGCATCGGTCGGGATGTTCGAGCACGTCGGGCGTGCCCAATTGACCGCCTATTTCTCGAAAGTGCGCCGGCTCCTGCGTCCGGGCGGCCTGGTGATGAACCACGGCATCACGTCCGGCGGCACCTATAACGCCCAGCTCGGCAGCGGCATGGGCGATTTCATCGAGAAATACATATTCCCCGGCGGGGAATTGGTGCACGTCAGCAAGGTATTGGAGACGCTCAGCGACGGCGGGCTGGAAGCCGTCGACGTCGAGAACCTGCGGCCTCATTACGCGCGCACGCTGTGGGCCTGGAGCGACGGGCTGGAGGCCAGGCTGGACGAGGCTTACCGGATATTGGCGGGCGAGCGGGGCGCCAAGTCCATCCGGGCCTACCGGCTATATCTGGCCGGCTGTGCCATGGCGTTCGAGCAGGGATGGATTTCGCTGAACCAGGTGCTGTGCCAGCGCCAGGGCGTGTTCGATGAAAGCCAGCTTGACGAGCCCCCGGGCCAGGCCTATCCGTTCCGCCGGGACTACATCTATCGCTGATCCGTCCAGGCCCCGGAAACGCGCGAGCCCCGCCTGGACGGGGCTCGCGCGTTTCAGCATGGCGTTCGTAGGGCGATCAGAGCGATGCGGCGGAGAACGTATCGCAATTGCCGGGGTTGCCGGTTTCCAGTCCGCGCTTGAACCAGCGCACGCGCTGGGCCGAGGTGCCATGCGTGAAGGCATCCGGCACCACATAGCCCTGGGCTTCCTTCTGCAGGCGGTCGTCGCCGATGGCCGAGGCGGCGTTCAGGGCCGCCTCGACGTCGCCCGGCTCCAGGATCTGCCGGGCGCGATTGGCGTGATAGGCCCATACCCCGGCGTAGCAGTCGGCCTGGAGTTCCATCCGTACCGACAACTGGTTGGCCTCGACCTGGCTGGAACGGCGCTGCTGCCGGTTGACCTTGTCGGCCGTGCCCGTCAGGTTCTGGACATGATGGCCGATCTCGTGGGCGATCACGTAGGCGCGGGCGAAGTCGCCGGGCGCGTTCAGGCGGCGCTGCATTTCCTCGAAGAAGCTCATGTCGAGGTAGACGCGGGCGTCGCCGGGACAATAGAACGGACCCATGGCCGCCTGGCCGGTGCCGCACGCGGTGTTCGTGGCGCCCGAGTACAGGACCAGCCTGGGTTCGGTGTAGCGGCTGCCGGATGCCGTGAAGATCTGGCCCCAGGTGTCCTCGGTGTCGGCCAGCACCTTCGAGACGAACTGGGCCTGCTTGTCGTCGGCCGGCGGGGGGCCCGACGTTTCCTGGACCGACTGGCCGGGGCCGGACGCCAGGTCCAGCACCACCGAGGGGTCGACGCCGAAGTACATGGCGACCAGCGCCAGCACGATTGCGCCTATGCCCAGTGAACCGCGGCCCGCCAGGCGGGGGCCGCCGCCGCGCCGGTCTTCGATGTTGCTGCTTTCTCGGCCATTATCCAGACGCATGGGGCTTCCTCTGTCGTTCGATGCGGTGCGCGGACGCACCGCCCAGACTATAAACCGATCCGGTTCGGCGCGGCCGTGCGCCGGAAGGGTCGCAGAGAGCGGCGGGGTGTTGTTTATGCCGCAACGACGGTGGAGCAAAATCGCAAAAGGCACAGCAGTTGGCCGCAAAAGTGTGGGAGCATTTCCTCTCGGGAGCGCATACCGGGCCGGGCACGATGCAAGTCGGTAAAAGCCCTAGTCAGCTCAGGGGTTAATGCCCACTTGACATATTCTGGCGCTCAACTGACGAAACAAAAAAATTCGTTCTTTTTATACAAACATCCATGAATGTTTGTATAATTGCCCGCTTCATGATGTCCGCAATGTCTTCTCGTCCGCACCCGGCGCGCGCCAGGCCGCCGGACGCGCAAGGCTTTCGTCATCCCGGGATTTCGACTACGTTTCGGCTTCATCCGTGCCGCGACGTCTATGCCTAGAGGAATGCTATGCAACGCAAAAGACGCTCACCTTATCTACTAGGCGCGGTATCGCTGGCGACCCTGCTCGCGCTGTCGGCTTGCGGCAAAGGAAACGGTGGCGCGCAGCAGGGCGCGGGAGCGCCTCCTCCGATGGAGATCGGCACCGTCACCATCACGCCCACCAAGGAAGTCATCGTCAACGAATTGCCGGGACGCCTGGAAGCGACCCGCATCGCCGAGGTCCGGGCGCGCGTGGCGGGCATCGTGCTCCAGCGCGTGTTCCGCGAAGGCAGCGACGTCAAGGCGGGCCAGCTGCTGTTCAAGATCGATCCGGCGCCTTTCCAGGCCGACTACAACAGCGCCAAGGCCAACCTCGAGCGCGACCAGGCCAACCTGTACCAGGCCCGCATGCTGGCCGAACGCTATGAGCCGCTGGTGAAGGCGAACGCGGTCAGCAAGCAGGAGTACGACAACGCCGTCGCTTCGTACAAGCAGGCGCAGGCGGCCGTGTCGGCCACCAAGGCCGCGCTGGACCGCGCCAAGCTCAGCCTGGACTACGCCACCGTCACGGCCCCGATCTCCGGCCGCATCGGCCGTGCGCTGGTCACGGAAGGCGCGCTGGTCGGCCAGGGCGAAGTCACGCCGCTGGCGGTCATCCAGCGCCTGGATCCGGTCTACGCCAACTTCACGCAGTCCGTGGCGCAGCTGAGCCAGCTGCGCGCGGCCTTCGACAGCGGCAAGATCAAGCAGGTCGCGCCGAACGAAGCACGCGTGTCGCTGGTGCTGGACGATGGCTCGCGCTATCCCCTGACCGGCAAGCTGCTGTTCTCGGACGTCACGGTCGACCAGAGCACCGGCCAGGTCACGCTGCGCGCCGAGTTCCCGAACCCGAACAACGTCCTGCTGCCCGGGATGTACGTGCGGGTGCGGGTCGAGCAGGGCATCGACGAGGCGGCGCTGACCGTGCCGCAGCAGGCCGTGCAGCGCGGCGCCAACGGCGATGCGTCGGTGTACGTGGTCGGCGCCGAGAACAAGATCGAGCCGCGCCAGGTCAAGACCGGTGCCGCGGTGGGCGATCGCTGGATCATCACCCAGGGCTTGAAGCCCAACGACGTGGTCATCGTCGAAGGCTTCCAGAAGGTGCGTCCGGGCGCGCAAGTCAAGCCCGTCCCCTGGAAGCCCGCGGCCGAGTCCGCGCCGGCGCAGCCGGCTGGCCAGCAGGGTAGCAAGTCGTGATTGGTACCGTGCCCGGCGCGCAATCCGCCCCGGGTACGCGGGCCGGTGAAGACCGGTCCGGTCGAGACGCAGGCAGGGCGAACCCGGCTTCGTCAAGATCGAGCCGGGTCCTGTCGGGCCGCCCGAAGCATCTCTAAGAGAGTCACCAGACATGTCGCAATTTTTCATTAGCAGGCCGATTTTTGCCTGGGTGGTCGCGCTGTTCATCATCCTGGCAGGCGTCCTGGCCATTCCCAACCTGCCGGTGTCGCAGTACCCGGCGGTGGCGCCTCCGGTCATCTCGGTGTCGGCCACCTATCCCGGCGCGTCGGCCGAAACGGTGGCGCAGTCGATCACCAGCCTGATCGAGGACGAGCTCAACGGCGCCCAGGGCATGCTGTATTTCGAGTCGCAGAGCAACTTTGGCCGCGCCGAAATCGACATCACCTTCGCGCCGGGCGTCGATCCCGACCTGGCCGCGGTGGACGTGCAGAACCGCATCAAGCGGGTCGAGTCCCGCCTGCCGCAGTCCGTGCTGCAGCAAGGGCTGAGGGTGGAGAAGGCCAGCACCAACTTCCTGCTGGTGCTGACCCTGTCCTCCGAGAGCGGCGGTACCGATGCCGTGGGCCTGGGCGATTACCTGACCCGGAACGTGCTGAGCGAAATCCGCCGTATCCCGGGGGTGGGCCGGGCGCAGCTGTTCGCCTCGCAGCGGGGCATGCGCATCTGGATCGATCCGGCCAAGCTGGTCGGCTTCAAGCTGTCCGCGGCCGACGTCAATGCCGCCATCGCGGGCCAGAACGTGCAGTTGCCGGCGGGCGCCATCGGCGACCAGCCCAACCTGCCCGACCAGCAGATCACCGCCACCATCTCGGTGCGCGGCCAGCTGGCCACGCCCGAGGAGTTCGGCAACATCGTGCTGCGCGCGAATCCGGACGGCTCGTCGGTGCGCCTGCGCGACGTCGCGCGCATCGAGGTCGGCGCCGAGACCTACGCGTTCTCGTCGCGTCTGAACGGCAAGCCCACCGCCGCCGTGGCGGTGCAACTGGCGCCGGGCGCCAACGCGCTGTCTGCGGCCGAGGGCGTCAAGGCGAAGATGGCCGAACTGTCGGCCTATTTCCCCGCCGACTACAAGTACGACATCCCGTACGACACCTCGCCCTTCGTGAAGGCGTCGATCGAGAAGGTGCTCCACACCCTGGTCGAGGCCATGGTGCTGGTGTTCCTGGTGATGTTCCTGTTCCTGCAGAACTTCCGCTACACGCTGATTCCGTCCATCGTGGTGCCGATCTGCCTGATGGGTTCGTTCGCGTGCATGCTGATCGCCGGGTTCTCGATCAACGTGCTGACCATGTTCGGCATGGTGCTGGTGATCGGTATCCTGGTGGACGATGCCATCGTGGTGGTGGAGAACGTCGAGCGCATCATGGTCGAGGAAGGGCTGCCGCCGAAGGAGGCCACCCGCAAGGCCATGGGCCAGATCAGCGGCGCCATCATCGGCATCACGCTGGTGCTGACGGCCGTGTTCCTGCCGCTCGCCTTCATGAGCGGGTCGGTGGGGGTGATCTACCGGCAGTTCTCGCTGGCCATGGCCACGTCCATCCTGTTCTCGGGTTTCCTGGCGCTGTCCTTGACGCCGGCGCTGTGCGCCACGCTGCTCAAGCCCATCCCCAAGGGCGCGCATGACGAGAAGAAAGGCTTCTTCGGCTGGTTCAACCGCAGCTTCAACCGCACCGCCGACCGCTACCAGAACTGGGTGGGACGCCTGCTGGCCAAGACCGGACGCTACATGGTCATCTACGCGGCGATCCTGGCGGTGATGGCCTATACCTTCCTGCGCCTGCCCTCGTCGTTCCTGCCGGCGGAAGACCAGGGCTACGTGATCACCGACATCCAGACGCCCCCGGGCGCCTCGGTCAACCGCACCAGCGAAGCAGTCGACGTGATGGAAGCGCACTATGCCGCGCGGCCTTCGGTGAAGTCCATCATCACGATCCTGGGCTTCAGCTTCTCGGGCATGGGCCAGAACGCGGCGCTGTCGTTCGCCACGCTCAAGGACTGGTCCGAGCGCGGCGCGGACGAATCGGCGCAAGCCGAGGCCGCGCGCGCCAACGGCAGCTTCTTCGCGCGCATCAAGGACGCCATGGTGTTCTCGATCGTGCCGCCGGCCATTCCCGAACTGGGCAACGCGACCGGCTTCACGTTCCGCCTGCAGGACCGGGGCGGACTGGGCCACAACGCGCTGCGCGACGCCCGCGACCAGTTGCTGGGCGCCGTCGCCAAGAGCTCCGTGATCGCGTACGCCCGTGTCGAAGGTCTGGAAGACGCGCCCGAACTGCGCCTGCTGATCGATCGCGAAAAGGCCAACGCCCTGGGCGTGTCGTTCGATTCCATCCGTTCGTCGCTGTCCACGTCGGTGGGCTCGGCCGTGGTGAACGACTTCATCAACGCCGGCCGTGTCCAGCGCGTGGTCGTGCAGGCCGAGGCCAGAGACCGCATGTCGCCTGACGACCTGCTGCGCCTGTATGCCGCCAACTCGAACGGGGGGCTGGTGCCGTTCTCGGCCTTCGCCTCGTCCGAGTGGGCCAAGGGGCCGGTGCAGGTGATCCGCTACAACGGCTATCCCGCGTACAAGATCTCGGGCGACGCCAAGCCGGGCTTCAGTACCGGCGAGGCCATGAGCGAGATGGAGCGCCTGGTGCGCGAACTGCCCCCGGGCATCGGCTACGAGTGGACGGGCCAGTCGCTGCAGGAACGCGTGTCGGGTGCCCAGGTGCCCATCCTGCTGACGCTGTCGCTGCTGGTGGTGTTCCTGGTGCTGGCCGCGCTGTATGAAAGCTGGTCCATCCCGTTCTCGGTGATTCTGGTGGTGCCGCTGGGGATCCTGGGCGCGGTGCTGGCGGTGACGATGGTGGGCATGCCCAACGACGTGTTCTTCAAGGTGGGCCTGATCACCATCATCGGCCTGTCGGCCAAGAACGCGATCCTGATCGTGGAGTTCGCCAAGGACCTCTATGCCGAAGGCAAGGGCCTGGCCGAGGCCACGATCGAGGCGGCGCGCCTGCGTTTCCGTCCCATCATCATGACGTCGCTGGCGTTCATCCTGGGCGTGCTGCCGCTGGCCATCGCCACCGGCGCCAGCTCGGGCGCGCAGCGCGCCATCGGTACCGGCGTGATGGGCGGCATGATCTCCGCCACGTTGCTGGCCGTGTTCCTGGTGCCCGTGTTCTTCGTGGTGGTGCTGAGGCTGTTCAAGACCAAGCCCGAATCGCTGCATATCATGGGACACCATGACGACGAGCCGAACAAGGGCGATGCCGGCGCGGCGGGAACGGTCAAGCATGAAGGAAACTGATATGAAACGACCCGCACACTCACTCGTGGCGGTGGCCGTCGCCGCCCTGCTGGGGGGATGCTCGCTGATCCCGACCTATGAGCGCCCGGCTGCGCCGGTGGAGGCGGACTTCTCCGCCCACGGCGCCGCGCCGGCCGGCGCGCAGCCGGCCACGGCCGACATCGGCTGGCGCCAGTTCTTTGGCGACGAACGCCTGCAACGGCTGATCGCGCTGTCGCTGGAAAACAACCGCGACCTGCGCGTGGCGGTACTGAACATCGAGGCGGCCCGGGCCCAGTACGGCGTGACGCGCGCCGACCAGTTCCCCGGCGTCAATGCCAACGCGAACGGTTCGCGCCAGCGTACGCCCGGCGACCTGTCCTACTCCGGCCGCTCGACCATAGGCAGCCAGTACCAGGTCAACCTGGGGGTGACCGCGTTCGAACTGGACCTGTTCGGCCGTGTCCGCAGCCTGAGCCAGGCGGCGCTGGCGCAGTACCTGGCCAGCGAGGAAACCCGGCGCAGCACGCAGATCAGCCTGGTGGCCCAGTTGGCCAATGCCTACCTGAACGAGCGTTCCAGCGACGAGCTGCTGGCGCTGGCGCAGCGTACCTTGAAGACCCGGCAGGACTCGTACGGCCTGATCAAGCTGCGCTACGACGCCGGTGCGGCGTCCGAGCTGGAGCTCCAGCAGGCCGAGTCGCTGGTGCAGAGCGCCTTGTCCGAGCAGGCCATCGCCGAGCGCAACCGCGCCCAGGCGACCAATGCCATGGTGTTGCTGATCGGCCAGCCCTTGCCCGCCGACCTGCCGGCGCCGCGGCCGTTGAGCCAGCAGGCTCTGCTGGCCGACGTTCCGGTGGGCCTGTCGTCCGACCTGATCGAGCGCCGGCCCGACATCCGTTCGGCCGAGCAGCAATTGCGCAGCGCCAATGCCAGCATCGGCGCCGCTCGCGCCGCGTTCTTCCCGAGGATTTCGCTGACCGGCGCGTTCGGCACCGCCAGCAGCCAGTTGTCCGGGCTGTTCGACAGCGGTTCGCTGGCCTGGAGCTTCGCGCCCCAGATCAGCCTGCCCATCTTCGACGGCGGCCGCAACCGGGCCAATCTCGACCTGGCCGAAGTTCGCAAGAACGTCGCGGTGGCCCAGTACGAGAAGACGATCCAGACGGCGTTCCGGGAAGTGGCGGACGCGCTCGACGCCAAGGGGACCTACGACCGGCAGATCCAGTCGCAGCAGACGCTGGTGGATGCTTCCCGCCGCAGCCTGGAGCTGTCCGACATGCGATACCGCAACGGTGTCGACAGCTACCTGCAGCTGCTGGACGCGCAGCGCGCCCTGTTCACCGCCGAACAGAGCCTGTTGCAGGCGCGCACGCAGCGCCTGAACAACCTGGTGGGCTTGTACAAGTCGCTGGGGGGCGGTTGGGAAGAGAATACGGTGGCCGCCAAGGCGGCGGCGCCAACCTCTACCGTGCAATGAAAAAACAAGGGGCGCTTCGGCGCCCCTTGTCATTCAACCCCCGGTCGGTCGTTTTCTTCATGGCCGATGCCTTGCCCCAATGAACAAAGGGCGTCTCCCGTGAGCGGGGACGCCCTTGCCGAGGCACCGCATGAGCGGCGATCAGCCGTTGACGTACTGGACGTTGTAGCGGCGGGCGTTCGCCTTCAGGTCGGCGATCAGGTTCAGGACCTGGTTAGCCGCGGCGCGCAGGGTTTCGAACGGACGGGGCTGTTCGAATTCGTTGGCCAGCTCGCCACGGATCAGTTCGCGCTCGAGCGTGTCGGTCAGCTTGCTGTCTTGAACGTATTTCATGGCTGTATCCTTTACAGTGGTTGCCTAGGTGTTAGTGCCTAGGTGATAACCCTATATTAGGGGAAACCCCAGGATAAGGCAAGCCCTTGTCGCATCGCAGCATGAATGCACGGCGGAGTGTTGCTGTTCAACCTCAGTTTGGATGTTTATGCATAACTAAACAGGGTAAAAAAACGGCGCCTTTCGGCGCCGCGGGAAGGCTTCAGCGGCGGAAACTGCCCTTGACCAGCTGGAAACCGAACAACCGGCAGGCCAGCGCGCCGTTGTAGACCGGCGTGCGCCGGAACGGATCCAGGCGCAGCTTGCGCGGGAATTCCAGGTCGCTGGTGATGACGTGCAACTGCCAGCCGCCGAATTCCCGCTTGAGCGTGCTGGCCCATTCGGTCCAGAGTTGGCGATCTTCTTCCAGGTCCAGGCGTTCCCCGTAGGGCGGATTGGTGACCAGCCAGCCCGCGCGTTCGTCCAGCGGGCAGGTATCGCGCGCGTCGGCCACTTCGAAATAGACCGCGTCCTCGGTCAGCCCCGCCCGGTGGGCATTCTCGCGCGCCGCCTCGATCGCGCGCGGATCGATGTCGGCGCCGGCCAACTGCATGGGCAGCTCGGGCAGGATGCGGGCGCGCGCGTCATCCTTCAGGTCGCGCCAGCGGCGGTCCTGGTGGCCGCGCAGGCGTTCGAAGGCGAAGGGGCGGGAGATGCCGGGCGGCACGCGCAGGCCCTTGAGCGCCGCCTCGATCAGGATGGTGCCGCTGCCGCAGAAGGGGTCGATCAGCGGCACGTCGGCGGGCCAGCCGGACAAGGCCAGGAGGCCCGCCGCCAGGTTCTCGCGCAGCGGCGCCTCGCCCTTGTCCAGCCGCCAGCCACGCTTGAACAGCGATTCGCCGGAGGTGTCCAGGTAGAGCGTGGCGCTGGTTTCGTCCAGGAAGGCATGCACGCGCGCATCGGGCCGCACGGTATCGATACTGGGGCGTTCGCCCTCGAGCTCGCGCAGGCGGTCGCAGATGCCGTCCTTGACCCGCAGGTTGCAGAATTGCAGGCTTTTCATCGGGCTGCGGACGGCCGAGGTGTCCACGCGCAGGGTCTGCTCGGCGCCGAACCAGCGCTCCCACGGGGTGGCGCGGGCCAATTCCAGCAGTTCGTCCTCGTCGCGCACGGTGCCGTGCGCGACCCGGACCAGGACGCGGGTGGCCAGCCGCGATTCCAGGTTGGCGCGCATCATGCCGTTCCAGTCGGCGGTGAAATGGGCGCCGGCGCGGCCGGGGTGGGCATCGTCGTAGCCCAGCGCATGTAGTTCGTCGACCAGCGTGTGTTCCAGGCCTTGCGGGCAGGGAGCGAACATGGCGAAGACCTCGGCCTGCGTGCCGTGGGGACGCCGTTCCGCCCGGGGCTCGGCCGCCGGGGCGGGGGCGGGGCGGCCCGCGTGCCGCTCGCGCGGGCGGGCCGCGGGCTCGTCGTCCCGTCGCGGCCGTGGCTTGCGGGGAGGCAAGGCGGCGTCTTCCAGCCGTGGCCGGTCCCGGTTGTCGCGTGGCGCGGAGGCGCGCGGTTGTCCCGAGCGATGGTCTTGACGCCTTTCGTGGCTTGCACGGACCGGCGCGTCGGGAGCCTGCCCTGGCTCATCCGCCGCGGTGGGTTGCTTGCCGCTTTCCAGCGCCGCCCGTGCCACGCGATGGGCGCGCGGCCCCGACCGGCTGCGCCGCTCGGCGTCCTGCGGGTCGCCGGATTGCCGCGGGCGGGTGCCGGTGGGAAGGGAAAGCGTCGGTTTCTTGCGCTCGGGAGTATCGGACAAGACGTGGGCCAATCAGAAGGGTTTGACGACAACGAGGAGGGTGGCGGCCAGCAGCAGCAGCACGGGAACCTCGTTGAACCAGCGGTAGAACACGTGGGACCGGGCGTTGCGGCCGGCCTCGAATTTGCGCAGCACGCTGCCACAGGCATGGTGATAACCGATGACCAGCACGACCACGGCCAGCTTGGCGTGCATCCAGCCGTTGCCGGGGCCGCGGCCTATACCATAGCCCACATATAGCCACAGGCCCAACAGCACGGCGGGCACGGCCAGGATGGTGGTGAAGCGGAACAGCCGGCGCGCCATGCCCAGCAGCCGTGTGGCGGCGGCCGCGTTGGTTTCCTGCGCCAGGTTGACGAAGATGCGGGGCAGGTAGAACAGGCCGGCGAACCACGAGGCCACGAAGACGATGTGAAAAGCTTTCACCCACAGCATAAGCGTTTCCTTGTCGATGCATGCATGCCGCCAGGGCGGCGGGATCGGGCGGCGGGGCGGGCCGTCGGACCCTGGCCGCCGCATGGAGTCGGGCGAGGCATCAGCCCCGCGTCTGGCCGTCGCCGGTCAGGACCCATTTCAGCGTGGTCAATCCTTCCAGGCCGACCGGCCCGCGGGCGTGCAGCTTATTGGTCGAGATGCCGATCTCGGCGCCCAGGCCGTATTCGTAGCCATCGGCGAAACAGGTCGGCAGGTTGACGTAGACCGAGCTCGAATCGACCTCGCGCTGGAAGCGGCGGGCGGCGGACAGGTTCTCGGTGACGATGGAATCGGTGTGCTGGGAGCCGTGGGCCTCGATGTGGCCGATGGCCTGGTCCAGGTCGTCCACCATTTTGATCGACAGGATGGGGCCCAGGTATTCGGTGTCCCAGTCTTCCTCGGTCGCCGGCACGGCCTGCGGCACCAGCGCCCGGGTGCGCTCGCAGCCCCGCATCTCGACGCCGTGTCCGGCAAACGCCTGTCCCATCGCCGGCAGGAAGGCCGTCGCCACGTCGGCGTGCACCAGCAGGGTTTCCATCGAGCCGCAGATGCCGTAGCGGTAGGTCTTGGCGTTGAACGCGATGGTGTGGGCCTTGGCCAGGTCGGCGTCGCGGTCGACGTAGACGTGGCAGATGCCGTCCAGGTGCTTGATGACGGGCACCCGCGCTTCCTCGGACAGGCGCTGGATCAGCCCCTTGCCGCCCCGGGGAACGATGACGTCCACGTACTCGGTCATGGTGGCGAGCTTGCCCACGGCCGCCCGGTCGGTCGTCTCGACCACCTGCACGGCATCGGCGGGCAGGCCGGCGGCTTCCAGGCCCGCGCGCACGATGCGGCCCAGCGCGGTGTTGGAATGGATGGCTTCCGAACCGCCGCGCAGGATGGTGGCGTTGCCCGATTTCAGGCACAGCGCGGCCGCGTCGATGGTGACGTTGGGGCGCGATTCGTAGACGATGGCGATGACGCCCAGCGGGACCCGCATGCGGGCCACCTGCATGCCGTTCGGCCGCGTGCGGGTCTCGGTCAGCTCGCCCACGGGGTCGGGCATGGCGGCGATCTGCTCCAGGCCGGCGGCCATCAGCCCCAGGGCCTTGTCGGACAGCGTCAGGCGGTCCACCAGGGCCGCGTCCAGTCCATTGGCCCGGGCCGCTTCCAGATCCTTGGCGTTTTCCGCCTGCAGCCAGTCCTTGCGGTCGCGCAGGCCGGCCGCCATCGCGCGCAGCGCGGCGGCCTTGGCGCGGTCGTCGGCGCGCGCGACCAGGCGGGAGGCGGCACGGGCGCTGGCGCCGATCCGGCGCATGGTTTGGTCGAGCGTAGAGGTATCCATCCGTATGAATCGCAGGGGGCGGGGCGCCTCAGGCCGCGAGCCTGAGCGCCAGCCGCGTGATTTCGTGCCACGGATCCGGGAGGCGTCCCGGAACACGCAGTCCTTTGATGATCTTGTCCACCTCGTGGGCGTGGTGGACGGCGGCGGTCCAGGCCTGGGGGGGCACCCGTTTGAGTGCCTGGTTGGCCAATTGTTCATGCGTGCCGAAAAAACGCAGCGTGCGCATCAGCGCCGGCACGCTTTGCCCCTGCTGGCCAGCCTGGGCCAGGCGGGCCAGCAGGCGGATTTCCTCGCCCACCGCCCACAGCACCAGCGGCAGGGCCTCGCCCTCGGCGCGCAGGCCTTCGATCAGGCGCACCATGCGCTTGCCGTCGCCCGCCAGCATGGCGTCGCGCAGCTTGAAGACGTCGTAGCGCGCCACGTTCATGACCGCGTCCTGCACCTGCTCCAGCGTCAGCACCCCTTCGGGGTACAGCAGGCCGAGCTTGAGGATCTCCTGGTGGGCGGCCAGCAGGTTGCCCTCGACGCGGTCGGCCAGCCATTGCAGGACGTCGGCGCCGGCGCGCTGCTTCTGCCGTGCCAGCCGCTCGCCCACCCAGCCGGGCAGCATCGGCCGTTCGATGGTGGGCACGTCCACGACGATGCCGTGCTCGGCCAGCGCCGAGAACCAGGCCGACGCGCGGGTGGTCTTGTCCAGCTTGGGCAGCATCACCACCGTGACGCAGTCGCCCCGCTGGTCCGGCGCCTGCCGTGCCAGCCGCGCGATCACCTCGCCGCCGGTCTTGCCAGGCTTGCCGGTGGGGATCTTCAATTCCAGCAGCCGGCGGTCGCCGAACAGCGAGATCGACTGCGACGCGCTCAGCAGCGCGTTCCAGTCGCTGCGGGCGTCCGCCACCACCGTTTCCCGTTCCGTGAACCCGCCAGCCGTGGCCGCCGCTCGCAAGGCGTCGCAAGCCTCGATCACGAGCAGGGGCTCGTCGCCGGTCACCGTATACAGCGGTTCCAACTGCTCGCCCGCCCGCTGAAGCTGGGCAACCAGCTGTTCGGGACGCAATTGCCTCATAGGGTGCCTCCGGCGGACCGATGAGCATCGAGGCCGACGGCGAGATCGCGCCGCCGTGACCCAGGATGCGGTGGATCCGGCTCCGCCGGTCCACTCGCATCGCCCCCTGGGGGGCGCGCGAAGCGCGTAGGGGGGGGGCTCATCTTCATCATCAGCTGGGTTGCTTGGTCTCGACCGCGGCCATGCGGCGCAGCACCTGCTGCACGGTTTCGTTCTGCATGTCGCGATACAGCAGGTTGGCTTCGGAGTCCTTGGCCAGGGTGTTCGCGTCGCTGAAAGTCAGGTCGCGCTTGAGCGCGATGGTCGTGGGCGGGATGTAGTCCTGGCCCTTGCCGTCGTGGACGCGGAAGGCGAACAGATAGCGCAGCTCGAATTCGCGCACGCGGCCCGAGGCGTCCAGCGACAGGATGCTGCGCTCGCGCGTTTCCTGCAGGATCTGCAACTGCGCTTCCGCGGTCTTGGGGTCCTCGACGATGCGCGTATTGGTCGTGTTGCGCACGTAGCGGCGCAACTGCGCGCCAAGCTCGGAGGTGTCGGCGGCGCCGATGTAGAGCGTGGAGAAGGGCAGGTCGGCCGTGCCCCGCAGCGCGAAGCCGCAGCCCGCCAGCGCGGCCATTCCGCCGGTCGCGGCAGCCAGGCGAAGGAAACGGCGCCGGCCGTGAGAGGCGGCGCCCAGGGGTAGCGACTTCGAGCTCGTTTGCTGCATCAGCCCACCACGTTGACGAGTTTGCCAGGGACAACGATAACGCGTTTGGGTTGGCGCCCCTCGAGGAACCGGCCCACGGCTTCATGCGCGACGGCCAGGGCTTCGATGGCAGCCTTGTCGGCGCTGCTGGGCACCGACAGCGAACCGCGCAGCTTGCCATTCACCTGCAGCATCAGCTCGACCTCGTCAGTCACGAGCGCGGCTTCGTCCAGCTGCGGCCAGGGCGCGTCCAGCAGGTCGCCATGGGCCTGGCCGTAGCCCAGGTCGAGCCAGGCCTGCCAGGTCAGGTGCGGCACGATGGGGTAGAGCACCGACAGCAGGATGCGCGTGCCTTCGGCCAGAGCGGCGTCGCCGGTCTCGCCGTCGAGCTTGGCATCCTCCAGCGTGTTCAGCAGCTTCATGCTGGCCGAGACCACGGTGTTGTACTGGATGCGCTGGTAGTCGTAGTCGGCCTGCTTCAGGATGGCATGGACGTCGCGGCGCAGCAGCTTGACGGCCTGGCTGGCGGACGACCAGTCGGCCGGCGCGGGACGGCCCAGCGCCGCCTGGATGCGTTCTCGGTTCGCGTGGCAGAAGGACCACAGGCGGCGCAGGAAGCGATGCGCGCCGTCCACGCCTGAACCCGACCACTCCAGGGTCTGTTCGGGCGGGCTCGCGAACATCACGAACAGCCGCGCCGTATCGGCCCCCTGGGTATCGATCAGCGATTGCGGGTCGACGCCGTTGTTCTTGGACTTGGACATCGTGCCCACGCCGCCGTAGTCCACCGGCGAGCCGTCGGCCTTGAGCTTGGCGCCGACGATGGCGCCCTTGGCGTCGTAGAGGTTCTCGACCTCGTCGGGCCAGAAGTATTCGATGCCGCCTTTCTCGTTCCTGCGCGAATAGATGTGGTTGAGTACCATGCCCTGGGTCAGCAGCTTGACGAAGGGTTCGCCGAACTTGACCAGGCCCATGTCGCGCATCACCTTGGTCCAGAAGCGGGCGTACAACAGGTGCAGCACGGCGTGCTCGATGCCGCCGATGTACTGGTCCATCGGCATCCAGTAATCGTTGCGCTCGTCGACCATCGCGGCGTCGTTGCCCGGCGAGGTATAGCGCATGAAGTACCAGGACGAGTCCACGAAGGTGTCCATGGTGTCGGTCTCGCGCCGGGCGGGCTTGCCGCACTGCGGGCAGACGCACTTCAGGAACGATTCGCTCTTGGCCAGCGGGTTGCCGCTGCCGTCCGGGATCAGGTCCTCGGGCAGCACGACCGGCAGGTCTTTCTCGGGCACCGGCACGGGGCCGCAGGCCTCGCAGTGGATGATGGGGATGGGCGTGCCCCAGTAGCGCTGGCGCGAAACGCCCCAGTCGCGCAGGCGGAAGGTGGTGCGCTTCTCGCCCAGTCCCTTGGCCGCGAGGTCGGCCGCGATGGCATCGACGGCGGCCTGGTGGCCCAGGCCGTCGTATTTGCCGGAATTCACCGTACGGGCCACCTGCTTGTCGCCGTACCATTCCTGCCAGGCGTCGGTGGAGAAGGCCTGGCCCTCGGCTTCGATGACCTGCTTGATGGGCAGGCCGTATTTCCTGGCGAACGCGAAGTCGCGTTCGTCGTGGGCGGGAACGCCCATGACGGCGCCGTCGCCGTAGCTCATCAGCACGTAGTTGCCGACCCAGACCGGCACGGCTTCGCCCGTGAGCGGATGCACCACGGTCAGGCCGGTCGGCAGGCCTTCCTTGTCGCGCGTGGCCAGCTCGGCCTCGGTCACGCCGCCCTTGCGGCATTCCTCGATGAAGGCGGCCAGCGCGGGGTCCTTGGCGGCGGCATGCAGGGCCAGGGGGTGTTCGGGCGCGACGGCGCAGAAGGTGACGCCCATGATGGTGTCGGCGCGCGTCGTGAAGACGTACATGCGGCCGTCCTGGATCAGCTGGCCGGCGGCGTCGCGGATGTCATGGGTGAAGGCGAAACGCGTGCCCTCGCTCTTGCCTATCCAGTGCTCCTGCATCAGGCGCACGCGCTCGGGCCAGCCGGTCAGGTTGTTCTTGACCTCGTCCAGCAGTTCCTCGGCGTAGTCGGTGATGCGCAGGTAGTAGCCGGGAATCTCGCGCTTTTCCACCAGCGCGCCCGAGCGCCAGCCGCGTCCGTCGATGACCTGTTCGTTGGCCAGCACGGTCTGGTCCACCGGGTCCCAGTTCACCACCTGGGTCTTGCGGTAGGCCACGCCCTTTTCCAGCATCTTCAGGAACAGCCACTGGTTCCACTTGTAGTACCCGGGATCGCAGGCGGCCATCTCGCGCGACCAGTCGATGCCCAGCCCCATCGCCTTCATCTGCTTCTTCATGTAGGCGATGTTGTCGTAGGTCCATTTCGCCGGCGGCACCTTGGACTTGATGGCGGCGTTCTCGGCCGGCATGCCGAAGGCGTCCCAGCCCATGGGCATCAGGACGTTGTAGCCCTTCATGCGCAACTGCCGGTACATGGCGTCGTTGATCGTGTAGTTGCGCACGTGGCCCATGTGCAGCTTGCCGCTGGGGTAGGGCAGCATCGAGCAGGCGTAGAACTTGGGCTTTTCCGAGCCGTCGGCGTTCTTCGCGTGTTCTACCGTCAGGTAGGCGTTGGTCGCTTCCCAGTGCTTCTGGGCAGCGGATTCGATGTCGTTGGGAGCGTAGCGTTCCTGCATGGGTTCCGGGCTGGTCTCTAAGGTATTCTGGCGCGGCGATGACGCCCATGGCCGCGGGCCTGGGCCGGCTCGCGCGGGGCGGCCGACCGGCTAAACCCCTCATTATAGGAGCAGGCGGGGCTCTCCTGGGCCAGCGATGCTAGACTGCCTGCCGCACTCTCTCATTCCAGCCTTCCGCGCCATGTCTCTGCTCGACAACCTCAACGCCCCCCAGCACGCCGCCGTCACGATCGAACCCCGCCACGCCCTGGTGCTGGCCGGCGCCGGCAGCGGCAAGACACGGGTGTTGACCACGCGCATGGCCTGGCTGATCCAGACCGGCCAGGTCAGCCCGCACGGGCTGATGGCCGTCACTTTCACCAACAAGGCCGCGCGCGAGATGCTGACCCGCATCAGCGCGCTGCTGCCCATCAATACCCGCGGCATGTGGATAGGCACCTTCCACGGCCTGTGCAACCGGATGCTGCGCGCGCACTACCGGGATGCCGGGCTGCCCCAGACCTTCCAGATCCTGGACACGGCCGACCAGTTGTCGGCCATCAAGCGGCTGCTCAAGGGCGCGGGCGTGGACGACGAGAAATATCCGCCGCGCCAGTTGCAGCACTTCATCAACGCCGCCAAGGAAGAGGGCCTGCGCCACACCGAGGTCGAGGCGTATGACAGCTTCAACCGGCAGATGGTGGAGCTCTACGGCATGTACGACGCCCAGTGCCAGCGCGAGGGCGTGGTCGACTTCCCCGAGCTGCTGCTGCGCTGCTACGAGCTGCTGACCCACAACGCGCCCATCCGCGAGCACTACCAGCACCGCTTCCGCCACATCCTGGTGGACGAGTTCCAGGATACCAACCGGCTCCAGTACCGCTGGCTCAAGCTGCTGGCGGGCGGCGGCGCGGCCCTGTTCGCCGTGGGCGACGACGACCAGTCCATCTACGCCTTCCGTGGCGCCAACGTGGGCAACATGGCGGAGTTCGAGCGCGAATACGCCCACGAGCGGGTCATCCGGCTCGAGCAGAACTACCGGTCGCACGGCCACATCCTGGACGCGGCCAACACGCTGATCCGCAACAACTCCGGCCGCCTGGGCAAGAACCTGTGGACCGACCAGGGACACGGCGAACCCATCCGCGTCTACGAGGCGCTGTCCGATGCCCAGGAAGCCCAGTGGGTGATCGAGGAAATCCGCTCGCTGGTGGGCGAGGGCAGGCTGCGCCGCGAGGTCGCCATCCTGTACCGCAGCAACGCCCAATCGCGGGTGCTGGAGCATGCGCTGTTCTCGTCGGGCATTCCCTACAAGGTCTACGGCGGCCTGCGCTTCTTCGAGCGCCAGGAGGTCAAGCACGCGCTGGCCTATCTGCGCCTGATGGAAAATCCGCACGACGACACGGCCTGGATGCGGGTGGTGAATTTCCCGGCGCGGGGCATAGGCGCCCGCACGCTGGAGCAGCAGGCCGACATCGCGCGCCTGCACAATTGCAGCCTGTATTCGGCGGTGAGCCAGGTGCCGGGCCGGGGTGGCAACAACCTGGCGCAGTTCGCGAGCCTGATCGACCGCATGCGTTTCGAGACGCAGAACCTGCCGCTGCACGAGATCGTGGACCACGTGATCGAGGCCAGCGGCCTGATCCAGCACTATCTGCAGGAAAAGGAAGGCGCCGAACGCATCGAGAACCTGCGGGAACTGGTCAACGCGGCGGCGGCCTTCGCCGCCGAGGACGGCTACGGGCTGGCCGATGCCGGCGCGCTGGCGCAGACCCTGCCCGAGTCCGGCGTCGAGCTGCCGTCTCCGCTGGCGGCCTTCCTGTCGCACGCGGCGCTGGAAGCGGGCGACAACCAGGCGAGCGAGGGGCAGGACGCGGTCCAGCTCATGACGGTGCATGCGGCCAAGGGCCTGGAGTTCGAGGCCGTCTTCATCACCGGGCTGGAAGAAGGGCTGTTCCCGCACGAGAACAGCGTCCTGGAGCAATCCGGGCTGGAAGAGGAGCGGCGGCTGATGTACGTGGCGGTGACGCGCGCCCGCGAGCGCCTGTACCTGAGCTTCTCGCAGACGCGCATGCTGCATGGCCAGACCCGCTACAACATGCGGTCGCGGTTCCTGAGCGAGGTGCCCGAGGAATCGCTGAAGTGGCTGACGCCTCGCGACGGCCGGGCCAAGGCGGTGGATACCGCCGGCGGCTGGGGGCGCGCCGCCTGGGGCGAGGGCTCCGAGCGCGGCAGCTTTTCGCGGCCGGCCAAGGACGCTCCTTACGTGGGTTCGTCCGAGGGCTATTCGAGCCGCCGCACGTCGGACGCCGGGGTCGAGGTCAACGGCCGCATCTTCAAGGTAGGCCAGAGCGTGGCGCATCCGAAGTTCGGCGAAGGCGTCATCGTCAGCCTCATGGGCAGCGGCCAGGACGCCCAGGTCCAGGTCAATTTCGGCGGCGTGGGCACCAAGACGCTGGCGCTCGCCATGGCCAAGCTCGATCCGGCCTGAGCGGCCTCAGCCCTGGCGGCCGACGGCGTTGTGGGTGGGCAGGTCCGCCCAAACCTTGTAGCGGAACGCCTGCCGCAGCAGGTCAGTTACGGCGTTGGGGGCGGCGCAGGCCGGGCGCGGGCGACGGGCCGTCCTTGTGCCGGAAGCTGATACGTCCCTTGGTCAGGTCGTACGGAGACAGTTCCATCGTGACGCGGTCGCCGGCCAGGATACGGATGCGGTGCTTGCGCATCTTTCCGGATGCGTAGGCGGCAACCTCCATGCCGTTTTCCAGCGTGACGCGAAAGCTGGTCGCGGGCAGCACCTCGGCAACGATGCCTTCCATTTCGATCAGTTCTTCCTTATTCGCCATGGTCAATTCCTCCTGTACATGCGAATGCATAAATGCGAGCTTCGGCCACGGCGGGGCCATGGCATGCGGCAAGGTGGCGCGAGGCGCCAGCGATGACGGGGAAGTTCGCGGTGAAACGCCGGAGCCGTTGCGAGGCCGGGGCGTAGTGGCTGCCGCCTGGGGTTTGGGTTTGCCGTGTCGTGGAAGCTTGGGAGGCTTCCTGGGGGTGGCTCCTGGCAGGAGCTTGTCTTCCAGGCAAAAACAAAAAACCCCCGCAAGCGGGGGTTTTGGCGGATAAGCTGATTATAGCTTATACAGGCTGGATGTTGGAAGCCTGGCGACCCTTGGGGCCGACGGTGACTTCGAAACGAACCTTCTGGTTTTCCTGCAGGGTCTTGAATCCGTCGACACGGATTTCGGAGAAGTGGGCGAACAGGTCGTCGCCGCCCGAGTCAGCCGTGATGAAGCCAAAACCCTTGGCGTCGTTGAACCATTTGACGGTACCGGTTTCCATGGTGTTTATCCTTGAAATGAAAAAACCAAACGAATGTAAGCAAGACAATCAAGGATGGAGACCATGAACAACCGTACCGCAGTGGTAAGCGATTTTGTGCAGCAACTCGTACTCTTGAAAATCATGCCCCGCCGTTATACGGGCTATCTTTGGACCCGTCAACCGCGTTTGCCGGATTGAACCGGAAAATGCCGGCGCTGTGGGCGAAGTCCCGGGTTTTCACTGAGAAAATCGCCCGTGAAATCCCTCACGAACCATTGCCGAAACCGGGTGCGGGAGGCGCTCCGAATACGCTGGTGTAAGTAGGATAGAAACTGCAATACAGCACCGCGGCGGCGACGAAATTGAAAGGCATTTGAATCAGCCCGGAAACCGTCGGCGACAAACCGACGGTTTCGAGCAGACCGCCGCCCAGTTCCAGGGCCAGGACCACGAGCAGCCAGGTCGCGCCGTACATCAGGAATGCCCCCTTGTTGCGCCAGCAGGCGATGCCGGAAAAAAACAGGGCCTTGCGGATGCCCAGCCGGTGCCAGGCCACCAGCGCCGGCGCGTGCCAGAACAATCCCGCGATGATGACGTAGAGGATGCCGAACAGGGCGATGGGCGCGCGCATGGCGGCCAGCACGCCGCCGACGTCGTCCGACGACAGGCCGGACATCGCTTCGCTCAGGCCATCGGCGAAAGGCAGGAAGGCGACCAGGCCCCCGACCAGCACGGCGGCCACGTACAGGGCGCCCATCGCCAGCAGCTTCTTGAACAGGCCCGGCGCCTTGAGCACCAGGAACAGGCGCAAGGGCAGCACCGTGCGGCCCTGTTCGATGGCGCGGCAGGCCTCCAGGGTCATGACCGTGATCGCCGGCATGCCGACCACGAACAGCAGGGGGCCGATGGGGGCGAGGATGCTGGCCACCAGGACCATGAAACCCACGGTCAGGGCCCAGGTGAACATCGCCATGGGCTGCAGTCGAAACAGGGCGAGTCCGTCGCGCACCCATTGCCAGCCGGCGCGGGGAGCCAGGGAGGCGGCTTGCATCAGCGGCCCTCCTGCGGATGCGGGATGCGTGCGTGGGCCCTCGTCGGCGCGTGCCGGTAGGAAAGATGTGTCATGGCTCAGGGAAGCGGAAAAATATCGCCGTCGCGCCGCAGGCGCAGGATGCGTTCGAAATGGGTGGGGTCGTGCGGCGTCAGGGTTTGCGCCGGGCGCGGCAGGTGGAAGTCGCGCAGCCGGGACATCCAGAAACGCAGCGCGGCTGATCGCAGTATGGTGCGCCACGCGTCGCGTTCGCCATCGGTCAGCGGCCGCACCTGGTCATAGGCGCCTAGCATCGCCTGGGCAAGCTCGGGCCGGAATTCGCCGCTGGCGTGGGTTATGCACCAGTCGTTGACGCAGACCGCCAGATCGAACAGCCAGGTGTCGCAGCCGGCGAAGTAGAAATCGATGAAGCCGCCCAGTACCGGCGCTTCGCGCGTGCCGGCGAACAGGACGTTGTCGCGGAACAGGTCGCAGTGCGCCGGGCCCCGCGGCAGCGCGCGGCAGGCGTCGGTCTGGGCGAACGCCGTCTGGACCTCCACTTCGTCGCGCAGCAGGGCGGCGGCGGCCGGGTCCAGGTAGGGAGTGACGACGGGCGCGGTCTCGCGCCACCAGTCCAGCCCGAGCAGGTTGGGCTGCATCGCCGGGAAGTCGCGCCCGGCCAGGTGCATGCGGGCCAGCGTGGCGCCGACCTGTTCGCAATGGGCGGGCAGGGGCGACATCTCGCACTTGCCCGGCAGCAGGGTGGCGATGGTGCAGGGCTTGCCGTTCAACTCGGCCAGCCGGCGTGCGTCGTGCGTCGCCTGGGGGTGGGGGACGGGAATCCCGTGTTCGGCCAGGTGCGTCATCAGGTCGATGTAGAACGGCAACTGTTCGCGCGTCAGGCGCTCGAACAGGGTCAGCACGTATTCGCCCTGGCTGGTCGTAAGGAAATAGTTGGTGTTTTCGATGCCGGAAGGGATGCCGCGCAGGGCGCGCAACTCGCCCAGCGAATAGTCGGCAAGCAGAGCGCGGGCATCCGTTTCGGTGACGGGGGTGAAGACGGCCATGGATAAGCGGGGGGTGAGGGCGGGTATCGACGATTACCCGCATTCTAGCGTCATCGCCCCCGCCCCCGGCCCGTCCGTCGTGGACGCTACAGGTTCAGCAGCCGCTCGCGCTCGCCCGGGGACTGGGTGAAGCCCTCGTGCTGGTAGAAATCGAAAATGGCATCGACGATGGCCTGGGGGTCGTCGATCACCTGCAGCAGGTCGGGATCGTCGGGCGAGATCAGCCCCTGCGCCAGCGGCTGGGCGCGGATCCAGTCCACCAGGCCCCGCCAGTATTCGGAGCCGACCAGGATGATGGGCATCTTCCGGCTTTTGTTTGTCTGCACCAGTGTCAGCGCCTCGAACAGTTCGTCCAGCGTGCCATAGCCGCCCGGCAGCACCACGTAGGCCGAAGTGAACTTGACGAAGGCCACCTTGCGCGGGAAGAAATGGCGGAAGAACAGGCTGATGTTCTGGTAGGCGTTGTTCGACTGCTCGTGGGGCAGCTCGATGTTCAGCCCGACGCTGGGGCTGGGGCCCTCGTAGGCGCCCTTGTTGGCCGCCTCCATGATGCCGGGGCCGCCGCCCGAAATAACGGAGAAACCCGCCTCGGACAGCTTGCGGGCGATCAGCTCGGCCATTTCGTAGCGGGGGTCGTCGGCGGGGATGCGGGCGCTGCCGAAGATGCTGACCGCCGGCCGGATCTGCGCGAGGCGTTCGGACGCCTCGAAGAACTCTGACATAATCCCCAGCACATGCCATGACTCGCGCGCCTTGGTGGCGGTGGCACGCTCCACGCTCACCACGTCCCGCAGGCCGGGGATGCGTCCGGGCTTCTTCGGGACGTTTCCGCTGTCGTGGGCGCTGTCCTGAGCGCCGTCGTGGGTTTCCTTGCCTATTTCGATTTCTCTGTGTTTGATCATGATCAAGACGTTGCTGTTGGTGGACGGGTCCAGCTACCTCTATCGCGCATACCACGCCCTGCCGGACCTGCGCAACGCGCAAGGAGAGCCGACCGGCGCGCTGTACGGCGTGCTGAACATGCTGCGCCGCGCACTGAACGATCATAAGGCAGACTACCTCGCCTGCATTTTCGATGCGCCGGGCAAGACCTTCCGCGACGACCTCTATCCCGAGTACAAGGCCACCCGCGCCAGCATGCCGGAAGACCTGGCGCGCCAGGTCGGGCCCATCGTCGAGGCCATCCGCGCCCAGGGCTGGCCGGTCTTCGCCATCGAGGGGATCGAGGCCGACGACGTCATCGGCACGCTGGCCCTCCAGGCGGCGGGGCAGGGCATACACAGCGTGGTGTCGACCGGCGACAAGGACATGGCGCAACTGGTCAACGACCACGTGACGCTGGTCAACACCATGACCTCCGAGACGCTGGATGCCGAGGGCGTGCTGAAGAAATTCGGCGTGCCGCCCGAGCGCATCGTGGACTACCTGATGCTGATCGGCGACTCGGTCGACAACGTGCCCGGCGTGGAGAAGGTCGGGCCCAAGACGGCGGCCAAGTGGCTCGCCCAGTATGGCACGCTGGAAGACCTGGTGGCGCAGGCCGAGACCGTCAAGGGCGTGGCGGGCGCGAACCTGCGCACGGCGATCCCGAATTTCGAGCTGACGCGTTCCCTGATCACCATCCGCACCGATTGCGACCTGAGCGCCCACATTCCCGGCCTGGATGCGCTGACCCTGCGCGAGGTCGACCGCGCGAAGCTCGAGGTCATGTACGAACGCTACGGCTTTCGCACCTGGCTGCGCGAGCTGACGGGCGACGAGTCCCGCATTCCCGAGGGCGATTCGCGCGTGCAGGGCGACGCCCCGGCCGCGCCGGAAACGGTGAACTACGAGACGATCAGCGACTGGGCCGCCTTCGAGCGCTGGCTGGCCGCGATCCAGGCGGCGCCGCTGGTCGCGCTGGATACCGAGACCGACTCGCTGGTGGAAATGGACGCCCGGCTGGTGGGGCTGTCCATCGCCGTCAAGCCGGGCGAGGCCTGCTACATCCCGCTGACCCACCGGCACCCGGACGCAGGCGAACAATTGCCCAAGGACGAAGTGCTGGCGCGCCTGGCCCCCTGGCTGGAGAACGCCCAGGCCCCCAAGCTGCTGCACAACGCCAAGTACGACACGCACGTCTTCGCCAACGCCGGCGTCACGCTGCGCGGCGTCGCGCACGACACCATGCTCGAAGCCTACGTGCTGGAGTCGCATCGCAGCGTGTCATTGGACGACCTGTCGCAGCGCTGGCTGGGCCGCAAGGGCCTGTCCTTCGTGGACGTGTGCGGCAAGGGCGTCAACCAGCTCTGCTTCGACGAGGTCGCCATCGACGTGGCCACCCAGTACGCCTGCGAGGACGTCGACTACACGCTCCAGCTGCATGCCACGCTGTATCCGCGCATCGAGGCCGACGCCGGCCTGGCGCGCATCTACGCCATCGAGCTGCCCGTGTCGCGCGTGCTGACCGTCATCGAGCGCAACGGCGTGCGCATCGACCCCGAGGAACTGGCCCGCCAGAGCCATGCCATCGGCCAGGAACTGCTGGTGCTCGAACAGCGTGCCTACGAACTGGCGGGGCAGCCCTTCAACCTGAACTCGCCCAAGCAACTGGGCGAGATCCTGTTCGGCAAGCTGCAGCTGCCGGTGGTCAAGAAGACCGCGGGCGGCGCGCCTTCCACCGACGAGGACGTGCTGAGCAAGCTGGCCGAGGACTACCCGCTGCCGCAGGCGCTGCTGAGCTACCGCGGCCTGGCCAAGCTCAAGTCCACCTATACCGACAAGCTGCCCAAGATGATCAACGCCCGGACCCGGCGCGTGCACACCAGCTATGCCCAGGCGGCGGTGGTCACGGGCCGGCTGGCCTCCAGCGATCCCAACCTGCAGAACATCCCGGTACGCACGCCCGAGGGCCGGCGGGTGCGCGAGGCCTTCGTGGCCGATCCGGGCAACCTGATCATGTCGGCCGACTACTCGCAGATCGAACTGCGCATCATGGCCCACATCTCCGGCGACGAAAACCTGCTGTCGGCCTTCGCCCGCGGCGAGGACATCCACCGCGCCACCGCGGCCGAGATCTTCGGCGTCCAGCCCGATGCCGTCAACGCCGAACAGCGCCGCTACGCCAAGGTCATCAACTTCGGCCTGATCTACGGCATGAGCGCGTTCGGCCTGGCCAGCAACCTCGGCATCACGCGCGACGCGGCCAAGCACTACATCGACCGCTATTTCGCCCGCTACCCCGGCGTGGCGCGCTACATGGACGGCACGCGCGAACAGGCGCGCGAACAAGGCTATGTCGAAACCGTCTTCGGCCGCCGCCTGTGGCTACCCGAGATCCGGGGCGGCAGCGGCCCCCGCCGCCAGGCCGCCGAACGCGCCGCCATCAACGCTCCCATGCAGGGCACCGCAGCCGACCTCATCAAGATGGCCATGGTCGCCGTGCAGGACTGGCTGGACGCCGACCAGTTGGGCGCGCGCCTGGTCATGCAGGTGCACGACGAACTGGTCCTGGAAGTCCCGCGCGAGGAAAGCGAAATCGTCGCCCATCGCCTGCCCGAGATGATGTGCAACGTGGCCGAGCTGAAGGTGCCGCTGGTGGCCGAGGTGGGCACGGGCTACACGTGGGAACAGGCGCACTGAGCGGGTGAAGCGGGGCGGTCCAGGCGCTGCAATCAGCCCTGGACCAGGATCCGCGCCCCTTCCATTTCCACCACCTGCCCGGCCCGTATCTTGCAGGTCTTGCGCAACTCCACCTTCCCATCCACCTTCACCATCCCCGCCGCAACCAGCGCCTTCCCCGCCCCTCCCGAGTCGGCAAGCCCCGTAAGCTTGAGCAAATCGCACAACGGTACAAACTCGTTCGTCAGCGTGAACGTGGTCGAAGACATGACGGTCCCGGGAACATAAAAACGCAATCCGCCATTATCCGCCATGCCCGGACGCTCCCGCGCCCGGGAGGTACACTGCGGCTCTACGTTCCATCTTTCCGCTTGTCGCGCTCCGACCCATGAGAACCCGCATCCTCACCGGCATCACCACCTCCGGCACGCCCCACCTGGGCAACTACGTGGGCGCCATCCGCCCCGCCATCCAGGCGAGCCGCAACGACGACAACGATGCCTTCTTCTTCATGGCCGACTACCACGCGCTCATCAAGTGCGAGGATCCCGTCCGCCTGCAGCGCTCGCGCCTGCAGATCGCCGCGACCTGGCTGGCCGCCGGGCTCGACCCCAAGCGCGTCACCTTCTACCGGCAGTCCGACCTGCCCGAGATCCCCCAGCTGTGCTGGCTGCTGACCTGCGTCACCGCCAAGGGCCTGATGAACCGGGCCCATGCCTACAAGGCCGCGGTGGACCAGAACGTGGCCGACAACGAGGACCCGGACGCCGGCGTCACGATGGGGCTGTTCTCGTATCCCGTGCTGATGGCAGCCGACATCCTGCTGTTCAATGCCCATCGCGTGCCGGTGGGCCGCGACCAGATCCAGCACATCGAGATGGCGCGCGACATCGCCCAGCGGTTCAGCCACCTGTACGGCGGCGGCCGCGAACTGTTCGTGCTGCCCGAAGTGCAGATCGACGAGGCCGTGGCCACCTTGCCGGGCCTGGACGGACGCAAGATGTCCAAGAGCTACAACAACACCATTCCCCTGTTCGAGGGCGGCGCCAAGCACCTGCGCGAGGCCATCGGCCGCATCGTGACCGATTCGCGCCTGCCGGGCGAACCCAAGGATCCGGACAATTCGCAGCTCTACACGATCTACCGGGCCTTCGCCGCCGATGGCGAGACCGCCGCGTTCCGGCGTTCGCTGGAAGAGGGCCTGGGCTGGGGCGACGCCAAGCAGGCGCTGTACGAACGCATCGAGAGCGAAGTCGGCCCGATGCGCGAACGCTACGACACGCTGATGGCCCGTCCCGACGACATCGAGGACATCCTGCTGGAAGGCGCGCGCAAGGCGCGTGCCATCGGCGAGCCCTTCCTGGCCGAGTTGCGGGCCGCGGTGGGGCTGGATGCCCCGCGTGCGTCGTCGTCCCCCGCGCAGTCCGCGAAGAAGAAAGCCGGCAAGCAGGCCCGCTTCGTCAGCTTCCGCGACGACGACGGCCGCTTCCGCTTCCGCTTCCTGGCGGCCGACGGCCAGGACCTGTTGCTGTCCGAGTCGCATGCCGATGCCCAGGCGGCCGGCGCCGTCATCAAGCGGCTGCGCGCGCTGGCCGATCCGGCTCAGGCGCTGCGGGCGGAAGGGGAGTCCTACGTGCTGGATCTGGACGGAGCGGTGGTCGCGCGTGGTTCAGGTTTTGCCGATGCCGCGGGCCGCGATGCCGCGCTGGCCAAGCTGGCCGCCGAATTGCGTACGCTGGCCGCCGAGTAAGCGGCCGGCGGCAAGGTTTCCGGACGGTTTCCGGACTGGTCGATGTTTGCGAGGCGTAGTCGTGGCACAGTTTTTCTCCGTTCATCCTCAGAATCCCCAGATGCGCCTGCTCAAGCAGGCGGTCCAGCTGATCCGGGCCGGTGGATTGGTGGCCATACCCACCGACTCCAGCTACGCCCTCGTGGCGCCGCTGGACGACAAGCACGCGGCCGAGGCGCTGCGGCGCCTGCGCGGCGTGGACGAACGACATCACCTGACCGTGCTGTGCCGGGACCTGGCCGAGATCGGCCAGTTCGCCCACGTCGACAACCAGCAGTACCGACTGCTGAAGGCCGCCACGCCGGGGCCCTGGACCTTCATTCTCGAGGCCACGCGGGAGGTGCCGCGCCGGCTGTCCCACCCTTCGCGCAAGACCATAGGCATACGCGTGCCGGATCACCCGATCGCGCTCAGCCTGCTCGAGGAAATGGGCGCGCCGCTGCTGTCCAGCACGCTGATTCCCGCCAACGAGGACGAGCCGCTCAACGACGCCGAGCAGATCCGCGAGCGCTACGAACATGAGCTGGCGGCGGTGGTCGACGGCGGCGCCTGTCCGCGCGAACCGACCACCGTAATAGACCTGACCGGCGCCGAGCCGGAGGTCGTGCGCCGCGGCCGCGGCGATCCCGGCACCCTGGGCGTCGCGGCGTAAATCCCGGGCCGAAAATGCGCGCGGCCGTCGCCGGGCGGCCATGCTCTGCCGCTACAATGCCGCGATGGATTCCATCATTCAGACAATCGCGGTCTATGCGATCCCGTTGATCTTCGCCATTACCCTGCACGAGGCCGCCCACGGATACGTGGCGCGCATGTTCGGGGACGATACGGCCACCCAGGCCGGACGCGTGACGCTCAATCCGATCAAGCACATCGATCCGATCGGCACCCTGCTGGTGCCGGCCTTCATCCTGCTGACCAGCAAGCTGCTGGGCGGGGCGGGCCTGCTGTTCGGCTGGGCCAAGCCCGTGCCCGTCGATTTCGGCCGCCTGCGCCGGCCCAAGCAGGACATGCTGTGGGTGGCCGCCGCCGGCCCCGGCATCAACCTCGTCATGGCCATCATCTGGGCGGTGGGGCTCAAGCTCATGGTCCAGTCCGGCGTGAACGAGACCTTTTTCGTCGCCATGGCGGTGGCGGGCGTGCAGGTCAATCTGATGTTGATGGCCCTGAACCTGCTGCCCATCCCCCCGCTGGATGGCGGCCGCATCGTCTTCAGCCTGCTGCCGCACGACCTGGCCTGGAAATATTCCAAGATCGAACCCTATGGCATGATGATCCTGATCGTGCTGCTGATGACCGGCATGCTGGGCTTCCTGGTCCAACCCATGCTGGCCCTGGGCGACGCCATCGTCAGATTGTTTATTTGATCCCCCCTACGCGCTTCGCGCGCCCCCCGGGGGGCGAAACCGGCGGACCGGCGGAGCCGGATCCGCGGTTTCCTGGGAGGCGCGCGCGGCGCGTAGGAGCGAGCCTCTACAGGCGGTATACTCCATTGATTTTCTTCCTTTTCGTCCCGTTTCGGGCCACCCTGGCAGCGTATGGCAACCACATCTCGCACTCCTATTGAAGGCAGCATCGTCGCAATCGTCACTCCGATGCAGCCGGACGGGAAGCTCGATTTCGAGGCCTTCCGGGCCTTGCTCGACTGGCACCTGGCTGAGGGCACCGATGGCTTCGTGGTGGTGGGCACGACGGGCGAATCGCCCACCGTGTCGGTGGACGAGCATGTCGAACTGATCCGCTTCGCCGTCCAGCACGTGGCGGGCCGCGCACCGGTCATCGCCGGTACCGGCGCCAACTCCACGGCGGAAGCCATCGAGCTGACCGAGGCCGCCAAGAAAGTCGGCGCCGACGCCGGCCTGTCCGTGGTGCCTTACTACAATCGCCCCACGCAGGAAGGCCTGTACCGGCATTTCAAGACCATTGCCGAGGCGGTCGACCTGCCGATGATCCTGTACAACGTACCGGGACGCACCGGCTGCGACATGGCCGGCGAGACCACGGTGCGCCTGGCGCAGGTACCCGGCATCGTCGGGCTGAAGGACGCCACCGGCGACATCGGCCGCGGCGCGCTGCTGCTTGGCCAGGTGCCCGACCATTTCGCGGTCTACAGCGGCGATGACCCCACCGCGGCAGCGCTGATGCTGTTGGGCGCCCGGGGTAACATCTCCGTCACCGCCAACGTCACGCCCCGCCTGATGCATGAGCTGTGCGTGGCGGCGGTGGCCGGCGATGCCCGCCTGGCCGCGAAGATCAACCAGCGCATGGCGCTGCTGAACCGCAACCTCTTCGTCGAACCCAACCCCATCCCCGTCAAGTGGGCCCTGGCCCAGATGGGACGCATGGCGCTGGGATACCGCCTGCCCATGACTGAACTCGGCGCGCAGCATCACGCTGTGGTGCGCGAGGCGCTCAGGGCGGCCGGCGTCGAAATCTGAACCCCACACGCCCCCCATGTTTTGCCCCGACATGACCCGCCGGACCCAACATGGGCTGGCGGTGGCTTCAGGAGTTACCCATCAATGAATGCAGTTCGTATGAATTTGCCGCGCCTGGCCGTCCTGCCGGTGCTGATTTCCTTGTCCGCGCTGTTCGCGGGCTGCAGCAGCGTCAACCAGCTGCTGGGCAAGGAAGAGTCCGTCGACTACAAGAGCGCATCCAAGCCGGCTTCGGCCAAGCTGGAAGTGCCTCCCGACCTGACCCAGCTTCCCACCGACAACCGGTTCCAGGTTCCCTCCCAGACTTCTTCCGGGTCGACGCCGCCGGCGCCCTCGACCACGACCTTCTCCAGCTACTCGACGGTCCAGCCTGAAACCAAGCCGGCCGCCAGCAACGTGCTGCCCGAGCGTTCGGACATGCGTGTCGAACGCGACGGCGACCAGCGCTGGCTGGTGGTGATCGATCGGTCGCCCGAGCAGCTCTACCCCGTGGTGCGCCAGTTCTGGCAGGACCTGGGCTTCCTGATGCGCGAAGACCTGCCCCAGGCCGGTGTGATGGAAACCGACTGGGCCGAGAACCGGGCCAAGATCCCGCAGGACTTCATCCGCAACACCATCGGCAAGGTCTTCGATTCGCTGTGGTCCACCGGCGAACGCGACATGTTCCGCACCCGCCTCGAGCGCGTGGGCAACAGCACCGAGATCTACATCAGCCATCGCGGCGCGGTCGAGGTGCTGACCGGCGCCGAGAAGAGCCAGACCACCTGGACCACGCGTCCCAACGACCCGGGCCTGGAAGCCGAAATGCTGAGCCGCCTGATGATTCGTCTGGGCTCCGATTTCGACCGGGCCAAGGCAGCGGTGGCCAATGCCACGCCGGTGACCCCGGGCGCGGCGCCGCAACTGGTGACCGGCTCGGGCGATACCGGCGCGCTGCAGATCGCCGAACCGTTCGATCGTGCGTGGCGCCGTGTGGGCCTGGCCCTGGACCGCGGCGGCTTCACGGTCGAGGACCGCAACCGCGCCGAGGGTGTCTACTACGTGCGCTACGTCGATACCGACGCGGCCAGCACCGAGAGCAAGCCGGGCTTCTTCGGCCGCCTGTTCGGCCGTGGCAGCGACAAGCCCGAGACCCGTCCGCAGTATCGCGTGAAACTGGTCACGTCCAACGACCGGACCCAGGTTACCGTGCTGAACGCGCAGGGCGCGCCCGAGAACACCGCCACCGGCCGTCGCATCCTGAACGTCCTGTCCAACCAGCTGAAGTAATGGCTGGGATTGGCCATGTGTGCCTGCTGATCCAGGGCGCAGCGGATCCGGCTTTGCCGGTCCGCCAGCGCCGCCCCCTTGAGGGGGAGCGGCCGAAGGCCGCCCGGGGGTGGACTTCCTAGGTGGGCTCCATGCGCTATACGAGTCTTGGCAGCGGCAGCGAGGGCAATGCCCTGGTTGTCGAGGCCAGCGAAGGGCTGTCGGTCACCCGCGTCATGATCGACTGCGGGTTCGGGCTGAAAGAGATCGAAAGGCGCCTGCTCGGCCGTGGCATCGAGCCCTCATCCCTGAACGGCATCCTGGTCACGCACGAGCACGGCGACCACATCGGCGGTGTATTCCGCCTGGCTCGCCGCCATGGCATTCCCGTGCATCTGACCACCGGCACGCGCGCCGCCGTGGCTGCCCGCATCCCCGAAGGCATGACCGCCGTCTGCTGCGACAGCCACACCGCCTTTTCCATAGGCGGCCTGCGCGTGCAGCCCTTCCCGGTGCCCCACGATGCCCGCGAGCCGGTGCAGTACGTGCTGGACGACGGCCAGTGGCGGCTAGGTGTGGTGACGGACCTGGGCGAGGGCACGCCGCATGTCCACCGGACGCTGTCCGGCTGCGATGCGTTGGTGCTCGAATGCAACCACTGTCCGGACATGCTGGCGCGTAGCGATTACCCCGTTTCTCTGAAATACCGGATAGCCGGCCGCTACGGACATCTTTCCAACACGGCGGCGGCGGAGATCTTGCGCATGGTGGACCGGTCGCGCCTGAAATACCTGCACGCGGCTCATCTCAGCAAGCAAAACAATGTGCCGGAACTGGCGCGAGCGGCGCTCGCGCCGATATTGGGATGGCCATCCGAGAAAATAGGGGTGGCCGACCAGGACACCGGATTCGATTGGGTGGCCCTGAAGCCATAAAAAAACCCCGGATATCGGGGTTTTTTTTGCCGCGCGAGGCGGCCATCGATGAGTGGAAACCCGGGCCCGGCGGATGCCGGCCGGGCTCCACGTTCGACTTACTGCTGGGCGGGAGCCGGGGCGGCAGGGGCCTGGTCGGCGGGAGCCGCGGGCTCGGCGGGAGCCGGAGCAGCGGGCTCGGCCGGGGCGGGCGCGGGCTCAGCCGGGGTGGTGACGGCCGGAGGAGTCGATTCGGTCGGGGCCGGAACAGCTTCTTCCTTCTTGCCGCAAGCCGACAGAGCGATTGCCAGCAGCGAGGCCAGGAGCAGGGTCTTCTTCATGATCTCTTTTCCTTTGAGGTGTTAGTCGTAAATACACAAAACACAAACCAGAAATAGCGCTATTTCCCGTTCTTACCCAAACAAGGCTGCTGTGTCTGCCGTTATTCGAGCACGGATAAATTCTAGCAGCGTCTCTAGGTATTTTCCATGGTGGAGGCCGGAAGTAAGATTTGCGTAAGCAATTTGTGTATCCGATTGGTCAATAATGTGCGCAAGGGTTTCGGTTTGTGGTTTTTGACGCACATTCCGGCTCGTTTCCCGTGGGAAATTCCCAGGAAAGTCAGAGCTTCCGGAGCTGTTCGACCAGTTGGGCAATGGCTTCTTCATTGCGCTTGTAGAACACCCACTGCCCGATGCGCCGGGTCGTGACGAGGCCGGCGCGCTGCAGGGTGGCCAGGTGGGCGGACACGGTCGACTGGGACAGGCCGCAGCATTCGAACATGCCGGCGCAGACACCGACGTCGAGCGGGTGTTCCTGCCCGGCGAAATGGCGTTCCGGCTCCTTGAGCCATTGCAGGATGTCGCGCCGCGCCGGATGCGCCAGTGCCTTGATGGTGGCGTCGAGGTCCATGACGAGAAAACGGTATGGGCGAAGAATATCGCCATGGAGCGAATTATAAATCGCCTGGTTTCGATACGTCCGCCCGCACGGGAATATCCCGGCGCGCCGGGACGGGCGCTGCGGGGCGCCTGCCGGTACTATCTGCATCCATGATGAAACGTCAATCCGCGATGGCCGCCGTTCTGGCGGGGGCCTGGCTGGTGCTGGTCCTGGCCGGCGCCGTCGTGCTGTACCGCCAGGCCCTGGACAGGCTGCGCGCGGACCTGGACGGTGCGGCCGACGCCGTGGCCGGCCTCGTCTCGCAGCGCATCGCGCAGCATGACGCCCACCTGACCAGCATGGCGGCGCTGGCGCAGCGATCCGATCGCATCCTGCTCGACGAGATCGGGCAGGTGGCGGGCGCGATCCGCGCGTTCTATCCGCGCATCGAAGGAGTGGACCTGATCGGCTGGGAAAACACCTCGTCCCAGGCCGGCTGGCGCACGCTGGTCTCCAGCCGCCGGTCGGGCCTCCCGCCCCTGGAACCGCAGCACCTGGGTCCGGTGATCGCGACGGCCCAGCCCGGGCGGCCGGTCAGCACGGTGCCGGAGCCGGGCCAGTCCCGCTATCTGCTGGTCAAGCGATTGCCGCCCGCCGTGGGCCGGCTGGCGCTGGTGCTGACCGTGGATCTGGCGGAGCTGGTGGCCGCCGACGAATTGCCCATGGGGACGCGGCTGGCCCTGCGCCTGGACGGGGCCGCGGCCCGGGTCGACCACGGCGCGGCTGCGCCGGAGAAGGGGCTGCACCCGCCTGCCATGGCAGCGGTGCGTATGCTGGAGAACGCCGGCCAACCCATCATGCTGCGCCTGTCCCGGCATCCGGGATGGAGCGATCTGGCGCTGGGCCGGCCGCTGGCGTTGTTGGTGCTGGTGTCCCTGGCCCTGCTGGCGCTGGCGGCGCTGCTGGCCGTGCAGCGCCGCCGCGCCGTGCAGGCTCGGGGCGAGGCCGAGCGGGCTCGGCAGGCGGGGCGGCTCAGCAAGCAGGAAGCCACCCTGGCGCATGCGGCGCGGGTCAACGCGATGGGGGAAATGGCCTCGGGCATCGCGCACGAACTGAACCAGCCGCTGACCGCGCTGCTGAGCCAGAGCCAGGCGGCGCTGCGCCTGGCCGGCCTGCCCGCTGCCGAGCCCGACGCCATGCGCCGCGTGCTGGAGTCCAACGTGCAGCAGGCCCGCCGGGCCGCGGACATCCTGGCCCGCATGCGCGCCTACGTCGGCGCGGATCCGCCCGCGGCGCAGGCTTGCGACCTGGGCGAAGTCGCCGCCGACATGGTGGCGCTGATGGGGGCGGACCTGTCGGCCCGCGGCGTGCGCCTCGAAACGGACGTGACCGTGCCGCCGCCCGTCGCGTGGGTGGACCGGGTGCAGGCGGGGCAGGTCATGCACAACCTGATCCGCAATGCCGCCGACGCCCTGGCGGCGGTGCCCGAGGAACGCCGGCGCATCGTCCTGCGCCTCGGCCAGGCCGACGGCATGGCGCGCATCGTGGTCGACGACGATGGCCCGGGAGTCGCGTCCGACATGCTGGCGCACGTCTTCGAGCCCTTCCGTTCCGACAAGGAGGACGGCATGGGGCTGGGGCTGGCCATCTGCGAAAGCATCGTCCACCATTTCGACGGCAGCATCTCGGCCGCCAACCGGCCAGAGGGCGGCGCGCGGTTCACCGTGCTGCTGCCGCTGGCCGGCGGCCGGCGAACCTCACAGGAGCCCATGGCGTGACCTTTCAACCTCCCGTCTACCTGGTCGATGACGACCGAGCCGTGCGCGACGCGGTGGCGCTGCTGCTGTCCACGTATGGCCTGCGTGTGGAAACCTTCGCCCACCCGCTGGATTTCCTGTCCCGCCAGCCGGAGCTGGAGCCGGGCTGCATCGTGCTGGACCTGCGCATGCCCGCCATCACCGGGCTGCAATTGCAGCAGAAGCTCCAGGAATCGGGCTGCGGCTGGCCCATCGTCCTGCTGACCGGCCATGGCGACATGCAGGCATGCCGGCGGGCCTTCAAGGCGGGCGCGGTGGACTTCCTGAGCAAACCGGTGGACGAGCACGTGCTGATGGAGGCGGTCAACACCGCCTTCGCCGCGCTGGCCCGCTACCGCGAGCAGGACGAGCAGCGCGCGCTGCTCGCGCGCCTGACCGAGCGCGAGCGCCAGGTGCTGGCGCTGGTGGCGCAGGGCTACGCGACCAAGGAGATCGCCGCGGCGCTGGAGCTGTCTCCGCGCACCGTCGAGACCCATCGCGCCCACATCTCCGAGAAGATAGGCAGCACGTCGGTGGTCGAGTTCGCCCGCCTGGCACAGGCGAGCCAGGAGCAGGGGGCGGGAGGGAATCCGTAGGGCTACGGATGCCGGTGCGTAGCGAGCACGATGGGCGGCGGACGCGTCCGCGAGCAAACTGCGGGTGTCGATTCCACAGGAGGAAAAAACGATGTCCCGTCTGCTCAAAACCCTGTTCGTCCTGGCCGCCTGCGCCGGTTCCAGCGCCTACGCGCAAACGCCCGCGTCGCTGACGCTGTCCCAGGCCACCGAGCTGGCCCAGGCCGCCGTACAAGCCTGCGCGGCCAAGAACTACCAGGTCGCCGCCACCGTGGTCGACCGCGGCGGCAACGTGCTGGCCATGCTGCGTTCCGACTTGTCGGGCCCGCACACCGCCGACGCCTCGCGCCGCAAGGCCTACACCTCGCTGACGATGCGCGCGCCCACCTCGGCGCTCGCCAATGCCGTCGAGAACAACCCCGGCGCGCGCCAACTGGTGGCGATCAGCGACTTCCTGATCCTGGCGGGCGGCGTGCCCATCAAGGTCGGCAACGAGACCATCGGCGCGATCGGCGTCGGCGGCGCGCCGGGCGGCAACCTGGACGAGGAATGCATCAACGTCGCGCTGGCCGCGCGCAAGTAAGCAAGGCCGGCAGGGCGCGGCGTCAGGGGCGGTAGTGTAGCCATCCGGCGTCCAGCCATTCCTGCAGGGCCGCGCGTTCGTCGTCGTCCGGTCTTGCCGGGACGCACGCCAGGCGCCGCAGGTCAGCCAGCCTGCGAAGGGCCGGGGTCGCATCGACCTCGGCCCTTTCGCCGTTGATGAACAGCATCCGGCCACGGTGGATCATCAGCGTTCGGCGGTCCAGCACGAGTTCCCCCGATGACGGCCAGTCCGTCTCCAGGTCTGGCAGCACCGCGGGATCGGGCGTGTCGAACACCACTTCCGGCTTGGGTTCGGTCAGCCAGTGGCCCAGGTGGCACGCGGCCAGCGCCGCATCGAACTTCACCGCCGATACGGCCGCCAGCGCGGCCTCGACCATGGCCTCGGGCAGGGCGGCGGGCTGCCGCACCGCGGGCTGGCCGGCATCCTTGTAGTGCCCGCGCAGCGCGGACGGCAGGCGCTCGGTCAGCGATTCGGACGCGAATTCCAGCATGCCGCGCGCCAGTTCGGCCAGCGATGGCGAGCGGAAACCGATGGAGATCGTCATGCAGTCGTCGCCCTCGGCGATGCCGTCGTGGGCGTAGGCGGGCGGCAGGTACAGCATGTCGCCCGCTTCCAGCACGAATTCCTCGGTGGGCTCGAAGCGGCGCAGCACCTTGAGCGGCGCGTCGGGGTCCAGTTCCAGGTCGCGCTGGCGGCCGATGCGCCAGCGCCGGCGCCCGCTGGCTTGCAAAAGGAAGACGTCGTAGCTGTCGAAGTGCGGACCGACGCCGCCGCGATCGGTGGCGATGCTGATCATCACATCGTCCAGCCGCGCGTCGGGAACGAAGCGGAACCGCGCCATCAGGTCGGCCGCCGCGTCGTCGTGCAGGTTCACCCCCTGGACCAGCAGTGTCCATTCCGGTTCGCGCGCCGGCGGCAGCCGCCCGAACGGGCCGCGCTCCATCTGCCAGGCGCCCTGCTCGCGCCACACCAGCCGGGATTCGACCTCGTCCCGGCGGGCCAGCCGCTTGACCTGGGCGATGGACATCGGCGGCCGGAAGTTTTCGAAGGCGCCGCGTATCAGCAGCGGCTTGCGCTGCCAGTGGCGCTGCATGAACTGGGACGGCGAGAGGCCGCCCAGGAGGCGGGTGGGGAGGTCGGGATTCATGGGGATGCTTCGGTCCGGGAGGGGCGGGGCCAGCCTGTAGAATGAAAGGCCATCCAACGTATACGGGAAACCAAGATTATGACCGCTTCCAACAGCGATCCGGCCCTGGCCGTCGGCGAGAATACCGTCGTCACGGTCGAGTTCTGGATCATGAGCACGGACGGGGAAGCGCTCGATGACAGCGATGGCCCCGTGAGCTTTCTCCATCGCGGGCTGGACAGCCTGCTGCCCCGCCTGGACGACGGCCTGGAAGGCAAGACCGCCGGTTTCGAGCAGACCTTCCATCTCGAGCCGAGCGACGCGTTCGGCGACTACGATCCGGAACTGCTGCGGGTCGAGCCGCGTTCGCGCTTCCCGGAGCCGATCGAGGTCGGCATGCAGTTCGAAGGCGTGCCGGGCGACGCCGAGGACGACGAGGATACCGAGGTCGAGCCCGACGACGGCGACAGCGACGAGAATGCGTTGATCTTCTCGGTTACCGACCTGACCGACGACAAGGTGGTGCTCGACGCCAACCATCCCTATGCGGGCATGGCGCTGCGCGTGCGCATCAAGTTGCTGGAGGTCCGCCGGGCCGACCCGGAGGAAATCGAGCAGGGGTACGCCGACAGCGATGAGGAAAGCGACGATGTCCTGGACGCGCTGATCGAGGCCCGGCGCAATCCCGGCACGCTGCATTAAGCCGGGGCTGCCTTGCCCGGCGGTTTGATTAGCGGGGCTGCGGAGGACGCAGCACCGTGTTGATGCCTTCCAGCCGGAAGACGTCCCGGTTGCCAGGCTCCACGTTCACCTTGATCCAATGGGCGGGTTCCGGCACGGCGGGCATCGCGACGCGCGCCACGTTCTGCAGCGTCTTGCCGTTGAACTTGAGCGGATGGTCCGCCAGGGCGTGGCGCGACCGGCCGCGCTCGGGCGAGGGGCCGCCGCCGTGCACGACCAGCACCTGGCCGGCATATTTGGCGGCCAGCCGGGCCAGGTCCGTCTTCAGCGCGGCATACGGATCGACGCCGCCGGCCACGGTGTGCCGCCCTTCGAAGTGCGGGTCGGCGGAGAAGGCCAGGACCAGGCCGCGGGCCTTGAGCCGCGTGGCGGCCGCGAAGGCCTGCCGCAGCCACGAGGCATCGGCCTGGACCCTTTCCTCGTATTCGCCGTTGCGTCCCGCGCCGGTGCGGTAATTGTTCTGGTTGCCCGGGACGTTCAGCGTGACGAACAGCACGTCGCCGTATTCCCAGCGCGCATTCTCGGGATAGCCGCGAAAACGCGCGGTCTCGCTCTGGCGCTGCAGGTCCAGTTTCAGCATGCCCAGCGAGTCGTCCGGATCGAAGAACAATTCGCGCAGCCGGTTCAGGCGCTCCACGGGGCCGAACTGCCCCGCGGCGGGGCGGTCGCACTCGGCCCAGTCGTTCTCGCCCGGGGCCAGCACCAGCGGGACCGGACTGCCGTTCAGCAGGGCGTGCCGGCGCGCATAGGTCTTGTCGTCGCAGCGCTCGTCGCGTCCCTTGATGTTGCCGGTGTGGATGGCCAGGTCGGTCTCGGTGCCGAACTGGGCCAGCATCTGGGCGACGGCGGCCTCGTCGCCGTCGTGCGCGGGCACGCCGCCCAGCAGGGCGAAGGCGAAACCCTGGCGGGCCGCATAGCCGGATTCGGCGTTGGTGGTGGCGGCCGCCGCCGGCGCCATCGCCGCGCACGCCAGCGCCGCCGCCAGCAGCAGGCGGGGCCAGGAAGGCGGGCGCGGCGCGGGTGTGGTCATTGCGGCAGGGCCAGGTTCTTGAGCCGGTAGAGTTCGTCCAGCGCCTCGCGCGGGCTGAGCCGGTCCGGATCGATCCCGTCCAGCGCGTCCCGCACGGCTTCCATGGCGTGGTCCCGCGCCTGCTCCATTTCCTGCGCTTCGGCGGCCCCGTCCTGCGGCGGCGCGAACAGCGCCATCTGCGGGACCTGGGAGCCTTGCGTCTCCAGCTTTTCCAGCTCGCGCCGCGCCATGCGCACGACCGCGGCGGGGATGCCCGCGCGCTGCGCGACCTGGATCCCGTAGCTGCGGCTGGCGGGGCCTTCGCGCACCTCGTGCAGGAAGACGATGCCCTTGTGCGATTCCGCCGCGGCCAGGTGGACGTTGGCGACTTCGGGGCGTACCGAGGGCAGGCGGGTCAGTTCGAAATAATGCGTGGCGAACAGGGTCAGCGCGCGATTCTGCGACACGAGCTGGAAGGCAATCGCCCAGGCCAGCGCCAGGCCGTCGTAGGTCGAGGTGCCGCGGCCGATCTCGTCCATCAGCACCAGGCTGTCGGACGTGCTGGACGAGAGGATGGCGGCGGCCTCGATCATCTCCATCATGAAGGTGGAGCGTCCGCCCGCGAGGTCGTCGGCGGCGCCGATGCGGGTGAACACGCGGTCGATGCGGCCGATGCGCGCCGCCCGCGCCGGCACGAAGCTGCCGATGCGCGCCAGCAGCACGATCAGCGCGGTCTGCCGCATGTAGGTCGACTTACCGCCCATGTTGGGGCCGGTGATCAGCAGCATGCGGCGGGTCTGCGCCAGGCGGCAGTCATTCGGCGTGAAGCGTTCGATGACCCGCTCCACCACCGGATGGCGGCCCTGTTCGATCTGGATCTCGGCCGTGTCCAGCAGTTCGGGCGCGACCCAGTCGTTGGTGCGGGCATGGAAGGCGAGGGCGGCCAGCACGTCGATCTCGGCCAGCGCCGCGGCCGTCCGGGTCAGCGCGCGCACGTGTGGCGCCAGGGTATCCAGCAACTGCTCGTACAGCCATTTCTCGCGCGCCAGCGCGCGGTCCTGGGCGGACAGGATCTTGTCTTCCCAGGTCTTGAGTTCGGGCGTGATGTAGCGTTCGGCGTTCTTGAGCGTCTGCCGGCGGCGGTAGTCGTCGGGGACCTTGTCGGTCTGGCCGCGCGTGACCTCGATGAAGAAGCCGTGCACCCGGTTGAACTCCACGCGCAGATTGGCGATGCCCGTGCGTTCCCGCTCGCGCTTCTCCAGCTGCACCAGGAAATCGCCGCTGTGCGATTCCAGCGCGCGCAGCTCGTCCAGTTCGGCATCGAAACCGGCGGCCAGCACGCCGCCGTCGCGCACGTTGACGCCGGGCTCGGCGGCGATGGCGCGCGCGAGCAATTCGCCGATGGCGGGGTCGGGCGCGAGCTGGGCCGCCAGTTCGGGCAGCCGTGCCTGCGTGTCGGCCGACAGCATCGAGCCCGTGCCGGCCAGGCGCAGCACCATGGCGTGCAACCCGGGCAGCAGCGCCAGCGCGTCGCGCAGGCTGGCCAGTTCGCGTGGCCGCACCGAGCGCAGGGCCACACGCGCGGAGATGCGCTCCACATCGGGAAGCGGCGCCAGCGCATCCTGCAGCAGGCGCGGATCGCCGCCATCGAGCAAGGTTTCGATGGCGCGCAGGCGGCCGGCGGCGGGATCGTTGTCGCGCAGGGGGTGGTGCAGCCAGCGGCGCAGCAGCCGGCTGCCCATGGGCGTCTGGCAGTGGTCCAGCACCGAGAACAACGTGGGGGACTCTTCGCCGCGCAGGGTCTCGGTCAGTTCCAGGTTGCGCCGCGTGACGGGGTCGAGCAGCACGTACTGGCTGGCGCGGTCGGCGGTCAGTTGCTGCACGTGCGCCAGCGCCTGGGACTGCGTGTTCGAAACGTAGCGCAGCAGTGCGCCCGCGGCGCAGATGGCCTCGGGCATGTCCTCGACGTCGAAGCCGGCCAGCGAGTCGGTGCCGAAGTGGTTCAGCAATTGCTGGCGGGCGCCGCTGGTCTCGAAATGCCAGACCGGCACCGGGCTGATGGGGGCGCTGAAATCGACCGGCAGCGGCTGGCCCTCGGCCAGAATGACTTCGGCCGGCGAGATGCGATGCAGTTCGCTCGCCAGCAGGGCCGGCGCGCATTCGGTCAAACGGAATTCACCGCTGGCCAGGTTCAGCCAGGCGATGCCCAGGCGCCCTGTCTTGCCGTTGCCCGGCTGGACCGCGGCAACGGCGCGATCGGCCTTGGCCGGAAGCAGGGCTTCGTCGGTCAGCGTGCCGGGCGTCACGATGCGGACGATGCGGCGTTCCACCGGTCCCTTCGAGGCGGCGGGGTCGCCGATCTGTTCGCAGATCGCGACCGATTCGCCCAGCTTGACCAGCCTGCCCAGGTACTGCTCGACGGCGTGGAAAGGCACGCCCGCCATCCGTATGGGTACGCCATTGGAGGCGCCGCGGGTGGTCAACGTCAGGTTCAAAAGCCGCGAGGCCTTTTCCGCATCGTCGTAGAACAGCTCGTAGAAATCGCCCATGCGGTAGAACAGCAGCAGAGGGCCGGCTTCGGCCTTCAGGCGGAGATACTGCTGCATCATCGGCGTGTGTGCGCTGGTATCCGATTCTTTCATTAACAATCAATAGGTTCGTGAGGCGCTGGATGAGGGCAATGGACAACTTCGACCAGGTTCTACTGGAAGAGCGGAGTGCTGTCCCTGCCAAATATGGCATTGTAGTGAGGGCTGTCGATTACCAGCGAGTATGAGACAGATTGCCACGGATCGATTGTAGGAGATGGAGTCAAGTTGTAAACTAGTCAGATGACTAGTCTTTTATGGGATGCCGCATCATGAAAAGCTGGGCCATACAGGACGCAAAGGCGCGCTTTAGCGAGTTTCTTGAGGCGTGTCTCTCGGAGGGACCGCAGATGGTGACCAAGCGTGGAGCCGAAGCCGCCGTGCTCGTCCCCGCCGCCGAATGGAAACGCCTGCGTGCAGCGGCTAAGCCGTCGTTGAAGGAACTGCTGCTTTCGGATACCGCACGTACGGAGTGCCTCGTGCCGCCACGTGGGGCGGCACGGCGCCGACGCATTGCGCCTATTCGCTGAGCGCGCCGCATGTATCTGCTGGACACCAACGTCATTTCCGAATTGCGACGGCCGCGCCCGCATGGCGCGGTCGTCGCCTGGCTCCGGTCCGTTGCCGATGGCGACCTTTATCTGTCTGCGGTCACGTTGGGAGAGATCGAGGCCGGCGTCGAGTTGACGCGCGACCAGGACCCGGACAAGGCCGACGAAATCGCTCGCTGGGCCGACCTGGTGGCTGCCTCGTACAACGTCCTGCCCATGGATGCGGAAACCTTCAGGCGCTGGGCGCGCCTGATGCACCGGCGCTCCGACACGCTGTACGAGGATGCGATGATTGCTGCCACCGCGCAGCAGCACCAACTGGTAGTGGTGACACGCAACGCCGGCGATTTCGCTCCCTTTGGGGTGGAGGTCTTTAATCCGTTCGAGGCGAAGGCGGTGTGATCGGCAACTCGTCTGCAATGCCTCCGAAGTTCGCTTCTTCGTAATCAGCAGGAGGTAAAATCTTTCGAATGTGGTTCACTTAGAAGCTGTCACGGACTACTTGGGTGGCTTTAGCCAGAGCAGCGCCTGCAAATTGTCCAGGGAACATCATGTTGACTCGTTTAAAGGTCGTCGGGTTCAAGAACCTTCGGGATATCGACGTCCAGTTTGGTCTGTTCACATGCATTGCCGGTGCCAATGGCGTCGGGAAATCGAATCTGTTCGATGCGATTACTTTCTTGTGCGATTTGGCGTCCATGCCGATTCTCAAGGCCTGCAGCAATGTGCGCGGTACGCATGGTCGGGCGTCAGAGTTCGGGTCTCTGTTCTTCCATGAAAAGGGGAAGAAAGAGCTTCGGATGGAATTTCTTGCGGAAATGATTGTTCCCAATGAGGTCGTGGATGATTTCGACCGCAGTGTGAAGCCTACGGCAACGCTGCTTGAATACTCCTTGGTGCTTCGCCTCAATACCGAAGCTCCATCTGGTTCCTCCAAGGATCCGATCTACATCGAACGCGAAGAACTGCGTGCGAAGCCGTCCAGCGAAGCGCAAAAATTTCTTTCTTTCAATGCTGGTGCTGATCTGGCCAAGAATAGAAAACTGATCTTTGGGCCCGGGGCGCGTACGTCCCCATTCATCGAAACAGACAGCAAGGATTCGGATACCACGATTTTGTTGCGCAGCGACCGTGGTGGTGGGCAGCCTCAGAAGATTTCCGCCCGCAAAAGCCCGCAAACCATTCTTTCCGGCGTTAATTTGTCGTCGCATCCGACAGCCTTGGCCGCCCGTCGGGAAATGCAGTCGTGGCGGATGCTGCAATTGGAGCCTTCGGCGTTGCGCGCGCCGGACGATGTATTTGGCGAAGCATCGCTTTCCTCTACGGGTGAGCATATGCCCAATACGTTGTTCCGCCTGGGTGGGTACAGCGACATCGCAAACAGATTGGCCGATCTGATTCCCGGCGTAACAGCCTTGGACGTAGATACCGACGAGACGCGGCAACAGCGCACACTGTCGGTGAAGATGAGCGATGGTCGTCCGTATTCTGCGAGTTCATTGTCGGACGGCACGCTTCGGTTCCTTGCGCTTGCAGTGCTTGCCAGTGATCCAGATGCCAAAGGACTGGTATGCCTGGAAGAGCCTGAGAACGGTATCCATCCTTTGCGCATTCCAGAGATGCTTCGCCTGGTTAAGGAGCTTTCCGATGCCGACCTGCAGGGAGAAGAGTTTGCCGTTCAGCATTCGCTGCGGCAAGTCATCATCAATACCCATTCGCCACTGGTCGTGGCTGAGCTTTTAGACGACGAATTGCTGTTTGCGGAGTCCTTGCGCCTGCGCGGGGCCTCGTTCGCAAACTTCAAACCGATTGGTGGAACGTGGCGCGCACGTGCACCGGGCGCGTCCGATGCGGGATTCATCACACGGGGCGAGTTGCACGCCTACCTCTCTGGCATGAGGATGAGGTCGAAGAGCAATGGTCCCAAACACGTCGTGGACCATTTGCCGATTGAGACACCGGATCTTTTTCAAAGTGCCTGATCGCGTGGTCTGTGTATGAAAACTCTGACAGTTACTCTACTCACCGATGGGACATCGGATCGGACTCTACTACCCATTGTCCAGTTTCTCTTGGATGCATGGAGTCCGCTTCCCCATCGAACGCTATTCGCCGAAGGTCTTCATTCGGGCGCGCTCAAATTCAGAATTCCTCGGGTAATAGAGCTTTTCCCATGCGATTTGCTGTTTATTCACAGAGATGCAGAGCGCGAGCCCCTTGAACACCGCGTTCAAGAAATCCGGACAGCGCTAGCCGAGTCTGCATCCCAGCACTTTCCGCATATCTGCCTTGTACCTGTGCGTATGACCGAAAGTTGGCTGCTGCTGGACGAACTAGCGATCCGTTCAGCCGCAGGCAATCCCGATGGACGTATCCCACTCAAACTCCCCAAAGCGGTTGCCGTGGAAGAGCTTGCAGACCCTAAGAGCAAACTGTTCGAATCGCTGGCGACCGCAGCCGAAGTGACGGGAAGGCATCGGCGGAGGTTCAGTCCGGAAGCCGCACGGCATCGCGTGGCGGAGATTTTCGATCCAGGCACGCTGCGTCAACTTGCGTCTTTCAAGTTTGCTGAAGACCAAGTCAGGGAATTTTTTCGTACCAACTTCAGTGCGATCTCAGGACAAACGCATGAAGCTACCCTGGGCCTATCAGAGCAGCGCAATAGGAGTCAGAGATAGCGCGATCGTCCGCAGCGCGTCCATCGGCAGGTCGATCCCGAAATGTTCGCCCAGCGCCGTCTGCAAGTCCTGCGGACCGTCCAGTTCCTGGTCCCGGGCACTGCCGTCGGCTTCCCGGAACTTCAGGACCTTGCCGAGCAGGCTCACCCGGCGGCCTTCGGGCAGCGCCAGCGCCGCGGTCGGTCGTTGGAGGAAGAACGACCCAGGATGCGTGCTGGTGTACCAGTTCGCCACCTCGCGGTCGACCATGGGCATGTCCTCGCCGGTGAACTCGTAGACGTCGATCCACTGGTCGGCGTGCCGCACCTGGTGGAACCACCTGCCGTCCTCGCGCGCCAGGCGCCGCGTGTCGTGGGACGTGGCCTGGACCAGGCCATCCTCCAGGCGCAGGGCGCGGGTGAGTGAGGTGGCGCCGACGCCGACATCGGTGATCCAGTCCTGTCCATCCAGGGTGACCGCCAGCGTCAGGTGCGTGCGCTGGACCATGATGCTGCGATCGGCCGTGCTCAGGCGTACCCGTGCCGCCAGGGGGCGCACGGCAAAGCCCAGCCGCGCCAGCAGTTCCAGGAACAGGCCGTTCAACTCGAAGCAATAGCCGCCGCGGCGCGCGGTGACCAGCTTGTCGTACAGGCGCTGGGGGTCGAGGTGGATGGGCCGGCGCAGCAGCACGTCCAGGTTCTCGAATGGAATGGTTTGCGAGTGGGCGCGGGTCAGCGCATCCAGCACCGCGAGGGAAGGGGCCGTGGAGCCCTGGTATCCGAGCCGTGCCAGGTACGCGTCGATGTCGAACGTATTGCCCACGGGGTCTCCTTGTCGAGTCAGGCGAACGCCGCCTTCCGGAACAAGACTAACAGGACCAGGGCCGCGGCGAGCACCCATATCGCGATGAACACCGCCGCGGCCGCCCGGCTGACCGGCCGGCTCGACATGTCCGCGGCAGAACGCCTGAATTCGGCCATCAGATCGGCGGGAATGAGGCGCACGACCAGCAGGATGCCGAGCGGGACGATGATGAGATCGTCCAGGTATCCCAGCACGGGGATGAAATCGGGAATGAGGTCGATGGGCGAGACCGCGTAGGCGGCCACCAGCAGGGCGAGCACCTTGGCCATCCAGGGCGTACGAGGGTCCCGGGCCGCCAGCCAGATCGCGACGACATCCTGCTTGATGCGCCGGGCCCATTGCTTCATCCGCTTGATCATGGTGCGCGTCCAGCCCTTACTTCATGTAGGACCGCACGGCGGCCACGACTTCTTCCAGGTCGGCCGCCCGCACGTCGGCGGGCGCGTCGGCGCGGCCCAGGTGCTCGCGGATGTGTCCCTCCAGCACTTCGGCCATGAGCCCGTTCACCGCGCCCCGTATCGCGGCGATCTGCTGCAGGATCGCCGTGCATTCCACCTGCTGGCCAAGGGCGTGCTCCAGGGCCTCGGCCTGTCCCTTGATCCGGCGCACGCGCGTCAGGAGCCGTTTCTGGTTGTGGATGGTATGTGCCATGGACAGCCCTCTTTTTCGCATGAACTATACTGGGGTATAGTATATAACCACCCCCGCGCAGGCCGCATCATGTCGACATCCGCCACCCCCGAAAATTGGACGCACAGCCACGTCTTCGACGAGGGCAACCCCCTGGCCGAACGCAATACCCGCTGGGCGGTCCTGCTTACCGCGACGATGATGGTGGTCGAGATCCTTGGCGGCTACGTCTTCAATTCGATGGCGTTGCTGGCTGACGGGTGGCACATGAGCTCGCACGCGCTGGCGCTCGGGCTGGCGGTGCTGGCGTACGGCGCGGCGCGGCGTTATGCCCATGACCGGCGCTTCGCTTTCGGAACCTGGAAGATCGAGGTGCTGGGCGGTTACACGAGCGCCTTGTTCCTGGCCGGGGTGGCCGCCCTGATGTTGTACGAGTCCGTGGAGCGGCTGATGGCTCCCACGCCCATCCACTACGATCAGGCGATCGCCATCGCGGCCGTCGGTCTGGCCATCAATCTCGCATGCGCCTGGCTGCTCAAGGACGGGCATCACGGGCATGACCATGGCCACGATCACGACCATGGGCACGACCATGAGCACGGCCATGGACACGCGCACGGCAGCGACCTGAACCTGCGTTCCGCCTATCTGCACGTCGTTGCCGACGCCGCCACTTCCGTACTGGCCATCGTCGCCTTGTTCGGCGGCAAGCTCTGGGGCGCGGCCTGGCTGGATCCCGCCATGGGCATCGTCGGCGCCGGCCTGGTCGCGGTCTGGGCCTATGGCCTGCTGCGTGCCTCGGGCAAGGTTCTGCTCGACGCCGAAATGGATGCGCCGGTAGTGGCCGAGATCCGAGAGGTGATCGAGGCCTGCCCGTTCAAGGCGACGATCACGGATCTCCACGTCTGGCGGGTGGGGAAGGGCAAGTACGCCTGCATCCTGGGGGTCGTGACCGACACGCCGGCCACGCCTTCCCATTTCCGGGAGGCCTTGGCCATCCACGAGGAACTGGTCCACGTCACCGTGGAGGTCAACCGGGCACCCGCTGCGCCGCTCAGCGCACCAGGCACGGCTGCTTGTTGTTGAATCGCCAGCCGGGAATCAGGTATTGCATGGCCATGGCGTCGTTGCGCGCGCCCAGGCCGCGCTGGTTGTAGAGCCGGTGCGCGCGCTCGACCGCGTCCATGTCGAGCGTGATGCCCAGTCCGGGAGCCTGAGGCAGTTCGATGCGGCCGTTGCGGATCTGCAGCGGGTCGCGCGTCAGGTGCTGGCCGTCCTGCCAGATCCAGTGCGTGTCGAGCGCGGTAACCCGGCCCGGCGCGGCCGCGCCGACGTGGGTGAACATCGCCAGCGAGACATCGAAGTGGTTGTTGGAATGCGAGCCCCAGGTCAGGCCGAATGCCTGGCAGGCCTGGGCCACGCGCACCGAGCCCTGCAGGGTCCAGAAGTGCGGATCGGCAAGGGGAATGTCGACCGATTGCAGTGACAGGGCATGCGCCATTTCCCGCCAGTCGGTGGCGACCATGTTGGTGGCCGTGGGCAGGCCGGTTGCGCGGCGGAATTCGGCCATGGTCTCGCGGCCGGAGTACGCGCCTTCGGCACCGCAGGGATCTTCGGCATAGGCCATCACGCCGTGCATGTCGCGGCACAGGCGGATGGCGTCCCGCAGCAGCCAGCCGCCGTTGGGGTCGAGGGTGATGCGGGCCCGGGGGAAGCGTTCGTGCAGGGCGCGGATGGCCTCGATCTCTTCTTCGCCGCGCAGCGCACCGCCCTTGAGCTTGAAGTCCTCGAAGCCGTAGCGCAGGTACGCGGCCTCGGCCAGCCTGACGATGGCCTCGGGCGTGAGCGCCTTTTCGTGCCGCAGGCGCAGCCAGTCGTCCTGTTCCTCCGGCGCGCTGTCGTAAGCAAGCGGGGTCCGCGTGCGGTCGCCCACGTAGAACAGGTAGCCCAGCATCTGCACCGACGTGCGCTGTATCCCTTCGCCCAGCAGCGCGGCCACCGGCACCTCCAGGTGCTGGCCCAGCAGGTCGAGCAGCGCCGACTCGACGGCCGTCACGGCATGGATGGCAATGCGCAGGTCGAAGGTCTGGTTCCCTCGGCCCGCATGGTCGCGGCCGGCGAAGGCGTTGCGCATCCGGTTGAGCGTGTCGGTGTAGCGGCCGATGGAACTGCCGACGATGAAGCCGCGCGCGTCTTCCAGCGTCGCGCGGATGTGCTCGCCGCCGGGGACTTCGCCCACGCCGGTATGGCCGGCGCTGTCCGTCAGGATGACCAGGTTGCGGGTGAAGTAGGGCGCATGGGCGCCGCTGAGGTTGAGCAGCATGGAGTCGCGGCCGGCCACGGGCACCACCCGCATGCGGGTGATGGTGGGCGTGTGTCCGGCGGGCGAGGAAGCAGCAGGCATGATCGTTTCCGGCGTGGTCGCGTTACTGGATGGAGATGTTTCCGGTCTCGATCACTTCCTTCCAGCGCGTGCTTTCCTGCCGCTGGAAGCGCGTGAATTCGTCGCTCGAGTTCGCCACGACTTCCAGGCCGACGTCGGTGAAGGGCTTGCTGACCGCGGGATCCCTGATGGCTTCCGTCAGCGCCGCCGATATCTGGTTGCGCAGGTCGGCCGGCAATCCCTTGGGCGCGACGATGGCCTGCCAGGAATAGACCACCAGGCCGGGCACCGCGGCTTCGGCGAAGGTGGGCACGTCGGGCAGCACCCGCGAGCGGGTGTTGCCCGTGACGGCGATGGCCTTGAGCTTGCCGGCCTTGATGTGCGGCAGGACGGCGTTGACGTTCTGGAACGACATGTCGACCTGGTTGCCCAGCAGGTCGGCGATGGCGGGAGCGCCGCCCTTGTAGGGCACGTGCAGCCCCTTCGTGCCGGTTTTCTGCCAGAACAGCTCGGCGGTCAGGTGGTCGGACGAACCCGCGCCCGATGTGGCGAAACTGACGGCCCCCGGCCGGGACCGGAGCAGCGCGAGGACGTCCTGGACGTTGCCCACCTTGGGCGCCAGCGCGGGGCTGACCACCAGCACATTGGGGGCCTGCACCGCGACGGTGAGGTAGGTGAAGTCCTTGGCTGGGGCGTAGGGCAGGTCCTTCATCAGGTGTTCCGCGACGACCAGCGGCGCCAGCGACGTGACCATCAGCGTGTAGCCGTCCGGTGTCGCGCGGGCGACCTGCGCGGCGCCTATGGTGCCGGTGGCGCCGGCCTTGTTCTCGACCACGAAGGATTGCTTGAGCCGCTCCTGCAGCTTGTTGGCGACGGCGCGCGCCACCGAGTCCGTCGCGCCGCCCGGAGGGAAGGGGACCACCATCGTCACCGGCTTGTCGGGCCAGGCGTGAGCGCTGGCGGAGGCGGCCGCCAGGACTATTCCGAGTATCCATGCACGTGCTTGGGCGTTCATGTCGTCTCCATGTCTTTTTATGGATGTTAACGTTACCAATCGCGGATATCAGCGTCGCCTGTGTTTTGTTAACGTTAACATCCGGATGGGCAGAATGTATGATCACAGGCTGCCGGCGACCATAGGTGGAAACCCAGGCCGCGTCGGCCGCTATCCGCCGGCCCGCCGGGTTAGCCTTCTGTCTCGTTCGCGTTGCTTTTCCCTCCCGCCGATGTCTCTGTCCGACCGCAAGTCCGCCGCCGTACCCGCCCCGACCGCCGAACGGAGCGGCGTGACCGTGCGTGAGGTGGCGAAGGCGGCCGGCGTCTCGATGATCACGGTGTCGCGCGCTATCAATACCCCGCAGCAGGTTTCCCCCGCCACGCTGGAGAAGGTCAATGCCGCCATCGCGGCGCTGGGCTATGTCCCCAACCTGATGGCGGGCGCGCTGAGGCTGTCGCGCAGCCATCTGGTGACGGCGCTCGTGCCGTCGGTGGCGGGATCCCTGTTCGCGGGCATGCTGGCGGCCTTGACCGAGTCGCTCGATGCCCGGGGCTACCAGCTCATGGTCGGGCAGAGCGGCTACGACGTGCCGCGCGAGGACGCGCTGCTGCGGGCCATCATCGGCCGCCGCCCCGACGGCATCGTGCTGACCGGCGTGATGCATTCGCCGCAGGGGCGCCAGTTGCTCCAGGCCTCCGGCATCCCCGTGGTCGAGACCTGGGACACCACGGCCACGCCCATCGACATGCTGTTGAGCGTGTCGCACGAAGAGATCGGGGCGGCCGTCAGCCGCTACCTGTTCGAAGCGGGCAAGACCCGCCAGGCCGTGCTGAGCGGGGACGACGAGCGGGCCCGGCTGCGCGCCGCGAGCTACGTGCGCACGGCGCTCGAACTGGGGCTGCCCGAGCCGGTGGTGCTGTATCTGCCGGCGCCGACCACGCACGCGCAGGGACGCGAGGGCCTGCGCGCGTTGCAGCGCACGGGCAAGGGCATCGACGGCATCTTTTGCACTTCCGACCTCATGGCAGCGGGCGTCGTCACCGAAGCCACGGTGCAGGGCGTGGACGTGCCCGGGCAACTGGCGGTGGTCGGCTTCGGCGACATGGACATCGCCGCGTCGATGTCGCCTTCCATCACCTCGGTGCACGTGGATGGGGCCGCGATCGGCGCCCGGGCCGCAGAAATGATCGCGGCCCGCGCCAGCGGACAACGGCCGGCCGCCCCCGTCGTCGAGATCGGGTTCAGCATCGTGGCGCGCGAGAGCGCCTGACCGGCCCCGGGCGGCCGCCGTCGATTACACTCCCGGCCGATCCGCAATGAAGGTTTGCATGGACATAGAAATCAACGAAGAACTGCGGGCCTACATCGACCCGCTGAGCGAAGACGAGTACGCCGCGCTGGAGGGCAGCCTGCTGGCCGAAGGCTGCCGCGATGCGCTGGTGCTGTGGGGCAACGTGCTGGTCGACGGCCACAACCGCTACGGCATATGCAGGAAGCACGGCATCGAGTTCCGCACCGTGCAGAACACGGCCTTCCAGTCGATGGACGACGTGCGGCTCTGGATGATAGACAACCACCTGGGCCGGCGCAGCATCTCCGACTACCAGCGGGGCGTGCTGGCCCTGCGCAAGAAAGACATCCTGCAGTCCAGGAAGCCTGTCCAGGCGCCGCCTTCCGTGGCCTCCGCGGAAGCGGCCGAGCCCTCGCCCGCGCCGCAGGGCACTGCATCCGCGGAACCGGCCCGGCCGGCCCTGGCGACGCGCGAGGCCGTGGCCCGGGCCGCGCGGCTCAGCACCGCGACGGTGGGCCAGATCGAGCGCATCCAGAAGGCGGCCGCGCCCGAACTCGTGGCGGCGGTCAAGTCGGGAACCATCTCCATCAGCGCGGCGGCGGCGGTCGCCACACTGCCGGCCGAGGAACAGGTCGTGGCGGTGGCCGGCGGCAAGGACGAACTGCGCCGCGCCGCGCGCCAGGTGCGCGAGAAAAAGGCCAGGCCCCGGCAGGACGATGCGGCGCCCGCCGGCGAAGGCGGCGAGGAGCCGGCCGACCTGCCGCCCGAGAGCACGGATGTGGGCGAACTGCAGGGACTGGTGCGCGCGCTCAGGGCCGAGAATGCCGACCTGAAGCGGAAAGTGGCGAACCTGACCGTGGCGCTGAAGGAGGCGCGCGGCGCGAAAGCCGAAAGCGGCATGTAACCGCGGCTTCCCGCCCCATTTACAGAGCTTACATGTAGATTACACGCCCCGAACACCGTCCGCCGTATGCTCGCCCCGCGTTCACGCTTTACCGAAAGGAGGTCATCGTGGCGAACAACAGAATTCCGTATGGCATGCTGGTTCTGGGATGTGCGGGGGCATTGGGATTGGCGGCATGCGGGGGAGGTGACGGTTCGTCCGCTCCCGCCCAGGGCACGCTGCAAGTTTCGATGACCGATGCGCCCGCCTGTGGCTTCGATCATATCTTCGTAACCGTCAGTAAGATCCGTGTGAACGGCAATCCGAATGTCGACGACAACGGCTCGGGCTGGGTCGATATCCCGGTCACGCCGGTCCGGCGGATCGACCTCCTTTCGCTGACCAACGGCGTCATGTCCACGCTGGGCAAGACAGCGCTACCGGCGGGCGACTATCAGCAGATCCGCCTGGTGTTGCAGGCCAACGCCGGCAAGCCCTATGCCAATGCCGTGGTGCAGACCGGCGGCAGCGGGGACGAGATCGCGCTGACCACGCCCAGCGCCTCGCAAAGCGGCTACAAGATCATCCGGCCGTTCACCGTCGCCCCGGATACGCTGACCGACCTCGTGCTGGACTTCGACGCCTGTAAGTCCATCGTCGCGCGTGGCAACGGCGGTTTCAATCTCAAGCCGGTGGTAACCGCGATTCCCATCGTGGTGAGCGGCAAGGTGGTCGGCTATGCACCGGCCGGTTCGCGGGTCTACGCCGAGCGCGGCGGCGAGGTGGTCAAGGGTACCGTGGCCACCAGCGAAGGCGCGTTCACGCTGTCCCCCATCGAGCAGAGCAGCACGACCGGCAACGTCGACGTCGTGGTGGTGCCGCCGGCATCGGCCGCGCGCGGCGTGGGCATCATCCGTTCGGTGCCGGTGGTGGCGGGGGCCAGCACGACGGTCTCCACGGCGACGGCGCCTATCGCTCCGCCGCCGTCGGCCTTCAACACCGTGTCGGGAACCGTGACGCCGTTGAGCGCCGAAGCGTCGCTGCGCGCCTTGCAGACGACGGGCGGGGCGAAGTTCGAAGTGGCCTCCACGTTCGCCAGCCTGACGACCGGCGCCTACGCCATGAGCCTGCCCGCCGCCGCGCCGGTGGCCGGCAACTACCAGACCACGCTGCCCATTCCCCTGGTGCCGGACGCGACCGCGGCGGGGCGCTACACGATAGAGGCCACGACCTCGACGGGCACCGTGAAGTCCTCGTCCGTCGATATCGGTACGGGACCGGCAACGCGGGACTTCGCGTTCTGATCCGTACGCAAGGAGCAATCATGAAATCCATCCTGACTGCCATCGCCGCGGCGACCGTGCTGGGCGGATGCGCGGTGTACACCCCCGGAGGCGCCGTCGTGGCGCCGGCGCCGGGGTACTACTACGATTCGCCGGGGTATTACTACGAGTATCGGCCTGCCTATCGCGGCGGCTACTATCCCGGCCCGCGCTTCTGCCCGCCGGGGCAGGCGAAGAAGGGGCGCTGCTAGCGTGGGTAAGGGGGGGGCGGCGCCATGGGCCCGTCCCCCTCGTTGGGCCGTCCGGCTGGTTCAGGCCAGCGCGGGGTAGTCGATGTACCCCTTTTCCGTACCGCCGTAGAACGTGGTGTTGTCCGGCGCGTTCAGCGGCGCCTGTTCGCGCAGGCGCCGCACCAGGTCCGGGTTGGCGATGAACAGCTTGCCGAAGGCCACGAGATCCGCGGCCCCGCTTTGGACCGCTTGCTCGGCGGTTGCGCGGTCGTAGCCGTTGTTGGTCATCCAGGCGCCCCGGCCGCCGGCCTGGGCGTAGGCCGCCTTCAGCGCGGCGTAGTCGAACGGGGCATCGCCCTGGCGGTAATCGCGGGCACCGCCCGTCGCCCCCTCGATGATGTGGACGTAGGCCAGCCCGTAGCCGGCCAGTTTGCGCACCACGTAGTCGAACAGGGGCTGGGGTTCGGGGTCCGAGGCATCGTTGGCCGGCGTGACGGGCGAGATGCGGATACCGGTGCGGCCGGCCCCGATCTCGTCGGTGATGGCATCCAGCACTTCGGTCAGCAGGCGCGCCCGGTTCTCGATGGAGCCGCCGTAGGCATCGTCGCGGTGGTTGCTGCCCGAACGCAGGAACTGGTCGATCAGGTAGCCGTTGGCGGCGTGCAGTTCGACGCCGTCGAAGCCGGCCTCGATGGCGGCGCGGGCGGCGCGCCGGTAGTCGGCGACGATGCCGGGCAATTCATCGAGCCGCAGCGCGCGAGGCTCGGAGGTCGGGGCGAAGCCGCCTCCGTCCGGTCCGACCAGGTAGGTCTTGGCGTTGGCCCGGATGGCCGAGGGCGCCACCGGCGCGCCGCCGTCCGGTTGCAGCGAGGTGTGCGAGATCCGGCCCACGTGCCAGAGCTGGACGACGATCTTGCCGCCCGCGGCGTGGACCGCGTCGGTCACGCGCCGCCAGCCGGCCAGTTGTTCTTCCGAATACAGCCCGGGCACGTCGGCATAGCCCTGGCCCTGGTGGCTGATGGCGGTGGCTTCCGTGATCAGCAGGCCGGCGCTGGCGCGCTGACGGTAATAGGTGGCCGTGACGGGCAGGGGAACGGCGCGCGGCGACCGGTTGCGGGTCAGCGGGGCCATGACGATGCGGTTGGCGAGCTGGAGATCGCCGACGGTGATGGGGTCGTACAGCGTTGTCATAAGGAATCCTGGCTAGGCGGTGTGCCGAATCATATCGATGGACCTCGAATTTTATATCGTTAAATGACGATATATGCTCATGCCCGTTGTGCCAGAGGGGGCATCCGGCGGCGGGGGCGCCCCGCAATCCGGTACTATGCCCGGCTGGTTTCAGTGTGCCGTGCCGTCGTCGCCGTCGTTCCATGTCCGATCGCTCCCCTTCCTCCCGGGTTTCCGCGCCGCGGCCGGGTTTCTCCATTGCCACCCTGCGCGCCTGGCTGGCGTCCTTCCGGCCGGGCCGCATGCGCATCAATGGACGCGAGCGCCTGCGCATCGTCCTGGGCGCGCTGGCAGGGGTCCTGCTGGCCGCCTGGGCGAGCCGGATGGCCGCCGGCGGCCTGGGGAGCGCCGCCTGGATGGTCGCTCCGCTGGGCGCCAGCGCGGTGCTGGTGTTCGCCTTGCCGGCCAGCCCGCTGGCCCAGCCATGGTCGGTCGTCGGCGGCAACACGCTGTCGGCGCTGGTGGGCATCATCTGCGTCAACCTGATCGGCGATCCCGTCCTGGCGGCCGCGCTGGCGGTGGGCGGCGCCATCGTGGTGATGCTGTCGCTGCGCTGCCTGCATCCCCCGGGCGGTGCCGCCGCCCTGACCGCGGTGCTGGCCCAGGCCGCCGACTACCGCTACGCGCTGTTCCCGGTGCTGGCCAATTCGGTACTGCTGATCATGGCCGGCCTGGCCTACAACAGCCTGACCGGCCGCCGCTATCCTCATGCCCAGGCCAAGCCCGTGCCCGGCCCCCGGTCCCGCTTCACGGCGGCCGACCTGGATGCCGCGCTGGCGCACTACAACCAGGTGCTGGACGTCAGCCCCGACGACCTGGAGAACCTGCTGCACCATGCGGAAATGGCCGCCTACCGGCGCAGCCTGGGCGAGTTGCGCTGCCGCGACATCATGACGCGCACGCCGCTCAGCGCCGTGCAGGACATGCCGCTCAAGGAGGCCTGGGCCTTGATGCGCCAGCATCGCATCAAGGCGCTGCCGGTGATCGACCAGGCCCGCGGCGTGGTGGGCATCGTGACGGTGGCCGATTTCATGCGGCAGCTGGAGATGGACCGGCCCGAAGGGTGGGGCGGGCGGCTGCGCGCGCTGGTCGGCCTAGCGCCGGGCGCGGGTGGGCGTCCCCGGGTCATTTCGCAGATCATGACCCGGCATGTCCGGGTGGTCAGCGCCAGCCGCTACGTGATCGAGCTGATCCCGCTGTTCGCCGACGGCGGCCATCACCACATTCCCGTCATCGACGAGGAGCGCACACTGGCCGGCATCATCACGCAAACCGATCTTGTCAAGGCCCTGTCACGGGCGATTGGAGCCGGAAGAGAGGCCTGATTCGGCGTCTTTTCCGCGGCGAAGCGCATCTCAACTTGGCGGCGGGCCCGCCGTTAATACCGTTGCAAGTACGTTGACCGGAGACAGGCCCACTATCGTCCAGCTGTCCAGGCGTGGTTCCGGGTCTCCCTTGAGCCCGTCCCTCCATGCGACTTGATACCTTAGACCGCGTTTGCGCCGATCCGGTGGCCTCTTTCGAAAGCGCCATCGATTTCTTCGCGCGCATCGACCAGCAGGGCCGGTTCCTGTACATCTCCGAGCCGGGGCTCGCGTTCATCGGCTATCACCGCGAGTACCTGCGCATCGTCACGCTGCGCGACCTGGTCCCGCAGGAAGACGCGCCCCTGCTCGAAGCCTGCCTGCGGCAGGCCCAGCAGACGGGCGAGGTGCAGAAGTGCACGCTGCACCTGATCAAGACGCTGACCTATCCCCGGCTGGTCGAGCTGCGCGTCGCACCCGACGCGATCGAACCCGGACAGTTGCTGGTGGTCGGGCATGACGTGTCGGCCTGGGCCGACAACGAGCAGTGCCTGACCTACGCCATGTACCACGACGTGCTGACCGGGCTCGACAACCTGGCGTCGGCGCGCCACGAGATCGAGCGGGCCAAGCAGGAGGCGCTGGACAAGGGCTATCGCGTGGCCCTGCTGCAGATCGACATCGACGAGTTCCATCGCGTCAACCAGGCCTTCGGCTACGAAGCCGGCGACCGCATCCTGCACGAGACCGCGCTGCGGCTCAAGAGCGCCTGCCACGCCCGGGAATTCGTGGCGCGCTGCTACAGCGACGCCTTCCTGATCCTGTTGCGCGACGTGCCCGACCGCGACTACGTCGAGGAATTCGCCCGCCGTGTCTCCGATGCGATCCAGCTCCCGTATTCGCACGAGGGGCAGACGCTGCAACTGTCGGTGCGCATCGGTGCCGTGCTGTTTCCCGACCGGGCCAACGGTTGCGACCAGTTGCTCTACCACGTGGACGAGGCGCTGGCGCAGGCGGGCCGCAATCGCGGCTACAGCTTCGCCTTCTACGAGCGGCGCGCGGCCGGCAACCGGCCCGACACGCTCAGGCTGGAGTCCGACCTGCACAGCGGCATCCGCAACGGCGAGTTTTCGCTGCACTACCAGCCCATCGTCGAGGCGCGCAACGGCGAAGTGACCGGGATCGAGGCCCTGATGCGCTGGCATCATCCGGTCCTGGGCGCCGTCTCGCCCGAGATATTCATCTCGCTGGCGGAGTCGGCCGGCCTGATCAACTTCCTGGGCGGATGGGCCCTGAAGAATGCCTGCATGCAGCTCATGCAGTGGGACGCGCGCGGCATCCACCTGCAATACGCCAGCGTCAACGTCTCGGCCCAGCAGTTCCGCGACAAGCGTTTCCCCGCGGCGGTGCGCGAGGCGTTCAAGCTGACGGGGCTGGCGCCCCGGCGCATCGTGCTCGAAATTACCGAAAGCGTGCTGATGGAGGATCCGGCCCACGCCAAGACCCTGCTCGAGGAACTGACCGATCTGGGCGTGCGATTCGCCGTGGACGACTTCGGCACCGGCTATTCCAGCCTGGCCTATCTGCAGAGCTTTCCGCTGGCCGCGCTGAAGATCGATCGGCGTTTCATCAGCAATCTGCCTTCCTCGCGCAACGACCAGGCCATCGTCGATGCCATCGTGGGGCTGGCCGGCACGCTGGGCCTGGACCTGGTGGCCGAGGGCGTCGAAACCGAGGCCCAGCGCGACCTGCTGGTGGCCAGCGGCTGCGAATTGATCCAGGGCTGGCTGGTCTGCAAGGCCCTGCCCATCAACGAGCTGGCGCACAAGTTCGAAACCGGCGAGCTGCGGCCGCTGGCGAACTGACGCCGGAACACGGATTTTTCATGCCGGACATCCAACAACGTCACGCGTTGACCCGAAAGCTGTGGTCGCGCATCAACGAGCGCGGCGACTTTCCGCTGCTGTCCGACTCCCTGCGCGCCACCATCTCGGCAATGAAGGGGGACGACCACGACATCACGGCGCTGGCCCAGATCGTGTTGTCGGACTTCACGCTGACGCAGCGCGTCATCCGCCTGGCCAACTCGGCCATGTACATGGCCTTCGGCGGCAACATCACCACGGTGTCCCGCGCGCTGGTCGTGCTCGGCATCGAGGCCGTGGGCCACCTGGTGCTGGGGCTCAAGCTGGTCGACCATTTCCAGCAGTCGCACCTGCAACTGCAGCGGCTGGACGCCAAGCTGGAGCTGAACCGGGCGATGCTGGCCGGCTGCGTGGCGCGCAGGGTATGCGAGGTGCGCGAGCTGCTGACCAGCGAGGAAGCCGTGGTCTGCACGCTGATGCGCCAGCTCGGCAAGCTGCTGTGCATCTTCTATCTCGAGAGCGAGTGGACCCAGATCCGCGAGCATGCCCTGGAGTACCGCCGCACCGAGGACGAAGTGTCGGCCGAGGTGCTGGGCATCAGCTTCGAGGAACTGGCCGAGGACGCCGCCGAGCGTTGGGGACTGCCGGCGGTGATCCGGCGCGGCATGGAGCCCTTCGACCTTGCCGGCCTGCCGGCCGACCAGGACATCGTGCTGGACCACGACCCGTGGCTGCGCGCGGTGGCCAGCTTCTCGGTGCAGATGTCGCGCAGCATGACCATCGCGGGCGGCGACGTCGAGCTGCGCGAGCGCCGGATGCGCGAGACGGTGCAGCGCTATGCGCGCGCGCTGGCGGTCGAGCCCGAGCCGCTGTACGAGATCATGGAGGAACTGACCCGCGAGCGGGCCAGCCAGCGCTTCATCCAGGAAATCGACGACTTGCACGCCGAATCGACGCAGGGCGGTTCGCACAATGCCGAGCGCACGCTGCGCGAAGGCATGCGCGACCTGCGCTCGCTGCCGTCCGAGCACCACCTGGGTCCGGTGCTGGCCATGGCGTCCGAGGCCATGCTGGCGGGCATGCAGTTCTCGCGCACCATCGTTTTCGTGCGCGATCCACGCCGCCATACCTTCGAGGCGCGGCTGGGGTTCGGCCGCGGCATCGAACAGTTACTCCCTCAATTGCGCTTCAATGAGATATTCTCGGTGGACGTCTTCCACCTGGCCATCACCAATTCAGTGGGAATCTTCATCGAGAACGCCTGCGACCCCAAGTTCAGCGTCCACATCCCGCGCTGGTTCCGCGATGCCGTGCCCGATTCGCACGCCTTCGTGCTGCTGCCCGTGCGCGCCGACAAGGACACCGTGGCGCTGATCTACGGCGACTGGAACAGCGCGCAGCTGGCTCGCAAGATCCTTCCCGAGGAAATGGCCGCCCTGAACGAGCTGGCGCGGGAACTGGGCCGATTCTTCGGCCATGCCCGCACGGCGGCTCGCGAAGCGCCTTGAGCGGCGGCCGCGACGCCTTGCATCGCCAGTTGATCGAACTGGCACGGCGAAAGGCGCTGTCGGCCCGGGCGGCGGAGGAGGGGCTGCGGTTGGCGGCGGTGCTGCCCGACGGACCGGCCTGGCGGCGTTTCCTCGAACACGTCTGCGCCTACGGGGGTGCGCTGGCCTGCGCCGCGGGCATCATCTTCCTGGTGGCCTTCAACTGGCGGGAATGGCCGCCCATCGCCAAGTTTTCCCTGTTGCAAGCCCTGCTGGCGGCCGCCGCCGCGGGGGCGTGGCGCCTGGGCACGGCGCGGCCGGCGGGCCGGGTGGCGCTGCTGTTCGCGATGATCCTGTGCGGCGCGCTGCTGGCCTATCTCGGCCAGCACTACCAGACCGGGGCCGACAGCTACCAGTTGTTCCTGGCGTGGGGCCTTGTCATCCTGCCCTGGGTGGCCGCGTCGCGGTCGGCCGCGGCGTGGGCGCTGCTGCTGGTGCTGGCCAACTTGGCGGCCCAGCTTTACGTAGGGCGGTTCTCGCCTTTCCTGCTGGCCGCGCTGGACGGCGGATGGCCACATCCCTGGCTGTTCTGGCTGAACCTGGCCGCCGTCGCGGCGGCCGAAGGGTTGAGCGGCCGGCTGATCGACGGCGGCCGGCTGCGTTTCCTGCCCCGGCTGGCTGGCGTGCTGGTGCTGGCCGCCATCGTCGGCGCGCTGTTCGGCGCGATCCTGGGCGAAGCGCGCGCCGGCGGCATCCTGGCCTGGGCCACGCGGGCCGTGATGGCCTTGGTCCTGGCCGGCGGTTTCCTGTTCTACCAGTGGCGCCGGGACCTGCCCATGCTTACCCTGTGCTGCCTAGCGGCGATCGCGGTCGCGACGGCAGGGCTCGCGCGGCTGCTGGCCGAAGGCGATCCGGGCGAGCTCTCGCTGCTTGTCGTAGGCGGTTTCCTGATCGCGGCCTCGGCCGGCGCCGCCGCCTGGCTGCGGCGTTTGCAGGCCCGGTGGGCGGGAGAGGCGGCATGACCGGCCTGCCGCAGGTCTGGGACGAATTACGCCGGCAGGGGCTGGCCGAGGGCGATGTCCCGCCCGCGATGCCGGCCGAAGCCGCCATGCCCTGGCACGTGCGCCTGATGCTGGGCGTGTGCGGCTGGCTGGGCGGCCTTCTGCTGCTGGTCTTCGCCGGACTGGTCGTGCCGGATCCCTTCGACTCGCACAGCCTGGTGGTGGTGGGCGTGCTGTTGCTGATCGTCGCCCGCATGCTGCTGCACGGCCAGCCGCCCGAACTGCGCGCGCAGTTCGCGCTCAGCCTCTGCCTGGCGGGCTACGGTGCCGTCGCCGTCGCCGGCGCGGCCTGGTTGCCCGTCTGGGGGACTTTCCTGGCGGCAGCGGGACTGGGGCTGGTCCTGGCGGCCGTCATGCCGCATGCGATCGCTCGCTGTTTCGGCGTCCTGGCCTTGCTGCTGGCGGGCGAGGGGTGTTTGCGCGAGCTGGGCTGGCCCAGTCCCGTGCCGGCCATCGCGGCCTGGAGCTGCGCGGCGACCTGGCTGGACGAGACCCGGTGGGCGCATCGTCTGGGACAAATCCAGGCACCGCTGGCCTGGGGCGCGACGCTGGCGCTGTGGGTGCTGGGCCTGGCCGGCGCGCTGCTGCCCGGCATGGACCTGTCGGTGCCGCCCGCCTGGCGTGGCCTGGCCTGGGCGGCGTATTTGCTGGCGGCGTTGCCGCTGGCCTGGGTGGCCTGGCGCCTGTCGGCCCGCGCGCGCCCGGCCGTCCGCGGCTGGGCCGCCGGTACCGCGTGCGTGCTGGTGCTGGCCGGGGCCTGGGTCCCGGGCGTGGCCTTCGGCCTGATGACCGCGCTGCTGGGCCATGCCCGTGCCCGTATTCCGCTCTGGGTAGGCGGGCTGCTGGTGGCGCTGTGGAGCATAGGGTGGTTCTACTACGCGCAGGCCTGGTCCCTGCCGCGCAAGGCGGCGGTGCTGCTGGCGCTGGGGGGCGTGCTGCTGCTGGCCTGGCGCGGCATCGCCCGGTTGGGCGCGCCGGAGGCCGGCCATGAGTGAACGCCTGGTCCGCTGGCTGATCGCCGCCGGGCTGGTCCTGGTGCTGGGCCTGGTCAACGCGTCGATCTGGCGCAATGAATCGCTGCTGGCCAGCGGGACGCTGGTGTCGCTGGAGCTGGCGCCGGTCGACCCCCGGTCGCTGATGCAAGGCGACTACATGGCGCTGGACTGGGCGGTCGCGCGCGAGCTGCGCCAGCGCCTGGGCCAGGACTTGCCCGCTTCGGGAACACTCGTGGTCCGGCGCGAGGCCGGCTCCAGCCGCGCCGGACTGGTCAGGCTGGACGACGGCGCGCCGTTGGCCGAGCGCGAACACCGGCTGGCCTATACCGTGCGAGACGGGCGGGTCAGGATCGTGACCGACGCCTATTTCTTCCAGGAAGGGCGCGCCGCGGACTTCGAACGTGCCCGCTACGGCGCGCTGCGCGTAGGCGAGGACGGCCGCGCGCTGCTGGTCGGCCTGCAGGACGCCGACCTGGGCTGGCTGGGCCCTCGCGGCAAGCAGCCGTAAGGGCCCGGCGGCGTCAGTCTTCCTGGTTCTTGGCCTGGTTGACGTTGGTGTCGGCGGGCACGCTCTGGGTCAGCCAGACGTTGCCGCCGACCGTCGAGCCCCGGCCGATGGTGATGCGGCCCAGGATGGTCGCGCCGGCGTAGATGACCACGTCGTCTTCCACGATGGGGTGGCGGGCGATGCCCTTGGTCAGCTTGCCGTCGGGGTCGGCGGGGAAGCGCTTGGCGCCCAGCGTGACGGCCTGGTACAGGCGCACGCGTTCGCCGATGATCGTGGTCTCGCCGATCACCACGCCCGTGCCGTGGTCGATGAAGAAGCTGGCGCCGATCTGAGCGGCCGGGTGGATGTCGATGCCGGTGGCCGAGTGGGCGATGTCCGAGATCAGCCGCGCCAGGAAGGGCGCGCCCAGCTTGTGGATGGCATGGGCCAGCCGGTAATGGATGATGGCCTTGATGCCGGGGTAGGACAGCAGGATTTCGGAAATGCTGGTGGCCGCCGGATCGCCCTGGTAGGCCGCGTGCAGGTCGCTGACCAGGACGGCGCGAATGGCCGGCAATTGCGCGGCGAAGCGTCGGGTGAGCTCGACCGCCTTGCCTGCCAGGTTCTGCTTGTCGTGGGTGTCCGGCGCTTCCGAGAAATACAGCGCGCGGCGAACCTGTTCACAGAGCAGGTTGAGCGTGGCGTTCAGCGTGTTGCCGACGAAATAGTCGATGCTGTCGTCGGTCAGCTTGCAGCGCCCGTAATGCGTGGGGAAGAGCGCGGCCGACAGGCCGTCCAGCACGGTGACCAGGGCCTCGCGCGAGGGCAGCTCGCGCACCCGGTCCAGGTAGCGGATCTTGTGCTCGATCTCGCGCGAGGTGCGCAGCTGCTCGACGATGTCGGCCAGGTGCCACTCGGGAGCGATGTCCGGGGACGGCGTGTGCGGTAGGTTCATGACGGAAAAATAGGTTGCGTGGGCAATGTCCCCAAGCATAGTCGAAGCGGCTTTCCCCGCTAGGGGAAACCCTTTCGACTCGTCTGGTATGGCCCGAAACGGTAGAATATCGCCCCAAGTCGCCCGCGCATGGGCCCCGCGCCGGCTCGCGCCGCAGGAGTCCGGGCACCAGCCCAGGCACAAACCCAGGCGCAAACGCGACACCTATAGGGACACTCACATGAACCGCATTTTCAGTCAATCGCTGGTGGCAGCGGCCGCCCTCGGCGCCGCTGCGTTCGCCCAGGCCGCCGACGTCAAGATCGGCCTCGCGGCCGCCCTGTCCGGCGGTGCCGGCCAGTACGGCGCCGCCATCCGCAACGGCTTCCAGTTGGCCGCCGACGAACTCAACGCCGCGGGCGGCGTCAACGGCAACACCATCAAGCTGGTCATCGAAGACGAACAGGGCAAGAAAGAAGAAGCCATCAACGTCTTCAAGAAGCTGGTGTTCCAGGACAAGGTCGTGCTGATCTTCGGCCCGACGCTGTCCAACTCGGCCCAGGCCGCCGACCCGATCGCGCAGGCTGCCAAGACCCCGGTGTTCGGCACCTCCAACACCGCGGACGGCATCACCTCCATCGGCAACTACGTCTTCCGCAACTCGGTCACCGAGGCCGACGTGCTGCCCGAGACCATCCGCGTCGCCGCCAAGCACAACGGCATCAAGAAAGTCGCGGTGTTCTACGGCAACGACGACGTCTTCACCAAGAGCGGCTACGACAACTTCAAGAAGGCCCTGGCAGACCTGAAGATCCCGGTCACCACGACCGAGACCTTCGCCAAGGGCGACGTCGATTTCAAGGCCCAACTGACCAAGATCAAGGCCACCAATCCCGACGCCGTGGTGCTGTCGGCGCTGATCGCCGAAGGCGGTCCCATCATGGTGCAGGCGCGCCAGCTGGGCCTGAACGTGCCCTTCATCGGCGGCAACGGCATGAATTCGGTCAAGGTGTTCGACCTGGCCAAGGAGCGGGCCGACGGCCTGTGGGTCGGCAGCCCCTGGTCCATCGAGAACGGCACCCCCGAGAACACCAAGTTCATCGCCGCCTACAAGGCGAAGTACAATGTGGCCCCCGACCAGTTCGCCGCCCAGGCCTACGACGCGATGCACATCGTGGCCGAAGCCCTGAAGAAGGTGAAGCTGTCGGGCAACCTGCAGGCCGACCGCACCGCCCTCCAGGCGGCGCTGCCCGCGGTGAAGATCACCGGCGCGACCGGTGCCTTCCAGTTCCGCCAGGCCAAGGGTGTCGCCGGCAAGCCCGGCGGCTACGATGCGGTCCAGACCCCCATCGTGATGGTTACCCGCGGTGGCCGCTACGTCATCGAGAAATAAGCGGTACCCGCGGAACCCGCCGGCCTCGCGCCGGCGATCCGAAAAGGGCGCGGGACTCCCGCGCCCTTTGTAATAGCAAAGTAGGGCTCGTGCCCATTTTCCATTGGTAATCTTGCTGCTTCGCTCCTGTATCCGGCCCTGGCAAAAAATAGGCCGCCCGATCCAGGGCGCCGAGGATCCGGCTCCGCCGGTCCTCCAGCGCCGCCCCCCGGGGGGCGCGCGAAGCGCGTAGGGGGGGGCATGTTCCAACAGCAACTCGTCAACGCACTATCGCTGGGATGCGTTTACGCTCTGTTCGCGCTCGGCTTCACGCTGGTATTCGGCGTGCTGGGCGTCATCAATCTTTCGCACGGCGCCGTGTTCATGGTGGGCGCCTACGTGGCGCTGCAGCTGATCACCCAGTTCGACCTGCCCCTGTGGGCCGGCCTGGCCGCCGCGGCGGTGGGCAGCGGCATCGTCGGCATCCTGATCGACGTGCTCGTCCTGAAGCGCCTGCGCAAGCGCAACGCGCCCCACCTCATACCCATGATCGCCACCATAGGCGTGGCCATCGCGCTCAACAGCGGCATGCAGGGCATCTACGGCGCCGCCAACATGCGCTTCCCGTCCGGCCTGGTGCCCGACGACGCCATCGAGATCGCCGGGCTGCACATGACCGTGATCGAGCTCGTCATCATCTTCCTGTCGTTCGCGCTCATGGCCGCGCTGATGGTCGTCATGAAGCGGACCCAGCTGGGCAGGGGGCTGCGCGCCATCGCCGAATCGCCCAAGGCGGCCTCGCTGCTGGGCATCAACGTCGAGGGGCTGTTCATGCTGACGTCCTTCGCCGCGGCCGCCCTGGGCGGCGTGGCCGGCGTGCTGATCGGCCTCTATTCCAACGCGGTGTTCCCGCTGATGGGCCAGCCCATGCTGCACAAGGGCATCGCCGTCATCATCCTGGGCGGCATGGGCGACATCCGCGGCGCCATGATAGGCGGCCTGTTCCTGGGCTTCGCGGAGGTGCTGTCGGTGGCCTACATCGGCTCCACCATGCGCGACGCCGTGGCCTTCGGCCTCCTGTTCCTGATCCTGCTCGTTCGCCCGCAGGGCTTGTTCGGCAAGGTGCTGGAACGCAAGGCATAAGGACGCAGACAAGAAATGGAATGGTTCGATAACTTCTGGTCGATCTACAGCAACCTGGTGCTGACCCTGGGCACCAACGCCTTGCTGGCGCTGTCGATCTACCTGACGCTTTCGTGCGGCATGCTGGCCATGGCCAATGCCGCTTTCATGGGGATAGGCGCCTACACCGCGTCCATCCTGACGATGAACTTCGAGATGTCCTTCCCCGTGGCGCTGCTGGGCGGCATGGCCGCGCCCATGCTGGTGGCCTTCGTCATCGGCAAGCCCACGCTGCGCCTGTCCGGGGTCTACCTGGCCATGGCCACGCTGGGCTTCGGCGAGGTGGTCCGGGTCGTGATCCTGAACACGGAATCGTGGACGGGCGGCGCGCTGGGCCTGAACGGCATCCCCCAGCTGACGCAGTGGTGGCACATCGCGCTGGCCGTGGTGCTGGCGCTGGCCGTGCTGTTCCGGCTGCTGCGCTCGAAGGTCGGCCGCGCGTTCGAGGCCATCAAGGAGGACGAAACCGCCGCCGGGCTGATGGGCATCGACGTCAACAACACCAAGATGCTGGCCTTCGTCCTGGGGGCGCTGCTGGCGGGGCTCGCGGGCGCGCTGAACGCCCACCTGACGTTCTTCATCGGTCCCAACGAATACGGCTTCGACCGGGGCGTCGAGATCCTGACCATGACCATCCTGGGCGGCATCAGCAGCCTGGCCGGGCCGGTGGCCGGCGCCGTGATCCTGACGCTGCTGCCCGAGACGCTGCGCGCGTTCAACGATTTCCGGCTGGTCATCAACGGCGTGATCCTGGTCCTGATCGTGCTGTTCCTGCCCAAGGGCATCTGGGATCCGGCGCTGCTGCGCAGCTGGTTCCGCCGGCGGAGCCACTGACATGCTGAAACTACAATCCATCTCCAAGAGCTTCGGCGGATTGCACGTACTGCAGGACGTCAACATCGAGGTTCCGCAAGGGACGATCTTCGGACTGATCGGCCCCAACGGCGCGGGCAAGACGACGGTGTTCAACCTGATCACCGGCCTGCTCGAACCCACGGGCGGCTCGCTCACCTTCGACGGCCAGGATCTCGTGGGCGCCAAGCCGCACCAGATCACTCGGCGCGGCATCGCCCGCACGTTCCAGAACATCCGCATTTTCAAGGAAATGTCGCTGCTCGAGAACGTGGTGGTCGGCATGCACCGCCACCTGGACTACGGTCCGGCCGGCCTGCTGCTGGCGCTGCCCGGGTTCCGCGCCCAGGAGCGCCGCGCGCGCGAACGGGCGCTCGAGCTGCTCTCCTGGGTCAAGCTGGAGCACAAGGCGCACCAGACCGCCGACAACCTGTCCTACGGCGACCAGCGCAAGCTGGAACTGGCCCGCGCGCTGGCGACCGAGCCTAAGCTGCTGCTGCTGGACGAACCCGTGGCGGGCATGAACACCGGCGAGAAAGTGGACCTGATGGCCGAGATCGAGAACATCAAGGCGCGGGGCTACACCATCTTCATGATCGAGCACGACATGCGCTTCGTGATGGGCCTGTGCGACCGCATCGCGGTGCTGAATTTCGGGCGGATCATTGCCGAGGGCCTGCCCGAGGAAATCCGCAACAACCCGATGGTGATCGAGGCCTACCTGGGACGCGAGGACGACGTGGCGGACGAGGTGCACGCATGAATCCGCTGCTGAAAGTCGACGGCCTGAAGGTTTCCTACGGCCACATCGCCGCGGTCAAGGGCGTCGACCTCGAACTGCGCGAGGGCGAGATCACGACGCTGGTCGGCGCCAACGGCGCGGGCAAGTCCACCACGCTGCTGGCCCTGTCGGGGCTGATTCCCAAGGAAGCGGGCACGGTCACGTTCCAGGGCGAGGACATCTCGCGCCTGGCGCCGCATCGTATCGTCTCCCGGGGCATCGTGCAGGTCGCCGAGGGCCGTGCCATCCTGACCACGATGACGGTGCGCGAGAACCTCGAGCTGGGCGCCTATACCCGGCGCGACAAGGGCGGGATCGGTGCCGACCTGGAGCGCGTGTTCGAACTCTTCCCCCGGCTCAAGGAGCGCCTGAACGGCATGGCGGGCAACCTGTCGGGCGGCGAGCAGCAGATGCTGGCGATCGGGCGGGCGCTGATGGCCAAGCCCCGGCTGCTGCTGCTGGACGAGCCGTCCATGGGGCTGGCGCCCATCATCGTGCAGGAGATCTTCCGCATCCTGCGCGAGATCAATCGGCAGGGGCTGACGATTTTCCTGGTCGAGCAGAACGTGCGGCAGGCGCTCAAGATCGCCCATCGTGGCTACGTGCTCGAGACGGGCGGCATCGCACTGTCCGGCTCCGGCAAGGAACTGCTGGGCGACCGCCGCCTGGTGGAAGCCTATCTGGGCGGCTGAGGCCCGTCCGGTCATACCGTGAAGCTGCCCCTGCCTCCGATGAAGTCGCTGCGGGCCTTCGAGGCCGCGGCGCGGCTGATGAGCTTCACGGCGGCCGCCGACGAACTCTGCGTCACGCAGGTGGCGGTCAGCCGCCAGGTCCGCGGCCTGGAGGATTTCCTGGGCGTGGAGCTGTTCGACCGGCGCGGGCAGTCGATCGCGCTGACCAAGGCGGGCAGCCGCTATTATCCCGCGGTGCGCCGGGCGCTCAACGACCTGGGGTTCGCGACCTCGCAGCTCAGCCGGCGCGGGCAGCCGCAGGTGCTGTCCATCCTGGCCTACAACACGTTCGCGCAGTGCTGGCTGATTCCCATGCTGCCGGCTTTCCACGAGCAGCACCCCTCGGTGGAGATCCGGCTGTCGGCGTCCTCGGCCCTGGTCGATTTCAATCACCAGGATTTCGACGCCGCCATCCGTTTCGGGGTACCCGATATTCCGGGAATCGAAGTCGACATGCTGGCGCCGATCGAACTCGTGCCGGTCATGAGTCCGGATCTCCTGGCGCAGGCCGGCGGGACGCCGGACGTGTCGGCCATGCTCGAGCTGCCGCTATTGCATTCGCTTGCCCGTCCGGGTGACTGGGAGGGCTGGTTCCGCCACGCGGGGCTGGCCAGCGACCATGCCGGCCGGGGCCACAAGTTCGAGAGTTCGCTGATGGCCTACGAGGCGGCGATACGCGGCCTGGGCGTGGCGCTGGGTGTCCGCATCCTGGTCGAGGGCTATCTGGCGTCGGGGCAGCTCGTCGCGCCGTTCGACACCTCTTATCGGCCCGCGGGCGGCTATTTCCTCGTGCATCCCAAGGACCGCGCCCCCACCGCCGCGTTCCGGGCGTTCCGCCGATGGCTGCTGTCCGAGCTGGGCTCGCGCGCCGACGACGTGATGGACGAGCCGCCGCCGCCCCCCTCGGCCAACCCTACAAAATAGTTGGCCTGATCCGCCGGAAAAGTCATTTCCCCTTCGCCTGGCGTATGCGCAGAATGCACGGCACGACTTTGCGCAGGAGGAATCGACGATGGCTGAACTGGCGGACCTGGGTATCGCATCCATGCGGTCCCGATGTTCCGACGCCGAATGGGAGGCTCGGGTCAATCTGGCGGCATGCTACCGCCTGGTCGAGTTCTACGGGATGGCCGACATGGCCGCCAACCATATCTCGGCCCGGGTGCCCGGCGAGGAAAACGCATTCCTGATCAACGCCTACGGGTTGCTGTACGAGGAAATCACCGCGTCCAGCCTGATCAAGATCAACGCCGACGGCGAAGTCCTGAGCGCGCCCGATTTCGGACCGGACCTGAAGTACGGCGTCAACCGCGCGGGTTTCGTCATCCACAGCGCGATCCACCAGGCCAGGCACGAACTGTCGTGCGTCATCCATACGCACACCTGGCCCGGGATGGCCGTGTCGGCGCTCGAGTGCGGCCTGCTGCCGCTGGCGCAGACATCGATGCGCTTCGTCAACATCAGCTACCACGACTACCAGGGCGTGGTGCTGGACGAGGCGGAGCAGGCTTCCCTGGTGGCCGACCTGGGCGACAACAACGCCATGATCCTGAGGAACCACGGATTGCTGACCGTCGGGCGGACGATACCCGAGGCATTCAACGCCATGCATCGCCTGGAACTGTCCTGCAAGCTGCAACTGGCGGCCATGGCCTGCAACAGTCCGCTGAACCCCGTTCCCCAGGACGTCCTGGACAAGACCTACATGAACTACCAGCCGCAGACCCGGCGGCCGTACGGCGTCATGGAATGGCCCGCGCTGCTGCGCAAGCTGGACCGGATCGATCCGAGCTACCGGCTATAGCCCCACGGCAGAACAGAATCAAGACAACGGAGACATCATGACTTTCCTGGCATCCCCCTGGCGCATGGGCCTCGGCGCCGCGTGCATGGCAATCGCCGGGCCGCTGCTGGCCGGACAGGCCCTGGCGGCTTCCTTTCCCGAGCGGCCGCTCAAGCTCGTCGTCCCCTTTCCGCCCGGCGGCGGGACGGACCTGGTCGGCCGCATCGTTGCCGAGAAGATGGGCGAGTACTTCGGCAAGCCGGTCATCGTCGAGAACCGGCCGGGCGGCGGTACGGTCATCGGCACCGACTACGTGGCCAAGAGTCCGCCCGACGGCTATGCCATCGTGATGGGGACCTTCGCCTACGCGGTCAATCCCAGCCTGCAGCAGAAGCTGCCGTATTCCAACGAGACCTCGCTGATGTCCGCCGGCATGGTGGCCAAGGCGCCGAACGTGCTGGTGGTGAATCCGCAGCGTCCCTACAAGACGGTGGCCGAGCTGATCGCCTACGCGAAGGCCAATCCCGGGAAGATCAACTATGGGTCCAACGGCAACGGGACGTCCGCGCACCTGGCGGGCGCGCTGTTCGCGACGCTGTCCGGAACGGAACTGACGCACGTGCCCTACAAGGGTGCGGCGCCGGCGCTGAACGATCTGATCGGCGGGCAGATCGACGTCATCTTCTCGACCATTCCCGGCGCCCTGAGCTACATCAAGGCGGGCAAGCTGCGGGCGCTGGCGGTAACCTCGGCCGACCGGTCGGCGGTGCTGCCGGACCTGCCCACCGTGGCCGAGGCAGGGGTGGCGGGGTACGACGCCCAGGCCTGGTACGGCTTTCTCGTCCCGGCCGGTACGCCGGCACCGGTCGTCGACAGCCTGAACCGGGCGATCAACCAGGCGGCCGAGACGCCGGTGTTCCAGCGCCTGGTGAAAGAGGAGGGCCTGATCAAGGTGACCGGCGATCCGGCGTCGATGGACCGCTACGTACGCGCCGAGGAGAGCCGCTGGCGCAAGATCATCCAGGACGCCGGCCTGCAACCGAACTGAGGCCCGCGCCCCGGCAAAAGCACGATATCCTCCGCTCTTTGGCGTCCCGGTGTAGCCGGGACGCGCATCAGCCAGGAGATCGCTTCGTGCAAGCAAGGCATTCCCCGCCGACCCGGATCGCATTGCCGGTCGGCTTCATCGTCGTGCTGGGCATGCTGGCCGGCCTGCCGCCCCTGTCCATCGACATCAGCCTGCCGGGGCTGCCCGCCATCGGCGCCGAACTCGGCGCCACCGACTCGCAGATGCAGGCGACGCTGGGCGCGTTCATGCTGACCTTCGGGTTCGGCCAACTGGCCTGGGGACCCTTGTCCGATCGCCACGGACGCCTGCGCGTCATCCTGCTCGGCCTGGCCGTGTACGTGGTGGCGGCCATCGCCTGCACGCTGGCCGCGGACGGCGCGGCGCTGATCGGCTGGCGGGCGGTCCAGGGCTTCGGCGCATCGGCCGCGTCGGTGGCCGGCATCGCGCTGGTCCGTGACGTCTTTCCCCAACCGCAGCAGCGCGCCACCATCCAATCCTTCATCGTCGCGGTGCTGAGCCTGGCGCCCATCGTCGCGCCGCTGATCGGCGCGTTCGTCATCCATGCGGTCGGTTGGCGCGGACTGTTCGCGGTGCTGGCGGGGGCGGGGCTGCTGCTGGCGGTCATCGTCGCGATCCGATTGCGGGCGGGCCGCCTGCGCGCGCTTCGGGGCGTGCAGCCCGCCGATCCCGAGTCCGAAGGCCCCGGGTCCGGTACCGATCAACCATCGCAGGAAAGCGCCGAGCGTCCGGCGGGGTATCGCGGCTTTCTCGCGCTGCCCCATGCGCGGGCCCTGTCGTGCGCGCTGGGTGTCGTGTTCTGCGGCATGTTCGTCTTCATCAGCGGATCGCCTTTCGTGCTGATCGACGGCATGGGCGTATCCAGTTCGGTCTATGCGATCGCGTTCGCGCTGGCCTCGGGCGCGGTGCTGGCGGGATCGCTGGCGACCGCGCGTCTTTCGCAGCGGGGCGTGCCGCCCCAGCGGGTGCTGTACGCGGGCGTGCGCGGCGCGGCCTGCGCCGGCGTGGCCGCGCTCGCGGTCGGACTCGCGCTGCGCGGCGCGCACGGGCAATGGTGGGAGATCGCCCTCTTCGTCGTGGCGATGGCGGCCAGTCTTTTCTTCGGCGGCTTCATCATGCCGACCATCTTCGCGCTGGGATTGCAGGACGCCGGAGCCATGGCGGGCGTGGGCGCCGCGGTGCTGGGCGCATCGCAGATGCTGGGCGGCGCGCTGGGCAGCACGGCGGTGGGCGCGTTGCCGGTCGCGCCCATCGTCGCGGTGGGAACGCTAGCCGCGCTGTGCGGCGTGGCGATATGGATCATCGCTCGCGTGACGTTCGGCCGCACGCCGTCGTGACGATCATGCACGATGCGATGACGTGACAGGGCGCGTGGCGCCGAAGCAAAAAAAATCGTCGCCGGTGTCTAAAAGGGTTGACATTGCTTTGAGCACCATTAACACTTCGGGCCTCGACTTTTAGAGATTGATATGGTTAAGAAATCGCAACCCGTTAAGGCAGCTGCCAAGCCGGCAGCCAAGAAGCCGGCCGCGAAGGTCGCCAAGAAAGCTGCTCCGGCCAAGTCGGCCGGCGTGCTGGCGAAGCTCGAAGCCGCCGCCGTGCGTCTGGGCGATGCCGCCAAGAAGGCGCTCGAGCGTTCGGAGAAGGCCCGCAAGGAAGCCGCTCAGCGCGTGAGCCTTTACGAGAAGGCCGTCAAGGCCGCCGTGAAGGAAGCCAAGGCTGTCGTGGCCGCAGGCGACAAGAAGCCTGCTGCCAAGAAAGCCAAGGCCGCGACGAAGGCCGCCGCTCCGGCCAAGAAGGCTGCTGCCAAGCCCGCCGCCAAGGCTGCCAAGCCCGCGGTGAAGCCGGCCGCCAAGCCCGCCGCCAAGCCGGCTGCCAAGCCTGCCGCGAAGAAGCCCGCCGCCAAGCGCGTGGCGAAGAAGGCCGTTGCTCCGGTTGCCGCTCCGGCCGCCGCCGAACAGCAGGCCGCTTCGGCTCCCGCCGCCTGACAGGCTGCTGGATGAAAAATGCCGCCCCTCGGGGCGGCATTTTTTTTGCCGCCGGGCCGCCCCAAGGCAAAAAACGCCCACTCGGGGGGCAGCGCCGCCGCGTAGCGGCAAGCGTGGGGGCATTTCTTGCCTGGAAACTGCGTCAGAACGGATAGTGCCGCGGCGTGGTCTGGACGGTGATCCACCGCAACTCGGTGAATTCGTGGATGCCGGCCTTGCCGCCGAAGCGGCCATAGCCGCTGGCCTTGACGCCGCCGAACGGCATCTGCGCCTCGTCGTGCACGGTGGGGCCGTTGATGTGGCAGATGCCGCTCTCGATGCGCTTGGCCACTTCCATCGCCCGCGCGATGTCTCGGCTGAACACGGCCGACGATAGTCCGTACTCGCTGTCGTTGGCCACGCGTATGGCTTCCTCGGTACCGCTGACGCGGACGATGCACACCACCGGGCCGAAGGATTCCTCGCTGTAGATTTCCATCGCCGGGGTCACCTTGTCGAGCACGGTGGCCGCCATGATGTTGCCCTCGATGCTGCCGCCGGCAATGAGTTTGGCGCCCTTGGACACCGCGTCGTCGATCAGGCGCCGGATGCGCTGGATGGCCTCAGGCGTCACGACGGCGCCCAGTACGACGTCGTCGCGGCGCGGGTCGCCCGCGGGCAGCGAGGCGGCCTTGGCGGCGAACCTGGCGGCGAAGGCATCGGCGATGGCGTCGTCCACGACCAGTCGTTCGGTGGACATGCAGATCTGGCCCTGGTTCATGAAGGCGCCGAAGGCCGCCGCGCCGACCGCGGCATCGAGGTCGGCGTCGTCGAGCACCAGCAGCGGCGCCTTGCCTCCCAGTTCCAGCAGGACCGGTTTCAGGTGGCGGGCGGCACTCTGGGCGATGATGCGGCCGACGCGGGTCGAGCCGGTGAAGTTGACCCGGCGGATCGCCGGATGGGCGATCAGCGCCTCGACCACCGCGGGCGCGTCGTCCGGAGCGTTGGCGACGACGTTGACGGCGCCGGCCGGCAGGCCGGCGTCGCACAGAGTCCGGGCGATCAGGTGATGCGTGGCGGGGCAGAGTTCGGACACCTTGAAGACGACGGTGTTGCCGCAGGCCAGCGGCATGGCGATCGAGCGCGCGCCGAGGATGATGGGCGCGTTCCAGGGGGCGATGCCCAGCACCACGCCCACCGGCTGGCGCACGGCCATGGCCAGGCTGCCCGGCACGTCGGAGGGGATGACCTCGCCGGCGATCTGCGTCGTCATGGCGGCGGCCTCGCGCAGGATGCCGGCGGCGAGGTGCGCGTTGAATCCGGCCCAGCCGCGCGTGGCGCCGGTTTCGGCGATCATGCGGGCGATGAATTCCGGCGTGCGCTCGTCCAGCAGGTCGGCAGCGCGGTTCAGCAGACGCCGCCGCTCGTTCGGGCCCAGGGCGGCCCAGGCGGGAAAGGCGGCCGCGGCGGCATCGGCGGCGGCGCGGGCATCGGCCACCGTGGCTGCCGCCGCGCGCGTGCTGTCGGCGCCGGTGACCGGGTCGCGCCGCACGAACGTGGCACCGCCCGTGGCGTCGCGGTCTTCGTTGTCGATCAGGAGCTTGATGTCGAACATGGATAGGACTCCAGTAATGGCGGCCCCGCGGCCGCCTTGATTCGTGTCAGGCGGTTGCCAAGCCGAGGTAGGCTTTCTGCACGGCCGGATCGTTCATCAGGGCGCCGGCTTCGCCTTCGCCGGCAATCGCGCCGTTCTCGATCAGGTAGCCGCGCTGCGCGATCGCCAGGCTCAGCCGGGCATTCTGCTCCACCAGCAGGATGCCGACTCCGTCCTGCCGGATGGCGGCCAGGGATTTGAACAGCTCGGCGCTCATCAGGGGCGACAGCCCCAGCGACGGTTCGTCCAGCAGCAGGATCTCCGGCCGCGACATCAGCGCCCGGCCGATGGCGACCATCTGCTGTTCGCCGCCGCTCATGGTACGGGCGGTCTGACCCAGGCGTTCCCCCAGACGGGGGAACAGGGTCAGCACGCGCTCCAGCGTGGTGGCCTCGCTTTCCCGGGCACGGCGCGCATAGGCTCCCAGCCGCAGGTTCTCGCGCACGGTGAGTTCGCCGAAGATGCCCCGACCCTCGGGGACCAGGGCGATGCCCAGCTCGACGATGCGGTGGGCCGGCGTCGCGGCGATGTCCTGCCCCGACAGGCGCACGACGGCCTGGCCGTCGTGCGGGACAAGGCCGGCGACGGCCTTGAGCAGCGTGCTCTTGCCGGCGCCGTTCGCGCCCAGCATGACGACGATCTCGCCCGGCCCGACCGACAGCGCGACCTTGCGCAGCGCCGTATGCTTGCCGTAGGCGACCGACAGGTTGGCGACTTCAAGCACTGGCGTCTCCCAGGTAGGCGCGGATCACTTCCGGATCCGACAGGACGGCGGCGGGCGTGCCCTCGGCGATCTTGGCGCCGGCGTTCATCACGACGCAGCGGTCGCACAGCGAGTGCACGGCGTCCATGACGTGCTCGACCAGGATGATGCTGATGCCTTCGTCCTTGAGCGAGCGGACCAGCGCGATGCCTTCGAGCAGTTCGGACGGGTTCAGGCCGGCCAGCCATTCATCCAGCAACAGCAGGCGTGGCGACAGGGCCAGGGCGCGCGCCAGTTCCAGCCGTTTCTGGTCGATGTAGGTCAGCTCGCCGGCCAGCGTCCGGGCATGGCGCGCCAGGCCGACGCGCGCCAGCAGTTCGCCGGCCCTTGTCGCGGCCCGCGCGCCCCACGCCGGTTCGCGCGAGAAGGCCAGGCCCGCCACCACGTTCTCGGTCGCGTCCATGTCGGCCAGCACCCGTACCAGCTGGAAGGTCCGCGCGACGCCCGCATGCGCCACCTTGTGGGGCGCCTTGCCGGCGATGGGGCGGCCCGCGAGTTCGATGTCTCCGGCATCCGGGGCCAGCGCGCCCGAGATCAGGTTCATGACCGTGGTCTTGCCCGAGCCGTTCGGCCCCAGCAGGCCGACGATCTCGCCGGCCTCGACCGAGAAGCTCAGGTCGTTGACCGCGGTCAGGCCACCGAAGGTTTTCCGCAAGAGGGAGATGCGCAGGCTGTTCATGACGCCTCCTTGGCGGCGGGAGACGCCGGCCGGTCGGCCTTGCGCAGCCGCCGGGCGAGGCCGACGACGCCGTTGGGCAGCAGGTAGACGATGATCATGAAGACGGCGCCGAGCAGGATGCTGTAGTGGTTGGGGAAGTTCGCGCCCAGGTATTCGAACAGCAGCGCGAGCGGGACGACGCCCAGCAGCGGGCCGTACAGCCGCTGCACGCCGCCCAGCAGCGCCATGATCAGCACCTGGAAGGACATGACGGGATTGAACGCGATGGCCGGGTCGATGTAGGTCCAGCGCGGCGCCATGATCGCGCCCGACAGCGTCATGAACACGGCGCTGAGCGCGAACAGCAGCACCTTGGCGCGGGTGGTGTCGATGCCGCAGTGGCGGGCCACCGTTTCGTCCGCGCCGATGATGCGCAGCGCGAAGCCCAGGCGGGAGCGGCCCAGCAGCAGGGTGGCCAGGAACAGGACCGCGCCCAGCGCCAGCAACTGCCAGTAGATCTGTTCCTGGCTGATGTCCAGGAATACATAGCGGCCGATGGAATTCGACACGTTCACCTCGTACCAGGTGACCAACTGGCGGATCAACTCGGTCAGCCCGAAGGTGAAGATGACGAAATAGACCCCGGCCAGCCTGAGCGTGGACAGGCCGACCACGATGGCGACCACCAGCCCGACCAGGGCGGCCGCCGCCAGCACGGCCGGCCAGGGCAGGGCCTCGCCCAGGACCGCCACGGTATAGGCGCCGATGCCGAAGAAGGCGACCGTGGCCAGGGACACATAGCGGGTGGGGCCCGAGAACATCGCCCAGGCGGTGGCCAGCACGGCGTAGTTGAGGATGTTGATGGCCAGCGACAGGCCGTAGCCGTCGGCCACCAGGGGCACGCCGGCCAGCACCGCCAGCATGGCGGCGCTCACGATCAGGGGAATGCGCAGCGGGGCGTTCATCGCGCGGCCCTCCCGAACAGGCCGGTGGGACGCACCAGCAGCACCAGCAGGAACACGCCGTAGGTCACGGCGATCGTCAGTCCCGGGTCGACGTAGGTGGCGATGAAGGATTCCGCCAGGCCCAGCAGCAGGCCCGCGACCAGCGCGCCCAGGACGTTACCCACGCCGCCCATGATGATCACGATCAGCGCCTTCATGGTGAAGATCACGCCCATGTTGGCGTTGAAGGTCAGGAACATGCTGACCAGCACGCCGCCGCCGGCCGCCAGCGCGCCACCGGCGGCGAAGGCCAGGGCCGAGGCCCAGCGCACGTCGATGGCGACCAGGCGCGCGGCCACCGGGTCCACCGCCACCGCGCGGATGGCGGTGCCCAGGCGGGTGCGGGTCAGCGCCAGGTAGAAGCCGATGCCGAACACCGCGGCGAAGCCCAGGGCCAGCAGCCGGTTCAGGGCCAGCACGGAATCCAGGATGCGGACGGGTTCGTTCAGGTAGGAATAGCTGTAGTAGTTGCCGCCGAAGGTGACCTGCATCACGCCCTGCACGATGAACAGCAGGCCGAAGGTGGCCAGGATGCTGTCCACCTCCAGCGCGGCGCGCGTGCGGGTGCGCTTGACCAGCGGCGTCAGCAGGAAGCGGTAGACCAGCCAGTTCAGGGCGAAGGCGATGGGGACAATCAGCAGCAGTCCCCACAGGGGCGTGACGTGGAGACCGGTCATCAGCAGGTAGGCGCAGAAGGCCGCGGCGACGAGAAATTCGCCATAGGCCAGATTCATGATGCGCGAGACGCCGTACTGCAGGGTGAGCCCCATGGCGACGAGCGCGTACATGCCTCCCAGCGTGATGCCGGAGAAGAGTGCATCGATGAACATACGGGATTCCTGTCGCGCGCCGTCCGGCGCCATGCGGCCGGGCGGCGCGGGTTGAGGGTCAGCGCGAGGCGGCGCCGGCCTGCCAGGCGGACTTGGGGAAGACCAGCTTGGCGGCGCCGGCGTGGCTGGCCGGTTCGATGCCGACGAACTCGCCGTTCTGCCATTGCCCCAGCGTCAGCATGTTGGGCACCATGTGGTTCTTCAGGTTGATGCGGCCCAGGATGGTGTCGAACTCCTCGTTCGCGATCTTGGCCGACACGGCCTTGCGGTCCAGCGTCCCGGCTTTCTCGATGGCCTGTTGCAGCACCTGCAGCCCGGCATAGGTGACCAGGCTGGCCCAGCGGTCCGGCTCGGCGCCGGTCACTTCCTTGTGGCGCTGGATGTAGGCCTTGACCGCGGGGCTGCTGGCGTCGATGCCGCCCAGGCTGGCCACGCCCTCGACGTTCGCGCCGAAGCGGTTCTTGTACAACGGGAAGGCGGTGCCCACGCCGGTGTAGAACACCTTGGGATTGAAGCCCAGCACTCGCGCCTGGTCCGTGATGGCCATGGTGTCGGGCGGATAGCTGAACGCGATGAAGACGTCGGGGTTCAGCTTCTTGGCCTCGTTCACGATGGGCGCCAGGTCCTGCGTGCCCACCGGATAGGTCTTGGCGTAGGCCAGCTTGAAGCCCGCCTTCTGGAACGCGGCGCGCGCCGCGGTGGCCAGCTCGATGCCGAAGCCGTCGGCGATGGAGACCATGGCGATGGCGTCGCCGATCTTGCCCGCCTTGCGCAGGCCGGCCAGCTGGTCGACCAGGGCTTCGGCGTATTGCGAGCCGGTGCCCAGCAGCCAGTAGCTGTTGGGCCAGCGCTTGGCGAATTCGGGCGCGCGTTCGGTAACGGCCGAGCCCGCCAGCAGCGGGTAGCCGTAGCGGTGGAAGGTGGGGGCGACGGCCAGGTTCATCGCGGTCGACCACGGAGGCAGCAGGAAGTCGACCTTGTCCTGGGTGATGAGGCGCTCGACCGCGCGCACGGCGTCTTCCGAACTGGAGCGGTCGTCGTATTCGACGACCTTGATGGGCAGGCGCTTGGCGCCAACCTTCAGGCCGCCCGCCTGGTTGACCTCATGGACCCAGAGCTTGTAGTTGGGAATGGTCGTGATGCCCGCGCCGCCCGCGTTCACGCCGGTCTTGGAGATGGCGTAGCCGATGGTGACGGCGTCCTGGGCGTGGGCCGGCAGGGCGAGCGAGAACGCCGACAGGGCGGTGGCCGCGCCCAGCAGGCGCAGCGATTTCAGGGGCGAGGTGAGCATGGTGTGTCTCCCGGTAATTTTGTAACAATCGCGGAGTTTTGTTGTAGCGACGTACAAATTCTGGCCAGAGGGCCCCGCCGTGTAAAGTTGCAGGCATTGATGAAATCGGACGAATACTTGCACTTTTCCGCCCGCCTTACCGAGGACCCGCATGGTGGCTTATCCGCATTCCCTACCCGACGTGCACCCGGACATCGGCGAGACGCCGCTGGCCACGCTGATGGAAAGCGAATCCATGGCGCCCGCGCTGGCGGCGCGCGAATGGGTGATCGACGCCGCGCGCCGGCAGGGGCGCAGCCACGCCTTGCTGCTGACGGCGGGCAAGGGCGTCGCCACGCTGCGCCACGGGCAGCTCGCGCTGCGCGCGCCGTGCCTGGCCTGGCTGCCACCCGGCATGGCGCAGTCCATACGCCTGGAGGCCGGCGGCGCCGGCTACATGCTGTCGGCCGCCGAGGAACTGGTGTCGCGCGCCTCGGCCGCCAGCCAGCACGCGGCGGCCTTGCGCAACGTGGCCGACCGCCTGCTGCATATCGGGCCGGACGAGATGGCGGCGGGGCGGGACATGCTGCGCCCCGTGTTCGAGGCGGTCAGCCATGAATTGCGCCAGGCGGCCAAGGGCGCGGCCGGCATCGCCGTCGCCTATCTTTCCATCGTCCTGACGCATCTCTGGCGCATGAGCGACATCGATCCCGAGGCGCCCACCGGGGACCGGCCCGGCTCCGTCGTGTTCCAGCGTTTCCTGCGTGTCGTGGAGATGCACTTCCGCGAGCACTGGCCCATTTCCCGCTACGCCCGCACCCTGGGCGTGACCGAACGCCGGCTGCACGCCGCGTCCATGCGCAGCGCCGGCTGCGGCCCGCTGGCCGTGGTGCACGAGCGCCTGTTGCAGGAAGCCCGGGTACGCCTGCAGCAGTCGCCGCTGCCCGTGGCCCAGGTCGCCTACGGCCTGGGGTTCCGCGACACCGCGCACTTCAACCGCTTCTTCAAGCGCCACATGGGCGTTCCCCCCGGCAGCTACCGCCGCCGGGTGCTCGAGGAAGCCGGCCGCGAGGACCTGACTTACTCGGCCTGGCCGTAGCGGTCTCCCCTACCGGCAAAGCCGGATCCACCGCATCCTGGGAGAAGATCCAAACGCTATACTTTTTCCCGTCTAGCCTTGGGTGTGAATGTCGTGAAGGTTTTCGTCGGTCGGGATTTGTCGTGGGGAGCGCTGGCCGGGGCGCTGGGACTGATGTTCCTCGTGTCCAGCGCGCTGCGCGGGCCGTTGCCCGAAGGGCCGTTCAGCGAACGGCTGCCGGTGCTGGCGCAGTATGCCGGCTCGTTCCTGGCGGCGGCGCTGATGGGGGGCTTCATCGTGCTGGTCATGTGGGGCTTCCGGCGCTTGCGCTCGCAGCCCTACGAGACGCCCCGGCGCGACCTCGCGCTTGCGATCCTGCTGATGGCCATCGTGACGTTCCGCCCCGCGCACGCCGAGGCGGCCGCGCCGGTTGCCCCGGCCATCGGCATGGCGCACTACGCGCCGTAGGCGGCGCGCCCCTTGGCCAGGTAGGGCGCCAGCGCGAACAGGTCGACGTTGCCGCCCGAGACGATGATGCCCACGCGCTTGCCGCGCGCATCGACCTTGCCGGACAGCAGCGCGGCCGCGCCCAGAGCGCCGGTGGGTTCGAGCACGAACTTCATCCGCTCCATCAGGAAGAACATCGCGCGCAGCAGTTCGTCGTCGGTCACTGTCAGCATGTCGTGGACGTGGGACTGGATGAGCGGGAAGGTGTACCGGCCCGCCGACTGCGTGCGCGCGCCGTCGGCAATGGTATCGGGGTTGTCGACCGATTGCAGCGTGCCGCTGTGGAACGACCGGGTGACGTCGTCGCCGGCGGCCGGCTCCACGCCCATGACCCGGATGCCGGGGGCGCAGGCGTTGGCCGCGATGGCGGATCCCGACAGCAATCCGCCGCCGCCGCACGGCACCAGCAGGTAGTCCAGCGGCCCGGTCTCGCGCAGCAGCTCCAGCGCGGCGGTGCCCTGGCCGGCGATGACGTCCGGATGATCGAAGGGCGGGATGGTGGTCAGCCCTTCGCGGTCGGCCAGTTCGGCCGCGATGTCCTCGCGCCGCTGCGTGGCGCGGTCGTACAGCACCACGCGGGCGCCATAGCCGCGCGTGGCTTCGAGCTTGACCTGGGGCGCGTCCGACGGCATGACGATGGTGGCCGGTATGCCCAGCAGCCGGCCCGCCAGCGCGACGGCCTGGGCATGGTTGCCGGACGAATAGGCCACCACGCCGCGCCGGCGCGCATCATCCGCCAGCCGGGCCAGCGCGTGATAGGCGCCGCGGAACTTGAAGGCGCCCATGCGCTGGAAGTTCTCGCACTTGAAGAAGACCGAGGCCCCGGTGCGGGCGTCGACGGTATGCGAGGTCAGCACGGGCGTGCGGTGGGCGTGGCCGGCAAGCAGCGCGGCGGCCGCTTCGATGGCGGGAAAGGCGACGGACATGGGATTTTCCACCTGGATGCCGGCCGGAGTCGGCCGAGAAGCCAAGCATATACGAAGCGGATGGCCCGGGGGCGCGGCTTGCCGGGGCCCGGGCGGTCCCGTTTTCGGCATTTTCTTGGGGTATCCCCCGATGTTGACGCGAAGCCGAACCCCGGGCGAAAATGCCGGCTGACATGTCTATGGCATGTTCCTCCAAAGGGGAGTAGTTCGAGAGCCCAACAGGCTCTTTCGTACGATCGTCAATACGTGGAAGTCCGCTTCCTCCGGTCGTGCGGATCACCGCCCGGTGATTGAACAAGACCTTTGCAGCCTGGCCTCAGGTCCTGCATGGGTACTCCCGTCCCCCAGTGATTCCTGTTGCCAGCAGAGGCCGTCAACTTCTCTGGAGAACCACTCGTGGAATGGCTTTCGGCTTTCGCCGCAGAAATTTTCACCACCCAATTCCTGTTCGCGCTCGCGTCCATCGTCGTCATCGACATCGTGCTGGCGGGCGACAACGCCATCGTCATCGCGCTGGCCGCGCGCAACCTGCCTCCCGCCTTGCAGAAAAAGGCCATCGTCTGGGGCACGGTCGGCGCCATCGTCGTCCGTACGCTGATGACGCTGGCCGTGGTCTGGCTGCTCAAGATTCCCGGCCTCATGCTGGTGGGCGGCCTGGCGCTGCTGTGGATCGCGTACCGGCTGCTGACCGCCGAAGAGGACGAGCACGGCAGCGGCTCGGTCAACACCAGCTTCGTCGCCGCCATCAAGACCATCGTGATCGCCGACGCGGTCATGGGCGTGGACAACGTGCTGGCGGTGGCCGGCGCGGCGCACGGCAGTTTCCTGCTGGTGGTGCTGGGCCTGCTGATCAGCGTGCCCATCATGGTCTGGGGCAGCCGCCTCATCCTGCGCCTGATGGAACGCTATCCGGCCATCATCTACATCGGCGCCGGCGTGCTGGTCGTGACCGCGGCCAAGATGGTGATGGGCGAGCCCCTGGTCAAGCCCTGGTTCCAGGCCCACGCGTGGGTGCAGTGGCTGGTCTACCCGCTGGCGCTGGTTGCCATCTTGGGCGGTGCCCGCATGGTGGTCAACAATCGCGGCAAGGACAGCCAGCCCGAATCCAACGCGGCATAAGGCCGGCACCCCGGCCGGCGCGAGGGGAATTCCCCCTCTCGCGGCAGGGGTGAACTGAGTTAAGCTTGCGGTTTTCCCGGGGTGGGTCTACCGCTCGCAGCAGAACGGCGCCCGGTTACGGCTGGACGCCGTTTTTCACGTAGGAAGGCCGCGGGCCGCTTGATCGAGTGCGAATGACGACGACTGACTTGACCCTGACGCTCCGGCCCGGGATGTGGAACTGGCGGCACCTTGCCCTGCGGGGAGCGCTGGTCCTGCTGACCACGTCGCTGCTGATGCTGGACGACTGGATCCAGCAATGGTTCACGGTCGCCAACCAGGCCGATTTCGAACTGAACTATTTCGCGGCGCTGCTGGCCTTCAACCTGGGACTGTGGCTGTCGGGCAGCCGGGTGTTCGTGACCTGCATCCTGGTGCTGCTGGGCGGCATGGAACTGGTCCAGCTCAGCCATATTTCCTACGCCGGCCGGCCGCTCGATCCCGTCGTGCTGGCCAGCCTGTTTTCCGAGTTCGGAGACGTCCGGGAAGTGGCGCTGGCCGATTTCCGCGACCATGTCCACGTGCTGTTCGCGGTGCTGATCCCGTATCTGGCCGCATGGTGGCTGTTCATGACCTGCATGCGGTCCGACGTCCGGCGCTGGCAGCGCGCGCTGGGGGTGATGCTGGTGGCCGCGGGCCTGCTGTCCAAGCCTTACCGCGCCACCTACCGCGATCTCAATTCCTTCCTGCCGGGCCCCACCCGCAGCGGCCTGCACAACTCGCTCAACACCTTCAGCTTCTTCCTGGTGCACAACGTCCTGCGCGGATCGCTCCACGCGGCGCCGGCTCCGGTGGCGGCCGCGACCCGGCCCGAGGTCGTGCCATTCCCCTCGGATGCGCAGCACGTGTGGTTGTTCGTGGCCGATTCGCTGCGCAGTGAGCACCTGGGCATCATGGGCTACGAGCGGGATACGACGCCCAACCTGGCGCGGCGCATGGAGCAGGGGCTGGTCGCGCGCCATGGGGTGGCGGCAGCCGTCTCCACGGCGGCCAGCATGCCGCTGATCATGAACGCCGTGCGCGAGCCCGGCCAGCTGGACCAGATCCGGGGCCTGTCCACGAACCTGTTCAAGTTCGCCAAGGAGGCGGGCTTCACGACCTACTGGATCTCGTCCCAGGAGTCCAAGCTGCTCAACGACGTGGGCAGCCGCTACGTCGACGTGTCCATCACGCGCGAGGACGAGCCCGCCCGCTTCCGCAGGCAGGGCGACGAGGCGATCCTGTCGCTGCTGCGGGAGCAGGTGTGGCCGAAGAAGACTTTCGTCGTGGTCCTGCTGCGCTCGACGCATGCTCCCTACGAGGCCAACTATGCGCATGCGCGGGACCGCTATGCGCACTGGCCGGACAGCCATGACCAGCCACGCGCGGTGCGCCAGCGCAACGCCTACGACAATTCCGTGCTGTATCTCGATGCGTTGCTGGACCGCATGCTGGACGAATTCGACCAGTTGCCGGGCCAGCGCCACCTGGTGATCACCGGCGACCATGGGCAGCTGCTGGGCACGCGGGGCATGTGGGGGCACAACGTGATCGAGCCCGAAGTGGCCGATGTCCCGGTGCTGTCCTGGAGCCGCGAGGCGCCCGAGTCCGTGTCCGAATCCATGCGGCAGGCGGGCTGGATCAGCCATTTCGAAATGTCGCGCTGGCTGGCGAACCGGCTGGGGCGCGATGTCCGTTCGCCGTCGGCCATCGATGGCGTGTACTACGTGCAGGGCAAGAACCTGTACGGGGCCAACACCTTCCGCGAAGTGCACGAAGGCGCCTCGCTGGAATTCTCCGACGTTCTGCCCGTGGGCCACAGCCTGCCGGTCCGCCCTTACAATCCGGTCCGCTCGCTGGTCGCACGTTGAGTGCGCGCGTCTACGGACCTACGCATGCCTTCCTCCCAGGAAACGTCTTCTCCCTTCGAACTCATGACCGGCCGCAACGCGCTGCGGTCGCTGGCGCTGGCCGGTGGCGTGGCGCTCCACGCCATCAACGTCTACGTCGTCACCACCATCATGCCCACCATCGTGCACAGCATCGGTGGGCTGGCCTACTACGCCTGGAGCACGACGCTGTTCGTGGTGGCGTCCATCCTGGGTTCGGCCCTGTCCTACCGGCTGATCGACCGGATGGGGCCGCGCCGCGCCTATCTGGGCGCGCTGGCGCTGTTCTGCCTGGGATCGCTGATCTGCGCCACCGCGCCGGCCATGTGGTGGCTGCTTGCCGGGCGGACCGTACAGGGGCTCGCCGGCGGCGTGCTGCTGGCCTTGTCGTACGCGCTGATCAGAATGGTGTACGAATCGCGCCTGTGGCCGCGCGCGCTGGCTTTCGTCTCGGCGATGTGGGGCGTGGCGACGCTGTCGGGGCCGGCCCTGGGCGGGCTGTTCGCCTCGCTGGGGTGGTGGCGGCCGGCCTTCCTGTCGCTGCTGCCGGTGGCCGCCGCGCTGGCGGCTATCGTCTATAGGCTGGTGCCGGCCACCGCGCCCGCCTCGTCGTCGGCGGCGGCGGGCGTGCCCTGGGGCAAGCTGGCGCTGCTGGCGTGCTCGGTGATGGTGGTGTCGGTGGGCAGCCTCTCGCATGAACTGGCCTGGAACGCCGCGGGCGTGGCGGTGGGGCTGGCGCTGGTGGCGTGGATGGGGCGGCTGGACGTGAAGGCCTCGTCGCGGCTGATGCCCACGGGCGCCTATTCGACCCGCACGGTGCTGGGCGCCTGCTACCTGACGATGGCGATGCTGATCATCGGCCTGACCAGCGAGATCTTCGTCCCGTATTTCCTGCAGACCCTGCACGGCCAGACGCCGCTCGTGGCGGGCTACCTGACGGCGGTCATGGCGGGCGGCTGGACGCTGGCCTCGCTGATGTTCTCGGGACGCACCGGCGCGGCCGTCGTGCGCCTGGTCCGTGGCGGGCCCGTGGTGACCACGGTGGGCCTGGCCGCCCTGGCCGTGCTGGTGCCGCAGGGCGAATCGGGCGACGTGGCGTTCGCCGCGCTGTGCCTGGCGCTGGCCGGGGTGGGCTTTGGCATAGGCATGTGCTGGTCGCACCTGGTCACGCGGGTGTTCCGCTCGGCGCCCCCGGGCCAGGAGAATCTGGCGTCGGGCGCGGTGACCACCCTGCAACTCTACGCGATCGCGCTGGGATCGGCCGTGGCCGGCATGGTGGCCAATGCCGCCGGCCTGGCCGACCCGGGTGGCATCGAAGGCGCCCGCACCGCGGCCGCCTGGCTGTTCGGCCTGTTCGCGCTGGCGCCGGCCCTGGCGGCCTGGAGCGCCCCACGCTCGTAGGGCGGCGCGGCGCGCCGCCCCGGCGGCCGTCAGCGCATCGTCGGGGCCTCGCCCCCCAGGGCGTCGACCACGTCGGCGATCAGCTTGGCCAGTTCGCCGGACATCAGCGTGAAATCGGCGTCGAAGCGCTCGGCGTCGTTCTGCGCCAGGGCGTCGGCGTTTTCCTTGAGCACATCCAGCGGCGCGATGCGCTTGATGGCCAGCGATTCGCTCAGCACGAACGAGATGCGGTCGGCCCAGGTCATCGCGAGGCGGGTGCACTGCTTGCCGGCCTCGATGTGGCGGCGCACGTCCTCGGCTTCGATGGATTGCCGCACGTAGCGCACCGTGGCCCGGCCTTCGCCGGTGGAGCGCAGTTCGGTGTCCTGGTCGATCGTGAAGTTGGCGGGGGCTTCGCCGCCGGCCAGCCATTCCGTCATGGCGGCCGCGGGCGAGGTCTGCACGTGCAGGTTGGCCAGCGGGAACTTGTCGATGGCCCGGTTCAGGAGCTGCAGCAGTTCGTCGCAGCGCGCCGCCGAGGAGGCGTCGATGCACAGCCAGCCGTTGCGCGTGTCTATCCACGCGCGGGTGTCGCGCAGGATGCTGAAGGCGCGCGGCAGCAGCGTTTCCTTGACGTTTTCCTTGATCTCCTTCATCTGCTTGCGGCCGGGCTTGAAGCCTTGCTGCTCTTCGATTTCCTGGGCCTTGGCCTTGGCCACCTGGTTGATGACGGTGGTCGGAAGCAGTTTCTTCTCGGTGCGCAGCGTGATCAGCAACTGGCCGTTCACGCCGTGGGCCAGCAGGCTGCCGTTCTCGAGCGGGGGCGCCCATCCCTGCGTCTGCAGTTCCAGGCTGGAGCCGGGGCCGAAGACCTGGGGCCTGAGCAGTTCATCGAGCCCCTCGGCGGTCATGGGCCAGGGGGCGGGAAGGCGATAGATCTGTAGATTCTTGAACCACATGGCGGGCCGCGCAAAAGGGTCGATTCTATACGACGCGGCCGTCGCCCTTCGTTACCCCAGGTCCAGCGAGTCATCCTTCTTGGATTCGCGCGGCACGTCGGGCGACAGTTGCCAGAAGATCCATGCCGATGCGGCCGTGAGCAGGCCGATGCAGATGAAGGTGGCGTGGAAGGCCGCCAGCGCGTCCTGGGGGGCGCCGTGGTCCACGAAGTGGCTGAAGGCCGAGAGGATGCCGCCGGCCACCGTCACGCTCAGGCTGATCGCCAGCATCTGCATCATGGACAGGATGCTGTTGCCGCTGCTGGCGCCTTGTTGCCCCAGGTCCTTCAGCGTCAGCGTGTTCATGGCGGTGAACTGTAGCGAGTTCACCGCACCGAAGAAGGCCATCAGCACCACCTGGGCCCAGACCGGATGCGAGGCGTCGACCAGCGAGAACGAGGCGATGGTCAGGCCGACCAGCACCGTGTTGACCACCAGGACGTGGCGATAGCCGTAGCGGGTGATCAGCGAGGTCGCCAGGCGCTTGCTGAGCATGCCGGCCGCAGCCACGGGCAGCATCATCAGGCCCGAGTGCGTGGGCGAATAGCCCAGGCTGACCTGCAGCAGCAGCGGCAGCAGGAAGGGCATGCCGCTGCTGCCCAGCCGCGCGAACAGGTTGCCCAGCAGGCCTATCGTGAACGTGTGGATGCGGAACAGGGCGGGCGAGAACAGCGGGGCGGCCTGCCTGCCCGCGCGCAGCCAGTAGGTGACGATGCTGATCAGGCCGAACACCAGCATGAGCACGACGGTGGCGTGTCCCGTGGCGCGGCCCGAGAACCCGTCCAGCGACAGCGAGATGGCCGCCATGCCGAAGGCCAGCAGGCCGTAGCCCACGCCGTCGAAGGCGGCCCGTTGCGTCTCGCGCTTGTCGATCATGAAGGTGCGCGTGGCGATTGCGCCCGCCACGCCGACCGGAATGTTGATCAGGAACACCCAGTGCCAGGAGAACTGCTCGGACAGCCAGCCGCCCAACACGGGGCCGATCATGGGGCCGACCATGGCCGGTATGGCGACGAAGCTCAGCGCGGGCAGCAGCCGCTCCTGGGGGAAGCTGCGCAGGATGACCAGCCGGCCGACCGGCATCAGCATCGCGCCGCCGGCCCCCTGGACCACGCGGGAGGCGACGAGCTGGCTCAGGTCCTGGGAGACCGCGCACAGCACCGAGCCCAGCGTGAACAGGACGATGGCCGAGAAATACACCTTGCGCGTGCCGAAGCGGTCGGCCAGCCAGCCCGAGGCGGGTATCAGCACGGCCATGGTAAGCGCGTAGGAAATCACTACCGACTGCATGCGCAGCGGGCTCTCGCCCAGGCTGGCCGCCATCGCCGGCAGCGCCGTGTTGACGATGGTGGTGTCCAGCGTCTGCATGAAGAGACCGATGGCGACGAGCCAAAGGGTGATGTTCAGCGTTTTTCTGTGGTCCACGGTCGGCGGGCAGGGGGGCGGCGGGCGGTGCCATAGGATAGCTTGATTCATGTCCGCAGCTTGGACTAAGGTGGTCTGGCCGGCTTGCGGCGCCGCCACGGCGCCGGGCATGGCCTTTGCTGGCCGGCACCCCAGGCAACCAGGAGACGACGATGTCGGAACACGTGTACAAGCAGCTCGAATTGGTCGGGTCCTCGACGAAGTCCAGCGACGACGCGATCCGCAACGCGATCGATCGCGCGGCCCTGACGATGCGCCATCTGGCGTGGTTCGAGGTCACCCAGGTGCGGGGCCACATCGAGGACGGCAAGATCGCGCACTGGCAGGTGGCCCTGAAGGTGGGCGTGCGCCTGGAAGACTCGAAGTAAGTCCCGCGGCAAGGGCGGCGGCGGGGGGACGCCGCGCCCGCGCCTGGAGGGCGCGCCGGGCGGGCGCTGGCTACAGTGCTTGAGAATTGTTATCATTATTGATCTTAATCATCTCAAGCATGCAGTGCCGCGCACCGTCGTATGGACAAACAGTCGGATCGCTTCCTGGAGCAGAAGCGTCGCTCATTCTGGTTGAAGCATCTGCATCAATGGCACTGGATCAGCTCGGCGATCTGTCTCGTCGGCATGCTGCTGTTCGCCGCCACGGGCATCACGCTCAATCACGCCTCCCAGATCGAAGCCCATCCCCGCGTCGTTTCCAGAGAAGCGCAGGTGCCGGCTGAACTGGCTCGCGCGCTGGCTCCGGAAGGCGGGGCCGACAAGGCGCCGCTGCCGGCCGCGCTGCGGCAATGGCTGGAAGCCCAGTTGTCGATCGCGATCGGCGACCAGGTGGCCGAATGGTCGCCCGACGAGATCTACGTTTCCCTGCCGCGACCGGGCGGCGATGCCTGGCTGAGTGTCGAGCTGCCCGACGGCGCGGTGAAGTACGAGAGCACCGACCGCGGGTGGATCTCGTATTTCAACGACCTGCACAAGGGCCGCAACACCGGCGAGGCCTGGAAGTGGTTCCTGGACGTCTTCGCGGTCGCCTGCCTGGTGTTCTGCGTGACCGGCTTCTTCCTGCTGCAGATCCATTCCCGCAACCGGCCCGTCACCTGGCCCATGGTGGCGCTGGGCGTCGCCGTGCCGCTGTTCCTGGCATTCGTATTCATTCATTGAAGAGGTTCTGGCTATGCGTACATTGATCCCGGTGGCCGTCACCGGCCTGATGGTCGGGCAGGCCCAGGCCGCCGACCTGTCGGTAAGGATCGAGATCCCCCGGCTGAACGTGGCCGAGTACCACCGTCCGTACGTGGCGGTGTGGGTGGAGGGGCCGGATCAGAAGGTGGCCACCAACCTGGCCGTCTGGTACGACGTCAAGCTCAAGAACGACGAAGGTACGAAGTGGCTCAAGGACATGCGCCAGTGGTGGCGCCGCAGCGGCCGCGAGCTGACCATGCCCGCCGACGGCATCAGCGGTGCCACGCGGCCCGTGGGCGAGCATCAACTGGTGTTCAGCGACGGCAAGGCACCCCTGGGCAAGCTGGCCGAAGGCAAGTACGAACTGGTGGTCGAGGCCGCGCGCGAGGTCGGTGGCCGCGAATTGCTGCGCATCCCGTTCCAGTGGCCGCCTCGGGCGCCCGAGAAGGGCGAGGCGCGTGGCCAGCACGAGCTGGGCCGCGTCGCGCTGGAAACCAAACCCTGATTCCCTGGCAACTCTTTCCTAGCAACCCCTTCCGAGGAAAAGAACATGAAGATGTCTCTCAAATGGGCCGCGCTGGCCCTGGCGTTCAGCCTGCCCCTGTCGGCACAGGCGCACCGCATGTGGATGCTGCCCTCGGCCACGGTCATGTCGGGCGCGGATCCCTGGGTGACGGTGGACGCCGCGGTGTCCAACGATCTCTTCTACTTCGAGCATTTCCCGCTGCAACTGAACAACCTGTCGGTGACCGCTCCCGACGGCGCCGCCGCCAAGGCCGAGAACCAGTCCACGGGACGTTATCGCAGCACCTTCGATGTGCACCTGACCCAGACCGGCACCTACAAGATGGCGGTGGTCAACAACGGTGTGTTCGCGTCGTACAAGGAAAACGGCAAGAACAAGCGCTGGCGCGGCACGGCGGAGAAATTCGCGCAAGAGGTGCCGGCCGACGCGCAGGACCTGCGGGTCACGCAGTCCAACAGCCGCCTGGAGACCTTCGTGACCGTGGGCAAGCCGACCGAGACGGTGCTCAAGCCCACCGGCGGGGGGCTGGAACTGGCTCCCATCACCCATCCGAACGATTTGTTCGCCAAGGAAGAGGCCAGCTTCCGGCTGTTGCTGGACGGCAAGCCCGCGGCCGGCATCGAGGTATCCATCGTGCCGGGCGGGATCCGCTACCGCGACCAGCTGCATGAAATGAAGACGCGCACCGATGCCGACGGCAAATTCACGGTGACCTGGCCCGAGCCCGGCATGTACTGGCTGGAAGCCGAGACCAAGGACGACAAGACCACCTTCGACAAGGCGAAGGAGCGCCGCTCGACCTACATCGCGACGTTCGAGGTTTTGCCTGAATAGAATGCCCCCCCCTACGCCCTGCGGGCGCCCCCCAGGGGGCGATGCGGGTGGACCGGCGGAGCCGGATCCACCGCATCCTGGGTCTGGTGCCGCTGTCTGCCAGTCCGCCGGTTTCGCCCCCTGGGGGGCGCCCGCAGGGCGCAGGGAGGGGCGAGTGCTCGTTCCCTTGGCGGTGTCGGAGCAGGCGCGGCGGGGGTATGGGGGCGAGGCCCGGGTGGTGGGTATGGGCGGGCCGACGATGGGGACGAGTTGGGCGGTCAGGCTGGTCGATGACGGCGGGGTGCCGCCGGACCTGGAAGAGCGGGTGCGGGCGACGCTGGATGGGATCGTCGACCAGATGAGCAACTGGCGGGACGATACGGACCTGAGTCGTTTCAATGCCGCGCCGGCGGGTAGCTGGCACGCCTTGCCGGATGACTTGTTCGTGGTGCTGGAGCAGGCCCTGAGCGTGGCCCGCGAAAGCGGAGGTGCCTACGATCCGACCGTGGGGCCTTTGGTCGATCTTTGGGGGTTCGGGCCGCAAGGACCGTGCGCCCGGCCGTCGGCGGACGAGGTCCAGGCCGTGCGCGGGCGGGTGGGCTGGGACCGGATCGAGCTGGACGTGGCGGGCCGCCGGGCGCGGCAGCCGGGCGGGGCCTATGTGGACCTGTCCGGCATCGCCAAGGGGTATGCGGTCGATGCCGTGGCCCGATGCCTGCGGCGCGCCGGCGTGGCCGGCTATCTGGTGGAGATAGGCGGCGAACTGGTCGGGCACGGCGTGAAGCCGGACGGCACGCCCTGGTGGGTCGAGCTGGATCGGGCCTGGGACACGGCGGGCGTATCGTCCGTGCCGCCCACGCTGGTGGCCCTGGAGGGCCTGGCGATCGCCACCTCGGGAGACTATCGGCGCCACGTCTCCGATGGCCAGGGCATGTACAGCCATACTCTGGACCCGCGCACGGGCGCGCCCATCGGCAACGGCGTCGTCTCGGTCACGGTGCTGCACCCCGAGTGCATGGCGGCCGACGCGCTGGCGACGGCGCTGACGGTGATGGGGCCGGACGAGGGGCTGCGCTGGGCGTCGCGTCGCGGGCTGGCGGCGCAGTTCGTGCAGCGCACGGCCCAGGGATACCAGGAAACGATGACGCCCAATTTCGCGGCGATGATGGAATGAACGACAAATCTCGCGCGGTATCCGCGCGCCCCGCGGGCGTGGCCGTGCTGGTGCTGCTGGTCGCGCTGGTCCTGGTGGCCGCCGCCGTGCTGCCGCTCTCGCCGACGGCATACCGGACGGTGACGGGAGCGCTGGTGGTTGCCTGCTATCTGGCGTTCTGCCTGTGGGTAGCCTTGGCAAGGCGCGCCGAGGCGGCACCGTCCGGCGGTGCGATCGCGGCCGATGCGCTGCTGGTGGCCTATGCCAGCCAGACCGGTTTTGCCGAGCAGATCGCGCGGCGCAGCGCGCAGGCGCTCCAGGCGGCGGGGCTGCCCGTGTACCTGGCCAGCCTGGCGGAGATGGGCGGTTCGGCCCTGCAGCGCTTTCGCAAGGCCTTGTTCGTGGTCAGCACCACGGGCGAGGGCGACGCCCCCGACAGCGTCGCCGGCTTCGCGCGCAAGACGCTGGCCGGCGACCTGGCCCTGACCGGCCTGAGCTACGGCGTGCTGGCCCTGGGCGACAGCAGCTACCAGCGCTATTGCGCCTTCGGCCAGTCGCTGGCGAACTGGCTGCACCGGCAGGGCGCCGAGCCCTTGTTCGATCCCGTGCTGGTGGACGACGGCGACGAGGGGGCGCTGCGCCACTGGCAGCACTATCTGAACGTGTTGGGGGCGAGCGCGGAAATGGAAGACTGGGCGGCGCCCAGCTACCAGCCCTGGACGCTGGCCGAGCGCCGCCTGCTGAACGACGGCAGCCCCGGCGATCCCGCGTATCACCTGGCCCTGGTGGCGGCCACTCCGTCGCCAGGGGACTGGGAGGCCGGCGACATCGCCGAGATCGGACCGCGCAATGCCCCCGACGAGGTCGCGTCGCTGCTGGCGGCGCTGGGCCTGGACGGCGCCATGCAGGTGGACGGCACGCAATCGCTGGGCGATGCGCTGGCGGCCCGGGTGCTGCCCCACGACCAGGCCGGGCGCGCCGCGCTGCGTGGCCTGCCGGTTCCGGCGTTGCTGGAGGCGCTGGCGCGCGTCCCTCATCGTGAATACTCGATCGCTTCGCTGCCGGCCGACGGCCGCCTGGAACTCCTGGTGCGGCAGATGCGTTATCCCGACGGCCGGCTGGGCCTGGGGTCGGGATGGCTGACCCGGCACGTCCGGCAGGGCGGACAGGTGGACGTACGGCTGCGGCGCAACAGCGGCTTCCATCCGCCCCCGCCCGAGCGGCCAATGATCCTGATCGGCAACGGTACCGGCATGGCGGGCCTGCGTGCGCACCTGAAGGCGCGCGCCGCGGCGGGCGCGCCTCGCAACTGGCTGCTGTTCGGGGAACGTACGCCCGAGCACGATTTCTTCCATCGCGGCGAGATCGAGGCCTGGCGCGAGCGGGGCGTGCTCGAACGGCTGGACCTGGCGTTCTCGCGCACGGCGGGCTGGCCGCGCTACGTGCAGGACTGCCTGCCCGCCGCGGCCGCCGACCTGCGGGCCTGGGTGGACGACGGCGCCGCGATCTACGTCTGCGGCAGCCTGCAGGGCATGGCGGCGGGGGTCGCCGCCGAACTCGAACGCATCCTGGGCCGCGACCGTCTGGACGAGCTGGCCGGACAGGGCCGTTATCGGCGCGACGTGTACTGATCAGGCGGCATCGCCGCTGCGCCGGTGCCCGCTGACCTCGGCGCCGGCGTCGCGCCGCAGCCGCACGAAGCTCAGCAGGCTGCTCAGGGCCAGCAGGCCCACGACCAGGAAGGTGATGCGGAAATCCGTGACGTCGTAGGTCGCGCCGCCGGTGTCGCGCGCGGCGGCTGTCAGGTGCAGCACCACGGCCCCGACCGCGATACCCAGGCCCATGGACATCTGCTGGGTGGTGCTGAACAGGGTATTGGCGCTGCTCATCTGCGGGTGAGGAACTTCGGCGAAGGCCATGGAGGTCAGGCCGGTGAACTGCATCGAGCGGGTCAGGCCGCACACCAGCATGATCGCCACGACCAGCGGTATGGGCGTGTCGGGAGACAGCACGGCGCACAGCGCGATGGATGCGCCCGCCAGCGCGCCGTTGAAGACCAGCACGTTGCGGAATCCGAAGCGGCGCAGCGCCTGCGTCGTGCCCAGCTTCATGCCCAGGTTGCCCAGCATGCTGGCCAGGTACAGCATCCCGGCCTCGAAGGCGTTCAGGCCGAAACCCACCTGGAACAGCAGCGGCAGCAGAAAGGGCATGGCGCTGATCGCCGTGCGGGCGATCGTGCCGCCGATCATGACGGTGCGGAACGACGGCACGGCCATGATCGTGGGATCGATCAGCGGATGAGAATGGCGGCGCAGGTGCGCGGCCAGCGCCACGCCCAGCGCGATGCTGGCGGCGACGAGCAGGGCGCCCAGCTGCCACCGTCCGCCGTAGCCCAGCAGTTCGACCCCGACCATCAGGAAACTGAGCGCCAGGCCGCTCAGGACGAAGCCCGCCACGTCCAGCGGCCGCCGCGGCTGCGGGGCAGATTCGGGAATGTAGGCGCGGATCAGGAAGATGCCGGCCACGCCCAGGGGTACGTTCAAGAGGAAGATCCACTGCCAGCTCAGGTAGGTGGCCAGGAAACCACCCAGCGGCGGACCGATCACCGGCGCGATCAGGCCCGGCCAGACGATGAAGGCCATGGCCCGGACCAGGTCCTCCTTGCCGGTGTTGCGCAGCACCGCCAATCGCCCCACCGGCACCATCATCGCGCCCGCCATGCCCTGGAACACCCGGGCGGCGGTGAACTGCGCGACGCTGGTGCTGAGCGCGCACAGGATGGAGGCCAGCGTGAAGGCGGCGACCGCCCAGGCGAAGACGCGGCGGGTGCCGAGCCGGTCCGCGACCCAGCCGCTGATGGGGATGAACACGGCCAGGGTCACCAGGTAGGACGTCATGCCTATGCTGAGGTTGACCGGGTTGGTGCCGAAGGTGGCGGCCATCTGCGGCAGCGCGGTCGCGATCACCGTCCCGTCCAGCGTTTCCATGAAGAAGGCGGCGGCGACGATGAGCCAGATGACGTGGGGTTTGGCGGTGGAGGCGGTCATGGGGCGGCGCATGGGGTGAGGCCGAGTCGGGCCCGGGCAGTATATGCCGCGCGCCTCGATATTGGCCGGGACCGCATGGCAGGTTGTCCAAATAACCTAGAATCATAAAAACATCGAATCAGGAACGCCCGCGTACGAGCATGAATGCATTGACCGAGAAGGATGTGCGCCGCAATGCGCTGGTGCTCAGTTGTGCGCAGTCGCTGGGCGGGGCCAACCCCGCCATCGTCATTTCGCTGGGCGGGCTGGTGGGGCAGATGCTGGCCACCGACAAGTCGCTGGCGACGCTGCCCGTGAGCCTCTACAACCTCGGCCTGGCGCTGGGGACGATCCCGGCGGCCATGCTGATGCGCAGGCTGGGGCGCCGTGCCGCCTACATGCTGGGCGCGGTGATCGGCGGCGTGGCCGGGTTGCTGGCGGCCTACAGCATCACCACCGGCATGTTCGCGCTGTTCTGCGTCGCCACCGCCATCGCCGGCACCTACGGGTCGTGCGTGCAGAGCTATCGCTTCGGGGCGACCGACGGGGCCGACGCCAATTTCAAGGCGCGGGCGATTTCCTGGGTCATGGTGGGCGGGCTGGTGGGCGCGGTCATCGGGCCCCAGACCGTGATCTGGACGCGCGATGCGATCGGCGGCATCCCCTTCGCCGGCAGCTTCCTCGGGCAGGCCGTGCTGGCGCTGGCGGCGCTGCCGGTGCTGCTCCTGCTGCGCGGATCGGTGCGTCCCGCGGCCGAGCAGGGCGGTGGGCGGCCGCTGCGCGAGATCGCGTCCTCGAGCCGCTTCGTGGTGGCGGTGGTCGCCGGCATCGTCTCGTACGGGATGATGAGTTTCGTCATGACGGCGGCGCCCATCGCGATGGTGGCGTGCGGCCACACGGTGGGCGAGGCCGCGCTGGGCATCCAGTGGCACGTGCTGGCGATGTATGGGCCGAGCTTCGTCACCGGCAGGCTGATCACGCGCTTCGGCAAGGAGTGGGTGACGATGGCCGGCTTGCTGCTCATGGCGGTGTCCGGCGCGGTCGCGCTGCATGGCCTGAGCGTGGGGCACTTCTGGCTGTCGCTGGTGTTCCTGGGCGTGGGCTGGAACTTCGGTTTCATCGGCGCCACCGCCATGGTCACCGACTGCTACCGGCCCGAAGAGCGCACCAAGGTGCAGGCCCTGAACGACTTCCTGGTGTTCGGCTCGGTGGCCATCGCGTCGTTCTCGTCGGGCCGGCTGCTCAACGCCTCGGGATGGGAAACCATCAATTGGCTGCTGTATCCGGCCGTGGCGATCGTGCTGATACCCCTGCTATGGCAGGCGGGCCGCACGCGTCGCGCGGCCGCCTGACACCGGCGTTCCGTCCCGGATTCAATTAGGGCGGCCGAACAGTTCGGCCCGCCCGAACATGTTCGCGGTTTCCCGCGCCGACGGCGAGCCCAGGTCGGGATTGGCGCCACCGTCGAGCAGCGCCCGCACCACTTCTTCTTCTCCCTTGAACACGGCCCCCGCCAGCGGGCTCTGTCCCCGGTCGTTGACGCGGTTGGGATCGCCGCCGTGTTCCAGCAGTGCCCGGACAGTGGCGGCATGGCCGTGGTAGGCGGCCAGCATGATGAGGCTGTCTCCCTTCTGGTTGGTCAGGTCCGCCGGCGCGCCGGCCGCGAGGTAGGCGGCCAGCGTTTCCGTTTCGCCCTCGCGGGCGAGATCGAACAGCTTGCTGGCCAGGGCCAGCACGGCATCGTTGGGCTGGTAGGAATCGCTAGGGCTCATGGTGTTTCTCTTTTGGTGATCAAAGGCTTCCACGCGGCGCGTGGGAAGAATGTCGTTACAAACCCGGCGCAACGCCGGACATACGCGGCGCACCATGGCATGCATATTGCCCTTGTCTCCGGCAAGGGGTGCCCATCCCGGGAGGGACGCCGCATCGGACGTGTACATCTTACTCACAGCGGTAATTTTTATCGGCGAGGATGGACATTATCCGGCGCGGCACCCGCCCGCCGCACGAGGAAGATCCCTGCGCATGTGAAGTCCCGACCCAATCATCAGCTGCCCCTGGGGAAGCGTCTTTTGCCGGAGAAACATCTTGCTGCCGAGAGTCATGCTAGTAACGTCGGAGGCCCTGCCGCTCGCCAAGACCGGAGGCCTGGGCGATGCGGTGAGCGGCCTGGCGCGGGCCCTGCGCGACGCGCACGTCGACGCGACCATCTTCATGCCCGCCTATGAAAGCGCGCTGCATGCCGCCATCGACCTGGAGAAAGTGGCCGATCTGCCCGGGCTGATCGGCGGCGATGCCGAGGTCTGGGCGGGGTGGGTGGCCGATACCGAGATACCGGTGCTGCTGCTGCGCAACGACGCCCTGTACGTGCGTGCCGGCAATCCCTACCTGGATGCGGACGGAAAGGAATATCCCGACAATGGAATCCGCTTTGCCGCGCTGGCCCAGGCGGCACAGAAGATTTCGGTGGGTGAGACGCCGATCCGGGTGCCGCACGTGGTGCATGCCCACGACTGGCACGCGGCGCTTACGCCGCTGTATCTGCACGCCGCCGGCATCAAGCGGCCGAAGACGGTGCTGACCATCCACAACCTCGCGTTCCAGGGCAACTTCCCGCTGCACCTGGCCGAGCAACTCGGTATTCCGCCCGCTTATCGCGGCAGCGACGGCGTGGAATTCTGGGGCAACCTGAACTTCATGAAGGCGGGGCTGCGCTACGCCGACAAGATCACGACGGTCAGCGCCACCTACGCGCGGGAGATCCTGACGCCGGCGTTCGGCCACGGACTGGAGGGCGTGCTGGGTTTGCGCGCCCATGAACTGCATGCCATTCCCAACGGCATCGACACCGAGGTCTGGGACCCGGGTTGCGATCCCTACCTGCCCGAGCATTTCTCCGCCCTGGACATGCGCGGCAAGATCCGCAACAAGCTGGAAATGCAGCGCGCGTTCGGCCTGCCCACCGATCCGGAGGCGCCGCTGCTCGCCATGGGCAGCCGCCTGACCTCGCAGAAAATGGCGGATCTGGCGATCAAGGTGTTCCCCCTGCTGCTGGCGGCGCATCCACGCCTGCAGATTGCCGTGCTCGGCTGCGGCGAACGCGCGCTGGAAGCGGCATTGCAAGACCTGGCCTCGCACCATCCCCGCAACCTGGGCGTGCACATCGGCTACGACGAACGGCGCGGCCACCTGCTGCATGCCGGCGCGGACATGCTGCTGCACGGCAGCCGCTTCGAGCCTTTCGGCCTGACCCCGCTTTATTCCATGCTGTACGGAACCGTGCCCATCGCGTCCCGCGTCGGCGGACTGGCCGACAGCATTACCGGCCTGTCGCCGGAGCCGGATGCCGAGGTCGGTTCGGCCACCGGCATCCTGTTCGACGGCGACAGGCCCGCCGACATGCTGGCGGCCGTCGAACGCGCGCTGGAGACGTTCGCCCAGCCCCAGCGGTGGTCGGCCCTGCAGAAGAACGGGATGACCCGTCATTTCGGCTGGGAAGCCTCCGCCGCCCAATATGTGGAGCTGTACCGCATGCTCGCGCCGGTTGCTCCCGTGGGCGCGCCCATGGTTGCCCGCCGTCCGGCAGCGGCCGGCGTTCCGGTCGAGGCCAGCATACGGAAACGGGCCTGATGGCGGAGCGACGTCGACCACCGCTGCGTATCTGCCACGCCAGGGCCTCGGCCCTGGGGCCGGTGCTGGATGGCGCGGGCGCCCTGGCCGTACCCTGGCGCGGATGGCTGGAGAAGGCCGCCGGGCTGGGATTCGGACAGGTGCTGGCCGACGCGCGCGACGCCGGCGAGGAGGCCGCGTGCGGGGCGCTGGCGCGCGCCGCGTCCCGGCGTCGATTGGAGTTTTATCTGGATTGCCCGCCAGCCGGCGACGAGGCCGCAGGCGCGGTCGACTGGACGGCGCGCGGCCCGGTGTGGCGCGACCTGGGCGCCAGGGGGCTGCTGATCAGGGACTTGGCGCCATCCGCTTCGTTGTCGAAGCGGATGGCGCCGCTGCGCCAGCGCGAGGATGGCCTGGACCTGCTGGCGTGGACCCCCGGCCTGTCTCGGGAGGCGGTGCGGGGCCTGCGCGGCCTGGGTTTTTCACACGTGTTTTCGTCGCTGGCCTGGTGGGACTTCCGCAGCGCCTGGTTCATGGACGAATGGCATGCGCTGGCGGATACCGGTTGCGCCGTGCTGGCCTTCCCGGCGGACCCGTATGGGGCCGGCGCGGCGGGCGTCGGCGTGCCGGACGCCGAGGTGCGGCGGCGCGCCTCGCTCCGCGCGCTGTGGGCGGCCGCCACTTGCGGTGCCGGCTGGCTGGTGCCCATGGGGTATGAACGGCACGGCCTGGACGGTGCGCCGCACGATCAACTGGATCTGAGCGCGGACCTCCAGGCGGCGAACCGCTGGCTGGCGCGGGCGCCGGCCGATGACGTGGCGCTGTTGCCGCTGGGCGGCGCGGACGCGCCCATCGCCATGATGCTGCGGCGCGCCGCCGGGCAGCGAGGCCGGCTCAGCCATCTGCTGCTGTTCAATCCCGACCTGCTGGCCGCCTCGGCGGTGGACTGGCCCATGATCCAGTCCCGGCTGCCGGATCGCACGCAGCGGCCGGCCGAGGGCGGCGTGCCCGCCACGCTGGAGCCCGGCGGCGCGCACGTCGTGGAGCTGGGGCCCGCGCCGCCCGTGGTGGCCGGGCTGCCGCGCCGCCGGTCGTTGACTGCGGCCATGGGCGCGGCCCGCGTGGCCATCGAGGCGGTCGAGCCCGCCATCGAGCAGGGCCGCTTCGCGGTCAAGCGTACGCCGGGCGAAGCGTTGGCGGTGCGCGCCGACATCTTCATGGATGGCCACGACAAGCTGGCCGCGGACCTGCTCTGGCGCGCCGCCGACGACGAGGCCTGGACCCGGGTGCCCATGGTCCATCTGGGCAATGATCGCTGGGAGGCCGTCTGCCGCTTCGAACGCGTGGGCATGGGGTGCTATGCGATCGAGGCCTGGCGCGATACCTACGCCACCTTCCTGGATGAACTGCGCAAGAAGACGGATGCGGGCGTGGACGTGGCGGTGGAAGTCGACGAGGTTCGCGGCTGGATATCGAAGGTGCTGGGCCGTGCGGCCCAGGCCGGGCACGAGATGCGGGCACGGGCCGGGGAAGCCGCTCGGGGCCTGGCGGACCTGTCCGGCGACGCCTGCCTGGCCTGGATACGTTCGCCCGAGGCCGCCGCCTTGGTCCAGGCGCTGGAGCCCCGCGAGTTCGCATCGCGCTCGGCGGAGTTCCCGGTCCGGGTGGAACGCCGGACCGCCCGGTTCGGCAGTTGGTACGAATGCTTTCCGCGTTCGCAAAGCGGAGACGTGAACCGGCACGGCACCTTCGCCGACGTCGTGGCACGCTTGCCCGCGATACGGGACATGGGCTTCGACGTGCTGTACTTCCCGCCCATCCATCCCATCGGCCGCCGGAACCGCAAGGGCCGCAACAACAGCCTCGAGGCCGCGCCCGGCGATCCGGGCAGCCCTTACGCCATCGGTTCGGAAGAGGGCGGACACGACGCGATACATCCCGAACTGGGGACGCTGGACGACTTTCGCGCGCTGGTGGGCGAGGCGGCCCGGCACGGGCTGGAGATCGCCCTGGATTTCGCCATCCAGTGCTCGCCCGACCATCCGTGGCTGGCCCGGCATCCCGACTGGTTCGCGTGGCGTGCCGACGGTTCGCTGCGCTATGCCGAGAACCCGCCCAAGAAATACGAGGACATCGTCAACGTCGACTTCTACGCGCGTGCCGCGAACGGGCGCGACACCGCCTCGGGCCTGTGGCTGGCGCTGCTGGACGTGGTGCTGTTCTGGGCGGGGGAAGGTGTGCGGATCTTCCGCGTGGACAATCCGCACACCAAGCCCCTGCCGTTCTGGGAATGGCTGATCGCCCAGGTGCATGCGCGCCATCCCGACGTGGTGTTCCTGTCGGAGGCCTTCACCCGGCCCAAGATGATGTACCGGCTGGCCAAGCTGGGCTTCTCGCAGTCCTATACCTATTTCACGTGGCGCGAGACGCGGCGGGAACTGACCGATTACCTGGAGGAAATTTCGCGGCCGCCTGTATCCGATTTTTTCCGGCCCAATTTCTTCGTCAATACGCCCGACATCAATCCGCGCCACCTGCAGGACTCGGGCCGTCCGGGTTTCCTGATCCGCGCCGCGCTGGCGACCACGCTGTCGGGATCGTGGGGCATGTACAGCGGCTTCGAGCTGTGCGAGGGGACGCCGGTGCCCGGCAAGGAGGAATACCTCGATTCCGAGAAGTACGAGATCCGGGCCTGGGACTGGAGCCGGCCGGGCAATATCGTGGCCGAGATCGGCGTCCTGAACCGGATACGGCGCGACAACCCCGCGTTGCATCTCCATACAGGCACCGGTTTCCTCAACACCGATAATGACCAGGTGCTGGCCTATACCAGGACGACGCCGGAGCGCGACAACGTGGTGCTGGTGGTGGTGAACCTCGACCCGCACGGCGCGCAAGGCGCCAACGTCGAACTTCCGCTGTGGGAGTTCGGGCTGCCGGACGATGGCACGCTGCATGCCGAAGACCTGCTGCGCGGGTATCGCTTCGACTGGCGTGGAAAGATGCAGCACGTGTGGCTCGAACCTGGCGGCCCCTACGCGATATGGCGTATATCCCGACGATCCTAGGATCCCTGCTTCCCGGGGATCCATCGGCAGGCGAGGACGCATGAACAACAAGCGCGAGACATCCGTGAATGCCGTCAACCGGGGCGATCCGCTCTGGTACAAGGACGCGGTCATCTACCAGTTGCACATCAAGTCCTTCTTCGATGCCAATAACGACGGCATCGGAGATTTCTCCGGACTGCTGTCCAAGCTCGACTACATCGCGCAGCTGGGCGTGGATACGATCTGGCTGCTGCCGTTCTACCCCTCGCCGCGGCGCGACGACGGGTACGACATCGCCGAGTACCGGGGCGTGCATCCTGACTACGGAGAACTGGCCGACGTGCGGCGCTTCATCGCGGCGGCCCACGAGCGCGGCATGCGCGTGATTACCGAACTGGTGGTCAACCACACGTCGGACCAGCATCCATGGTTCCAGCGCGCGCGCCACGCCAAGCCGGGATCGGCCGCGCGCAATTTCTACGTGTGGTCCGACAACGACCAGGCCTACGCCGGCACGCGCATCATCTTCATCGACACCGAGAAATCGAACTGGACCTGGGATCCGGTGGCGGGCGCCTATTTCTGGCACCGTTTCTATTCCCATCAGCCCGACCTGAACTACGACAATCCGCGCGTGCTCAAGGCCATCCTGAGCGTGATGCATTTCTGGCTGGACCTGGGGGTGGACGGGTTGAGGCTGGACGCCGTGCCCTACCTGGTCGAGCGCGAGGGCACCAACAACGAGAACCTGCCCGAGACCCATGCGATCCTGAAGCGCATCCGGCAGGACCTGGAGGCTTCCTACGACGACCGCATGCTGCTGGCCGAGGCCAACCAATGGCCCGAGGACGCGCAGGAATACTTCGGACAGGGCGACGAATGCCACATGTCCTTCCACTTTCCGCTGATGCCGCGCATGTACATGGCCATCGCCAGGGAAGACCGCTTTCCCATCACCGACATCATGCAGCAGACGCCGGACATACCCGGCAATTGCCAGTGGGCGATCTTCCTGCGCAACCACGATGAACTGACGCTGGAGATGGTGACCAGCAGCGAGCGCGACTATCTGTGGGAGGTGTATGCCGCCGACCGGCGGGCGCGGCTCAACCTGGGGATACGCCGCCGGCTGGCGCCGCTGATGGAGCGCGACCGGCGCCGCATCGAGCTGATGCACAGTCTGCTGCTGACCATGCCGGGCACGCCCGTCATCTACTACGGCGACGAGATCGGCATGGGCGACAACATCCATCTGGGCGACCGCGACGGCGTGCGCACGCCCATGCAATGGTCGCCCGACCGCAACGGCGGTTTCTCGCGCGCCGATCCCGAGCACCTGGTGCTGCCGCCGCTGATGGGCAACCTGTACGGCTACGAGGCGGTCAACGTCGAGGCCCAGTCCGGCGATGCCCATTCGCTGCTGAACTGGATGCGCCGCATGCTGGGCAAGCGGCGCCAATACCGCGTATTCGGGCGCGGCGGTCTGCGTTTCCTCTATCCGGGCAACCGCAAGATCCTGGCGTACCTGCGCGAGCACGAGGAAACCACCATCCTGTGCGTGGCCAACCTGTCGCACACGCCCCAGGCAGTGGAACTGGACCTGGCGGAGTTCGACGGCCGGGTGCCGGTCGAGCTGACGGGGGGCACGGCGTTCCCCGCCGTCGGCCGCCTGACCTACCTGCTGACCTTGCCGCCCTATGGCTTCTACTGGTTCGAACTGAGCGCCTCGGCGACGCCGCCGAACTGGCACCTGGCCACCGCCGACCAGTTGCGCGAGTTCCGGACCCTGGTGCTGCGCGGCAAGACGGGCTATGACCTGACGGCCGAATCGCGCCGCACGCTGGAACACGACGTGCTGCCGGAATACCTGGCGCTGCGGCGCTGGTTCGCCTCGAAGCACGAGCGCATCGTCTCGGGCCGCGTGGTCTACGGCGTGCGCCTGCCGGCCGGCGACGAACTGTATCTGACGGAGATCGAGGCCGACCTAGGCGAGCGGCGCGAACGCTACGTGGTGCCGCTGGGACTGATCTGGGAAGAAACCCTGCCGCAGTTGCAGCAGCAACTGGCCCTGGCGCGCGTGCGGCGCGGCCCCATGGTGGGCATGGTGACCGATGCCTTCAGCCTGCAGAGCTTCGCCGTGGCGGTGTTCGACAGCCTGAGGAACGGCGTCGAGCTGGAGTCGCGCATCGCCGCCTCCGACGGCGGGAGCGCCCGCATACGGTTCCTGCCCGAACCTGGCCTGGAAGCGGTGGCGGTCGATGCCGACACGCCCATCCGGTGGCTGTCGGCCGAACAGTCCAACAGTTCGCTGGTGGCCGGGACCGCGGCCGTGCTGAAGATCGTGCGCCGGGTCACGGCGGGCACCCATCCGGAAAGCGAGATGACGCGCCACCTGACGAAGCTGGGTTTTCGCAACACGGCGGCGCTGCTGGGAGAAGTGGTGCGGGTGGACGAGGACGGCACGCCGCACACGCTGATGCTGGCCCAGCAGTACGTGGACAACCAGGGCGATGCCTGGAACTGGACGCTGGAGTACCTGCACCGGACGCTGGACGATGCCGCGCTGACCGCCGAGAGCGCCGAGGACTACGGCCAGGAGTTGCGCGGCTACGCCACGCTGGCCGCGGCCGTGGGCCGGCGGCTGGGCGAACTGCACGCCGCGCTGGCGCTGCCTTCCGAGGATCCGGCCTTCGCGCCGGTCGAGGCCTCGCGCGAGGACGTCGCACGCTGGGTGGACGATACGCGGCAAAGCCTGGATCAGGCGCTGGCCATTCTCGCCGCGCGCAGGGACTGGGGCGACCTGGCGGCCGACACCGCGCTGCTGCTGGACAACCGCGGCCTGCTCGAGGCCGCCATCGACCGGCTCGGCCAGGCCGTCGGCAATGCCTGGCTGACCCGGGTGCACGGGGATTTCCACCTGGGACAGGTGCTGGTGGCGCAGAACGATGCCTACATCATCGACTTCGAGGGCGAACCGGCGCGCACCATGGACGAGCGGCGGCGCAAGCGCAATCCGCTGCGCGACGTGGCGGGCCTGTTGCGCTCGTTCGACTACGCGTCGGCGGTGGTCGCGCGGGCGCCGGATGCCACGGTCCCGGCCGCCGGTGCCAACCCCATCGCCGGTCCGTCCGTCGACACCGTGGCGCAGCGCCGCGATGTCCTGCTCGAACGGTTCCGCGTCGAAGCCTCGGGCGCGTTCCTGGATGCCTACCGCGAGGCCGCGGCCGCGGCGCCCCGGCCCTGGGTGGACAGCAAGGACGAGGAAGCGCTGCTGGCGCTGTTCCTGATCGAGAAGGCGGCCTACGAGGTGTGCTACGAAGCCGCCAACCGGCCGGCGTGGATAGGGGTGCCGTTGCGTGGCCTGGTGACGCTGGCGGGCCGGATCGAACCGGCCATACGGAGGGAAGAGGATCTTGACGGACAACAGCCGTGACGGCGGGATCGCACCCGCGGATATCGACGCACTGGTAGCCGGCAGGCACGCCGACCCTTTTTCCGTGCTGGGGCCGCAACTGCGCGATGGCCGGCTGTGGCTGCGCGCCTTCCTGCCCGGCGCCGTGACCGTGCAGGCCGTGTCGGACACAGGGGGCGTCGTGGACCTGAGGCCGCTGCGCGCCGGCGTGTTCGAGGCCCGGGCCGATCCCGGCTTCCTGTCCGCCCGCGCGGGCTACCGGTTGCGCATCCAGTGGCCCGACGCGTTCCAGGAGGTCGAGGACCCGTATGCCTTCGGCCTCGTCCTGGGCGACGAGGATCTCGCGCTGCTGGCGCGCGGCGACCACGACGGCCTGGCGGCCTGCCTGGGGGCGCATTGCACCACGATGGACGGAATCCCGGGCGTGCGCTTCGCGGTGTGGGCGCCCAATGCCCAACGCGTATCGGTGGTGGGCGGTTTCAACGCCTGGGACGGCCGCCGCCATCCCATGCGGCTGCGGCATTCCGCGGGCGTATGGGAATTGTTCGTGCCCCGACTGTCGCACGGCGAACCCTACAAGTACGAATTGCTGGGCCCCGATGGCGGCCTGCTGCCGCAGAAAGCCGATCCCTGCGCCTTCCAGGCCGAGCCGGCGCCGGGCACGGCATCGGTGGTCGCCGATCCCGAGCCTTACGCGTGGACGGACGGGGCCTGGATGGCGGGCCGCGCGGCGCGCCATGCGACCGACGCGCCCATTTCGATCTACGAGGTGCACGCCGGCTCCTGGCTCGGGAAAGAAGACGGCGGGACATGGACCTGGCACGAACTGGCCGATCGCCTGATCCCCTACGTGGCCGGGATGGGATTCACGCATCTCGAGCTGCTGCCCATCATGGAGTATCCCTTCGGCGGTTCGTGGGGCTACCAGCCGCTGGGCATGTTCGCGCCCACGGCGCGCCATGGCTCGCCACGCGACTTCGCGGCGTTCGTCGACCGCTGCCACGCGGCGGGCCTGGGCGTGATCCTGGACTGGGTGCCCGCGCATTTTCCGACCGACCCCCACGGGCTGGCGCGCTTCGACGGTACGGCGCTGTACGAATACCAGGATCCGCGCGAAGGCTTCCACCAGGACTGGAACACCTACATCTACAACCTGGGCCGCAACGAGGTCTGCAACTTCATGCGGGCCAGCGCGCTGCACTGGCTGGGCCGCTATCACGTGGACGGACTGCGGGTGGATGCGGTGGCCTCCATGCTGTATCGGGACTACAGCCGCCGCGCCGGAGAGTGGGTGCCGAACAGCCACGGCGGAAGGGAGAACCTGGAAGCCATCGCCTTCCTGCGCGACCTGAACGGCAGGGTGCGGCGCCTTTTTCCCGACGCCATGATGATCGCCGAGGAATCCACCGCCTGGCCGGGCGTGACCGCGCCGCCGGAAGCGGGCGGGCTGGGGTTCCACTACAAGTGGAACATGGGCTGGATGCACGACACGCTGCGCTACATGCAGCGGGATCCCGTGCACCGGCACTACCATCACCACGACCTGACTTTCGGCATGGTGTATGCCTATTCCGAGCAGTTCGTGCTGCCGCTCTCGCACGACGAGGTGGTCCATGGCAAGGGTTCGCTGATCGGCAAGATGCCCGGCGACCGCTGGCAGCGCTTCGCCAACCTGCGCGCCTATTTCGGCTTCATGTGGAGCCACCCCGGCAGGAAGCTGTTGTTCATGGGCGGAGAGCTGGCCCAGGAACGCGAGTGGAACCACGACGCGCAACTGGCCTGGGACGCCCTGGCCGATCCGCTGCATGCCGGCGTGCAGCGGCTGGTGGCCGACCTGAACCGGACCTATGCCGGCACGCCCGCGCTGCATCGGCGGGATGGCGAGCCGGCGGGATTCCGCTGGGTGATCGGCGACGACGACCGCAACAGCGTGTTCGCCTACCTGCGCCTGGACGGCGACCGCTGCGTGCTGGCGGTGTGCAACATGACGCCGGTCCCGCGCGGCGACTACCGGCTGGGCGTGCCGCGGGGAGGGCGCTGGCGCGAGATCGTCAATACCGACGCGGCCGACTATGGCGGCTCGGGCGTGGGCAACGCCGGCGCGGTCGAGGCGCGGCCACAGGCCGCGCATGGCCTGGCCCATTCGCTGGTGCTGACGCTGCCGCCCCTGGCCACCTTGCTGCTCGAAGCCGAATGACCATGGGCGCCATCGCCGACCGGCTGCTGCCCGGCCGCCCGTACCCCCTGGGTGCGCACTGCGACGGGATGGGCGTGAACTTCGCCGTGTTCTCGGCGCACGCGCACCGGATCGATCTGTGCCTGTTCGACGAGTCGGGACGCAAGGAAGTCGCGCGCATGGCCCTGCCCGAATGCACCGACGAAGTCTGGCACGGCTACCTGCCGCGCGCCGGTCCCGGACTGGTGTATGGCTATCGGGCCTTCGGTCCCTACGAGCCGCAGGACGGCCACCGCTTCAATCCCCACAAGCTGTTGATCGATCCCTATGCGCGCAAGCTGGCCGGTTCGCTGCGCTGGACCGACGCGCTGCACGGCTTCAGGCGCGAAGAGCGCGGCATGGACCGCCGCGACAGCGCCGCCGCGGTTCCCAAGTGCGTGGTGGTGGACGATGCCTTCGACTGGCATGGGGACCAGCGGCCGGAATGGCCGTGGGGCCAGACCGTGATCTACGAGGCCCACGTGCGCGGAATGTCGATCTCGCGCGAGGACATGAGGCCCATCGAACGGGGCACCTTTCGCGCGCTGACCGATCCCGCGCTGATCGACCACCTGCTGTCGCTGGGCGTGACCTCGCTCGAACTGCTGCCCATTCATGCCCACGTCAACGACCGTTTCCTGGTCGAGCGCGGCCTGCGCAACTACTGGGGCTACAGCAGCCTGTCCTTCTTCGCGCCCGAACCCTGCTATCAGTCGCGCGACGAGCTGCACGAAATCCGGACCGCCGTGCGCAACCTGCATGCGGCCGGCATCGAGGTGATCCTGGACGTCGTCTACAACCACACCTGCGAGGGCAGCGAGACCGGGCCGACGCTGTCATGGCGCGGGCTGGACAACGCCAGCTACTACCGGCTGGTGCCGGGCGACGAGCGCCACTACGTCAACGACACGGGCTGCGGCAACACGCTGAACCTGTCGCATCCCCGGGTGGTGCAGATGGTGATGGACTCGCTGCGCTACTGGGCCGAGGCTTTCCGCGTGGACGGCTTTCGCTTCGACCTCGGCGTGACGCTGGGCCGCGAGGCCGGCGGCTTCGATCCGGGAGCGGGCTTCTTCGACGCGCTGCTGCAGGATCCGCTGCTCTCGAGGCTCAAGCTGATTTCCGAGCCCTGGGACATCGGTCCCGACGGCTATCACGTCGGCCACCATCCGCCGGGATTCGCCGAATGGAACGACCGCTTCCGCGATACCGTACGCCGTTTCTGGCGCGGCGACGAGGGCGTGCGGCCGGAGCTGGCCACGCGGCTGGCGGGTTCGGGCGACCTGTTCAACCGCCGCCATCGCCGCACCTGGGCTTCGGTCAATTTCGTTACCGCGCACGACGGCTTCACGCTGGCGGACCTGGTCAGCTATGCCCACAAGCACAACGAGGCCAACGGCGAAGAAGGGCGCGACGGCAGCAACGAGAACCTGAGCAGCAACTGGGGCGTGGAGGGGCCGACCCTGGATCCGGCCGTGCTCGGGACACGCGCCACGGTGGCCCGTGCCATGCTGGCAACGCTGTTCTGTTCGCACGGCACGCCCATGCTGCTGGGCGGCGACGAGTTCGGCCGCACCCAGTTCGGCAACAACAATGCCTATTGCCAGGACAACGAGATATCGTGGTTCGACTGGCGCCTGGCCGCCTCGGACGAGGGCCGGGCGATGACGGCTTTCGTCGCGCGGCTGGCCGCGCTGCGGCACGAATATCCGTCGCTGCGCAGCGAGCGCTATATGGCGGACTACCACTTCGTCGAGGAAGGCCTGGCCGAGATCGGCTGGTTCGACGAGCGGGGGGAGCGGGTCGACAGTCACGGATGGAACGATCCGCACCGGCGCGCGCTGGCGCTGCGCCGGGCCGCCCGCCACGACGGCCGCGTCGAGGTCACGCTGCTGCTGGTCAACGGCCATGATCATCCCGTTCCCTTCTCCTTGCCGGCGCCCGTCGGGCGCTGGCGCATGCTGGTCGACAGCAGCCGGCCGGAGGCGCCCGAGGCCGAGATGGTGGAGATGTCGCTGGAACTGGCGCCGCGCAGCGTGGTGTTGCTGGGTTGCCGGATGAACATGCCATGAAGAAGGCCCCGCTTGCAGAGAAATTCGGCGCACGCCTGCTGGGACCGGACCGCACGCGCTTTCGCCTGTGGGCGCCGGGCCAGCAGGCCGTGTCGGTGGAACTGGATCCCGGCACGGCGCACGCGTCCATCGTTCCCATGCCGGCCCGGCGGGAAGGCTGGTTCGAGGTCGAGGTGGCGCGCGGCGCCGGCACGCGCTACCGGTATCGGCTGGCCGACGGAACCGCCGTCCCGGATCCGGCCTCGCGCATGCAGGACGGCGACGTGCACGATGCCAGCGTGGTCGTCGATCCAGCCGCCTACCCGTGGCGCAACACGCGCTGGCGCGGCCGGCCCTGGAGCGAGGCGGTCATCTACGAACTGCACGTGGGCGCCATGGGCGGCTTCGACGGCGTGCGCGGCCACCTGCCGCGCCTGGCCGAGCTGGGCGTGACCGTCATCGAGCTGATGCCCATCGCTGATTTTCCCGGCGCCCGGAACTGGGGCTACGACGGGGTGCTGCCCTATGCGCCCGACCGCGCCTATGGCACGCCCGAATCGCTCAAGGCCCTGATCGACGAGGCCCATGGCCTGGGGCTGATGGTGTTCCTGGACGTGGTCTACAACCACTTCGGACCCGACGGCAATTACCTGCATGCCTACGCGCCGTCCTTTTTCCGCGACGACGTGCATACGCCGTGGGGGCCGGCCATCGACTTTCGCCGCAAGCCCGTGCGGGAGTTCTTCACCGGCAACGCGGCGTACTGGCTGCATGAATACCGCTTCGACGGCCTGCGGCTGGATGCGGTGCATGCGATCGCCGAGCAGGACTGGCTGGAGGAGATGGCCCATGCCATCCGGCAGGCGACCGACCGCCAGCGCCACGTGCACCTGGTCATCGAACACGATGGCAATGCGGTGCCGCTGCTGGAGCACGAGTTCGACGCGCAGTGGAACGACGACGGCCACCACGTCCTGCACCGGCTGCTCACGGGCGAGACGCAGGGCTACTACCGCGACTACGACGACCGGCCGGCGGCGCGGCTGGCGCGCTGCCTGGCCGAGGGCTTCGTCTACCAGGGCGAGGCATCGGCCCATCGCGGCGGCCAGCATCGGGGCCGGCCGTCGGCCCACCTGCCGCCCACCAGCTTCGTGCTGTTCCTCCAGAACCACGACCAGATCGGCAACCGCGCGCTGGGCGAGCGCCTGCGGACCCTGGTGGGCGCGCGCGTGCAGGCCCTGCGCGCGGCGGTGGCGCTGGTGCTGCTGGCGCCCCAGATCCCGTTGATCTTCATGGGCGAGGAATACGGCGTGGAGACGCCGTTCCTGTACTTCACCTGCCACGGTCCGGACCTGGCCGCGGCGGTACGGGAAGGGCGGCGCAAGGAGTTCGAGAGCTTTCCCGCCTTCGCCGACGAGGCCGCGCGGGCCGCCATCCCGGATCCCAACGAGCCATCGACCTTCGAGGCATCCCGGCACGGCCTGTTCCAGGACACGGCGGACTGGTATGCGTACTACCAGGCGCTGCTGCGCTGCCGGCGCGACGCGCTGATGCCCAGCCTGGACGCGACACGGGCCCTGTGGGCGCGGGCGCTGGGCGAACGTGGCGTGGAGGCGCGCTGGAGCCTGGGCGACGGCCGCGTGCTGGCGATCGCCGCCAACTTCGGCGACGACGCGGTGGCGGCGACGGTACCGGGATCAGCCTTCGACCTGCTGTTCGAGAGCCGCCAGGGGCTGGCACGCGGCTTGCGGCACGGCGAACTGGAACCCACGTGTACTCTTGCCTGGACGGAGGCGCAGACGCCATGAGCGGACCGGATGACGACCTCGAACGCCTGGCCGGCGCGGCCGGCGTGGCCGTGCACTGGCGGGACGCCATGGGCCGGGAACAGGCCGTGGCGCCGGAAGTGCTGCGTACGCTGCTGGCCGAACTCGGTTTCGAGGTGGACACGCCGGCGTGTGTCGCCGATTGCCTGGCGCGGCTCGCGCGCGAAGGATCGCAAGGATTGCCCGCGTTGAAGACCGCCTCGCCGGGCGAGCCCATCGAATTGCCATGGACCGGCGACATGGACGAACTGCCGTTCCAGCTGCTGTTCGAGGAGGGCGGAAAGATGAGCGGCATCGCCCGGCGCGGCGCGAGCGGCGCGCTGGTCCTGCCGGGCGTGGATCGGCCCGGCTATCACACCCTGCAGTTGGGTGCGGCGTCCTGCACGCTGGCCGTCGCGCCGGACCGCTGCTTCGCCATCGAGGACGCCCTGCATGGCGCGCCGGCCCGCCTCTGGTCGCTGGGGGTCCAGCTCTATGGCCTGCGCCGCGATGCCGAGGCATCGGTCGCCGTGGGCAGCGCGGGGTTCGGCGATTTCACCGCCTTGCGCCTGCTGGCCGAACAGGCGGCCGCGCGGGGCGCGGCCGCCTTGGCCGTGAGCCCGGTGCATGCGATGTTCAGCGCCGATCCGGGACGCTACAGCCCCTATGCCCCCTCCAGCAGGCTGTTCCTGAACGTCCTGTATGCGGATCCGGCCGCCTTGTTCGGACCGCAGGCGCTGGCCGCCGTCTCGGCGCGAGGGCTGGGAGACGAACTGTCGCGGCTGGCGGGCTTGACCCTGATCGACTGGCCGGCCGCCGGGCAGGCGAAGCTGGCCGTGCTGCGGACCTTGTTCGATGACTTCCCGCGCAATGCGCCGCCGCCTCTTCACGAGGATTTCCAGGCCTTCGAGCGGGAGGGCGGCGAGCCGCTGCGCTCGCACGCGCGCTTCGAGGCCATCCACGCCTGGCGTGTGGCGCAGACGCAGGACCGGTCGGGCTGGCGGCACTGGCCCGCGGCCTTTCGCTCGCCCGCCAGCCCGGAGGTCGCGCGTTTTGCCGCGCAGCACGAGCGCGAGGTGAGCTTCCATGTCTTTCTGCAATGGCTGGCCGCGCGCGGGCTGGGGGACGTCCAGGCCGCCGCCCGCCGAGCCGGCATGCCCGTCGGCCTGATCTCGGACCTGGCGGTCGGCACGGACCCCTCGGGCAGCCATGCCTGGGCACGGCAGGAAGAAGTGCTGGCCCGGCTCTCGCCCGGCGCGCCGCCGGACATCTTCAATCCCCGCGGCCAGGCGTGGGGGCTGACGGCATTCTCGCCGCGCGCCCTGGCCGCGAACGGCTACCGCGCCTTCATCGAACTCCTGCGGGCCAGCCTGGCGCACGCGGGAGGCGTGCGCATCGACCATGCCCTGGGCCTGTCGCGCATGTGGCTCGTGCCCGAGGGCGCTTCGCCGGACGAAGGCGCCTATGTGCGCTATCCCTTCCAGGACATGATGCGTCTGGTCGCCCTGGAGTCGTGGCGCCATCGCGCCATCGTGATCGGCGAGAACCTCGGCACCGTGCCCGAGGGTTTCAACGAGCAGATCGCGCGCGCGGGCATGCTGGGCATGGACGTGCTGTGGTTCACCCGCGAAGGGAGCTGGCCGGGCGCGCCGTTCAAGGCGCCCGGCGACTGGTCGCGGCAGGCGCTCGCTACCACCACCACGCACGACCTGCCGACGGTGACGGGATGGTGGCGCGGCACCGACATTCATTGGCGGGCGGAACTGGGCCTGCTGGCCGAGGGGCGCGACGCCGGAACCGAAGAAGCGGAGCGCGGACAGGACCGTACCCGGTTGTGGGAGGACCTGGGCCGTGCCGGCCTGGTGGACGCCGGCGGGCCGGTTCCGCCGGAGGCGCCGGTGACCCAGGTGCTCGATTTCGTGGCGCGGACGCCGGCGCCGCTGGTGGTGGTGCCGCTGGAGGACATGCTGGGCGTTGCGGAACAGCCCAATCTGCCGGGCACCATCGATACCCATCCCAACTGGCGCCGCCGCATGCCGCTGCCCGTGGAGTCGCTGTTCGACGAACCCGGCGCGGCCGGCCGCGCTGCCTTGCTGGCCAGGACGAGGGGACGGCCATGAGCGCAGCCACTTCTGCCAGGCGGGCGGGCACCGTCGCCTGCGGCGTGCCGCGCGCCACGGCGCGCCTGCAGTTCCATGCAGGCTTCCCTTTCGAGGCCGCGGCCGCGCAGGTCGGCTATTTCCACGCGCTCGGCATCAGCCACCTGTACGCCTCGCCCATCACGCGCGCGCGGCCCGGGTCCATGCACGGCTACGACACCGTGGACTATGGCTGCGTGAGTCCGGAGCTGGGCGGCGAGGATGGCCTGCGCGAGCTGGTGGCGCGGCTGCGCGAGCACGGCATGGGGCTGATCGTGGACATCGTGCCCAATCACATGGGCGTGGGGCGGGACAACGCCTGGTGGTGGAGCGTGCTCAAGCTCGGGCGCGCCAGCCCCTATGCGGAATTCTTCGATATCGACTGGGAGCCGGCCGACCCGGCGCTATGCGGCAAGGTGCTGGCTCCCTTCCTGGGAGACCAGTATGGCCGGGTCCTGGCTTCCGGCGACCTGTCGGTACGGCCAGACGAGGAGACGGGCGAATCCGTCATCGCCTATTTCGATGCGCGCTTTCCGATCACTCCCGACTGCGCGGCCGAGGTCGCGGCCCAGCCGCCCGGGGCCTACGATGCCGCGCGGCCCGAGGGCAGGGCGCGTCTGCACGCGCTGCTCGAGCGCCAGCACTATCGGCTGGCGTGGTGGCGCACGGCGGCCGAGGAAATCAACTGGCGGCGCTTCTTCGAGGTCAGCGACCTGATCGGCGTGCGCGCGGAAAGGGAAGACACGCGCGAGGCCATCCATGCGCTGCCGTTTCGCCTGTACGCCGAAGGCCTCATCGATGGCGTGCGCGTCGATCACATCGATGGCCTGGCCGATCCCGAGGCCTATTGCCGCTACCTGCGCGAAAACCTGGCCGCGCTCGACGCCGACCGGCCGCCGGGCTGCCCACGCGACGTACCCTACATCGTGGTCGAGAAGATCCTGGCATCCGACGAACCGCTGCCCGCGAGCTGGCGCGTGCACGGAACCACCGGCTACGACTTCATGAACGACGTCGGCGCGCTGCTGCACCATCCCGAAGGCGAAGCCCGGCTGACCGCCCAATGGGAGGCCGTCTCGGGCGAGGCGCGCGGCTTTCGCGCCCTGGTGCTGGACGTGCGGCGCCGGCTGGTCGCCCAAAGCTTCGCGGGCGAGTGCGACGCGCTGGTGCGTGTGCTGCACGGCATTGCGCGCGCCGATCTTTCCACCCGCGATTGGGGGGCGCCGGCCATCCGCCGGGTGCTGACCGAACTGCTGGTGCATTTTCCCGTCTACCGGACCTACGTGGGAGGCGAGACACCCCTGGCGGCCGACGAAGTGGCCATGGGCATCGCCTGCAAGGGGGCGCGGCAAGCCCTGCGGCGCGCCGACCATGGGCTGCTGGATCTGCTGGCGCAATGGCTGGGGCAGGTTCCGGACGCGCCGGCCACGCCGGCGCTGCGGGCCTGGCGCAGGGAGGCCCTGCGCCGGTTCCAGCAACTGACGGCGCCGCTGGCGGCCAAGTCCGTGGAGGACACCGGCTTCTACCGCTATGGGCGGCTGCTGTCGCGCAACGAGGTCGGTTCCGACCCCGGCGTGTTCGCGCTGGATGCCGAAGGCTTCCACCGCAAGGTGTTGGCGCGGGCCGCGCGTTTCCCCGACGCGATGCTGGCCACCGCCACCCATGACCACAAGCGTGGCGAGGATGCCCGGGCGCGCCTGGCGGTACTGAGCGAACTCGCCGACGAATGGCTGCGGTTGGTGCAGTCATGGATGCGCCGCCACGAGGCCTTCATGGCACGCGAAGGGCCGCGTCCGGCGCGGGCGGACGAATACATGCTGTATCAGACGCTGTTCGGCGCCTGGCCCCTGGATCTGGCCATCGTCGACGAGGCCGGCATCGCGGCGCTGGCGGACCGGGTGGGCGAGTGGCAGACCAAGTCCCTGCGCGAGGCCAAGCTGCGTTCGAGCTGGGTGGCGCCCGCCGATGCCTACGAACAGGCCTGCGACGCCTTTCTGCGTGCCGTGCTCGATCCCCGCCGCAACGGCCGCAGCCTGCTGGAGCTGTCGGCCTTCGTGGCGCGCGCCGGCGCGGCGGGTGCCCTGAACGGCCTGGCCCAGACCCTGTTGCGGCTGGCCACGCCGGGCGTGCCGGATCTCTACCAGGGCACGGAGTTCTGGGATTTCAGCCTGGTCGATCCGGACAACCGCCGGCCGGTGGACGATGGCCGCCGCCGCGCCGCGCTGGAGGCCGATGCCGACGCCGCCGCGCTGGTGGCGGGCTGGCGCGACGGCCACGTCAAGTTCCAGCTGATCCGGCGCGCCCTGGCGCTGCGCCAGCGGGATCCCGAGCTGTTCCGGCGCGGCGACTACCTGCCGCTGGCGGCGCACGGCGACGCCCAGGATGCCGTGCTGGCCTTCGCGCGCCGCCACGACGACCGCTACGCCGTGGTCGTCGTGCCGCTGCACGCCTCGGCGCTGGTGCTGGCCTCGGGCGCTTCGCCGGTCCCCCACGTCCCGCCCCGGGCCTGGGGCGACACGTTCATCGACCTGTCCGGCCTTGCCCGCGACGGCACCCTGCACAACGTCCTGGACGGCCGCTCCTGCGCCGTGGCCGACGGGGCGGTGCGGGTGGCAGACGTGCTGGCCGCCTTCCCGGTCGCCCTGATGCACGCCTGATCCCGCGTTGGCCGCCGACCACCCGCCGGGCCGGGGGAACCTCTACACTTGCGCTGCCCCCTGTGGGCAAAAACCAAAATAAAGAGAGGGAGTGTATCTATGGCGGGTTCTTACTTTCCGGCCTGGCGCGAACAGCCAGGCAGCCTGGAGGCGGGGCGCGTCATCGCGCCCGACGAGCGTCTGCCGTGGCCGCAGATGCTCGCCATGGGCGTGCAGCACGTGGTCGCGATGTTCGGCTCCACCGTGCTCGCGCCGCTCTTGATGGGTTTCGATCCCAATCTGGCGATCTTCATGTCGGGCATCGGCACGCTGCTGTTCTTCCTGGTGGTCGGGGGCCGGGTGCCCAGCTACCTGGGGTCCAGCTTCGCCTTCATCGGGCTGGTGATCGCGGTGACCGGATACGGGGGGGCCGGGCTGAACGGCAACATCGCCGTGGCGCTGGGCGGCATCATCGCCTGCGGCGTCGTGTACGCGCTGATCGGGCTGGTGGTGATGGCCTCCGGCTCGGGCTGGATCGAGCGTTTCATGCCGCCCGTGGTCACGGGCGCGGTGGTGGCCGTCATCGGCCTGAACCTGGCGCCGATCGCGGTCAAGGGCGTCACCGCCAACACTTTCGACGCCTGGATGGCGCTGGCCACGGTACTGTGCGTGGGGATCGTCGCGGTCTTCACGCGCGGCATGCTGCAACGCCTGCTGATCCTGGCCGGCCTGCTGCTCGCCTACGTGCTCTACGCGCTGCTGACCAACGGCATGGGACTGGGCAAGCCCATCGATTTCACGCCGGTCGCGCAGGCCGCGTGGTTCGGGCTGCCCAACTTCACGGCGCCGGTGTTCAAGCTGGACGCCATGATCCTGATCGCGCCGGTGGCGGTGATCCTGGTGGCCGAGAACCTGGGACACCTGAAGGCGGTCAGCGCCATGACGGGCTACAACATGGACCGCTACGTGGGCCGCGCCTTCGTCGGCGACGGCGTCGCGACCATGTTGTCGGGCAGCGTGGGAGGCACCGGCCTGACCACCTACGCCGAGAACATCGGCGTCATGGCCGTCACCCGCATCTACTCGACGCTGGTGTTCGTCATTGCCGCGCTGATCGCCGTCCTGCTGGGATTCTCGCCCAAGTTCGGCGCGGTCATCCAGACCATTCCCGGGCCGGTGCTGGGCGGCGTGTCCATCGTGGTGTTCGGCCTGATCGCCGTCGCCGGCGCGCGGATCTGGGTCGAGAACCGGGTCGACTTCTCCGACAACCGCAACCTTATCGTGGCCGCGGTTACGCTGGTGCTGGGCACGGGCGATTTCACCCTGCATTTCGGCGGCTTCGCGCTGGGTGGCATCGGCACCGCCACCTTCGGCGCCATCCTGCTCAACGCCTTGCTGGCGGGGACGCGCAAGCGCTGAACGCCAACGCGGCCGACACGCGCAAGGCGTGCCGGCCGCGCCGGTTTCCATCGGGCAACGGCAGGCGCCGTCACGAGGCCGGAAGCCGTGCCTCCCAGCGGCCACCCTGCTGGTAGAACTCGTAGCGGTGGGTGCCCTCGCGGCGATTGCCCTTGACGTCGGCGCTGGTCGTGACGTCGCAGGTCACGCTCTGGGCGCTCGAGGCGCTGCAATTGTCCAGGGCCTTGACCTCCAGCGAGCGCGTCATGCTGGTCGCCGAGGGGCTGTCGAAGCCCTGCTGGTTGTTCATGGACTGGATTTCCCTTTGCATGGCGTTCTGCAGGGCCTGGGTGGCCTGGTCCCGCGTCGGGGCCTGCTGGGCGTATGCCGCGGCGCAGCAGCCGGCCAGCCCGATGGCCAGGACGAAGTGTTTCACCCCGGGGCCGCCCCGGGAAGAAATGCGGCCCCCATGGGGGGGCTGCACCGCGTAATCGGTATGCTTCATCGCGTGCTCCTCGTAGATCGAAAACACCACGCCTTTCAATCTAGTCGGCTTCGCGGCCGCGCTGTGTAAGGTTTTACGTGGAATCTTGTCCGTTGGTAATCGGCTTCGCCTTCACCTCTACCTCTACCATGACGCCACCGAGCCATCGCTGCGCGGGTCGGCGCCGCCCTCCAGCGTGCCGTCGGCATGCCGCAGGATCGCACCGGCATGGCCCATGGTCTCGTCGTAGGAACGCAGCATCTCGACCTCGTGCCCACGCGCCCGCAGGGCCTCGGCCGTGGCCGTGTCGAAGCGCGATTCCAGCTTCAGGGTGTCCGACGACTGGCCCCAGGTACGGCCGAGCAGCCAGCGGGGCGCGTCCACCGCGGCCTGGGGATTCATGCCGAAGTGCACGACGCGGGTGAAGACGGCGCTTTGCGACTGCGGCTGGCCGTCGCCGCCCATGTTGCCGTAGACCAGCGTGCGGCCGTCGGCCAGGTGGGCCATGGCGGGATTCAGCGTGTGGAAGGGCTTGCGGCCGGGCATGAGCGGATTGCGCGAACGCGGGTCGAGCGAGAAGCTGCATCCGCGGTTCTGCCAGTTGATGCCGGATCCGGACAGCACGACGCCGCTGCCGAACTCGTGATAAATGCTCTGGATGAAGCTGACCGCGACACCCTCGGCATCGACCGCGCCCATCCATATCGTGTCGGCCGGCCCCTTGCCCTGGCCCCAGGGGGCGGCCTGTTGCGTGGAGATCCGGGCGGCCATGGCGTCCAGCTCCCGGGGGGCCAGCAGCGACTGCGGATCGACGTCCATGTGCGCCGGGTCGGTGATGTGGGCGTCGCGCACGCCGAAGGCCAGCTTGGTCGCCTCGACGCAAAGATGGACGTAGTCGGCGCCGGCGGGGTCCAGGTCCCGGGGCAGGCGGCGGTCCAACAGCCCCAGGATCAACAGCGACACCAGGCCCTGGGTGGGCGGCGGCACGTTGTAGACCTTGCCGAGGCTGTGTTCCAGCACCAGCGCCGTCTTCCAGACGGGCTGGTGCGCGGCCAGGTCGGCCGCGGCCAGCGGGCTGCCGACGTTGGCCAGGTCGCGGGCGATGGTCTCGGCCAGCGCGCCCCGGTAGAAATCGTCCAGGCCGCTGCGCGCCAGGTGTTCCAGGGTATCGGCCAGCCGGGGTTGGCGGAACGGCGAACCCGTGGCCGGCGCCTGCCCGCCGGGAAGAAAGGTGTCGGCGAATCCGGGAATGGACGACAGCTCCTCGCGCTTGGCCTGGGTGCAGGCGGCCTGGCTGGCGGTGACCGGCATGCCGCGGCGGGCATAGTCGATGGCATCGGCCAGCAGGCGCGACAGCGGCAGGCGGCCGCCGAGTTCGCGGCGCGACCATTCATGGGCGGCATTCCAGCCCGACACCGTGCCGGCCACGGTATTGGCCGCCAGGCCGCCGCGGAACGGGATCGTGTCCAGGCCGCGGTCGCGGTACGAGGCGATGTCCGCGGCGGCGGCTGCCGCGCCGCAGGCTTCCAGCGCCAGCGGCGGCTGGCCCGGGCGGCTGATCAGCCAGAATCCGTCCCCGCCCATGCTGTTCATGTGCGGATATACCACCGCGATGGTGGCGGCCGCCGCGATCATCGCTTCGACGGCATTGCCGCCTTCGCGCATGACGGCCAGCGCGCTTTGCGAGGCCAGTGCGTGCGGAGCGACGGCAATGGCGCGGCTGCCGCGTACGGGATTGGGGCTGAACGAGAGCGACATCGACGCATTCCCTGAACTGTGGAAAGCGTGATTGTGGCCCAGACCGGGCGTGCGCGGAGCATTTTCCCGGGGCGCGCAGGGCAGGGGGGCCGGCCGGAGTATGCTTGGCCGGGACGAGTCCCGAAAAGAACGCAAGCCTGTAAGGGAATTCCAGGGGCACCCGGCCCCACACCTATAATGTGCCGCCCTGCCGCGTAGGCGCGCGGGCGGCAATTGGGATATAAACACGCCCATGCCGGCCGCGGCCATGCGAGGCCGTACGAATTCAAGGACATCCGTGAGTGATCTGCTAGACCGCCGCCTGGCGTTGCTGGACCAGCCCGCGCATCGCGCCGTGCTGGCCCGCAGGCTTCATGGCATAGAACGAGAAAGCCTGCGCGTCGACCCCCGGGGACACCTGGCGATGACCCCGCATCCGGCCGCCCTGGGCGCCGCGCTGACGCACCCCAGCATTACCACGGACTATTCGGAAGCCCTGATCGAGCTGATCACGGGCACCCATGCCAGCCACGAGTCGCTGCTGGGCGAACTGCGCGACATCCACCGTTTCGTCTATGGCGAGCTGGACGGCGAACTGCTGTGGAGCCAGTCCATGCCGTGCGGACTGCCGCCCGAGAAGGACATTCCCATCGCGTGGTTCGGGACGTCCAACATCGGCATGCTCAAGCACGTGTACCGGCGCGGCCTGGCCTATCGCTACGGCAAGGCCATGCAGTGCATCGCCGGCATCCACTTCAATTTCTCGTTCTCCGAGGAACTCTGGCCGCTGCTGGCCGACGCCGGCGAACCCGCCGGCATCTCGGACAAGGACCGCCAGTCGGCCCGCTACGTCGGGCTGATACGCAACTTCAACCGCTACAGCTGGTTGCTGATGTACCTGTTCGGCGCCTCGCCCGCGCTGGCGGTCGATTTCCTGCAGGGCCGGCCGCACCGGCTCGAGCAACTGGACGCGCAGACGCTGTACCTGCCCCACGCCACCAGCCTGCGCATGAGCGACCTGGGCTACCAGAACAAGGCCCAGGCCGGCCTGAAGCCCTGCTACAACGACCTGTCGACCTATGTCGCGCGCCTGTACGAAGCGGTCAGCACGCCCTGGCCCGAGTACGAGAAGATCGGCACGGTGCGCGACGGCGAATGGGTGCAGCTGAACACCAACATCCTGCAGATCGAGAACGAATACTACTCGAGCATCCGGCCCAAGCGCGTCGCCCGCAGCGGCGAGCGGCCCCTGCGCGCGCTGGCCGAACGCGGCGTGCAGTACGTCGAGGTGCGCTGCATGGACATCGATCCGTTCCTGCCCGTGGGCATGGACGAAACCACCAGCCGCTTCCTGGATGCCTTCCTGCTGTATTGCACGCTGCAGGAAAGCCCGCTGTTCGGCGACGGCGGACATTGCCGGCTCAGCGCCAACAATTTCCTGACCGTGGTCAAGCAGGGCCGCCAGCCCGGCCTGACCCTGAACCGCGACGGCAAGGAAATCGGCCTGCGCGCATGGGCCGACGAACTGCTCGATCGCATCGCGGCCTGTGCCGACCTGCTCGATCGGGTCCATGGCGAAACCGGCTATGCCGCCTCGGTGGCGGCGCAGCGCGCCAAGGTCGAGGCGCCCGAACAAACGCCGTCGGCCCGCGTGCTCGAGGCCCTGCGTGCCAGCGGGATGACGTTCCAGGCCTTCATGCTGGAAACCAGCCGCCAGCATGCGGAGCACTTCCGCGCCCAGCCCTGCACCGGCGAGCAACTGGCCGGTTTCCGCGCGCTGGCCGACCGCTCCCTGGCCGAGCAGCGCGAACTGGAACGCGTGCAGACCGGCGACTTCGGCGAATTCGTGGCGGCCTACCAGGCCGGCCTGCTGGGCAAGTAGGCCGGGGCCGGCCCGGTTTGGTGGTAGGCTTGACGACGGTTTTTCCTCGCCAGGCCGCGTTTCCATGCAAATCGTCTTCACCGTACTGATGCTGCTGCTGGCAGTGGCGATGTCGGGGGTGGTGTCCAGGCTTTCTCCGATACGGTTGCCGCTGCCCCTGTTCCAGATCGCCATCGGCGCGCTGTTGGCGGCGCCGGCCTTCGGTCTGAAGGTGAGGTTCGATCCCGAGCTGTTCCTGCTGCTGTTCATCCCGCCGCTGCTGTTCGTCGATGGCTGGCGCATTCCCAAGCGCCAGCTGTATCAGTTGCGGGGCCCCATTCTCGCCCTGGCGCTGGGCCTGGTGATCTTCACCGTGGTCGGCGTGGGCTACTTCATCCACTGGCTGATACCCGCGATCTCGCTACCCGTGGCCTTCGCGCTGGGCGCGGTGTTGTCCCCCACCGACGCGGTGGCGGTGTCGGCCATCGTCGGCAAGAACCGGCTTCCCACCAAGCTGCAGCACGTGCTGGAAGGCGAAAGCCTGATGAACGATGCCTCGGGCCTGGTGGCCTTCAAGTTCGCGATCGCGGCGATCCTGACCGGCTCGTTTTCGCTGTGGCAGGCCAGCCTGAGTTTTCTCGTCATCGCCCTGGGCGGCCTGGCCGTGGGCGGCGCCCTGGCATGGCTGCTGAGCCTGGGCCGCAGGATGGTGGCGCGCTGGACCGACGACGAGCCTGCCATCCAGGTCGTGCTGCTGATGTTGACGCCGTTCGCGGCCTACCTGGTGGCCGAGCATTTCGGCGTGTCCGGCATCCTGTCCGCCGTCGCGGCGGGCATCGCCATGACCTATACCGAATCCGGGCAGGGGTCGTCGGCCATGCGGCTGCAAAGCAACAGCGTCTGGTCCATGCTGGAATTCGTGTTCAACGGCATGACCTTCATCCTGTTGGGGCTGCAACTGCCCAGCGTCATCGGGCTGGCGCACGCCGACGCGAGAGAGGCGGGCAACGTGCCGGTCTGGCACCTGTTCGCCTATGTGGTGGCGATCACGGTGGCGCTGATCGCGCTGCGTTTCCTGTGGGTGTGGGTCACCTACCATCTGAAGAGCTTCCGCATGCTGTTGCAGGGCTCGCCGGTGCGCCGGGTCAACGCCTGGGTGATCCTGACGACCTCGCTGTCCGGGGTGCGCGGCTCGATCACGATGGCGGGCGTGCTGACGGTGCCGCTGGAAATCTCCGCCGGCGTGCCGTTTCCCGGCCGCGACCTGCTGATCTTCCTGGCGACGGGCGTGATCCTGTGCTCGCTGCTGCTGGGCAGCTCCTTGCTGCCGCTGGTGCTGCCCAGGGTTCCGACCCCGGTCGAGACCATGAAGGAAAAGGAAGAGCGCGAAGCGCGGCTGCACCTGGCGCAGGCCGCGCAAACCGGCCTGGAGCAGGCACAGGTCCGCATGGACAGGGAACTGACCGACGACGACGCGAAGGCCATGCTGGCCGACATCGCTGCCATGCTGGCCCAGATCTACCGCAACCGCATCGATGCCGAGAGCGACACGGCCGAGATCGCGCTGCGGGCCAACCAGCATCGCAATTTCGAACGCGACCTGCGCATGGCCGCGATCTACGCCCAGCGCACCGAGCTGTACCGGCTGCGCGATGCGCGCCTGATCGACGACGACGTGTTCGCCGTGCTGCTGCGCGACGTGGACATGGCCGAGAACTGGCTGTCCGGGACGCTGGTCAGCAAGCACTGAGCGGCGGCAGGCCCTACAGCATCGGCGAAAACAGCCGCGCCGACGCGTCGAACAGGCGGCGGACGAAGGACGATGGCCTGTCCTTGGGGACACGGGCCGCGTGGCGCAGGTCGAGTTCGAACTGCCGGCCCAGCTGGCGGGCCATGTCCTCGCCGTAGACCAGGGCGGTGACCTCGAAATTGAGTTCGAAGCTGCGGTTGTCGAAGTTGGCCGTGCCGATGAACGAATAGGTATCGTCCACCACCAGGGTCTTGGAATGCAGCATCCGGTCCCGGTATTCCCAGACCTTGACGCCTGCTTCCAGCAATTCGTCGAAATACGAACGCGAGGCCGCGGTCACCACCAGCGAGTCGCTGCGCCGGGGGACCAGCAGGCGCACGTCCAGGCCCTTGTGCGCGGCGTTCGTCAGGCTTAGCAGCGCCGCTTCACTGGGAACGAAGTAGGCCGTGGTCAGCCACACGCGTTCGGTTGCCGCGTTGATGGCGGCGACCAGCGCGCGGTGGATGGATTGGCGGGGGTCCATGGGGCCGGACGTCAGGATCTGCAACTGATGCGGTCCTCCCGGCACCTCGGGCAGCAGCGCGTCAAGCTCACAGTCGTCGGCGCGCTGGCCGGTGGTGTAGGCCCAGTCCTCCAGGAATACCATCTGCAGCCAGCGCACGGCTCCGCCTTCCACACGCAGGTGCACGTCATGATAGGCGTCCGGGCGCACGCGTTCGTCCTCGTCGTCCGTCACGTTCAGTCCGCCGGTGAAGCCGACCTTGCCGTCGCAGATCAGGATCTTGCGGTGATTGCGATAGTTGGTGACGGGCCGCCAGCGGCGGCCGATGCGGACGTCGTGGAAAAAACCGACCTGGGCGCCGGCCTCGCGCAGCGGCGCCAGGAAGCGCCGTCCCAGGCGCTCGGAGCCGAGCGCGTCGACCAGCAGGCGCACCGTCACGCCCTGGCGCGCCTTCTCGATCAGCAGGTCGCGGATCGCGGTGCCGATGCGGTCGGGCTTGAAGATGTAGAACTCGAGGTGGACATGGTGGCGCGCTTCGGTGATGGCCTTCATGAAGGCGCCGTAGGTCTGTCCGCCTCCCACCAGCAGTTGCACGTCGGTGGCCGAGGACAAGGGGATGTCGCTGGTGGAGCGGGCCAGCGCCGCCATGCGGGCCACTGGCAGCGGTGTGTCGTGGTCATGTTCGCGCAGCAGCGCGCGCTCGGTCTGGCTGGCGATCAGCAGGCGGCTGCGCAGCCTTTTCAGGCGCCGCCGCTTCAGGCGCTGCGGACCGAAGAAGTAGTAGACGGCATAGCCCACGTAGGGCAGCAGCGCCAGCACCAGTATCCACAGCACGGTGGACAGCGGTGGCCGTTTCTGCAGCACGATCCACACCGTGACGCTGGCGATGTACAGGGCCCAACCCACGGACCATGCATTGATCAGGTGATGGTGCAGGTCGGCTTGGGCCATGGCGCGAGGGCTACAGGGGGATGGTGTGCTGTTTGTGGCGCACCTTGGCTTCCAGGTAGCGGCGGTTGTTCGGGTTCAGGTAGACCCCGGTGGGAATGATGCTCTCGATGTCGATGCCGTGTTCTTCGAGCTGGCTGGCCTTGTCGGGATTGTTGGTCAGCAGCCGGATGCGCGCCACGCCAAGCGCCTGGAGCATCTGCGCCGCGGGCTCGAAGCTGCGCGCGTCCTCGGGCAGGTTCAGGTGCCGGTTGGCCTCGAACGTGTCCAGGCCCTTCTTCTGCAGGGCGTAGGCCGACAGCTTGGCATACAGCCCGATGCCGCGCCCCTCCTGCCGCAGGTACAGCAGGATCCCGCCCTCGCGCGAGAAGCACGACAGCGCCTCGTGCAACTGCGGGCCGCAATCGCACAGCTGCGATCCGAACACGTCGCCCGTCAGGCATTCGGAATGCACGCGCACCAGCGGCGGCATGCCGCCCGGCTTGAGCTGCGGGAACACGATGGCCACGTGTTCCTCCGTGATCCCGTTGAAAGTGATGAATTCCGGCGGAATCCCCCCCTCTTCAAGGGGAACGACAACCCGGTTCTTGATGGTCACCATACCGTTACTGTATTCCATGACATGCGCCTTGCCCCGAGACATCGTCCGAGGACCCAGGATGCGGTGGATCCGGCTTTGCCGGTCCACCCGCATCGCCCCCTGGGGGGCGCGCGTAAGCGCGTAGGGGGGATCAGATGCTCATCCAGAGGATGATGATCGCTCCAAGGGCAATACGATACCAGCCGAACACGCGGTACGAATGATTGGCGACGAAGCGCATCAACGCCCGCACCACCACCAGCGCGGCCGCGAAGGCCGCCAGGAAGCCGATGCCGATGGCGGTGACGTCGTTGCTGGTCAGCGATTCGTGGTTCTTCCAGGCGTCGTAGACCGAGGCGGCCAGCATCGTGGGCATGGCCAGGAAGAACGAGAACTCGGTGGCGGTGGTGCGCTTGAGGCCGGCGGCCATGCCGCCGATGATGGTGGCGCCCGAGCGCGAAGTGCCGGGGATCATGGCCAGGCATTGGGCCAGGCCCACCATCAGCGCCTGGAATCCGGTGATCTCGCTGATGTTCTGGGTCTTGACCTCGCCCTGGGGCTTGCGCTCGACGAACAGGATGATGAAGCCGCCGATGATCAGGGTCGTCGCGACCACCCCGGGGGTGAACAGCACCGTCTTGATCTCTTTCAGAAAGGTCACGCCGATGATGGCGGCGGGCAGGAAGGCGATGATGATGTTGCGGGCGAACTTCAGCGAGAACTTGTCGCCGGTCAGGATGCCGGCCAGGATGTGGGCGACCTTCTCGCGGAAGATCCAGATGACCGCCAGAATGGCGCCGAACTGGATGACGACTTCGAATACCTTGGCATCCCCGGAGAAGAAATGGATCCAGTCTCCCACCAGGATCAGGTGGCCGGTGCTGGAGACCGGCAGGAACTCGGTCAGGCCCTCGATGATGCCGAGGAAGAAGGCTTTGATCAGGTACAGCGTGTTTTCGGTCATGAGTGTCGGCGTCCGCGGGCGGACGAGATGGATGGGCGCGGGTGGCGGCTGGGGAGCCGGGAACGGTCGGGGCCGGTCCGGCGGGGCCCCCGCGAGGCCGGTGCCATTGTAGAACCGGCGGCGGGATGGCCAGGCGGGAGGTGTTTCAGCCCCTTGCTTCCTTGAGCGGTTCCAGCAGGGACAGGAGCTGGGGGAAGACCTTGGGCGTGGCGGCGGCGACCTCGCCGCTCTGCATCCAGCCCTGTTCGCCGTCGAAATCGCCGATCAGGCCGCCCGCTTCGAGGATCAGCAGGCTGCCCGCGGCCAGGTCCCAGGGCTTCAGGCCACAGCCGTAGTAGCCGTCGAGCCGGCCGGCGGCGACGTTGGCCAGGTCCAGCACCGACGACCCCTGGCGGCGCACGCCCGAGGTGGTGGCCGAGATCTGGCCGAAGGTCTTGGTCCACAGGGCCAGCCGCTTGCCGCTGGGGTCCGGGGCGAAGCTCGTGCCGATCAGGGTCTCGGGCATGCGCGTGCGGCGCGAGACGCGGATGCGCCGGTCGTTCAGGAAGGCCCCGGCGCCGCGGGTGGCGGTGAACAGCTCGTTGCGCGACGGATCGAAGATGCAGGCCTGGGTGACCTGGCCGCGCTGCATCAGCGCGATCGAGACCGCGTAGACCGGCATGCCATGGATGAAGTTGGTCGTGCCGTCCAGCGGATCGATGATCCAGAGGTTTTCCTGCTGGCCGTTGGCATCGGCGGCGCCCAGGGCTTCGCCGGACTCTTCGGCTAGAATTCCGTGGTCGGGGTAGGCCGTCTTCAAAATCTCAACAATGGCCGCTTCCGCAGCTTTGTCGACTTCGGTGACGAAATCGCCCGGTCCCTTCTGAGACACCTTGACCAGATCCAGGTCCAGGCTGGCGCGATTGATGATGGCGCCGGCGCGCCTGGCCGCCTTGACGGCGGTGTTGAGCATGGGATGCATAAGAGAGCCGATAAGGGCTGGGAATTGGTGAAACCCCTCTAGTTTAAAGGACACATGCTTTCCCGAGTCAGTTTCGTCATGGTCGAACCCAGCCACCCCGGAAATGTGGGGTCCGCGGCACGGGCGATCAAGACCATGGGGTTCGCCCGCCTGGTGCTGGTCAACCCGAGAATTCCCGATACGCCGGCCCATCCGGACGCGATCGCGCTGGCCAGCGGCGCCATCGACGTGCTGGCGGCCGCGCGCGTCTGCGGCACCCTGGAGGAGGCCCTGGCCCCCGTGACCATGGCGTTCGCGATGACCGCCCGCCACCGCGACCTCGGTCCGCCGGCCTGCGACATGCGCCAGGCCGCCGAGCTGGTGCGCGAGCACCTGGCCGGCAGCCCGGACGGGCAGGGCGAGGTCCAGGCGGCAGTCGTCCTGGGCACCGAGCGCTCGGGCCTGACCAACGAGCAGGTCGGCATGTGCCACCGGATCTGCCATATCCCGGCCAATCCCGAATATTCGTCGCTGAATGTGGCGCAGGCGCTGCAACTGGCCGCCTACGAGCTGCGCTACGCGCTGCTGGGGGCCGAGGCGCTGGCGGTGGCCGGCCCGCGTGCCGAGCCGGCCTCGGGCGAGGCGGTCGAGGCGCTGCTGGCCCACTGGGAGCAGGCGCTGATCGCGGTTGGCTACCTGGATCCCAGGCATCCCAAGAAGCTGATGCCGCGTATGCGTCACCTTTTCGCCCGCTCCGGCCTGAGCCGCGAGGAAACCGACCTGTTGCGGGGGGTATGCACCGCAATGATCGCGCAATCCCGAAAGATTTCCCATGGCAGTTCTTAAGATTCCCGCCGCCTATATGCGTGGGGGAACCAGCAAGGGCGTGTTCTTCAATGCCCGGGACCTGCCCCGCGACCCCGAGCAGCGCGACCGCGTGCTGCTGCGGGTGCTGGGCAGCCCCGATCCGTATTCCCGCCAGACCGACGGCATGGGCGGAGCCAGTCCGTCCACCAGCAAGGTCGTGGTGGTGGATGCCTCCAGCCGCGACGATTGCGACGTGGAATACCGCTGCGGGCAGGTCGCCATCGACCGTCCGGTCATCGACTGGTCCACCAACGGCGGCAGCCTGGCGGTGGCCGTGGGGCCGTATGCCATCCAGCAGGGGCTGGTGCCGGCCCGCGAGGGCACGACGGTGGTGCGCATCTGGCAGCCGCATCCCGGACGGTGGCTGGCGGCCCATGTCGAGGTCCGCGGCGGGGAAGTGCTGGAAGACGGCATTTTCACCGAGGACGGCGTGCCGTTTCCCGCCGCCGAGGTGCGGCTGGACTTCCTCGACGATGGCGCTGCCAGCCTGCTCCCCACGGGGCGGGTGCAGGACGTGCTGGACGTCGAAGGCATGGCGCCGTTGCCGGTCAGCCTGGTCCGGACCGACGAGGCGGCCATTTTCGCGCGCGCCTCGGACCTCGGACTCCATGGCCGCGAGAAGCCCGACACCTTCAATCGCGATGCCAAGACGCTGGCCCGGCTCGAGTCCGTGCGGATCGCGGGGGCGGTGGCCATGGGTCTGATGTCCCGCGCGCGCGCCGAGAAACCGGGCGCGGCGCTGCCCAGACTGGTCTGGGTGGCGCCGCCCATGTCGTACAAGAGCGCGGGAGGCGGCGATGTGTCGCGCGACAGCATCGACGTGCTGGCGCGGAGCATCGCGGAAGGGCGCATGCAGCGCGGTTTCGGGACCCGCAGCGCGATTTCGCTGGCGGTGGCGGCCGCCGTGCCCGGATCGGTGGTATCGCAGGTGGCGCGTACGCTGCCCGGCGTGGCGACCCGGATCGGCCATGCCAGCGGCGTGCAGGCAGCCTGGGCGACCGTGGTCAGCAACGGGAACGGCTGGGGACTGGAGCGGGCCACCGTGTCCCGCACGGCACGCTGCCTGATGAGCGGCTGGGTGCACGTACCCGCCGGCCCGGGCCGCCTGTTCTAAGGTCCGAGGCGCAGGCGCGCGCCCGGGTTTCAGTCGTCCAGCGCGATGTCGTGGTAGACCGGGCCGTCCTGGTCGATCGCCAGCCAGCCGCCGCGCGGATCGGCCGCATCGTCCAGGTCCCAGTCCTGCAATACCCAGCGCTCGCAGCGCCGGCCGTTCATCTCGAACACCTGCCGGCCCGGCCGGTGGGTGTGGCCGTGGATCATGCGGGTGACGTCGTGGGCGCGCAGCGCGGCTTCCACCGCCTGCTGGTTCACGTCCATGATGTCGGCCGCCTTGCGGCTCTTCTCGGCCATGCTGCGCTCGCGCATCTGGCGCGCGATGGCCTGGCGGGCCGCCAGCGGCTGGGCCAGGAACTGCGCCTGCCATTGCGGGTTGCGCACCATGGCGCGGAACTGCTGGTATTCGACATCGTCGGTGCAGAAGGCATCGCCGTGCGACAGCAGGAACTCGCCGCCGTCGGTGCGCAGCACGGCCGGCTCGGGTAGCAGGCGGGTGCCGGTGGCTTCGGCCAGGCGCTTGCCCATCAGGAAGTCGCGGTTACCCAGCCCGAGGTGGACCGGAATCCGCGCGGACGCGGCCCGCAGTCCGTCCACGACCGCTTGCAGCCACGGCGCCGGGGTGTCGATCTCGTCGTCGCCCACCCAGGCGTCGAAGATGTCGCCGGGCAGCAGCAAGGCACAGGCGCTGTCCGCCGCGGCCTGCAGGAAGGCCAGGAAGGCCTCGCGCGTGGCGGGCCCGTCGGGGCCCAGGTGCATGTCGGAGGCCAGCCAGACGGGGCCGGAGAACGTCAGGACGGAATGGGAAGCGGATGTCCCGGGAAGAGGGGAGCCGGTCACGGAAACTCTCGATGGGGCCGGGCCGGCTGCCGGCCGGTTCGGGAAGCGGGCGCTTCGCCACCGGCCCCGGCCCGTGGCGTTATTGGACGACTTCTGCCTTGGTGACGACGACGTCCTCGACGGGCACGTCCTGGTGGCCGGCGCGGCTGCCGGTCTTCACGCCTTTGATCTTCTCGACCACGTCGGTGCCTTCCACGACCTTGCCGAACACGGCATAGCCCCAGCCTTGCGGCGTGGGCGAGCTGAAGTTCAGGAAGTCATTGTTGGCGACGTTGATGAAGAATTGCGCCGAGGCCGAGTGCGGGGCGTTGGTGCGCGCCATCGCGACGGTGTAGCGGTCGTTCTTCAGGCCGTTGGCGGCTTCGTTCTCGATCGGGGCCTGGGTGGGCTTCTGCGACATGCCGGGCTCGAAACCGCCGCCCTGGATCATGAAGCCGTTGATGACACGGTGGAAGATCGTGTTGTCGTAGTGGCCGCCGTTGACGTAGGCGACGAAGTTCTCGACGGTCTTGGGGGCTTTTTCACCGTCCAGTTCCAGGCCGATCAGGCCGTGGTTGGTGTGCAGGTTGACACGGGTAGTCATTTGTTCAGGACCTCAGCTTTTTGGATCACGATGGGTTGGAGCGGGACGCCTTCGTTCTGGCCCCGCGTGGCGGTGGGTACGGCCTTGATCTTGTCGACCACTTCCTTGCCCTGTACCACCTTGCCGAACACCGCGTAGCCCCAGCCTCGGGTCGTGGGCTCGCGGTAGTTCAGGAAGTCGTTGTCGGCGACGTTGATGAAGAACTGCGCCGAGGCCGAGTGCGGGTCGGGCGTACGGGCCATGCTCACGGTATAGGCGGTGTTTTTCAAGCCATTTGAGGCTTCGTTACGTATGCCGGGGCGCGTGGGTTTTTCCTTCATGTCGGCGGTCATGCCGCCGCCCTGGATCATGAAGCCGTTGATGACGCGGTGGAAGACCGTGCCGTCGTAGTGGCCCTCGCGCACGTATTGCAGGAAGTTGGCGACGGTGCCGGGAGCCCGGGCGTCGTCCAGTTCGAGCACGATGCGGCCCATGGAGGTCTGCAGCGCGACCTGCTGCGCGGCCAGGGCGGCCGGAGAGGCCAGGACGGCCGCCAGCGCCAGGCTGGAGAAAAGCAGTTTCATCGGGGTGTCCGGGGTGGAGGTTCGGAGGATGTCGGCGCGTCCAGCAGTTTGCGGGTCTCGCTTGCCTTCTGGCCCGCGCCGGCGTCGCGCGGATTCAGCTTGGTGGCCGTGCCGTACGAGCGCGCCGCCAGCATGATATACAAATCGCCCAGGTTCTCGCGCGCGACGGCGTAGTTCGGGTCGGTGCGGATGGCCATTTCCAGGGCCACCTTGGCCTGATCCAGCCGGCCGTCGGCCACTTCCAGCGCGGCCAGGTTGTTCCAGGGCTCGGGCAGTTCGGGGAAGCGTTCGGTCATGTCGCGGTAAATCGCCTTGGCCTCGTCGCGGCGTCCCAACTGGCTGAGCGCGCGGCCCTTCAGGAAGAGCAACTGGGCATTGGTGGCGTCGGGCGATTTCTGCTTGTCGGCGGCCAGGCGGTCATCGACCTCGGCCAGGGTCTCGGCGGCCTTGCCCTCGTCCAGCTGGCGCTCCAGCCGCTGCGCCAGGGCGCGGCTGGACTCGGGCAGGCTGGTGTCGACGCCGGGCTTGAGGGCCTCGAGCAGATTGCTGAGCCACGGGATGGCCTGGTCGTCATCGGAGGAGGGCGCCAGCACCGGCGGCGTGGCCGTGGTGGTCTGGGCGGGAAGCGGGGCGGGCGCCAGCGCGGCGCCCAGCGCCAGCACGCCCGCCAGGGCGGCCGCCCGGCCCGCGCCCCGGCGCAGGCGGGGGAAAGGTACGTGGTTCGTGGTCAAACGATTCTGCCCGCAGATGAGGAGCGGCCAGGGCCGCTCCGTCCAGTTGATATAATCGCCATTCTAATAGCCCAAAGCGCAACGCGCCCTGTACCCCCTACGCTCGACCCAGGGCACAGTGGATCCGGCTCCGCCGGTCCACCAGTGCCGCCCCCTCGAGGGGGCGCGCGAAGCGCGTAGGGGGTGGTCCCCCCCATGCTCCATATCTACAATACGCTCGCTCGTGCCAAGCAACCTTTCCAGCCGGTGGACCCGGGGCGCGTGCGCATGTATGTCTGCGGCATGACGGTGTATGACTACTGCCATCTCGGCCACGCGCGGATGCTGGTCAGCTTCGACGTGGTGCAGCGCTGGCTGCGAGCCAGCGGCTACCAGGTCACCTACGTCCGCAATATTACCGACATCGACGACAAGATCATCCGCAAGGCGGTCGAGACCGGCAAGCGCATTTCCGAGGTCACCGGCTTCTTCATCGATGCCATGCACGAGGACGAGAAGGCGTTGGGCGTGCAGCCGCCGGACTTCGAGCCGCGCGCCACCGAACACGTGGGCAAGATGCTGGAGATCGTGCGCCTGCTCGAGGACAAGGGCCTGGCCTACCGGGCCGAGGACGGCGACGTGAATTACGCGGTGCGCCAGTTTCCCGGCTACGGCAAGCTTTCCGGCAAGTCGCTGGACGACCTGCGAGCCGGCGAACGGGTGCAGGTCGACACCTCCAAGCGCGATCCGCTGGACTTCGTGCTGTGGAAGTCCGCCAAGCCCACCGAACCTCCGGAGTCCCGCTGGGAATCCGAGTACGGGCCGGGGCGCCCGGGCTGGCACATCGAATGCTCGGCCATGAGCCGCGAATTGCTGGGCATGCCGCTCGACATCCACGGCGGCGGGCCCGACCTGAAGTTTCCCCATCACGAGAACGAGATCGCGCAGAGCGAGGGCGCCTATGGCGGCACGCTGGCCAACGCCTGGATGCACTGCGGTCCGCTCATGGTCGATGCCGAGAAGATGTCCAAGTCGCTGGGCAACTTTTTCACCGTGCGCGATACGCTCAAGCATTACGACGCCGAGGTGGTGCGCTTTTTCGTCGTCCGCAGCCACTACCGCAGTCCCCAGAACTATGCCGCCGACAACCTGGCCGATGCCCGGGCCGCGCTGACCCGGCTCTATACCGCGCTGGGCAATGCCGAGCCCGATGCGCGGGGCGCCGACTGGGATGACGCGTCCGGGCAGGCCTTCCGCGCCGCCATGGACGACGATTTCAATACCCCCGAAGCCATCGCCGTGCTGTTCGACCTGGCCGCCGAGGTCAACAAGACCGCTTCGCCCCGTGCCGCCGGCCAGCTCAAGGCCCTGGGCGGCCTGCTGGGCCTGCTGCAACAGGAGCCGCGCGCCTTCCTGCAGGGCACGACGGCCGACCAGGGCGGCGGCGCCGCGGACATCGAGGCCCGTATCGCCCAGCGCGCGCAGGCCAAGAAGGACAAGGATTTCGCGGCCGCCGACCGCATCCGCGCCGAACTGCTGGCCGATGGCATCGTCCTCGAGGACAAGCCGGGCGGCGTCACCGTATGGCGTCGAGCCTGAGTGCCGCGAACCGCTGAACACCAGATGTTGAACATGAAGCTCCATGCCACGGCCGAGCCGGGCGGGTCCGTGCCCGCCGCCTCTTTCGCCGGCACCGACAAGCCCCCGTACTGGGACGCCGCGGTCGCGCACCTGCTCAAGCGCGACCGTATCCTGAAAAAACTGATCCCCCAGCATCCCGAGGTCCACCTGGCCACCCAGGGCGAGCCTTTCCTGACGCTGGCCCGCGCCATCATCGGCCAGCAGATCTCGACCAAGGCCGCCGATGCCGCCTGGGAGCGCTGCATGGCCGCCTGCGGCCGCCGCGTTACCCCCGGGGTGGTGGGCAAGCTGGGCCTGGCCGGCCTGCGCGAGGCCGGCCTGTCGCAGCGCAAGGCCGAATACCTGCTGGACCTGGCCGTGCATTTCCAGCAGCGCCTGGTGCATCCCGACCTGTGGACCGAGATGGACGACGAGGCGGTCATCGCCGAATTGACCGCGATTCGTGGCATCGGTCGCTGGACAGCGGATATGTTCCTGATCTTTAATCTGCGGCGGCCGGATATTCTGCCGCTGGACGACCCGGGGCTGCTGCGCGCCATTTCGCTGCACTATTTCAGCGGCGAACCCGTGTCGCGTTTCGAGGCCAGGGAAGTGGCCCAGGCCTGGAAGCCGTGGTGCACGGTGGCAACGTGGTATCTCTGGAAGAGCTTACCCCCCCCTACGCGCTGACGCGCGCAAGGAAGGCCCACCCCCTACGCCCTTCGGGCGCCCCCTCAAGGGGGCGGCGCTGGCGGACCGGCAAAGCCGGATCCGCGGCGCCCTGAGTCTGGGGCGGGGTGGGTGGGGGTTTTGGAGTGATTGAGTTGGTGATGAACGACGTTGGACGCCTGGGGCGTCCGCTGCCCCATGGGAGGGCCTGATGCGCAACGCATTTCTTGAATTCGAACAACCGCTGGCCGAGCTCGAGGGCAAGATCGAGGAACTGCGCTTCGTGCAGGCCGATTCCGCCGTCGACATCTCCGAGGAGATCAGCCGGCTGCAGCAGAAAAGCCAGGCGCTGGCCAAGGACATCTATTCCAAGCTGACGCCGTGGCAGACCGCCCTGGTGGCGCGTCATCCGCAGCGTCCCTATACGCTGGACTACGTGCGGGACATCTTCACCGATTTCCATGAACTGCACGGCGACCGCATGTTCGCCGACGACCGTTCCATCGTGGGCGGCATGGCGCGGTTCAACGGCATGCCCTGCATGATCATCGGCCACCAGAAGGGCCGGGACACGAAAGAGCGCGCGGCGCGCAACTTCGGCATGCCGCGGCCCGAGGGCTATCGCAAGGCCCTGCGGCTGATGCGCCTGGCCGAGAAATTCGGCCTGCCGGTCTTCACCTTCGTCGACACCCCGGGCGCCTATCCCGGCATCGACGCCGAAGCCCGCGGGCAGTCCGAGGCCATCGGCCACAACCTGTATGCGATGGCCGAGCTGCAGGTTCCCATCATCACCACCATCATCGGCGAAGGCGGCTCGGGCGGGGCGCTGGCCATCGCGGTGGCCGATTGCGTGCTGATGCTGCAATACGCCACCTACTCGGTCATCTCGCCCGAAGGCTGCGCGTCCATTCTGTGGCGCAGCCAGGAAAAGGCCTCCGAGGCCGCCGAGGTGCTGGGCATCACGGCGCATCGCCTGAAGGCCCTGGGCCTGATCGACAAGATCGTCAGCGAACCCGTCGGCGGCGCCCATCGCGACCCCAAGCACATGGCCCAGTTGCTGCGGCGCGCCCTGTCCGACGCGCTGCGCCAGTTCCAGGGCGTCAAGGCGGGCGATCTGGTCACCACGCGTCTCGAGCGGGTCATGGCCTATGGCCGCTTCAAGGAAACCGTCCAGTCCTGACGTCGGCGCGGACGTAGCGGCCCTGCACGCGTCCGAGCTGCTGGACCGGGCGCTGGATGCCATGCCCCCGGTGGCGGAGCGGTTCGCCGTCGCCTTGAGCGCCGGCCCGGACTCGGCAGCGCTGGCCGTGAAGGCCGCCGAGTGGGCCGCGCGGCGGGGCGTGGCAATGCGGCTGTTCCATGTCCACCACGGCCTGCATCCCGACGCGGATGCCTGGACCGGCCTGGCGGCCGATCTGGCGGGCCGCCTGGGCCTGCCGCTGGACGTGCGCCGGGTGCGAGTGGATCCCGCCGATCCCGCCGGCACCGAGGCCGCGGCGCGCGACGCCCGCTACCGTGCCCTGGCCGCCATGGCGGCCGAAACCGGCATCGACACCATCCTGCTTGCCCACCACCTGGACGACCAGGCCGAGACCGTGCTGCTGCGGCTGCTGCGGGGCGCGGGCACCGACGGCATGGGGGCGATGGCGGGTGAAACGCGCAAGGATGGGATTCGTTACCTTCGTCCCTGGCTCGCGGTGCCCAGAAGTCGGATACTTGCGTTCATGCACGCCTATTCGGCGCGCACCGGTTTCGAGGCTGTCCGGGATCCCAGCAACCTCGATGCCCGCTACGCCCGGGGCATCCTGCGCGCGGAAATCCTGCCCGCCATCGAGCGCCACTGGCCGGGGTACCGCGCGACCCTGGACCGCTACGCGCGCCGGTCCGCCGAGACGGCGGCCTTGCTGCGGGAGGTGGCGCAGTCCGACCTGGACGCGATCCAGGAGCCGCGCCCTCCCTACGGCAGCGCGCTGCGCCTGTCGGGGCTGAACCGGCTGGCGCCCGCGCGCAGGGCGATGGTGCTGCGGCTCTGGCTGGCCGGCCACGACATGGCCGCGCCGTCGGAGGCCCGCTTGCGGGAAATGGCCAGGCAATTGCAGGACGCGGCGCACGACAGGCAACTGTTGCTGCGCCATGGCGACAGGCAGGTGCGCCGTTATCGGGATCATGTCATCGTGGACAGCAGGGAGAATGCGCCGCCGGTGGTACAGGCGGCCGGCGTCGAATTCAAGTGGGCCGGCGAATCCGCCATCCGGCTCGAGGCCATGGGCGGCACGCTGGTGTTCGCCGTCGAGGCGTCGGGCATCGCCCCGGACTGGCTGCGCAACACGGCCTTGATCATGCGCTGGCGCCGGGGCCGCGAGCGGCTGAAGGTGACGGCCCAGAGCCCCAGCCGCAGCCTGAAGAACCTCTATCAGGAACGGGGTATCCCCACCTGGGAGCGCGAACGCCTGCCGCTGCTCTACCGTGGCGAAATCATGGCCTATGCCGCCGGGCTGGGCGCCGATGCGCGGCTGCCGCAGGCGTCGCCGGGCATACGCCTGGAATGGGTGCCCGACCACCCCGGCGCCACCGTGACGTCCTGACCGCCAAGGCCCGGCATTCCGGGGCCATCGGCCCGAATCCCGCCGTTTTGCGGAATTGCCGCAGCTGGGCTACCATTTATGGTTAGCCTTTTCTCTGGTGAAACAGGCTTTGCCGGCCATCTGGCCGGCCACCCCCCCAGGCAGTCCAGGCTCAAGCATGCGTTAAGCGACACAAGATAATGGCACTAATCGTTCACAAGTATGGCGGTACGTCGATGGGCTCGGTCGAGCGCATCAAGAACGTGGCACGGCGCGTGGCCAAATGGCACGCCGCCGGGCACCAGATCGTGGTGGTTCCCTCGGCCATGTCGGGCGAGACCAACCGGCTCATCGGCCTGGCCAAGGAAATCCAGGAACAGCCCGATCCGCGCGAACTCGACATGATCGCCTCCACGGGCGAGCAGGTCAGCGTGGGGCTCCTGGCCATGGCGTTGAAGGCGCAGGGCGTGGACGCCCGCAGCTATGCCGGCTGGCAGGTTCCGGTGCGCACCGATTCCGCCTATACCAAGGCCCGCATTTCCTCGATCGACGATACCCGCGTCCGCGCCGACCTCGATGCCGGCCGCGTGGTCATCGTCACCGGGTTCCAGGGCGTGGACGACGCCGGCAACATCACCACCCTGGGCCGGGGCGGCTCGGACACGTCGGCCGTGGCCGTCGCGGCCGCGCTCAAGGCCGCGGAATGCCTGATCTACACCGATGTCGACGGCGTCTACACGACCGATCCGCGCGTCGTGCCCGAAGCCCGGCGCCTGAACGTCGTTTCCTTCGAGGAAATGCTGGAGATGGCCTCGCTGGGCTCCAAGGTCCTGCAGATCCGCTCGGTCGAGTTCGCCGGCAAGTACCGCGTGCCTACCCGCGTGCTGTCGTCGCTGACCGATCCGATGATTTCGCTCGACGAAGAAATGAAGTCGGGCACCCTGATTACTTTTGAGGAAGACGAGAAAATGGAAGCCGCCGTTGTATCCGGCATCGCATTCAGCCGGGACGAAGCCAAGATCACGGTCGTGGCCGTGCCGGACAAGCCCGGCATCGCCTTCTCCATCCTGGGCCCGATCGCCGATGCCAACATCGACGTCGACATGATCGTCCAGAACCAGTCCGTTGCCGGCACCACCGACTTCTCCTTCACCGTCAACCGCGGCGAGTTCAAGAAGGCGCTGGACGTCCTGAACGGCAAGGTCGTCCAGGCCATCGGCGCGCGCGAAGTCGTGTCCGACGACAAGGTCTGCAAGGTCTCCATCGTCGGTATCGGCATGCGTTCGCACGCCGGCATCGCCAGCCTGATGTTCCGGACCCTGTCGGAAGAGGGCATCAACATCCAGATGATCAGCACCAGCGAGATCAAGACCTCGGTGGTCATTGAGGACAAGTACATGGAACTGGCCGTGCGTGCGTTGCACAAGGCGTTCGGCCTGGACCAGGGCGCCGCGCAGTAGTCTGATCGCGCCGCCGCGGGGCACCCGGTGCCAGGGGAAAACTGCAAATTTTTCGGCCGCCGGCGGCTGGATCCCCCCTCGGACCGTGGTACACTGCCGGCTCTTTCGGAAGCGTGCCCGAGTGGCCGAAGGGGCTCCCCTGCTAAGGGAGTATGCGGCTAAAACTGCATCGTGGGTTCGAATCCCACCGCTTCCGCCAGATTTGCCGAAAAACCCCTTGAGAAATCAAGGGGTTTTTTGTTTGGTACCGGGGTTTCTCAACGGTTCCAGCATCTGGCGCATCCACGCCAGCGGGACCACTTCCGCGTACTTGCTCTGCATGTCGATCAGGTTGCTTGCGTGCTGCGCGGCGGAGCGGTCGGCCACGCACTCCTGCACCACGAAAGGCGGGAATGCGTTCTGCATGGCATCGACCACGCTGGCGCGCACGCAACCGCTGGTGGTGGCCCCGGCAACGATAAGGGCGTCGCATTGGCGGGCCGCAAGCAGCGCGGACAGCGGCGTGCCGAAGAAGGCGGAAGCCTGGGTCTTGCGCAGTACGAGATCGGTCGCGGGGTCGTAGTGCAGGCGTGGATCGATCTCGCAGGTGGGCGTACCCTGGATGAGCGTGTCGAGCGAGGTGCATTTCCTGCCCCATGCGCCCATGTCGCTCAGGTTGCGCTGGTAGCCGAGCAGCGTGAAGATGACCGTGCCCACGCCGCGCATGGCATCGATCAGGTCGTTGGTGGCAAGCACGGCCGCGCTACAGTCGGATGCCAGGGGGCTGAGCGCCGGCTCGGTGAAGCCGCGCTGGAAATCGATGATCAGCAGCGCGGGGCGGCGGCCGAATGACAGGGTGCCGTTGAAACCGCTGCGGATGTTGTCCTGGTCTAGCATGGAATGCCTTGTTGAGGGCGATATCGTTTATGGAACTGCGCAACCTTCGCTACTTCGTGGCCCTGGCCGAGGAACTGAGCTTTACCAAGGCCGCGCGGCGGCTGCACATCTCGCAGCCGCCGCTCAGCGTCCAGATCGCGCAGCTGGAAGAAGAGATCGGCGTTCCGCTCTTTACGCGTACCAGCCGCAGTGTGCAGCTCACCCCCGCGGGCGAGGTGTTCCTGAACGATACGCGATCGATCCTGGATCGCCTGAGCGTCGCATGCGACCGCGCGCGTTCCGTGGGCAGCGGCCTGGCGGGCCGCATCGACATCGGTTTGTCCGGCTCGCAGTTCCAGGGGCCGCTGCCCAGCCTGATCGCCAGGTACATGCAGTCGAATGCAGGCGTGTCGATCGTGCTGCATGAGTCTCGGCCCGCCGATCAACTGGACGAGCTGCGCCGGGGCGGCATCGATTTGAGCATCTCGCGTACGCCGGTCAACGATTCGGTGCTGCGCAGCCAGCTGCTGTTCAATGATCCCATCGTCGTGGCGCTGCCCGCGGGACATCGCCTTGCGGAAGAGGAACGCCTCAAGCTGTCGGACCTGTCGGCCGAGCCGTTCATCATGCTGCGCACGGAGTCGTCGGCCTTTGCCCGGCTGCTGTTCGACAGCTGCATCCAGGCGGGTTTCGCGCCCAGGGTCGTGCAATGGGTGCTGGAAGTGCCCGCCATCATGAGTCTCGTGGCGGCAGGCATAGGCGTGGGGTTCGTACCGCGCTCGGTTGCCTGCGCCCGCGACGATTGCGTGTACCGCACGCTCGAAGGCGGCATGCCGCGCTCGGGTGTGTACGTCGTACAGCGCTGCAATGAGACCAACCGCGTGGCGGAGGCGTTCGTGCGCATGCTGGAGGAGAGCGATCTGAGCCGGTGGCAGGACGGCAACTAGGACGTCCGCCGCGGGCCGGCATCAGGTTGCCTGGCATTTCGAATGCAGCGTCAGTACTTGCCGGACAGCAGCGAGCCGAAGCCGGGCACTCGGGTCTTGAGGCCGAGCGACTTGAGCATCATGTAGGCGGTGGACACCGCGGCCGAAACCACGGGCATGCCCACGCGGTCCTCTATGCCCTGGATGGAGGCAAGCGAAGGCATCTGCACGCAGGCCGACGCCACGACGGCATCCGCGCCGGCCGTGTTCAGGCGCTTGGTGATCTCCAGGGGCGCCAGCGGATCGCGGCGGCCCACGTCCAGGTTGTCGGGAATCTCCAGCGAGATGCTGTCGACCACTTCTATGCCCTCGTGCGCCAGGTAGTCGATCACGAGCTGCGTCAGGGGCTTCATGTAGGGCGTCAGGATCGCCACGCGCTTGGCGCCGATGGCGTGCAGGCCGCCCACGAGAGCGCCCGCGCTGGTGACGATGGGGGCGGGGCCGCCGGCCTCGACCGTGCGCTCATGCAGGCGCTTTTCGGAGACGCGGTGATAGCCCAGGCCCATGCTCATGATGGCGACCAGGCAGGCATAGCCCATGACGTCGACCCGGGCGTCGGCCAATTCCATGGCGCAGCGGTCGGAGTCGCGATCCATGGCCGCCAGTTCTTCCTTGGTCACCTTCTGCATGCGCATGCGGCTCGAGTGGAAGGTGAACCGCTCGGGCTCGTGGTTCTGGCGAGCGGTCAGGATGGCGGGGATCTCGGTCTCCATCGTGGTGTTGGAGCTGGGGACGATCTGCCCGATGCGGTAGGTGGTGGTCATCTGCCTTACCTCGCTGGACGCCGCGTGTCCGCGGCGTTGGTTGGTCAATAGCGGCAGAAGATAGTCTCCGAACAAACAGTTGGGCAAATATGTTTTTTGTTTCGATCTATTCTTTTTAAGAATAGATAGATTTGCCTTCAGATCCCCATTTCCGCGAACACCTCCAGCATCACCCGCTGGCTGTCCAGTGCCGCGGGCACGCCGCAGTAGATGGCGGCCTGCAGGAAGACCTCGTTGATCTCTTCCTTGGTCAGGCCGTTGTTGATCGCGCCGCGCACGTGCAGCCGCAACTCGTGCGGACGGTTCAGCGCCGTGATCATGGCCAGGTTCAGGAAGCTGCGGGTGCGGCGGTCCAGCCCCGGGCGATTCCAGACGTCGCCCCAGCAATGCTGCGTGACCAGTTGCTGCAGTTCCATGCGTAGCGGGTCCTCGGCGGCCTTGGCCAGCGAGGCGTCCACGTGTTCGCGGCCCAGCACCTCGCGGCGGGTGGCCAGGCCCCGCTCGAACAGGGATTCGTTGTAGCTGCCGCCAAGCGCGGTGCGGTCGGGTTGGGTCATGCTCGTCTCCTGGATCGGTACTGGGCGAGCATAACCCTTCCATCGGCCGCCGGTCAGTTCACCTGGGCACCGGTTTCCTTCACGACCTTGGCCCATTTGGCGAGTTCGTCGTGCAGGTATTGCCTGGCTTGCGGCAACGTGCCGCCCAGCGGCTCGAATCCCGTGGCGGCCAGCTTGGCCTGGAAGTCGGGGTCGCGCTGGATGCGCGCGACTTCGTCGTTCAGGCGCTGGAGCACCGCATCGGGCGTCTTGCCCGGCGCGAACACGCCTACCCAGGTGACATCGGCGAAACCGGGAAAGCCCGATTCCGCCACGGTGGGCACCTCGGGCAGCGCCGCCGAGCGCTTGCCGCCCGTCACGACCAGGCCGCGCACCTTGCCGGCCTTGACCAGTTCCACCGCCGCCGGCAGGGCCACGCTGGCGAGCTGGGTCTGTCCGGCCGCGGCCGCGGTCAGGGCGGGGCCGGCGCCCTGGTACGGGATGTGGGTGACGGGGGTGCGGGCCAGCACCTTGAACAGGTATTCGGCGGTCAGGTGCGGCGTGGTGCCGGCGCCGGCCGTGCCGTAGTTGTAGTCGCCGGACTTCGCCGCGGCGATGACCTCCTGCAGCGTCCTGGCCTTCAGGTTGGGCGCGGTCACGATCAGGTTGGGGCTCGAGGCCACCAGCGCCGCCAGCGTCAGGTCCTTCTCGGCGTCGAAGCCGAGATTGCGCTGCATGGCAGGATTGACGGCATAGGAACTGGTGTTGATCAGCAGGGTGTAGCCGTCGGGATCGGCGCGCGCCACGGCGGCCGAAGCCACGGAGCCGCCGGCGCCCGGGCGGTTCTCCACCACGATGCTCTGGCCCAGGGCTTCGCCCAGGCGATGCCCCAGCAAACGCGCGATGATGTCGGCCGGGCCGGCGGGCGCGAATGCGACGACGAAGCGAATGGGCTTGGCGGGCCATGCCGCCTCCGCCTGCGCCAGGGCGGGCCATGCCAGGCCGCAGGCGGCCAGTGCGGCCGCGGCGGTGCGTAGGGATGTCATGTTGTCTCCTCCGTGCGCGAAGCGCTGTTCAGATCGTGTCGAGGACGTGGCGGGCCATCTCCTGCCGCGTGCCGACCCAGACGTCGCCGGCCTTGGCCACGCGGCCCATGATCTCGTCGTAGACCCAGGCACCCGAGGGGCGGCCCATGACGTGCGTATGGGCGGTGACGTCCAGCATCAAGGGCGCGGTCTCGCGTTCGCGGAAGGCGGCAAAGCAGTCCTCGAAGGTCTCCAGCATGTGCCGCGGTCCCTGGCCGTAGCGGATGCAGGTGGGCAGGTCGTTGACGTCCATGGTGAGCGGGATGGCGACGATGCGGTGCTGACCGAAGTCCATGACGTAGGGCCGGTCGTCGTCGTTCATGTCGCCGTGGTGCAGATAGCCGGCCTCGGCCAGCAGCCGCGAACTGATCAGGCTGCCCGTGCCGCGCGGGCTGATCCAGCCGGTGGGCGCGGTGCCCGAGGTGCCGGCCAGCAGGTCGTGGTTGCGGCGCAGGTTCGCGCGTTCGGCGGCCTCGTCCAGGTAGACCGGGATCACGTCCATGCCCCACGAGTGGTTGACGATCTCGTGGCCGAGTTCGGCGATGCGACGCACCGTGGCGGGGTCGCGTTCGCAGATGACGCCGTTGACCATCACGCTGGTCTTCACGCCGTGCTTCTCGGCGATGCCGATCAGGCGGTGAATGCCGCGGTTGACGCCGAACGAGGCCCACGAGTGGGCGTTGGTGTCGAAGTAGCCCGGCTTGAGCACGTTGCCCATGGGGCCGATGCCCGGCGCCTGGCCGTCCGACCAGGCCTCGAACGCGATGTTGAAGATCACGGCGATGCGCTTGCCGCCCGGCCAGCGGAAATCGTCGGGCAGGCGGGTGATGCGCGGGGTGTCCGGGTGTGTTGCGGTGTCGCTCATGCGTCGTCCTTCACGGTGTTGGCCAGGATGCCCAGGCCTTCGATCTCGATCTCGATGCGGTCGCCGGGCTGCATCCATACCGGCGGCTTGCGCGCATAGCCCACGCCGGCGGGCGTGCCCATCGCGATGACGTCGCCGGGTTCCAGCGTCAGCGCCTCGGTCAGGAGGCACAGCGTTTCGGCCACGGGAAACAGCATGTTGGAGGTGTTGTCGCTCTGCATGACGCGGCCGTTCAGGCGCGACTCGATCTTCAGGCCCGAGGCGCCGGGAGGCACCGCGTCGGCCGGGACCAGCCACGGTCCGAAGGCGCCGGTGCCATCGAAGTTCTTGCCTATGGTCCATTGCGCGGTGCGGCGCTGGTAGTCGCGCAGGGTCGCGTCGTTGAAGCACGCGTAGCCCGCCACCGCCGACAGGGCGTCCTCCGGCGTGAGATGCCGCGCCCGCTTGCCGATCACCACCGCCAGCTCGGCCTCGAAGTCCAGCTTGTCCGAGACCCGGGGGCGCAGCAGCGGCGCGCCGTGGGCGATGAGCGAGGTGGCGCCGCGCATGAAGAAGCTCGGATACGAGGGCTTGGCGTTGCCGCCTTCGGCGGCATGGTCAGCGTAGTTCAGGCCCAGGCAGATGATCTTGCCGGGCTGGGGCACGGGGGGCAGCAGCCGGACCTCGGCCAACGGAACGCGCTTGGCGCCCGCCAGGGCGCGGTCGGCGGCTTCCCGCATGGCTTGCGGGCCTTGCGCGGCCAGCGCCGCCAGGGCTCCGGGCTTGAACGGATGGCCGGAATCGGCGATTTCGGCGACGCTGCCGTCCGCGACCACGCCGATGCGGACCGTGTCCTGGCCTGGGAGTGTGTAGGAAACGAAAGGATGAACCATTGTCGATAAAACTCCATATGGAGAAAAATATCGACAAAATTCTATCGAGCTAAAATAATGTCGGTAACCTGAGGAAAACCCCCGCATGCTAGATGCCGATATCGCTCCCAGCATGACCGTGCAGATCTACGAACGCCTGCGCGCCGATCTGCTAGACGGTCTGTGGCCCCCCGGGCAGAAGCTGCTGATGCATCGCCTGCGGCAGCACTACGCCATAGGCGCGAGCCCCCTGCGCGAGGCGCTCAGCCGCCTCGTCGCCGAAGGGCTGGCCGTCCATAACGACCAGCGCGGGTTCGCGGCCGCGGCGGTGTCGGCGGACGAACTGGAGGACATCCTGCGCAACCGCGTGGCGCTGGAGTCGCTGGCGCTGGAGCAAGGGCTGGCCCGGCGCGGTCCGCAATGGGAAGAAGAGTTGCTGATCGCCTTCCACCGCCTGTCGCGCACGCCGCGCTCGGTCGACGAGGACAGCTATGAAGAGAACCCGGTGTGGGAGCGGCAACATCGCGCGTTCCACTTCGCGTTGTTGTCCGCGTGCGGGTCGCCGACCCTGATGGGGTTCTGCGAACAGCTCTACGACCGCGCCTACCGCTATCGGCAACTGGCGGCGCGCAAGGCCTACAAGCGGCGCAACGAACTGGACGAGCACCGGGCCATCTTCGAGGCCGTGATGGCGGGGGACCTGGATGCGGCCAAGGCGCTGCTGGCCCGGCATTACGAGCGGACGGCCGCGTTGTCGGGCCAGCAGGGGTAGGGCGGCCCTAGCGGCAGGCCTGGCCTTCGGCGCGGCCCTCGCGGGCCGCCTGCGCGAAGGCCAGGGCATCGTCCATGGCCGCAGGCAGGACGGTGCCGTGCGTGGCGCCGGCATATTCCCGGTACGCGACGGGCGCCTTGGCGTTCTGGCAGAGCGAGGCGATCATGGCCCGGGTGGTCGGCGGCGTGACCGAGGTTTCGTCCTTTTCCCCCTGCATGACCAGGACGGGTACCCGCATCGCGAGCCGGGAGGGATCCTGCGCGTTCACGAAAGCCGCGACCTTGTCGTATTCCCGGCCGCGCGACAAGTACTGGCCGGGCCGCAGCTGAGGCTGCTCGCGCAGCGCGCCCAGACAGGCCTGGCGGGCCGCGTCGACCTGCGGCCGGAAGTCCGGCCGCACCAGCTGGTCCAGCGAAATGGACGGGTCCACGGCATGGGCGGCCAGGACCGTCAGCGACACGAAGGGCTGGGCGGCCACGTGGACGAAGCCGCCGTCGGCCGCGCCATCCATGAATGTCATGACGCCCGGACCGGTGGGGGCGAAGGCCAGCGCGCCGCGCAGGCGATAGGGAGGACGGGGTTCGCGGCTGGCTACCCACAACGCGGCGCCGCCGCCTTCGCTGTGGCCGGCCACCAGCCAGTCGTCGGCCAGTTTTTCGCCCAGCCCATGGGCCGCCGCGACGATGTCGACGACGGCGTTGGCGTTGCTGGGACCGTGCAGCAGCGGCCGCTCGCCGTTGGCGCCCCAGCCTTCGTAGTCGGTGCGCAGCACGGCGTAGCCCCGCCGTACCAGTTCCGCCAGCAACCCGGTTGCGGATCCCGGGCCCATCAGCGAGGGCGAGCATTGCGGCGCGAAGCCGGTGGTGCCGTGGGCCCAACTGACGACCGGATAGCCGCCGGGGGGCGGTGGCGCATCCGGTAGCGTGACCTGGCCGTAGACGACGGTGGGCTGGTTCGTGAACGAGGTCGAAACATAGCTGATCAGCAGCGTGCGGCCGGCGCCGGGAATGCGGCCGAGGGTATGGGGCTTGGCCGTGAGCAACTGGCCGGGCCGCAGCGCGGGTGGGGCCGCCTGCGCGGATGTGGCGCCGGCGGCCAGCAGGGTCAGGGCGGCGGCGCCCGCCAGGATCAGTTCATGGATGCGCTTGGGTAGCAAGGTCGGGTCTCCTGTGTCGTATGGGCGCGGCAGCCCGGCGGGGCGCCGCGACGTCCCGCACTGTTCCATGCGGACGTACACGGGGGAAGCGACATTTGTCGAACGGGTGGCAACCGTGGGTTGCCGCGCCTTACCAGTCGAGCCCGCGTATGGCGTCGAGCACCGCCTGCCTGAACTGCTCGGTGGCCGGCGGCAGGCAGATGCCGGTACGCGTGACGGTGCCCGCGGCGATGGCCGGCAGCGGATCGGCAAGCGGCAGCTCGGCCAGGTGCCCGGCGAACAGGGCGTGCCGCACGAAGGGCCGGGGCATGAGCGCGATCATCTCCGCGTCCATCAGCAGCCGCAGCGTCAGGAACGCCGACTGCGACGACATGACCTGCGCGGGCGGGGGCGCGCCTGTCCGGACGAAGACCTGATCGAACTCGGCCCTTTTCACCAGTTGCCCGGGATAGATCCAGGCATGGCCCGACAGGTCCGCGAGCGTGGTGGAGGACGAGGCCGGATGTCCCCGCCGGGCCACCGCGACCAGCGAACCGCGTCCAGCGATGTCGTGTCCGCAGCCGGCGGGAAGGTCGGGCAATTCGTGGTGGACGACGAGGAAGTCGAGCACGCCCGACTCCAGCAAGGCCGGCGTGCGGTCCATGCTGAGTTCGATGACTTCGATCTCGATCCCGGGTTGTTTCTCGCGGAATCGCGTGATCGCGGGCGGCAGCGCGAAGAACGCCATCGACGCCGACGCGCCCACCGTTATCCGTCCATGCCGTCCGCCCCGCAACTGCGCGAGTTCGTCGCCCGCGCGGCGCAAGTCGGCCAGTATGGTCTGCGCACGGGCCGCGGCGACCTGGCCGTAGCGGGTCAGTTCGATGCCGCGGGAACTGCGCACCAGCAAGGGCACGCCCAGCTCCGCTTCCAGTTCGCGTATGGTCTTGGTCAGCGCCGAATGGGACAGCGCCAGGTGTTCCGCGGCCGCCCGCAGGCTGCGATGCAGCGCGCAGGCGACCAGCGCGCGCATCTGACCAGTCTTCATCAGCATGGTGGCGGCGTGCCCTTTCAGGCGGCCAAGGCTTCCTCGGCCGGCTGGTCGGCGCGCGAGCGCCAGGCCACGATGTCCTCGATCGTCAGCAGCGGCCAGCCATGTTCGTGGCCATAGGCCAGCGCCGCGTCGCCGCGCATCATGCTGCCGTCCTCGTGCATCAGCTCGCACAGCAGCGCGGCGGGGGCGAGGCCGGCCAGCGCCGCCAGGTCCACCGATCCCTCGGTATGGCCGCGGCGGCCCAGCACGCCGCGCGGATCGGCGCGCAGCGGGAACATGTGGCCGGGGCTGACCAGGGCCGCGGGGTCGCCGGTCAGCGCGGCGCGCACCGTGGTGATCCGGTCCGCCGCGGACACGCCCGTGCTGACGCCGTCGCGGGCCTCGATGGTGACCGTGAAGGCGGTGCCGTTGCGGCTGCGGTTGCGCGAGGTCATCTGCGGCAGCCCGAGCGCTTCCACGCTTTCGGGCGTCAGGCACAGGCAGACGATGCCGCTGCAATCGCGGATCATGCGCGCCATGATGGGTTCGGTGATGGATTCGGCGGCGATGATGAGGTCCGCTTCGTTCTCGCGGTCCTCGTCGTCCAGCAGCACGACTGGCTGGCCGAGTTTCAGCGCGGCCAGGGCCGCGAGCAGCCGTTGTTCGGCGGTGGTGGCTTCGAAGTACTGTTGCAGGGACTGCATGAAAACGCTCCATAGGACACAGGAAGCGTTCAGGGCATGGCGCTCGAGCGCCTTAGGAGGCGCGCCGCCCATGGCTGCGCGAACGCAGGCCGGTACGCGGCACGTGTTCCCGTCTTCTTTCATCCGGACTATGACCGTCGGCTCCGGCATGGGACCGGATCTGCTGACCTTGCCGGGAGGCCGGCAAGCGCTCGCGGGCTCGGTGTCCGAAGACACCCTACCGCCGGTGGGGATTTCCACCCCGCCCTGAAGACGCACCACCCAGACAGGCGGCAGGGCTATCGTAGCAGAAGTGCCGCCCGGCCTCGGGGAACGCCCTCACGGCGCCTCGGGTATTCTTGTCGTTCGAGCAGACCAGTCTTTGTCCATGTCCAACGATAACGATACGCGGCCGCCCCAGATCGGCGGACGGCAGTCCCTGTTGATCTTTGCCTGTTTCGCCGCCGCCTATTTCTTTTCCTACGGCCTGCGCTCGGTCAATGCCGCGCTGGCGCCCTTCATCACGCAGGACTTGTCGCTCAGCAAGTCGCAGCTCGGCTGGCTGTCCTCGGCGTTCTTCGTTTCCCTGGCAGCCATGCAGGCGCCGCTGGGCGTCTGGCTGGACCGGTACGGCGCGCGGCGGGTCGAGGCCTGTCTGCTCGCGGTCGCCGCCCTGGGGTCCTTCGTCATGGTCTGGGCCGGCAGCTTCGCGGTCACGTCGGCGGGACGGATCCTGATCGGCGCCGGCGTGGCGGCCAGCCTGATGGCGCCGTTCTCGTATTTCCGGCGCTGCTATCCGGTGGAGCGGCAGGCGCAGCTGGGACTGTGGCTGCTGGTGGCCGGCACGGGCGGCGCGGTGTTCTTCACGTCGCCCGCGGCCGCGCTGGCCGGCCATTTCGGCTGGCGCAGCGTCCATCTCTTGTCGGGGCTGTCGCTGGCGGTGGTCGCGGTCCTGCTATGGCGCGTCGTGCCCGATCACGACGTCAGCGTGCTGGGAACGGGGCGCTCGGGCGCGGCGCAGGTCTCGCTGTGGGGACTGCTCGGGCATCCCGAGATCCTGCGCGTGATGCCGCTGTCGGCCATCGGGCAGGGCGGCATCATCGCCTTGCAGACGCTATGGGCCGGACCCTGGATGACGGATGTCCTGGGCATGAGTCCCTCCGGCAGCGCCTCGATGCTGCTGGTCATGATGCTGGTGATGACGCTGGGCTATGTGGTCATGGGCTTCGCGAGCCCGCCGCTGCAACGGCGCTTCGGCCTGTTGAACGTCGCGCTGGCGGGCTACCTGTGCTGCTTCGCCGTGATCCTCCTGCTGGCCTTCGTCGGCGGACCGCTGGCATGGCTGTTGTGGCTGGTGATGGCGGCGGGCGTGGCACCCATCATGCTGATGCAGCCCTATCTGTCCACGCAGTTTCCCCGCGAGGCGGCGGGGCGGCTCGTGACGCTCTACAACATGTTCGTGTTCGTCGGCGCCTTCGTGATCCAGTGGGGCATAGGCGTGGTCGTCGACGGATTGACGCAGGCCGGGTTGGGCCGAGGCGCGGCGTTCGCGGTGGCATTCGCGGGCCTGGGGGTGTTGCAGATGGCGTCGCTGGGATGGTTCGTCCGCGGGCGCAGGGCGGACTGACCTGCCCGGCAAAAAAAGCCCGCTTTGCGCGGGCTGATGGAGATATCGGTCAGGATGAGGATGGGAGCCTAGCTTCGCCTCTTGTCGTCCGCGGGATGGCGGCGTCCTTCCAGATGCGGAGCGTTGCCGCCTTCTCCCAGCATGCCCAGGGCCTCGGTCTTGAGCGCATGCACGCATTGCGCCAGAAAACCGTGGACCGCGGACAACTGGTCCCGTTCGTAGCGGGCACCGATGTGCGCGACGTCTTCGGCCACGGCCCGCATGTGGCGTTCGATCTCCGAGCATTTCTCGCGCACCGGCCGAATGACGACGATGCGCCGGTCCAGCGGATGCTTGTCGCGGACCACGAAGCCGGTGGCTTCCAGTCTGTCGATCACCGCCGTCGTCCCGCCCGAGCTGATGCCTGCCAGGCAGGCCAGCTGGCCGGTCGTGATGGGCTCGAACTCGATGACGAGTTCGAGCGCCTTCACGTCGACCATGCCCAGCCCCAGTCGTTCGGCCAATGCTGTCTGGTATAGCGAGGTGTAGACCGTCAAGCGGCGGCCCAGCATCGTGACGATGCTGTTGAGCATCTCCTGGCTGTCGCTGTCCGTCTCTTCGGGTTCCCGGGGTATCGATCCGTGGACCGAATGGCTCGAGGAACTCATTACGTTCTCCCAGTGAAGCATGGCCTCTCCTTTCAATGCTTGCCCAACCCGCCCAGCAATCCGCCCAATAGCCCGGTGACCGGGTTCAGCAGGCCGCCGTTGCCTTCGCCACCTCCCGTGCCGCCGCCCAGGCCGGTGCCCTGGCCGACACCAGCCGTCAGGCTGTTCACGGCGCCGGTCAGGTTGGTCAGCACGTTGCCGACCGGGTTGGTGTTCTCGGGCGTGGCATGCACCAGGCCGCCCACGCTGGAGACCGTCTGGCCCAGGCCGTTCACCAGACCGCCCAGGCCCGTGCCGACGGCGGGAACGTTGCCGCCCAGGTTGGTGCCGACGCCGCTCAGGCTGCCGCCCAGCGAGGTCAGGAGGCCGTTGACCGGTTCGCCCAGGCCGGTGGCCGCGCCCACCGTCTGCGTCGTGCCGGACACCAGGCCCGCAACCGGGGAGACGACCGGATCGAGAGCCGTGCCGACGTTGCCCAGGGTTTCCTTGGCGTTGAGCGGCAGGAGGTTGTCGACCGCATTGCCCGTGTTGGCCAGCGAGGGATGGAGGATGGGCTGGGCGTCGCTGCCGATGCCGCCCAGCAGGCCGCTGGTGATCGGGGCGAGGAGGCCGTTGCTGCCGCCCAGCAGGCCTTCGAGGTTGCCGGACAGGATGGGTTGCAGGAGGCCGCCTTCACCGCCCGTGCCGCCGCCGGTCAGGCCGCCGAGCAGGCCGGTGACCGGGGCCAGCACGCCGCCTTCGCCGCCGGTGGCGCCGTTCAGCAGGTTGGTGACCGGAGCCAGGATGCCGCCTTCGCCGCCAGTGGCGCCGTTCAGCAGGTTGGTGACCGGAGCCAGGATGCCGCCTTCGCCACCCGTGACGCCGCCGAGCAGGCCGGTGACCGGGGCCAGCACGCCGCCTTCGCCGCCGGTGGCGCCGTTCAGCAGGTTGGTGACCGGAGCCAGCACGCCGCCTTCGCCGCCCGTGACGCCGCCGAGCAGGCCGGTAACGGGGGCCAGCACGCCGCCTTCGCCGCCAGTGGCGCCGTTCAGCAGATTGGTGACCGGGGCCAGGACGCCGCCGTCACCACCCGTGACACCACCGAGCAGGCCGGTGACCGGGGACAGCAGGCCGCCGTTGGCGCCAGCGGCCGAGGGCGACGCGGCGCTGCCTGCCTTGTCGACCAGTCCGCCTTCGACGCTCAGGCCGAGCCCGGCCGTCAGGCTGTCCACCGAACCGGTCAGGTTGGTCAACACGTTGCCGACCGGATTCTTGTTGGCATCGGACGCATGCAGTACGCCGCCCGCGCTGGCGACCGTCGCGCCCAGCCCGGAGACCAGGCCGCTGACGCCGGTGCCGGCAACGGGAAGCTTGCCGCCCAGGCTGTCGCCCAGGTTGGAGACGGCGCCGCCCACCGAGACGAGGAGATCGTTCACCGGCGCGCCCAGGCCGGTCTTGTCGCCCACCTGCTGGGTGAGCTGTGTGGCCGTGCCCACGATGGGGCTGACCGCCGGATCCAGGCCCGCGCCCACCTGGCCCAGCGTCTGGCCGAGCTTGAGGTCGACGAGATTGTCCACGGCGTTGCCCGTGTTGGCCAGCGCCGGCTGCAGCACGGGGTTCTGGACCGTGCCACCTTCGCCCAAGCCGTTCAGCAGTTGCGAGACGGGGCTCAACAGGCCATCGTCAGAGGCCAGCGTGCCGGTCAGGGTGGAGACCGTGCCGCTCAGGTTGCTGAGCACGTTGCCCAGCGGATTGGGATTGTCTTCGGACGCGTTCAACAGGCCGCCGGCGCTGGCGACGGTATCGCCCAGGCCCGCGACCACGCCGCCAAGCCCCAGCTTGACGGGCAGGCCGGTGTCGTCCAGCGATTGGCCGAGATCCTTCACCGAGCCGCCGACCGAGGTCAGCAGGTTGTCCACGGGAGCACCCAGGCCGGTGGCGGCGCCTACTTGCTGCGTGAGGCCCGTTACCGTGCCGCCCACGGGAGCGACCACGCCGTCGAGCTTGGTGCCGACGTTGTGCAGCGTGCCGGCCAGTCCGGTGTCCACCACGTTGTCGACCGCCTGGCCGACGTTGCCCAGCGTGGGAGCCAGGACGCCGGTAACGGGGGTGCCGCCGGGGTCGCCCGGATTGCCGGGATCGCCCGGGTTGCCAGGATTACCCGGATCTCCCGGGTTGCCCGGATCCCCCGGGTTGCCGGGATTGTTCGGATTATTGGGGTTGTTCGGATCACCCGGATTGTTGGGGTTGCTGGGATTGGTGGGGTCGGAGCCTCCTCCCAACCCGGAGGTGATCGCACCGGATCCGGAGCAACCGGCCAATGTCGAGAATGCGAGTACCAAGGCGGCTACCAGGACGCGAGGACCCGGTTTCGTTTGTTCTTTGTGCATGGTTGTTCCCCTTATCGCTGAAGCGGCGACACTGCCTGCTGCGCCTATCGAGCAAAAGCTGTGCCAATGTGCAACCGGAAGAGCGGCGGGACGTGTGGCGACCACCTCGGAACACCTGGAAAACCTTGCAAACAGGGGATAAATCGAAAACTCAGGGAATTCGTGCGCCTGAGACGATGCGCCCAAATTCCCTGGGAAACGGAACAAAAAGAGGGGGGATGAGGGGGGTCGTTACGTAGCAGGGAACCCCCCGTTACGTAACGAAGACCGCGTGCGAGTCAGTCGAACCGCAGCGAGTAGTTGGCGTTCAGGCGCAGTGGCCGGCCGTTGCTGTTGACCGGCTTGTCGCCGACGGGTTTGGCCAGGTTCAGGTCGAAGGCGTAGCGGCGCTGGTCGGTCACGCGCAGGCCCAGGGCCAGCGAGGTCAGCGTGTCCGTGGCCAGTGTGAAGTTCTTGTTGTTCAGGCTGACGCGGGCGTAGTCGGCCAGCACGTAGGGCGTGATGCTTTGCAGGTAGGGCAGGCCCACGCTGAAGCGCCGGTTCAGTTCGATCGACGCGCCGTAGCCCTTGTCCCCGCCCAACTCGCCGGCGGGATAGCCGCGCCCGAAGCGCTGGCCGCCGAACGTGACCTGCTCGGACGTGGGCAGGGAATCGGAGCTGTACTGGCCCAGCGCGGCCAGCGCCAGTCCGAACTGATGGGGCAGCGCGAAGTTCTGGTTGGCCATCAGCGTATAGCGCGCGAAGCCCAGGTCGTAGCTGCTGTTCGCGCTCTGCTCCGCGCCCAGTCCGTCCACGCCCTTGTAGACCGCGGCGGTGATGCGCCGCGATTGCCTGTCGGTGGCCTGAGCGTAGGTCAGCTCGCCGCGCAGCACGCGCAGGTGGTTGCTGAGCGTGACCTGATTGCCGGTGATGCGGCTGCTGTACGTGTCGTTGTTGCGCGAGGCGTAGAAGCCTGCGGTGCCCGTCAGCGATTCCCGGTTGGCCAGCAGGAAGGGATAGCTTACGCTGAGCCCGGCCCGCTGGTTGCGGACCCGGCGGTCGATGTTCTGCGCGTTCAGGCTGTCGTTCTCGGGATTGGCGGCGTAACTGTAGGCCTCCGCGCGCACTGTCATGCCGTCGCTGCCTACCGGCACGGCGACGTTGGCCGCGTAGTACTCCAGGTGATCGCTGCCGCGCGGCACCGCCGTGGTGACCTGGATCTGTTCGGCCAGCGGCGTCAGGCTGTTGGCCGTCGCGGTCAGCATGGCATGGACGCCGGTGCCCAGGTTGCCGATGCCGGTGTCCAGGCGGAAGGCCTTGTAGTCCACGTTCACGACCAATTCCGTGGAGCCGTCGGCGCGCTTGGGCAGTGCGAGCTCGGGCTTGATCGTGGCGCCGGCCACCGTGGTCATCAGGTTCAGGTAGCGCTCCAGCGTGGCCCGGGTCAGCGGCCGTTCGGCCTCGATGCGCGCGGCATAGTCGCGGATCTTGGCTGCGGCGTTGCCGGCATCGCCTTCGATCCGCGTGTTGCCCACATAGCCTTCGACCACGGTCACCTTGACCAGCCCGTCGCGAAAGTCTTGCGACTGGATCAAGGCAAAGGACAGCGCATAGCCGGCATCGCGATAGAGCTGGGTGATGGCATCGGTGCGCTGGATCAGCTCCGCAACGGTGATTTCCTTGCCCGCCAGCGGCTCCAGCAGGTCGATCACCTTCTGGAAGTCGAGCGCCGTGACGCCGGAGACGTCGAACTGCTTCGGCACCAGCCTATGCGCCAGCAGGGCCTGGATCGCTTCGTTCTGCGCCGGTACCGGGACGGACACGGAAGGGGCCGGAGCCGGGGCCGGCACGGAGACCGGAGGCAGGGATTCCGCAGGGTTTCCCCGGAGCGGGCTGTCCGCCGCCGGTGCCGCTAAAGGAGATAGGGCTCCCGCGATCAACACGGCCAGTTTAAGCGTGCGGAATTCGGGTTTTCCCGATGAAAACGAGGTCATTGGGGAATATGGCGCAAATATGCGTAAACGATCTTCATCGCGCGCAGTGTGCCATATGAATACCGGCTCAGGGGTGCGATCGCAATGGTAGGACGGTGTTTTTCATAGTGGGACGTTTGTAGGACGTTACCGGCAGATACTAAAACTCTTTTAATCGAACGGCTTTCGATCGGAATAAATAATCGCAAGTTTGCGATTATCTGGCGATTAACAAAGATGCGGGGAAAGATTCGCGATTTCCTGGCGCTTGCCTTCATCCGATTAATACGGATTCTTGGGAAAACAGATATTGACAAGCTCGGAACGATGCCTGTAGGGTGTACGTAACCGAGCGTTACAAAAAGAGAATCTATGCAGCCTGGAGATATTCTCCCTCTACGTTTTGACGCTAGCTTGGTCGCGCTGTCCTTTGTGATTTCCGCATTGGGCGCGTATGTGGCGTTATTGGCCGCCAGCCGTATCCGGACGCTGGATAGTGGCGTGCACGTGGGGTATGTCATCGTGGCGGGTATCGCGCTCGGTGGCGTGGGTATATGGAGCATGCATTTCATCGGCATGCTCGCCCAGCTCATTCCGCTGGGCGTGGCCTACGGGCTCTGGCTCAATCTGCTCAGCCTGTTCGTTGCCGTGGCATTCGCCGGCGCCGCGCTCTGGTACGTGGGCAGCGCCCGGTTCTCCCTCGACCGCTGCCTGACGGCGGGCGTGCTGGCGGGGTTCGGCGTGGCCGGCATGCACTATATCGGCATGGGCTCCATGCGCATGGATGCCTTCTTCGACTGGAACATCGCCCTGGTGCTGCTCTCGGTGGCGATCGCCATGGCCGCCGCCACCGCGGCCATCTGGCTGGCGTTCAACCTGACCAGCGAGCTGCAGCGCGTCATCGCCGCCGTGGTCATGGCGCTGGCCGTTTGCGGCATGCATTACACCGGCGTGGCCGCCGGCACCATCATCTGTTCGACCCCGCGCACCTTCTCCGGGTGGCAACTGGACGGCAGCGTGCTGCCTTATGCGGTGTTCCTGATTTCAGCCGTGACGCTGGTCGTCATGCGCATCGAATTGCACCGCAGTTCCGAGGAAGTACGGACCAACGCCGCACAGCGGGTCGACCACGTCATTTACTCGCGCCAACGCCCGGAAAATCGCAAATGACCGCCTGTAGAGATATTCGTTTTTCTGGCATTTTCTTTGGGGAGGTGTCATCGAAAATATAGGAATGCAGTCGTGAATGAATCGGCTGATAATGCCGAGGTAAATGTTTCCTTTTTTTTCAGAGATGGAGATTAGAATGAACCAAGTGATGAAATTCCTGAAAGAAGACGACGGCGCCACCGCTATCGAATATGGCCTGATCGCGGGCCTGATCGCCGTCGTGATCATCGGCGTTCTGACCCAGCTCGGTACCGGGCTCCAGGAAATGTTTGGAAAAGTGGTCGCGAAGCTGCCGACCACTCCCGCTGAAGAGTGATATCGAAAAACTGAGAAATCGCCCGGGTCGATCCGGCCCGGGCGAGTGATCATGGTTAATAGCAGCCAAACTCTCGCGTTTCTTGTTTTTTGTACCTGGGTAATCGGCAGTGACCTGCTTTTCCGCCGGGTATTCAACTGGCTGGTCCTGGCGGGACTGCTGGCCAAACTGGGTTGCCTGCTTCTGGGCGCAACCGCGCCGGCCGGATTCACCGGCCAGTGGGCGAATGCCGGCGTGGGCGTGCTGCTGGCGCTGGTTTTTCTCGTGCCGCTCTATGTGTTCAAGGCCATGGGGGCGGGGGACGTGAAGTTTTTTGCGGTACTGGGTTTCTGGCTGGAGCCGACGCCTTTGCTCGTTGCCTGGCTGCTGGGCAGCGGAATGGCCGGCATCCATGCCCTGGTTTCGGTGGTTCACCGGAATCACCCGGTGGGTAACTGGGCGGTTCTGCAGTGGGCCGGTGTGCAGGAAAGGATATGCGGTCCTGCTGCGGTGCAGCGGATGGCGTCCTGGGTGTCGGGTGTGCGGGCGGGTCGCGCCGGCATCCCCTATGCGGCATATCTCGCCCTGGGCGCGATATGGGCCGTGCATGCGACATAGATGGACGGAACGCGAGGCAATGGTGAAACGCGCTGACATACGCACCGGGGCGAAGGATGGACGGCTGGGCGCCGCCTCGCAGCAGGGCGCCTATGCGACCGAGTTCGCCTTGATCTTCCCTATTTTTTTCCTGGTCTTCTACGGCGTACTGAGCTTCGGCCTGATCTTCACGACCCAGCAGTCGCTGACGCTGGCGGTCGAGGAGGGCGCGCGTGCCAGCTTGCGGTATTACATGCCTGCCGCGGCGGGCACGGGTTTCATGGCGCAGATGCAGGGGCGTCTCGAGCATGGCTGCGAAGTGGCCAAGTTGCGCGCGGCATGGCTGGGTGAGATCGGCGGTGGGGCCATCACGCCGACGTGCACCGCCTCGATCAATGGACCGTGCCTGAAGGCGGACGGCACGCTGGATACGGCGTCGTCGTGCACGACGACGCTGGGCGCGGCGGGCGCGGGGACTTCGGTCGCTTGCGGCTATCGACAGGAAGAGATGTGCTTCGCGACGCTGAACGTCAGCTATGCCTATAGCGCGAATCCGCTCGTGCCTGCGCTGCCCGGCACCTTCCTCGTCGTTCCCAACGTGCTGAGCGCGACGGCCAGGGTGGCACTGGACCCCGGCGCGCTGCAATTGGGTGCGACCGGAGGCGGGGCATGAGCGCCGCGCTGCTCGAGGCCGTCCGTCCGGGCCGTGCGCAGCGGGGTGTCGCCGCGCTGGAGTTCTCGCTGGTCTGCGTGCTGTTCCTGGTCATTTTGTTCGGAATCATCAGCTACGGCTGCATCTTCGTCGCCCAGCAGTCGCTGTCGCGCGCGGCCGAGGAAGGTGCCCGCGTGGCCCTGCAGTCGAGGCTGGCGGGATTGCCGGAAGGGGCATCGCTGCAGGCCGAGGCGTGCGGAGCCGTGGCGCAGTCGGTCGACTGGCTGACCCGGCGCCGGGCCACGATGGGCCAGGCACCCGTGTCCTGCGAGCTCAGGGCATCCCAGGCGTGCACCTATGCCGCGGGCCTGCGCTGCGCTTCGCTGGTCGTGACCTATATCGATTACCGCAAATATCCGCTGATACCGGAGCTGCTGCCGCTGGGCAATTGGCTGCAGTCCCTGTTCGGCGAGAACACGGCCTGGATTCCACAGGACTTGTCGGCCGTGTCGACCGTGCAGTTGGGAAGGAATACGTCGGGCTCGTGACAGGGGTCGGCGCGTGAAGATTTTTTCGAGTATCGAGGCGACAAGCAGATGAACAACGTAACCAAGATCGTCGCGGCCATGCTGGTGTTGCTGGCGGTGCTGCTGGGGGGCTATGCCTTCGTGCTGGCGACCAAGCCGGCTCCGGCCGCCAAGCCGGCGGTCGCTCCCACGCCGTTGTCCGAGAAGCGGATTCCGGTGGTCGTGGCGGACAAGCTGCTTCCCGGTGGCGTGCCCATCGACACGGGCGCGCTCAAGGTCGTTGAGCTGCCCATCGATCCGGCGGGCGCCTATCGGGCGACCAGCGACCTGTCGGGCAAGATTCCCAAGTTCGATATCGGCCCCGGCACGCCCGTGACCGACAGCATCCTGGTCAAGGGCCTGACGCTGTTGCTGAACGATGGTGAACGGGCGGTGGCGGTGCCGGTCGACGAGGTCGTCGGCACGGGCAACCGTGTCGCGCCGGGGGATTTCGTGGACGTGTTCTTCACGCTGAGGCAGGGGCAGAACGTGACCCGGACGCAAGCCAGGCTGCTGCTGTCGCGCCTGCGAGTGCTGACCTATGGCAGCGCGTCGGCCGCGGGCGATGCGCCGTCGGACGACGGCGCGACCGTCGTGCGGGCGAACAACCCGCCGCCACCGGCCCGCACCGCGGTGCTGGCGGTACCCACCGCCGACGTGAATCGCCTGCTGCTGGCCACGCAGAACGGCAAGCTGCAGCTCGTGCTGCGCAATCCCACCGACGCCACCGCGCCCGATGCGAGCCTGTTCCCCGAGCCGCCTCCGGTACTGGCGGGCAAGAACGGCCTGACCAAGGAGCAGCGCGAGGCGCTCGAACTGGCCGACAACCAGGCCTATGCCGGCCTGGAGCTGACCGGCCTGTCGGGGGGCGCGGTGAAGCGGCCGGCGCCGGTGGTGCAGGCCCGCCCGCGGCAATCCGCTCCCGCACCCAAGGTCGAGAGCAATACGGTGGAAGTGGTGCGCGGCACCAAGCGTGAAGTCGTCGGGTTTTAACGGGTAGAACTTCAATGAAAATCAGCAATCAGGCTTTCGTGCGGCGCCTGGCGCCCCTGGCCATGGCACTGACGCTGTCCTTCGCCGTGCCGGCCGGCGCGGCCGACGAGGGCGGTCCGCGCCAGATATCGGTGGCGGTGCGCGATCAATACCAACTCAGCATTCCCGGCAACCTGGAGCGCGTGTCGGTGGTCGATCCCGAAGTGGCCGACGTCGTGATCCAGAAGGGCAGCGGCGGCCGCAAGGGTGGGGTGCTGGTGGTGGGCAAGAAGCCCGGCACCACCATGGTGTCGGTCTGGCAGCGCGGCGCCGCGGCGCCCCAGGCCTATCTCGTGCGCGTGACGGGCGATCTGGCCACGCTGCTGGGAGAAGGGGACGGTGCCAAGGCCCAGGTCTATGGAGACGCGGCCGTGCTGAGCGGGCAGTCGCCGTCGGTCCTGTCGCACCATCGTGCCGCGGCTGCAGCCGGCGATGCGGTGGGGGCCGCCAACGTGTTCGATGCCGCCACTATCGAGACCGGCGGCGTGGTCCAGGTGGAAGTGAAGGTCGTGGAGTTCAGCAAGCAGGTGCTGAAGGAGGCCGGCTTCAATTTCTCCGCCTCCAACCGGCGCGGCAGCTTCAGCTTCGGCCTGGCCAGCGACCTGGCCCCCAGCGGCAAGGCCTTCGACCTGACCCTGGGGCTGAACCGCGGCAATTTCCTGCTCAACACCAATCTGCGCCTGCTGGAAACCAACGGCCTGGCGCGCGTGCTGGCCGAGCCTACGCTGGTTGCGTTGTCTGGCCAGAGCGCCAAGTTCCTGGCCGGTGGCGAATTGCCGGTGCCGCAGGCAGGCGGACTGGGGACGACCACGGTCATGTACAAGCCGTTCGGCATCGGACTGACGCTGACGCCCACGGTGTTGGCCAAGGATCGGATCGCACTCAAGGTCGCGCCCGAGGCCAGCGACCTGGATTGGACCAACGGCATCACGCTCAACAACATCCAGATCCCCGCCATCATTACCCGCCGCGCCGACACCACGGTCGAACTCGGCGACGGTGAAAGTTTCGTGATCGGTGGACTGGTGTCGCGTTCCACCACCTCGAACCTGGACAAGCTGCCGTTCCTAGGCGATCTGCCCATCATCGGCACTTTCTTCCGGAACATGAAGTATTCCCAGAAGGAAAAGGAACTGCTGATCGTCGTGACGCCGCATCTGGTCAAGCCTTTGGCCAAGGGCGTCAAGCCGCCCATGCCGGGCGCCAACGAGAAGCGTGACTCCGCGACCAATGCCTGGGGTCATTTCCTGCTGGGTGTCGCGAGCAATGATGAGTTGCCTGGTTTCTCGAAGTAGTCGGTTGTTACCGGGTATCTGTAGGAGTCGTATATGAACGCCCCGAGCAAGGAGTTGGCGAGTTTGTTGGATACTCGCCGTTTCCTGTTCTTCACCGGCGACAGCTCATCGGCGCAGCGCCTGGCCGCGGTGTTGAGACACGATGGCGTGGTCGTTCAGGAGGATGTGGTTCCCGACCGGCTGTCGGCGCGCCTGGCCGAACTCGGGCCGCAGATGGTGTTGCTGGATTTCGGCGCGGACGACAACGAGCCCGGCAGGCTGCTGCACGCCAGCGACCTGGCGAGAACGCTGGCGCGCGTGGCGCCCGCCTTGCCGGTCGTCGCGGTGGGCAGCATGATGCGGCCGCAGGGCGCCGTGGCCGCTCTGCGGGCCGGCGTGCGGGATTTCATCGATCCGGCCGACGAGGCCGAAGTGCGCGACGTCGTGCGGCGCGTGTTGCAGTCCCATGCCACGAGCGGCGTGCCGGGGCGCGGCCAGATGGTGGTGTTGCTGGGCGTGCGCGCCGGGCTGGGCACGACCACACTGGCGGCGCATCTGACCACCATGGCGCAAGTGCAGGGCGAGGGCGGACAGACCGCGGAAGGGCGGCCGGCCAGCAGCCTGCGAGGCCCCGTGGCGCTGCTGGACCTGGGCCTGCCCGTGGCCGACGGCCAGCTTTACCTGAACGTGTCCGGCAGCTTCCATTTCGCCGAGGCGGTACGCAACCTGCGCCGCTTCGACGAGACCCTGGTCAATACCGCGCTTACGCGCAGCGCCAGTGGCGTGGCGGTGATCTCGCTGCCGCGCGACCTGGCCGAGATGCGCACGGTCTCGCATGCGGATTCGCTGGGGCTGCTGGACCGCTTGCGCCAGCACTTCGGCTTGCTGGTAGCCGACGTGGGCGGATTCTCCAATCCCGATTTCGTGGCTGGCATGGTGCGGGCCGCCGACCAGGCGTGGATCGTCACGGATCAGTCGGTAGGGGCCTTGGTCTCGCTGGCGGACGTCCTGCGGGACCTGGACGGCCGCGACGTGGATCGCGCCAGGATGCGGCTGGTGGTGAACCGCTATGACGAGCGGTATGGCATGACCGCCGAGCAGATCGCGCAGCGGTTCGACGTGCAGCTGCTGGGCACGCTGCCCGATCGCGCGCTGGCGCTGATGAACAGTACCAACCAGGGCAGGCTGCTGCACGAAGTGGCGGACCGCGATCCCTATGTGCGGGCCGTGCACGGGCTGGTGGATTCGCTGGGAGCGTATGACCAGGCCTTGCCGCCGGGGGCGAAATGGCTGTCGCGGTGGCTGCCGAATCTGCACAAGCACCTGGTGACGCGATGAAGAAAAATTCCGGTTTGAAGCGGGCAAACATGCAGCGGAGAGTGTCATCATGACGGCATCGATCGAGTTTGCCGACGATAGTCCGGCGTTTGCCAACACCCAGCGCTTCCAGGACGTCAAGGCCGCCGCGCACGAGCACTTGCTGTCGCGCATCGAGGAACTCGGCGCGGAGTTCGGCCGCTGGTCCCGGACCGCGATCCAGCAGTTCGTCGACCTGGAGGTCGACAGTTTCGTGCGCCTGCGGCGGGTGCCCATCAATGAATCCGAACTCCGGCAGGTCGCGGCTTCATTGACGAAGGAACTGGCCGGGCTCGGTCCGCTGGAGGACCTGCTGGCCGATCCGGCGGTCGAGGACATCCTGATCAACGGCTACGACAACGTTTTCGTGTCGCGCCGTGGCGTATTGCAGCGCGAGGTCCTGCGTTTCAGCGACAACCCGCACCTGCTGCGCATCGTGCGCCGCATCCTCGCGCCGCTGGGGCGGCGGCTGGACGAATCCAGTCCCATGGTGGACGCGCGCCTGCCGGATGGCGGCCGCCTGAACGTGGTCATCGAGCCGCTGGCGGTGGACGGCCCCATGGTGTCCATCCGGAAGTTCCGCCAGGATCCGCTCAAGCCGGCCGACCTGCTGGCGCTGGGAACTTTCAACGAAGAGATCCATCGCTTGCTGAGCCTGGCGGTGCGCGAGCGCTGCAACATCCTGGTTTCGGGCGGAACCAGCTCCGGCAAGACTTCGCTGCTCAATGCGCTGGCGTTCTTCGTTCCCGAGACCGAGCGCGTGGTCACGGTCGAAGACACCGCGGAACTGTCGCTGAACCATCCCCACGTGGTCCGGCTGGAGGCGCGTCAGGGCGGCTTCGACGGCGCGGGCCAGGTCAGCATCCGCGACCTGATACGCAACAGCCTGCGGATGCGGCCGGATCGCGTGGTGGTGGGCGAGGTGCGCGGCCCCGAGGTCATGGACATGCTGCAGGCGATGAATACCGGTCACGAAGGTTCGATGGCGACCATACACGCGAACTCGCCGCGCGAATGCCTGTACCGAATGGAAATGCTGGCGGGTTTCGCGGGCTTCCAGGGCAGCGAGGACAGCCTGCGCAGGCAGATCGCCAGCGCGCTGGACTTCATCGTGCAGATTGCCCGTTTGTCCAATGGCCGCCGCCGCATCGTGTCGATCTCGGAAGTTACCGGCATGGGCGACAACGTGATCTCCACGCAGGAGCTCTATCGCCACGAGAGTTTCGTCGGCCCGGATGGCGAGGAGAAGGATCGCTGGGTATCGCTCGGCATCCATCCGCATACGCCCAAGCTGGCCAAGTACCGCGACCAGTTGCGCGTGACGATGGCACCCGAGGCGCCCCAGGGCGGCGGGGGCAGCTTCTGGTCCAGGGGGCGATGATGTCGGCGCTGCTCCTGTCGGTGTTGTGTCTTGCGCTGCTGCTGGTGGCGGCGGGATTGTGGCTGTGGCAGAGCGCGAGCGAGCGTGGGCGTCGGCAGGCGACCAGTGCCTTCGTCGAGGAACAGCTCAGCCGATCGTTCGACCCGACCCGGGCGGTGGTGGCCACGGCACAGCAGCTTTATCCGCCCGTGCGTCCGCGAGGGGTGCGCGGTCGATTCCAGAACATGCTGCTGCGCGCCGGCATCGAGCCGGGTCCCGCTTTCTACGGTCCATGGCTCGTGGCGCTGGTGGCGCTGCCCATCGTGGCCCTGTTGTTCAGCGGCGGCCTGGCCGCCTTGGTGACGTTCTTCCTGGTTGTGCTGGCCGTCCTGTTCCAGCTCTGGTGGCAGGCCGACAAGCGCCGGCAGAGGATGGTGCGGCAATTGCCGGGATTCATCGATGCCCTGGTGCGGCTCATCACCATCGGCAACAGCCTGGGTTCGGCCTTCCAGACCGCGGTGTCTTCGGTCGATGCGCCGTTGTTCGAAGTGCTGGAGCGAGCCAACCAGTTGAATCGCGCGGGCATGGAACTCGACGCTTCGCTGGTGCACGCCGCCAGGCTCTACCGCTTCTATGAACTGGAACTGGTCGCCGCCGTGATTGGCGTTGCCCTGCGTTTCGGTGGCCGCAGCGATGTGGTGCTCGAACGCATGGCGGCCTTCATGCGCGATCTGCAGCAGGCGCGGGAGGAACTGCACGCGCTGTCAGCCGAGGTCCGGCTGTCGGCATGGATCCTGGCGCTGCTGCCGGTGTTCGTCGCGGGGTTCATCGTCATCTTCAACAATGCCATGTTCGTGGGCATGTGGACCGACCCGGTCGGCCAGAAGATGCTGGTGGGCGCCTTCGCTCTGCAACTGGTCGGCTCTTTCTGGCTGTACCGCATGGCCAAATCGGTTTGAAGCTATGTCCACACAATTGTTGACCGCCGCCTCCCTGGTCCTGTTCGCCACCGCCGCGCTGCTGGTCGGAGTGGCTATCCTGATCCGGGGCTCGCGGCAGAACCGAAGCCGCCAGGTAGTGGACAGCGCCATCACCGCACGGGCCAATCCCGTGCTGGACGATGCCCTTGCCAACGTGGCGTCGCCAGTGCGACGCGGCCGTGTGAGCGCGATGTTCGACGGCGCGGCGCAACTGGGCGAGAAGTGGGAACAAGGCAAGCTGGGCAATTATCTGCTCGAGGCCGAGGACAGGCAGTTGATCGACCGCTGCGGCTTCAGCGACCTGGCGCGCGCCCGTTCTCTGTTCATCTTCGCGCGGGTCGTGCTGGCCGTCGTCGTGCCGGTCCTGGCCTGGATGTTCGGCGGCGGCGGAGCGCTCGGCACGATGCTGTCCCTGTTCCTGGGGTTCGCGCTCGGCTACATGGTGCCGAAGTGGGTGCTGCGCCAGGTGGCGGCTTCGCGCACGCGCAAGGCCAAGGAAGAACTGCCGCTGCTGATCGACCTGCTGCGCCTGCTGCAAGGCGTGGGCCTGTCCATCGACCAGAGCCTGCATGTGATCGTGACCGAGTTCCGCACCGTGCTGCCGGTATTGGCGGCGGAACTGGAGATCGCCGTCAACCAGCATGCCCGCGGGTTGTCGCGCGAACAGTCGCTGCAGCGGCTGGCCACCGGCTTCGGCAACGAGGACCTGGCGGCCGTGGCGCGCCTGATCGTACAGGTCGACCGGCATGGCGGCGCGGTCCAGGAACCCCTCAAGCAGTTTTCCGAGCGTGTCCGGGAGCAGCGGCGGATGGAGTTGAAGGAGCGTGTCGGCAAGCTCACGGTCAAGATGACCGGCGTCATGGTGCTGACGCTGTTGCCGGCGCTCATCATCGTCACGGGTGGGGCGGGTTTCCTGGCCGTTTTCCGCGGCCTGGCGAGGATGGGAGGCTGAGATGACCGGGGCGATCCATTATCCGGTGCGCATGGCCGGTTTGCTCGGGGCCGCGCTGCTGGCGGCGGGATGCAGTTCCACCGCCCCCTCGGGCTACGGCGTATCGGCACCCAAGTTCAACGATGAAGCCATGATGCGCCAACAGGTCGCGAACGACGAGCCCACGGCGGATAGCCGCGGCATGTATCTGTCGCTGATCCGGGAGATGCAGGGCAAGGGTCTTTACTTCGCGTCCTTGGCTCACATCGATGCATTCGAGCAGCGCCATGGCGCGGCGCCGGACGTCGAGCTGCTGCGGGCCCATGCGCTGCGCGAAGCCGGGCAATCCGAGGAAAGCGCGGTGGTCTATCGGCGCCTGCTGAAGACCGAAGTTGGCGCGGCGGCCGCGCAGGGCCTGGGCCTGCTGGCAGGCGCGCGCGGCGACTATCCGGCCGCGGTGGTGTCGCTGCGCGAGGCGGCGCGGCTCGATCCCACCAACGCGCTGATCGTCAGCGACCTCGGCTACGCGCTGCTGCGCAACGGCGAAACGGCCGCCGCCAGGTTGCCCATGGCGCAGGCCGCCGAGCTGGCGCCGGAAAACTCCAGGATCCTGGCCAACCTCGCCTTGCTGCTGCTGGTGTCCGGTGATGCCGGGCGCGCCGGCACCGTCATGGACAAGGCCGGTCTGTCGCCCGATGCGCGCGCGGCGGTGCGCAAGCTGGCCGACGACATCGCGCGCCGGGCACCCCAGGCGTCTCGTCCGGTCGCGGTCGTGAAGGCAGACTCCGCCCCGGTTGCGGTTGCCGTGCCACCGCCGGCGGCCAGCCCGTTCCCGGTCTCGTCCCTGGCGCCCGAGATGTCCCGTGTGCCGATGCCCCCCGTGGCGGAGCGCGCGCCGGTGGCGCCGAGAGCCGCGGTGGTCCGGACCGCTGCGCAGGAGACAGAGCCCGCGGACACCGTGCGCGAACCCGTGGTGCGGCAGGTCTCCGCGCCCGTTCTTCAGCCGGTGCGCGCGCCCATGCAGTCCATGCTGGACCGGTTCAACTCGGCCATCCCCTGACGCCGGCAGACCGATGCGACCGAATCTTCTTCAACGATGACGAATACAAGTGGAATCAAGGCGATCATGAAACCTACCAGCCATTGCCCGCACGGACAGTCCGCTTCCCGGCGCGCCAGCCGTTATCTGGTGCTGGCCGCGCTGCTGGCGGCACCCCTGGCACAGGCCCAGAACAATGCGCCGGTGACCGGCTCCATGCTGCAGGAGACGCCCGAGCAACGGGCGCGCATGGAACAAGCCGCGCGCCAGGCCCAGGCGCAGGAGCAGGCCCGCCGCGCGGCGGCCGCGCAGCAGCAGAGGGCGGCATCGACACCGGCCGCGGCACGGCCCGCTTCCTCGGTCGTGCGCCAGGTGCCGGGCCCGGGCCAGGCGCCGGCTGCCGCGACCCAGGCCGCGCCGGCGGCGCGCCAGCAGGTCGTGCCGTCGCCCGAACAGCGCGTGACCACCGTGATCACCCCGCAAGCGGCTACCCCCGCCCAGCCCGCGCCGGCGGCCGCAGCGCCTGCCGTTGCCGCCGCGCCCAGGACAGAGCCGATGATGGCGACGGCATCCACCGCGCCACAGGGCAGGAGCCGCCCCAACGGCGACGTGACGAGCGAGGTGGTGCGCATGCAGGCCGAAGGACGCCAGGCCGGCAAGGCGCTGCCCATGCTGGGCGCGACCGCGCAGCCCAGCTGGAAGCGCTACATCGACAGCTATTCGCACCCCATTCCCGAGTTCTACGAGACGACCTCGCAGCCGAAGCAATAGGCAGGCCTTCATGACCCCGCATCGCCGTATCCCCTCGTTCGTTTCCGCTTCCCGGGCGCCGCTGGCGCGCCAGCGGGGATCGGTGCTGATCGCGGCCGCGGCGGCGATGCTGGTATCGGTCACGCTGCTGGCCTCGGCGGACCTGGGCTATCTCTTCTACATGAAGCGGGAACTGCAGAAGACCGCCGACCTGGCCGCGCTGGCCGGCGCCCAGCAACTGGAGCGGGACAGCTGCGTCGCCGCGACGGCGGCCGCGCGCGGCAACGCCAACCTGAACCTGCAGCGTTTCGCGCTGTCGATGGAAACGTCGCCCGCGCCGGTATGCGGCCGGTGGGATCCGAATCCGGATTCGACCAGGAATACCGTGCAGACCATGGAGCCTCCCTCCGAGTCCTACAGCGGTACCGGAGGCAAGAAGTATTTCGGCACGCCCAAGTCCACGGTCGGTTTCAATGCGATCAAGGTCGCCATTTCCCAGCAGGTCCCCCTGGTGCTGCCGTTCCTGGGCAATCGTTCTCTGTACGCCGAAGCCATTGCGGTCCAGGAAGCGCCCGTCGCCTCTTTCTGGGTCGGTTCGAAACTCGCGACCTCGAACTCCCAGACCGCACCCTTGTGCGTGCTGCTCCGGGTCGTGGGCGCGAACCTTTGCGAGGACCTCGGCATCGGGACCTATGCCGGCCTGGCCGGCGTGAAGATCACGCCCAGCGGACTGCTCAAGGAACTGGGCATTCCGGTGGGCGCGGACCTGAGCGTGGGCCAGCTGAACGACTTGCTGGCCGCCCGCAAGGTCGAACTCGGGCAATTGCTGAACGCCATCGTCAGCCTGGCGAACCAGAACAGCCTCCTGGGCCTGAACGCGTCGCTGCTGAACTCGCTGACCGCCAAGCTGGGCATCGACACGTTGCTGGTGCAGCTGGGTTCGAACAGCGTCACGAGTGGACTGTTCGCGCTGATCCAGGCCCCCAGCGCCGGTTCGGCGCTGAACGTGGACCTGGACGCGCTGGGCCTGCTGACCGCGGCGGTCGGCGTCGGCGTGTCCAATCATGCGGTGACCGTCGACCTCGGACTGCCCGCCGCCGTCAGTACCGCGGTCGGCCTCAAGGCCAACGTGCGCGCCAGCATCATCGAGCCACCCTCGGTCGGCATAGGCGGCCTGGGGACCAGGGCCTATACCGCCCAGGTCCGCACCTTCGTCGACATCGCGACCGATGGCGGGCTGGTCGGCGGACTGCTGGGGCTGCTCGGCACTCAGGTCAAGCTGCCCATCGTGCTGGATGTGGTCAGCTCGCAGGGCACGCTCACGGGCATGGGCTGCACGGCGCCGGCCAAGGCCACGATCAAGGTCGATTCGTCCATCGCCAAGCTGTGCATGGGCAAGGTCAACGAGTCCACGCTGTGGTCGACCCACGACGTCTGCGCGACCGGCCTGCAGGACGAGACCTTCGTCAAGCTGCTGGGCATCAATTTGCTGCACGGGCAGGTCAAGCCCGACATCCTGGCGCAGGATCCGGTCTATACCACCCTGGAAGTGGACCAGACCAAGACGGTGGGCCGGAACGAGCTGCCGCTGGGCGATACGGTGCAGGATCTGGTCAACCAGTTGCTGGCGCTGTTGCTGGCCCAGTCGTCTTCGGGGCAGGGCGCCCAGCTCGAGGCCTTTCCCGCCGATACGGCCACGCAGGTGGCCGACAAATACCTGAACCAGTATGGCTACACCCCCAGCGTGATCGAACAGAAGCTGCTGGGGGACGGCATCACCTGGCCCCGCCCGTGCGGCCTGCTGGGCCTGGGAACCTGCGCCATGCCGACGCTGTGGCGCCAGACCGTCACGCCGCTGCTGGGGACCTGCAACCAGGCCTGCATGCGGACCGAACTGATCAAGGCCTTGCAGACGACCGCCAGCAACGGCGTGCTGGGCGGCTTGCTCAATGCCGTGGGCGACCTGCTGGGCAGCCTGCTGGGCGGCACAGGCAGCGGCCAGTCGCAGAACCTGCTGCAGGCCATCCTGAGTCCGCTGGTCGGCCTGCTCAAGCCCCTGCTGAACGAGGTGGGCCTGCTGCTGGCCAACCTGCTCGATGGGTTGGTCGGCATCAAGATCGGACAGACCGACGTGCATCTCATGTCATTGGAATGCGACAACGTTCGCCTCGTCTATTGAGCGCGAACGACAACGATGGAGGGAACGGGCGTACCGCCATGAAGACACGACCTTCGCAAGATGATCTCGACGTTTACGTCTGGGAAGGCAAATCGGATATCGCCGACCGTGTCGCACGGGCTCTGGCCAATTTCGATGCGGACGTGATCCGCGCGGACAACATCGCCGTATCGCGCGACGTGACGAGCGTGCGCATGTCGGTGGCGATCATCTCGGTCACGGTCATCGACCGCCCGAGTTTCAGCGTCAGCGACTGGCAGGCCGGCCATGGCATGCCGGTGGTCTGGGTGGCGGCCGAGGCCCGCAACAGCGACCCGCGCGTCTATCCGCCAGAGTATTCCAATGTCCTGACGGCCGACTTCACCGCGGCCGAGCTGCGCACGCTGGTCTTCAAGGTGGCGGGCGTGGTGCGGGAGCAGGGCTCGCGTGCCAAGGCGGCCGAACCGCTCATCGCCACCTCCGCCTGCATGCGGGTCTTCCTGTCGGAGGTCGAGGCCTTCGCCGATTGCGACTCGACGGTGCTGATCCGGGGCGAGACGGGCGTGGGCAAGGAGCGCGTGGCGAGGTTGCTGCACGAGGGGCATCGTCGCTGCGGGAAGGGACCGTTCGTGGCGGTCAACTGCGGCGCGATCCCCGACGGCCTGTTCGAGTCGCACTTCTTCGGCCATGCCAAGGGAGCGTTCACGGGTGCGACCTTCGCGCACAAGGGGTATTTCGAGCAGGCCCACGAAGGTACGCTCTTCCTGGACGAAATCGGCGACCTGCCGCTTTACCAGCAGGTCAAGCTGCTGCGGGTCCTGGAGCAGAGCTGCGTGACCCGGCTGGGCTCCACGGCCGAGATCCCGGTGGATTTCCGCCTGGTGGCCGCGACCAACCGCGATCTGCGCGAACTGGTGCGCCAGGAGCTGTTCCGGGCCGACCTGTACTACCGCCTGGCGGTGATCGAGTTGCAGGTGCCCAGCCTGGAAGAGCGCGGTGCGGTGGACAAGATCGCCATCTTCAAGGCCCTGTTGGGACAGATCCTGCCCGAGCAGGAAGACGAGGTGCCCGACTGGCTGGCGGCCCTGGTGACGCGCACGCGCTTCCCGGGCAACGTGCGCGAGCTGCGCAACGTGGCCGAGCGGGTGGGGGTGATGGTCAGGCAGTTCCGGGCCTGGGACCGGGAACGCATCGGCCGTATCTTCGCGTCGCTGGCCGAGGGGGTGATACCGGCCAACGAGCGCAGTCCGCAGGAATTGGCCGAGCGCAACCGCATCGTCGGCGCGCTGGATGCCCACGGCTGGCGGCGCCAGGACACCGCCAATTTCCTGGGAATCAGCCGCAAGGTCCTGTGGGAAAAGATGCGCAAGTACCAGATTGTCGGCCAGGATGCCGAAGTGGCGGGCGAACTGGATTGATTTGGAGCGGCTCGGCACCAAAAAAGGCTTAATAAAGAGCCCACGGCGCCGTACTTTCATTAAAATCGGACACGCTTTGTTACGGCCGGGCCGACGAACTCGATATGACCAAGGAAGCTGGAATGAAAATGAGGACATGCAGAATGTTCCGACAAGTGGGGATCGTACTGTTGCTTTCCACGGCATCCCTGGGTGCCTCCGCTCAGGTGGTCCAGAACACGACCGCCAAGACGGCGGCGCAGGCGCCGGCTCAGGCCGCGCCGGCCCGGTCCGTGGACGCCGCCCAGGCGGCTTCCAACAACAGCACGATGGCGGAACTGCAGCAGCTCATACAGAACCGCACGCTGAACGAACTGCGCACCACGTACAACGGCAACTACGGAGCCAGCCTGCTGTTCAAGGCGGATGACCTGACCTACTACGTGGCGATGTTCCAGCAGAAGAATTTCTGGCGCGTGGTCAAGACTACCTCCGAGTCGCAGGCGGAGCAGACCTACAAGGCCTTCGTCGAACAGACGGTGCAATTGGCCGATGTGGACATCCGCCGCATCAAGCTCGACGCCGAACGCGCCGTGACCGAGAAACAGATCAGCGCCAACGAGACGCGCCTGAGCGCGCTGCAGAATGACCTGAGCATGCAGCGCCAGCAGGAGCAGCAGGTGGCTGCCCGCCAGGAACAGGCCCGCCAGGAAGCCGCCGCGCTGGCCAACGAACGGCAGGCCGCGCGCGAACAGCTCAACACCCTTCAGCGCCAGATCCGCATGCTGGAAGAACAGCAGACCAAGCTCGACAGCGCCAACAGCGTGACGAGCCAGGACGGCCGGCGCGGCCGCTAAGCTCGACCGCCGCGTCGTGCCGGAACCGGGGCCCCAGGGCCCCGGTTTTCATTTCGAGGCGAACGACATCGGCAAGGCCGCCAGCCCTAGCGCCGCGCCGGTCGCGCATACCGCATGCCACTGACCCAGGCTCCATGCCACGCCGGCCAGCGCGGATCCCGCCGCGCCTCCCAGAAAGAACAGGCCCACGAACAGCGCATTGATACGGCTGCGGGCCGCGGGGTCCAGCAGATTGACGGCACGCCGCCCCAGCGTCTGGTCTCCGGTGACGCCGGCATCCAGAACGATGGCCGCCAGGCTCATCGCGATCCAGGGCGTATGGCCGCCGTGCCAGGTACCTCCGGCCCAGGCGGCCAGGGCGAAGGCGCCGACCATGCCCAGATGGGAGATCGCCGTCACCGGCCGCGTCCAGCCCCGGTCGCCGGCCCGGCCCACCCAGGGCGTGATGAAGGCGGCGGCCGCGCCCACCAGTGCGAACATGGCGATGCCGCGCTGTCCCACCGAGTAGGGCGGCTGCGCCAGGCGTAGCGCGACGGCGGTCCAGAACAGGCTGAAGGCCGCCATGCTGAGGGCGGCGCTGGCCGCCCGCCGGCGCAGGACCGGTTCGCGGCGCAGCAGCGATCCCAGCGACACGATCAGATCGAGGTAGCGTGGACCGGGCGGCGGCTGCCGGTCGGGGATGCCGCGCACCAGCGTCCAGCCGAGCGCGATCGAGGCCAGGGCGCTGGCGGCGTAGAACGCGCGCCATCCCAGCGTGTCGGCAAGCAGGCTGGCCAGCGGGCGGGAAAGCAGGATGCCGACCATCAGGCCGCCCATGATGTCGCCGATCACCCGCCCCCTGATGTCGGGCTCCACCATGGCGGCGGCGATGGGCACCAGCACCTGGATGACGGAACTGGCCGCGCCCAGGACGAACAAGGCCGCCAGCAGCAGCGCGGCGAAGGGGCTGCACGCGGCGGTTGCCGCGGCCACCGTGGCGGCGGCCAGCATTGCGCGCACCAGGCGGCGGTGCGGTGCCACATCCGCCAAGGGGACGAGCAGGAACAGTCCGGCCGCATAGCCCAGCAGCGTGGTCATCGCCATCAGGCCCGACGCGATGGGCGCCAGGCCCAGCGAGGCACCCATGACGCCCACCAGTGTCTGCGGCGCGAAGAGATTGGTGACGAGGACGCCGGTGGCGGTGCCGAACAGCAGCACAGGGGGCCGGGCGGAGGGAGACGCGGGCGGGGCCAGGGCACCGGACTTGCCGCAGGTGGTCATGCAAAGCTCCGTTTGATAAATTAATTGCATATCGAACGAAAACTTTATTTTTCTATTGCATGATCAAGCAATTCAATCCTTCGCATCATGATTATGCGGAAATGTCATGAACATCCATGACCTGGAAGCCTTCGTGGCGGTGGTGGAGACCGGTTCCATCGTCGGGGCATCGGCCCGGCTGCACCTGACGCAGCCGGGCGTGACGCGCCGTGTGCAGAACCTGGAGGAGCGCCTGGGCGCGATCCTGCTGGACCGGCAGTCCAAGCCCCTGAAGCCGACGGCGGCGGGCCGCGAGGCCTACGAGCATGGACGGCGGGTGCTGCGTTCGCTGGAAGACCTGAAGGCCGGTGTGTCGCCGCAGGGGGAAGTGCAGGGCGAATTCCGGCTCGGCATCATGCCCTACCTGTCCGAAGCCGCGCTCATGCAGCCCTTCGATCGGCTTCGCACCGAGTTTCCGGCGCTGACTTTGCGCGTGACCTCGGGGTGGTCGCCGCGCCTGGTGGAGCAGGTCGCGCGCAGCGAGCTGGATGCCGTCGCGGTGTGCCTGGCCGATGGCGTGCCGCCGCCCGAGACCCTGGTGTGCGACGACCTGGGCGCCCAGCGGGTGTTGCTGGTCGCCGCGCGATCGCTGAAGGTGCCGCGCCGTCCGGGTCTTGAGCAACTGTCCCGCTTTCCCTGGGTCATGAACGAGAGCGGCTGTGGCTTCCGGGCCACCATCCGCCATCGGTTCGAGGCGGAGCGGCTGCCCTTCCAGGTGGCGGTCGAAGCCCTGAGCGTGGACCTGAGGATGTCGCTGGTGGCACGCGGCTTCGGCATCGGCATCGTGACGCCCGCCGCATTCGCGGGCGGCGCGTGGCGCGACGAGGTCGGGGTCATCGCGTCGCCCGATTTCCGTCCCTGCGTGCGCGCCTGGCTGTTGCACCGCGCGCCCGCGGGCCGGCTGGCGCGGCCCATCGCCGCGTTCCGGGAGGCGCTGGTCGAGGTGCTGAGGGAACCGGACTCGTTGCGCGAGCCGTGACCGCCGGTGCGTAGCCGGCCGGCGGTCCGGGCTCAGGTGATGGAGGTGGCCTGCACCGGAGCAGGGCCGGCATCCGGGCGCCGGTCCACCCAGGCCAGCGCGGCCAGCACCGCCAGCGCGGCCGCGGCCGGCACGACCGCGGTCAGCACGATGTCCCGGGGGCTCCAGTTCAGCGCCAGCATCAGGCCGCCCAGGGCTGGTCCGACGATGGAGCCTATGCGGCCCGAGGCCGCGGCCCAGCCCACGCCGGTGGTGCGGATCTCCGGCGGGTAGTAGGACACCGCCAGGGCGCTTTGTCCCACGCAGCCGGTGATCAGGCCCGCGCCCATGCCGCCGATCACGGCCAGCACCTGTCCAGGCGCCAGCGCGGCCTGGTTCACGACCAGTATCGAGGCGATCGCGATCAAGGTCGTGATCGCCAGCAGGCGCTTGACGCCCAGCTTCGCCACCAGCGCCATCATCGCCAGGCTGCCCAGCAGGCCGCCCAGGCCGAAGGCGGCCGTCGCGGCCGGCGCCTGCGCGGGACCGAAGCCGAACTCGGCCAGTAGCGTGGGAATCCAGAAGGTCAGGGCATAGGCATCCAGGAAGATCAGGAAGGCGAACAGCCACAGCAGCCAGGTGCGCAGCCGCCAGCGGCGGTCGAACAGCGCCGCCACGCTGCCGCCCTGGGCCGGCCGGGAGGTACGGGTGGCCAGGTCGCGGCCGGGAAGGACCTTCAGGAAGAAGGGCAGCAGCACCAGCGGCAGGATGCCGCCTATCATGAACACGGAGTGCCAGCCGTACTGCCGCATCAAGGGCACGCCAGCCATGCCGCCGATGACGGCGCCCGCCGACAATCCCGCCGCCACCAGCATCGCCGCCGTTTCCTTGTAGCGGGCCGGCGTCGCGCCGGCGGCCACCGATACCGCCACGGGCAGCGCGCCACCCAGGCCTACGGCCGCGACGAAGCGCAGGGCCGCCAGCACGGGCACATCCGGCGACCAGGCGGACAGCAGCGTGCCCAGGCCGAACAGCGCGACGCTCAGGCCGCCCACCGTGCGCTGTCCCCAGCGGCTGGCCAGCGGACCGCAGGCCAGATAGCCCACGACGGCGCCCACGCTGGTGGCGACGAAGGCCGGCGTGAACGCCGCGGGTGGCAAACCCCATTCGCGCGCCAGCGCAGGGGCGACGAAGGCGATGGACGTGGTGTCCAGGCCGTCCAGCAGCACGATCAGGAAGCAGATCGCCACGACGCCGATGCGGGCGAGGCGCGAGCGCGGAGCGTCGCCGGACGTGGCGGCCGATACGGAGGAAGTGTCCATGGTGGTCCTTGCGAAGAAGGGATTCAACGCGGCGCGCGCCGGGCCTGGATGAGGCGGTCGATGTGCAGCACGGCGCCGTCCTGCCCATGGCTGGGCCACGAGGGCAGCGTCGCGCGGTTGGGATCGCCGGTGTGGGCGAACGCCGCGCAGATGTCCTGGAAGCCGCGGCTCAGATCGGCAAGCTCGGCCGGATCGGCACCGGCCACCATGGGCGCGTCCCGCCAGGTGGCCAGGTTGCCGAACAGGAAGGGCAGTTCGATGCAGTGGCAGGCGCCGATGCCCGGCGTGGGCGACTGCCAGTCGAACTGGTAGACGAACGGCGCGCGGCCCTTCGCGGCCAGCGCGCGCGCATAGGCCAGCGTAGGCTCGATGAAATCCAGGCGGGACCGCAGGTCCGTCAGCACCGCGACAGGCGTGCCGGGCGCCCGGCTGGCGCGGGCCTGCTCATACCGCTCGTCACCTGCCTGTCCATAGTGGGCCTGATACACGCCGCGCACGGTGTCCGCCGGCAGGTCGCGCATGACGGCATCGCCCACATGGAACGCGGCATTTTCTTCACGCGTGTAGCCGATGATGGTGTCGCACCACGCGCCCGCGCCGGCCGCCGCCAGCGGTGGAGCGGCGATGACCTCGCCGTCGACCGTCGGCATGAAGGGCGGCGTGACCTCTCCGGGGCTGGCCGGAACGGTCTGCCGCAGTACTTGCAACTGGGCCTTCAGGATGGCGTCCACCGGCAGCCGCGACAGGTTGTCCGGCGTCGCGGCCTCGATCCCCACGGCGCGCGTGAACATATCGGCCACTTCGCGCTTCTGCGCCGGCGTCTGCAAGGTCACGCCCAGCGGCGTGCTCATCATGATGGCGCGGTCGAACAGTTCCGGGCCGTCCGCGCGGGTCTGCAGCGCGGCGATCGAGTACGCGCCCGCCGACTGTCCCGCCACCGTGACGTTGGCCGGATCGCCGCCGAACGCACCGATCGCGCGGCGTATCCACGACAGCGCCGCCATTTGGTCGCGCAGTCCCAGGTTGGCGGGCGCGATCCCGGGAATGGGCAGGAAGCCCAGCACGCCCAGGCGATAGGTGACGTTGACCACGATCATGCCCGTGCGCTCGGCCAGCGCGGCGCCGTCGTAGCAGGGCAGCGATCCGCCACCCGTCATGAAGGCGCCGCCGTGCAGGAACACGAACACCGGCGCGCGGGACGGGCAGTCGATGGGTACCCAGATGTCCAGGTGCAGGCAGTCCTCGTCCTGCCGGGCGGGATAGTCGCCCATGACCTTGGCCAGCCTGGAGGGCAACTGGGGCGGAATGGCCGCGGACGCCGTCGCGTCGAATCGGCCGTTTCCTTCCGCCAGCGGCTGGGGTGGCGCGAAGCGCCGGCCGCCGGTGGGGGGCTGGGCGTAGGGCACGCCCAGGAAACGGACCACCTTGCCCTCGCGGACGCCCAGCAGGCGGCCGTAAGGCGTGTCCACGACGCTTGGATCGTTCGGGTTCATGGCATGGCTCCCCTTTGTGGTGAAGGAAGCGTAGCATCGTGAACTGCCCGATTTCGTTCTGTTATTGGAACGCCAACGTACTGGAAAAGGAACGAATCCATGCGCGGCCTGGACGACATGTACGTGTTCAAGATGGTGGTCGACCATGGCGGCCTGTCGCCCGCCGGACGCCAGATGGGTGTGGCCAAGTCCACGCTGGCACGCAGGCTGTCCGACCTCGAGCGCCGCCTGGGCGCGCCACTCTTCCACCGTGGTCCCAGGCAGTTCGTGCTGACCAGCTTCGGACAGGAGTGCTACCGGCAGTGCGCGCGGGTGGCCGCCGAGGCCGACAGGCTGCTGGCACTGGCCGAACGCCTGCAGGCCGTGCCCACCGGATCCCTGCACGTTATCGCGCCGCCCTACCTGAGCGAGATCGCCGTCGAACAACTGGCCACCGAGTTCGCGCTGGCCCACCCCCACGTGCGGCTCCACTTCGAGGCCAGCGCGCTCATCTTCGACCCGCGCTTCGTTTCGGCCGACCTTGTCATCTACCCCGCGTTCGAAGCGCTGCCCGACGCCGACATCGTCGCGCGCAAACTGATCACCAGCCCCTTCGCCCTGATGGCCAGCCCCGACCTGCCCGGCGTGGACGCCTTGGCCGACCCGTCCGGCCTGGCTGCCATGCCCTGCCTGGGATTCGGGCGCAAGACCACAGAATGGCTGTGGCGGCTCCGGCGCGGCCGGGAAACCAGCGTCGTGCGCTTCGAACCGCGCTTCACCACCTACCACCTGTCGGCGCTGCTGCAGGCGGCGCGCCAGGGCCTGGGCATCGCCGCGCTGCCCCTGGACCTGTGCGCGCAGGAACTGCGCCAGGGCCGGCTGGTACGCGTCCTGGAGGACTGGCTGCCGCCGCCGGTCAACATCTTTGCCGTCTATCCCGGCGGCAGGACCCTGACCACCGCGGCCCGGTCCTTCCTGGACATGCTGGTGCAGCGCCTGCCGGGCGCGGATTTCGACGTCCCGCACACGCCACGGGGCAGGGTGGAGCACCCTGGCAAGAGCGGGCGCGGCAAGCGTTCGGGGTAGGGGGAATGCGCGGTTTGCAGGTTTTTCAGCCCCCGATTTGCAAGCCGAAAAAAGTGTCGCTATAATCTTATTTCTTTGCAGCGCCCGTAGCTCAGTTGGATAGAGTACTTGGCTACGAACCAAGGGGTCGTGGGTTCGAATCCTGCCGGGCGCGCCAGATGTATGAGGGGTTAGCGATAGTAATCGCTAACCCCTTTTTGCATTGCGCGGCTTTTTCTTTCATCCAACGTTCTTGCACGCGTATGCCGGGCATTATGTGATGTCCTTGCGCACGCCGGCCGGAAGGGAAAATCGTCCTCCAGGAACGGCAGTTGCTGCCCGTAGCCTTTCTCGAGGAGGCCGACATGCTGACTATCAACGACGTTCAAGATGCGATGCGAGTCTGGGACGAGGCCCACGTCGCGGTCCACGACTATTTCGGGAACAACGACATCCTTGATCCGCACTGCTGGACGAGGTGGCAGGATCTGGTCGAAACCGAAAACCTGGCGCGTACGCAGGCCCTGACGACCATCAACAGCTATCGGGGATTGGAGCAGGCGAAGTAGGGCGCGCAGGTTCGGTTCAAGAGGACATCCGGTCCATACCAGCCCATGCGACGATCGGTCGCGTCCCGCTCCCCGCGTTTCTTCCACCCACCCGAGTACACTGCTTGTGTCGAAACGCTGCCCAGAGGCACGGCTGCACGCCGCGGCCTCGCTGTGACCCATGCCATTCGTCAACTACAAATACAAAATCCTGGGGGGACTTGCCGCGATGGCCCTGTCGGCGCCGTTGTCGGCTCAGCAGTCCGAGAAGCTCGAGCCGGGCACCATGGCGGGACGCATGGCGGCCTGTACGGCCTGTCATGGCGAGCAGGGCCGCGCCGGGCCCGATGGCTATTACCCCCGCATCGCCGGCAAACCGGCCGACTACCTGTACAACCAGCTCGTCTATTTCCGTGCCGGCCAGCGCCAGTACCGGCCGATGCAGCATCTGCTCGAGAACATGTCGGACGAGTATCTGAAGCAGATCGCCGTGTGGTTCTCCGACCAGCATCCTCCTTATCCCGATCCCAAGCCTTCCCGCCTGCCCGCCGCCACGCTGGAGCATGGCCGGCAACTCGTGATGGAAGGCGATCGCGCGCGCGGAGTGCCCGCCTGCGTGTCCTGTCACGGGCAGGCGCTGTCCGGTGTGCTGCCGGCTGTGCCGGCGCTGCTGGGACTGCCGCATGACTACCTCAGCTCGCAGTTCGGCGCGTGGACCAATGGCCTGCGCAAGGCGATCGCGCCCGATTGCATGGCGGACATCGCGCGTCGCCTGACGCCCGAGGACGTCAGCGCGGTGGCGGGGTGGCTGTCTTCGCAGCCGGTGCGCGAGGTGGCTCCCGCGGCCAGCCTGCCCGAGCCGATGCCGATGGAATGCGGCAGCCAGGTGCATGTGGGGAGCCGGCCATGAACAAGCGTGGATTCATGCTGGGTGTGCTGGCGGTGGCGGTCGCGGCGGTGGGGGCGGTGTTCTGGATGGGGCATCGCGAGTACGACGCGCCGGCTCGGACCGCTGCCGCGGAAGAAGGCGGGCAACAACTAGTGGAGCGCGGACGCTACCTGGCGCGCCTGGGCAATTGCGTGGGATGCCATACCGCGCCGGGCGGCGAGGCCTTTGCCGGCGGCCGTGCGCTGGCGACGCCGTTCGGCACGTTCTATGGCCCGAACCTGACGCCCGATCCGGAGCACGGCCTGGGCAAGTGGAGCGCCGCCGATTTCTGGCGCGCGCTGCATCAGGGCAAGGCGCCGGACGGCAGCCTGTTGTATCCGGCCTTTCCGTATCCCAGCTATCGCCATGTCTCGCGCACGGATGCGGACGCGCTGTTCGCCTATCTGCGGTCGCTGCCACCGGCGGCGCAGGCGAACCGGCCGCACGAGCTCGGGTTTCCCTACGACCAGCGCTGGCTGGTGGCGGTGTGGCGGGCCTTTTATTTCCGGCCGACGTCGGACGAGCCGGCACCGGCGGAGCCGTCCGAGGCCTGGCTGCGTGGACGTTATCTGGTCCAGGGCCTGGCGCATTGCGCGGAGTGCCACACGCCGCGCAACCGCCTGGGCGCGATGGCGCTGGATGCCGGGCTGGCCGGCTCGCTGATCGGCGGGCAGTCCTGGTATGCGCCGCCGTTGACGGGCGATCGCGTGACGGGCCTGGGGGACTGGACCCGGCAGGACATCGTCGATCTGCTCAAGACCGGCATCGCGCCCCGCTCGCATGCGGCGGGGCCGATGGCCGAGGCGGTCCATCAGGGATTCCAGTACGCGAATGACGCCGACCTGGACGCGATGGCGGTCTATCTGAAGTCGCTGCCGGCGGTCGGCACCGATACGGCCTCGGTATCCGGCGCGGCCTCGCCCGCGCTGATGAGCGCGGGCGGCAAGCTGTACGAGCAGCATTGCGCCCAGTGCCACGGCGCCGATGGCCAGGGGCGCTCGCCGGCCTGGCCGCCGCTGGCGGGCAATATCTCGGTGGTTGCCGCGTCGTCGGACAACGCGGTGCACATGGTGTTGTCGGGCGGTTTCGCGCCGGCCACGGCGGGCAATCCGCAGCCGCACGGCATGCCGCCGTTCGGCCAGTTGCTGGGTGACCAGGACGTGGCGGCCGTGGTGTCGTTCATCCGCCAGAGTTGGGGCAACCAGGCCAGCGCCGTCAGCCTGCCCGAGGTGCGCCGGGTGCGCGAGGCTGTGCGCTAGTCAACCCGCGCGCAGCCCCGGTCCGGCGTTCAGCGCGCCGGGCCGGCCTCGAACCGGCGCGTAAGCGTCTGGCTGTCGAATTTCCATCCTTGCCCGGTATGCACGAGTTCCGCCGTGCCGGCCAGCACCATGGCCGGTCCGGCCAGGGGCGCCGCCACGTCGTCCGCGATCTCGCCTGCGTGGCGATACACCGTCAGGTAGTAGGTCGCGCCGGCTGTCGAGGCCGTGGCCGGTTCCACGCGCAGGTTGGTCACGACGTGGGCCACCCGCTGGTTGCGCGGTCGGCGTTCGAGTTCCTCCAGGATGCGGGCATGGCCGCGCAGCGCGGCGCCGGCGCGGTGCCAGACGCCTTCGGGCGTGTACAAGTCCAGCATGCGCGCATAGCGCCAATGGTCGTAGTGATGGAAGAAATCGTGCACCACGCGGCTGCACGCCCACGCGGTTTCCAGTTCGGAGGTCGTCATGGCGGTCGGGTCCTTGGAAGCTTGGGAGGGCATCAGTTCACGGCGAGCACGATCTTGCCGGTGTGGGCGCTGCTTTCCATGCGTTCGTGCGCGCGCACCGTGTCGGTCCATGGGATGACGCTGTCGATGGCGGGCGTGCCTTGTCCGGCCGCCAGTCGCGGCCACCAATGGCGTTCCAGCTCGCGGGCTATGACGGCCTTCTGGGCGACCGAACGGGGCCGCAGCGTGGACCCGGTCAGCGTGGCGCGCTTGCGCAGCAGGGCGGGAATGGGCAGGACCGCCTCGGGGCCGCCCATGAAGGCGATCAGGGCGATGCGGCCGTCCAGCGCCAGGGCCTCGAGGTCGCGGGCGACATAGGGGCCGCCGACCATGTCCAGCACGACGTCGACGCCGCGGTCCTGAGTGAAGGCCAGCGCCTGCCGGACGAAGTCGTCGTTCCGGTAGTCGATCGCCAGGTCGGCGCCCAGCATCCTGCAGAAGGCCGCCTTGTCCGGCGTGCCCACGGTCGTGAGTACACGGGCGCCGAAGGCCTTGGCCATCTGGATGGCGGTGACGCCTATGCCGCTCGAGCCGCCGTGGACCAGCAGGCTTTCGCCGGATTGCAGGCGTGCCCGCACGAACAGGTTGTCCCAGACGGTGAAGCAGGTTTCGGGCAGAGCCGCTGCCTGTTCCAGCGAGAAACCCGCCGGCACCGGCAGGCAGTGTTCGGCCGGGGCGAGGCAATGGCTGGCGTAGCCGCCGCCCGGCGTCAATGCGCAGACCATGTCGCCCGCGCGCCAGCGTTCGACGCCGGGGCCGACGGCGGCGACGCGGCCCGAGACTTCCAGGCCCAGGATGGGCGAGGCGCCCGGAGGCGGCGGATAGCGGCCGATGCGCTGGGCGCAGTCGGGCCGGTTGACGCCGGCGAAAGCGACTTCGATCAGCACCTCGCCCGGACCGGGGGCGGGCACGATGCCCTCGGCCAGTCGCAGGACCCCGGGCGGTCCGCCGTCGCCATGGTCGATGTAGCGCAGTGTGCTCATGGCTGGGCCCTCCTGTCCCGCTGCTCGCCCACGAGTTCGCGCGCGGCCTGGGCGATGCGGCCGGCGTCGGGAATCAGCGCGGCCTGCAAGTGCGGCGCGGCGGGGATGCGGCAGTCGGCCACGCCCAGGCGCCGCACGGGCGCGCGCAGGCGGCCGTACAGTTCGTCCTGCACGCGGGCCGCGATCTCGGCGCCGAAGCCGCCGGTCACGTTGGCTTCGTGCACGACCAGCAGGCGGCCGGTGCGGCCGGCGCTGGCCAGCAGTGTGGGCCAGTCGAAAGGCGCGATCCAGCGCGCGTTGATCACTTCGGCCTCGATGCCTTCGCGCGCCAGTTGCGCGGCCGCCTCCAGCGCCTGGAACAGCATGGCGCCCCAGGCCACCAGGGTGAGATCGCGGCCCGGCCGCGCGACGCGGGCGCCGCAGGCATCCTCGATGGGGCCGCCCAGGCTGACGGGCTGCGGGTCGCCGTGGTACATGGCGCGGTTCTCGATGACCAGGGTCGGGTCGTCGCAGCGGATGGCGGCCAGCAGCATGTCGTAGGCATCCTGCGCGGTAGCCGGGATGCCCACGCGCAGCCCGGGTATGTGGGCGTACAGCGCCTCCAGGTTCTGCGAGTGCTGGGCGCACGAACCGGGCGTGGCGCCCTGCTGGGTGCGCACGGTCAGCGGCGCGGCCAGCCGGCCGGCCGAGACGTAGCGCACGTTGGCGGCCTGGTTCACGAGCTGGTCCATGGCGACCAGGCTGAAATCTATCCACATGATCTCGACCACGGGCCGCAGGCCGCTCATGGCCGCGCCCACCGCCACGCCCAGCATGGCGGTCTCGCTGATGGGAGTGTCGAACACGCGCGCGGCGCCGGCCTGCCGCTGCAGGTCCTTGGTCACGCCGAAGACGCCGCCGGGCTTGCCGACGTCCTCGCCATACAGGACGACCTCGGGCATGTCCTCCAGCGCGCGGGCCAGCGCGGCGTTCACCGCCTTGCCGAAGCTGAGCTGGGCGACCCCCGTGGAAGAAGAGGCTTCAGGCATACAGGTGCTCCATGACGGTGGCCGGATCGGCCAGGGGCGCGGCCAGTGCCGCTTCGGCCGCGCGCGCGATGTCGGCCGCGGCGGCCGCTTCCAGCGCGGCCAGGGTATCGGCCGCCACGCCGTCCGCTTCCAGGCGCTGCCGCAGGCGCGCGATGGGCTCGCGCTGCCGGGCCTCGGCCAGTTCACCGCGCGGCCGGTAGCCTTGCAGGTCGCCGTAATAATGGCCGACCAGCCGTTGGGTCATCATCTCGATCAGGGCCGGGCCTTGTCCCGCGCGGGCGCGCGCCGCGTGATGCGCCACGCAGTCGCGCACGGCGGCGACGTCGTTGCCGTCCACCCGTTCCCCGGGCATGCCGTAGGCGGCGGCCCGCTTGTGCAGTTCGGCATCGCGCACGGTCTCGGCCACTGGAGTCAGTTCCGCGTAGGTGTTGTTCTCGCAGATGAACAGCACCGGCAGATCGCGGTACGCGGCGAAGTTCATCGCCTCGTGGATGGCGCCCTGGTTCATGGCGCCGTCGCCGAAGGCGGTCAGCGCCACGCGTTCCTCGCCGCGCAGCACCGAGGCCAGCGCGGCGCCGCAGGCGATGGGGGCGCCGGCGCCGACGATGGAGTTTTCGCCATAGAAGCCGTGGTCGGCGGCGCTGAACATGGCCGAGCCGCCGCGTCCCCGGCAGACGCCGCTTTCGCGGCCCAGCAGCTCGGCCAGTATTCCCTGCGCCGGCACGCCGCGCGCCAGGGCCCACCCGTGGCCGCGATAAGTGGAGAACACCGGGTCGTCCGCCCGCAGCGCCTGGCACGAGCCCGCATAGATGGCTTCCTGGCCGATGCACAGGTGGATCGACCCCTGGATGGACTGTGCCTTGCGCAGCTCGGTGATTTTTTCCTCGAGCAGGCGGATGTGCAGCATGGTGTCCAGGGCCGCGAGTTCGCGCGCGAACGGCGCGTCGCCGGATGTCGCAACGAGGCTCATCGGACGGCCTGCACGTGCTTGGCGGCCAGCGCGTCGGCGGTGCGCACCAGCAGCGACAGGTCCGAGCCGACGATGACCACGGTGGCGCCGGCCGCGACGTAGCGTTCGCACTCCGGCGAGCCCGCCAGCACGCCGGCCGGCATGCCCAGCGCCACCGCGCGCCGTATTCCTTGTTCGATGGCGTCCACGACCTCGGGATGGTTGGGCTGGCCCATATGCCCCATGTCGGCCGACAGGTCGGTCGGACCGAAGAACACCATGTCCACGCCTTCGACGCGGCAGATCGCATCCAGGTTCGCCATGCCTTCGCGCGTCTCGATCTGCGCCAGCAGGCAGGTTTCCTGCGCGGCGCGCGCATAGTATTCCTTGTCGCGGCCATAGCGCGTGGCGCGCATGGTGCCGCCCAGGCCGCGCACGCCGCCCGCCGGCGGGTAGCGCGTGTAGCGCACCGCGGCGCGGGCCTCGTCCGCGTTCGAGATGTTGGGTACCATCAGCGCCTGCGCGCCCAGGTCCAGGTACTGCTTGAACGAGGCGGGCTCCAGGATGGGGACGCGCACCGTGGCCGCCGTAGGGCCCGAGGCCAGCGCCGCGAACTGGGCATGCAGATGGGGCATGCTCTGGGGCGAATGCTCCAGGTCGAACATGATGAAGTCGAAACCGCTGCCGGCCAGCGCCTCCGCGGTCTGCAAGGCGTTGGAGACACAGAACAGTCCATACTGGGGATGCCCGGACTGGATCAGGCGCTTGAAACGGTTTTGCACGGGGAATGAGGTCATGTCTTACTCCGGTGAAATGCCTGCCTTGCGTTGGACCTCCTGCCAGATCGGCAGGTCGGCCTTCATTTGCGCCGTCATCTCGGCGGGAGTGCTGCCGGTCAGCTCGACACCGCTGCTGCGGAGCTTCTCGCGCAGCGCGGGTTGGCGCAGGATGGCGCGCAGCTCGGTCGACAGCTTGTCGATGATGGGCTGGGGGACGCCGGCCGGCGCGACGATGCCGAACCAGAACGAGGCGTCGAAGCCGGGCACGGTGTCGGCGATGGGCGGGATGTCGGGCGTGCCGCTGGCGCGCGTCTTGCTGGTCACGCCCAGCACCCGCAGCCGGCCGCCGTGGACCAGCGGCAGGGCCGAGGTGCCGGCGTCGAACATCAGCTGGATCTGGCCGCCCACGAGGTCGCTCAGCGCCGGCATGCTGCCCTTGTAGGGAATGTGGACCATGTCCGTGCCGGTCATGGACTTGAACATTTCCGCGGTCAGGTGCAGCGAGCTGCCCGTACCTATCGAACCGAAACTGAGCTTGCCGGGATTGCCGCGGGCATAGGCGATCAGATCGGCCACCGATTTCACCGGCAGGGAGGGATTGACCACCAGGTACAGCGGCGTGGTGAAGGCCAGCGACACCGGCGCGAAATCCTTGAAGGGGTCGTAGGGCAGGTTCTTCTGCGCGGAGATGTTCAGCACGAGGCTGGACAGGCTGCCCAGGAACAGCGTGTAGCCGTCTGGCGCCGACTTGGCCACGAACTCCGCGCCTATCATCTGGCTGGCGCCGGGCTTGTTCTCGACGATCACCGGCTGGCCCAGGCGCTGCGCGAGGTTCAGCGCGATGTCGCGCGCGGCGGTGTCGCCGATGCCGCTGGGCGGGTAGGGCACCACCAGCTTGATCGGTTTGACCGGGTAGTTCTGCGCATGGGCGCCCGGTGCCGCCAGAGCGCAGGACAGCACTGCGCTCGTTGCCGCGAGCAGCTTGAGTAGTCTCATCATCGTCTCCGGAATGGCGGCGCTGTTTTCGCGCCGCTTCATGCTTGAGGGGAAATCAGGGGGTCATCGCGCCTGCTCGACGTAGCCCTGGGGATTGCCGAAGCGCTCGGTCATGACTTCGTCCAGCGCCTTGGACTTGTGCGCGACCCAGCCGCCGGACATCACGGCGTACGCGTCGGGGTGGGACAGCGCCTGGGGCGTCCGGCCCGCCATCTCGTCGCGGATCAGGCCCAGCAGCAGGCGGCGCATGCGCACGATGCCCAGGTCGGTGGGACCGAGGTGTTCGCGCGTGCGGTCGGCGATCGGGCCCTGGCTGTCCTGGATGGCGGCATCCTGTTCGGACACGCCCTGGATGCCGGTGAAACTGTTGTGCTTCTGGTCCTGGCGGTCGATCAGGTAGTCGTTGCGCAGGTTCCGGTGGGGCACGTAGTGCTCGTCCACCTGCGCGTGGATGGTGTGCCCCTGGCGCGCCGCCTCCCGTTCTTCCTCGGTCAGCGGCCGGTCGGGATTCCAGGTATAGGTGTAGATCCAGCACGAGGTGTCGTTCACGGGCACGAAGGTCTGCCCATGGTAGTTCTCGCCGGGGAAGGCGCTGGGCGCCAGCGCGTGATTGGGGACCAGGTAGTGGGCGATGCGCCAGTACAGATCGTCGCCGTCGGCCTTGCGTGCCCCGCCCACCACCAGTCCGGCGGGAAATTCGTCCACCGAGAAGGCCGGCATCGGGTCGTCGCGCACCCACTTGAAGCGGTCGTTGCGCACGGCCTGCGCGCCCAGCGCGGCATGCTTGATCCGTTCCATCACCTCCGCCGCCGCCTCGGCTTCTTCCGTGCCCAACAGCATGTGCAGGAACGAGAAATGGGTCGTGTCCAGCGCGCCCTCGACGCATTGCAGCCAGTTGCAGTCCTGCCATTTCTTGCTGACGTAACGGTGCGAGGGCGGCACCAGGGCGAAGGCCAGCCTGGGCAGCGGCGGCGGCTCGGCGGCCGGCCCCATGTAGGCCCAGACGTATTCGCCCCATTCCCGCGCGGGATAGGACTTCAGGCGGACGCGGTCGCGGTAGGGCGAGTCGGCTGGCATGGTGGGCATGTCCAGGCAGTGTCCGTCCACGTCGAATTTCCAGCCATGGAACACGCAGCGCAGTCCCGCGTGCTCGTTGCGGCCGTAGTAGAGATTGGCGCCGCGGTGCGGACAGACGGGGTCGACCACGCCGATGCGTCCGTCGCTGTCGCGAAAGGCCAGCAGGTCCTCGCCCAGTACCTTGATGCGCTTGGGCGGACAGTCCGGCTCCGGCAGTTCCTCGGACAGCAGCACCGGCACCCAGAACTGGCGCAACAGGCGGCCGGCGGGGGTGTCGGGGCCGGAACGGGTGATCAGTTCGTTGTCTTCCGCGCTCAGCATGATGGTGCCGTCTCCTTGGTGTGCGTGCCGGAAGTGTCGTGCCGTGCGGGAAATCGCTGGTAGGGAAGTTCGGATATTTTGAATAGCATTCTGCAATGCAGAATACGGAACAGACTCTGACCACCATGTCCCGCAACCCCTACCAGATCGACGAGGAGCCCAGCGACATCGAGTTCGATGCCTACGAGGCGCACGAGGGCGATCGGCTGTTCGCCTCCACGCTGGCCCGGGGGATGCAGATCCTGCGCTGCTTCACGCCGCTCGAGCCGGCGCTGGGCAACAAGGAGCTGGCGCGGCGCACCGGCCTGTCGCCCCCGACCATCTCGCGCTTCACCTATACGCTGGTGAAGCTGGGCTACCTGCGGCCCGACACGCTGTCGGGCAAGTACCGCCTGGCGCCGGGCGTGGTATCGCTGGGCTATCCGCTGCTGGCTTCGCTCACCTTGCGCCAGCTGGCCCGTCCGCTGATGAACGTGCTGGCCGAGTCGATGAACTGCTCGGTGTCGATGGGCATACGCGACCGCCTCAGCATCGTCTACGTGGAGACGAGCCGCATCACGAGTGCCTTCGCGCCGCAGCTCTCGGACATCGGCCTGCGCTTTCCCATCGTCTCGACCGCCATCGGCCATGCCTTCATCTCGGGGTGCGAGCCTGCCGAACGGCAGAAACTGCTGAACGAGATCCGGGTCAAGACCCCGCGCATGTGGACCGAGCACCAGGACCACGCCGCCCGGTCGGTCGCGGCCTTCGCCAAGAAGGGTTTTTGCAGCGTCTATGGCGAACAGCATCCCGACCACTATGCCGTGGGCGTGCCCATGGGCCGGCTGCGCGACGGCGAGCTGATCGTGTTCAACGCCGTCATCCCGCGTTTTCGCGCGTCGCGGCAGAGCGTGGAGGAGGGGCTGGCGCCCAGGCTGATGGAGATGGTGGCGCAGGTGCGCCGCAGCAGCTACGCCGTCTGACGGGGCCGCCGCCCCAGCGTGTCGTCGAACGCCGCCGCGTTGCGCACGCCCTGGTCCTCGAAGTTGGTGTTGAACAGCACGTGGACGTTGGCCGCGGCCTGCGTGAGCTTGCGCACCAGCTCGGCGATGCGCGCCAGTTCCTCGGGCGTGTATTCGTAGACGAAGCGGCCCGACGAGGCGGCAAGGCCCCGGCGGTTCCAGGCCTGGCTGTTGCGCCCGTGCAGGCGCACCACCGCCAGGTCGGGGCGCGTGGCCGCCCAGACGGCGGGCACGCTGTTCACGTACTGGTCGGGGCTGTCGACCACGGTGTGGGCCGCGCCCAGTTCGCGCAGCAGGGCCAGCGTGCCGGATCGGCCCGCCGGGTCCAGCCAGCCGCGATGGCGGAATTCCACCGCATGGACCTGGTCCTCCATGCGCCGCGCGCAGGCGCGCACCAGCGCGCGGCCGGCGGCGTTGTTGCGCACCCGGGGCGCGTACTGGAAATGGACCGCCGCCAGCTGGCCGCTCTGGCGCAGCGGCTCCAGGCCTTGCAGGAAACGGCTCCAGAGTTCGTCGCGCAACTCGCCCGGCAGGGTGGCATGGTCGACGATGCGGGCCTCGGGCGGGAGTTCCGCGCCGATGTCCGCCGGCAGCGCCGCGGCCGGCGTCAGGTGTCCCGTGAACAGCCGGAAGGCCTTCAGGTGGAAGACGAAATCCGGCGGCGTGCGCCGGGTCCACAGGTAGGCCGTGCGTGCGTCCGGCAGGCGGTAGTAGCTGCTGTCCACCTCGACCAGCGGGAAGCGCGAGGCATAGAAGCGCAGCCGGTCCTCGGCCGTGCGGGCCGAGGCGGGATAGAAGCGGCCGCAGGCCAGCAGGGTGGGATCGGTCCAGGACGAGGTGCCGACGCGCACGGTCATGGCGGGAAATCCGGAGGAAGGGAACGGGCGTTTATACTGGATGAATATACAGTCTTCCCGCGTCCCATGTCACACGTTCCCGACACGCCGGCCCACGATCCCTGGGCCGACCTGAATCCCCGCCAGCGCGAAGCCGTCGAGTACGGCACCGGCGCCGACGCCGATCGCTGCGGGCCGCTGCTGGTCATCGCCGGCGCGGGCTCGGGCAAGACCAGCACGCTGGCCCACCGGGTGGCCAACCTGGTCCTGAAAGGCGCCGACCCGCACCGGATCCTGCTGCTGACGTTCTCGCGCCGCGCCGCCATCGAAATGGAGCGCCGAGCGGGCCGGGTGATGCAGGCCGTGCTGGGCATGGGCGGGCAGCCGCCGTCGCTGCCGTGGGCCGGCACCTTCCACGCCATCGGCGCGCGGCTGCTGCGCGACTACGCGTCGCGCATCGGCCTGTCCGAGGCCTTCACCATCCACGACCGCGGCGATGCCGAGGACCTGATGGGTTTCGCGCGTCACGAGCTGGGGTTCTCGGGCGCCAAGTCCCGCTTTCCCCTGAAGGGCACCTGCCTGGCCATCTATTCGCGCGCGGTCAACAGCCAGGCGCCGCTGGACGGCGTGCTGGCCCGGCACTTCCCCTGGTGCGCGCAGTGGGAAGAGCAGCTGAAGACGCTGTTCGGCGCCTACGTGCAGGCCAAGCAGGACCAGCACGTGCTGGACTACGATGACCTGCTGCTGTACTGGGCCGAGATGACCAAGGAGCCCGCCATCGCCGCCGAACTGGGCGCCACCTTCGACCACGTGCTGGTCGACGAATACCAGGACACCAACCGCCTGCAGGCGGAGATCCTGCTGGCCATGAAGCCGGACGGCCGCGGCCTGACGGTGGTGGGGGACGATGCCCAGTCCATCTATTCGTTCCGCGCGGCCACCGTGCGCAACATCCTGGATTTTCCCTCGCAGTTCTCGCGGCCCGCGCACGTCGTCACGCTGGACCGCAACTACCGCTCGACCCAGCCCATCCTGGACGCCTCCAATGCCGTCATCGCCGAGGCGCCCGAGCGCCACGCCAAACAGCTCTGGACCGATCGCGCCTCGGCGCAGCGGCCGCAACTGGTCTACGTCAGCGACGAGCCGGGGCAGGCCAGATGGGTGGCGGACCAGATCCTGGCGCGGCGCGAGACCGGCGTGCGGCTGATGTCGCAGGCGGTGCTGTTCCGCTCGGCCAGCCACAGCGCCGGGCTGGAACTGGAGCTTACCCGCCGCAATATCCCCTTCGTCAAGTTCGGCGGCCTGAAATTCCTCGAGGCCGCGCACGTGAAGGACGTGCTGGCCCTGCTGCGCTGGGCGGCCAATCCGCTGGGCCGCCTGTCGGGCTTTCGGGTGGCCCAGTTGATGCCCGGTATCGGCCCGGCCAATGCCGCGCGCCTGCTCGATGCCATGGCCGGGTCCGCGCAGGCGGTGCAGGCTCTGGCCGGTTTTTCCCCGCCGGCCGCCGCGGCGGAGGACTGGAAGACTTTCGCCGATACCTTCGTGGCGCTGAGCGACCCCGGCCTGGCCTGGCCCGCGCACCTGGACCTCGCGCTGCGGTGGTACGGCCCGCATCTGCAGCGGCTGTACGACGACGCGGTCGTGCGCCAGGCGGACCTGGACCAACTGGCGCGCATCGCCGGCACCTATGGATCGCGCGAGCAGTTCCTGACCGAGCTGACCCTGGATCCGCCCGACGCCACCAGCGCGCAGTCGGGGCAGCCGCTGCTGGACGAGGACTACCTCATCCTGTCCACCATCCATTCGGCCAAGGGACAGGAGTGGAAGGCCGTCTACGTGCTGAACGTGGTCGACGGCTGCATTCCGTCGGACATGAGCACCGGCGACGCCGACGAGATCGAAGAGGAACGGCGCCTGCTGTACGTGGCCATGACCCGCGCCAAGGAAGACCTGCAACTGGTGGTGCCGCAGCGGTTCTATGTACACCAGCAAAGCGGCATGGGCGACCGCCACGTCTACGGCACGCGCAGCCGTTTCATCCCGGAGCGCATGCTGCCGCTGTTCGAGATCCTGCCCAAGGCCAGGCAGGGGGCGCCGGCCGCCGCGCCGGCCCAGCCAGCCGTCCGCGTGGACATCGCCAGCCGCATGCGCAACGCCTGGCGCTAGGCCCAAAATGCTTGACGCAAAAATATTTTAAGTATGAAATAATAGCCACCAGGCAGGCGGATACGCGTGTTCCGCCGCCATTTTTCCAGCCGTCGAGCCGGCCAGCGGAGGATCCATGAATATCGCGTGCATCGGAGGAGGGCCCGCCGGGCTGTATTTCGCGCTGCTGATGAAGAAGCGGGATCCATCATCCCGCATAGTCGTCATCGAGCGCAACCGTCCTTACGATACCTTCGGCTGGGGCGTGGTCTTCTCGGACCAGACGCTGGGCAACCTGGTGCAGGCCGACGAAACCACCGCGCGCCGCATCCTCCAGTCCTTCAACCACTGGGACGACATCGACGTCCATTTCAAGGGACGCACCATTACCTCGGGCGGCCACGGCTTCTGCGGCATCGGCCGCAAGCGCCTGCTGAACATCCTGCAGGACCGCTGCGTGGAACTGGGCGTCGAACTGGTGTTCGAGACCGAGGTGGACGACGACCAGGAAGTGGCCCGCCGCTACGGGGCAGACCTGGTCATCGCCTGCGACGGCCTGAACAGCAAGGTCCGCAAGCGCTATGAAGAAGTCTTCAAGCCGGACATCGAGACCCGCGACTGCCGGTTCGTCTGGCTGGGCACCAAGAAACTGTTCCCGGCCTTCACCTTCGCGTTCGAGGAAACCGAGCACGGCTGGTTCCAGGCGCATGCCTACCAATACGACGGCGATACCTCCACCTTCATCATCGAGACCCCCGACGAGGTCTGGCAGCGCGCCGGCATCGACAAGATGAGCCAGTCCGAGGCCATCGCCTTCTGCGAAAAACTCTTCGCCAAATACCTGGACGGCCAGCCGCTGCTGAGCAATTCGCCCCACCTGCGCGGTTCGGCGAACTGGATCCGTTTCCCGCGCATCGTCTGCGGCAGCTGGGTCCACTGGAACGACATCGACGGCAAGCGCGTGCCGGTTGTGCTGATGGGCGACGCGGCCCACTCGGCGCATTTCTCCATCGGCTCCGGCACCAAGCTGGCGCTCGAGGACGCGATCGAGCTGGCGCGCTGCTTCGACACCTACCAGGGGCAGGACCTCGAGGGCGTGATGGCCGGCTACGAGGCGGTGCGGGCCATCGAGGTGCTCAAGATCCAGAGCTCGGCGCGCAATTCCATGGAGTGGTTCGAGAACGTCGACCGCTACGTCGACATGGAGCCCGAGCAGTTCGCCTATTCCATGCTGACGCGCAGCCAGCGCCTGTCGCACGAGAACCTGCGGCTGCGCGACGCATCCTATGTCGAAGGCTACGAGCGCTGGTTCGCGCGCAGGGCGTTCGCGGCGGCCGGCCTGGCCGAGGCCCCCGAGCCGCGCGGCAAGCCCATCCCCCCCATGCTGACGCCGCTGCGCGTGCGCGACCTGGTCCTGAAGAACCGTATCGTCATGTCGCCCATGGCCCAGTATTCGGCGGTGGGCGGCACGGTGGGCGACTTCCACATGGTGCACCTGGGCAGCCGCGCGATGGGCGGGGCCGCGATGGTCGTCGCCGAGATGACCTGCGTGTCGGCCGACGCGCGCATCACGCCAGGGTGCCCCGGGCTCTACCGTCCCGAGCACACCGAGGCCTGGAAGCGCATCGTCGATTTCGTGCACGAGCATACCGATGCCCGGATCGCCGTGCAGATCGGGCACGCCGGGCCCAAGGGTTCGACCAAGCTGGCCTGGGAAGGCACGGACCTGCCGCTGGAGTCCGGCAACTGGCCGCTCATCGCCGCGTCCGAGGAACAATACCTGGCCGGCGTGTCGCAGGTGGCCCGCGCGGCCACGCATGACGACATGCGCCGCATCCTGGGCGATTTCGTGCATGCCACGCTCGAGGCCGAGAAGGCCGGATTCGATTGGCTGGAACTGCACTGCGCCCACGGCTACCTGCTGTCCACCTTCATTTCGCCGCTGACCAACCGCCGCACGGACGAGTACGGCGGCAGCCTGGAGAACCGCTGCCGCTATCCGCTCGAGGTCTTCGCCGCGATGCGCGCGGTATGGCCCGCGCACAAGCCCATGAGCGTGCGCATCTCGGCGCACGACTGGGTCGAGGGCGGGATCACGCCCGACGACGCGGTCGAGATCGCCCGGCTCTTCAAGGCCGCCGGCGCCGACATGATCGATTGCTCGTCAGGGCAGGTCAGCAAGCGCGAGCAACCGGTGTATGGACGCATGTTCCAGACGCCGTTCGCCGACCGCGTCCGCAACGAGGCCGAGATCCGGACCATCGCGGTGGGCGCCATTTTTGAAGCCGACCACGTCAATGGCATCATCGCGGCGGGGCGCGCCGACCTGTGCGCGCTGGCCCGGCCGCACCTGGCCAATCCGGCGTGGACGCTGCTGGAATCGGCGAAGATGGGATGGGACGTGGAGTGGCCCAGGCAGTACTACGCGGGTCGCCTGCAACTGGAGCGCAACCTGGAACGCGAACGCCAGGTGGCGGCGGCCACGCAAGGTATGTCGCCCCGCGAAATCGCCGCACGCCTGTTGGAGTAAGGAAGGGACCACCCCCTACGCCCTTCGGGCGCCCCCTCAAGGGGGCGGCACTGGCGGACCGGCAAAGCCGGATCCGCGGTGCCCTGGGTCTGGGCATGAGTCATACGATGGAGTGGTGACATAGCTCATGGATCAATTGAACGGAAAGCATGCGCTGGTGACCGGCGGCGCGCGGGGCATAGGCCTCGCCATCGCTCGCGAACTGCTGCGCCAGGGGGCCGCGGTCACGCTGACGGGCCGCGACCCGGCCGCGCTGGATGGCGCGGTGGCGGCGCTGGCGCCGTTGGGCGCCGCGCGTCGGGTGCGGATGGACGTGGCCGAATCGGCCTCGGTCGAGCAGGGCATGGCCGAAGCCGTGCGCGCGGCGGGGCGTATCGACATCCTCGTCAACAACGCCGGCCAGGCGGAATCGGCGTCCGTGGGCAAGACCGACGACGCCTTGTGGACGCGCATGCTGGCGGTCAACCTGAGCGGAAGCTTCTATTGCTCGCGCGCGGTCCTTCCCGGCATGCTGGAAGCCGGCTGGGGGCGCATCGTCAACGTGGCCAGCACCGCCGGCCTGATCGGCTATACCTACACGGCGGCCTATTGCGCCTCCAAGCACGGCGTCGTCGGGTTGACGCGCGCGATGGCGCTGGAGGTCGCCACCAAGGGGGTCACGGTCAACGCCGTGTGCCCGGGCTTTACCGAAACCGATCTGGGCCGCGAGGCCATCGCCAACATATCCGCCCGCACCGGCCGCAGCCAGGCCGAGGCCACGGCGGCGCTGGCCGCGTTCAATCCGCAGAAGCGGCTGGTGCAACCCGACGAAGTGGCCAACGCCGCCGTCTGGCTGTGCCTGCCGGCCTCGGCCGCGATGAACGGCCAGGCCATCGCGGTCGCGGGCGGCGAAGTCACTTGAAGGAGTAACGATGGCTCGCAAGCCCATCGATGAAAGCGGCACCGGCGCGGGACGCGAGCCCGCGCCGGTGCTCGACCTGGAAGCCCGGCTGACGGAAGACCACCACCAGTCGCTGGTGTTGTGGCTGCGCATGCTGTCCTGCACGGTGCGCATCGAGACCGAGATCCGGTCGCGCCTGCGCGCCGATTTCGACATCACGCTGCCGCGCTTCGATCTCATGGCCCAGCTCGAGCGCCACCCCGAGGGACTGCGCATGGGCGAGCTGTCGCAGCGCATGATGGTGACCGGCGGCAACGTCACCGGCATCACCGACCAGCTCGAGGAAGAAAAGCTGGTGGTGCGCGAGCCCTCGCCGGAAGACCGGCGCGCCTTCGTGGTCAAGCTCACGCCGTCCGGACGCAAGGCCTTCGCGAAGATGGCGGCCGTGCACGAGCAGTGGATCGTCGAGCTGTTCTCGACCCTGCCCGCGGCGTCCAAGGACACGCTGATCGAACTGCTGTCGCAATTGAAACAGGGGCTGACCGACCGGTCGCCCGCCGAACGCAAATAGAACGGGGGATGACGACCATGCGCCATGTTCATGGGGAAAGACAGATGCTGCACGGCGGCCGTACCGTCATGGCCGACTACGAGGCCCGGCATTTCTCGCTGCAGGTACGCGACGCGGTCGCCATCGTCACGCTCGACCGTCCCGAGCGCAAGAATCCGCTCACCTTCGACTCCTATGCCGAGCTGCGCGATTTCTTCCGCGCGCTGGCCTATGCCGACGACATCCGCACGGTGGTGGTGCAAGGCGCTGGCGGCAACTTCTGCTCCGGCGGCGACGTGCACGACATCATCGGCCCGCTCACCCGCCTGGACATGCCGTCGCTGCTGGCTTTCACACGGATGACGGGCGACCTGGTGAAGGCCATGCGCGCCTGCCCGCAACCCATCGTGGCGGCGGTGGACGGCGTGTGCGCGGGCGCGGGCGCCATCCTGGCGATGGCCTCGGACATGCGCCTGGGCACCGCGCGCAGCAAGACGGCTTTCCTGTTCACCCGCGTCGGCCTGGCCGGCTGCGACATGGGCGCGTGCGCGCTGCTGCCGCGCGTGATCGGACAGGGCAGGGCGTCCGAATTGCTGTACACCGGCCGCTCGATGGGGGGCGACGAAGGTGAGCGCTGGGGCTTCTTCAACCGCCTGTGCGAACCGGACGCCTTGTCCGGCCAGGCCTACGAACTGGCGGCCAGCCTGGCGCAGGGGCCGATGTTCGCTCACGCGATGACCAAGCGCATGCTGCACCAGGAATGGAACATGGGCATCGAGCAGGCCATCGAGTCCGAAGCGCAGGCGCAGGCCATCTGCATGGCCACCAATGATTTCCACCGCGCCTATCACGCCTTCGTGGCGAAACAGCGCCCGATCTTCGAAGGGGACTGAAGGAGAGGTCCCCCCTACGCGCTGACGCGCGCCCCCAGGGGGCGGCACTGGCGGACCGGCGGAGCCGGATCCGCTGTGCCCTGGAAAGTTACTCAGTGGAGCTGGTATGAGTGAAGCATCGAATTCGAACCGCGCGCAGGCTCATCCGCTGGGGCAGCCCGGCGGCGTGGCGGCGCGGGCGCAGCACCTGGCCTGGCCGTTCTTCGAACTGCGGCACCAGGAACTGGTGGCGGAGCTGGACCCCTGGGCGGCGCGGCGGGTGGCGCATGCGCATGGCGGGGATACCGATGCGACCTGCCGCGGGCTGGTGCGCGCGCTGGGCGAGGACGGGTGGCTGCGGTATGCCGTGGCGGGGTTGGAGCATGGCGGGCTGACCGACACCATCGACACCCGCGCCGTCTGCCTGATCCGCGAGACGCTGGCCTATCACGACGGGCTGGCGGATTTTTCCTTCGCCATGCAGGGCCTGGGGTCGGGCGCGATCAGCCTGTTCGGCACCGGCGACCAGCGCGCGCGCTACCTGCCGCGCGTGGCCGCCGGCCAGGCCATCGCCGCTTTCGCGCTGTCCGAACCCGAGGCGGGCTCGGACGTGGCCGCGATGGCCTGCGCGGCCACGCTGGATGGTTCGCACTATGTGCTGGACGGCAGCAAGACCTGGATCTCGAATGGCGGCATCGCCGACTTCTACGTGGTGTTCGTGCGGACCGGCGAGGCGCCGGGGGCGCGCGGCATCACCGCGCTGGTGGTCGATGCCGATACCCCCGGGCTGGAGATCGCCGAGCGCATCGACGTGATCGCGCCGCACCCGCTGGCGCGGCTGCGCTTTGCCGGCTGCCGCGTGCCGGTGTCCCAGCGGCTGGGCGAGCCGGGGCAGGGCTTCAAGGTCGCGATGGCTACGCTGGATGTCTTTCGCACCTCGGTGGCGGCCGCGGCGCTGGGCTTCGCCCGCCGCGCCCTGGACGAGGCGCTGGCACGCGCGACCTCGCGCCGCATGTTCGGCCAGACGCTGGCCGACTTCCAGTTGACCCAGGCGAAGCTGGCCGAGATGGCCACCGGCGTCGATGCCGCGGCGCTGTTGACCTACCGGGCGGCCTGGATGCGCGACGGCGGCGCGCGCATCACCAAGGAGGCGGCCATGGCCAAGATGACCGCCACCGAGACCGCGCAGCGCGTGATCGACGCGGCGGTGCAGATGTTCGGCGGGCAGGGTGTGGTCAGCGGCGAGACGGTCGAACGCCTGTATCGCGAGATCCGCGCGCTGCGCATCTACGAAGGCGCCACCGAAGTCCAGCAATTGATCATCGCCCGCGAACTGCTGCGCGCGGCGGGCGCGGCCTGAAGAACGACGAAAGGAGAACCCATGGCACCGAACATCGAAATCCTGCAGCCGGCCGGATGGCCCCGCCCCCGCGGCTACAGCAACGGCCTGGCCGCCCGCGGCAAGCAGGTCTTCATCAGCGGGATGATAGGCTGGGAGCCCGACGGCGTGTTCCGCGCCAAGGACTTCGCCGGCCAGGTCCGGCAGGCGCTGGCCAATATCGTCGAAGTGCTGGCCGAAGCCGGCGCGGGGCCCGAGCACATCGTGCGCATGACCTGGTACGTGCTGGACAAGCGGGTCTACGTCGCATCCTACGAGGACATCGGCAAGGCCTATCGCGAGATCATCGGCCGCCATTTCCCCGCGATGACGGCGGTGCAGGTGGCCGGCCTGGTCGAGGACGAGGCCCAGGTCGAGATCGAGGTGACGGCGGTCATCCCGGACTGACCGCGTCCGGGTCGCGCGGCGCGGGGGGGATGGGTATCATTTCAGGTATGGACGTTCGCACACACGGAGAGCCATCGTGAAAGACACCCCTCACAGCCTCAAGCCCGGGTACTACTGGTATTTCATCGACACCGACCCGCCGTCTGTCATCCACATCCACGACACGGGCGCGGCCAGCCTGATGGGCACCGACTACGAGGTGCCGCCCGAAGACGTGGCGGAAATGATCTCGCGCGGCGAGACCTTCGTCTGGATCGATCCGCCGCTGGTGCCCTAGCCAGAGGGTTTCAGTGCCATACGCCGGCCTCGACGAAGATGTGCCGGCTGGCTTCCAGCAGCTCGGCGCGGGGCGCGCCCAGCTTGATGGCTTCGCCCACCTGCAGCGGCACGTACTTGGTGGCCGACACCAGCACCGGCTGTCCGGCCGGCTGGCCCGGCCAGCTCAGGGCCAGGCAGTGCTGGTGATGCGGCTTCTCGCCTTCATACTTGGCCACCACGACGCCGCTGCGCAGCTCGATGGCGGTGCCCGCATGATGGTCGATCTCGAACTGAGGCAGACTGCCCAGGAACCTGATGTAGGGATGCAGCGCGGCCATCGTCGTCTCTCCCGCGTACCGGGTAGGCCTATCCTACTTCAACGGGGGATTTCGTCCAATGCCTGCGCAATGCGGCGCTTGCCCTTGCCGAAGGTGTCGGCGTATTGCCGCGTGAAAGCGGCGCCGAAGAAGAATATCTGCGCCGAATAATAGATCCACAGGATCAGCGCGATGACCGAACCGGCCACGCCGTAGGACGACGCCACGCTGCCGTGCCCCAGGTACAGGCCGATGACGCCCTTGCCGATCAGGAACAGCACGGCCGTCATCAGCGCGCCCGGCACGACCTCCCGCCAGGGGATGCGGACGCTGGGCAGCAGCTTGAACACCACCGCGAACAGCGCCGTGACCACGGCGAAGGAAAACAGGTTGGACGCCAGCAGCGCCGCCGTCGAAAACACCGACTCGGCCCAGAAGGCGTGCCAGTATTCCTGCAGGGCGGCCAGCGCGGCGTTGACGGCCAGCGAGATCAGCAGGAACAGGGCCAGGACCAGCACCAGGCCGAACGACAGCAGCCGGCCGCGGACCAGGGCCCAGATGCCGGACGTCCTGGACGACGGCACGTCCCACAACTCGTCCAGGCTTTCTTTCAGTTCCGAGAAGGCCGTGGTCGCGCTGAACATCAGCAGCACGGTCGAGATCAGGGCGGCCGCCCAGCCCTTGTCCGATTGCTGGGCGCTGGCCAGGACGGTCTGGATGGCCTCGGCTCCCTGGCGCCCCGTCAGCGAGCCGATCTGGCTGACGAGCTGGTTGCGCACGGCATCCTCGCCGAAGAAGGTGCCCGCGATGGCGATGACCAGCAGCAGGATGGGCGCGAGCGAGAACACCATGTACAGGGCCAGCGCCGCGCCCTTGCTGGCGGCGCGGTGCTCGGACCACCGGCGCGCGGTGTCCCACAGCAGCGCGACGATGAGCACGCGGCGCAGACGGTCCAGGTAAGAGCCCAGGGGCATGGCGGCGGCACCTCCGTCGGAACGGCATGGCTACATTCTGGGCGTGGGGCCGCGCAGCGTCAGCATCCGAAAACAAACCGACGCAAATGTAGATTTTGCTAACGCATTGCCGATGTGCGACCATCGCCCGGTCAAATGTGCATTCGTGCATTCCCGCCCGCGCTACCAGAACCTCAGGAGACAACATCATGAAGCCGCGCGCCCTGCTGGCCGTGCTCGGGACCTTGTGCGCTTCGGCGGTCCATGCGCAAAGCGCCGGATCCAGCGTCATCGGCGTGGGCTGGGTGCGTGTCATGCCCCAGGATTCGAGCAAGCCGCTCACCATCGTCGCGCCGGGCGCGCTGGCCGGGCCGGTGCCCAATACCGGATCGTCGCTGGAAAGCGCGGACACCCTGGGCCTGACCTACACGCGCTTCCTGACCGACCATATCGCGGCCGAACTGGTCCTGGGCGTGCCGCCCCGGTTCAGGCTGAACGGCGCGCAGGCGCTGGCGCCCGTGGGCGAACTGGGCTCCGCCCGCCAGTGGAGCCCGGGGATGGTGTTCAAGTATTTCTTCGGGGATGCCGACAGCGCCTTTCGTCCCTTCATCGGCGCCGGGCTGAGCTACATCTGGTATTCGGACGTGCGCCTGACCGGCGGCTTCCAGCGCGCGGTATCGGTAACGGTTACCCGCAACGCCAATCCCGATCTCAGGACCGAGGCCAAGGTCGACAGCAAGTGGGCGCCCATGCTGAACGTCGGGGCGGCCTACCAGATCGACAGGCACTGGGGCGCCTTGCTGTCGGTGTCCTACCTGCCGCTCAAGACCCGTGCCCACCTGCGCACCTACGGCACGCCGGTGGGCACGGTCGAGAGCCAGTCGGACCTGAAGATCAACCCCATCGTGGGGATGCTGGCCGTTACCTATCGCTTTTGAACGGCCCGGGCGTCAGTCCTGCGCGCTGAAGCCGGTCTGGGCCACGATGTCGCGCCAGCGCGCGATTTCGCTGCGGGTGTAGCCGGCCAGCGCGTCGTGCCCGGCATAGGCCGGATTCACGCCTTGCTCCACCAGCTTGCGTTGGACCTCGGGGTCTTTCATGACCTGGCCCACGGCCTCGTCCAGCTTGTTCACCACGGCGGCGGGCGTGCCCTGGGGGGCATACAGCCCGTACCAGCCGGTGGCGTTCACGTCGGGGTAGCCCGCCTCGGTCATGGTCGGGACCTCGGGGGCGGCCGGCTGCCTGCGCACCCCGGTCACGGCCAGGATCTTCAGCTTGCCGCCCCGGGCCAGTTGCTGGGCGACCTGCAGGACCACGAAGCCGAACTGCACCTGGCCGCCCACGAGGTCGGTCACCAGCGGCGCCGAGCCCTTGTAGGGAACGTGCTGCATGTCCAGTTGCGCCTTGCGGTTGAACATGTCGCCGGCGAACTGCGACGGCGACGCGGCCCCGAACGATCCGTACGAGTACTTGCCGCGCCCGGCCCGCAGCCAGGAAACGAGCTCGCCCAGCGAGGCCGCCGGCACGCTGGCCGGGGTGGCCAGGGCCAGCTCGAAATCCACCAGCCGCGCCACGGCGGTGAAGTCCTTGACGGGGTCGTAGGGCAGTTTCTTGAAGGTGACGGGATTGACCGCCATGGTCTGGGCAAAGCCCATCAGCAGCGTGTAGCCGTCGGCCGGGGCCTTGGCGACGGCGGCCGAGCCGATGAAGCCGTTGGCGCCGGCCTTGTTCTCGATGATGACCGGCTGCCCCAGGCGCGCGCGCAGCTTGTCGGTAACCATACGGGCGACGACGTCGGGCGTGCCGCCCGCCGGGCCCGGCACCACCAGCGTGATGGGGCGGGAAGGATAGGTTTCGGCCTGCGCGGCGGTGGCCGCCAGCAGGCAGGAGATCGTCAGGATGGCGTGGCGGAACATGATTTCCCTCTTTGCTGCGAACCTCTCATCCTAAGGGCCGGGCAGCGGGGCCGGGTAATGAAAATCCCCGGCGGGGATATGCCGGTTGCCTATATCGACATGCGCGGCGCGGGAAGTTTCGGGGTATTCCTTAACGAAACCGGTGTGGGCAACGGTACGGTTTTTGCTATTCTCAAGAGAACGCTACTCCGGGGAGGTGGTCGATGCGCCTGACGCGCGCTGAGGGTTTGAGACAGGGCGCACAGGGCGCGTGCGGATGGGCCAGAACATTCCTCCTGGCGATGGCGGCGGTCGTCGCGGCCGGGTGCTCGCCCGGCGGTCCCGACGGCGGCACGCCGCTGAACAGCCCCTACGCGGCTGGCGCCGAGCGCGAGAACGTGATGTACACGGCATTCACGCAGCGCTCGCCCAAGTACCTGGACCCGGCCAGTTCCTATTCGGTCGACGAGACCCCCTACACCTACCAGATCTACGAGCCGCTGTACGGCTACGACTACCTGAAGCGGCCCTACCAGCTCGTGCCACGGGCGGCCGTCCAGGTGGTCGATCCGGTCTACCTGGACGCCCAGGGCAATCGCCTGCCGGACGACGTGCCGGGCGAGCGGGTGGTGCAAAGCGTCTACGACATCCCGATCAAGCCCGGCATCCGGTTCCAGCCGCACCCCGCCTTCGCGGTGGACGAGGCCGGCAGGGACCTGTACCGGCACCTGGCGCCGGCGGACCTGGAAGGCAAGTACGCCATCCCCGACTTTCCCCGCACCGGCTCGCGCGAGCTGACCGCCGACGACTACGTCTACGGTATCCGCCGCCTGGCCACCACCCGCGTGGTGTCGCCCATCTACGCGCACATGACCGACTACATCGTCGGCTTCAAGGAGTATGGTGACCGCATCCGCGCCGCCGACGCCGAGCTGCGCAAGGGCCTGGCCCCGACCACGCGCGACCTGCCGTGGCTGGACTTCCGCCAATACGCCTTCGAAGGCGTGGAGGCGCTGGACCCCCATACGCTGCGCATACGGATCAAGGGCAAGTACCCCCAGTTCAAGTACTGGCTGGCGATGACCTTCTTCTCGCCCATTCCCTGGGAAGCGGACCAGTTCTACAGCCAGGCCGGCATGGCCGAGCGCAACCTGACCCTGAACTACTGGCCGGTGGGCACCGGGCCGTACATGCTGACGGAATATCGCGAGAACCGCCGTCACGTGCTGTCGCGCAATCCCAATTTCCGCGGCGACCCCTATCCCTGCGAAGGCACAGACGAAGACCGCGCCGCCGGCCTGCTGGAGGACTGCGGCAAGCCCACCCCCTTCATCGACCGCATCGTCTTCAACATCGAGAAGGAAAGCGTGCCGCTGCAGGGCAAGTTCCTGCAGGGCTACTACGATGTGCCCCAGGCCGAACGCGGCGAATACGGCGTGGCCTACCTGGTGGCGGCCGGCGATTCGAAGGAAAAGGCGGCGCTGTACGCCGAGCGCGGGCTGAAGCTGCCGACCACGGTCGAGACCCAGAACTGGTACATGGGCTTCAACTGGCTGGACCCCGTGGTGGGCAAGGGCGACAACCCCGCCCAGGAGGAGCGCAACCGCAAGCTGCGCCAGGCCATCAGCATCGCGGTGGACTGGGAGGAATACGTCACCATCTTCGAGAACAGCCAGGCGCAGGTCGCGCATGGGCCGCTGCCGCCGGGCCTGCTGGGCTACCGCGATCCGCCCGCCGGCGCCAACCCGGTGGTCTACGACATAGACGGCGACAAGATCACCCGCAAGCCGCTGGCCGAGGCCAAGAAGCTGCTGGCCGAAGCCGGCTACCCCGATGGCCGCAACGCGCAGACCGGCCAGCCCCTGGTCCTGAACTACGATGCGATGGGCGGCGTGTCGCCCGGCGCGCGTTCGCAGTTCGACTGGCTGCAGCGTCAGTTCGGCAAGCTGGGCATCCAGCTCGAGGTCCGCTCCACGGACTACAACCGCTTCCAGGACAAGATGCGGCGCGGCGTGGCGCAGATCTTCCTGTGGGGCTGGAACGCCGATTATCCCGACGCCGAGAACTTCCTGTTCCTGCTCTATGGCCCGAATGGCAAGGCGAAGGAGGGCGGCGAGAACGCCTCGAACTACGTCAATCCCGAGTTCGACAAGCTGTTCGAACGCATGAAATACCTGGACGACGGACCCGAGAAGGAAGCCCTGATCGCCCGCATGGTCGCCATCGTGCAGACCGATGCCGCGTGGATGTTCGGCTACTTCCCCAAGTCCGGAGGCGCCTACCAGCAGTGGGTGGGCAACGGCAAGCCGACCCAGATGATACGGAACAACCTCCAGTTCATGAAGATCGATTCCGCCCTGCGGGCCCGCAAGATCGCCGAATGGAACCAGCCGGTCTGGTGGCCGGTGGGGCTGGCGGTGCTGCTGCTGGTCCTCCTTGCCGTGCCCGCATGGCGCATGGTCCGGCGCCGCGACCGCGCCGTGGCCGTCCATACCGACCGTCCCACGGGAGATGCGGCATGACCGCCTACATCGTGCGCCGGATCCTGTACGGGGTCCTGATCCTGATCGGCGTCAACCTGTTCACCTTCATGCTGTTCTTCGCGGTCAACACGCCCGACGACATGGCGCGCCTGTCCATAGGCGGGCGCCGGGTCACCGCCGACGCCATTGAAAAGTGGAAGGTCGAGCGCGGCTACGACAAGCCGCTGCTGGTCAACACCCAGGCCGAGGGCGCGCGGCGCTACACCGACACCATCTTCTTCGACCGTTCCGCCCGGCTGTTCGTGTTCGACTTCGGCGCCTCGGACGCCGGCCGGGACATCGGCTACGAGATCCGGCAGCGGGTGGGGCCCAGCCTGGCGCTGGCGGTGCCGACCTTCCTGCTGGGCCTGTTCGCCAGCGTGGCGTTCGCGCTGCTCCTGGTGTTCTTCCGGGGGACCTACCTGGATTTCTGGGGCGTGGTGCTGTGCGTGGCCATGCTGTCCATCTCGGCGCTGTTCTACATCATCGCCGGGCAATACCTGTTCTCCAAGACCCTGCGGCTGGTCCCGCTGTCGGGCTTCGCCGGCGGCCTGGACGCCGTGCGCTTCCTGCTGTTGCCCGTGCTGGTGGCCATCATCGCCAAGCTGGGGCCCGAGGCGCGTTTCTACCGCGCGCTGTTCCTCGAGGAAATCGGCAAGGACTACGTCCGCACGGCCCGCTCCAAGGGGCTGTCCGAGCGCCTGGTGCTGTTTCGCCACGTGCTGCGCAACGCCATGCTGCCCATCCTGACCAGCACCGTTTCGGCCATCCCGCTGCTGTTCATGGGCAGCCTGATCGCCGAATCCTTCTTCGGCATACCGGGCCTGGGCAGCTACACCATGGACGCCATCAACGCCCAGGACTTCGCCATCGTGCGCGCCATGGTGTTCATCGGTTCGGTGCTGTACATCATCGGCCTGATCCTGGCCGACATCTCCTACACGATCGCGGATCCGCGCGTGCGTTTCGAGTAAGAACATGCCCAAGATCGTCTTTCTGTGGACCGACGTCGCGCTGTTCCTGCTGGTGCTGGGGGTGGCCTGCTACGCCTGGCACGCCCGCCGCACGCCCAACCTGCGGGCCACCTGGGCCAGGGTGGCGCGGGATACGCCGGCCATGTGCGCCGTGGTGGTGCTGAGCGTATTCGTGGTGATCGGGGTGCTGGACTCCATGCACTACCGGCCCTTGCTGGAATCGGTGGAAGTCAATGGCGGGAAGGGCGCGCGCGCCTATTCCCCGGTCACCCGCTCGGTGCTCGACGCCCTGCTGGAAAAACCCATGGCCGGGCGCGAGAAGACCTACTCGGCGCCGCTGGCGGTGCGCCAGTTCACCAAGGAATCCATGCTGGTCGACGGCAAGCCGGTGCGGGACTATCCGCGCCTGCGCCACGGCGGCGCGCACCTGACCGACCCCGACACGCAATGGCTGGGGGACGTGCTGCGGCGGACGGCGGTGGGCGTCGTGGCCGGCGGCCTGCTTGCCGGCGCCGTGGCCCTGCTGGTGGCGGGCGCCCTGGCGCATCGGGGCGGGCAGGGCTTTGCCGTGGTGTGGCGCGACATCGTCCAGCGGCGCACCGCCGTGCCCCTGGCCCCCATGCTGCTGACCTTCGGCATCATCGCCATCCTGGCGGGCGCGGCCGTGTCGCTGTCCACCGGCTATCACGTCATGGGCACCGACAGCACCGGCAACGACGTGCTGGTGCAGACGGTCAAGAGCTTCCGCACCGCGCTGGTGATCGGCAGCCTGACCACCCTGGCGACCCTGCCGCTGGCCCTGGCGCTGGGCATCATGGCGGGCTACTTCAAGGGCTGGGTCGACGACGTCATCCAGTACGTCTACACCACGCTCACGTCCATTCCCGGCGTGCTGCTGATCGCCGCCTGCGTGCTCATGGTGCAGGTCTTCATCGACAACAATCCCGACCTGTTCGAGACCGGCGCCGAACGCGCCGACCTGCGCCTGTTCCTGCTGTGCATCATCCTGGGCGTGACCGGCTGGGCGGGGCTGTGCCGGCTGCTGCGGGCCGAGACGCTCAAGCTGCGCGAGCTGGACTACGTGCTGGCCGCGCGTGCCTTCGGTGCCTCGCCGGTGCGCATCATGACCCGCCACCTGCTGCCCAACGTCATGCACATCGTGCTGATCACCGTGGTGCTCGATTTCTCGACCCTGGTGCTGTACGAGGCCGTGCTGTCCTACCTGGGCGTGGGGGTCGATCCCTCCATGAATTCGTTCGGATCCATGATCAACCTCGCGCGGCTGGAGATGTCGCGCGACCCCATGATCTGGTGGAGCCTCCTGTCGGCCTTCGTCTTCATGCTGGCCCTGGTGCTGTCCGCCAACCTGTTCGCCGACGCCGTGCGCGAGGCCTTCGACCCGCGCGCCCGGGCCTACCGGCCGGCGTGGGCGCGGGCCCGTTCGGCCAAGATGCTGGAGGACCGCTGATGAACGCCCCCGCGGAAACCGCCATGCTGGACGTGCGCCAGCTGGACGTCCAGCTCGACAGCGACCATGGCGTCGTCCATGCCGTGGATGCGCTCGACCTGGCCATCGCGCGCGGCCAGACCTTCGCCCTGGTGGGCGAGTCCGGCTGCGGCAAGAGCATGACCGCGCTGGCGCTGCTGCGCCTCCTGCCCGACGCCGGCCGGATCGAGCGCGGCCGGACCTTGCTCGAAGGGGTTGACCTGAACCGCCTGCCCGAGCGCGACATGCGCACCGTGCGCGGCCGCAAGATCAGCATCATCTTCCAGGAGCCCGCCACCAGCCTGAACCCGGTGATGCGGGTGGGCGACCAGATCGTCGAGACCATCGCCACGCATACCTCGCTGCGCGGGGCGGCGGCCCGCGCCAAGGCCGTCGAGTGGCTGAGGCGGGTCGGCATCCCCGAGCCCGAACGGCGCGTGGACGACTACCCCTTCCAGTTGTCGGGCGGCCAGAAGCAGCGCGTCATGATCGCCATCGCGCTGGCGGCCGAACCGGAACTGCTGATCGCCGACGAGCCCACCACGGCGCTGGACGTCACCATCCAGGCGCAGATCCTGGAACTGCTGCGTACCCTGCAGTCCCAGCTCGGCATGGCGATGATGCTCATCACTCACGACCTGGGCATCGTGCGCAGCATGGCCCACCACGTCGCGCTGATGTACGCCGGCCAGATCGTCGAGTCCGCGCCGGCCGACGAATTCTTCGGCCATCCCCGCCACCCTTATGCCCGGCTGCTGTTCGGCGCGCTGCCCAGCATGGGCCGCCGGGGCGAGCACCTAGCCGCCATTCCCGGCACCGTGCCTGCCCTGAACCAGGCGTTCGGCGGCTGCCGCTTCGCCCAGCGCTGTCCGGCCCACGCGGCCGAATGCGACGCCGCGCCGCCGCCGCTCGTCCAGGAGACGCCCGGACACGCCGTGCGCTGCGTTCGGCTGGTCCAGATCGACGCCGCCCGCGCGGCGGGCAAGGGCGAGCCGCTACCCGAGGTGCACGTCGTGGCGCCGTCCGAGGCCGCCGCGGTGGTTCCCGCGCCGGCCGCGGCCTCCGCGCCCGGATCCGGCCTGTTGAGCGTGACCGACCTGAAGGTCCACTTCCCCATACGCAAGGGCGTGCTGCGCCGCACGGCCGGCTGGGTCAAGGCCGTGGATGGCGTGAGCCTGTCGCTGGATACCGGCAGGACGCTCGCCCTGGTCGGCGAATCGGGCTGCGGCAAGACCACCACCGGCAAGGCCTTGCTGCGCCTGCTGGACGGCGTGGCCACCATTTCCGGCCAGGCCAGCCTTCAGGGGCAGGATCTGCTGCGGGCCGGCGGCAGATCGCTCAAGCGCCTGCGGCGCGACATCCAGATCATCTTCCAGGACCCGTACGCCTCGCTGAACCCCCGCATGCGCGTGGGCGAGATCCTGGACGAGGGCCTGGCCTCGTTGCGTCCCGACCTGGACGCCGCCAGTCGCCAGGCCGCCATGCTTCGCCTACTGGACCAGGTCGGGCTGCGCGCCGATGCCCGCGACCGCTACCCGCACGAATTCTCGGGCGGCCAGCGCCAGCGCATCGCCATCGCCCGCGCCCTGGCGGTCGAGCCCAAGCTCATGGTGTGCGACGAACCGACCTCGGCGCTGGACGTCTCGGTGCAGGCGCAGATCCTCAACCTGCTGCACGCCTTGCAGCGGGACATGGGCATCGCCTACCTGTTCATCACCCACAACTTCGGCGTGGTCGAATACCTGGCTGACGACATCGCCGTCATGCAGGGCGGCCGTATCGTCGAGACCGGCCCGGCCGAACGCGTCCTGACCCGGCCGGACCATGCCTATACCCGGCAGTTGCTGGACGCGGTGCCGCGCTTCGACGTCGAAGCGGCCTGAACGAACAAGGAGACCAAGCATGTCGTACGAAGGAAGTTGCCATTGCGGGGCCGTCGCGTTCGAGGTCGACGCCCCCGTGCCCGCCCAGGCCATGAGCTGCAATTGCTCCCATTGCCGCCGCAAGGGTTTCCTGCTGAGCTTCGTGCCTGAAGGCCAGTTCCAGCTGAAGCAGGGCCAGGATCAGCTGCGGTCCTATTTCTTCCACGCCCACAAGATCGAACACATGTTCTGCTCGACCTGTGGCACGCAGTCCTTCGCCCGGGGCGCCATGCCCGACGGCACGCCCATGCGGGCGGTGAACCTGCGCTGCGTGCCGTCCATCGACCTGGACGCCTTGCAGATCAACCGGGTGGATGGGGCCAGCTTCTAGGCCTGCCGGCAGGGGCGGGGGGCTAAAATGGATTATCATTCCGCTCCTGGCGCCGCATAGGGAAGCGTGGCAGAGTGGTCGATTGCACCGGTCTTGAAAACCGGCAACGGGCAACCGTTCGTGAGTTCGAATCTCACCGCTTCCGCCAAAGAACGTGAAAACCCCTTGATTTCGCAATGAAATCAAGGGGTTTTTTGTTGACGATGGAAATTGGCTTCAAAATGTTCGCGAGGCCATCTGTCGTTACCGACTGGCGTAACCTTTCCTGATGTTCCCAAAGCCGGAGAGTCCGCCATGACCATCGCCAAGAACACAATCTGCCTGTGGTACGACAAGGACGCCGAGGAGGCGGCCCATTTCTACGCCAAGACCTTTCCCGACAGCGCGGTGCACGCCGTCCACCGTGCTCCCGGCGATTACCCGTCCGGCAAGGCGGGGAACGTGCTGACGGTCCAGTTCACGGTAGCCGGCATTCCCTGCCTGGGCCTGAACGGCGGGCCGGCCTTCAAGCACAACGAGGCGTTCTCGTTCCAGATCGCCACCGACGACCAGGAGGAAACCGACCGCTACTGGAACGCCATCGTCGGCAACGGCGGCCAGGAAAGCGCATGCGGCTGGTGCAAGGACAAATGGGGCGTCTCCTGGCAGATCACGCCGCGCGTGCTGACCGAGGCCTTGGCCGTGGGCGGTGGGGAAGCCAAGCGCGCGTTCGCGGCGATGATGGACATGAAGAAGATCGACGTCGCCGCGATAGCAGCCGCCCGGCGGGGCTGAAGCGCGGTATCCGGCTCAGGCCGGTGCGGAGCCGGCCAGCAGGTCGATGACCGCCTGCGCCGCGCGCGTCTGCACCCGGCCCTTCCGGGAGCACAGCACGGTGGCCGTGCGCGCCGCCGAGGCGCCTTCCAGCTCGATCATGGCCAGTTCCCCGGCAGCCGCGTCGGTGGTCACGGCATAGTCCGGCAGCACCGTGGCAAATTCGCCGCCACGCACGGCGCGCTTGATGCTCTCGATGTGATCCAGGTTCAGGGCGGCCTTGAGCGGTAATTGCCGGCGTGTCGTGGCCTGGGTGAGCCAGCGCCGGGTCTCGAAGTTCGCATCCAGCAAGGCCAGCGGCTGCGCCAGCAGCGTCTTCAGGTCGATGCGGCGGCGCCGGGCCAGCGCGTGGCCGGGCGCGACGGCCACGACGTAGCGCGTGACGAAGCGGTGGACGATCTCCAGGTCGGGATCGTGCTCGTCCGGCGCCAGGGCAATGCCGAGATCCACCGCGCCGTCATGGACCAGGCGCAGGACCTGTTCCGACCCGGCGACCCGGGCATCGAAGGTAATACCCGGGTGCGAGGCGCGGAACCGGGCGATGGCGGGCAGCAGCCAGCCGGTCATGACGCCTTCGATCGACGCGAAACCGACATTGCCTCGCACCAGTCCGTGCAGTTCATCGATGCGCGCGCGCGCGAGCTCCATGTCGCGCAGGCTGTTGCGCATTTGCGCGGCCACGATGCGGCCTTCTTCCGTCAATGCCATGCCGGTCTGGTTCCGCTCGAACAGGGGGGAACGAAACGTGTGCTCGAGCAGTTGGACCTGGCGGCTGATGGCAGAGGGGCTCAGATGCATCAGCTCGGCGGCGCGCCGGATCGACCCGGTTTCGGCAACGGCGAGGAAGTAGCGGTAGGCGGGGATCTGCATGGGATTCTTTGTCCTTCATGTGCAGTTTATTAGAACATGATGTTCGATACGTTCGGATGGACGGAACATCTCACGGTCACGAGAATGGAGGCCCATTGAAAATGTCGCCTCGGGAGTGTGTGGATGTTCAAGGCTGCTGTGGTCCAAGCATCGTCGGTTCCCTTCGAGCCGCAAAAGACGGCGGAGAAGGCTGCCGGCCTGATCCGTACCGCCGCGGAAGAAGGGGCGTCGCTGGTCGTCTTTCCGGAAGCCTTTCTTGGGGGATATCCCAAGGGCTCCGCGTTCGGGACCGTGGTCGGCCGCCGCACGGATGTCGGGCGGGCGCATTTCCGGCGCTACATGGAGGGCGCGGTCACCCTGGATGGCCCCGAGCTGGCGTTGCTGCGCGAGGTCGTTGCCGAGACGGGCGTCCACGTGGTGATGGGAGTGATCGAGCGGGTGGGGCGCACGCTGTACTGCACCAGCGTCACGCTTGCCCCCGAGGCCGGCCTGGCCGGCTATCACCGCAAGCTCATGCCGACCGGCCAGGAGCGCATCATCTGGGGCTTCGGCGACGGCTCGACGATCGCCCCGGTGGATTCCCCGCTGGGCCGCATCGGCTCGGTCATCTGCTGGGAGAACTACATGCCCGCTTTCCGGCAGGCGATGTACGCGCAGGGGACGGAAATCTACTGCGCCCCGACCGCCGACGACCGGGCCAGCTGGGCGCCCACGATGATCCACGTCGCCCTGGAAGGGCGGGTGCATGTGCTGAGCGCATGCCAGGCCATCAAGCTGGGCGAGTATCCGCCTTTCTATCGCGAGGATTTCGGCATGCAGGCGGCCGACGAGGACTACCTGATGCGGGGCGGCAGCATGATCGTGAGCCCCCTGGGAGAAGTCCTGGCGGGGCCGGTGTTCGATACCGAGACGATCCTGTATGCGGATATCGACACCGGCGTCGGACGGGCCAGCAACGTGGATTTCGACGTCTGCGGCCATTATTCCCGGCCGGACATCTTCAATCTGACCGTGAACACCACGCCCATGCAGCCGGTTACCTTCGTGGCCGATTGAGTGCGTCAATAATCGTTGGGGGAATTGGGAGAAATCATGTCGGCACAAGAGTCAACGATCAAGAATTCCAAGAAGCATGAACGGCTCGTCATCGTGGGATCCACGCTAGGCACGCTGTTCGAGTGGTACGATTTTTTCCTGTTCGGCGCGGTGGCATCGGTCTTCTCCAAGCTGTTCTTCGCGCCGCTGTCGCCGTCCAGCGCCTATCTGTTCGCGCTGATCGCCTTCGGGGTCGGTTTTGCCGTGCGTCCGCTGGGGGCGCTGCTGTTCGGCCGCCTGGGCGACATGATCGGGCGCAAGTACACCTTCCTCATCACCATCGTGCTGATGGGCGGCGCCACATTCTGCGTGGGCCTGATTCCGACGTATGCGCAGGTCGGCATTCTGGCGCCGATTCTCCTGCTCCTGCTGCGCGTGTTGCAGGGCCTGGGCCTGGGCGGCGAATACGGGGGCGCCGCGATCTACGTGGCCGAGCATGCCAGTCCGGGTAGGAAAGGGCGCAATACGAGCTGGATCCAGATGACGGGTGCCGGCGGCTCCATCCTGGCGCTGCTGGTGGTGTATGTCTGCCGCACGAGCTTTGGCGACGCTTTCGAGGAATGGGCCTGGCGTATTCCGTTCCTGCTGTCCGCGGTCATGCTGGCGATCTCGGTCTACATCCGCACGGTCTTGCACGAGTCTCCCGTCTACATGAAGATGAAGGCCGAGGGCAAGACGTCCCGGCAGCCGATCAAGGAGACCTTCGGCAGCTGGGCCAACGTCAAGGCCATGCTGATCGCCCTGTTCGGCCTGGTCATGGGTGTGACGACGGTTCTCTATACGGCGCAGACCTATTCGTTCTTCTTTCTTACCCAGACGCTCAGGCTGGACATAGGCACGGCCAGTTTCCTGAACGCCATTTCGCTGGCGATCTGCCTGCCCATGATGTGGGGCGCGGCGGCCATCTCGGACAAGATCGGCCGCAAGAAGGTGATCCTGACGGGCTGCCTGCTCGCGGCGCTGACGATCTTCCCGGTGTTCAAGGCGCTGACGCAATATGCCAACCCCGGCCTGCAGGCAGCCTCGACGTCCAGCCCCGTCACGGTGCGCGCCGCGCCCGGCACCTGCAAGGTGCAGATCGACCTGCTGGGCAAGAATCCGCCCGTGACGGAATGCGACAACGTCAAGGCCTTGCTGGCCAAGTCCGGCGTGCCCTATGACAACGTCTCGGATCCCGCCGCCGTCAGCCCCGTCACCCAGATCGGCGACATCACGCTGACGGGCTTCGACGCCGCGGTGCTGAAGTCCGCGCTCGAGAAGGCCGGCTATTCCAGCCAGGCGGACCCCGCGCGGGTCAACCATGGCATGGTGATACTGCTGCTGGTCATCCTGTGTGTGTTTTTTGCGATGGTCTATGCTCCCCTTGCCGCCGCGCTGGTCGAGATGTTTCCCGCCCGTGTCCGATATACCGCGCTGTCTTTCCCCTACCATGTGGGCAACGGGATTTTCGGGGGCTTTTTCCCCGCCGTGGCGTTCGCGATGGTGGCCTTTACCGGCGACATCTACTTCGGTCTCTGGTATCCGGTGATTTTCGCGGCCTTGTCGGTGGTGATCGGCGGCCTGTTCCTGCGCGAGAAGCCGGTCGAGGAAGAATCGCCGGGCCTGGAAGGCGCCCACGGCCGAGCTTGAGCACCCGCATCAGTGAGCCCAAAAATGAGTTTTCACATGGAATACCCGCGTACGATACCGGCCCGGCGGCCGGGGGACTTCACCCCCGGGGCGCCGAAGTTCCAGGTCCGCTGGCGTGCGCCTGTCACGACGGTGGTGGCCGACTACATCGCCGTGCAGCGCCAGCCCTCCGACCTCGGCGCGGAGCGGACCTTCTTCGACAGGGCAAGGGCGGCATTCGCCAGCCCGTGGGGGCCGGACTGCTTCGACGAGGTCCGCTGTACGGACGAGGCCGGCTTCGCCAATTCCATCGTCATCGCATACTGGGTCGACCTGACGCGCCATGCGGCCTGGAAGCACCGCGATGCATTCAACGGCTGGTTCGCGTCGCCGGAGCGGGAAAAGGAAACGCTGGGCCATTGGCGCGAAACCCTGGTCGTGCCCTACGACCGGATAGAGACGATTTTTTCCGAGCCGTACTACCGGGCCGGCATCGCGTGCACGAAGGGCTGCGAACTGGAGCCCATGCATGTCGCCGGCTATTTCGGTGCGATGCGCGATCGGCTTCCCATTTCGGCCGTGGACCCGCTGGACTCCCCCTATGGGGACGAGGCGCCCGAAGGCGGGTTCGATGCCGGAGCCGGCAGGCGGATCAGGATAGACGTGCCGCCCAACGTGGTGAACATCCGCTCGGGCCAGTATTGGGCGCAGGCGGAAGGGGAACAGCTGGACGATTACTACGCCAACCTGCAGCCCAAGCTGGACACGGGCATGGCGTATCTCAAGGACCACGCCGGAACGACCGGGTGCCTGTCCCTGCGTTCGCTGGTGGCGCTGGACAGCGAAGGCAGGGAGCTGAGGGAAACGTCCAAGCACGGCTACTTCCTTTCCCTGGCGCCGCTTGAACGATGGGCGGCCAGCCACAAGAGCCACCTCGACATCTTCCGGCATGCGCTGGCCAAGCGCCGGCAGTACGGGGCCGAACGCAGCGTCGTCACCTGGCATGAAGTCTTCGTGCTTGGCGCCACGCCTTCTTTCGAATACGTGAACTGCCATGCCGGGACCGGTTTGCTGCGCTTTGCCCAGGCATGGGGAAGCGGCGTAGCGCGGCCTTGACCGGAGCTTCCACCATGCCCATCCGCCTGTATTCGATGACGTATTCGGGCCACGGCCATCGCGTGCAATTGCTGCTTTCCCTGCTCGGGCTGCCCTACGAGAAGATCGATGTCGATCCGCACGGCGGCGTCCTGAGGACGCCCGAGTTCCTGGCGATGAATCCCTTCGGGCAGGTACCCGTCATCGTCGACGGCGACACGATTCTTCACGATTCGAACGCCATCCTGGTTTACCTGGCGAAGAAGTACGGCGGGCCCGCCTGGCTGCCCGAGAACCCGGAAGGAAGCGCGCTCGTGCAGCAATGGTTCTCGCTGGCGGCCGGACCGATCGCGTTCGGTCCGTGCGCGGCGCGTCGATTGCGGGTCTATGGCGAGGAACTGGTCCCCATGGACCATGCGGTGGCGATCAGCCTGAAGCTCTTTCCGGTCCTGGAGGCGATGCTATCGGAGCGGATGTTCGCCACCGGGGAACGTCCCTCGCTGGCGGATGTCGCGGCGTATACCTACATCGCGCATGCGCCGGAGGGTGGGCTGTCCCTGGAGGCATACCCGGCCGTCCGAGCCTGGCTGGGTCGTATCGAGGCATTGCCCGGCTTCGTCGCCATGCCGAAGGCGCCTGGCCACGTCGTCGCCCGGCCATAAGCCGACAGGTAGGGGCGGCGTATTACCGCCGATTGCCGCCGGCCTTGCTGCGAAACAGCGTCCATTCCTCGACCACGCGCCCGTCCGGCAGGTGGCAATAGCCCACCGTTCCATTCGCTTCCTGGCGCAGTTCGACCCTGCCGCCTTGTTCGATGCAGTATTCGGATGCGGGGTTTGCGATCCGGGCGGTCTTGGCCTTATCGGGCATGTCCGCGCATCCCGCCGCTGCCAGGGCAAAGCCGAATACCAGGGTTGCTTTCATTTGAAGTCCTTTCATGTGTTGCCATTCCTCGGTCACGCCGACAGCATCCGGTGAATCAGGTCCGCCGTATTCGTCGCTGAAAATTTCTTCATCAGACTCGCGCGGAACACCTCCACCGTGCGCGGGCTGATGTCGAGCTCCCGGGCGATCATCTTCGAGGTCTTGCCGTCCAGGAGCCGCGACGCGACTTCCCGTTCGCGCGGCGTCAGGGCTTCCGACGTGTGCGGCCGCTCGGCGCTGACATCCTCGAAAGTCCAGATACCGGCCTCGTGCGGGCGTTCCCGGTTGAAGGCGCGGCCGGTCACCCGGCACCAGAAGTGCTGTCCGGTGGCGCGCTTCATGATACGCGTGTCGGCATAGCGTCCATGCTTGTTCAGGATGGGGGCGATGCGCCTGCCCAAGCGCTCGAATTCCTCGGTCGTGGGATATAGCTCGCGGAAGGACGCGCCCAGCAGGATTTCCCGGGACGCGTGGAAGACGTCGCAGACGTAGCTGTTGCAGTCGACGATGATCCGGTCCTTCGAGAGCACGAGGCCGATGGGGGCCATTTCGAAGGCCAGGCGATAGTCCGAGTCGGTGGACACCCGTGGCTCCTAAGCAAAACTACGTAGATAGGTACGTAGTATCTTTCAAACGCTCGCCGTCCGCCAGCCCCTGGCCGCGAGGGCGATGCGGTGGTTCCTGTCCTTGGAGGAGGTGTCGTGAACAAGATTTATCCATCCGCTCCCGATGCGATCGCGGGCGTCGTCAAAGATGAGCAGATGATCGCGGTGGGCGGTTTCGGCCTGTGCGGCATCCCCGAGGCGTTGATCGAGGCGCTGCGCGCCTCGGGCGTCAAGGGTCTGACCGTGATCTCGAACAATGCCGGCGTGGACGGTTTCGGGCTGGGCAAGCTGCTGGAAACCCGGCAGATCCGGAAGATGATCTCGTCCTACGTGGGCGAGAACAAGGAGTTCGAACGCCAGTACCTGAGCGGAGAACTCGAGCTGGAATTCACGCCCCAAGGCACGCTGGCCGAGAAGCTGCGCGCCGGCGGGGCGGGCATCCCGGCCTTTTTCACCAAGACAGGCGTGGGGACCCTGGTCGCCGAGGGCAAGGAACTGCGCGAGTTCGACGGGGAAACCTATGTGATGGAACGGTCGCTGGTGCCCGACGTGGCCCTGATCAAGGCGCACGTGGCCGATCGTGCCGGCAACCTGCGCTTCCGCTACACGGCCCGCAATTTCAATCCGGCGGCGGCGACCGCGGGAAGGATCACCATTGCCGAGGTCGAGGAGATCGTCGAGGTCGGCGATCTGGCGCCCGACGACATCCACCTGCCGGGCATCTACATCCATCGCATCGTGCAGAACAGTCACCCGGAAAAGCGGATCGAACAGCGTACGACGACCAAGGCGGAGAACTGATCATGGCATGGAGCAAGGACCAGATGGCGGCGCGGGCCGCGCGTGAACTGCGCGACGGTTTCTACGTGAATCTGGGGATCGGCATCCCGACCCTGGTGGCCAACCATGTACCGGGCGATATCGAGGTCTGGCTGCAATCCGAGAACGGCATGCTGGGCATCGGTCCGTTCCCGACCGACGACCAGGTGGACGCAGACCTGATCAACGCGGGCAAGCAGACCGTGACCACGCTGCCGGGATCGTCGATCTTCGGCAGCGACCAGAGCTTCGCGATGATCCGCGGCGGCAAGATCAACCTGTCCATCCTGGGCGCCATGCAGGTGAGCGGGAAGGGCGACCTGGCCAACTGGATGATTCCCGGCAAGATGGTCAAGGGCATGGGGGGCGCGATGGACCTCGTGGCCGGCGTCGAGCGGGTGGTGATCCTGATGGAGCACGTGGCCAGGAAGAAGGATGGCGGCTACGAGCTGAAGATACTGCTCGAGTGCACGCTGCCCCTGACGGGCGTCGGAGTCGTCGATCGCATCATTACCGACCTTGGCGTGATCGACGTGACGGCGGATGGGCTGGTGCTGGTGGAACTGGCGGAAGGCGTCAGCGCCGAGGAAATCCAGGCCAAGACCGGAGTGCCGCTGAAGGTGTCGTAGGCAAAAAGGGCGCCCGCCCGCGGGGTCATAGGTTCAAGACGAGCTTGCTGCCCTTGCAGCCGGACACGCAGACCATCATGGTCTTGTTCGACTCGCGTTCGCGCTCGGTCAGCAC
>NZ_JBBUKU010000004.1:0-515844 GCF_038066655.1 Pigmentiphaga sp. YJ18 | reverse complement strand
CGCCGCCAGGTTCAGGTTGTTGATCGAGGTCTGCAGCTTCTGCCGCGCCGCCGCCGATTGCTGCTCGGGCGCCGTCAACGAAGAAGCCGGCAGGCCGTTGGGCAGCCGCCCCGTGGCCGTCGCCGTGCTCTGCGCCGCTCCCTTGGCCGCGAACCACGCCGGACTGAACGCATGCTGCGCATGCGCCGGATCGGCGAACGCTCCCGTCAGCGCCAGCGCCGCGATCGCCGCCGCCATCGGCGTACGCCGCCATGCGGCGCAACGCGCGGATCGGATTGAGAGCGTCACACGGGACGAAGCGACAGGCTGGACGGGCACGGACATATCGGGTCGGATCCTAGACAGATGAATCAGCTCGGGCGCGCAAGCCGCGCACCCCTATGTCCGTATAGACGCCGCCCGGGAAAAAGATGGAACAAAAACCCGCATGAATTTTTAGTGACAGGTCACCCCAGCATCACGACGTTCGCCACGCGGCGGACGTGGGCGGCATAGAGCTGCTGGATGAGGGTGATGGCCTGATCAGTATCCTGGATGGTGAAGCGGCCGCTGATGCGCTGGCGGGCCAGTTCGTCGCTCATCAGGATCACGCGGCCACTGCGATAGCGGTTGATCTCGGCCACCGCATCGGTCAGCGGCGTATCGTGGAAGACGATGTATCCCTGGCGCCATCCCGACGACGCGGCCGGCCCCTCGCCCATGACCACAAGCGTCCGGCCGGCGCCGTATGAAGCCGACTCGCGGGCGTACAAGGTCAGGACGCCGTGGGCATGGCGCACCTCGGCCCGGCCCTCGGTGCACAGCACCCGGGTTTCCTCATGGGGCAGATGCCTGACCTCCACGCATCCCGCCGCGAGCTGGATACGGCCCGATCCGGCCTGGATCTCGAGCGGCGCCCGGCCATCGCTGCGGATCTCGGCCTCGCCGGCGATCAGCTCGACCCGCAGGGGATCGGCCTGCCTTACCGTGATGCTGGTCTGGGTATTCAACAGCAGCTGGATGTGCGCGCTCAGGGCCACGCTAAGCTGTTCGCCCACGGCCGTGCGGTAATCCGCCCCCATCTCGGACCACGAAGGCCACAGCCCCAGGGGCGGATTCACCATGCCCACCACGCCCGCGGCCGTGGCGACCGCGGCGCCGACGAACCATCGGCGGCCCGGCGAGACCGGCCGCGCCATCCGCGCCTCCGGGATCCGGCGCCGAACCGTCTGCAGGACTTCGCCCATTTCGCGCCACTCCGCGCTCGCTTGCCGCCACATCTGCGCATGCATGGCGCTCTGCGCGCACCAGCGGCGCAGGGCTTCGGCATCGGCGGTGGTCGGACGGCCGACGGCCAGCCGCCGCGCCCAGGCACGCGCCTGCTGCAACACGGCGTCGACGCCGTCCGCGCCGGGGTCGTTCATAGGGCCTCCTGCCGTCATGCCGTGAAGCTTGGTGTCCATGTTCGTTTTTCCTTCTTCTTATAGACGTTTGGAGACGCGGATATGCGAACGCTTTTCTGCGGGATCTGACAATTTGTTGCCATCTCTGCCGAAACGGCCCGAAGCGGCCCCCACCGTTTCCCCCGCCGCCTCCATATGGCGCGCGCAGAATTCGTGCGCCGCCTGCAGCTCCCGGCTGATCAGCCGCGTAGATACCCCCCAGCGCTGGGCCAGCTCCTTCAGCGTCAGGCCATCGACCCGCGCGGCGTACAGTATGTCGCGCTGCCTGGCCGGCAAGGCGGCCAGCGCATCGGCCGCGCGCCCCAGATCGAAGCGGGCCTGCGCCACGCGCGACGGACCGGGCGCGGGGTCCGCCAGTTCGTACAGGTCGGCCACTTCGTCGGCGCTCAGGTAACGCTGCGTGCCGCGCAGCTTGTCGATCGCGGCATTGACGGCGGTATGCAGCAGGTAGGCCTGGGGATGCCTGACTTCGTTCAAACCCTCCCGATCCGCCAGTTGTACATAGGCATCGTGCAGCGCATCGCTCGCCAGCTCCGCCGACCCCAGGCGCCTGGCCAACTGCGCCTTGAGCGTTTCGTAGCGTTCGGCAAACAGCCGCTTCAGTTCGGCCAGGCCGCCGCCGGTCATGATGCGCAGGCCTTCAGGCGGCCGGCCTGCTGCGTCACCAGCAGCACGATCGGCTGGACCAGCGCCGGCGGCGGCTCGATTTCCAGCCGCGCCCCTTCCAGGCTGGCTTCGATGCGGGGTTCGAGTTCGGCATGCCCCTGGGCCGCGGCCTTGACCCGCCGCAGTTCGCCGGAGCCGCTGACGTAGGCACTGATCGCCAGCCGGTATCGGCCGATCGTCAGGCCGGTGTCGGCGCAAAGAATGCTGGTGGCCACGCGCTGCACCCGGCCGTAGAAAGCGGCATGAAGCGCGATCCCTCCTTCGCCCTGCGCCGCGGTTGACGCCGGTGGCTCGACCGGCACGATCACGAACGCCCCGGTCGAGGCGAACCTGGCCTGCATCCCGGTTCCCTGCAACAAGGCGGCCAAGGCGGCGTCGGGATCCAGGCTTCCATCGATGGCCGTCGATCGCAAGTGCGCCACCTGGCCGGCGTCGTAAAGCACTGACCGCCCGGTCGCCCGGCTATAGGCCTGCAACGCATCGTGCAAAGGCTGGCGGTCGATGACGAACGCGCTGGCGTCTCGTCCGGCTGTCGGCGCCGCAGCGGCGAGATTGACGAAGCCGCAGCAGAACGGCCCCAGGATCCAGGCAAGCAACATCATGCGCACACGGCGGGCGCGCGGACGGCGGACTGGCAGGCGGGCAACGGCAGACAGGACATTCCACCCCAAACGCGGCAGTTCTTCAGGGCCGCACGGCTGGACCGGACATGCGGCAAGGCCGCCGCATCGTAGCCGGCAAGCGTGACAACGGGATTACATCCGTTTCACCGCGCCGGCAGCTCCAGCGCCACGAACACCCTCGCTCCCCTTCGCTGTACCAGCAGTCCGGCCTCGATGCGCAGGACCTGCAGTTCCTGCGGCAACAGGGGGCGCACGACCATGCCCAGCGGCATCGCGGGATCCGGCCCCGCGGCAAGGGCCGGCCGGCTCGACATAGCTGATCAGGGCGCCAGCGGCCCGGCCAGGCAAAGACCGCCTGGCCGCCTAGCCCTTGGCCACAAAACTAAGTTCCAGTTGCAGCACCATAGGCTGGCGCATGTCCTGCGGGGGCGGTTCGGACAAGGACTGGGAAGTCAGCAGCGCGCGCAGGTCCTCGTCCGCCTGGGGCTGTCCCAGCGACGCGAACTCCAGCCGTTCGACGTTGCCCGCCTGCCCCACCCAGACGCGCACGATCAAGGGCGCCGGCGGCACGGCCGGCCCTTCCTGCAACATCCGCTCCTGCATCCAGGCATGCAGCCGCTGGACCGTCTCACTGTCGGGGTCGCTCAGCCAGGCCTGGAACTGATTGCCGGTCATCTGCGCATAGCTGATCCAGTGCTGCGGCACCGGTTGCGCGGGCGCCTGCGCCGCGGCGGGACTGCCCGCCGCCGTGGTCAGCCCCAGTCCCAGGGCACCGGCGAGGCGGAGGAGGCGCTCCCGGACGCGGGCGAACGGGCCGCCGCGCCCGCGAGAGCTGGATCGATTCGAAGAAGAAATCTGTGCCATGGTCGACAATGCGCAAAAGTGGGAAAACGGCGTCAGCCGCACAGGATGCCGACGGCCAGCGTGGCGGCACGGGCGGCTGGCGACTGGTTGGGGGCAAGCTGCGGAACGTCGCTCTGGGTGAAGGCAATACCGTTGTCGCGCAGGAAGGCCTTGACCTGTTCGGCGGAAATCGCGCGCACCTGCGAGGGCCCCTGCAACACGGCGCCGCCGGATGCGCGGCTCAGCATGCCGGTGGCCGCACCCGGCCACCGTGCCACGCGCTCGACCACCACGCCGGCCACCAATCCGTCGCCGCGCAGCACCGCGCTGCCGCTGGTGCCCGGCTTGACCCCCGATATCAGGTTCAGATCCTCGCCACCCGGCACGGTCAAGGCATTGCTCAACACGCTGCCGCGTTGCGGCATGCGTTGCAATACGCTGTAGGCCTCGGTGAACACGCCCGCGCTCCCCTCAGCTGCCCGCGCGCGTTCGGGAAAGGTGGCGCTGAGGTAAGGCACCAGGTCCGTACCCAGCACGGCCAGGTCGCGCTCGTTGCTGATGGCGCGCACACGCGCCTGCACCACCCTGCCGTCCTTGACGGCCAGGATGTCCCGGCAATGCTCGACGGCATGACGAGCCGTCAGTACGTCGCCCTGCGGATTCAGGAAGACGCCGGTGGCATGGGTCTCCGCCGTCGCCGACAGCCGCGGCGAAACGGCGGCCTGCCCCCATGCGAGCGGGGATACCAGCGCGGCGCATGCCGCCATGGAAACCGCGCGATGGCGAGTCGCCGTATCCACGCGCCCCCCTCGTTGAAAAGTCAGCCGCACAAAGTGCCTCGGGGTGATTGCCGGAATATGTCGGACATTCCGCTATTTCTATCTAGACGGAAATCGGCCGGCGAAACCCCCGGTTGTCACGAAAATTTCACACGACGAAGAGGAAAGCGAGGCGTCAGCGTTCCGCGCTCAGCAGGCGGCGCATGTAGCAGGCATCGGTGCCATAACCGTCGAGCTGGCCGGGATCCGTCGCCACGGGCTCGAAACCCAGCGCGGCCCAGTAGGGCCTGGCCGGCCCCAGCGATACCAGCGTCGCGCAGGCCAGGCCCGACGTACGCGCATGGCGCAGTCCGGCGCTGACCAGGGCACGGCCCACGCCTCGGCCAGCGGCGGCGGGCGCCACCGCGCAATCGTGCACGAACCAGCTATGCGCCCCCGCGGGCAGGGCCCGCAGCGGGACATTGAGCTGCGGCGGCTCGCCCAGCGTCCAGGGATAGGACACCAGATAGCCCAGCAGTTCGCCGTCGCCGCGCGCGATCCAGCAGGTGCGCGGCGACAGTTCGATGCGATTCAGGAAGAAGCCCGCATCCTCGAGCAGGTCGAAGCCGGCGTAGGCCTGGGCCTGCACCACCAGCACGGCCTCGACGTCGGCCGGCTGCATCGCCTGGACGGCGAAGCCCGCCGGAAAACGGAGGGAGCCGGACATCAGATCCCCTGCGCGTGCACCTTCTCCACCGGCGATTGCAGCTTGTTCAGCGCCGACAGATAGGCCTTGGCCGCCGCCACGACGATGTCGGGATCCGCCCCCACGCCGTTGACGATGCGGCCGGAGCGGGACAGCCGCATGGTGACCTCGCCCTGCGACTCGGTGCCGGTGGTAATGGCGTTGACCGAGAACAGCAGCAGTTCGGCGCCGCTGCGGGTATGGCTTTCGATGGCGTTCACCGTGGCATCGACGGGCCCGTTGCCCTGCGCCTCGGCCACCACCTCCTTGCCGTTCTCCGAGAACACCACGCGGGCGTGGGGCCGCTCGCCCGTTTCCGAGCGCTGCGCGAGCGCGACGAACCGGTAGGCGCCCTCGCCGGCTTCGCCCTGCTCGCCCGACACCAGCGCGTGGATGTCTTCGTCGAAGATCTCGGATTTGCGGTCCGCCAGATCCTTGAAGCGCGCGAAGGCCTCGTTCACCGCCTGCTCGGAATCGAGCTCGATGCCGAGTTCCTGCAAGCGCTGCTTGAACGCGTTGCGCCCGGACAGCTTGCCCAGCACGATCTTGTTGGCCGCCCAGCCGACGTCCTCGGCACGCATGATCTCGTAGGTCTGGCGCGCCTTGAGCACGCCGTCCTGGTGGATGCCCGAGGCGTGCGCGAAGGCATTGGCGCCGACGATGGCCTTGTTCGGCTGCACGACGAAGCCCGTGATGCCCGACACCAGCCGCGAGGCCGGCATGATCTGCGTGGCGTCGATGCCGACGTCCAGGCCGAAGTAGTCCTTGCGGGTCTTCACCGCCATCACCACTTCTTCCAGCGAACAGTTGCCGGCGCGCTCGCCCAGGGCGTTGATCGTGCACTCGACCTGGCGGGCGCCGCCTATCTTGATGCCGGCCAGCGAATTGGCCACGGCCAGGCCCAGGTCGTCGTGGCAGTGGACAGACCAGACCGCCTTGTCGGAATTGGGAATGCGCTCGCGCAGCTTGCGGATGAACTCGCCATATTGCTCGGGCACCGCATAGCCGACGGTATCGGCGACGTTGATGGTGGTGGCGCCTTCGGCGATCACCGCTTCCAGGACCCGGCACAGGAAATCCGGATCCGAGCGGCTGCCGTCCTCGGGCGAGAACTCGATGTTGTCCGTGTACTGGCGCGCGAAGCGCACCGCCAGCCGGGCCTGTTCGAAGACCTGGTCGGGCGTCATGCGCAGCTTCTTCTCCATATGGAGCGCGCTGGTCGCGATGAAGGTATGGATGCGCGCGCTGTTCGCGCCCCGCAGCGCCTCGCCCGCCCGCGAGATGTCGCGGTCGTTGGCGCGCGCCAGTGAACAGACGGTGGAATCCTTGATGGCCAGCGCGATGGCGCGGACCGATTCGAAATCGCCATTGCTGGCCGCGGCGAACCCCGCCTCGATGATGTCCACGCACAGCTTCTCGAGCTGCTTGGCGATGCGGACCTTTTCCTCGTGCGTCATCGAGGCGCCGGGACTTTGCTCGCCGTCGCGCAGCGTGGTATCGAAAACGATCAGTTTGTCGCTCATGACTATCTCTCCTTCCAAGAGGGGATTTTACCCCCCCACAAAAAAGCGGCCCTGCTTTTCAAGCCGGGCCGCCTTTTTCCGCTTTTTTCCTCGGGAACGCCTGTCAGGACATGGAGGAAGGCCTTCTGCTCTTTTTCCATTTCATGCCCCACAGCACGTAGCCGGACAGGCCGTAGATCACGAACAGCGCGAACAGCACGATGGGAGGGTCGCTGGAGATGAAGACGAAGGCCAGCACCACCAGCAGGATGGTCCAGAACGGCACGCTGCGCCCCAGCGCGAAGGACTTGCCGCTGAAGAACGGCGCGTTCGACACCATGCTGACGCCCGCGTAGACGGTCAGGCCGAAGGCCACCCAGGGCATCCACAGTTCGCGGATGGGCAGCTTGTTATCGACCGCCAGCCAGACGAATCCCGCCACCAGCGCCGCCGCCGCGGGGCTGGGAAGCCCCTGGAAGAAGCGCTTGTCCACCACACCGGTGTTGATGTTGAAACGGGCCAGCCGCAATGCCGCGCCGGCCACGTAGATGAAGGCCGCCAGCCAGCCCCACCGCCCCAGGCCGGTCAGGATCCATTCGTACATGACCAGCGCCGGCGCCACGCCGAACGAAGTCATGTCCGACAGCGAGTCGTACTGTTCGCCGAATGCCGACTGGGTATTGGTCAGGCGCGCGACGCGCCCGTCCATGCCATCGAGCACCATCGCGACGAAGATGGCGATGGCCGCCGCCTCGAAGCGGTCGTTCATGGCCTGCACGATGGCGTAGAAGCCGGCGAACAGGGCCGCCGTCGTGAATGCGTTGGGCAGCAGGTAGATGCCGCGGTGGCGATGCTCCAGATCTTTCACGACTGGACTCCGCCGGAAGAGGGATGGTCGAGGTGCACCCACGTTGCAATGCCCCCCATGGAATAAGGAGAAAGAGTGGTTTTGAGCATGAGGTGAAGGTTAACCGAAGCCGTGCCGGCAGGCCAATTGCGCGGGGCTGGCGCGGGAAGCTCGCACCAAGACCAATTTCCGCAGATAAAACCAAATGGTCCACTTTTGACGCCACTTTTCGAGATACGTTGAAACTCCATTTAATCCTGGATATCCCTGATTCTCCAGGCCATTTTCCGATTCCCTTTCTATTGACTTGCAAAACGCCGCGCTGCTAGATTGGTACAAACACAAAAACCATAGTTGTACCAATTGGAGACAGCATGCCCCACGTAGAATGGCACGGCGGTACCGAGCACTGGACCACGAAGGGCGACATCCGCCTGTTCCTGTGGCAGAAACCGGCCGCCACCGATGTTCCGTTCGCCGGCACGATCCTTTTCGTGCACGGCTCGTCCATGGCTTCGCAGCCCACGTTCGACCTGTCAGTCCCCGGCAGGCCGGACTCCTCCGTCATGGACTGGTTCGCCCGCCGGGGATTCGACACCTGGTGCATGGACAACGAAGGCTACGGCCGCTCCGACAAGCACCGACCGATCAATTTCGACATCGCCAACGGCGCCGACGACCTCGCCGCGGGATCGCAATACATCCTGGCGCGCAACGGCGGCAAGCCGCTGTTCGTCTACGGCATCTCGTCGGGCGCGCTGAAGGCAGCGCTGTTCGCGCAGCGCCATCCCGAGCGCGTCGCCCGCATCGCGCTCGATGCCTTCGTCTGGACCGGCGAAGGCAGCCCCACCCTGAAGGAACGCGCCAAGAAACTGCCCGAGTTCCAGGCCAGGACGCGTCGCCCCATCGACCGCGCCTTCGTCCACAGCATCTTCAACCGCGACCACCCCGGCACCGCCGACGACGCCACCGTCGAGGCCTTCGCCGACGCCATCCTGACCCTGGACGATTCCATGCCCACGGGAACCTACGTGGACATGTGCTCGAAGCTGCCGCTGATCGACCCGCTGCACCTGCGGGTGCCGACCCTGGTCATGCGCGGCGAATACGACGGCATCGCCAGCTTCGACGACCTGATGCGCTTCTTCGAACGGCTGCCCAACATGGACAAGCAGTTCACCGTCATGTCGGGCATCTCGCACGCCAGCTTCCAGCAGAAGAACTACCTGCGCGTCTATCACATCCTGCACGCCTTTCTCACGCTCCCCGAAGCCCGATACGGAGGTTGACTCCATGAAGCGCATCCACGGCATGGCATGGGCGGCACCGCTGCTCGCACTTTCGCTGCACGCAGGGGCCGCCGAGACTTATCCGGAACGTCCGGTCAAGGTCATCGTCCCTTTCGAACCCGGCGGTTTCACCGATGTCGTGGCGCGCGTCGTCACCCAACAGCTCAGCAGCGCGCTGGGCCAGTCCTTCATCGTCGAGAACAAGCCCGGCGCCGGCTCGACCATAGGCACGGACTTCGTGGCCAAGGCGGCTCCCGACGGCTACACCCTCGAGATCGTCTCGACCAACCACGTCACCAGCCACCGGCTGTACAAGAACCTGGACTACGATCCGATCAAGAGCTTCACGCCCATCGCCAAGCTGGCGGACAGCCCGTACGTGCTTTTCGTCAACACCAAGCTGCCCGTCCAGTCGGTGCAGGAACTCATCACGCTGTCCAAGTCGAACGGCTCCCACCTCCGATACGCCTCATCCGGCAACGGCAGCACGCAGCACCTGATGGGAGCGCTGTTCCTGGCCAAGTCCGGCGCCAATCTGGAACACGTTCCCTATCGCGGCAGCGGCGGCGCCATGAAGGACCTGGCGGCGGGCTTCGTGGAAACCAGCTTCGCAGCCGTGTCCAACGGCCTGCCGCACGTCAAGAGCGGCAAGATCAAGGCGCTGGGCGTCACCAGCACGCGCCGCAACGCCCAACTGCCGGACGTGCCCAGCCTGGCCGAAGCGGGCGTCCCGGACTACGACGCGGTGGTGTGGCTGGCGCTGCTGGGGCCGGCGGGAATGCCCAGGAACATCGTCGCGCGCCTGAACGAGGCGGTACGCGCCGGACTGTCCAAGCCCGAGGCGCGTGAAGCTCTGGCCGGGGCAGGCGTGGACGTCGCGGTGTCCACGCCAGAAGAACTGGCGCAATACATGGCGCAGGAGAACCGCATGTGGGGCGACGTCATCCGCGGCCTGGATATCCGGATCGATTGACGGCGGGTATCGCCCCGGTTGGCGTTTCCGGCTGGGTGAACGCCGCCGCGTGGTCGCGCGCCCACTGCGCGAACGCGCGGGCCGGACGGCCCGTCACCCGCTCGACCGCATCGGTAACCGCGGGCGCGGTCGCCACCGATTTCAGCGCATAGTCGAGCAGTCGCTCCGCGACCTCGACCGGCGTGCCGGCCGGGCGCGCGGCCAGGGCCTGCTCCCGCGTCAACGCCTCGAAGCGCAGCGGCTTGCCGATGGCCTCGGCAATGGCCCGCACCTGGCCCGCCTGGGTGATGACGGCGGGCCCCGTCAACGCATAGGCATGGCCCTCGTGCGCGGCATCCAGCAATGCCGCCACCGCCGCCGCGGCCACGTCGTCCTCGTGGATGGGGTTGCGCTGCGCGTCGGGATACGCCGCCCGCACGACGCCTTCGCGGCGGATGGAGTCGGCCCAGGCGCAGGCGTTGGCGGCGAAACTGTCCGGCCGCAGGAATGTCCAGCGCAGCCCCGCCTCGCGCACCGCCGCTTCGGCGGCGGCATGGCGCGCCGCGATGGGATTGATGCGCGGATCGGCCTTCTGGGTGGCGGCCGAGGACAGCAGCACGACCCGCCGCACGCCCGCCTCGCGGGCCACGCGCACGATCGACCCGGTACCGGATGCGGGTGTGAACAGGAACAGGCGGTCCACGCCCTCGAACGCATGCGCCAGGCTTCCGGGCGCGGACAGGTCCCCCGCGCAAGCTTCCACGCCGGCGGGAAAAGCGGCGGCCGAGGGATCCCGCGCCAGGGCCCGCACGCGCTCGCCGGCCTGCACGAGGCGGCGCACCACGCACCCGCCGACGTTGCCGGTCGCGCCGGTCACCAGGATCATGGCGCGCTCAGCGACACAGGACCGTGCGCAGCGCGCGGCCGATGCCGGCGTTGTCGGCGCCACGCCAGGCCACGACGCCATCGGGCCGCACCAGGACGGTCTGCCGTTCGCCGGCATGCAGCGGGGCCGTGGACTTGACCGGATAAGCCTTCAGCTCGATGCCCAGCTCATCGGCGGCCGCCCGGGCCGCCTCGGCGCCGCCCGGCACGGCCGTGAAGGCCATGAACCACGGCCCCAGCAAATGACGCGGAGCAACCCTTCCGCCATCCACGCCCTCCAGCTCGACATAGGGCACGCGCGCACCCGGGCGTCCCGAGGCCCGCGCGGGATGCTCGAAGCGCTGGTCCTCGGTGCCGGGCTCGGGCACCAGTGCTCCGTTGGGCGGGCAGATGTAGCCGAACAGCAGCGTGGCATGGTCCAGCGGCGCGCCGATGCGTTCGGCCAGCGTATCGATGCGGCGACGCTCGGCCAGGTTGGCGACCTGCCAGTTGCAGACCTCTTCCGCGTAGGGCTGGCGTTCGATCTCGTAGCTGTCCAGCAGCGACGGGCCGGCCTTGCCCTGGATGACCGCGGCCAGCTTCCAGCCCAGGTAGTAGCCGTCCTGCACGGCGGTATTGCCGCCCTGCCCGCCGGTGGGCGGCATCACGTGCGCGGCGTCGCCCGTCAGCAGCACGCGGCCGGCGCGGAAGCGGTCGGCGATGCGATGGCCGTAGTCGTAGCTGACCGTGCCGATGATCTCGAAGTCCAGGTCGGGCAGGCCGGTCATGATCTTGATGATCTCGCGCATGCCGGCCTCGTCGCGCTCGGGATCAGCGGACATGTTGGCGACCCATTCGTCCTTGTAGTCGGTGCTGACCAGCACGCCCGCGCCATCGGGTAGCGCAGGGTTCTGCAGGTAGTGGATGACCATGGCGTTGTCGCCCGCCCATTGGGTCAGGTCGGCCTTGAAGCGCACGGCGGTGACCGACTTGATCGCGCCCAGGCCGTGCGTGCCTATGCCCAGCCAGCCGGCGATGCTGCCGCGTATGCCGTCGGAGGCGATCACGTACTTGGCGCGCACCGTGCGGGCCTGCCCGGTTTCCATGTCGCACAGCGTCAGGTCCACGCCCTCGTCGTCCTGCACCAGCGCTTCGCAGCGGGTCTTGAAGCGCACCTGCGCCCCCAGTTCCAGCGCGCGGCGCAGCAATGCCTCTTCGGCGCGGGCCTGGCTGGCCATGCCCGGACGCTCGGGCGAGAACATGGAGAAGTCGGGGCGGTGCGCGACGTGATCGTAGAGCACCTTGCCGGTCAGGCTTTCCGACACCACCGAGGTGATTGCCGGCTTGCCCGGCGGCATGGCCTTGTGGATGGCCTCGGCCAGGCCGGCGGTGCGCAGGGCCTCCATGGTGACCGGGTTGGCTCCGCGCGCTTTCGGCAGAATGGAGGTGCCTTCGCGGCGCTCGACCACCAGCGCCTTCACGCCGTTCATGCCGAGGAAGACCGCGCTGGAAAGACCGGCCAGGCCGGCGCCGACGATCACGACGTCGATATGCTCTGTGCTCACGATGTAGCTCTTATGAAAGATAGTATGTGGGGAAAATGGACAGGTCGGGGACTGACGGTCAGAGAGATGCGCCTTTCTCCCAGAACACCACGCGGCTGCGCAGCTTGACGACGATCCGGTCGCTGACGAAGCCGATCGCGCCCAGCGTGGCGACCACGGCGAAGGCCGATGCGGTATCGAAATACGATGCCGAACGCGCGATCAGGTAGCCCAGGCCCTGCGAATCGCCGATGAACTCGGTCACGGTCATCACGATCAGCATGATGGGCACCGCCACGCGCAGGCCGGTGAACACGAAGGGCAGCGCGCTCGGCACGATCACGTCGGTCAGCAGCCGCCAGCGGCCGGCGCCGGTATTGCGGGCCAGCCACTCCATCTTCGGCGCGACGGCGCGGGCGCCGGCGTAGCAATGCACGAAGATCGGAAAGAAGCACTCCAGCGCCACCTGGGCGATACGCGAGCCCGCGCCCAGTCCCAACAGCAGGATGATGACCGGGTACAGCGCCAGCTTGGGCACCGGGTAGCCGAAGGTGACGAAGGGGCCCAGCGCGACATCCACCACCCAGCTGCGGGCCGCCACGAAACCCAGCAGGCCCGCCACCAGGAACGAGATCGCCAGCCCGGCGAAACCGCGCGTCAGCGTGACCGCGGCGTGCTCCAGCAATTCGCCGTCTTCCAGCAGTTGCATGAAGCTCTGCCCGATGGCCTCCAGGCCCGGCGTCAGGCGCGTGCCGTTCATCGTGGCGTAGAGCTGCCAGGCCCCCAGCACCGCGGCCAGGCCCAGTGCCTTGAGCACCGGACTCGACAGCAGGATCGCAGCCAGGCCCCGGTCCGCGGACCTGCCTCGCACCGCTCCGGAAAGCGGACGGGCCGCGCGGATATCGGCATCAGCCATGGCCACCCCCTCCCGCATGGCGGCCACCGCCCAGGGCACGCACCACCAGTTGCAGCACGGCGTTCGAGACCACGCCGCACAACGCGACGGCGACGATGCCCGCGTACATGGCGCCGTACTCGCCATCGCGGTACGCCTCCATCAGGCCGGCGCCCAGGCCGTTGGAATGCCCGACCACCTCGGTGGCGACCATCAGGACGAAGGAAATCATCAGGCTGATGCGTACGCCCACCAGCGCACGCGGCATGGCCGCCGGCACCACCACCTGAAAGAAGGTGCGCAGCTTCGAGGCGCCGGCGTTGCGCGCCACCCAGAGCAGCCGCGCGTTGATGCCCAGCGCGCCGTTCATCGCGTTCAGGTAGGACGGATAGAAGGCGCTGATGGCGATCACGAGGATGCGCGACTTGTCGGTAAAGCCCAGCAGCACCGCGATGGCCGGAAACAGCGCGATCTTGGGAATGGGATGGGTGAACGACTGGGTCAGGTCGAACAGGTCGCGGAACACCCGCGAGACGCCGGCCAGGAGGCCGAGCATGACGCCGATGGCGCTGCCGATGAAAAAGCCGCTCAGGGCGCGGTAGAGGCTAGGCCCGGTCTGCGCGGCCAGATCGCCGCCGCGGGCCAGTTCGACGAAGGCCCGGGCGATCTCGATGGGCCCGTAGATGTATGCGGGCAGGACGCCCGCCATCGCCAGTGCTTCCCACGCTGCCAGGACGAACATCGTGAACAGGCTCGATATCAGCCAGGTCCGTTCGCGCGAGGCGCCCGGGAAGGATTGCCTGCGCATCAGTTGCGCGGCCATGCTGCCCGACGTGCTCATCGCCCGGCCTCCGCCATCGCGGGCGTGCTCCGCGCCGACTCGCGGCGCAGCACTTCCCACAGGTGCGAACGATATTCGAGAATGCGCGGATCGGCCTTGGTTTCCGACGAACGCGGCCGGGCGAGCTCGATGGCGCAATCCTCGACCACGCGTCCGGGCGAGGCCCCCATCACGACCACCCGGTCGCCCAGGAAAATGGCCTCGTTGATGTCGTGCGTGATGAAGACCACCGTCAGGCCCGAGGCCTGCCACAGCCGGGTCAGTTCCTCCTGCATGACCTCGCGCGTCTGCGCGTCGAGCGCGCCGAAGGGCTCGTCCATCAGCAGCACGCTGGGCTCCATCGCCAGCGTCCGCGCCAGCGCCGCGCGCTGGCGCATGCCGCCGGACAGTTCGCCGGGATAGGCATTGCCGAACCGCGCCAGGCCGACCCTGGCCAACAGTTCGTCGGCCCGCGCATGCGCCTCGCGCCTGGGCGTGCCGGCCACCTGCAGCGGCCAGGCCACGTTGGCCCGCACCGTGCGCCACGGGAACAGCATGGCCTCCTGGAAGACCATGCCGCGATCACGGCCGGGACCGGTAATGGGCCGGCCCTCGATCTCGACACTGCCCTCGGTCGGGAACTCGAAGCCCCCCAGCATGTGCAGCAAGGTCGTCTTGCCGCACCCGCTGGGACCCAATATGGTCAGGAACTCGCCCTTGCGAACCGTCAGGTCCACCGCGCTCAGCGCATTGACGACGTGCTTGCCGCGACGAAACGTCTTCGTCACCTTTTTGACTTCTAACAAAAGAACTCCTCGAGCGAAAACACCCACACAACCTGAATGCCCCAGGGCACGGCGGATCTGGCTTTGCCAGTCCGCCCGTGCCGCCCCCTTGAGGGGGCCCGCGCAGCGGGTAGGGGGTGAGCCTATTTCCTGGTCAAGGAATAGCCCGGCATCACCAGCTTGGCGGCGGGCTGCACCATGGACGGCGGCAGGAAGCGGGAAGTCGCCATGTCCTTCATCGTGGCGTCGAACTCGGCCAGCGAAACCGCGCCGTCGGGACTGCGTCCGCCGTCGGCACCGGCCTTGGCCGAGAACGGCGTCACGTACTTGGCGGCGATCAGCTTCGGATAGGCCGCCTCGCGGTTGGCCGACCAGTTGGCCAGGGCCTGCTGGTAATCCTTGCGCCACGCGCAATAGGCCTGAGGATGGGCCTTGATGAACCTGGGCGAGAAGAAGATCAGCAGGCTGGGCTGGCTGGCTCCGCCCGTGGCCTGGAACGGCGTCATGATGGTTTCCACGCCGCCCGCGGACTTCGCCTTGAACAGGAACTGGCGGGCCAGCCAGGCCACGTCTATCTGGCCGTTGCGCAAGGCCTGCTCCTGGGCGGGCGGCGGCAGCGATACGAACGAGACGTCGTTCGGCTTCATGCCCGCGCGCCGCAGCGCGCTCTTGACCCAGTATTCACTGATGGTATTCGGCCCGTAGTAGCCGACCTTCTTGCCCTTGAAATCCTTGATGTCGCGGATGCCGCCGCTGGACAACGATGCGAACGCGCCTTCGTTGTCGGCCTCGTTGACCTGGACCAGCGAGGCGACCGCCCGCGCGTCGATGCCCACGTGCACCGCCGTCACCAGCGAGGGAAAGCTGATCGTGCCGGCGTCGATCTGCCCGGCCTGGAAGGCCGTCATGCGGTCCGTGGACGTGAACTCCGTGACCTGCATGGTGTAGAACTTGCCATTGCCGGGATAGCTGGCCTGGTCCGCCCACAGCAGCGCCAACGGCTCCTCGCCGCCGCCGGTCGTGCCGTAGCGGATGGCGACCGGCGAGGACTTGGCCCCGGACAGGTCCACCGCCGCGCAGGCATCGCCTTCGGCGGCAAGCGCGGGCAAGGCACCGGCCGACAGCGCCAGGATCAACACTCCTCGCGCGGCGGTGATCGATGAAGGAAAAGCACCAAGGGATAAAACCGGCATCGCAGGGCTCCTGGATCGAATGGAACGCAACAGGAGGCATTCTGCGATTTTTTATTTGATATAGTCAAACATAAAAGCGCTGGAGTTTTCCCTAACACCACCTCCAGCCAACCCTATGAATTTCGTTATTTCCCGTTAAATCAAGGACTTCACGAAAAACAGCAAACCCTTAAGCCTCTGCACAATTAAATGAATAAGTCATACTTCAAGGCTTGAACCGTCAGTCCACCAACTGCCGGGCCCGGGCAATGAAGCCATCCAGGCGGGCATAGACGACGGCAAGCTCGCTTTCCGGCAGGTCCCCGACCACGTGCCGATTGCGGGCCGCCGCCGCGTCCGCCAGGCGCCGGCGCATCTCCTCGCCTTCCCCGGTCAGCGTCAGCACGGTCTCGCGGCTGTCTTCCTCGCTGCGCCGGCGTTCGACGAATCCGCGCTCGACCAGCCCGGACACCGTCCGGCTCATCTGGCCGGCATCCAGCATCGCGTGGTAGGCCAGTTCGCCGATGGAGACCGGCTCGAACGCCCCCAGCAGCGTGACCGCCAGCCATTCGACCTGCGAAAGCCCGTACTCCGCCTTGGCGAACTGCACCGCGCTGCGGGTCAGCACCCGGCTGAGCGCATTGACGCGCGGCGCCAGCAGGCCGAAGCGATGGAACGAAAACTCCTTGAGATGGGACACGCCGCGGCCGCCGGCCGCCGGCTCAGCTCCGGACGTCTCGGCGCGCAGCCACAGGAATTCGCGCACCTCGTCGGGGGTCGGCCGACGCCCCGCCAGCGTGGGCAGCAGCCTTTCGTAGTAACGCAGGCGGGCCGCATGATCCCGGCGCGCCCCACCTTGAGCCGCCACCAGGCTGCGCCCGGCGAAACGCCCGAAGCGCCGCATCTCGCGCACCAGGAATTCCGCGATCCGCAGCAACTCGGGCTCATGGACCGCATCAAAACCGGCAAACCGCAGCTCCGCGGGCCGGCGCGCACCCCGCCCGCGCCGCTGCGCGCCTTCGCCGCCCAGCACCTGTGCCCGCTGGGCCTCGGAAAAATCCTCGAACGCGGACTCGAACACTTCCCACATTTCGAGCACCGACAGCACGAAGCGAGCGTCGTCCGGCGATGCCGACGAGGACGCCGGACTGTACAGCCCGCCCATCTCCAGATCAGCGGCCCAGTGATTGCCGGTCGCGAATCCCCGGCATACGGCATCCACCCGCTCCGCCGGCGCGCCCAGGTGGCGAAACAGGTCGCCCATGAAGGCCATCAGGGTCTTCTCGCCGTCGCTGAACCGGGGACCGCCGGCAGGCGCGCCCGCCAGGCCGCGCTCGATCAGCGCCCGGACCGCCTGCGCCCGCGATGCGCCCGCCATGTGCGCGTCGCGCCAGGCGTCGATGGCGGCCCCGGACGACTCGTCCAGGCGCATTTCGAATCGTTCGGTCTTGGCCATGCCGACTATCTCCGTAATTTGTACGGCATTCTACCGTATTCCTTACGGGAACCACCGGGAGAGAACATGGAGGCCGAATTAAGACTCGCCTAAGCCGGCGGCCGCAGCATGATCCCGTCATCGAGCGTTTCCTCAATCAAGGCTTGCGACTTTTTGCCTGTGCCCGGCGCACGAGGAGATTCACCATGAAGACGACCGCATTGCTCCAAACCCCTGCCGAACGCAACACGCGCGGCGGATGGATGCACGGTCCCCGCCGCTGACGAGACGGGCCCGGCGTCAGGCGGCGTCGATGCGCACCTTGCCCGAGCGGACCAGGTCGGACACCGCCTTGACCTCGGCCAGCAGGCTTTTTTCAAGGTCCGCGGGCGCGCCGCCCACGGGAATGAAACCCTGCTCGATCAGCTTGCCGCGCACCTCCGCATCGGTCAGCGCCTGGTTGATCGCCCGGTTCAGGCCGCCTATCGCCGCCGCCGCGGTGCCCGCCGCGACATAGGTGCCGAAGGCGATCTCGGCCACGAAGTCCGGGATGCCCGCCTCCGCCACGGTGGGCACGTCGGGCAGGCGATCCAGCCGGTCGGCGCTGGTCACCGCCAGCGCGCGCAGGCGGCCGGACTTCACGTGCTGCTCGGCCGCCGCCACCGTCGCGAACACCAGCTGGATCTGGCCGCCCAGCAGGTCGGTCATCATCGGCCCCGTGCCGCGATACGGCACGTGCAGGATGTCGATGCCAACCTGCGAACGGAAACGCTCCGTCGCCAGGTGCTGCGGCGTGGCATTGCCCGGCGAACCGAAAGTCAGCGTGCCGGGCTTGCTCCTGGCCAGCTGCACGAACTCGCCCAGCGTCTTCGCCGGCACGCCGGGATTGACCGCGACCAGATAGGGCGAACGGGCGATCATGCACACCGGCGCCAGTTCCGCGCCGATCTGCGACAGCGGACGGCTGTAGTAGCGCACGGACGGCACCAGCCCCGAGAACAGCAGCGTGTTGCCATCGCGATCGGACTTGGCCACGTATTCGGCGCCGACGATGCCGCTGGCCCCGGGCTTGTTCTCGACCACGACCGGCCGGCCCAGCAGTTTTTCCAGCCGGTAGCCGATGGCCCGCCCCAGCACGTCCGTGCCGCCGCCGGGCGGGAACGGCACCACCACGTGCAGCGGGACGTTGCCGCCCGCGCCTTGCGCGTGCCCCTTCCCCAGGTAGGCCGAGGACGCCAGCGCGGCCATCGCGCCCAGCATGTGTCTGCGTTGCATGTCTTGTCTCCTTGCTTGGTATGGGTGCGGGCCGCTCAGGCGGCCCTTCGCGTACCGCCGGGCCCCAGGAAGTCCCTGAGCGCCGCCGCGGCAGCCATCACGCCCTCGACGGGCAACATGTGCTTCTGTCCCGGCACGATCCGCAGCGCGGCGTCGGGAATGGACCGCGCCAACTCCTCGGCCATGCGGGGCGTGGACCCGGTATCCTGGTCGCCCGTCAGCACCAAGGCCGGACAGCGGATCTGCGGCGCCGCCTCGGGCAGAACGCCATCCGCGCCGGCGAAGATGCGATAGGCCGCCAGGAAATCCTGACGCCGGTTGGCCAGCAGCCGCTGCCGGATCGCCTCGACACGGCCCGGCGCCGCCTGGATGAAGGCGGGCGAGAACCAGCGCTCGACGGATGCCTGCGCGCCCGCCACCTCGTCCCCGTCCTCGGCCTGCTCCAGCCTGGCCCGCACGGCGTGGCGCTCGGCTTCGGTACGGCGAAAGACCGTGCTCATCAGCACCAGCTTCCCCACGTCGCCAGGATGGCGCGCGGCAAAACGCCCGGCCACCAGCCCCCCCATCGAATATCCCACCACGCAGGGCTGGCGCAAGCCCTCCGCGCACAGCACCTCGCCCAATTGCGCCACGTACCGGTCCAGCTCCGCCTCGCCCGCCGGCAGGGGCGTGCCGCCGTGCCCCAGCATGTCATAGCGGATCAGTTCGAACTCCCCGTCCAGCGCCCGCGCCAGTTCGTCCCACATGCCCAGGTCCAGGCCGACGCCATGGATCAGGACGACGGGGGCCCCCGCGCCGCTGCGGACCACGCGGGTCGGCCAGATCACGAGGCCTCCTTCCCGGACGGGTCCAGGCCCATCTCGCGCATGTCCTGGTAACGGTCGCCGATGCGGTGGTGCGGCCGGCCGCCCACGCTGGCGCCCAGCGCGACGACGACTTCATCCGCCGCCGGCGCGTCGGCGATGGTCGCCTGCACCGTCAGGTAATGGGACCGCATCCCCTCGTCGTTCTTGTGCATCATCGGCACGACGATGGGGCAGCCCATCGCGCCCCGCGAGTTGGTGAAACTCAGATAGCTCGTGCCGCCCACCGCGTTCCGGTACGTGTTCCCGAAGCGCAGCGTATGGATCAGCGCCGAGGCGTGCTCGACCTCGCCGTCGGCCCCGACCACGGCGGCCTTGCCATAGCCTTCCACGCGCTCGCCGGATCCCGTGTGCTTCAGGATTTCCCCGACCAGCAGATCGCCCAGCGGCGGCGCGATGCGCAGGATCTCCGGGCGCAGGTCCTCGGTGTATGGCTTTCCCGCCCACGGATTCTTCAGGACCGCGGCGCTCAGCACCATCAATAGGGGCCGCCCGGCCTTCCTGCCCCCTTCCACCCGCGTTTCCTCGACATACGAAACGACCTTGCGCACTTCCAGCGTCATGCGACCTCCTTCTTGTCCTGGGGACATGGTCGCCACGGCTCCAGATTTTGCCAAGGCAAATTTGTGGAAATAAAATTCGGAAAACCTGAATTTCCGGAACCCGCATGGACCCATTCAAGATCCAGCACCTGCGGCAATTCGTGGCCGCCGTCGACAGCGGCAGCTTCCTCGCGGCGGCCCAGGCCACCTTCCGTTCGCAGGCCGCCGTCTCCGCCGCCATGGACGACCTGCAACGCCAGGTGGGCGCCGCCCTGTTCGAACCCGGCAAACGGGCCCGCCCCACGCCGCTGGGCTGGAGCCTGCTGCCCCTGTTCCGCGAACTGCTGGCGATCCACGACCGCGTCCGGCTGGAAGCCAACGAACTGGCGCAGGCGCGCCACGGCTCGGTGTCGCTGGCGGTCATGCCTTCGCTGGCGGACGAATGGCTGCCCGACATCCTGGACCGCTACACCCGCCGGTTTCCCCAGGTCCGCCTGCGGGCCATCGACATGCCTTCGCAGGCCGTGCGCCAGCTGGTGCTGAGCGGCGAAGTCGACATCGGCATCGCCGGCCTCCTGGCCGACGAACCCCGGCTGGACTTCCTGCCCATCGCGCGCGACGAATTCGGCATCATCTGCCCGCCCTCGCATCGCCTGGCCGGACGGCGCAAGCCCGTGGACTGGAACGAACTCCAGGGCGAACGCCTGATCGCCAACGCCACCTTCGAAGCCCTGCGCCACCCCGACATCCCGCCATGGGTGGCCACGCCCAGCATGACCGTCACCAACCGGACCTCGCTCATCGCCAGCGTGCGCTCGGGCCTGGGCATCACCATCCTTCCCACCCTGGCCCGCCCGGCACGCCGCCACAAACTGGCCTTCGTCCGCCTGCACCGCCCCGTCATCGCCCGCACCGTCGGCCTGGTCACCCGCCCCGGCCAAAGCCTCTCCCCCGCCGCCCGCCACATGCACGAGCTGCTGGTCGAACTGATGCGCGAGCTCGCCGCCGACAAAGGCGGTGAACTCCTCTCCTGACTGGCAAAAGAAAAACCCCCACGCAAGCGTGAGGGTTCAAGACCCAGGATGCGGTGGATCCGGCTTTGCCGGTCCACCCGCATCGCCCCCTGGGGGGCGCGCGCAAGCGCGTAGGGGGGGGTTCTAGTTCTTGCTCTGATCGACCAGCTTGTTCTTGCGGATCCAGGGCATCATGTCGCGCAGCTTGCCGCCAACCACCTCGATATCGTGCTCGGCGTTCAAACGACGGCGCGACTTCAACGTCGGGGCGCCGGCCATGTTCTCCAGCAGGAAGCTCTTGGCATATTCGCCGGTCTGGATGTCCTTCAGGACGGCGCGCATGGCGTTCTTGGTGTCTTCGTTCACGATGCGCGGGCCGGTGACGTACTCGCCGTATTCCGCGTTGTTCGAGATCGAGTAGTTCATGTTCGCGATGCCGCCTTCGTAGATCAGGTCGACGATCAGCTTGAGCTCGTGCAGGCACTCGAAGTAGGCCATCTCGGGCGCGTAGCCGGCTTCCACCAGCGTCTCGAAGCCAGCCTTGATCAGCTCGACGGTACCGCCGCACAGCACGGCTTGTTCGCCGAACAGGTCCGTTTCGGTTTCTTCGCGGAAGTTGGTCTCGATGATGCCGGCACGGCCGCCGCCGTTGGCCATGGCGTACGACAGGGCGATGTCGCGGGCGGCGCCGGACTTGTCCTGATGCACGGCCACCAGGTGGGGCACGCCGCCGCCCTGGGTGTACGTGCCGCGCACGGTATGGCCGGGGGCCTTGGGAGCGACCATGATGACGTCGATGTCTTCGCGGGGCACGACGGCGCCGTAGTGGACGTTGAAGCCATGGGCGAAGGCCAGCACGGCGCCCTTCTTCATGTTGGGGCCGACGTTCTCGGCGTAGACCTTGGCGATGTTCTCGTCGGGCAGCAGGATCATGACGACGTCGGCATCCTTCACCGCCTCGTTCACTTCCTTGACCGTCAGGCCGGCGTTGGCGGCCTTGTCCCACGACGCGCCACCCTTGCGCAGGCCGACCACGACCTTGACGCCGGAGTCGTTCAGGTTCTGGGCATGGGCATGGCCTTGCGAACCGTAGCCGATGATGGCGACGGTCTTGCCCTTGATCAGCGACAGATCACAATCTTTATCGTAGAAAACTTTCATGAGATTCTCCGGAATCAATTCAAAACTCAAGATTCAAAATTCAAAAAAACACAACCGCCCCCACCCCAACCCCGAAGTAAAAAACCTCCGGAACCCAGGGCACAGCGGATCCGGCTCCGCCGGTCCGCCAGTGCCGCCCCCTGGGGGGCGCGCGTAAGCGCGTAGGGGGGGTCAGATTTTCAATACCCGTTCGCCACGACCCACGCCGCAGCTGCCGGTGCGCACCGTTTCAAGAATGCTGGCACGATCGAGCGCCTCGATGAAGGCGTCCAGCTTGCCCTTGTCGCCGGTCAGTTCGACGGTATAGCTCTTGTCGGTCACGTCGACGATATGGCCGCGGAAAATATCGACCATCCGCTTCATTTCCTCGCGCTCCTTGCCCACCGCGCGAACCTTGATCAGCATCAGTTCGCGCTCGATGTGCGGCGCCTCGGTCAGGTCCACCACCTTGACCACCTCGACCAGGCGGTTCAGGTGCTTGGTGATCTGCTCGATGACGTCGTCGGAGCCCGAGGTGACGATGGTCATGCGCGAAAGCGTGGCATCCTCGGTCGGGGCGACGGTCAGGGTCTCGATGTTGTAGCCGCGGGCCGAGAAAAGCCCAACCACCCGGGAAAGTGCGCCGGCTTCGTTCTCCAGGAGCACGGATATGGCATGTCTCATGTGCGCTCCTTAAAGGTCTTCGGAACCGAGCAGCATCTCGGTCAGGCCCTTGCCGGCCTTCACCATGGGCCACACGTTTTCCGTGCGGTCCGTGATGATATCCAGGAACACCAGGCGTTTCTTGTGCGTGGTGAAGGCTTCGCGCAGCGCGCCCTCGACGTCGCGCGGGCTTTCGATGCGCATGCCGACGTGGCCGTAGGCCTCGACCAGCTTGACGAAGTCAGGCAGCGAATCCATGTACGACTCGGCATAGCGCGAACCGTAGTCGATCTGCTGCCACTGGCGCACCATGCCCAGGTACCGGTTGTTCAGGCACAGGATCTTGGGGCTGAGATGGTACTGCTGGCAGGTCGACAGCTCCTGGATGTTCATCTGGATCGAGCCTTCGCCGGTGATGACGGCGATGTCGGCATCCGGATGCAGCATCTGCACGCCCATGGCGTACGGCAGGCCGACGCCCATGGTGCCCAGGCCACCGGAATTGACCCAGCGGCGCGGCTTGTTGAAGCGGTAGTACTGCGCGGCCCACATCTGGTGCTGGCCCACGTCCGAGGTCACGAAGGCTTCGCCGCGGGTGATCTCGCACAGCTTCTCGATCACGAACTGCGGCTTGATGACTTCGTCGGAGGACTTGTACTTCAGGCACTCGCGCTCGCGCCAGGCACCGATCTGCTTCCACCATCCGGCGATCTGCTCGGGATTGCGCCGGGTTTCCTTGAGCGAGGCCTCGACCTGCGCCAGGAAGTCCAGCAGCACGTCCTTGACGTCGCCCACGATGGGCACGTCGACCTTCACGCGCTTGGAGATCGACGACGGGTCGATGTCGATGTGGACGATCTTGCGGGCGTTCTGCGCGAAATGCTTGGGATTGCCGATGACGCGGTCGTCGAAGCGGGCGCCGATGGCCACCAGCACGTCGCAGTGCTGCATCGCCATGTTGGCTTCGTAGGTGCCGTGCATGCCTGGCATGCCCACGAAGCGGCGGTCATCCGCGGGGAACGCGCCCAGGCCCATCAGCGTGTTGGTGCAGGGCATGTCCAGCATCTGCACGAGCTTGGTCAGCTCGGGCGCGGCGTCGGACAGGATCACGCCGCCGCCGGTGTAGATCATGGGGCGCTCGGCCTGCAGCAGCAGCTGGACCGCCTTCTTGATCTGGCCCTGGTGTCCCTTCACGACGGGCGAGTAGGAACGCATCTTGATCTCGCCCGTGGGCGGGGTGTATTTCCCGCGAGCGATCGTGATGTCCTTGGGAATGTCGACCAGCACGGGACCGGGACGGCCGGTGCGGGCGATGTAGAAGGCCTTGCGGATGACGTCCGCGAGGTCCTTGACGTCCTTGACCAGGAAGTTGTGCTTGACGCACGGCCGGGTGATGCCGACCGTGTCAGCTTCCTGGAATGCATCCTGGCCGATGGCCGAGGTGGGCACCTGGCCGGTCAGCACCACCATGGGAATCGAATCCATGTAGGCGGTGGCGATGCCGGTGACCGCGTTGGTCACGCCGGGACCGCTGGTGACCAGCGCCACGCCGACGCGGTTCGATACGCGCGAATACGCGTCCGCGGCGTGCACGGCTGCCTGCTCGTGACGCACCAGGATGTGCTTGAATCTGTCTTGCTTGAAGATCTCGTCGTAGATGTACAAGACCGAGCCGCCCGGATAGCCGAACACATGTTCGACACCTTCGTCGGCCAGGGCGCGCACGACGATCTCTGCGCCTGTGAGTTCCATTGGATTTTCGTCCATTCAAGTTCGCGCTGACGCCCCGGGCGGTACTGCCATCGGCAGGGAAACCAAACCTGCGCGGGCACCGGCAACATGCGGCGACGCTTCACGGTTCACGGAACCGTTCCACTCGCCCACCCTGCCGACCTCGCGCACGTTCACCGGAACGAGCACTGAAGGTTGAAACGGAAGGCCGGGACCGGACTGCCTTCGCCCCTGGGGCTAAGGCCGCCACAACGCTTTTGGCGCGGGCCAGGCTTGGTTGACTGCACTGCATGGCGCGCAGGGGTGCCTGGCGCCAGATGAAGCTCTCTGCCGTTGGCTTTTGTAACGCTTTCGGCGAGCCCGCTAGGCTATCAGGAATGTTGCGGTGCGGTCAAGGCTCGCCGCAGCGACTGGGACTTTCCCCCGGGTCGCGGGCGCGGCCGGGCGTAGCCGGCCGCGCTCGGGTTATCGTAGCGCCCCATGAACGACACCCCATCCGCTTCCCCCGCCCCCCAGGCCGCGCCGGGCCGCTGGCGCCGGTTCGCCTGCATGATGTACGAAGCCATCCTGCTGTTCGGGGTGGTGTTCGTGGCCGACTACCTGTTCGACACCCTGACCCAGAGCCGGCACGCGCTCATGCTGCGGCACGAACGCCAGGCGTGGCTGTTCTGCGTCATCGGCGTCTATTTCGTGCTGTGCTGGCGGCTGGGCGGTCAGACCCTGCCGATGAAGACCTGGCACATCCGGCTGGTCGACGCCAACGGCGGCCGCCCCCCAGTCTGGAAGGCCGTGCTGCGCTACGTCCTGGCCTGGCCCTTCACCCTGACCGGCCTGGGTTTCGTCTGGACCTTCTTCGACCGCGACCGCCAGTTCCCGCACGACCGCCTAGTCGGCACCCGTCTCGTCTCCACCCGTTGACCCATCCCTCATCAGGCGCCGCAAATCCGGCGCCTGATGTTGCATTTTTCCCGAAATCCCCTGCCGGCCAGTCGATGTTCAGCTTTCTGTAAGCCGACGACGCCTATCTTCCCTGGTCATCGAAGAATGCGAATCATTCTTCGTTAGAGTTTCATCTCATTTCATCGAGGGTGGGGGCCAGGCACCCCGCCCCGCATTCATGACGGGCCTCGCGCCCAGCTTTGGGGGATTTCACGGTGATACCTACGAACCAGTTCAGGTTCAATACCTTGGCGGCCGCCATCAGCGCGCTCACGTTCGTGCCGGCCGTCCAGGCCCAGGCGCAGAACACCACCTCGGCCGACGCGCCCCGCACCAGCGGCCAGCTCGCGCCCATCACGGTGCGCGGCGAAGCCGAATCGGCGTACAAGGCCGACCAGTCGGCCTCGCAGAAATTCACCGCGCCGCTGCTGGACACGCCCAAGAGCGTCACCGTCATCCCCCAGGAAATCATCGAGAACACGGCGTCCACCACCCTGACCGAAGCGCTGCGCCTGACACCCGGCATCTCGTTCGGGGCCGGCGAAGGCGGCAACCCGCTGGGCGACCGGCCGTTCATCCGTGGCTACGACGCGCAATCGAGCACGTACGTCGATGGCATGCGCGATATCGGCGCCGTGACGCGTGAAGTCTTCAACCTCGAACAGATCGAGGTCATCAAGGGTCCGGACGGGGCCTACGGCGGCCGCGGTGGCGCGGGCGGCAGCATCAACCTGATCACCAAGACGCCCAAGGCCGAGAAGTTCACCAATGCCACGCTGGGCCTGGGCACGGACAACTACAAGCGCGCCACGGTCGACGGCAACTGGTTGCTGGGCGACAACATGGCCTTCCGCCTGAACGCGATGGCGCACGATGCCGACGTGGCGGGCCGCAACGGCGTGGACGTGTCCCGCTGGGGTATCGCCCCCTCGTTCACCTGGGGCCTGAATACGCCCACCCGCGTCACCCTCAGCTATTCGCACATCCAGACCGACGATACGCCGGACTCCGGCATCCCGTTCATGTACGGCAACAAGGTTCCGGCCGGCGTCACCGCGATCCGCCCCGTCACCGTCAACATGGACAACTTCTACGGCCTGAAAAGCGACTTCTACAAGACCCGCTCGGACGTCGCCACCGCCCGCGTCGAACACGACATCAGCAGCAATCTCACGGTGCGCAACACGCTGCGCTACACGTCCGTGGACCAGCGCTATGTGTGGACCAATCCCGATGACAGCCAGGGCAACGTGAACGACGGCCGCGTCTGGCGCAACGCGAAGTCCCGCACCGGCGGCGTGCACACCATCGCCAACCAGACCGAACTGTTCGGCCAGGCCAACCTGGGCGGCTACGAGCACAGCTTCAACACCGGCATCGAGATCTCCCGCGAGAAATCGGATACCGGCTCGTACACCGTGGCACGCACGCTGCCGAGCCCCAACAACACCGGAGCCGCGACTTGCGCGGCGGGTGTCGGCGCGCCGTCCGGCTACAACTGCACGGACCTCTACAATCCCAATCCCAACGATCCGTGGAACGGCTCGACGGTCGAAGGCGAGCGCAACAACCACTTCAAGGCCACCACCTTCTCGGTCTACGGCTTCGACACCATCAAGCTGAGCGAGAAGTGGCTGACCAACCTCGGCGCGCGCGTGGACAACTACAAGACCGGCCTGGTCAGCCCGACCGCCGACGTGGGCCGCAGCGATACGCTGTTCAACTACCAGCTCGGCCTGATCTACAAGCCGGCCAAGAACGGCAGCGTCTACGTGTCGTACGGCACGTCGTCGACGCCGGCGAACTCCACCCTGGGCCAGGGCTCGGAATCCCAGGGCATTGTCCCGGGGCGTGGCGGCGTGGGCGTCAACGCCAAGGACATGGCTCCGGAAAAGAACCGTTCGCTGGAAATCGGCACCAAGTGGAACGTGCTGGACAACCGCCTGGCGCTGTCCGGGGCGATCTTCCGCATCGACACCACGAACGCCCGCGTAACCCAGCCCGACGGCACCTACGCCATGGCCGGCAACCGCCGCATCAACGGCTTCGAAGTCGGCGCCTCGGGCAGCATCACCAAGGCCTGGCAAGTGTTCGGCGGCTACACGTTCCTGGACAGCGAAGTCCGCGACCTGGGCCGTGACACCGCGGCCGCCAGCGGCCAGGCGTTCCCCAACACGCCCAAGCACACGGCCACGCTGTGGACCACGTACGCCATCAATAGCGACTTCTCGATCGGCGGTGGCGTGTTCATCTCCAGCAAGCAATACGGCTCGAACGCGGCGGTGCGCCGTTACATCCCCGGCTACACCCGCTTCGACGCGATGGCGGCCTATCGGATCAACCGCAACGTCAGCCTGCAGCTGAATCTGATGAACCTGACCGACAAGCGCTACTTCACCACGACCTACTCGACGCACTACGCGTCGGTCGGCGCGGGCCGCGCCGCGATCCTGAACCTCAACTTAAAATATTGACCCCCCCTACGCGCTTACGCGCGCCCCCCAGGGGGCGATGCGGGTGGACCGGCAAAGCCGGATCCACCGCATCCCTGGAAACTACCGGGCTGGCGGGGGGCGGCTATTCTGCGTGTCCTGGTTTGTCTGTGGGAGGTGCCTTGCGTAAGCAAGGCGCCTCTTTTCTTTTCCGCCCTACCCCGCTCCATGTGAGCCACGCTTCGCGACGTTGCAGGCCGTGTCCGGGGGCGCGGGGCCGCATGGGGCGCATTGGAGCCGCCGGCGTTCAGGTGCTTGGCGGGGAAGCAAGGGCGCAGCTGTTTGAGGGCGGCAGTAGGCACAGTCCGGGGGACTGTGCCCGCCCGAGTTCTGCGCCCGCCCCGCCAAGTGCCTGAACGCCGGGAAGTCCCGGCCAAAGGCCGGGACCGGCTCCGTTGCGCCCCATGCGGCCCCGCGCCCCCGGACACGGCCGTGTTTGGAACCCAAGTTCTTTGATGCACAATCCCATGAGTCCCATCAACACCCCCAAAACCATGGAGCCCATCTCTCCACAGCAACTGAACGCCGCCACCGCCGACGACCTGGCCGAGATCCTTCGCGGCCCGCGCGAGCGCGCCGCGGCGTGGGTACGGGCCGCGGCCGAGGGGGGCGTCGTCGAGGCCCAGGCGGTGTTCGGACAGATGCTGCTGGACGGCCAGGGCCTGCCCGTCGATCGGGAACAGGCCGTGTACTGGTTCAAGCGCGCCGCCGACGCCGACCATCCCATGGCCATGAACATGCTCGGCCAATGCCACCACCACGGCTGGGGCGTGCCGGTGAACCTCGTGCTGGCGACCTACTGGTACCGGCTGGCCGCGCAGCAGGGACTGGACTGGGGCATGTACAACTACGCCACCGCCCTGGCGCTGGGCGAAGGCGTTTCCACCGACCGGCCCCAGGCGCTGGCATGGTTCGAAAAAGCGGCGGCGCTGGGCCATGCGAAATCGATCAACATCATCGGCGGCTTCCACGAAGACGGCTGGGAAGTCCCGGTCGACAAACAGCAGGCCCTCGAACACTACCGCCGCGCGGCCGAGGGAGGCGACTTCCGCGGACAGTTCAACTACGCGCGCCTCTTGATCGAGCGCGGCGACATCGACACCGCACTGCCCTGGCTCGACCGCCTGCCCGCAACCGCCACCCCGGCCTTTCTCGCCAAGGCCCGCGCCTTCCTGGAACAGGTCGCCGACGCACGCGTGCGCGCCAAGGCCGCCGAACTGGCCGTACGCCCGGCCACGCGAGGCCCCGCCGCATGATGGCTTGGGCCATGCGCGGGTTCACGCTCGGCGTGGCGCTCCTGGTGGCGCTGACCTCCTGGGCCCTGTCGGCCTGGCTGCCCTGGCCCGCCGCCCTGCTGGCCGCGCTCTTGCTGGCCGTCGTCATCCACGCGGCGGTCGTCGCCCTGGGCTTCGCGCTGGCCAGGCTGCTGACCGACCGCGGCGGCCCCGCCGGCCCGCCCGGCTGGCTGGCCGCCATGCCCAAGGAAATCTACCTTTCCCTGCGCAACATGTACCTCGACATCCCGTGGCGGCACCGCTGGCCCATCCGCATGCCGGCCCATGCGCGCGGCGCCGTGCTGCTGGTGCACGGCTACGGCTGCAACCGCGGCGTCTGGCGCGACTTCGATACCTGGCTGGCCGCGCGCGGCTGGATCGTCGCCGCGCTGGACCTGGAACCGCCCCGGGCCGGCATAGACGGATTCGGCAAGCAGGTGGCCGCCGAGGCCGCCGCCCTGGCGCTGCGCACGGGCCACGAGCGAGTGACCGTGATCGCGCACAGCATGGGCGGCCTCGCGACGCGGGCCGCGCTGCGCCTCGCGCCCGACGCGCCCATCGGCCACGTCATCACCCTGGGCACGCCGCACCGGGGTACCTGGCACGCACGCTTCGGGCGCGGGGAATGCGCGGCCCAGATGCTGCCCGACAGTCCCTGGCTGTGCGACTTGCAGACCGCCGAGACCCCGGCGGTGGCCGGCCGGTGCACCTGCATCGCCTCGCACCACGACAACATCGTCTGCCCCGTCGATCGCGCCCTGCTGCCGGGCGCCGCGGCCCGCCTCGTGGTGGCCCGTGTGGGACACATGGCCCTGGCCCACGATGCCGGCGTGCGGGCTTTCATCGAACAACGCCTGTCGGCCCTGCACGCCCTGGAAACGGCGGAAAGCGACGCGGCCTGACAACGGTCCGGGACCGTCACAAACACGTCATCGCGGCATGTTTCCATTCATTCCATGGAAACATCCTCCCGGCCAGCGTGACGACATCGCTCCCTACCCAATGGCGCACCATCTGGATCTCGGATCTGCATCTGGGAACCGCCGGCTGCAACGCCAGCCACCTGCTGGATTTCCTCAAGCACAACGAGGCCGAGACCCTTTACCTGGTCGGCGACATCATCGACGGCTGGCAGCTCCGCAAGAGCTGGACCTGGCCCCAGGCCCACAACGACGTGGTGCAGAAGGTATTGCGCAAGGCGCGCAAGGGGACGCGCGTCGTATTCATTCCCGGCAACCACGATGAATTCGCCCGGCAGTTCATCGGCTATGCCTTCGGCGACATCCAGGTCCAGGAAGACGCCGTCCACGTCACGGCCGACGGCAAGCGCTTGTGGGTCACCCACGGCGACCAGTTCGACGGCGTGATCCAGCACAGCAAGTGGCTGGCCCACCTGGGCGACACGCTATACACCTTCGCGCTGTGGCTGAACCTGCACTTCAACCGCGTGCGCCGCCGCCTGGGACTGCACTACTGGTCGCTGTCCCAGTACCTGAAGCACAAGGTGAAGAACGCCGTGTCCTTCATCACCAACTTCGAGGACGTGCTGGTCAACGAGGCCAGGCGCCAGGGCTACGACGGCGTCGTGTGCGGCCACATCCACAAGCCGGAGATCCGGCATGTGGATGGGGTGCTGTACTGCAATGACGGGGATTGGGTGGAAAGCCTGTCGGCCCTGGTCGAGGACGAGCACGGCCAGCTGCAGCTGGTGTACTGGACCCATCTGACCGACGCGGGCGAGCCGGCGGCGGTCAAGTCCAGGCGGCGCCGGCCGCTGGAACTGCCCGCCCTGCCCTCGGCCTTGGCGCCCCGCCCCGCGCCCCAGCCGGCCCGCGAAAGCTCGCAGACCGAAACGGCCGACGTCTGACCCGCCCGAAGGCGGCGATCAGCGCCTGCGTCCCAGCACGATCACCGCGGCGCCGACCACGATGGCGGCCACGCCGGCCCAGGTGGGAATGGGAACCGTCTTCCGGGTATCGGCGGTGGCCTCGACCGGACCGACCTTGAGCAGCGTTTCTTCCGACGTGTACGAAAAGCCCTTGTAGCCCAGCGCGACCACGCCCAGCACGATCAGCAGCAGGCCGACGATGACGGATGCCTTCATATCTCCCCCTTTTTGGTGATGTGACGGCATCAAGATAACCGATGCCCGGCCGCCACGGTGGAGCAGCTAGCAATTCCTTACCTCTGGCACTGCCCTTGCCGATATGGCGGCTATTCGCCCCGGATCGGTGCAAAACTTTTATAATTAGTAATCGTTTTCATTTTCTTCTACCGAACGAGCACATGGCCATCCGCCTCTCCGAGCTACCTTACGGCCATGACGCCGCCGTCAACGCCGTCGAAGACGCCGCCCCGGCGGACCCCATTGCCGTGCGCCTGCGCGATCTCGGATTCGTGGCGGGCGAGCGCGTGCGCATCGTGGCGCGCGGCCCGATCGGAGCCGACCCCCTGCTGATACAGATCGGTTTCACCCGTTTCGCCCTGCGCCGCTCCGAAGCCGCGCGGGTCCTGGTCGAACCGCTCGCTTCCTGAATCCCGATGTCCACCACTACCTTGTCCAATCTGCGCGTTGCCCTGGTCGGCAACCCGAACTGCGGAAAAACCGCCCTGTTCAACCTGCTGACGGGCAGCCGCCAGAAGGTGGCCAACTATGCCGGCGTCACCGTCGAGCGCAAGGAGGGCCGGCTGGTCACGCCCTCGGGCCTGCAGGTCAGCGTGCTGGACCTTCCCGGCGCCTACAGCCTGCACGCCACCAGCCCGGACGAAGCCATCACCCGCGACGTCTGCATGGGCAACTTCGCCGGCGAGCGTCGGCCGGACCTGCTGGTGGCCGTGGTGGACGCGACCAACCTGCGCCTGCACCTGCACTTCGTGCTGGAACTGCAGCGGCTGGGGCTGCCCATGGTCCTGGCGCTCAACATGGTGGACGCCGCGGCCAAGCGCGGCATCCAGATCGATCGCGACAAGCTGCAGCAGGCGCTGGGCATTCCCATCGTGGAAACCGTCGCGATCAAGCGCGACGGCGCGGCGCAGTTGCTGGCGCGCATCGATGGCGACATCTCCGCCGTGCCAGCGGCGCAGCCGGCCGACGCCGACCTGCACCAGGTGGTCAACGGGCTGCTGCGCGAGGCCGTGTCGATGCCGCGGCGCACCGCCGCCATCGACGACGCCATCGACCGCTGGGTCCTGCATCCCGTGCTGGGGCTCGTCACGCTGGCCGTCGTCATGTTCCTGATGTTCCAGGCGGTGTTCTCGTGGGCCGAACCGCTCATGGACCTGATCGAGACCTCGGTCTCGTCCCTGGGTGCCTGGGTGGGCGGAACGCTGCCCGAGGGCATGCTCAACAGCCTGCTGGTCGACGGCATCATCGCGGGCGCCGGCAGCGTACTGGTGTTCCTGCCGCAGATCCTGTTCCTGTTCTTCTTCATCCTGCTGCTGGAAGAGTCGGGCTACCTGCCGCGCGCCGCCTTCCTGCTGGACCGCATGATGGTGGGCGCCGGCCTGACCGGGCGTTCGTTCATCCCGCTGCTGTCGAGCTTCGCCTGCGCGATCCCCGGCATCATGGCCACGCGCACCATCCAGGACCCGCGCGATCGGCTGGCCACCATCCTGGTCGCGCCGCTGATGACCTGCTCGGCGCGCCTGCCGGTCTACACGCTGCTGATCGGCGCCTTCATTCCCAGCCGCACGGTGCTGGGCATCTTCAACCTGCAGGGCGTCACGCTGTTCGCGCTGTACGTGGCCGGCATCGTCAGCGCGCTGGCGGTGTCCTGGGTCATGAAGCTGCTGCGCCGGGACACGACCGAACATTCGCTGCTGCTGGAACTGCCCTCCTACCGCATCCCCAACCTGCGCGACGTGGCCACCGGCCTGGTCGAGCGGGCCCGCATCTTCCTGGCGCGCGTGGGTGGCATCATCATGGCGCTGACCGTGCTGATCTGGTTCCTGTCCAGCTTCCCCGGCCCGCCCGAGGGGGCCACCGGCCCGGCCATCGAGTACAGCTTCGCCGGCCGCATCGGGGAAGCCCTGCAGACCGTGTTCGCGCCCATCGGCTTCAACTGGCAGATTTCGATCGCGCTGATTCCCGGCCTGGCCGCGCGCGAAGTCGCTGTGGGTGCGCTGGCCACGGTGTACGCGCTGTCGGCCGCCGACGACGACGCGGCCTCGACCATGCTGACGCCGCTGATCGCCGCCCAATGGCCGCTGGCGACCGCGTTCTCGCTGCTGGCCTGGTTCATCTTCGCGCCGCAGTGCCTGTCGACGCTGGCCGTGATCCGGCGCGAAACGAATTCCTGGAAGGTGGTCGCGCTAACCGCCGGCTACCTGTTCGGGCTGGCTTACATCGCATCCTTCATCACCTATCAGGTGACGAGGATGCTGACCTGACACCTGGGAGGCTTCCATGAGCGCCTATTCCCTGTTCGAGTTCTCGGTGGTAGCCCTGATCGTGGCCGCCTGCGCCATCCGGGCCTTCGGCCGCTTCGCGCCCAAGACGCGCATGCGCATGCAATCGTGGCTGGCGCTCCGCCTGGACCGCCCGGGCCAGGCCGCCTGGCTGCGAAAACTGGGCAGGAAACTGGGCGCCGCCGCGCCCGACGCGGGATGCGGCAGCGGCTGCGGGACATGCGGAACCTGCGGCCCTGGCGAAACCAAGACCGTCCAGGTCCACGCAAGAAAGTAGAAAGGAAACCGGGCTGGCTGTCAGCCCCGCGCTGCCCCGGGCGTCAGGTCGAACAGGCTCGTGGCGGTCAATTCCAGGACCTCCTTCCCATCCTGGTTCAACAGATGCCAGCGCCAGCGCAGCACGCCCAGCTCGGGCCGGCTGCGCGAGGTCCGCACTTCCAGCACCTCGGCACGCAAACGCAATTCGTCTCCCGCCATGACCGGATGGGGCCAGCGCACCTGTTCGACGCCTGGCGACGCGAACGACTCGGAGTCGTGCAGCACCGCCCTGACGGCCAGGTCCATCGCAATGCCGCAGGTCTGCCATCCGCTGGCGATCAGCGCGCCGAACCGCCCCTTGCCCGCGGCCTTGCCGTCCACGTGGAACCACTGCGGATCGTAGCTGCGGGCGAAGGCCAGCATCTCCGCCTCCTCGATCCGCCGGGGGCCGGCTTCGATGATCATGCCCGGGTGGAAATCGGCAAACTTCATTGCGTCGTTCTCCTTGTTGTTGACGCCCTGCTCCAGCCGCCGCTCATCCGCCGAAACGCGGCGGACGCTTCTCGCTCAAGGCCGCCAACCCTTCGCGCGCATCGGCTCCGGCGAATCCCATGACCTCCATCGCCAGGGAATGCTCGAAGGCCGGCCAGGCGGCGAGTTCGGCCACGCCATCGTCGCCAAGGTCGATGCGGAAATCCTGGGTATCCACGGCCAGGGAACGAGACATCGGGAAACTCTGCTGGGTGGGTGTCATCGGATCCAGGCCGCGGGCCGCTTGGCCAGGAAGGCCGCGAAACCCTCGCGCGCCTCGTCGGTACCGCGCACGCGGCTGATCGTGCGGGCGGTCAGCTCGCGCACCTCGGGGGTGATGGAGCCGACTTCCAGTTGTCCGAACAAGCCCTTGATCTCGGCCAGCGCCCGCGGGCCGTTGGCCAGCAGTTCAGCCACGATCGCCTCGACCGCGGCATCCAGGTCGGCGATGTCGACCACCTGCTGCACCATGCCCATGTGCAGCGCCGCCTGCGCGTCGATGCGCGAGGCGGTCAGCGCCAGGCGCTGCGCATGGCGCTTGCCCACGGCATTGACCAGATAGGGACTGATGACGGCGGGCAGGATGCCGAAACGGGCCTCGCTGGCGGCGAAACGGGCATCGCTGCTGGCCACCGCCATGTCGCACGCGCAGGCCAGCCCCACGCCGCCGCCCAGCGCCACGCCGTGGACGCGGGCGATCGTCGGCTTGGGACAGGACGCGATGGCGTCCAGCATGGCGGCGAAGCGCCGGGCGTCCTCCAGATTCCATTCCACGCTGGCCTGGCTGGCGCGCTGCATCCACTGCAGGTCCGCCCCCGCGCTGAAGGCCTTGCCTTCCCCGGAAAGCACGATCACCCGCGCGGCCTCGTCCCGGCCCAACTCGGCGAAGACCGTGGTCAGTTCTTCGATCATCCGTTCGTCGAAGGCGTTGAAGACCTCGGGCCGCGCCATGCGCACGTCGACCACGCCCGATTCGTTCCTGGTTATCCGAAGAGTGTCCATGGGCTTTAGTAGGTCTCGAGGTGCAGGCGGCCTTCGCGCTTGAGCGCAGCGGAAATGGCCTCCCAGTTCAGCCCGGCCTGCAAGGCCACGTCGCGCAGGGCGATGACGACGCCCTCTTCCATGCTCTTGAGCCCGCAGACATAGAAATGCGTATTGGCATCCTGCAGCAGTCCGGCCAGGTCGGCGGCGCGCTCGCGCATCAGGTCCTGGACGTAGCGCTTGGGCGTGCCCGGCGCGCGCGAGAACGCCAGGTTGATGTCGATGAAATCCTTGGGCAGGCTCATCAGGGGACCGAAGTAAGGCAGCTCTTCCTTGGTCCGGGCGCCGAAGAACAACATCAGCTTGCCGCCCTCGAACCTTCCCTTTCCGCGCAGCCGCCGCCGCCATTCGGTCATGGCCCGCATGGGCGCGCTGCCCGTCCCGGTACAGATCATCACGATGTGCGAGCGCGGATGATTGGGCATCAGGAACGAGGCGCCGAAGGGGCCGATGACCTGGACCTTGTCCCCGACCTTCAGGTCGCATACATAGTTCGAACAGAGGCCTTGCACCGGATTGCCCTGGTGGTCGGCCGTCACGCGCTTGACCGTCAGTGAAATGTTGTTGTAGCCGGGCCGCTCGCCATTGCGGGGACTGGCGATGGAGTACTGCCGCGCATGATGCGCCCTGCCCTGGACGTCGGCCCCGGGCGGCACGATGCCGATGGACTGGCCCTCCAGCACCGGGAATGGCAGCGAGCCGAAATCCAGCACGATGTGATGGGTCTCGTTCTGCGTGCCCGGCTCGTTGACGCGCACATTGCCGACCACGGTAGCCGTGATCGGACTGCGTGGGCCATACAGGTTGGTGTAGGCATGGGCGGCCGACCACGGAGGCGTGGTGGCGCCATGGGCACCCGAATTGAACGCCGCCTCGCCGGCGGCGGAGGCGGCCGGCTGCGGCGCCGCTTCCTGGACCGCCTCTTCCTCGACCGCTTCCGCGCCCGCCGCCGCCAATTGGTCGGGAGTCAGTTCGCCGGGAAGTTCATCCCAGGTGAACTGATCCTCGATGCTATAGGCGGCGGATTTCGGAACGGCACGCCAGTTGTCGATCGCCCCCGTGGGGCACGGCGGCACACAGGCCATGCAACTATTGCACACATCGGCCCGCACGACGTAGTTGTTGTCGTCGTGGGTGATGGCGTCGACGGGACACGTCGCTTCGCAGGTGTTGCAGCGTATGCAGATTTCCGGGTCGATCAGGTGCTGCTTGATGACGACCGTCTGGACTGGCGTATCCATGATGAGGGCTTGCTCAGTTGAAGCGGATGTACTCGAAATCCACCGGCTGGCGATTGATGCCCATGACCGGCGGCGCGATCCAGTTGGCGAACTTGCCCGGTTCGACCACGCGCCCCATCAGCGAGGCGACGAAGGCGCGGTCGTCCGGCGTGGCCAGCCACTGGTCCTTCTTGGCGTCCCATTCGGCCTGCGACACGACCTGGCCCTCGGGCGAGATGCGCACGCCCGACAGCGAGCCGATCTGGCGATTGAACGCCTTGTGCGGCACGGTCAGCCGCACGGGTATGCCGGCCTTCTCGATCACCTTGTTCCAGCGGCCCACGCCCGCCATCGAATCCTTGATGTAGTCGTCGCGCAGGACTTCGTTCAGGCCGTTCAGCATCGGAACCTCCTTCTCGACCAGCCTGCCGTCGCGCACTTCCAGCACCTTGTAGTTCTCGTTGCGCAGCCTGTGGTCGTCGGTGCGCTTGCCTTCCTCGTATCGCCCCTTCAGGCCCGAGCTGTAGAACGCCGCGGCGTTCGAGGACTCGTCGGCGCCGAACAGGTCGATCGTCACGCTGTAGTGGAAATTCAGGTAGCGCTGGATGGTGCCGAAATCGATCACGCCGGCCGCGCGGATGCGGGCGGGGTCGTCGGTCTTGAGCTGGTTCATGACCTCGCAGGTGCGCTGGATCACGCGCGAGACGCCCGACTCGCCCACGAACATGTGGTGCGCTTCCTCGGTCAGCATGAACTTGGTCGTACGGGCCAGCGGATCGAAGCCCGATTCGGCCAGCGCGCTCAACTGGAACTTGCCGTCGCGGTCGGTGAAATACGTGAACATGAAGAAAGACAGCCAATCCGGCGTGCGCTCGTTGAAGGCGCCCAGGATGCGGGGATTGTCCTGGTCGCCCGAGCGGCGGTCCAGCAGCGCCTCGGCCTCCTCGCGGCCGTCACGGCCGAAATAGCGGTGCAGCAGGTACACCATGGCCCACAGGTGGCGGCCTTCCTCGACGTTGACCTGGAACAGGTTGCGCAGGTCGTACATGGACGGCGCGGTCAGGCCCAGGTGGCGCTGCTGCTCGACCGAGGCCGGCTCGGTGTCGCCCTGCGTGACGATGATGCGGCGCAGGTTGGCGCGGTGTTCGCCCGGGACGTCCTGCCACGCGGCCTCGCCCATGTGGTCGCCGAAATGGATCTTGCGTTCCTTCTCGGCCGGGTTCAGGAAGATGCCCCAGCGGTAATCCGGCATCTTGACGTGGCCGAACTGGGCCCAGCCCTGCGGATCAACGCTGATGGCCGTGCGCAAATAGACGTCGTAGTTCGTGCTTCCTTCCGGCCCCACGTCGCCCCACCAGCTCAGGAAGTTCGGCTGCCATTGTTCCAGCGCGCGTTGCAGCGTGCGGTCCTCCGACAGATTGACGTTGTTGGGAATCTTCTCGCTGTAGTTGATGCTGGACATGTCTCGACTCCGTTGGTCCGGACTGCGGATGGTTACACTCGATTCAGATCGAAGGCCGCTTTCTCGCCCTTGCCGTACACCTTCAGGGCACCCTTTTCCCCCACCGCGTTCGGCCGGTTGAAGATCCAGTTCTGCCACGCGCTCAGGCGGCCGAAGATCCGCGTTTCCATGGTTTCCTGGCTGGCGAAGCGCAGATTGGCCTCCAGCCCGGTCAGCGCATCCGGCGACATGGCGGCGCGCTCCTCGATGGCGATGCGGATCTCGTCGGCCCAGTCGATGTCGTCCGGCGCCGCGGTCACCAGCCCCAGGGCGTAGGCGGCGTCCGCGTCCAGCGCCTTGCCGATCTGCGCCCGGGCGGCGGCCAGCGGCTCGGCTTCCTCGTAGAACCGGCGGTCCAGGCGCGACTGGCCGTTGACCATCGGATAAGCGCCGAAATTCAGTTCCGACAGCGTCAGCTGCGGCGCGCGACCGGGTTCGTCGGGCAGCGCCAGCATATAGGCGCGGTCGGCGGCGAAAGCCAGTTCGGCCAGCGTACCGGCGAAGCACGAATCCGGCTCGATCAGCGCGAACAGCGAACGCGACGAGACGTCCAGCCGCGCCAGCGTGCGGCGCAGAAGGCCCGTGACCTCGCGCACGAACCAGTGGCCGGCGTGGCGCTGGAGCGTGGCGTCGCAGGCCAGCACCCGGGCGGCATCGCCCTGGGTCTTGAGCAGCCAGGTGCCGATGTCCAGTTCATTGGTGCGCATGTGCAGGATGGCGTCGTCCAGTTCACGCGCCATCGCCATCGGCCACCATGCCGTGCCGGCTGCCACGATGCCGCCCACGTCCTCGGGCTGCGCCGCATCCGGCGCCTTCACGGTGAACACGGCGCTGCGATTGGCGCGGTCTATCCGCACGTCCACGTAGCGGTAGCGCAGCGCATCGGCCTCTTCGGTGCGCTCGACGCGGACCAGGGCCACGCCCTTCGCGCCGGCCGGCCGGTCGCTGGCCTCGGCCAGTCGCTGCGCGCGCTCCTGCACCACCTGGGCGAACTGCGAAGGCTTGGGCGCACAGTCCACCAGCCGCCAGTCCACCGCCCGCTGGCCGCGCACGCCTTCGCTGGTCGTGCAGAAAATGTCGGCCAGGTCATGGCGCACGTGACGCTTGTCCGTGACGCGGGTCAGTCCGCCGGTGCCGGGCAGCACGCCCAGCAGCGGCACCTCGGGCAGCGACACCGACGAGGACTTGTCGTCGATCAGCACCAGATCGTCGCAGGCCAGCGCCAGTTCATAGCCGCCGCCGGCGCAGGCGCCGTTGATGGCGGCCAGGAACTTCAGCCCCGAATGGCGGCTGGAGTCCTCGATGCCGTTGCGGGTCTCGTTGGTGAACTTGCAGAAATTCACCTTCCAGGCGTGGGTCGACAGCCCCAGCATGAAGATGTTGGCGCCGGAGCAGAAGATCCGGTCCTTCAGGCTGGTGACCACCACCGTGCGCACTTCCGGATGCTCGAAGCGGATGCGGTTCAGCGCATCGTGCAGTTCGATGTCCACGCCCAGATCATAGGAATTGAGCTTGAGCCGATACCCCGGCCGCAACCCGCCGTCCTCGGCGATATCCAGGCCCAGCGTCGCCACCTGCCCCTCGAAACTCAGCTTCCAGTGCCGGTACCGGGACGGATCCGTACGGTAGTCCACCTTCCCGGAAGCCTGATCGGCCTGAACGACATTGCTCATGACATCTCCTCGACGTTTATGCATCTTAGTGCATCAACTAGCAGTTGAATGAAAGATAGTTCATGCATCCAAGCGCGTCAAGCCTCCGCCAACTAGGATCAACCCTGACGATTCAGAACCCCCCCCCCCAACCCCAGACAACCGCCCCAGCCCCAGGAAACCGCGGATCCGGCTTCGCCGGTCCGCCGGTTTCGCCCCCTGGGGGGCGCGCGTCAGCGCGTAGGGGGGGGCCTACTACATACTCCAGTCCACCATGCCCGCCGCGTTGCGCACCAGCGAACGCAGGCCGGCGAAAGCCTCTTCCAGCGAATGTCCGCTGGTGTTGTAGCGGGCATCGGCCTTGGCATAGAACGCGGCCCGGCCGGCCAGGATGCGCTTGAGGTCTTCCATGGCCTCGCGGCTGCCCGACATGGGGCGGAAGTCGCCCTGGGCCACGACCCGGCGCATATGGTCCTCGGGGTCGGCCTGCAGCCAGACCGTATAGCAATGCGACAGCAGCAGATTGAAGGTCGAGACGTCCGACACCAGGCCGCCCGGCGTGGCGATGACGACCTCGGGATGAATCTGCACGGTTTCTTCCAGCGCCCGCCGCTCGTAGCGGCGATAGGCGTTGGCGCCGTACAGCGCATGGATCTCGACGATGCTGCAGCCGGCCACCTTCTCGATCTCCCTGCTGAGCTCGATGAAGGTATAGCCCAGGTCCTCGGCCAGCATCCGGCCCAGCGTGGACTTGCCCGCCCCCCTCAGCCCGACCAGGGCGATGCGGGACAGGCGGGAATGGTTGTTCTCGCGCGAGCCGAACATTTCCGTCAGCGTATTGCGGGCGCGATGCAGGTCGGCCTCGGACCGCCCTTCGAGCAGCTCGCGGATCAGCAGCCACTCCGGACTGGTGGTGGTGACGTCGCCCAGTATCTCGGCCAGCGAACATTGCAGGGCCTGGGAAACCTGCAGCAGGATCAGGATGGAGGCGTTGCCCGTCCCCAGTTCCAGGTTGGCAAGGTGCCGCTCCGAGATCCCGGCGGCCGAAGCCGTGGCCTTGCGGGTCACGCCCCGGCGGGCCCGCAGCGTCCGTATTCGTTCTCCCAGCGTCACCAGAAAAGGTTCCTTGGCCGGCGCGTCGTTGGCCGCGGCCTGCCCCGCCTCGGAAACTGCCTCTTCTTTCATCGGACCTCACCCGCTAGATGGTAGGCACCCCTGGGACTTACCCGCAGGATGCAGATTCTTTTTGACACGACCCAAGCAGGCCGCGTATTGTCTCGACACACGGACATGCACGATACTTCATGATTCAACGTGCGGTGACATGAAGTCCAGTATGCCTGAGGAGACGAGTTCATGCGCGATTCATTTGAATCCCTGGTAAAGACGATAACCCGGTCCATAGGCGGACGCCCCGTGGACGCCGCGCTCGAGGACTACCTCAACCGCCACCACGGCCCGGATTCGGACTGGTTCCGCGACATGACCCGCGCCTGTGAAACCGGCGTGAGCGAGGGCTGGCTGTGCAACCGCGAGGCCGGCGGCGTGCGCTACGGCCGCGTGCTCAAGCCCGGTCCCGACTCCGCCGGCTTCTCGGTGGACGTGGTCGACATGGTCGATCTGGCCGGCCCCCACCATATCCATCCCAACGGCGAAATCGACATGGTCATGCCCCAGACCCCCGGCGCCCGCTTCGACGGCACGCCCGCGGGCTGGAAGGTCTACCCGCCCCGCAGCGCCCACCGCCCCACCGTCGCGGGCGGCCGCGCGCTGGTCCTGTACCTGCTGCCCGACGGCGCCATCGAGTTCACGAAGCCATGACCGAACTGCTCCCCAATCATCTGGCGGGCCGCTGGCAGGCCGGCGGCGGCCCCGGCACGCCGCTGTTCGATCCCGTGCTGGGCACGGAACTGGTCCGCGTCTCGAACGCGGGGCTGGACCTGGAGGCCGGCTATGCCTATGCCCGCGACAACGGCGGCCCGGCGCTGCGCGCGCTGACCTACGCGCAGCGCGCCGGCCTGCTGTCCGCGATCGTGGACGTGCTCAAGGCCAACCGCGACCGCTATTTCGATATCGCGCTGGCCAACTCCGGCACCACGAAGCAGGACTCGGCGGTCGACATCGACGGCGCCATCTTCACGCTGGGCCAGTACGCCCGCTGGGGCGCGTCGCTGGGCGCCACGCGCTGGCTGCCGGACGGCGAAACGGTCCCCCTGGCCAAGGACGGCGCGTTCCGCAGCCGCCACGTGCAGGTGCCGACGCGCGGCCTGGCCCTATTCATCAACGCCTTCAATTTCCCCGCCTGGGGATTGTGGGAAAAAGCCGCCCCCGCGCTGCTCTCCGGCGTTCCGGTGGTCGCCAAGCCGGCCACCGCCACCGCCTGGCTGACGCAGGCCATGGTCGCCGATGTGATCGCCGCGGGTATCCTGCCGGCCGGCGCTCTGTCCGTCGTCTGCGGCAGCGCCCAAGGATTGTTGTCGCCCCTGCAGCCCTTCGACGTGGTGTCGTTCACCGGCTCGGCCGATACCGCCGCCGCCATCCGCTCGCACGACGCCGTCGTGCGCCGCTCGGTGCGCGTCAACATCGAGGCCGACAGCCTGAACAGCGCGCTGCTGCTGCCCGACGCGCAGCCCGGCTCCGAGGCCTTCGATCTGCTGGTGCGCGAAGTGGTGCGTGAAATGACGGTCAAGTCGGGGCAGAAATGCACGGCCATCCGCCGCATATTCGTTCCCGCGTCCTGTTACGCGGCGGCCGGCGAGGCCATCGCCGCGAAACTGTCGCGCATCACCGTGGGCAACCCGCGCAACGAGACGGTCCGCATGGGCGCGCTGGCCAGCCGCCAGCAATGGGAAAGCGTGCAGTCGGGTACCGCGGCCCTGCGCCGCCACGCCGACGTGCTGCACGACGGTTCGGCGGTCCCGCTGGTGGATGCCGATCCGTCCGTGGCGGCCTGCGCCGGCCCCACGCTGCTGGGCGCCGCGCGCCGCGAGGGCGCCGGCATCGTGCACGACACCGAGGTATTCGGCCCGGTGGCCACGCTGCTGCCTTATGAAGGCTTGCCCAACGCGCTGGACCAGATACGCCTGGGACAGGGGTCGCTGGTGGCCTCGCTCTACACCGCCGACGCCGCGCTGGCCGCCGACGCTGCCCTGGCGCTGGCCGACAGCCACGGACGCCTGCACGTCGTGACGCCCGAGGTCGCCGCCGTCCACACGGGCCACGGCAACGTCATGCCCATGTCGCTGCACGGCGGCCCGGGCAGGGCCGGCGGGGGCGAGGAACTGGGCGGCTTGCGGGCGCTTGGCTTCTACCATCGCCGTGCCGCCGTCCAGGCTGCCGGCGCCGTGACGGACCTCCTGGGCGGCGCCGAGCCGCGGCGGAGCGCCCCGGGACATTGACACAGGACGCCGCCGGCGCCAGGCCCGACCAGAGGCCGCCGGAGGTTTCACACCTTCGCATACACGAGGAGACCATCATGCCTGCCGATTGCTCCGCCCCGCCGCCCGACTTCAATTTCGCCGGCCACCTGCTGGCGATCAATGCCGAGCGCGCCGCCAAGACCGCCTACATCGACGACCGCGGCGCGCTGACCTACGGCGAGCTGGACAAGAAAGTGCGCCGCGCCGCCAGCGCCCTGCTGGGCCTGGGCATCCGGCCCGAGGACCGCGTCCTGCTGCTGATGAACGACTGCACCGACTGGCCCGTCACCTTCCTGGGCGCGCTGTATGCCGGCATCGTGCCGGTGGCGGTCAACACGCTGCTCACGCCGGCGGACTACGCCTACATGCTGGAGCACAGCCGCGCCCGCGCCGCGCTGGTCTCGCGCGCCCTGCTGCCCAAGCTTTCCGCCGCGCTGGGCGCGTGCCGGCACGGCGTGCGCCAAGTCGTCGTCTCGCGCGACGGCTCCGATGCCGAGGTGGGCGGCACGCTGGACTTCGACGACTGGCTGGCCGCGCACGAGCCGCTGGCGGCGCCCGCCCCCACGCTGGCCGACGAGCCCGCGTTCTGGCTGTATTCGTCCGGATCCACCGGCAAGCCCAAAGGCACGGTGCACACGCACGGCAACCCCTACTGGACGGCCGAGCTCTACGCCAAGCCGGTGCTGGGCATGCGCGAGGACGACATCGTGTTCTCGGCCGCCAAGCTGTTCTTCGCCTATGGCCTGGGAAATGCCCTGACCTTCCCGCTCAGCGTGGGCGCCTCGGTGGTCCTGATGGCCGAACGCCCCACGCCCGAGGCCTGTTTCGAGCGGCTGAGCCGGCTGCGGCCCACCATCTTCTGCGGCGCGCCCACCGGCTATGCCGGCATGCTGGCCAGCGCCGCGCTGCCGCCGCGCGCCCAGGTCGCCCTGCGCCTGTGCTCGTCGGCCGGCGAAGCCCTGCCCCAGGACATCGGCGAACGCTTCACCTCGCATTTCGGCTGCGAGATCATCGACGGCATCGGCTCGACCGAGATGCTGCACATCTTCATTTCCAACCGCTCGGGCGACGTGCGCTATGGCACCACGGGCAAGCCGGTCGACGGCTACGAGGTGGAGCTGCGCGGCGAGGACGGCAAGCCGGTGGCGACCGGCGAGATCGGCGACCTCTACATACGCGGCCCCAGCTCGGCCCTGATGTACTGGAACAATCGCGAGAAAAGCCGCGAGACCTTCCTGGGTGCCTGGACCAAGAGCGGCGACAAGTACAGCCGCGACGCCGACGGCTACTACACCTATGCGGGCCGCAGCGACGACATGCTCAAGGTCAGCGGCCAATACGTCTCGCCCTTCGAGGTCGAGGCCACGCTGGTACAGCACCCGGCCGTGCTGGAAGCCGCCGTCATCGGCATCGCCGACGCCGAAGGCCTGACCAAGACCAAAGCCTACGTGGTGCTCAAGCCCGGCCAGCAGGCCTGCGATGCGCTGGCCGCCGACCTGAAGGCATTCGTGAAGTCGCGCCTGGCGCCGCACAAGTATCCCCGCCAGATCGAATTCGTGGGCGACCTGCCCAAGACCGCCACCGGCAAGATCCAGCGTTTCCGCCTGCGCGAGCAGGAGGCCGCGTCGCAGGGGGTCCCTGCATGAACTCGCGCGCCCCCCTGAACACCGCCCCGGCCGGCATCGCCGACGGACTGCCCGTGCGCTTCGCCAACGTATCCTGGGATGGCATGCGGCACGACATCGAATACGTGCTCATCGCTCCCCAGCGCGCCCGGCAGCCCCTGCTCGTGTTCCTGCACGAAGGCCTGGGATCGGTCACGATGTGGAAGGACTTCCCCTACGCGCTGTGCGAGGCCGCCGGCTGCCGGGGCCTGGTCCTGTCGCGCTGGGGCTATGGCCAGTCCAGCCCCCGCCCCGGACACGAGAAATGGCCGGTCGATTTCATGCACCGCCAGGCGCGCGATTTCCTGCCGGCCTTCTTCGAGGCGATCGGCCATGACACCCGGGCCGACCCGCCCTGGCTGTACGGACACAGCGACGGCGGATCGATCGCGCTGCTGCATGCGGCGGCCTGCCCCGACCGCGTGGGCGGGCTGATCGTGGCCGCGCCCCACCTGTTCGTCGAACCCGTCACGCTGGCCAGCATCCAGCAGGCGCGCGACGGCTACGTCACGACCGACCTGCGCAGCAAGCTCGCGCGCTACCACGCCGACCCGGACTCGGCCTTCTGGGGCTGGAACGACGTCTGGCTGAACCCGGAATTCAAGCACTGGAACATCCAGGCGCTGCTGTCCACCATACGCTGTCCGGTACTGGCGGTGCAGGGCCACGACGACGAGTACGGCTCCATGGCGCAGATAGACGGCATCGCCCGGGAGGTTCCCCACGCCGAATTGCTCAAGCTGGACGACTGCGGCCACTCGCCGCATCGCGACCAGCCGGCCCGGCTGATCGAGGCAAGCGTGGCGTTCATGCGGCGCCACCATACGTAGCACCCTGTCCGGCTTGCCGGACGCCCACGACGATGCGCATCCGCATGGCGCATCGGATTTTTCCACCAAGAACAGGGCCGCCGACCACGCAGCATGGCCGCCCACCAGGAGACTCGCGATGAACGCTTCCCAACGCAAATTCACCGTCCTCGCCGCTGCCTTGATGGCCGCGTCGTGCCTGGCGGTGCCCGCCGGCGCCCAGGCTCCCGGCAAGGTCAAGGTCGGCCTGATGCTGCCCTACACCGGCACCTACTCCGCCCTGGGCACCGCCATCGAGAACGGCTTCCGGCTTTACGTGCAGGAACAGGGCGGCAAGCTGGCCGGGCGCGAGATCGAGTACTTCAAGGTGGACGACGAGTCCGATCCGGCCAAGGGCTCGGACAACGCCAACAAGCTGGTCAAGCGCGACCAGGTCGACGTGCTGGTGGGTACCGTTCACTCCGGCGTCGCGATGGCCATGGCCAAGGTCGCCAAGGACAACAAGACGCTGCTCATCATCCCCAACGCCGGTGCCGACGACGTCACGGGACCGCTGTGCGCGCCCAACATATTCCGCTCGTCGTTCAGCAACTGGCAGCCGGCCTACGCCATGGGCCTGGTCGCCGCCACCCAGCTCAAGCACAAGACCGCCGTCACCCTGAGCTGGAAGTACGCGGCGGGCGACGAGTCCACCAACGGCTTCAAGGAAGGTTTCGAATCCAAGGGCGGCAAGGTCATCAAGCAATTGAACCTGCCCTTCCCCAACGTCGAGTTCCAGGCGCTGCTGACCGAGATCGCCGCGCTCAAGCCCGACGCGGTCTACGTGTTCTTCGCGGGCGGCGGCGCGGTCAAGTTCGTCAAGGACTACGCGGCGGCGGGCTTGAAGGACAAGATCCCGCTGTACGGCGCCGGCTTCCTGACCGACGGTACGCTGGAGGCGCAGGGCGCCGCGGCCGACGGCCTGCTGACCACGCTGCACTACGCCGACGGCCTGACCCTGCCCAAGGACAAGGCCTTCCGCGCCGACTACGCCAAGACCTACAAGCTGCAACCCGACGTCTACGCCGTGCAGGGCTATGACGCCGCCCAGCTGCTGGCGGCCGGCCTGAAGGCCGCGGGCGGCGACATCAGCAAGCGCGACGCCGTCGTCAAGGGCATGGAACAGGCCAAGATCGACAGCCCGCGCGGCCCGTTCACGATGTCCAAGGCCCACAACCCGATCCAGGACATCTACCTGCGCAAGGTCGAGAACAAGACCAACCACCTGGTAAGCGTGGCGGTGAAGGCGCTGGCCGATCCCGCTCGGGGCTGCAGGATGTAACCCCCCCCTACGCGCTGACGCGCGCCCCCCAGGGGGCGATGCGGGTGGACCGGCAGAGCCGGATCCACCGCATCCTGGGTCTAGTGCCGTTATCCTGGATTGTGGCAGTCGTGCTTCGCTGGCAGGCTGCGGTAGCAACGGTGTGGCGTATCAAGAAACGGGAACTAGACCCAGGGCGCCGCGGATCCGGCTTTGCCGGTCCGCCAGTGCCGCCCCCTTGAGGGGGCGCCCGAAGGGCGTAGGGGGTGGGTTCTATACGGAGTGTGGGATGGATTTGACGACGTTTCTTATTCAGTGCCTGAACAGCGTGCAGTATGGGTTGTTGCTGTTCCTGATCGCCAGCGGGCTGACGCTGATCTTCGGGATCATGGGGGTCATCAACCTGGCGCATGGCAGTTTCTACATGATCGGCGCCTACATGGCGTTCTCGCTGTCGTCGCTGACCGGTAATTTCGTGCTGGCGCTGGCGCTGGGCGTGGTGCTGGCGGTGGCGTTCGGGTATGTGCTGGAGTGGTGTTTCTTCAGCTTCCTGTATGAACGCGAACACCTGCAGCAGGTGTTGATGACCTACGGGCTGATCCTGGTGTTCGAGGAAATGCGCAGCATCCTGGTGGGCGACGACGTCCATGGGGTGCCGGTGCCGGGCTGGCTGGAGGGCGGCATCGCCATCGGCAACGACATGACTTATCCGGTCTACCGGCTGTTCATCTCGGGCGTATGCGTGCTGCTGGCCGTGGCGATGTACGCCGCGCTGAAGAAGACCCGGCTCGGCATGATGGTGCGCGCCGGGGCGACCAACCGCGAGATGGTGCAGTCGCTCGGCATCAACATTTCGCTGCTGTACCGCATCGTCTTCGCCGTGGGCGTGGCCATCGCGGTGCTGGCCGGCATGATCGCGGCGCCGGTGTCCTCGGTGTATCCGGGCATGGGCGGATCGGTGCTGATCATCTGTTTCGTCGTCGTGGTCATCGGCGGCATCGGCTCGATCAAGGGCGCGCTGGTCGCCTCGCTGCTGATCGGCTTCGTCGACACCTTCGGCAAGGTGTTCTGGCAACAGGCCGCCGGCGCGCTGATCTACGTTTTGATGGCCGCCATCCTGCTGTGGAAACCGGAAGGCCTCTTCAAACAAGGGACTTAGCCCCCCCTACGCGCTTCGCGCGCCCCCCAGGGGGCGATGCGGGTGGACCGGCAAAGCCGGATCCACCGCATCCTGGGTCTAGTGCCTTTATTTTGGGTTGTGGCAGCGGCGCTTCGATGGCTGCCAGCGGTAACAACGGTGAATATGGAATGAAAGCTTCTTCTCTTCTTGCCTGGATCGTGGCGCTGGCGGTGCTGGCCTTGCTGCCGGTGCTGCCCGAGCCGATCGGCACGCCGTTCCACGTCGAGCTCGGCGCCAAGGTGCTGATCATGGCGATCTTCGCGCTAAGCCTGCAGCTGCTGGTGGGCCATACGGGGCTCGTCAGCCTGGGGCACGCGGCCTATTTCGGCGCGGCGGCGTATGCGGTGGCGATGTTCACGCCGCGCTACGAAGCCGGCAACGGCTGGCTGCTGCTGGTGGCGGCGGTGGGCTGCGCGGCTTTGCTTGCGCTGGCGATCGGCCTTCTGGTGATGCGCACGCGCGGCATCTACTTCATCATGGTCACGCTGGCCTTCGGCCAACTGGTGTACTTCGTGTTCCACGACGTCGAGGCCTTCGGCGGCAGCGACGGCACCTACATCTACAACAAACCGGCCTTCACGCTGGCCGGCCGCGGCCTGGTCGACCTGGACCAGGCGCCGCAGTTCTACTGGTTCACGCTGGCGGGACTGGCGCTGACGCTGGCCGTGCTGGGCCTGGTGCTGCGTTCGCGCCTGGGCCATGCGCTGGTGGGCATCAAGCACAATGAACCGCGCATGCGGGCGGCCGGCTACAACACCCTGGCCTACAAGCTCGCCAGCTTCACCTTGGGCGGCGCGCTGGCGGGCCTGGCGGGCTTTCTGTATGCCACGCAGCACGGCTACGTCAACCCGGAACTGGTGTCCTGGCACCAGTCCGGCAACGCGCTGCTGATGATCATCCTGGGCGGACTGGGCAGCCTGGCCGGCGCGGTGATCGGCGCCTTCGCCTTCGTCCTGCTGGCCGAATGGTTCCAGGATCTGACCAAGCACTGGCAACTGCTGATGGGCGGCTTCATCATTCTGGCCGTCGCCTGGATGCCCCAGGGCCTGGCGGGCGGTTTCTCGCGTCTGCGCCTGCCGCGCCGCGGCCGCCCCCAGCCGCTGGCGCCGCCCGAGGCGGCCGCTCGCGGCGACGCCTCCTCCACTCCCTCCTCGGCCACGGAACAGACGATATGACGGCAGTGCTCCAAGCCCAGGGCCTGAGCCGCCACTTCGGCGCGCTCAGGGCCATCGACAACGTCTCGCTGTCGCTCGCACCCGACCGCATCCATGCCGTGATCGGCACCAACGGCGCGGGCAAGTCGACCCTCATCCACCTGCTGTCGGGCGAACTGCCGCCCACGGCCGGCCGCGTCCGCCTGCATGGCCGCGACATCACCGGCTGGTCGCAGCCTCGCCGCGCGCAGGCCGGCATAGGGCGCAGCTACCAGCGCAACACGATCTTCCTGCCGCTGACGGTGCGCGAGAACTGCCGGCTGGCCGCGCAGGCGCGCACGCAGCGCCCCTGGCAATTCTGGCAACCGGCCCAGGGCTGCCGCGCCAGCCGCGAACGCGCCGATGAAGTGATGGAGCGCGCCGGCCTGACCGCGGTGGCGGACAAGACCGCCGCCAACCTGTCGCACGGCCAGAAGCGCCAGTTGGAAGTGGCGATGTGCCTGGCCACCTCGCCCACGGTGCTGCTGCTGGACGAACCGCTGGCCGGCATGGGCGCCGAGGAATCCGAACGCATGCTGGAACTGCTGCGGCGGCTGCGGCAAGGCCATGCCATCCTGCTGGTCGAACACGACATGGACGCGGTGTTCGCGGTGGCGGACGACATCACCGTGATGGTCAACGGCAGTCCCATCGCCAGCGGGCTGCCGGCCGACGTGCGCAACAACCCGGACGTCCAGGAAGCCTACCTGGGCTCGGCCCACTGACCCCGGCGCCGGAGAAAAGGAAGACAGATGGAAGCGCTCATCGACGCCAGCCAGGTGCACGCCTGGTACGGCAGCAGCCATATCCTGCACGGGGTGGATTTCCGCCTGGGCCGCGGGGAAACCGTCGGCCTGCTGGGACGCAACGGCATGGGGAAATCCACCCTGATCCGCACCCTGCTGGGCCATGTCAAGCAGCGCGACGGACGCATCTCGATCGGCGGCCGCGACCTGTCGCGCGGCAAGCCCTATGAAGCCGCCAAGGCCGGCATCGCCTACGTGCCCGAGGGCCGGGGCATCTTTCCCAACCTGACGGTGAAGGAAAACCTGGTGATGGCGGCGCGGCGCGGCAGCGGCGGCCAGGCCGACTGGACGCTGGAACGCGTGCTGGCCACGTTTCCGCGGCTGACCGAACGCATGAGCAACCTGGGCTGGCAGCTCTCGGGCGGCGAACAGCAGATGCTGTCCATCGGCCGCGCGCTGATGACCAATCCCAGCGCCATCATCCTGGATGAAGCCACCGAAGGGCTGGCGCCGCTGATCGTGGCCGAGATCTGGCGGGTGATCGGCGACATCCGGCGCAGCGGCCTGGCCACCCTGGTGGTGGACCGCAACTACCGGATGGTCATGGCCAATTCCGACCGGCTGGTGGTCATGGAAAAAGGCCGCATGGTGCTGGAAGGCCAGGCGCAGGACCTCGCGCACCGGCCCGAGGCGCTCAGCCGCTACCTGGGGGTGTAGGGCGCCGCCCCTCAGTCGTCGGCGGTCTCGCCCACCTGCTCGGGCGGGATCTCGAACACCTGCCGCAGGTACGCCAGGTAGGCCTTGTCCTCGCACATGGTCTTCTCCGGCGTGTCGGACACCTTGGCCACCGGCTGGCCATTGCACTTGACCATCTTCATCACCACCTGCAGGGGCTGGTAGCTCAGGTCGTTGGTCAGGTTGGTGCCGATGCCGAAGGCGGTGATGCAGCGCCCCGCGAAATGCTTGGCCAGGCTGATCGCCAGCGGGAAGGTCAGGCCGTCCGAGAACACCAGTATCTTGGTGCGGGGGTCCACGCGGTTCTGCTTGTAGTGCTCCAGCAGGCGCTCGCCCCAGGTGAAGGGGTCGCCCGAATCGTGCCGCGCGCCGTCGAACAGCTTGCAGAAATACATGTCGAAGTCGCGCAGGAAGGCGCTCATGCCGTAGACGTCGGACAGCGCGATGCCCAGGTCGCCGCGGTATTCGCGCGCCCAGACCTCGAAGCCATAGATTTGCGAGTCGCGCAGGCGCGGCCCCAGGCCCTGGCAGGCCTGCAGGTATTCGTGCGCCATGGTGCCCAGCGGCGTCAGCCCGTGCTTCATCGCGAAATACACGTTGCTGGTGCCCGAGAAATGCTCGCGCATCTGATCCTTGAGCGTGATGATCACTTCCTCGTGCCAGGCCTTGGAGAAACGGCGGCGAGTGCCATAGTCGGCGATGTGGAAATCGCTCAGGGCGGGGTCGCCGCGGACCAGTTCCACCTTGCTCATCAGGCGCTGGCGGCCTTCGGCATAGGCCGGCACCAGGTGGTTGTTGCGGAAATAGACCTCGTTGACGATGGCCAGCACCGGGATCTCGAACAGGATGGTGTGCAGCCACGGCCCCTGAACGGTGATGTCGAGCTCTCCCGGCGACTGCGACCTGGACACCGAGATGCAGCGCCTGGGCAGATGGAACAGCCTCAGGAAGTCGACGAAATCGCTCTTGATGAAGCGCATGCCGCCGAGGTAGTCCAGTTCCTCCTGGGTGAAGCGCAGTTCGCACAGCGCATCGATTTCTTCGCGGATCTCGTCCACATAGGGATGCAAGTCTATCCCCGGGGTCCGGCACTTGTACTTGTACTCGACCTGCGCCGCCGGGAACTGATGCAGGACGACCTGCATCATCGTGAACTTGTAGAGGTCGGTATCCAGCAAAGACGTGATGATCATGGCTACGAACCGCTCTGGTTGCCGTAGGGAGTGCCGATGTTGCCGGCGGTCATGCCGTAGACGTGCTCCGCGCCGGGAAAGGCGCCGGTCTCGACTTCCTGGGCATAGCGCCGGAAGGCCTGCAGGACCGCATCGCCTCCTGCGGGCGCCCCGACCATGTAGTTCTTAACGAACTTGGCGGGCGTGGCCGTCAGCCCGAGCATGTCGTGCAGGACCAGCACCTGGCCCGAGCACGCCACCGAGGCGCCGATGCCGATGGTGATCAGTTGCACCGCTTCGCACACCTGGCGGGCGACGGGATCGGGAACGGCCTCGATCACCATCATGGCGGCGCCGGCCGCCTCGACCGCCCGGGCGTCGGCCACGATGCGGCGCGCCTCGGCGTCTTCCTTGCCCTGCACGCGATAGCCGCCCAGCGCGTGCACGTGGGACGGCAGGAGGCCGATGTGGCCGCAGACGGGAATGCCGCTGCGGGTCAGGAGTTCGATGGTGGGCGCCAGCTCGGCCCCGCCCTCGATCTTGACCATCTGCGCGCCCGCCTGCATCAGCGTCACGGCGTTGCGCAGGGCCTGCTGGGGGCTTTCCTGGTAAGTCCCGAAGGGCATGTCGGCCAACAGGAAGGGGCGGCGAGTGCCGCGCGCCACGCAGGAGACGTGGTAGGCGATGTCCTGCAACAGCACCGGCAGCGTCGAATCCCTGCCCTGCACGAGCATGCCCAGCGTGTCGCCCACCAGGATGCAATCGACCTCGGCATCCTCCATGACCTTGGCGAAACCGGCGTCATAGCACGTCAGCATGGAAATCTTCCGCCCCGCGGCAAGCTTCTTGCGCAGGACGTTCAGGGTGGATCGCATCGTACGGTCTCCAGTGATGCCTGTTGTGTAACCAAGGAAAATAGCACAGGAGAGGACTCATCCCCGCCCAAGGCCCCCTTCCCACGCCACACTCCCATGGCCCTCCAAGGGGAATGGCCTGCCGAACCGCGCGAGTCCGGTAAAATCATGGGCTGACCTGAAACTTTTATCCAGCATCGTCCTGGAGCCGCCTATGACTCACGTCGTCACCGAGAACTGCATCAAGTGCAAATACACCGATTGCGTGGATGTCTGCCCGGTCGACTGCTTTCGCGAAGGCCCGAACTTCCTGGTGATCGACCCTGACGAGTGCATCGACTGCGCCGTCTGTATCCCCGAATGCCCGGCCAATGCCATCCTGGCCGAGGAAGACGTTCCCGCCAACCAGATGCATTTCGTCCAGATCAACGCCGACCTGTCGCAAAGCTGGCCCAGCATCACGCGCACCAAGCCGCCCCTGCCCGACGCCGACGAGTGGAAGGACAAGGAAGGCAAGCTGGATCTCCTAGAGAGGTAGAGTCCCCCCCTACGCGCTGACGCGCGCCCCCCAGGGGGCGGCACTGGCGGACCGGCGGAGCCGGATCCGCTGTGCCCTGGGGCAACCCGCCGCCCGGAATTAATGGATTGATGTCGGATAAGTACACCGTCGAGACGGTTACCTGGGTCAAGACCTGGGTGCCGCACAAGCTTTTCTCGTTCCGCACGACGCGGTCGCCCGGCTTCCGGTTCGTGCCGGGGCAGTTCGCGCGTCTGGGCGTCGAGCGGCCGGACCCGGATGCCGAAGACGGATCGGGGCGCCGCATCGTGTGGCGGGCGTATTCGATCGTGTCGGCGCCCTATGACGATTTCCTGGAGTTCTTCTCCATCGTCGTGCCCGACGGCGAGTTCACCAGCGCGCTCGAGCACCTGCGCGAAGGCGACAAGCTGTACGTCGACAAGACCAATTTCGGCTTCCTGACCACGGCCGCCTTTCCCAGCGGCAAGGACCTGTGGATGCTGGCCTCGGGCACCGGCCTGGCCCCGTTCGTCTCCGTCCTGCAGGACCTGGACGTCTGGGAAACCTACGATCACCTGATCGTCGTCCACAGTGTGCGCACGGCCGAGGAACTGGTCTACCGGGACACCATAGAGGGCTTGCGCGACCACGAGGTCTTCGGCGAATTCTGCCGGGAACAGCCGGGCAAGCTGATCTACCTGCCCTCGGTCACGCGCGAGCGGGTCGAGGGCGCCCTGGACGCCCGCATCACGACGCTGATCGCCAGCGGCGAGCTGGAGCGCCGGGCCGGCGTCACGCTGGATCCGTCGCGTTCGCGCATCATGTTGTGCGGCAACCCCGAAATGGTGTCTGATTTGCGCAAATTGCTGGCGGAGCGCGGTTTTGGGGCCTCCCGCCGGGGTAAACCAGGCAATCTGGCCGTGGAAAACTATTGGTGACACCGAGTTGCGCGGCCGGCGCGATACACCGATTGTGCAATGCAATATAATCGGTTTACTGGTGAATCGATTGCCCACCCGTGGTCTGGAGCAAGGATGCTGTATCAATTACATGAATGGCAGCGCGCCCTGTTGACGCCTTTTGCCCACTTCGCCGACGCCTCGGCGCAGTTGTTCTCGAATCCCTATAGCCCGCTTGCCTACACCCCGCTGTCGCGGCGGCTGGCGGCCGGCTACGAGCTGCTGTACCGGCTGGGCAAGGACTACGAGAAACCGGCCTGGGACCTGCCCACCACCACACTCGATGGCGCCGAGGCCACCGTCACGGAACAGATCGCGGCCGCCCGGCCCTTCTGTAACCTGGTGCATTTCGTGCGCACCCCGATGTCGCCACGCAAGGCCGCGGCCCGGCGCAAGCCCGATCCCACCGTGCTGCTGGTGGCGCCGCTGTCCGGCCACCACGCCACGCTGCTGCGCGACACCGTGCGCGCGCTGCTGCCCGAGCACGACGTCTACGTCACCGACTGGATCGATGCCCGCATGGTGCCGCAGTCGGCCGGCCCCTTCCACCTGGCCGACTACGTCGGCTACATCCGCGACTTCATCCGCCAGCTGGGTCCGGAGGTCCACGTGATCTCGGTGTGCCAGCCCACGGTGCCGGTGCTGGCCGCGGTCTCGCTGATGGCCTCGGACAACGATCCCAAGCTGCCGCGCAGCATGATCATGATGGGCGGCCCCATCGACCCGCGCAAATCGCCCACGCAGGTCAACAATCTCGCCAAGACCAAGTCCTATTCCTGGTTCGAGAACACCCTGATCCACCGCGTGCCGCCGCGCTTCCCCGGCTCGGGCCGCAAGGTCTATCCCGGCTTCCTGCAGCACGCCGGCTTCGTCAGCATGAACCCCGACCGCCACCTGAAGTCGCACTACGACTTCTACCTGGACCTGGTGCGCGGCGACGATGACGACGCCGAAGCGCACCGCCGCTTCTACGACGAATACAACGCCGTCCTGGACATGCCCGCCGAATACTACCTGGACACCATACGCACGGTATTCCAGGACTTCGAGCTGCCGCGCGGCGTCTGGAAGGTAAACGGCCAACTGGTCAAGCCTTCGGACATCCGCTCGGTGGCGCTGTTCACGATCGAAGGCGAGCTGGACGACATCTCGGGCTCCGGCCAGACCGAGGCCGCGCAGGACCTGTGCAGCGGCATCCCGGCGGACCGCAAGCGCCATTTCACCGCCCCGCGCTGCGGACACTACGGTATTTTCTCGGGCCGGCGCTGGCGCGAAGTCATCTGTCCCCAGATCGCCGAGTTCATTCGCCAGCACCAGGACGCGGCTTGACCGGGCGCCAGCCGTGAACCGGATCGACCTCGTCGATGCGCAACTGCCGCAGACCCAGTGCACCAAATGCGGCTATGACGGCTGCCGGCCCTATGCCCGGGCGCTGGTCGAAGGCGACGTGCCGATCAACCGCTGCCCGCCCGGCGGCGACCTCGGCATCGCCCGGCTGGCCGCGGTGCTGGGCAGGCCCATCCTGCCCCTGGACGAGACGCGCGGCCAGCATGTCCCCCTGCACGTGGCGCGTATCGACGAGCAGCATTGCATAGGCTGCACGCTTTGCATCCAGGCCTGCCCCGTGGATGCCATCGTGGGCGCCAACAAGGCCATGCACACCGTGCTGACGGCCCTGTGCACGGGCTGCGATCTGTGCGTGGCCCCCTGTCCCGTCGATTGCATCACCATGGAGCCCGCCCTGCCAGCGCGCGCCTGGACCGACGACGATGCCTCCGCGGCCCGCTTGCGCCATCAGCGGCGCGCCACGCGCCTGGCCCGCGAAAGCCGCGAGGACCAGGAACGCCTGCGCGCGCGGTCGGCCATGCGGGAGCAGGCTTCCCCGGCCCTGTCGGCCGCCGCCACGGCCGCGGGCACCGACGAAGCCGCCGAACGCAAGCGTGCCATACTAGAGGCCGCCCTCGCCCGGGCCCGCTCCCGGCGCGCGCACTGACCCCGTCCCGTCATCACAACAACGGCCCGAGCCGTGTCCGCATGAACGCCGCCAAACGACTAGCGATCTTCGAGCGCCTGCGCGCCGCCAATCCCTCCCCCCGAACCGAACTCGAATACGGGTCGACCTTCCAGCTGCTGATCGCCGTGCTGCTGTCGGCGCAGGCCACCGACAAGTCGGTCAACCTGGCCACGCGCCGCTTCTTTCCCGAGCACGGCACGCCCGAGGGGCTGCTGGCCCTGGGCGAGGAAGGCCTCAGCCAGTACATACGCACCATCGGCCTGTACAAGACCAAGGCCAAGAATGCGATCGCTACCTGTCGCATCCTGCTCGAGCAGTATGGCGGCGAGGTGCCCGCCGACCGCGAGGCCCTGGAAGCGCTGCCGGGCGTGGGCCGCAAGACCGCCAACGTGGTGCTCAATACCGCATTCCGGCAAGTGGCCATGGCGGTCGACACGCATATCTTCCGCGTCGCCAACCGTACCGGCATCGCGCCGGGCAAGACCGTCCGCCAGGTCGAGGACAAGCTGCTCAAATTCGTGCCCAAGGAGTTCCTGCTGGACGCCCACCACTGGCTGATCCTGCATGGACGCTACATCTGCGTGGCGCGCAAGCCCAAGTGCCCGCAATGCGGCATCGCCGACCTGTGCGAATACAAGGACAAGACGCCTGCCGCCTAGGGCCGGCCGCCGGGTACGCGGTTTGCGTGGTGCAGGCTTGAGCGGGAAGGTCGCGCGGCGCGACAATTCCCTTGCCAGGCTTGTGAAAAGGAGCACGCCATGTCCAACAGTACCTTGCTAGGCACGGGCGAAAGCCTGCCTGAAGACAGCGGCAAGAGCGGCAAGCTCGGCCCCAGCGACACCTCGGATTCCGGCAGCGACCTGGCCGGCCTGCCCGACGACGAGGCCGGCACCGACTCGAGCAAGACGGGAGAGCGGCTTTCGGTCGACCCCGACGAGGAAGAACGCACGGGGGCCGACGTCCTGCCGGACGAAGTCGTGGACGAGGAACGCCTGGCCCGCTCGCACCCGGGCGACGACGAGGACGACGCAACCCGCCCCCGCTGAATCGGCCGGGTGCCCGGGCCGTTCAGTGCTGCATGGCGCGGGACTCCCGCCCGTCCATGGCGTCCGACGGCCTGGCCTGTACCTTGTCGCTCAGGACGGGCGGGGCCACGGGATCGAAATCCACCCAGTCGCCCTCGCGCCACCGGCCCTCGGCCTTTTCCACGTCCTTGCCGCCGCACCCCCTGAGCACCTGGGCGGCGGCGGCCTCGGTCGCGACGGTGACATGGACAGCGGTCAGCACGCCGGCACGGCGCATTCCCGTGCTGTGGCCGGCCCGATAGGCGCGCGTCGCGCTGCGGGTGGCGACCAGCGCGCCCCCCAGCGAACCGATGTAGGCGCCGACGCCCACCGCGATGATCAGGGCCAGCACGGATCCGGCCGCATACAACCAGACGATGGAACCGATCACGGCTCCCACCAGGCCCAGCAAGGCAGCGCCGGCTATCGCGCCGTGCTTGGTCTTGCGCGACCCGGGGTCGGCGGCCTGGTCGCCGCCCAGGGGATAGCGGTCGTGCTGGCCGGCGGGATTGACGAAGAAGATGGAGACGTCCTCCTGGGCGAAACCGGCGGCGAACAGCTTGCGGCCGGCTTCCTCGGCCTCGGGAAAGGAGTCGAAACGGGCAGCGACGATGAGCGACACGGCAATCTCCTCGAATCACGGACGAGGTATCGCCAGCACGTATCGTGCCGCGCCTCATTCGCCCGGCGGCGTGGGAGGCGGCGGCGGCAGTTCGGGGTCGATGGGATCGGGCTGCTGGGCCGGCGGAACCGGCGGATCCCCCACCGGCTGGTTGGGCGGATCGCCCACCGGCGGCGGATCCTTGACAGGGGGATCGGGGGGAACCGAGTGCGCGTACAACCGGGACATGGTCAGTGATCTCCGTAGCAGCAGGCGCGCTCAGGAAACCGGCACGTCCTGCATGTCCGCCTCGCGGGCGTCGTCTGCGGCGTAATCCTCCAGCCGGTTGTAGAGCGTCTTCAGGCTGATGCCCAACACTTCGGCCGCGTGCTTCTTGACGCCCCCGCAGTGCTGCAGGGTGGCGAAGATCAGCCGCCTGTCGGCCTCAGCAAGCGACGTACCCACCTGAATGGTGACGATGGGTTCGCTTTCCGCCTTGCCGGCGGGCGCCAGCTGGATGGGGGCCGCCACCGTGTCGATCAGGCCGCCATCGGTCATGATGTAGGCGCGGTGCACATAGTTCTTCAGTTCCCGCACGTTGCCGGGCCAGGCATGCAACGCCATGTCGGCCAGCATGGCGGGCGAGAAAACCTTGGCCGACTTGTGGGTCTCGTTCAAGAGGTCCAGGAAGCTCTGGGCCAGGAGTTCGACGTCCTTGGCCCGTTCCCGCAGCGGCGGCAGATGGATGGGAAAGACGTTCAGGCGGTGGTAGAGATCCTCGCGCAGCTTGCCCTCGGCCACCGCCTCCTGCGGATTGCGGTTGGTGGCGGCGATGATGCGGACGTCGCACTCGGTTTCCTGGTTGGTGCCGACCCGCATGAACAACCCGGTCTCGAGCACCCGCAGCAGCTTCACCTGGAGTTCGATCGGCATCTCGGTGATCTCGTCCAGGAACAGCGTGCCGCCGTGCGAACGCTCGAAATAGCCCTTGTGCTGGCGTTCGGCGCCGGTAAAGCTGCCGCGCTCGTGCCCGAACATCTCGCTTTCGATCAGGTTCGGCGAAATGGCGCCGCAGTTCACCGCCAGGAAGGGCCGCTTGCGCCTCAGGCTCAGGTCGTGCAGCGTCTGCGCCGCCAGTTCCTTGCCGGTGCCGCTTTCACCGATCAAGAGCACGGTTGCCTCGGTGGGCGCGACCTTGCCGATCTGGTCGTACAGGTCCTGCATGGAGGGCGAGCCGCCCAGCATGCGGCCGAAGCGGCCGAAGCGGCGCAGCTCGCCGCGCAGCGAGCCGATTTCGGCCTTCAGGTCACCCGCCCGCGGGATGCGGTCAAGGATGGCCTTGAGCCGCTGCATGTTGATCGGCTTGATGAGATAGTCGGCCGCGCCCAGGCGCAAGGCGTCCACCGCGCTCTCCACGCTGGCGTGGCCGGTGATCAGGATGACCTCGACCGGAATGGACGGATCCAGCTCCTTGAACAGATCCATGCCGCTGCCATCCGGCAGCTTCAGGTCGGTCAGCACGACGTCCGGACTCTGGCGCACGATCTGAATGCGGGCTTCCCGGAGGTCGCCCGCAACGGCGGTGGTAAGCCCCTCGGCGCCGACGATTTCCGCCAGGGCCGCCCGGGTGTTCGGTTCGTCGTCCACGATCAGGACATGCGGCATGCAGTGTGGCTCCTCGATGCGATGATGATCGGAATGGCCGGACGAAGGCGGCGGCTAGCGCCTGGGCGCTAGCAGGCCGATGACCACGCCCACCGCGATGGCGATGCCCACCGCCCGCCAGGGATTGTCGTGCACGTAGGCATCGGTCTGGGCCGACGCCTGCCGGTAGGACTCGGCGGCGCCGCGGCGCACGTCGTGGTACAGGTCCTGGGCGCGATCCAGCTGGTCGCGCAGCCGCGCCCGCGCCGTGTCCAGTTCGTGGCCCGCCTGGCCGGCCGTGTTCCGCAGGAGCGCCTCGGCGTCCTCGACCAGGCTCCGGACCTGGCCGATGGCGCCTTCCACGTCACGCAGTCCCGCAACCCGATGCTTGCCCATAGTGGCTCCTCGTCAAGGTGGTGAATAAGCAATTACGAAGAAAATGGCCGGCCGTCGCAACATTGCTTACTCCTTGTATAGACTGCCTCCGTTCCCGGCCCAAGTGCAAGCAATAGGTAAGAATTACATGAAATCTTGTAAATTCCCCTGACCCGCGCGCGGGGCTTGCCACAGCCCGTTACCATCCCCCCCGCGACCGGCTTCCGGCATGCGGGGCTCCCTGCTTAGAATGAGGCGTCCGCCCTGCCTTGGGCACTCCCGCCCTTGGCACACCCTGGAGATTCATGCGGAAGGAACAGGCAATGCGCCCTGAGGAAGGCTTGGTACCGATACTGGAAAGCGATGTGCCCGACACGGCCGGCGGCCACTCGGCGCCGCTCGCGGCCGAACCCGTTCGCCCGGCTCCCCCGCCCCAGCACTACGGGCTGCTGTATGGCAGCGCCGTGCCCATGCGGGAGCTGTACCAGCAGATCGAGAAGGTGGCCCCCACCGCGCTGACGGTGCTGATCGTGGGCGAAAGCGGCACCGGCAAGGAGCTGGTCGCGCGCACCCTGCACGAGAAGAGCCCGCGCCACGGCGGCCCCTTCATCCCGGTCAACTGCGGCGCCATCCCCGCGACGCTGATCGAGGGAGAACTGTTCGGACACGAGAAAGGCAGCTTCACCGGCGCCATCCAGCAGCACGTGGGGTATTTCGAACGCGCCGCCGGCGGCACCATTTTCCTGGACGAGATCACGGAAATGGCCCCGGAGATGCAGATCAAGCTGCTGCGCGTGCTCGAGACCTCCACCTTCCACCGGGTCGGGGGAACCGAACAGCTCTCCACCGACGTCCGGGTCATCGCCGCGACCAACCGCGATCCCCAGGTGGCGGTCCAGGAAGGACGCTTCCGGGAAGACCTGCTGTACCGCCTGGCGGTGTTCCCGCTGCGGGTACCGCCGCTGCGCGAACGGCCCGCCGACATCGATCTGCTGGCGCAGCGTTTCCTGGACCAGCTCAACGCGACCGAGAAGACCCGCAAGCGCTTCGCCCGGGCCACCCTGGACGGCCTGCGCCAGTACCACTGGCCGGGCAACGTACGGGAACTGAAGAACGCCGTGCATCGGGCGTTCATCCTGGCCGACGACGAGGTCGAGGTGCAGAATCCCGAGCCCGCCCCGCGCAACCGCAAGGTGGTCCGGCGCGAGGGCAGCCTGGAACTGGCGGTGGGCATCCCGCTGCCGGACGCCCAGCGGGAACTCATACTCGCAACACTGGCGCATTACGGCGGAGACAAGCGGCAGACCGCCAGCACGCTGGGCATCAGCCTCAAGACGCTCTATAACCGGCTGGACACCTACAAGCACGGCGGCGGCGACGCCTAGGACCGCCGCTACAGCCAGCGCTCCAGCAGGCGCGACATGAACTCCTTGAACCTGGCCGTCAGCGGCCGCTTCTTCCATTGTTCGAGCACCACCGGTACGGACGCCTGCCTGTCGCGTTCGAACAGGGCCTCCATCTGGGTGCCGAAGTCGGCGCCCAGGATCACGGCGTTGATCTCGTGGTTCAGGGTGAAGCTGCGCCAATCGAGGTTGCTGGAGCCCGCCGTGGACCAGACACCGTCCACCACGGCCGTCTTGGCGTGCAGCAGCACGTCCTTGCGTTCGTAGATCTTCACGCCGGCTTCGAGCAGTTCCTCGTAGTGGGAACGGCCGGCATGCAGCACGATCGAGAAATCGCTGAACCCCGGCAGCAGCAGCGTCACGTCGACGCCGCGGCGGGCGGCATCGCCCAGGGCCGCGATGAAACCCGGATCGGGCACGAAGTAGGCCATGGTGATGTGCACCGACCGCTGCGAACTGTTGATGGCGGACAGCAGCGTCAGGTAGATGGCGTGGTTGTCCGCCGAACCCGGGCGGTTGACCAGGATGCGCACCACATGCGGCCCCCGCCGGGGTTGCTGCGGCAGGAAGTCGATATCGCCCAGCGGCGGCCCGCCCTGGCTGCGCCAGCCCTCCAGGAACACGCGCTCGACGTCGGGCACCGCGGGGCCGCGGATGCTGATGTGCGTGTCCCGCCAGGGCGCGTCCTGCCGGCCCTCGGCCTCGTGGGCCCGGGCCGACGATCCGGCCACCGGCCGTGACGCGTAGACGTCGCTCAGATTGATCCCGCCGATGAAGGCGATCTCGCCGTCCACCACCAGGATCTTGCGATGGCTGCGCTCGTTGAGGGACCAGTTGCCCCGGCTCTTGAGCGGATTGACGGGATTGAAGAAGACCACCTGCACGCCGGCCTGCCGCATGCGATCGAAGAGATCGGGCGGAACGGACAAGGTGCCGATGTCGTCGACCATGACGGCCACGGCGACGCCCTGCGCGCGCTTGGCGATCAGCATTTCGGCCACGAGATTGCCGATCCGGTCGTCCTCGAAGATGTAGCTTTCCAGATGGATGAAGCGGCGCGCGGCGCCGATGGCTTCCTCCATCGCGCGATAGGTGCTGGGACCGTCGCCGAAGAGCCGCACCTCGTTGCCGACGACCAGCGGCGCATCGGTCACCGCCTCCTCGACCTGCAGGTGCCGCGCCAGGAAATCGCCCGCCTGGCCCCGGGCGTCCAGTTGCTGGATGATGCGGCGGCTTTCGCGGTAGGTCAGCAGGCCGGTTTCGCTGGAGATGCGGACCTTGCGCCGGGGCTCGGTGCCGCTGGCCGGATCGGGAAGCGGGCTGGCGCAGTGGCACAGCACCACCGCGCACAGGCCGTACAGAAGAACGCGCAGGAAGCTTCGCATGTTTTTCTCATTCTGTTACGAGACAGACCCGTTCCGTCGAACTTAACCCCTGTCCAGCCGGCCTTTGCACCGGTAAAACTTACCGAAGCGGCAAGAGCTGCACGCTATTTTCCACTGTCCTGCGCATCATGCCTACGGCTTCGCATTGGCACGAAGCTTGCAAGTAAGGGGATTGCGACATTCAACGGCCATGGTCCGGCCAAGCATGGGAGACGGCATTGGTTCAAGCTACTTACGACATGCGTGTGCGGCAGCAACTGTCCTTGACGCCCAGGCTCCAGCAGTCCGTCAAGCTGTTGCAGATGTCCGCGCTCGAGTTCACACAGGAGCTGCAGCAAGCCATCGCGAACAACCCCTTCCTGGAGGAAGACGACCAGGACGCCTCGGCCGCGGCGCAGGCCAGCGAATCGGTCCTTCCGGTGGATCGCAATGCCACCGGCCAGGCTGAAGCCGACGACGCCCCCGAGCCCCCTCCCCCCGCCTTCGACCCGGAGCCCTACGGCGGCAGCTACGCCGGTAGCCGGACCCGCGACGACGACGGCGAGGAGCGGCCCGACATCGGACAATGGACGCACAGCTCCATGGGGCTGCACGACCACCTTCACCAGCAGTTGTGCGGCTACCGGCTGGGAGACCGCGACCGGCTGCTGGCCGAGATCATCATCGAGGCGCTGGACGAGGACGGCTACCTGCGCCAGGACTTCGACGAACTGGCCGACACGCTGTCCGTGCAGCCCGCGCCGTCCCACGACGAGTGGATGGTCGCGCTGACCCTGGTCCAGCACCTGGACACGCCGGGACTCGCGGCCCGCAGCCTGGGAGAATGCCTGCGCCTGCAACTGGCGGCCCAGCGCGAGGCCACGCCGGGGCGCGCGCTGGCGATGGCGATCGCCGACCAGTACCTGGACCTGATGGCGCGCCGCGAGACGGCGGAACTGCGCCGCCGGCTGGGCTGCAACGACGAGGAACTGGCGGTGGCCTGCCGGCTCATACGCAGCCTGACGCCGCGGCCCGGATTCGCCTTCTCGGAAGAAGGCACCGACCACATCGTGCCCGACGTGATCGTGCGCAAGATCCGGAACAAGTGGGTGATCTCCACCAACCCGGCAGTCATGCCCAAGGCCCGCCTGCACCAGGCCTACGCCAACCTGTTCCGCAAGGCGCGCTGCGACGACCGGGCTCCGCTGGCGCAAGAGTTGCAGGAGGCGCGCTGGCTGATACGCAACGTCGAACAGCGCTTCACCACCATCCAGCGGGTGGCCGAGGCCATCGTCGCGCACCAGCGCACCTTCTTCGACTACGGCGAGATCGCGCTCAAGCCGCTGGTGCTGCGCAAGGTGGCCGAGGAACTGGACCTGCACGAGTCCACGGTCTCGCGCGCCACGAACAACAAGTACATGGCCACGCCGCGCGGCGTGTTCGAGTTCAAGCACTTCTTCTCGCGCGAACTGGCCACCGAAACGGGCGGCCGCTGTTCGGCCGCGGCGGTGCGCGCCCTGATCCGCGACATGATCGCCGCCGAGAACCGCCGCGATCCCCTGTCCGACGTCTCGCTGACCAGGATGCTGGCGGAACAGGGCGTGGTGGTGGCTCGGCGCACCGTCACCAAATACCGCGACCTGATGAAACTGCCACCTGCGGAATTGCGCAAACAGCCCTGAGCCATTAAAACGCGGGGATGGGAGCGTGCCTCTTTCCGCGAAATCTGCCGATGCGAACAAAAAGAATCCTTGCCGCCGTCCTTGGACTCATCATCCTCCTGGTTGCCGCCGCGCTGCTGACCGACTGGCGCTTCCTGCGGGGACCGGTGGAACGGCTGGCCACCGAAAAGCTCGGACGGCAGGTGGTGCTCGAGGACTTCCGCATGCGGCTGCGGCCCGTCACCCGCATCCGGCTGCACGGGCTGGCCCTGGACAACATTCCCGACACCAAGCCCGAGCGCATGCTGCAAGCCGAATCCATCGAGGTCCGGGTCCGGCTGCTGCCCCTGCTGCGGCGCGCCGTCGTGCTGGACCTGCTGTCGGTGGACGGCGCCCAGGCCCATCTGGCCCGCGATGCGTCGGGCGCCAACAACTGGACCCTGGCCAGACAGGACGATGGCGGACCGCCCCCCGACGTGGTGGTACGCGCGCTGTCCTTGAACCGCGTGAAGGTGAACTACGACGACCGCGTGCTGAAGGCCGACGCGCACCTGCAGGCCGACAGCATCGAGGCGCCCGCTTCGGGACCGGCCTATGGCATGAAGCTGGAATTCGGCGGCCACTACCATGACGCCGCGTTCGGCGGCGTGGCGCGTACCGGCGGCATCCTGACACTGCGCGATTCGGGCACGCCCTTTCCCTTCTTCATCGACGCCAAGGGCGGCCCCACCCACGTCCGGGCCGAGGGCCAGGTGGGCGATCCGTTCGGCGATGCCACCGTGGACGTGGCGCTGGACATCGCCGGGCCGACCCTGTCCACGCTGTATCCGTACATCAACCTGCCCCTGCCCACCACCCCACCCTACCGCATCAAGGGCCGCTTGAAACGCGACGGCATGAACTTCGACCTGACGGGCATGGACGGCAGGATAGGCTCGACCGACATTTCCGGCGACGCCAGCTACGAGATGCGCCGCGACAAGCCCATGCTGCGCGCCAAGCTCAAGAGCCGCGTGCTGGACATGAAGGATCTCGGCCCCCTGATCGGCGTGCGCGACGATGCCCCCGCGCAGAAGGCGCAGGCCGCGCCGCAGCCGGCGGCCGACCGCCGCATCCTGCCCGACGCCGAGTTCAGGCTGGAGCGGCTCAACGCCATCAATGCCGACGTCACGCTGGACGCGGGCGACGTGCGCGTGCGCGGTCCCTGGGCCTTCGACGACTTCTCCGCCCACCTCATCCTGCAGGACGGCGTGCTCAAGCTGGTGCCGCTGAACTTCGGCTACGCGGGCGGCGAACTGCGCTCGGACATCACGCTGGACGCGCGCCAGCCGGTGATACGCACCGACGCCCGCATCGGCGTGCAGCGGGCGCGCCTGAACCGGCTGTTCCCCGACGTGAAACTGATGCAGAAAAGCGAGGGCACGCTGGGCGCCGACCTGAAGCTCAAGACGGCGGGCAACTCGATACGGGCCATGCTGGGGCGTGCCGACGGCACGGTGGGCATGGCCGTGACGGGCGGCGAGATCTCGAACCTGCTGGTCGAGGCCATCGGCCTGGACGCCACCCAGGCGCTGGGCTTCCTGATCGGCGGAGACAAGGAAACACGGCTGCGCTGCGCGGTCGCCACCTTCGCGGTCAAGGACGGCATCGCCACCTCGCAGGCCCTGGTCATCGACACCGACGACACCCGCGTCGACGGCCACGGCACCATAGACCTGCGCAACGAGCGCCTGGCCCTGCGCTTCGAGCCCCGTCCCAAGGACAAGAGCATCCTCGTGGCGCGCTCGCCCATCGATATCGTCGGCACTTTCGGGGCGCCCGACTTCAAGATCGACAAGGCTTCGCTGTTCGCGCGGGCCGGCGCCTCCATCGCGCTGGCCTTCATCAATCCCCTGGCGGCGCTGATCCCGCTGATCGAGACCGGCCCGGGCACCGATGCCGACTGCCAGGGCCTGCTGTCGAACCTGCGCGAGGCGCGCCGCAACGCCGACACGCCCGCCCCCAAGGGCAACAAGGGCAAGGCCCGCTGAACGCGGCCGCGCGGCTCAGTCTTCGTTGCGCGGCACGCCGGGGATGCGCCGGCCGCCGCTGGAACGAAGATCGGTGTCTTCCTGGCCCGACTGCACATCCTCGTAGGCCTGCTCGATCACCTTGCGTGGCGCGCTTTCCTGGCTGTCGTGCGATTCGTCGTGCTCATGAGGCAGCCGCGGCTCGCCCTGTCCCTTGTCGTCCTGGGTACGGGTGCGCTCCGGCCGCCGCTTCTCGGGTTCCTTCATGCGAGGCTCCTCAGCGCGCCAGTCTCAGGCCGGCATACTGCCAGCGCGAGCCCGGCACGAAGAAATTGCGGTACGTGGCACGGATGTGGCTGCGCGGCGTGGCGCAGGACCCGCCCCGCAGCACCATCTGGTTGATCATGAACTTGCCGTTGTATTCCCCCACCGCGCCGGCAGCCGGACGAAAGCCCGGATACGGCAGGTAGGCGCTCTGCGTCCATTCCCACACCCCGCCCAGGAAATCCGTCGCCTCGGCGCGCAGGCGCCTCGGATGCAGCAGCCCCGACTCGGCGAAGTCTCCTTCGGCCAGCAGGGTGGAGCCCTCGGCCATTGCCTGCGTCGCAGCCCGCTCCCACTCCTGCTCCGTCGGCAGCCGGGCACCCGCCCAGCGCGCATAGGCGTCGGCCTCGTAGTAGCTCAGGTGGCAGACGGGTTCGGCCGGATCCACCGGGCGCGGGCCGGCCGCCGTGTGGCACGTCCACCGGCCGTCGTCCCGCATCCAGTACAGCGGCATGTCCCAGCCGCCCCGCACGCGCGCGTCCCAGCCGTCGGACAGCCACAGGTCCGGCCGGCCATAGCCGCCGTCCTCGATGAAGGCCAGGTATTCCGCATTCGAGACCGGACGCCGCGCCAGCTCGAACGCCTCCACCCACGCGCGGTGCCGGGGCGCTTCGTTGTCAAAGGCAAAACCGTCGCCCGCATGCCCCAGGTCCACCAATCCCGCGTCGTAGCGCTGGAACGCCGCCGGTCCTGGATCCACCGCGGTCGCTTCGGCCGGAGCCGGCCGCCATCCGGGCAACAGGGGGTTGTGCCAAAAGTGGTGCTTCAGGTCGGTCGCGATCAGCTCCTGATGCTGCTGCTCGTGATGCAGGCCGAGCTCGACCAGCGCCAGCGCCTGGGGCGGCGCGGCATCGTCCATCCATTCGAGCAGGCGCTCCAGCACCGACTGCTGGTAGGCCATGACCCGGTCCAGCGAAGGACGCGAGAGCAACCCCCGCTGCCCGCGCGGATGGCGCTCGCCCACGCCCACGTAGTAGGAGTTGAACAGTTCGCGGAAGGCGGGATCGAAGGGCCGGAAATCCGGCTGCCACGGCTCGAGCACGAAGGTCTCGAAGAACCACGCCACGTGGCCGACGTGCCACTTGGCCGGACTGGCCTCGGGCATGGACTGCAGCATGCAGTCCTCGGGCGTCAGCCCGTCCAGCAACGCCAGCGTGGCCTCGCGCACCCCCGCCACGCGGCGGGCCAGCAGTTCGGGAACGAACACATCGTCGCGCGCGTTCATCGCTGCGCCAGGAAAACGCCGAACCACGAACGCGGGTCGGTCCACATGTTGCGCACCGAGAACCCCGCCTGCGCCAGCATCGCATCGAACTGCGCCGGCGTGTACTTGTACGAATGCTCGGTCACGATGTCCTCGCCGGCCTCGAAGATCCGCTCCGACGATCCCCAGCGCACGCGCTGCCGCTGCCTGGCCCGCAACCGCATTTCGATGCGGCCATGGCCGTCGTCGAAACGCGATTCATGGTCGAATTCGGCGGGCTGGAAGTCGCTGCCCAGCACCCGGTTGCACACGCGCAGCACGTTCCGGTTGAATGCCGCCGTCACCCCCAGATCGTCGGCATAGGCGCGCTGCATCACGCGCCTGTCCTTGCGCAGGTCGGCGCTGATCAACAGGCTGCCTCGCGGGCCGGCCTGCCGGCAGATCGAGGCCATCAGCGCGACGGCCCGCTCGGGGTCGAAATTGCCGATGGACGATCCGGGGTAGAAGAATACCGGCGGCTGCTCCTGGGTGTCGGCCAGGTGCCGGCGCAGGTCCAGATCCCCCGAGAAATCCGCCTCCACCGCCACGCAGGCGACCTGCGGGAATTTGCGGCCCAGCGCCGCCACCTCGTGCCGCAGGCAGTCGGCGGCAATGTCCACGCCCAGGTACCGGCAGGCGTCCACGTGGGCGAGCCAGGCACGCGACTTCGCGCAATCCCCGCAGCCCAGGTCCACCCATTGGAGGCGGCGCGGCAGAGCACCGGCAATGGCCGCGCGATGGGCCTCGAAGATCGCCCGCTCGGTGCGCGTCGGGTAGTACTCCTCGAGTTCGCAGATGGCGTTGAACAGCACGCACCCTTGCGCGTCGTAAAGGAATTTCGGATCGATGCGGGCCTGTTCAGCCAGCAGCCCCGCGGCCAGTTCCGCCGCGCGATTGTCGAGCGGCGCGGTCTCGGCGCGCCGCCCGGGGGACGGCGCGCCTTCCATCGAAAAAGCGGTGTCGTTCCCGGCCATCCTGTGCGCGGGACCTCGAAGCATGGTTGTCAATATGGGCTCCTTGGGACAGCGGCAGAGTGTCCTTCCCCCGGCCGTAGCAAGCGCGATGCCTGCCCTGGCCGCCGGACATGGCCCCTATCTATACGCTTGTCGCTTCCCGGGGGACAGGAATGGGATGTAACCCTTGCCTACGACGCTGCAAAAAGGGGCGGTATTCGACCGTAAACCGAAACAAACTATGGCGGCCACCCCAGTTTTTCCCTCATGGGCCAGCCTCTAAGCTTGTAACGGTCGCGGCGGATCGCCTCCGCCCCCTCTCTCTCATCGTCAAGGAGCTTCCATGAATCTCGCCATCATCGGCGCCACCGGCAACGTCGGCAGCCGCCTCGTCAACGAAGCCCTGGCCCGCGGCCACCATGTCACCGCCATTGCACGCCATGCCTCCAGGCTGGCCGCGGACCCCGGACTGGACACGCTGGACATCGACCTGGCCGACGGCGCGAAACTGGCCTCGGCCCTGCGCGGCCAGGACGCGGTCGTCAGCAGCGTCCGCTTCGCCACCTCGCCCCTTGCCAGCGTCCTCGGCCCCGTCAGGCAGGCCGGCGTTCCGCGGCTGCTGGTGGTGGGCGGCGCCGGCAGCCTGGAAGTGGCCCCGGGCGCCGCGCTGGTGGATACGCCGGCGTTCCCGGCCGAATACAAGACCGAGGCATTGGCCGGCCGTGACTGGCTGGACGCCCTGCGAGCGGAAAAGGACCTGGATTGGACCTTCCTGTCGCCGTCGGCGCTGTTCGTGCCCGGCGAGCGCACGGGCACGTTCCGCCTGGGCGGCGATGCGCTGCTGACCGCCGCGGACGGCCGCAGCTGGATTTCCATGGAAGACTTCGCCATCGCGATGCTGGACGAAGTGGAAAAGCCCGCGCACACGGGCCGGCGCTTCACCGTGGGCTACTGATCGCGTCGCGGGCGAACAACGCGAAGCGCGATGCCCGCCCCGGGGGCGTTACATGTGGCGACGATTGCAACAGCCCGCACAAACCGCCGGCCGGGAATCGCCCATACAGTGGGGGCATCGCAGTCTCGGAGAATCTGTATGAAACGGCTGGCAATGGCAGGGCTGGTGGGCGCGGCCCTGTTGGCCCTCAGTGCGACGGCCCAGGCCCGCGTGAGCGTATCCATAGGCATCGGCATACCCGGTATCGTCTATGGTCCGCCTCCGGTGTACATGGCTCCCGCTCCGGTCTATATGCCGCCTCCTCCCGTCATGGTGGTCCCGGGGCCGGTCGGCTACGTGCCTTATGACCCGTACTGGCGCGAGCGCCGATGGGAACAGGAGCGGCGCTGGGAGCGTGAACGGCGCTATCGGGAAGAACGCCACTATCGGCGCCACGGCTACCGCGACTGAACGACGGCCCCTTGCACGGGGCCGTTTCCTTTTGCCGCCGGCCGCCGGGGGGCGCGACCGAATGTCGCGAGTTGAGGCAGATCATTGTCACGTCCTACCGAGCACTGATACCTTAGGGGCAGCCCAACGTACAACGGGAGTACGCCCCTGTCCCGCCCCGCCCGCGCGCGCTCCGGCGACGCGCTCCGCCCTTCCCCCGGCGACTGGCTGCAACTGGCCGGATCGCTGACGTGGCTGGTCCAGGCCGGCATCCTGGCCTCGGCGGTGCAGCGCATGGCGGCGGATCCGGGCGACGTGGCCGCGGGCCTGATCGCCGCCGCCTGTTTCCTGCTTGCCGGCGTCCTGCGCGCGGGCTGCGATGCGTGGGGGGCGCGCCTGAGCTTCCAGGTCGCGCGGCGCCGCCTGTCGACACTGCGCGCCACCGCGGTCGATGCGCTGGCGAACGGCTCTCCGCTGGACAAGCGGCGCCCCGCCGCCGGCCACGCGGCCAGCGTGCTGGCCGAACAGGCCGATGCCGCGCTGCCCTATCTGGCCCGCTACCCCGCCATCCAGTTGAAGATCCTGGTCGTGCCGCTGGCCATCCTTGCGGCCGTCGCGCCGCTGTCGTGGGTCGCGGCGCTGGTCCTGCTGGCCTCGGCCCCGCTGATCCCGGTGTTCATGGCGCTGGTGGGCTGGCGCGCCCAGCGCGCCAGCCAGGCCCATCTGGCCGAGATGGGCACGCTGAACGCCTTCCTGCTGGATCGCCTGCGAGGCCTGGCCACGCTGCGGGCGCTGGATGCCGTCGACGCCACCACCGGACGGCTGGCATACGTTGCACAAACGCTGCGTACGCGTACCATGGCGGTACTGCGCATCGCCTTCCTGTCCTCGGCGGTGCTGGAATTGTTTTCCGCCATCGGGGTCGCCATGGTCGCGGTCTACGTAGGATTCCACCTGCTGGGCACCTTGCCCTTCGGCACCTGGGGCAGTCCGCTCGCTCTCGGCCAGGGCCTCTTCGTCCTGCTGCTGGCCCCAAGCTTCTTCGAGCCGCTGCGCGATCTTTCCACGGCCTGGCATGACCGGGCCGCGGGCCGGGCGGCGCTGGAGGCGCTGCGCGCGCTTTCCTCTGCGCCGTCGAAGCTGGTGGGCGGCGCCGCGCCCTTCCCGCCGTCCGGCAACGGACCCGCGCACCGTCCGCCCCCCGCCGTCGAACTCGTTCAACTGCGCTTCGCCCACGCCGATGCGGCGCCGTCGGTCATCGACGGCCTGGACCTGCGCGTGGCACCCGGCGAACGAGTGGCCATCATGGGGCCGAGCGGGGCGGGCAAGTCGACGCTGCTGGCGCTGATCGCCGGCCTCGTGCCCGCCCAGTCCGGGGCCGTCGTCATCGACGGCGTGGCGCTGGATGACCAGAGCGCGCCGCGACTGCGGGCACGCATGGCCTGGATCGGGCAGAAGCCGCATGTCTTCGCCGGCACGCTGGGCGCCAACGTCGCCCTGGGCCGCCCGGACGTCAGCGTCCAGGCCGTGGGCCGCGCCCTGGAGGCTGCGACGCTGGGGCAGTTGGCGGGGCGCGAAGCCGGTCGCCCGCTGGGCGAATCCGGCATCGGCCTGTCGGGCGGCGAATGCCTGCGCCTGGCGATGGCCAGGGCGGCCGCCGCGCCCGGCAGCGACTTGTGGCTGGCCGACGAACCCACCGCCCACCTGGACGCCGCCACGGCCCGGGAACTGACCCGCCGGCTGCTGGCCGAGTCCGCGGGCAGGACCCTGATCGTCGCCACGCACGACCCCGAGCTGGCCGCGCGCATGGACCGCGTGATCGACCTGGCCGCGCCGCGCCTTGCGCCGGCCGGCACGGAAATGGCCGGATTGGCCGCCCTGGGAGCCGCCTCATGAAGGCCTCCATCCATGCCGTGCTGCGGCTGTTCTTCGCCGATCGGCGTAGCCTGTTGTGGGGCGGCGTCGCGCTGGCCGCGCTGACGGTTTGCGCCGGCATGGGGCTGCTGGGCCTGTCCGGCTGGTTCATCACCGCCACCGCGCTGGCCGGACTGGCCGCCGGCACCGCCCTCGCCTTCGACGTGTTCACCCCCGGCGCCGGCATACGGCTGCTGGCCCTGGTCCGCACCGCGGCCCGCTACGGCGAGCGGGTCGTCACCCACGACGCGGCGCTCGCGGTCATCGCCGCGCTGCGTCCGCGCCTGTTCGCGGGCTGGGCCCGGCCCGAGGCCGCGCGCAGGCTGCTCGCGCGGCCGGCCCGGCTGCTGTTCCGCCTGACCGCCGACGCCGACGCGCTGGACGCCCTATACCTGCGCCTGCTGGTGCCGGCCGGCGCCGCCTGTGCCGCGATCGCCCTGGTCGGCGTCATGCTGGGCGTGGTCAGCCTGCCGCTGGGCGTGGCCATGGCCGGCTGGCTGCTGGCCACGGGCGCCGGCATCCTGGCCTGGACCGCGCGCCGCAGCCGCCGCGCCGCCTGTCGCCGCGCCCATGCGATCGAAGCCCTGCGCGCGCAGGCCATCGACCTCGTCTCCGGCCAGACCGAACTCGCCATGGCCGGCCGCCTGACGGCGCAATGCCGGATGCTGGCCCGGACCGAGCACCGGCTGGCCTCCGCCGACGACACCATCAACCGCGCCGACGCACAAGGCGGTTTCCTTCAGGCCGTGGCGGGCACCGCGGCCCTGGCCGCCACGCTCGCGGCCTGCGTCCTGCTGGTCGCCGGTTCGGCCATCGGCGCCCCCGTGGCGGCGCTGGCCCTGCTGCTCGTGCTGGCAAGCGCCGAACCGTTGACGCCGCTGCGGCGGGGGACGCTGGAGCTGGGCCGCACCCTGCTGGCCATCCGCCGCCTGGCGCCTCGGCTGGACGCGCCGGCAACGGCCCCGGTCCGCGCCGCCTCCGGCGACATCCTGGTCGAACATGCCAGCCTGCGCCACGACAGCCGGCCCGGCGTGCCCGCCAACGTGGCCCTGGAAAACATCACCCTGACGATCCGGCCCGGCGAACGCGTGGCCGTGATCGGCCCCAGCGGCGCCGGCAAGTCGACGCTGCTGGCCCTGGTGGCGGGCGAGCGGCTGCCCTCCACCGGACGAGTCCAGGCCCCCGCCTCCTGCCTGCTGACGCAACGTACCGAGCTGTTCCAGGACAGCGTGCGCGACAACCTGCGCCTGGCCCGACCCGACGCCGGCGACGACGCATTGTGGGCCGCGCTGCAGGCCGCCGGCCTGGACCAGGCCATCGCCGCCCTGCCCGCCGGCCTGGACACGCGCCTGGGCGAAGGCGGCCTGGGCCTGTCGGCGGGACAGGCCCGCAGGCTCGCGCTGGCACGGCTGTTCCTGCGCCCCACGCAGTTGTGGCTGCTGGACGAACCCACGGAAGGACTGGACGCGCCGACCGCGCGCGACGTGGTGGCCCGGCTGGCCGGGCAGGCGCGCGATCGTACCCTGCTCATCGCCACCCACATCCGGCGGGAAGCCGCCCTGGCGGACCGCATCGTCGTGCTGGCCGACGGCACCGTGGCCGCCGACCTGCGCCGCGGCACCCCCGCCTTCGATCATCGACTTCACACCCTGCGCCCGGACTGAGGAGGAAGCTGGCACCATGGACCTCGACATCGTTTCACTCTCGCGCCTGCAGTTCGCACTGACGGCGCTCTACCACTTCCTTTTCGTCCCGCTCACGCTGGGCCTGTCGGTCGTCATCGCCATCATGGAGACGGTCTACGTCATGACCGGGCGCAAGATCTGGCGCCAGATGACCAAGTTCTGGGGCACGCTGTTCGGCATCAACTTCGTGCTGGGCGTGGCCACCGGCCTGGTGATGGAATTCCAGTTCGGCATGAACTGGAGCTATTACAGCCACTACGTAGGCGACATCTTCGGCGCGCCGCTGGCCCTGGAAGGCCTGATGGCCTTCTTCCTGGAAGCGACCTTCGTCGGCCTGTTCTTCTTCGGCTGGAACAAGCTGTCGCGCGTCGGGCACCTGGTGGCGACCTGGTGCGTGGCGCTGGGCTCGAACTTCTCGGCGCTGTGGATCCTGATCGCCAACGGCTGGATGCAGAACCCCGTGGGCTCGGCCTTCAACCCCGAAACCATGCGTATGGAAGTCACCGACTTCTTCGCCGTACTGACGAACCCGGTGGCGCAGGCCAAGTTCGTGCACACGGTGTCGGCCGGCTACGTGACCGCGTCGGTGTTCGTACTGGGCGTGTCGGCCTGGTACCTGCTGAAGGGCCGGCACATCGACGTGGCCAAACGCTCGATGACGGTGGCCGCTTCGTTCGGCCTGGCCTCGGCGCTATCGGTGGTGGTCCTGGGCGATGAAAGCGGCTACCTGTCGACCGAGCACCAGAAGATGAAGCTGGCCGCCATCGAAGGCATGTGGGAAACCGAACCCGCGCCCGCGCCCTTCACCATCGTCGGCATTCCCGACCAGCAGGCCCGCGAGACCCACTACGCCGTCCGCGTCCCGGCCGTCATGGGCCTGATCGGCACGCGCTCGCTCACCACCGAGATTCCCGGCATCACCACGCTGGTCGATCACGCGCGCGAGCGCATAGGCAGCGGCATCATCGCTTTCGACGCCTTGCAGCGCATCCGCGCGGCGGGCAGCTCCGCCGCCATCGCGCCGGCCGACCGCGACGCCTTCGAGCAGCATGGCAGCGACCTCGGCTACGCCCTGCTGCTCAAGCGCTACCTGGACGACCCGCGCCAGGCCACGCCCCAGCAGATCGACCAGGCCGCCTGGGACACCGTGCCCATGGTCCTGCCGCTGTTCTGGGCGTTCCGCATCATGGTCGGACTGGGCTTCTTCTTCATCCTGCTGATGGCAACGTTCTTCATCCTGTCGGCCCGCCGCCGGCTCGATGCGCACCGCTGGCTGCTCAAGGTCGCGGTGTTCGCCATCCCGCTGCCCTGGATCGCCGCCGAAATGGGCTGGATCGTGGCCGAGTTCGGCCGCCAGCCCTGGGTGATCGAAGGCGTGCTGCCTACCGCCGCGGCCGTCTCCGACCTGGGCGCGGGAACGGTGCTGATGACCATACTGGGCTTCACCGCGCTCTACACCGTGCTGTTCATCGTCGAGATGGGCCTGATGCTGCGCGCCATCCGCAAGGGCGTGGAGCCCGACCCCGATCCGGAAGTCCGGCTCGTGGCCCCGCACCTGTCCCAACGTCTGACCGCCCAGGAGTAAGCCATGATTCTGCACACACTCATCGACTACGACGTGCTGCGCCTGATCTGGTGGGCGCTGCTGGGCATCCTGCTGATCGCGTTCGCGCTGACCGACGGCTTCGACCTGGGGACGGGCATGCTGCTGCCCTTCGTCGGCCGCACCGACGTCGAACGGCGCGTGGTCATCAACACCATCGGTCCCGTGTGGGAAGGCAACCAGGTCTGGCTGATCCTGGGCGGCGGCGCGATCTTCGCCGCCTGGCCGCCGCTGTACGCGGTGTCCTTCTCCAGCTTCTACCTCGCGATGTTCGCCATCCTGTTCGCGCTGATCCTGCGGCCGGTGGGCTTCAAGTACCGCAGCAAGCGCGAAAGCACGCGCTGGCGCACGACCTGGGACTGGGCGCTGTTCGCCGGCGGCCTGGTACCCTCGCTGATCCTGGGCGTGGCGATGGGCAACGTGCTGCTGGGCGTGCCGTTCCGGCTCGACGGCGACCTGCGCATTTTCTACGACGGCAGCTTCTTCGGACTGCTGTCCCCCTTCGCCCTACTGTGCGGCCTGGTGTCGGTCACGATGCTGCTCACGCAGGGCGCGTGCTGGCTGGTCCTGAAGACGCGTGGCGAGGTGGCCGAACGCGCCCGCGGCTACGGCAGCGTGGCGGCGTTCCTGACGCTGCTGCTGTTCGCGCTGGGCGGCATCGCGCTGTGGGCCTGGGTGGACGGCTACCGCATCACCAGCACCATCGACCCGCTGGGTTCGTCCAATCCGCTGCGCAAGACGGCCGAAATCGCCTCGGGTGCCTGGTTCGACAACTACGCGGCCCACCCGTGGCTGATGCTGGCGCCGGCCGCCGGCCTGGCGGGCTCGGCGCTGGCCCTGCTGCTGCTCCGGCTGCGCAGCGAGATCGGCGCGCTGCTGGCAAGTTCACTGGCCATCCTGGGCATCATCCTGAGCGTGGGCGTCTCGATCTTTCCGTTCCTGCTGCCCTCGTCCGCCGACCCGCGAGCCAGCCTGACGGTCTGGGATGCCTCGTCCAGCCACCTGACGCTGTTCATCATGCTGGTCGCATCGGGAATCTTCATCCCGCTCATCGTCGCCTACACGTCCTGGGTCTACCGGGTCCTGTGGGGCAAGGTCGACGAAGCGTCCGTGAAGGATCCCGGCAATCACGCCTACTGACGCACCTGGGAGGAACGAGCATGTGGTACTTTTCCTGGATACTGGGGTTGGGTCTGGCGGCGACGTTCGCCGTCCTGAACGCCATGTGGTACGAGCTCAGAGAGCAAGACGAGTAAGTCCTTCCATCGGAGATATCGAGCAGTATGAAGACTTGGGATCAACGCTTTTCCGAACCTGGCTACAAGTACGGAACCGCGCCCAACCGCTTCCTGGCCGAGCAGGAACCCCGCCTGCCGGCGGGCAGCCGGGTGCTATTGCCCGGCGACGGCGAGGGCCGCAACAGCGTGTGGCTGGCCGAGCGCGGGCATCAGGTGCTGGCGGTCGACAATTCGCAGGTCGGCCTGGACAAGGCGCTGGCCCTGGCGTCGAACCGGGGCGTCACCATCACCACGCTGAACGCGGACCTGGCGGCCTGGGCGCCGCCTCCCGCCACCTGTGCCGCGGTCGTGCTGGTCTACGTCCACCTGCCCAGCGCCTTCCGGGCCGACGCCCACCGGCGCCTGGCGGGCGCGCTGGCTCCCGGCGGCTGGCTGGTCCTGGAGTCCTTCCATCCCCGCCAACTGGCCTACCAGAGCGGCGGCCCCCGCGACGCCGACATGCTGAGCGACCTCGCCACGATACGCGCGGATTTCAGCGGCCTGCTCGAGGAAGTGCAGGGCTGGGAAGGCGAGGTGGAACTGGACGAAGGGGACGGGCACCGCGGGCCGGCCTTCGTGACCCGCTACGTGGGCCGCAAGCCCACCGTCTGAATCCCTTTCGGGTACCACCTGGGCGTATCCGGCATTTCCCTTCTAGAATAAGAATAGTTATTATTTGCCTTTTCCTTATTCAAGACGGGAAACCCATGTCCACCTCCACCCTCCGTATCTGGGGATGGCCGCTCGTGCTGGGCGCGCTGACCGCGACAGGACTCATTTCCGCCCTGGTTTCCGATAGCTGGGGCGACGCCTGGTCTTGGGCGGGACTGGGCGTCCCGGTCGCCACCATGCTGTGGTTCGGCCTGCGGCGCCAGCCCGACCGCCCGCGTTTCCACGCCTCGACCCGCAGGCGCGCATGACAGGCCGCGCGCTCTTCCCGCCCTTCCAGGAACCCTGACCCATGCCCTCCGCCCGTGCCCTGAAGACCTGGTCCTGGCTGCACAAATGGAGCAGCCTGATCTGCACGCTGTTCATGCTGCTGCTATGCCTGACCGGCTTGCCGCTGATCTTCCATCACGAACTGGGCCACCTGCTGGGCACCGAGGTCGAGGCGCCCGACCGGACGGACGACCGGGCCCGTGTCAGCCTGGACCGGGTGCTGGAGGTCGCGCAGGCACGCCATCCCGATCGCGTCATCCAGTTCGTCTCGCAGGACGAGGAAGACGACCGCGTCTGGTTCGTCACGCTCACCCCCACGCCCGCGCCCACCGACGACTTCCGCTCGGTGGCGGTGGATGCCCGCACCGGCGAAGTACTGGCCGAACCGCGCTTCGACGAAGGATTCATGTACGTCATGCTCAAGCTGCACGTGGACCTGTTCGCGGGGCTGGCGGGCAAGCTGTTCCTGGGCTTCATGGGGCTTCTGCTGCTGGTGGCCATCGTCACCGGCGCGGTGCTGTACGGGCCCTTCATGAAGAAACTGGAATTCGGCGACGTGCGGCGGCACCGCGCGCCCCGCGTCAAGTGGCTGGACCTGCACAACCTGCTGGGCGTGGTCACGCTGGTCTGGGCCTTCGTCGTGGGCGGCACCGGCATGATCAACACCTGGGCCGACCTGATGATCAAGTATTGGCAGTACGACCAGTTGAGCGCGCTGCTGGCGCCCTACCAGGGCCAGCCGGTCACGCCGCCCGCCCAGCGTGCCTCGCTGCAGAGCTCGATGGAAGCCGCGATGGCCGTCGCGCCGCACACCCGGCTGTCCTTCATCGCCTTCCCCGGCACGGCTTTCTCCAGTCCGCACCACAACACCTTCTTCCTGGCCGGCAACGAGCCGCTTACTTCCAAGCTGTTGCAGCCGGTGCTGATCGACGCCCAGACCGCCGAGGTCACCGCCTCGCCCAAGCTGCCCTGGTACCTGACGGCACTGCTGGTATCCCAGCCGCTGCACTTCGGCGACTACGGCGGCATGCCCATGAAGATCCTGTGGGCGCTGCTGGATCTGGCCACGATCATCGTGCTGGGCAGTGGGCTGTACCTGTGGGTGAAGAGGCGGCAACCGGCCGCCGCTACGGCCCGGAACACGCGCGCCACGGCCTAGCGACAGCCTCGGAACAGCCCGCGCGGGTGTGGCGATCCGCTATAGTAGCCACACCCAGCTTGGTTGCCGCGTGCATGTCCCACCCCGCACCTTCCCCCGACGCCCATCCGGCGATTTCGCCCGACATCTATTCGTTCTCGGACCTGTCCTCGCGGCCGGCCTCCGTGCAGCAGGCATACGCCCACGTGCGCAACGGCATCCTGGCCGGCCGCTATCCCGAGGGCGCGCGCATCACGGAAAAGGAAGTCGCTGAGGCGCTGGGGCTGTCGCGCACTCCTGTGCGCGAAGGCATACGGCTGCTGGTGGCCGATGGCTTCCTGGTGCTGCGACCCAACGCCGGCGCCACCGTGCGGATCTGGTCGGCTCCGGAAATCCGCGAGATCTATGCGGCGCGCATCCTAGTCGAATCGGAACTGGCCGCGCTGGCGGCCGAACGCATGGATGCGGCGACGCTGGCGGAACTGCGCGAGGTCCAGGACGAGATGGAATCGCGCGGGCCGGACGTCAGCCCCGTCAACCTCGACCGCATCAGCACCCTGAACCGGCGCTTCCATGCGCTGATCTACGATGCGGCCGGCAACCCACGCCTGCGCAGCATGCGCGCCAAGGCCGTCGAGATCAAGGTCATCCTGGGCACGCGGCGCAGCTATGACCGCGAGCGCCTGGCACGCACCTTCCAGCATCATCGCGAATTGCTCGACGCCTTCACGGCGCGCGATCCCGCGTGGGCGCGCGCCGTCATGCACTGCCATCTGCGGTCCGCGCAGTTCGCGCTGCTCGAACATCCCCACGCCGCCCAGGATTGAGCCCTGCGGCGCGCTCTGCGTCAGTAGTGCGACAACAGCCGGCCCAGCCCCTGGACCTTGTCGGGAATGCCGACCTGGCGCAGGGCATGCCAGTAAGTGGCGGCGTTGATCGCGATCACGGGCTTGTCCAGATACAGCTCGGCCGCCGCAGCCAGCCTCACCATGGACAGGTTGGTGCCAACCTGCACGATGGCATCGACGTCGTCGCCATCGAGTTCGCGTATCGCCTCGCGGCACATCTGGTCGGTGGTGTGCGCGATCAGGACCGGGCTGGGGCGACGCAGGCAGATATCGCGCACCACGGTGAAGCCGCAGTCTTCGAAGAAACGCCGCACCTCGGCATTGGCCACCGGAAAGTACGGCGACAGGAACGCCACGCGTCTGGCGCCGTAGGCGTGCAGCGCCGCCTCCAGCGCGAAAGAACCGCAGCTGACCTCGACGCCGGCGCGCTCGCGTATGCCCCGCAGGTAGTCCTCGGCGCCCTTGCGGCCGTTCCAGAAGGTCACGGCCGACATCCCCATGACGAGGTACTGCATCTCGCAGCTCTTGAGGACTTCCGCCGCATGCAGCGTGTTGGACGAAATCGCTTCCACCAGACGCAGGAAATCCTCGTTGTCGTCCACCCTCATGTCGGGGATCTCGATACGGCTGTAGTGATTGGTGACCCCGACCGGCCGCATATCATCGAAATCCGGCTGCACGATGGTATTCGTGGACGGTCCCAATACCCCGAACTTCATCCGGTAACCCAGGTGATCCATCTTGGACTCCTCAAGAAATGGCGGCAAGCAGCGCGTCGCGGTCCATCACGTCCGCGTACTTCTGCCGCAAGTCGAACAGGCTGGCCTGGTGCGGGCCCTGCGCGCGATCGCCCACGCAGTCCTCCACCACCACCGTCATGAAATCGTGCTGCATGGCGTCGATGGCCGTGGCGCGCACGCAGCCGCTGGTCGTGCAGCCCACCACCACGGCGGTATCCACGCCCCGTGCGCGCAGCCAGTCGGCCAGGCCCGTGGCGAAGAAGGCGGATGCGCTCTGCTTGCGCACGATACGCTCTCCAGGCTCGGGCGCGAGCAGGGACAGGATCTGCGAACACTCGGCGTTCTCGGTGAAGCGGGTCAGCGCGGGCGCCTTGCGGCAGAACACATTGTGGTCGCTGCCGTCGTCGGCGAACACCACGCGGCTGTGCGCCACGGGCAGTCCCAGGCCGCGGAAGGCCTGCAGCAGGGTCAGCGAGCGCTCGGCCGCATCGGCCACGTGGCGGCCGCCCAGCAGCGCTGGATCGACGAATCCGTTCACGAAATCGACCAGCACCAGCCCACAGCGCCGCCCCACACCCGACGGCCGGCCCAGCCCTTGCCGTTCATAGACGTCGATTTCGCTCATGCCTGTCCCTCTTCGTCGAGCGTACGATACCGGGCATCGAAACGTTCTACCCAGTCGAAACCCATCAGTCGGGAAAAATCGGCGAACGGATAGCAGGGCCCAATGGGCAGGCGGCCCTCGCCCAGCGCCCCGTACGCGTCGGCGCAGGCCTGCGCCGACGCCAGCAGCGCGGCCGTCGGATAGATGACGAGCCTGGCGCCCAGTTCATGGAGCTCGTCCGGAGTCATGAGCGGCAGCCGCGCGCCATGCCCCATGTTGACCATGAGAGGAACCCCCATGCAGCCGGCGAACGCGCGGATCTCGTCGCGCGACTCCGGCCCTTCGACGAACACCACGTCGGCGCCGGCGCGCGCGTAGCGCTCGGCGCGGCGCAGCGTCTCGTCCAGGCCCAGGCCCAGGCCGGTGCGCGCATCGGTGCGGGCGATAATCACCGTGCCAGCGTCCTCGCGCGTGTCCAGCGCCACCTTGATGCGCGCCTCCATCTCGGCGGCCGGCACCACCTTGCGGCCCCGCATGTGGCCGCAGCGCTTGGGATAGACCTGGTCTTCCAGCTGGATGGCCGCGGCGCCCGCGCGCTCGTAGCCGCGCACGGTATGCATGACGTTGATCAGCCCGCCGTAGCCGGTATCCGCGTCGCAGATCAACGCGGCCTCGCTGACCATCGCCATTTGCCGGACCCGGTCCAGCATGTCGGTGCCGTTGGCCAGGCCGGCATCCGGCAGGCCCAGGGCCGCCGCGACCACGCCGTAGCCGCTCATGAACAGCGCTTCGAATCCCGCCCGCTCCGCCAGCCGTACCGAGATCAGATCGTGGACGCCGGGCGCGACGATGGGCCCGGGGCCGGCCAGCGCCGCGCGCAGCCGCTGCCGTCGCGCCGAGGGCGGGCGCGTCGCATAGCCATTGTTCACGCGATGCTCCCGGCCCGCTCCAGCGCGTCGAACATCGACGTCTTGCGGATGTAGGCCAGCGCGGCCTCGGGGTCCGCGGCCGTGGCGCGCAATTCGGCATGAATGCGCGAACGGACGGACTCGTCGCGCTCTTCGATGAGCTGTTTGTTGCGGGCCGTGTTGGCGTTGATGTATTCGATGGCGACCGTGCGCCGCTGACGCTCGTACTGATCCAGCAGGCTGTCCGGCGCCCGTCCCGTGATGACCTCGATCAGCTTGGCGGCAAGATTGAAGGCGTCGTGCACGCCGCCGTTCATGCCCATGCCGCCCAGGGGATTGTTGATGTGCGCGGCATCGCCCGCCAGCAACACGCGTCCCAGCCGGAACCGGCTTGCCACGCGTTGATGCACCTTGTAGAGCGTGCGGTGGACGATCTCGTAGGCGCCGGCGCGGGGCAGGAGGCCCTGCAGACGGGCCTCGATGACCTCGTCCGACAGCACGTGCTCGTCCGACTCATGTTCGGCGGTGGGAAACAGCACCCGCCACAGCGATGGCACTTTCAACATCACGCACCACTCGTCGGGGTCCGACACATAGTTCACCCACGACAGGTTGTCGAAGTGCGACTCGAACGGGAAATCGGTGGAAACGACCAGGAAGCGCTCGGGATAGGTATAGCCCTCGAACTCGATGCCCAGGCTGCGGCGGACCGTGCTCCAGGCGCCATCCGCGCCGATCAGGTAGTCGCCGCGCACGTCTTCCATGCCGCCCGCCGTCCGGATCCGGATCGTGGCTGACTCCTCGTCCTGCCGCGCCGCCTCGACGGCGCAGCCGAAGCGCAGTGTCACACGGGGATGGTTTTCCAGCTTCCTGACCAGTTCGGCATTGAGCTTCCACTGCTCGCACTGCAGACGAAACGGATAGCGCGTGCTGCCGGCCAGGCGTTCCAGGTCGAACTCGGCGATCAGGCCCTTGCGCCGGTCGCGCTGCTGAGTCATCCGCGCCTTCAGGCCCGAGGCCACCAGCACGTCCGAGATACCGTAGGGCGCCAGCATGTCGAGGGTGGGAGGATGGAAGGTCGACGCCCGCAAATCCTCCATGACGTCGGCGTTGCGCTCGAACACTTCCACGTCCACGCCCGCCTCGGCCAGCACCATCGCGCTGACCAGCCCCACCGGGCCCGCCCCAGCCACCAGAACCTTTGCCTTAGCCATTTTCCGCTCATTTTGTACACAATCCATTCGAATAGTGATACGAACGAGCGAAAAAGTCCAGCCATTGCATTTGCCTCACCGACATGGAGAGAACTCGTCAAAATGCGCACAAAACAAGGGAAAACTGCACCAATCCTGGAACCTATAGAGAACGGACTCAAACTCTCCGACCCTATCGATCTTTAATCCCGGAATTACGGATTAACACCGATTGTGTACAAAAAGAGCCCTTCCTACCATGGACACACAGCTGCCTGGCACGCCTCGTGCCTGTACCGAACCGCTCCCCCACGTTTGAGGAATACGCACCATGCGCACCAAGCTTCTCAAGGCCTGCTGTCTCGCCCTGGCTACCGCGGCCCTCGGCGCCGGTCCCCTGGCCCACGCCGACGACGCCTACCCTTCCCGCCCGATCCGCATGATCATCGGCGGTGCCGCGGGCGGATCCTCGGATGTGTTCGCCCGCGCGATCAGCGAGCACATGAGCGTGACGCTGGGCCAGCCCATCGTCATCGAATACAAGCCGGGCGCGGGCACCAATATCGGCACGGAGTACGTGGCGCGCGCCAAGCCGGACGGCTACACCATTCTGCTCAACGGCCTGCCCATGGTGGCTAATCCGCACCTCTTCCCCGATCTGTCGTTCAACCCCGCCACCGATTTCATTCCTATCTCGGGAGTGTCGAAGATGACCAACGTCGTCACGGTCAATTCGACAGTGCCGGTCAAGACCCTGGCCGAGCTCATCGCCGCCGCCAAGAAGGCGCCCGACCGCTTCGTCTACGGATCCCCAGGCGAAGGCACCTCGACCCACATCGCCGGCGAAATGCTGTCGGCGCGCACGGGCGCGCGCTTCACCCATACCCCCTACCGCGGCAATGCCCAGGCCATGACCGACCTGTTGGGCGGCACGCTGCAGATGGGATTCGTCAATACGCCCGTGGCCGCCCCCTTCCTGAAGGAAGGCCGGCTGCGCGCGCTGGCCGTCACGTCCAAGGTCCGCTCGCCGCTACTGCCGGACGTGCCGACCGTGGCCGAGGCCCTGAACATGCCCGACTTCGACTTCAATGGATGGTTCGGGCTGTTCGCCCCCAAGGGCACGCCCGCAGCGGTAGTCGCCAAGCTGGAACAGGCCACGGCGCAGGCCCTGGCCGACCCCAAGGTCAATAAGATATTCGTCGACGGCGGCGCGGCGACCATGGAACCCGGCTCGGCCGCCTTCGCCAGCTTCCTGGCCGACGAACGGCGCCGCATCGATCCTCTGCTGGAAAAGCGCAACAAATGACCGCCGCCAAGGGGGCTCGCCCCCTTGGACTCAGGCCATGTTGGCGATGACCGATTCCCCGAATCCCGAGCACGACACCTGGGTCGCGCCTTCCATCTGCCGCGCGAAATCGTAGGTCACGCGCTTGGACTGGATGGTGCGCTCCATGGCCGGCAGGATCAGTTCGGCCGCCTCGTGCCAGCCCATGTGCTGCAGCATCATGCGGCCCGACAGGATCTCGGAGCTGGGATTGACGTAGTCCTTGCCGGCGTACTTCGCCGACGTGCCGTGGGTGGCTTCGAACACGGCCACCGAATCGCTCATGTTCGCGCCCGGGGCAATGCCGGCGCCCCCCACCTGCGCGGCCAGCGCCGACGAAAGATAGTCGCCGTTCAGGTTGGGCGTGGCGATCACGTCGAACTCGACCGGGCGCAGCAGCATGGTTTGCGAGAACGCGTCGATCAGGCAGTCCTTGATGAGGATGTCCCGGCCGGTGCGCGGGTTGCGGATGCGGCAGAACGGCCCCGCGTCGATGGTCTCGGCGGCGAATTCGCGGCGGGCGATCTCGTATCCCCAGTCGCGGAACGCGCCCTCGGTGTACTTCATGATGTTGCCCTTGTGCACCAGCGTGACCGAACGGCGGTCGTGGTCCAGGGCGTACTGGATGGCCTTGCGCACCAGGCGCTCGGTCCCCTCGCGCGACACGGGCTTGATGCCGATGCCCGAGGTGGCCGGGAAGCGCAGGTGCTTGGCTCCGAGCTTTTCCTCCAGCACCGTGATCAGCTCCACCGCCTCGGGCGAACCCGCGGCGTATTCGATCCCGGCGTAGATGTCCTCGGAGTTCTCGCGGAAGATGACCATGTTGGTCTTTTCCGGCTGCTTCAACGGCGACGGCACCCCGCGCAGGTACTGGATGGGCCGCAGGCAGACGTACAGGTCCAGCGCCTGCCGCATCATCACGTTCAAGGACCGGAAGCCGCCGCCCGGCGGCGTGCCCAGCGGCCCCTTGATCGCCACGACGAACTCGCGCAACGCGGCCACGGTCTCGTCGGGCAGCCAGCCGCCTTCGCCGTACAGCGTGGTGGCCTTGCGGCCGGCGTAGATTTCCACCCAGTGGATGCGGCGGGCCTCGCCGTAGGCCTTGGCCACGGCCGCGTCGATGACCTTGAGCGCCACCGGCGTGATATCGCGCCCGGTGCCGTCGCCTTCGATATAGGCGACGATGGGCTGGTCGGGCACGTTAAGGGAGAAATCCGCGTTGACGGTGATGCGGCTGCCCTGGACGGGCACCTGGATATGCTTGTAGGAAGACATGCGGCGTGTTTCCGGAACGATCGTTGAAGCAAGCCGCGTCGCGGCCCTGGCACAGGCCTGGAATTATCCCGTATTCGGCGGACCGGCGCCACGCGGGCAACGGCGGACCGGACAGGCTCGGCGGGTACAATGTTCCGATGATGTTCAACCCTACCCGAGACCAGGTCCGCCAGTTCTTCGCCGAGACGTGGCGCAAGCATCGCGCCGGCGAAGTCCTGACGCCGCTCGAGGCGACCGCGCTGGACTGGATCCTGGAACACCCGGAATACCACGGCGACCTGGAAAATCCCGAGGCTGCCCAGGCCGACTACAGCGTCGAAGCCGGCCGCACCAACCCTTTCCTGCACCTGTCCATGCACCTGGCGATCGCCGAACAATTGTCGATCGACCATCCGCCCGGCATCCGCGACGCCTACCAGCGGCTCGCCCAGCGCAAGGGCGCCCACGACGCCGCGCACGAAATCATGGAATGCCTGGGCCGCGTCGTGTGGGAAGCCCAGCGCCTGGGCACGCCGCTCGATACCGATGCCTATATCGAACTGATCCGCCAACGCGCCGGCTCGTAGGCCGCCGCATCCCCGCCACGCGGTCCTTCAGCAGGCCGGCCACGACATGGACGTCAAGCAGCTCCGATATTTCGTCGCCATTGCCCAGCAGGGCAGCCTTTCCGCGGCGGCGCGGCGCCTGCACGTGGTCCAGCCGGCCTTGAGCCAGGCCCTGGCGGCCCTGGAAACCGAACTCGGCACGCCTTTGTTCACCCGCGGCCCCACGGGCGTGGTCCCGACCACGTCGGGAACGGAACTGCTGCACCATGCGCTGGCCATCCTCAGGCAGATCGACCGGGCCAAGGCTGCCATCCAGTCCACCCTGGACACCGCCAGCGGCCCGGTGCGCATAGGCATCCTGCACAGCGCCGCGCCGGTCGCCTGCGCCCCGCTGTTCACCCGCCTGCGCCAGGAGGCCCCCGGCATCCAGCCCCAGTTGGTGGTGGGCTATTCCGACGCCCTGGCTCAGCGGCTGCGCCGCGGCGAACTGGACCTGGCCATGCTGGTGCTGGCCAGTGACGAGCGGGGAGAATCCGACGCGCATCTGTACGAGGAAAACATCTGCCTGGTGACGCCGGCCAGCCATGCCGGCGGAACCCCGCCGCTGGAACTGCCGAGCCTCCAGGACTTTCCCCTGCTGCTGTCCATGGCACAGCCCCTGCACCAGTCGCTGCTTGCCCTGGCCCAGGCCCGGAAACTCCGGCTGAACATCATGGGCGGCGTGGAGGACATTTCCTCCCTCCTCCTCTTGTGCGAAGCCGGCCAATTCTCCACCCTGCTGCCCGAAGGACTGGCGGGCACGCTGACGCGAGGCACGTCGCTGGTCGTCCGGCGCATCGCCCACCCCGCCTTCTCCCGCCGCGTCGTCGTGCGCGCCTGCCCCGACCTGCCCAAATCCCATGCCGTCATCGCGGCCGAGCGCATCATGAAGGCCACGCTGGCAAGCCAGGCTTGACTGCCCGCCATCACGCGGGGTGATGGCGCTCTCAAAACTTCCTATTACCGGCTCGCCGGCCCCAGCCGCTAGGATCTCGGCTCCGAGACCCTTCCTTCCACGAAGCTAAGCATGCGGCCCAATTTCCTGATGTTCATCGTCGACCAGCTGTGCGCCGATCACCTCGGCTGCTACGGCAACACCACGGTGCGGACCCCGAATATCGACCGGCTCGCCGAGCGGGGCTGGACCAGCTCGAACACCTACGTCGCCACGCCGATCTGCATGCCCAACCGCTCCAGCCTGATGACCGGCCGCATGCCTTCGGCCCACGGCGTCCGCCACAACGGCCTGCCGCTGGGGCTGGAAGCCGTAACCTTCCCGGAGTTGCTGCGCGAGGCCGGCTACGCCACGGCACTGATCGGCAAGTCGCATCTCCAGACCATGACGGACCATGCGCCGCTTCCCGATCCCAGGACGCCCCGCCGGGCCCGTGACGGCGCCCGGCATTACCCCGGGGACTATCTGCAGGAAAGCGTCGCCAGCTGGCGCGGCCACGAACACCCCATGAGCCTGCCCTACTACGGCTTCGGCCATGCGGAGATCGGCATCGAACATGGCGACGACATCAACGGCCACTACCGGCAATGGCTGCGCGGTAAGTGCGCCGACGCGGAAACATGGATCGGCCGGTCCAATGCCCTGCCCAGCGACTACGAACTGGCTGCGGTCGGCCAGGCCTGGCGCACGCGCGTACCCGAAGCCTTGCACCCCAGCGCGTGGGTAGCCGAGCGGACCTGCGACCGTCTGCGCGCCTATGCGCGGAACGATGCGCCGTTCTTCCTGTATGCCTCGTTTCCGGACCCGCACCATCCCTATACGCCGCCGGGCCGATACTGGGACATGTACCGTCCGGAGGACATGGCGCTGCCCGCCTCCTACCGCTCGGACACTCCGCCGCCCCACCTGGCGTGGCTGCGCCGGCAGCGCGACGCGGGGCGCGCCCACAAGACCTCCATGGCCTGCTTTGCCGCCACGGAACGGGAAGTCCGGGAAGCGACCGCGCTGAACTACGGCTCGATCAGCTTCATCGACGCGAACATCGGCCGCGTGCTGCAGACCCTGGAGGAATGCGGGCTGGCCGACAATACGGTGGTGATCTTCACGGCCGACCACGGCGAATACGGCGGCGATCATCAACTGCTGTTCAAGGGCTCGCTGCACTACCGCAGCCTGATACGCACGCCGCTCATCTGGTCCGGACCCAACGCCCGGCGCATCCGGGAAGACGGTCTGCTCTCGACCATCGACATCGCCCCCACGATCCTGAAGGCAGCGGGCGTCGAGGCCTGCAACGGCATGCAGGGCATGTCCTTCCTGCCCTCGATCCAGGCGCGGCCGTTCCAGGCCCGCGACGCGGTGCTGATCGAAGAGGAAGGCCAACGGACCTATTTCGGCTTCGACGCCCCCGTCCGGATGCGAACCCTGGTCCATCCCCGCTACCGGCTCAGCGTGTATGACGGCGTGGAATGGGGCGAACTCTACGACCGCCTGGACGATCCGCTCGAATGCGCCAACCTCTGGGACAGCGCCGCCCACCGCGACATCCGCGACGCCCTGATCCAGCAGTTGCTGCGCCAGGCCATGGCGCACCCGGACACCGCCCTGTCGCCGCTGGCCGTGGCGTGACGGACAAAATACTGACAAGGAGACAACATGCCCCGCTTCGCAACATCCTGGCTGCTTTGCGCAGGCCTTGCCCCGCTCGCCTGGCAATCACCCGCCCTGGGCGACGACTGGCCGACGCGGCCGGTCAAGCTGGTCGTCTCGCACGCGCCCGGCTCGAGCACCGACATCGTGGCGCGATACATCGCGACCCAGCTTGCCCGCGGCTGGGCCCAGCCGATCGTGATAGAAAACAAGCCCGGCGGCCAGAACATCATCGGCGCCCAGGCCGTCACCCGCGCCTCGCCTGATGGCTACACGCTGTTCTACGGCACCACCGGCGCCCTGGTCAGCAATCTTTATACGATCAAGGGACTGCCCTACGATCCCGTCAAGGACTTCATCCCCATCCGGTTCATCGGCTACAGCCCGTTCATGATCGCGGCCACCGCCGGGCTGAAGGCATCGACGCTGAAAGAGGCCTTGTCGGCCCCCGGCAAGGACGGCGCCGGCCCTCGGGTCGCGACCGAAGGCGCCAAGACCTTCTCGGGCATACTGGCCAACACACTGGAATCGATGTCAGGGGCCCGCTGGACCACGGTGCCTTATTCGAAATCCTCGGAAGCGCTGCAGGACACCATAGCCGGCCGGACCGACCTCGTCGTCCTGCCTGCCATCGTGGTGATGAATCATGTCGGGCAAGGCCGGTTGAAGGCCCTGGCGGTCAGCACCGCATCGCGGCTGCCGTCGATGCCGGACGTTCCGGCCCTGGGAGAAACTTTTCCCGGCTTCGGACTGGCCGGCTGGCACATGCTCGCGGCGCCCGCCGGCACGCCCGCTTCCATCGTGGCGCGCCTGAACCGGGAACTCGACACGCTGCTGGCCAAGCCGGAAATCGCCCGGCACCTGGCCTCCCTGGGCCTGGACACCGACCCGGCCCTGTCCACCGCCGACCAGAACCGCCAGTTCCTGCAACACGAACACGCCACCTGGCAACGCATCACCCGGCAAACCGGCCTGCTGCCCGAATAAGCAAGGCTCCACACAGGAGCGAAATGGAAGACCCAGGATGCGGTGGATCCGGCTCCGCCAGTCCACCCGCATCGCCCCTCGGGACCCGGCGCCGGGCCGCCCCAAGGCGGGGCCCGGCCCCTTGGGGGCTGCCGCATAGCGGCTGGGGCCCGCTATTCCGGGCGCGCGTCAGCGCGTAGGGGGTCCTATTACTTCCGTACAGCCAGGTTACCCGGCAGGCTGGACAGATACGCCGCCACATCCTCGATGTCCTTGTCGGACAGCTGGACGGCGAAGGCGCCCATGATGGGATTCTTGCGGATGTTGGCCGACGGCGCGGCATTGGACTGGCCACGGCGATACGCCTTCAGCGCATGCGCGAGGTAGTCGGAATGCTGGCCCGCCAGCTGGGGATAGCTGGGATCGATGGAGGTCTTGGCATCGGCACCATGGCACGAGGCGCAGTTGATGCGGTCGAACACCGCCTTGCCGGCGGCGATGTCGCCAGCGGCCTGGGCGGCCGACAGCGAGAGCAATGCGCTGCCGACGAGGAAGGAAAGGCGCAGGGTGGTCTTCATGGTCGGACGGCTCACTTCAGGCTGGAGTAATAGGCGGCCAGATCGGCGATGTCCTGCTCGGACAGGCTCTTGGCGATGCCAACCATGGAAGGATGCGTCCGGGCGCCGCTGGCGTATTCCTTCAGCGCCGCCTCGATGTACTTGGCGTTCTGCCCAGCAATCATCGGAACGTGATAGACCTCGGGAAAGCTGGACTTGTAGCCAGGAATGCCATGGCAGCCTATGCACATGGAATTCTTGTCACGGGCGGCATCGGCGTTGCCCGTGATGGTGGCCGGAGCCGATTGGGCCACGGCCGAGCCGACGACCGCACAGGCGGCCAGGGCGGCCAACGCGGGCAGCGCCCGCTTCGTTATGCTCAACTTCATTAGAACGCTCTATCAGAATCAAGGAAATCCCGATACCGGGCGGCGAAACGACTGAGCGGCAACGCCCGGCCCCCACAGGCCAACGAAGCGTCTCCGTTTTATTCCATCGGGAAACCGTATTGTTGTACTGAAGTCCGGTTTCCGTCTTTATTTAACCCCTAATGATACATCAGGAACAACCTCCGTCCGTCCCTTTGCGGGGACGGGCGCCGGCGCCCCCTGCCCGTCCGGACTTTTCTTATACTGGGTGCTTCGCCCCTGCGGGGCCCTACCGCCAGCCCGACCATGCCCCAGTCCGTCTCGCCGTCCGCCGCCCGCTTCCAGGGCACCGACACCTACGTCGCCACCGACGACCTGACGCTTGCCGTCAATGCCGCGCTCACGCTCGAGCGCCCGCTCCTGATCAAGGGCGAACCCGGCACCGGCAAGACCATGCTGGCCGAGGAAGTGGCCCGGGCGCTGGGGCGGCCGCTGCTGCAATGGCACATCAAGTCCACCACCAAGGCGCACCAGGGGCTGTACGAGTACGACGCGGTCTCGCGCCTGCGCGATTCGCAGCTGGGCGACGAGAAGGTGCGCGACATCACGAACTACATCGTGCGCGGAGTGCTGTGGCAGGCCTTCGCCTCGCCCGAGCCGGTGGTGCTGCTGATCGACGAGATCGACAAGGCCGACATCGAATTCCCCAACGACCTGCTGCGCGAGCTGGACCGCATGGAATTCCACGTGTACGAGACGCGGGAAACCGTGCGCGCCGTGCACCGGCCGCTGGTCATCATCACCTCCAACAACGAGAAGGACCTGCCGGACGCCTTCCTGCGGCGCTGTTTCTTCCACTACATCCGGTTTCCCGAGAAGGAAACCATGGAGCGCATCGTCGGGGTCCACTACCCCGGCCTGAAGAAGGAACTGCTGTCGGCGGCGCTGGACAGCTTCTTCCAGCTGCGCGAAACCCCGGGCCTGAAGAAGAAGCCGTCCACGTCCGAACTGCTGGACTGGCTCAAGGTCCTGCTGGCCGAGGACATCCCCCCGGAAGCCCTGAAAAGCAACGACCGCGAAGCCGCCGTACCCCCGCTGCACGGCGCGCTGCTGAAAAACGAACAAGACGTCCACCTTTTCGAACGCCTCGTTCTCATGGCTAGAAGATGAACCCACCCCCTACGCGCTTCGCGCGCCCCCTCAAGGGGGCGGCACTGGCGGACCGGCAAAGCCGGATCCGCTGTGCCCTGGATAGAAAAACACCGGCTTGGCGTCAAACCCATGCTCATTGATTTTTTTTACCATCTGCGCAAGCACCAGTTGCCGGTCTCCATCAACGAGTACCTGACGCTGCTGGAGGCGCTGTCGCGCCGGGTGATCGCGCCGTCGGTGGACGAGTTCTATCTGCTGGCCCGGATGACGCTGGTCAAGGACGAAAGCCAGTTCGACCGCTACGACCGGGCCTTCGCCAGCTACTACAAGGGCATCGAGGCGGCCTTCCCGCCGGGCAAGGAGATCCCGGCCGAATGGCTGGTGCAGCGCTTCATGCGCGAGCTGTCGGCCGAGGACAAGGCCGCGATCGAGAAGCTGGGCTGGGACAAGCTGATGGAACTGTTCCGCCAGCGGCTGGAGGAGCAGAAGGAACGCCACGAGGGCGGCAGCAAGTGGATAGGCACGGGGGGCACCTCGCCCTTCGGCAGCGGCGGCTACCACCCCGAGGGCATCCGCATCGGCCAGGACAGCGCCGGCAACCACAGCGCGGTCAAGGCCTGGGACATGCGCAGCTTCCGCGACTACGACGACCAGGTGGAGCTGGGCACGCGCAACATCAAGGTGGCCCTGCGGCGGCTGCGCCGCTTCGCCCGCGAAGGCGCCGACCTGGAACTGGACCTGGACGACACGATACGCAGCACCGCGCGCAACGCCGGGCACCTGGACATCCGCATGGTGCCCGAGCGGCACAACACGGTGAAGGTGCTGATGATGCTGGACGTGGGCGGCACGATGGACAGCCACATCCAGCGGATCGAGGAACTGTTCTCGGCCGCGCGCAGCGAGTTCAAGCACCTGGAAGTCTATTATTTCCACAACTGCCTGTACGACTGGGTCTGGCAAAGCAACCGCCGGCGCCACGCCGAGCGTGCCCACACCTGGGACGTACTGCGCAAGTACAACCCGGACTGGCGCCTGATCTTCGTCGGCGACGCCACCATGAGCCCCTACGAGATCCTGCAGCCGGGCGGCTCGGTGGAATACCACAACACCGAGGCCGGCGCGGTCTGGCTGCAGCGCATGGCCGCGGCCTTTCCCCGTTTCGCCTGGCTCAACCCCGAGCCGGAGGGCCTGTGGCCCTACCGCCAATCCACCGACATCATCCGGAAACTGATGCAGGGCCGCATGTATCCGGTCACGCTGAACGGCCTGGAACAGGCCATGCGGCTGTTGTCCAAGTAGCCCTCCGGGCCGCGCGGCGGGAACGTTGTCGCGGTCCGGCACTCCAATCCACTTCCTGAACGGTTCGAGTCCGCCCATGCCATCATCGCTCACCGCCAACCGCTCCGGCCCCCTGGGCCGGGCCTTCGCCTGCGTGGCCCTGTCCCTGGCCACCCTGCTGCCGCCGGCCACCCAGGCGGCGCAAGCGCAGGCCGCCGTGCCCGCCGGCGTACAGAAGCTCACCTCGGTCGAGGGCATCAACGAATACCGGCTGAACAACGGCCTGCGCGTCCTGCTGGCGCCCGACCAGTCCAAGCCGACCACCACCGTCAACATGACCTATCTCGTGGGCTCGCGCCAGGAGAACTACGGCGAGACCGGCATGGCGCACCTGCTGGAACACATGCTGTTCAAGGGCACGCCCACCATGCGCAACGCGCTGTCCGAGTTCTCGCGCCGCGGCCTGCAGGCCAACGGCAGCACCTGGACCGACCGCACGAACTATTTCGCCAGCTTCGCCGCCAACGAGGCCAACCTGGACTGGTACCTGGGCTGGCAGGCCGACGCCATGGTCAACTCGCTGATCGCGCGCAAGGACCTGGACTCGGAAATGACCGTGGTCCGCAACGAGATGGAAAGCGGCGAGAACAACCCGTTCCGCGTGCTGATGAGCAAGATGATGGCCACGGCCTATCAGTGGCACAACTACGGCAAGACCACGATAGGCGCGCGCTCGGACGTCGAGAACGTCGACATCGGCCGCCTGCAGGCCTTCTACCGCACCTACTACCAGCCGGACAACGCGGTGCTGATCGTCTCGGGCCAGTTCGACGAGGCCAAGACGCTGGCGGTCATCGCCCGCACCTTCGGCAAGATCCCCAAGCCCAAGCGCACCCTGCCCCGCCTGTACACCGAGGAACCGGTCCAGGACGGCGAACGCAGCGTCACGCTGCGCCGCTCCGGCGGCTCGCCCATGGTCGCGGCCATGTACCACACGCCGCAGGGCGGCGCGGCCGATTCCGCGGCCATGGAAATGCTGGCCAGCATCCTGGGCGACGCGCCCTCGGGCCGGCTGTACAAGGCGCTGGTCGAAACCAAGCTGGCCGCCTCGACCTTCGGCTTCACCTTCGGCATGTACGACCCCGGCATGGTCATGATGGGCGCGCAGTTGCAGCCCGGCGCCAGCCTGGACGCCGCGCGCGACAAGATGCTGGAGACCATCGAGTCCATCAAGACGCAGCCGATCACCAGCGAAGAGCTGGAGCGCGCGCGCACCCGCTGGCTCAAGGACTGGGACATGGCCTACAGCGACCCGCAGAAGGTGGGCGTATCGCTGTCCGAAAGCATCGCCCAGGGCGACTGGCGCTTGTTCTTCGTGACGCGCGACCGCGTCCGCGACCTGAAACTGGCCGACGTCCAGCGCGTGGCCGAAAGCTATCTGCTGCAATCGAACCGTACCCTGGGCACCTACATCCCGACGGACGGTCCCCAGCGCGCGCCCGCGCCACAGCCCCTGGACCTGCAGGCCGAGCTGAAGGGCTACAAGGGCGACACCGATTTCGTGCAGGCCGAGGCCTTCGACGCCACCCCGGCCAACATCGACGCCCGCACCCAGCGCAAGACCCTGGACCTGCCCAACGGGCCGGTCAAGCTGGCGCTGCTGCCCAAGTCGACGCGCGGCCATCTGGTCAACGCCCGGCTGGTGGTGCAGTTCGGCGATGCCCAGACGCTGCGCGGCCAGCGCGACATCTCCCGCGCCGTGGGCGCCCTGCTCGACAACGGCACCGCCACGATGACGCGCCAGCAGATCGAGGACCGTTTCGACGCCTTGCGGGCGGACGTCGGCTTCGGCGGCGGCGGCACCAGCGCGGTGGTCGACATCTCCACCACCCGCGACAACCTGCCCGCCACGCTGGAACTCGCGCTGGACGTCCTGCGCAATGCCAGCTTCCCCGAGGATCAACTGGACGAGTACCGCCGCCGCGGCCTGGCCTCGGTGGAAAGCGCCCGGCAGGAGCCCACGGCGGTCGCGCAGCAGACCCTGGCGCGGCACGACAATCCCTGGCCTGCCGACGACCTGCGCTACACCCCGAGCTTCGACGAGCAGGAGGCCGCCTACAAGGCGCTGACGCGCGACGCGCTGGTGCAGTTCCATGACCGCTTCTACGGAGCGGGCCGCGTACGGCTGGCCGCCGTGGGCGACTTCGATCCGGCCGCGGTCGAGCAGTCCCTGACCAAGGGCCTGCAAGGCTGGAAGCAGGCTCCCGCCTATACCCGCGTGGACGATCCGTACCACACGGTACCGGCCAAGCGTTTCGACGTCTCGCTGCCCGACAAGGCCAACGCCTTCTACCTGTCGACCATGCCGATCAAGCTGCAGGATACCGACCCGGACTACCCCGCGGCCATGCTGGCCAACTACCTGCTGGGCAGTTCCGAGACCTCGCGGCTGTGGATGCGGGTACGCGAGCGCGAAGGCCTTTCGTACAACGTGCGCAGCCAGTTGGCCGCCTCGTCCTACGAGCCCTCGGGCCAGTGGACGCTGTACGCCATCTACGCGCCCAGCAACCGGGCGCGGCTGGAAACGGCCATCAAGGAGGAATCCGAGCGCGTGCTGCGCGAAGGTTTCAGCGCGGCCGAGGTCAAGGATGGCATCGATTCGCTGATGAACCTGCGCCACCTGGCCCGCGCGCAAGACCGGCGGCTGGTGGGAGCCTGGTCGGATTACCTGGACCTGGACCGCACCTTCGCCTTCGCGGCGGAATCCGACCGCAAGCTCAAGGCACTGACCGCCCAGCAGGTCAACGCGGCGCTGCGCAAGTACTTCAAGCCCGAGGACTTCAGCACCGCGGTGGCGGGAACCTTCAAGCCCTAGTCCGGGCGCCCTCGAGAGGCCCGTCCATCGGGCCTCTCGGCCGCATGCTGCGGCCAGAGCATCTTCACCACCTCCCGGTCGCGGCCGAAGGCGAAACAGGAATCGATCTTCTCCCGCGCCCGCTCCTCGCCCACCAGCAGGGGCATGTCGCGCTGCAATCCGCGTATGCCCTGCAACGCCGTGGTCGCCATCGGCACCAGCATTTCCATCAAGTGGGTACAACTGGCCGCGCCGCGCAGCCGGTCCTTGACCATGGCCGTCCAGCCCCGGGCAATGCGCTCGCCGATCAGCACCCGCAACGTGTCCGTCGCTTCCTTGCATAGCGGCCAGGGCGTCGAATCCGACGCCGCGACGATGTCCCGGATCACATACGCGTCATCCACGGTCAGGCGTATCCACAAGTCGTGCAGCGCCTCTCCCGCGGGCAGCGGTTCGTCCGAACTCATGAGCTGGAAGGGAAAAGGCTTGCGATCGACCAGCCGGGCCTCCACGTCGTAAAGACCGTCCTCGCGGGCGTAGGTCTGCATGTCGATGACGCGGTGGTGGACGGAGCGGCGGGCGGAGGGTTCCGGTAAAGGCATGATGGCAGGCTTCCTGGCTGGCGCCGAAGCGGTCGGCGACGCGACGGCGCGGCGCGGATCCATGCCCGCGGCGCCCGCATGTGCGGGCTATTGTAGAGGCACGGGCCCGCGCGGCCGAATCCGCGGGCCCGCCCTGGGGCCTGGAGGCTAGGCCTCGGCTTCGGCCAGCACCACGGCCCGCTTGCTCCGGATGGCCGGCGCAAGCGCCAGCACGATCAGCAGCGCCGTGGCGATCAGCAGCCCCAGCGAGATGGGCCGGGTGACGAACACCGAGAAATCGCCTCGCGCCACCATGAGCGTGCGCCGGAAACTCGTTTCCATCATGGGTCCCAGCACGAAGCCCAGCAGCAGCGGCACCGGCGATATCGACAGCTTGCCGAACAGGTAGCCGGCCACGCCGAAGCCGGCGACCAGGAACACGTCCGCCACCGAGTTCTGGATGGAATAGACGCCAACGCAGCAGAACACCAGGATGGCCGGATACAGCAGGCGATACGGCACCTTGAGCAGCCGCACCCACAGCCCGATCAGCGGCAGGTTCAGGACCACCAGGATCAGGTTGCCTATCCACATCGAGGCGATCAGGCCCCAGAAAAGCGCGGGGTGGCTGGTCATGACCTGCGGTCCCGGCTGGATGTTGTGGATGGTCATCGCGCCCAGCATCAGCGCCATGACGGCGCTGCCGGGAACGCCCAGCGTCAGCAGCGGGATGAAGTTGGTCTGCGCGGCGGCGTTGTTGGCGGCCTCGGGCGCGGCGACGCCTTCGATGGCGCCATGCCCCATTTCCGCCGACCGCGACGACAGTTTTTTCTCCATCGTGTAGGCCGAGAACGCGGAAATGGTCACGCCCGCTCCGGGCAGGATGCCGAGGGCCGACCCGAGCGCGGTGCCCCGGGCGATCGAGGGCGTCATGCGCCGGAAGTCTTCGCGGGTGGGCATCAGGCTGGCGATGGGCGCCACGGCCGTCGTCCCGGTGGTCTTCTGCATTTCCAGGTTCGCCACGATCTCGGCCACGCCGAACAGGCCCATGGCCAGGCAGGTGAACTCGATGCCCTCCATCAGTTGCGGGATCTCGAAGGCCAGCCGCACCGTGCCGCTGTTCACGTCGGTCCCGACCAGGCCGAGGATGATGCCGATGGCGATCATGCCCAGCGACACGTCCAGCGACTCGGAGGACAGCGCCACGGCACCGACCAGCCCCAGCAGCATCAGCGAGAAATACTCCGCCGGCCCGAACTTGAACGCCATCTCGGCCAGCGGCGCGGCGAACGCCGCCAGCAGCAGCACGCCGACGCAGCCGGCGAAGAAGGACGCGATGGCGGCCGTGGCGAGGGCCGGACCCGCCCTGCCCTGCGTGGCCATGGCATGTCCGTCGATCAGCGTGACGGCCGACGACGACTCGCCCGGCAGCTTCACCAGGATCGCGGTGGTCGAACCGCCATACTGGGCGCCGTAGTAGATGCTGGCCAGCATGATGAGCGCCGACGTGGGCGGCAGCGCATAGGTGATGGGCAGCAGCATCGCGATGGTCGGCACCGGCCCCAGGCCGGGCAGGACGCCGATCAGGGTGCCCAGCAGGCAACCCGTGAAGGCATAGGCAAGGTTCTGCCATGAAAGCGCCGTGGCGAAGCCCAGCGCCAGATGGTCCAGCAATTCCATTCGACGCTCCTTTAGTCCAGGAAGGCGGGCCAGAGGTTGAACGGCAACCCCAGCCCGTGGACGAACGCGCCGACGATCAGCACCACCATCACGGCCGCGTTGGCCAGCGCGCCGCGCCAGGTGAATTCATGGCTGGCGCGGCTGGCGACGACGACCAGCGTGGCGATCGCCAGCACCAGCCCCAGGGGCTTGAGCATGACGCCGAACAGCACCACCGACCCGGTCATCCAGGACAGCGACCTGAGGTCCCAGCGTTCCAGCTTTTCCTTCGGCGCGCCCGCCGCGTACGCCCTCACGGTGATGGACAGGCCCAGCGCCGCGAGCAGGAGGCCCAGCCAGAACGGGAAATAGCCGGGCCCGATGCGCGCGGACGTGCCCATGGGATAGCCCGAGGCGAGCAGCGACGTGCCAGCCCCCAGCAATAGATACAGCAGGCCCGTGGCCAGCCTTTTTTCACTACGCGGATACATGGTCCCCTCTTGGTCTTGTCGGTCGGTGCGCGGGCGCGATGGCCCGCGTCCCGTTTACTGCAAGGTGATGCGTGCGGCCTTGATGACCTGGGAATAGCGCTCCAGGTCCTGGCGCAGCGACCGGTCGAATTCGGCCGGCGTGCCGCCCGCGACGCCATATCCCATGCCCTCGACCTGCGCCTTGATGTCGGGCTGGCGCAGGATCTCCATCACGTCGCGGTTGATCTTCTCGACCACGGCCGCGGGGGTCTTGGCCGGCGCCAGGATGCCCTGCCAGGACTCGACGTCGAACCCGGGCACACCGGACTCCGCCACGGTGGGCACGTCGGGCAGCGCGGAAGAGCGATAGGAGGTGGTGACGGCCAGCGGCACCAGGCGCCCGGCCTTGATGAACTCGGTGACGGCGGCCATGGTGATCATGGTGGCGTCGATGTGCCCGCCCATGACGTCGACCGCGGCCGGACCGCCCCCGGGATACGGGATGTAGTTGACGTCGATGCCGGTCTGCGCCTGGATCATTTCGTGCGCGATGTGGGCGATGCCGCCGCTGGTCGGCAGGCCGACCGTCACCTGGCCCGGGGACTTCTTCGCCAGCGCCAGATATTGCTGGAAAGTCTTGACGCCCAGCGTGGGCCGAACCACCAGGATCTGCGGATTGGCGATGGCCCGCACGACGCCGGAGAAGTCCTTGAGCGCATAGGGCGGCTTCTTGAGCAGCGCGGTGTTCAGCACCACGGCATCGCTGTGCAGCAGCAAGGTATAGCCGTCGGGCGCCGCCTTGGCCACCTGCGCCGCTCCGATCGAGCCGCCGGCCCCGGTGACGTTTTCCACCACCACGGCCTGGCCCCACTTCGCATTCAGCTTTTCCGCCAGCAGGCGGGCGATCTTGTCGGTGCTGCCGCCGGCCGATACCGGCACCACCATCCGGACCGTCTTGGCCGGGAACGCTCCCGCATCGGCCGCCTGCCCCGGGCTGGCCCAGGCCACGGCCATTGCGGCCGCCAGGACCAGGCCGGATGTCGATACCTTGCCGCCCCGCTTCGTGTTCTTGATCTTCATGCTTTCCTCCTCAGGTTTCATGGCGAGATGCGATATGCGCCCCGCTCTCTTGCGTCGAGTTGTCCGATCAGGCCCGTTTCCCAGGCGAGATAGCGCCGGGCGGCCTCCTTGTTGCCGTCGTGCCTGTCGTGGACGAAAAATAGGAAATCGATGCAGTCCGCATCGGACGGCATATCGGGCGTGGCCTCGATCGCCAGCCCCGCCTCCCGCCACTGCGCGACGGGCGCGACCAGCGCGCGCGCGCCGGCGCGGACTTCGTCCGGCAGCTCGCCGGCCGCCAGCGCGGCCAGCTCGGCGCTGGCCGCCACGAGCACCAGCCCGCCTGTCCGCGCCTGACCCGCCATCCGGGGGCGGATGGCCCAGCGCGCCCCCGCGATGTGCGCCTGGCGATAGGCCATGCTGGGGCGCACGTCCAGGATCTGCGCCTTGCCCTCGGCCACCATTGCCGCCAGTTCGCCGGGGCCGATCACCGGCAGGCCGGGCACGGCGGTGGCCGGCACCGGCGTGGGCAGTTCCGCGCGCGCGCGGGCCCATTGCTCCGCGGGCAGCACGTGGATCTCACGCCCCATCTGCGCCAGCCAGCTCGCCACCACCCGTGCGCGGATGCCGTCGTCGTCCGCCACCACCAGCCGGGCGCCCTTGACCCCCACATACAGGTCCGTGCCCTGCAGGAGCTGCCCGCCCGGCGCGTGCTGCGCGCCCGGCAGCGTGCCGGCGACGAATTCCTCGCCGGTGCGCACGTCCAGCAGGAAGGTGGTGCGATCCGCCTGGCGCATCCAGCCGGCCAGCGTCGCCACGTCGACGTCGGCAACGCCGTGCCGGTCGGCCAGTTCCCGCGCCTGGTCCCGCCGCGCCTGCAAGGCCGGCTCCGCCGCGTCCACCTGCGGATAGCGCCGGTCGTTGCCGTGCTCCAGCGCCAGGTCGTTCAGATACCAGCCCTGCGTGCCATTCTCCAGGGCGTAGACGGGATTCGGGATGCCGATGTTGATCAGGGTCTGCGCGCCGATGATGCTGCGGGTACGGCCGGCGCAATTGACCACCACGGGCGTGGTGTCGTCCGGCACCAGCGCGTGGATGCGCAGCGCCAGCTCGCCGTTGGGGCAGCACACCGCGCCCGGGATGTTCATCTTGCGGAATTCGTCCAGCGGGCGGCCGTCCAGGACCACCACGGCTTCCCCGCGCGCCTGCATGGCGGCCAGTTCCGGGGCCTGGAGACGGGGCGTGTGATAAGCGTGCTCGACCAGTTCGCCGAAGGTCTTGGACGGCAGGTGCACGCCCTGGAACATTCCGTAGCCTCCGGCCTTCCAGGCGGCCACGCCGCCCCGCAGTACGTGCACCTGGCCGTAGCCCAGCGCCTCCAGCCGCGCGGCCGCGCGTTCGGCCACGCCATCGCCGTCGTCCAGCAGCACGACGGGCACGCTCTTGCGCGGCACCAGGCGCTCGGCATCCAGCTCCAGCCTGCTGTAGGGAACCGACACGACGAAGAAGGGATGCTCTTCGCCGTACTGCCCGTGCTCTCGCACGTCCAGGAAGGCGATCTCGCCGCCTTCGTCCAGCCATTGTTTCGCTTGCCCTGCGGTGATGGTTTTGCTCATGGGAGATATCTGTGGATGAGGCCGGTCGCTACCGCTTCCAACCTGGGGTGACATCGATAAAACTATCGTTGAAACTTATAATTTCATTGGCCGATCCACAGTCTATGTAGCGGAACCTCCCAGCACAATTTAGAAATCGACCCCCAAAATATAAGCAACTCTTATATGAAAAACTTCGATCTGACTCAGTTGCGCACTCTGGTGGCGATCGCGGAGCACGAGACCTACCTCGCGGCCGCCGAAAAGACGCACCGCACCCAGGCCGCGCTGACCCAGCAGATGCAGCGCCTGGAAGCGCAGGCGGGCGTGCCGCTGTTCGAGAAGGCCGGACGCTACAAGCGCCTGACGGCGCACGGGCGCAGGCTGCTGGACTACGCCAAGCACATGATCGCCATCAACGACGAAGCCTGGCGGGCGCTGAAGGACCGCGAACTGACGGGCTCGCTGCGCGTGGGTTCGCCGCAGGACGTGGCGGACAGCATCCTGCCCCCGCTGCTGGCGAACATCGCGCGGCTTTCCCCCAGGCTGCAGATGGAGATCCACGTGGGCCGCAGCCCTTTCCTGATGGAGTCGCTGCGCGTGGGCGAACTGGACCTGACAGTGTCCACGCGCGAGGATCCGGCGCTGGAGGGCATGGTGCTGCGCACCTCGCCCACGGTCTGGCTGTGCGCGGCGGACTACGTCTTCGAACCCGGCAAACCGGTGCCGCTGATCATCGCTGACGAACACAGCCTGTACCGGCGCCTCGCGCTGACCGCGCTCGATACGGCCCGGATGTCATGGCGCACCGCCTATCTCGCGCCGCACATGATAGGGATCAAGGCGGCGATACGGGCCGGCCTGGGCGTTACCGCCCGCTCGGTGGAACTGCTGGGGCCCGACATGCGGGTGCTGAGCGAGAAGGACGGCCTGCCCCGGCTGCCCGACGTGAGTTACTACCTCTGGATGCGCCCGGATTCGTTGAACCCGGTGCTGCGGCAGGTCTACGACGGGTTGAAGTCGACCTTGCGGCCGCTGGATCTGCGGGACGGAAGCGGCGCCTAAAGGATATCCATGCCCGCGAGTTCGTCGCGGGCGATTTCCACGAAAGCTTCGGCGGCCGGCGACAGGCTTCGTCCCCGTTTGTGCACCAGCGAGAAATCCATCGGCACCCGCGGGCCGACCAGCCGGCAGCGCGTCAGATTCTCGTAGTGCATGCGCCCCGCCAGCGCCGATGCCCAGATCGACACGCCCAGCCCGCTGGCCGCCATCCAGAATGCCGAGGACAGGAAGTTGACCTCGTGCACGACGTTGAGCGCAATGCCGGCACTGGCCGCAGCCGCCTCCATCCGGCCGCGCATGCCATAGGCCAGCCCTTGCCGCACCGCTATGACCGGCTCCTTGGCGAGTTCGCGCCAGCGCACCTGGCGGCGGCCCGCCAACGGATGGTCGGTCGCGCATACCAGGCAAAGGTGATCGCGCAACAGCCGCCGGGATACCAGCGGGGGATCCTCGCGCTCCGGCGTACCGATGCCGAAATCCACGGGCTCGGACGACACCCTGGCCAGGAACTGGTCCGGCGCGCAATCGTCCAGCACCAGTTGCACGCCGGGATAGGCATCGCGGAAACGCCGCACCACGCCCGGCATCAGGACGCTGCCTACGGTGGCGGTAACGGCCACGTGGACGCGGCCGATGCGGCGGTCGCCCAGGTCCTCGATCCGCGTGCCGAGCCACGCCACGTCGCCCAGTATGCGCTCGGCTCTCTCGACGATTTCCTGGGCGGCCAGGGTCGGCACCAGCGACCGCGAGGTGCGGTCGAACAGCCGCAGGTTCAACGTGGACTCCATCTGCCTGAGCATGGTACTGACGGCCGACTCGGTCACGGACAGGCGGCTGGCGGCGGTCGCGAGCTTGCCGAGGCGATAGACGGCGACGAAAGCCCGCAGTTGCCGCAGGCTCAACTGGGTCTCGATGCTCATTCAGATTTTTCTCAAGTTTCGAACAGAATGTTTTGATTGGCTTTGGCGCGGCCGGGCGATTCAATATGCGCAGGGCGGCGCGCCGGAAACACTCTACCCCAAGCGCGCCCCATGCGCCTCACCATATTGAACACGCTCAGGAATCCATGCAAACCGACCTTTCCGCCTCTTCCCGCCCCGCATCGCGCACCGAAGAATGGCAGATGCGCGTGGACCTGGCCGCCTGTTACCGGCTCCATGCCCACTACGGGTGGACCGATCTCATCTACACCCACATCTCGGCGCGCGTACCGGGTGCCGAGGAACATTTTCTGCTCAACCCCTTCGGGCTGATGTTCGATGAGGTCTGCGCCTCGAACCTCGTCAAGATCGACATCGACGGCAACGTCGTGGAACCCACGCAGCACCCCATCCATCGTGCCGGGTTCGTCATCCACAGCGCCGTCCACGCCGCGCGTCCGGATGCGCGCTGCGTCATCCATGCCCATACCCGCGCCGGCATGGCCGTGTCGGCGATGAAGTGCGGGCTTCTGCCGCTGACCCAGCACGCCATGCTGTTCCACGGCAAGATCGCTTACCACGACAGCGAGGGGCTGGCCAACCAGCTATCCGAACGCGAACGCCTGGCCGCCGACCTGGGCGACAAGCCGGTCATGATATTGCGCAACCACGGCACGCTGGTGGCCGGAGCAAGCATCGGCCAGGCCTTCGCCATGATGTGGCACCTGGAAATGGCGATGCAGGCCCAGGTCGATGCGCTGGCCAGCGGCCGGGAACTCACCTTCCCCGATTCCGCCCTGGCCGACAGGATTTCCTCGGCCAGCTTCCGCCCTCCCGGCACGGTGCGCTCGGACGGAACCGTCAGCCCCCTGGGCAATCTCGAATGGCCCGCGCTTTTGCGCATGCTGGACCGCAAGGATCCGTCCTATCGCACTTGACCCGCCACCGGCACAAGCCGGCTTCATGACAAGACGCAGCGCGGCCAAAGCCGCGCGCAAGGAGACAGGCATGTTCCATCGTTGCCGCAATCTGTTCGCCGGCATGGCCGCCGCGCTCGCCCTGGCGGCCGGACCCGTCCACGCTTATCCCGACAAGCCGATACGCATCATCATTCCCTACGCGCCGGGAGGCGGCGCGGATGGCCTGTCGCGCCTGCTTGCCCAGCGTCTGGAAAAAACCCTGGGCCAGGCCGTGCTGGTCGAGTCGCGCTCCGGCGGCAACACCGTGATTGCCGCGCAAGCGGTCGCGCGTGCCGCCCCCGATGGCTACACGCTGCTGATGACGGGCGGTTCGACCATGTCCCTGATCCCGCTTACCAGCAAGCAGGTGCCCTACGACGTCCATGCCGACTTCGCGCCCATCAGCATGCTGTCCAAGGGTCCGTACCTTCTCTGTGTATCGGCCGAACTCGGCGCCCATACGCTGGACGACGTGCTCGCGATGGCGCGGGCCAAGCCGGGCGCGCTGTCGTATGCCTCCAATGCCATCGGCGGCTCCGCCCATCTGGGCATGGAACTGCTGGCCCAGCGGGCCGACGTGAAGCTCAACCACGTGCCCTACAAGGGCTTCGCGCCTGCGATCGCCGACGTGGTGTCGGGACGCACGCCGCTGGCCATGCTGGACCAGGCCGCGCTGGGCGGATTCGGCAAGTCGGGCCGCATCAAGGTGCTGGCCGCCACGTCGCTGCAACGCTCCAGTATGTATCCGGACGTGCCTACGCTGGCCGAACTGGGATTCTCCGGCTATGAGCTGGAAACCTGGTTCGCGCTCTATGCCCCCGCGCGCACGCCAAGCACGATCATCGAAAAGCTGGGCGGCGAAATCCGGACGTGGCTGGCCACGCCCGAAGCCCGGCAGGCGCTGAGCGCGCTCGGCCAGGAAGCCGCGTCGTCCACGCCCGGCGCGGTACGGGCCCGCATCGAAAGCGAACAGCGCTCGTACGGGCCGTTGATCTCGGCGGCGAAGATCAGCACGGACTGACACCATGCAGGCGGCCTCTGGATCCCCGGACGATTTCCGGCTGCTCATCGTCAACGCCGATGGCGAGCACTATGCGCGAGAATTGGCGCGGCGCCTGCCTGACCTGGCGTTCGACTGGCTTTCCCCTGGCCAGCCGATAACGGACTCGGCGCGGCAGGCCACCGCGCTGGCGTGTTTCGCCAGCGCGTTGAACAACGGCTTGCTGCGTGCCTTGCCCCGCTTGCAGTGGCTGCAGGCCTTGTCCTCCGGAGTGGATGGCATCGCCGATCACCCCGACCTGTCGGCCGACGTGGCGCTGACGTCGGCCCATGGCATCCACGGCCCCGCGGTCTCGGAAATGGCATTGACGATGATGTTCGCCCTGGGACGCGATCTTCCGGCCATACTGGCGGACCAGCGCGCACGCCGCTGGCAGCGTCGACGCCAGCCGCTGTTGCACGGCAAGACCCTTGCCGTGCTGGGAACGGGCATGATCGCCCGTGAACTGGCGACCAAGTGCCAGGCGCTCGGCATGCGCACGCTGGCGGTCTCGTCCAGCCCCCGGCCGGTGGCGGGCTTCGATCAGGTGCATGCTCGCGGCATGCTGCGCAACGTGGCCGCGCAAGCGGATTTCCTGGTGCTTCTTGCGCCCCTGACGCAATCGACCCGGGGACTGGTGGATGCCGCCGTGCTGGCGGCGATGAAACCCAGCGCCTACCTCATCAACCTGGCGCGCGCGGGTCTGTGCGATACCACGGCGCTCTTGGACGCCTTGCACGGCGACAAATTGGCCGGCGCCGCGCTGGACGTGTTCGAACGCGAACCGTTGCCTGAAGACGATCCGCTGTGGTCAGCACCCCGACTGATCGTCACGCCGCACATCGGCGGCGAATCGGACCGTTATGCGGACCAGGTGCTGCCGCTGGTCGCACACAACGTGCTGGCGTGGACCAGCGGCGACCGGGCCAGCCTGCGCAACCGGGTGCGGTGAAATACCCGATGCCTGGCGCCCGATCCGAGATCAGCTGAAGAATTCCTTCACCCTGTCCGTCCACGACTTGCTCTGCGGCGAATGCTTGTCGCCGCCTTCGCTCAGCGAAGCCTCGAAGTCGCGCAGCATCTGCTTCTGCCGGTCATTCAGGCGCACCGGCGTTTCCAGCACGACGTGGCAATAGAGGTCGCCCGGGTAGCTGGAGCGCACGCCGCGTATGCCCTTGCCGCGCAGGCGGAAGACCTTGCCCGACTGCGTGCCTTCGGGGATGCTGATCTCGCCCCGGCCGCCCAGCGTGGGCACTTCCAGGTCGCCGCCCAGGGCCGCGGTGGTGAAGGGAATGGTCAGTTCGCAGTGCAGGTCGTCGCCGTCGCGCTGGAAGATGCCGTGCTGCTTGATGTGGATCTCGACGTACAGGTCGCCGGAGGGACCGCCGTTGACGCCGGGTTCGCCGTTGCCGGACGAGCGGATGCGCATGCCGTCGTCGATGCCGGCGGGTATCTTGACCTGCAGGGTCTTGTTGCGGCGGACCTTGCCCACGCCGTCGCAGGCCGTGCAGGGATCGGGAATGACCTTGCCGGTGCCATGGCAGGTCGGGCAGGTCTGCTGGACGCTGAAGAAGCCCTGTTGCATGCGCACCGCGCCGGTGCCGCCGCAGGTGTGGCAGGTCTTGGGCTGGGTGCCGGGCTTGGCGCCGGAGCCGTGGCAGGTGTCGCAGTTGTCCCAGCTGGGAACGCGGATCTCGGTGTCGAAGCCGGTGGCGGCCTGCTCCAGCGTGATTTCCATGCTGTATTTCAAGTCGGCGCCGCGGTACATCTGGGCGCCGCCGCGCTGGCGGCCACCGCCGAAGATCTCGCCGAAGATGTCGCCGAACGCGTCGGCGAAGCCTCCCGCCCCGCCGCCCATGCCGCCGGCGGCCGCCGCGTCGACGCCGGCATGGCCGTAGCGGTCGTAGGCGTCGCGTTTCTCGGCTTCGCAGAGGATCTCGTAGGCGTACTTGACCTCTTTGAATTTCTCTTCCGCTTCCTTGGAGTCGGGGTTGCGGTCGGGGTGGTATTTCATGGCCAGCTTGCGGTAGGCCTTCTTGATTTCTTCCTCGGTGGCGGTGCGGGCAACGCCAAGGACTTCGTACAGATCGCGTTTGGTGGACATGGTTCTTTCTTCGGTGGCCTGTTTTCAGGAGGCCGGCAATATCTCTGGTGAATAGCGGTTGTGTGCTATTGACGGGTTTGGGTAGGCCCCCTGCCTTCGCGGGGCAGCCAGGGGGCCTACCCAAACCCTGCACCGGGTCAGGCGCGGGCCCGGGCCGGTGCGGTCAAGACGAAAAGCGGAGCGGCCCACATTGTAGGCCGCTCCGCGGGTACTGCTTACTTGTCGTCCCTTTTGACTTCCTTGAAGTCGGCATCGACCACGTTGTCGTCGGCCTTGGCGCTGCCGGCGTCACCGCCGGGGGCCGCGCCCTCGGCCTGGGCCTGGGCTTGCATGTCGGCGTACATCTTTTCGCCGAGCTTCTGCGAAGCCTTGGACAGGGCCTCGACCTTGGCGTCGATGGCTTCCTTGTCGCCTTCCTTCAGGACATCCTCGAGGTCCTTGATGGCGGCCTCGATGGACTCCTTCTCGGACGCCTCGAGCTTGTCGCCGTATTCTTCCAGCGACTTGCGGGTGGCGTGCACCAGGGCGTCGGCCTGGTTGCGCGACTGCGCCAGTTCGGCCACGCGCTTGTCCTCGTCGGCATTGGCCTCGGCATCGCGGACCATGCGTTCGACTTCGGCCTCGGTCAGGCCGGAGTTGGCCTTGATCGTGATCTTGTTTTCCTTGCCCGTGCCCTTGTCCTTGGCCGACACGTGCAGGATGCCGTTGGCGTCGATGTCGAAGGTGACCTCGATCTGCGGCGTACCGCGCGGCGAGGGCGGGATGCCTTCGAGGTTGAACTCGCCCAGGCCCTTGTTGCCGGCGGCGATTTCGCGTTCGCCCTGGAACACCTTGATGGTCACGGCCGGCTGGTTGTCATCGGCGGTGGAGAACACCTGCGAGAACTTGGTCGGGATGGTGGTGTTCTTCTTGATCATCTTGGTCATGACGCCGCCCAGGGTTTCGATACCCAGGGACAGGGGGGTCACGTCCAGCAGCAGCACGTCCTTGCGGTCGCCCGACAGCACGGAGCCCTGGATGGCGGCGCCGGCGGCGACGGCCTCGTCGGGGTTCACGTCCTTGCGCGGATCCTTGCCGAAGAACTCCTTGACCTTCTCCTGCACCTTGGGCATGCGCGTCATGCCGCCGACCAGGATCACGTCGTCGATGTCCGAGACCTTGACGCCGGCATCCTTGATGGCGATGCGGCAGGGCTCGATCGTGCGGCTGATCAGGTCTTCGACCAGCGCTTCCAGCTTGGCGCGGGTGACCTTCAGGTTCAGGTGCTTGGGACCGGACGCATCGGCCGTGATGTACGGCAGGTTGATCTCGGTCTGGGTGGCCGACGACAGTTCGATCTTGGCCTTTTCCGCGGCTTCCTTCAGGCGCTGCAGGGCCAGGACGTCCTTGGACAGGTCCACGCCTTGTTCTTTCTTGAACTCGCCGATGATGTAGTTGATCAGCACCTGGTCGAAGTCTTCGCCGCCCAGGAAGGTGTCGCCGTTGGTGGACAGCACCTCGAACTGCTTCTCGCCATCGACGTCGGCGATCTCGATGATGGACACGTCGAACGTGCCGCCGCCCAGGTCATACACGGCGATCTTGCGGTCGCCCTTTTCCGACTTGTCCAGGCCGAACGCCAGCGCGGCCGCGGTGGGCTCGTTGATGATGCGCTTGACGTCCAGGCCGGCGATGCGGCCGGCGTCCTTGGTAGCCTGGCGCTGGCTGTCGTTGAAGTAGGCCGGCACCGTGATCACGGCTTCGGTCACTTCCTCGCCCAGGTAGTCCTCGGCGGTCTTCTTCATCTTGCGCAGCACTTCGGCCGACACCTGCGGGGGCGCCAGCTTCTTGTCGCGCACCTGCACCCAGGCGTCGCCGTTGTCGGCCTTGACGATGCTGTAGGGCATCAGGTCGATGTCCTTCTGCACGGCCTTTTCGTCGAACTTGCGGCCGATCAGGCGCTTGACGGCGTACAGGGTGTTCTTGGGGTTGGTAACCGCCTGGCGCTTGGCGGGCGCGCCGACCAGGATCTCGCCGTCTTCCATGTAGGCGACGATCGAGGGGGTGGTGCGGGCGCCTTCGGCGTTTTCGATGATTTTGACCTGCGGGCCTTCCATTACTGCGACGCAGCTATTGGTCGTGCCCAGGTCGATGCCTATGATTTTGCCCATAATCCTTGTTCCTGAAAGAAATCAGAAAAATTTCGCTTGATCAATAAATAGGTGGGAATTTCGTTATTTCAATGCCTGCGATAGCTTCTTTCGATCGCGGCGGGCCTTATTTGGCGGCCGCGACCGTCACCAGTGCCGGACGCAATACCCGATCGACGATCAGATAGCCCTTTTGCAGGGTCTGCAAGACCGTGTTGGCCGGCTCGTCCGACGGAACCGACGCGATGGCCTGATGGTGGTGCGGATTGAATTTGTCGCCCGGAACCGGGGCGATCTCGACCAGCTTGTTGCGCTCGAAGGCGCCAACCAGTTGCTTGAGGGTGACGTCCACCCCTTCGCGCAGGGTGTCGATGGACTGGTTTTCCTGGGCCAGGGCGGCCTCCAGGCTGTCTTTCACCGGCAACAGGTTTTCCGCGAATGCCTCGATACCGAACTTCTGCGCCTTGGAGACTTCCTCCTGGGCCCGCCGGCGGACATTGTCCGCTTCGGCGCGGGCGCGCAGCATGGCATCGTAATTGTCCTTGGCCTCGGCCTGGGCCGCGGCCAGCTGGGCCTGCAGCGCGACGATGGGATCCTCGGTGCCCGCGTCCTCGGGCGTTTCCGCCGCCGGGTTCGGGTTCACGTTTTCGGGATCCAGATTGGGTTGGTCGCCAGGCTTGTGCTCAGCCGACATTGGGTGCCTCCATGAAAAACCAGAAAAATCAGTGACTTGCTTGGACTCTATGCGCGAGATGGGGGTGAAATCCGCGGATTCAAGAGAGTATATAACCCCCCCTACGCCCTTCGGGCGCCCCCCAGGGGGCGATGCGGGTGGACCGGCGGAGCCGGATCCACCGCATCCTGGGTCTAGTACCGCTGTCTTGAGTTGTGGCGCCGGTGCTTCGCTGGCTGCCAGCGGTAGCAACCGTGCTTCTATCCAAGATAGTTTCCCTAGACCCAGGAAACCGCGGATCTGGCTTTGCCAGTCCGCCGGTTTCGCCCCCTGGGGGGCGCGCGTCAGCGCGTAGGGGGGGTCCTCAATTGGGGGTCCTCAACCTTTCGATTTTGCGGCGGTCTTGCTTGGTGGGGCGGCCTTTCAGGTTGGCGGCGGGGTCGGCGTTCTGGCGGCGCAGTTCGATGGCTTCCAGGCGGCGCTTGAGGCCTTGCTGGGTTTCGTCGTACAGGGTGCGCGCGAAAACGGCGGGGCCGCGCTGGGTGGACAGGGCGCGGACCAGGACCTCCCAATCCTGGTCTCCCGCGCGGATCTGCAGGATGTCGCCGGGGCGCACGGCGCGCGAGGGCTTGACCCGTTCGCCGGACACCTTCACCTGCCCTGCCTCGACCGCATCCTGGGCCAGTGTGCGGGTCTTGTAGAACCGCGCCGCCCAGAGCCACTTATCGATACGTAGTTCTTCCATCCCGTTACTGGCCCGTGGCCGGCGCCCCGTCGTTCTTGCGTTGCAACAAGACGGCTGCGTGCGCCGCATCGGCCGGCTGGCGGGCCGCGGGGCGCGTGATCCAGCCTTGCATGTGGCGCTCGGCCAGGTTGGCCAGGGCCTCCATCCAGGCGGCGGAATCGTTCAGCGCGTCGATGTAGCGCAGCTGCCGCCCCCCCGCCAGCAGGAACGCTTCCTTGCCCTGCACCGCGATCTCCTCCAGAGTCTCGATGCAGTCGGCCACGAAGCCGGGGCAGAATATGTCGACGTCGGACACCCCGCTCTTGGCCAGCTCCTTCAGCCGGGGTTCAGTATAGGGCTGGAGCCATTCGGCCGCGCCGAAACGGCTCTGGAAAGTCACCTCGACCTGCTCGGCGTACAGGCCCAGCCGCTCGGCCAGCAGGCGGCCGGTCTCCAGGCACTGCTCGTGATACGGATCCCCCAGCGCGATGGAACGCTTGGGCAGGCCGTGGAAGCTCAGCACCAGTTTCCGGCCCCGGCCGTTGTCGCGCCAGAAATCCAGGATGCGGACGGCCATCGCCTCGATATAGCCCGGATCGGCGTGAAAATCGCGCACGTACCGGACCTCGGGCACGTTGCGCACCCGGGCCAGGCAGGCACCCACCGCATCGGACACCGCGGCGGTCGTACTGGCCGCGTACTGCGGATAGAGCGGCAGGACCAGGATGCGCTCGCAGCCCGTCTCGCGCAGCGCGGCAATGCCCGCCTCGAGCGACGGATTGCCGTAGCGCATGGCCAGCGCCACTTCCACGCCCAGGCCCCGGCCGGACAGCACGCGCGCCAGGCCCTCGGCCTGGCGGCGGCTCCAGGCCAGGAGCGGGGAGCCCTCGGGCGTCCACACCGAGGCGTAGCGCGCCGCCGCGTCGCGGGGCCGCAGCGTCAGGACCAGGCCATATAGGATGGGCAGCCAGACCAGGCGGGGAATCTCGACCACGCGGGGATCGGACAGGAATTCGGCCAGATAGCGGCGCACGGCGGAGGCGGTGGGCGCGTCGGGCGTGCCCAGGTTCACCAGCAGCAGGCCGGTGCGGGTGGGATGGTGGGAGGACGGCGGCTCGGGAAGGAAGCGCATGCGTGGCGTTTTCCGGACTCAGGAATGACAGGGGAAACGGCGGCGGGCGGGAAGGCCGTCCGCCCATGCCGGCGGACGCCGGCTCAATGGTGGCTCAACGCGTTCGACAGCAGCCGCGCGGTGATGTCGACGATGGGAATCACCCGCTCGTACGACATCCGGGTAGGACCGATCACGCCCAGGGTCCCGACCACCTTGCCGTCCACGCCGTAGGGCGCCGTGATGACGCTGACCTCTTCGACCGGCACCAGCTGCGAGTCGCCGCCGATGTAGATCTGGACGCCCTGTGCCCGGCTGGACACGTCGAGCAGCTGCATCAGGTCGGTCTTCTTCTCGAACAGTTCGAACATCCGGCGCAGCTTGTCCATGTCGGCCGTGATGTCGGAGACGCCCAGCAGGTTCAATTCGCCCGAGATGACGACGCTGTCGTCCTCGGTGGCGGCCTCGGTGCTGGCGTCCACCGCCAGTTCCATCAGCCGGGAGATGTCCTCGCGCAGCTGGCTCAGTTCCCGCTGGAGGATCTGGCGGACGTCCTCGAACGCCTTGCCACTGAAATGCTGGTTGAAGAAATTGGCCGCCTCGGTCAACTCGGCGGAGGAATAGTCGCGCTGGACCATCAGCATGCGGTTCTGCACGTCGCCTTCGGGCGTCACGATGATCAGCAGTACCCGGGTGTCGGACAGCCGGATGAATTCGATCTGCCGGAACATCTGGCTGCGCTTGGGCGACATCACCACGCCGGCGAACTGGGTCAGCTTGGACAGCAGCGAGGCCGCGGCCGCGATGACGCGCTGGGGTTCGGCCGAAGGCAGCAGGGTCTGGATGTGGGTCGCCTCGGAAACTTCGTAGGGCTGCACCGTCAGCAGCGAATCGACGAACATGCGGTAGCCCCGGGGGGTGGGGACGCGACCGGCGGAAGTATGGGGGCTGTGGATCAGGCCATGGTCCTCGAGATCGGCCATGACGTTGCGTATCGTGGCCGGCGACAGGTCGAAGACCTTGGAGAGCGTACGCGAACCGACAGGTTGTCCGTCTGTGATGTAACGCTCGATAAGAGCCTTCAACAATGTACGTGCGCGATCGTCCATGGCCAATTGTACCCCTGGATGAGCCCACCCCCTACGCGCTTCGCGCGCCCCCTCAAGGGGGCGGCACTGGCGGACCGGCAAAGCCGGATCCGCGGTGCCCTGGCAACTGCCAGGCTGATGGAGGGGGTTGCTTTCTATTGTCGGCGTTTGACGCTGAGTGGGCAAAAAGGACCACATGGGGCCCCGTTGGGAGGTCTCCCCTCATATAATGCCTGCATGCATTTTCCCATCGTCGCCCTCGTCGGCAAATACCACGATACCGGCATCGCCGCGCCGTTGCGCGCGGTCGCGCAGATGCTGCGCGATGCCGGGCGCGAGGTCGTGTTCGAGAAGGACACCGCCACCAATATCGGCGTCCTGGACTACCCCGCGGCCACCGTCGAGGAAATCGGGCAGCGCGCGTCGCTGGCCATCGTCATGGGGGGCGACGGCACGATGCTGGGGGTGGCGCGGCAGCTGGCGCCCTGGGACGTGCCCGTGGTGGGCATCAACCACGGCCGGCTGGGATTCATCACCGACGTCCCCATCGAGGACGCCGGCACCGCCATCGCCGGCATCCTCGACGGCCAGTTCGAATCGGAAACCCGCACCCTGCTGGCCTGCAGCGTCATCCGGGGCGAGACCACGCTGGTGTCGGCGCTGGCGCTGAACGACGTGGTGCTGAGCCGGGCCGGCCTGGGCGGCATGCTGGAAGTCACCGTGCAGGTGGACGGGCTGTACATGTCCAAGCAGCGCGCCGACGGCCTGATCATCGCCACGCCCACGGGATCCACGGCCTATGCGCTGTCGGCCAACGGCCCCATCCTGCATCCATCGCTGCGCGGGCTGGTACTGGTGCCGGTGGCGCCGCAGGCGCTGTCCAACCGGCCGATCGCCATCCCGGACGACTGCACGATAGACATCACCCTTACCCGCTCTCCCGGCGGCCGCGACGAAAGCGCCAGCGTGCACTTCGACATGCAGAGCTGGTCGTCGCTGCAGGAAGGCGACCGCGTCCTGGTGAAACGCGCCGAACACACCATCCGCTTCCTTCACCCGGCCGGATACAGTTATTTTTCCACCCTGCGGCGCAAGCTGCACTGGAACCAGATTTCCGGCACCGCGATCGATTAGTCCTTCTCCGCCCTTTCCACCGGCTCCATTCGTATGCTGCGCGCCCTGCACATCAACGATTTCGTGATCGTCGACCAGACCGAGGTCGAATTCGGCCCAGGCTTCACCGTCTTCTCCGGTGAAACGGGCGCCGGCAAGTCGATCCTGATCGACGCCCTGGCCCTGGCCCTGGGCGAACGCGCCGATGCCTCGGTGCTGCGGGAGGGCGCCAGCCGGGCCGAGGTCAGCGCGGTATTCGACGTGCCGCCCGCGCTGCTGGACTGGCTGGCCGAGCGCGAGCTGGATACCGACAGCCTGGTGCTGCGGCGGATCATCGATGCCCAGGGGCGCAGCCGCGGCTACATCAACGGCGTGCCCGCCACGCTGACCCAGTTGCGCGAACTGGGCGAACACCTGGTCGACATCCATGGCCAGCATGCGCACCAAAGCCTGCTCAAGACCGACTCCCAGCGCGACATGCTGGACGACCATGGCGACCATGGCGCGCTGCGGCGCGACGTGGCGCAGGCGTGGAAGGCCTGGCGCGAACTGGCGCGCAAGCTCGAAGCGGTGGAACGCGACGCGGCTTCGCTGCAGCAGGAGCGCGAACGCCTGCAATGGCAGGCCGACGAACTCGACCGGCTGGCGCTGAAAGACGGCGAATGGGACCACCTCCAGGCCGAGCACGGCCGGCTGGCCCATGCCCAGTCGCTCATCGACGGCGCCAGCCAGACCATCGCCGCCCTGGAAGAGGACGATGACGCCGCCCATGCCCGCCTGGCCGCCGCCGCCCAGCGCATCGGCCAGCTGGCCGCGCACGACGCGGCGCTGGCCCCGGTATCCGAGGCGCTGGAATCGGCCCGCATCGCGCTCCAGGAGGCCGTCTCCGACCTGAACAGCTACCTGGGGCGCCTGGAGCTCGATCCTCAGCGCCTGGGCGAGGTCGAAGGCCGCCTGCAAGCGGTATTCGACACCGCCCGCAAGTTCCGCCTGCAACCCGAGGAACTGGCCGAACGCCACGCCACGCTGCTGGCGCAGTTGGAAACCTTGAAGGAAGCCGAGGACGTCCAGGCCCTGCGCACCAAGGTCGAGGCCGCCAAGGCGGCCTACGACACCGCCGCCGGCAAGCTGGGCCGGGCGCGCAAGAAGGCGGCGGGTTCGCTGTCCAAGGCGGTAACCCAGGCCATGCAGACGCTGGCCATGGGCGGCGGACGCTTCGAGGTCGCGGTCGAGGCGGCCGATCCCGGCGTCCACGGATCCGAAGCCATCGAATTCCGCGTCGCGGGCCACGCCGGCACCACCCCTCGCCCGCTGGCCAAGGTGGCCTCCGGCGGCGAACTGGCGCGGATCTCGCTGGCCTTGTCGGTCATCGCCAGCCGCGCCGCGCGGGTCCCGACCCTGATCTTCGACGAGGTCGACACAGGCATAGGCGGCGCGGTGGCCGAGGTCGTCGGCCGGCTGCTGCGCGAACTAGGCAGTTTGCATCAAGTATTGTGCGTCACCCACCTGCCCCAGGTCGCCGCCTGCGGCAATACGCACCTGCGGGTCGACAAACGCCAGGAAAAAGGCGCCGCGATCTCCACGGTCAATCAGCTGGACAGGGGGGGACGGGTGGACGAAATCGCCCGGATGCTGGGCGGCATAGAAATCACCGCCACGACGCGCAAGCATGCGCGGGAAATGATAGGCAACAACTGAGGCGGGCCGCCGGCCCGCCCCTGGCGGCCTCAGCGGCTCTTGGCGCAGTTCTGGCAGATGCCGTAGAGCGACAGCGCGTGCCCGGTCAGCACGAAATTGTGGTCCTTGGCGATCTTCTGCTGGCGTTTCTCGATTTCCGCGTCGAAGAACTCCTCGACCTTGCCGCAATTGGTGCAGACCAGGTGGTCGTGGTGATCGCCCTCGTTCAGCTCGAACACGGCCTTGCCGCTGTCGAACTGGCTGCGGACCAGCAACCCGGCCTGCTCGAACTGCGTCAGCACGCGATAGACCGTGGCCAGCCCGATCTCGACGCTTTCGCCGATCAGGGCCCGGTAGACGTCCTCGGCGCTCATGTGGCGCACTTCGGCCTTGCGAAAGACATCCAGGATCTTGAGCCGGGGGAAGGTCGCTTTCAGGCCTATACTTTTGAGTTCGCTTTGATCTGTCATGATGGTCCTTTCTGAAAGCGGTTTCGTGTGTCGAACCCTGCGAAACGGCAGGATCCGGCGTGGGTGCTGGATCTTCAGGCCCAGTCAGCCATCGGGCGCGCTGCGCCCGCAAGGCGCGGCCCCGGCATGGCAGGCGGCGAAACGGCTCGGCCCGGTGCACCCGGTTGCCCGTCCCGCGGCGGCCGCCCGGCAGTGCCGGGAAAGCTCCGGAAAAGCCCAGGCATTCCCCGAGGGCTTTATGATAACGGTTTCCCCAATCAAGACGAGTGCGGATCTGTGCCAAACGCTCTGATTTCCTTCATCCACGGCCAAGCCGGCACCCTGCGGCGGCTGGCCCCGGCCGCGCTGCTGGGCCTGGCGGCATGCAGCTCGGTCAACAACTACGTTCCGAACTTCGTCAAGCCCTACCGGGCCGACGTCCAGCAGGGCAACTGGCTGACCCAGGAACAAGTGGAACTGCTGCGCCCCGGCATGACCCGCGAACAGGTGCGTTTCGCCCTGGGCAGCCCCACCCTGACCAGCATTTTCCATTCGGACCGCTGGGACTATCCGTACCTGTTCACGCCCGGCCACGGGCAGACCGAGGAACGGCGCTTCACCGTCTATTTCGCCAACGACCGGCTCGAGCGCTGGACCGGCGATGAACAGCCCGCCCGCCAGCCGTTCCAGCAGAAGGACACGCGCAAGGCCCTGGGCTCTGCCACGCAGCCGGCCCAGCAGGCCCCGAACACGGCTCCGCTGACGGTCGAGGGCAATGCCGCCTCTCCCAGCCTGGACCCCGGCTCGGCCCCCGCCGTCGCCACGCCCGTCGCGCCGGTCGCTCCTGCCCCCGCGTCGCCCTCCGGCGACGCCGCCCCCCCCCAACCCGCCACGAATACCAAGGAATGACCTCGATGCGTATCGCCATTGCCGGGGCGACCGGCCGCATGGGCCACATGCTGATCGAAGCCGTGCTCGCCGCCCCCGACCTGGAACTCGCCGTCGCGCTGGACCGCGCCGGCAGCCCCGCCATCGGCCACGATGCCGCCGAGTTCCTGGGCAAGCAAAGCAAGGTCATGATCACCGACGACCTCGACGCCCTTGCGCAGGCCGACTGCCTGATCGACTTCACCCGCCCCGAAGCCACGCTGGCCCACCTGGAAGCCTGCCGGCGCCACGGCGTCAAGCTGGTGATCGGCACCACCGGCTTCGACGAGGCCGGCAAGGCCGCGATCGCCGCCGCCGCCGACAAGGTGGGCGTGGTCTTCGCGCCCAACATGAGCGTGGGCGTGAACGTCACCCTCAAGCTGCTGGACATCGCCGCCCGCATCCTGAAGGAGGACTACGACGTGGAAGTGTTCGAGGTCCACCACAAGCACAAGGTGGATGCGCCCTCGGGCACCGCGCTGAAAATGGGCGAGACCGTGGCGCAGGCCTGGGGCAAGCCGCTGTCCGAGGTGGCCGAATGGGCCCGCCACGGCGACACCGGCGCCCGCAAGCACGGCACCATCGGCTTTTCCTCGGCCCGCGGCGGCGACGTGGTGGGCGACCACACCGTCTTCTTCTGCGGCCCGGGCGAGCGCATCGAGGTCACCCATCGGTCGAACAGCCGCGTCAACTACGCCGAAGGCAGCCTGCGCGCCGCGCGCTACCTGGCCGACAAGCCCGCCGGGCTGTACGACATGCAGGATGTGCTGGGTCTGAGCCCCCCCCCTACGCGCTGACGCGCGCCCCCCAGGGGGCGATGCGGGTGGACCGGCGGAGCCGGATCCACCGCATCCTGGGTCTGGTGCCATATCCCCTCAAGGGGGCGGCGCTGGCGGACCGGCAAAGCCGGATCCGCGGCGCCCAGGCAACTGTTGGAACGGCCTCGTGTGGGGCCGTTCTGTTTTTGTAAGCGTCTTCAGGGGCCGTTGATGGCCTTGTTTTTGGCTTCTACGGCGAGGACCAGGCGTTGGGCCATCTGGGCAAGCGGGACGATCTCGTGGACGGCGCCCAGGGCGATGGCTTCGCGGGGCATGCCGAAGACCACGCTCGAGGCTTCGTCCTGGGCGAGGTTGTAGGCGCCCGCCTCGCGCAATGCCAGCATGGCCCGCGCGCCGTCCTTGCCCATGCCGGTCAGCATGATGGCCACGGTGCCGGCCCCGGCCGCGCGGGCGGCCGACAGGAACAGGACCTCGACCGAGGGGCGGTGGCGGTTGACCGGTTCGCCTTCGGACAATTGCGCGTGGTAGCCCAGCAGCGGCAGCGGCCGCACCGACAGGTGGGCGTGGCCGGGAGCCACGTAGACGTGCCCCGGGTGCAGCCGTTCGTTGTGTTCCGCTTCCTTCACGTGCAGCGGCGTGTGCTTGTCCAGGCGCTCGGCGAAGCTGCGCGTGAAGCCGGGCGGCATGTGCTGGGTGATGACGATGGGCGGCAGGTCGGCGGGCAGCGCCTCCAGCAGTTCGCGCAGCGCCTCGGTGCCACCGGTCGAAGCCCCGATGGCGACCAGCAGCCTGCGGTCGTACCGGGACGGCGCGGGCGCGCGGCCATCGGCGGGCCGGGATTGCTCGTCGCTCATGGATATGCTCAGCCCGGCTGCCTGGCGTAGACGGTACGCCCCTGGAGCACGAATCGCTGCTGCCCCTGGGAAAAACTCTCGGAATGGCCGACGAACAGCAGGGCCCCGGGCGGCATCAGCCCGGCCATGCGCTCGACGACCCGCAACTGGGTGGGTCGATCGAAGTAGATCAGGACGTTGCGGCAGAATACCGCGTCGAGCGGCCCGCGCACCGGCCACACGGGGTCCAGTAGGTTCAGCTGGCGAAAATTCACCAGCGCGCGCAGCTCGGGCCGCACGCCGTACTGGCCCTCGGCCTCCTCGACGAAATAGCGGCGCGCCTGCTGGTCGGGCACCTTGGCCAACTGGTCGCGCCGGTACACGGCTTGCCGGGCGCTGGCTAGCACATGGGTATCCAGGTCGGTCGCCAGGATGCGCACCGGCGGCGCCAGGGTGCCGAACACCTCGGCGGCCGTGATGGCCAGGGTCCAGGCCTCTTCCCCGGTGGAAGCGGCCGCGCACCAGAGCTGCAGCGTCTGGCCCGGACGTTCGGCGGCCAGACGCTTCAGGTAGGCGGCCAGGATCTGGAAATGGTGGCTCTCGCGGTAGAAATACGTGAGATTGGTGGTCAGCGCGTTGACGAAGTATTCCCATTCGGGCGCGCCGGCGCGCAACCCTTCCAGGTACGCGCTGAAGGACGGCCGGCCGGTGGCGCGCAGCCGACGGGCCAACCGGCTGTAGACCATGCTGCGCTTGGCGTCCGACAGCGAAATGCCGGTGTGCTGCCGCAGCAGGGCCCGTATCCGGTCGAAATCCTGGCCGCTGAAGGCGAATTCGGTGCCGACGAGGGAGTCGGCCGAGCCCGGTATAGCATCGGTCACGGCCAGGAGGCTGGTTCTGGATGTCACGCTTGGCCCTAAAGGAAATGCCCCCACGCTATCATTGACGGGATTATCGGCAACACTCACTGATTCATTAAGCAATGTTCAATCGCGGCCCCGTCTCCGTGCAGAACGCCGGCCCCTCCGCGGCCGGCCTGCCTCGCTTCATGACGGCGGCGCCCGGCCAGGCTGCATCCGGCCTGGGCCCCGACGCGCGCGAGGCCACCCAGCTCGCCATCCTGTTCATCGAGGACTCGCTCGCCGATTTCACGCTGATGCGCGCCGTGCTGGTCGACGCGGGCCTGAATGTCAGCGCCCAGTGCGTGGACACCGAAACGACCATGCGGCAGGCCCTGGCCGAACGGGCCTGGGACGCCATCATCAGCGACCACTCCCTGCCCACCTTCAGCGGCCTGCGCGCGCTGAAGGTGGCCAAGGAAGTCGGATTCCGCGGCCCCTTCCTGATCGTGTCCGGCGCCATCGGCGAGGAAACCGCGGTCGAAGCCATGCGGGCCGGCGCCGACGACTACGTGATGAAGAACAACCTGCGCCGGCTTCCCCCCGCGCTGGAGCGCGGCCTGCGCGAAGTGCAGACCCGCGACCAGCGGCAGCGGGCCGAAACGGCGCTGGCCTCGGCCCACGACCAGTTGAACGCCGTCTTCTCGGCCACGCCGGTCGCCCTGTTCGCCATCTCGCGCGAACGTACCGTCACCATGTGGAGCCCGGCCTGCGAAGACCTGACCGGACTGGGTTCGACCGACACGCTGTCCCGATCGTTCGCCCTGCCCTCGCAGCCCGATACCTGGAAACTGCTGACGCTGATCGCGCCCGCGCTGGACGGCACCGAAGTACGCGGTTTGCCGTTCAGCATAGAAACCAAGGGGGAAAACCGCGAGCTGCTGGTGTCGGCCAGCCCGCTCAGCGGCTCCCCGCCCTCGGGCTGCGTGGTCGCGCTGTCCGACGTCACCCACCTGGCCCACGCGCAGGCGGAGCTCAGCCGCTCCGAAAGCCAGTTGCGCGAACTTTCCCGCCACACCGAACGCGTGCGGGAGAACGAACGGGCCGAACTCGCGCGCGAAATCCACGACGACCTGGGCGCCCTCGTCACGCGGATACGCGCCGACCTCGCGCTGGCCCGCCGCCGCTCCCGCGAAAAGGAAACGGCGCAGTTGCTGGACGAAGCCGAACAGATGGTCGCCTCGCTGGGCGAGGCCATTTCCCGCATCGCCCGGGCCATGCGGCCGCCGGTGCTCGATTTCGGCATCGTCGCCGCGATCGAATGGCAGGCGCGCGATTTCGCGCAGCACACGGGCATCACCGTCAATGTCCATACCAACCAGGACGACCTGGCGCTCGAACTGGAACAATCCATCGCCGTCTTCCGCATCTTCCAGGAAGCCCTGACCAACGTGTTCAAGCACGCGCAAGCCACGCGCGTGGACGTCGATCTCTTCGCCGACGACAGCACGCTCAGCCTGGAAGTCCGCGACAACGGCATCGGCCTGTCGTCCGACTCGCTGCGCAAGCGCACCTCGTTCGGCCTGCGCGGCATGATGGAACGCGTCCACGGCCTGGGCGGCTGGATGGACATAGGCGGCTCGCCCCAGACCGGCACGCCGCCTTTCCGAGGAACCACACTCATGATTTCGATTCCGTTGAATCCCCCCACCCTGTCCCTGCCGGGAGGAAAGTCCCCCCACCACGAACCGGAGGACCAGGAATGATCCGGCTGGTGCTCGCCGACGATCACGCCATCGTGCGCTCGGGCCTGCGGCAGATCGCGCAGGCCGAGGAAGGCATCTCGGTGGTGGGAGAAGCGGCCGACTGCGGCGACCTGCTCGACGTGCTGCGCAAGACCGAGGCCGACGTCGTACTGATGGACATCTCCATGCCCGGCAAGAACGGGCTGGAAGGACTCAAGCAGGTGCGCGAGCGCTGGCCGCGCATCGCCGTGCTCATGCTCAGCATGTACCCCGAGGACCAGTACGCGGTGCGCAGCGTCAAGGCCGGCGCGGCCGGCTACCTGCACAAGAACTCGCCGCCCGAGACCGTGATCGCGGCCATCCGCGCCGTCGCGCGCGGCAAGAAATACATCACTCCGGAATTGGCCGAACAACTGGCCACCCACCTCAGCCAGGGCGACGAACGTCCGCCGCACGAACTGCTGTCCGACCGCGAATACCAGACCATGGTAATGATCGCCTCGGGCCGCACCCTGACCCAGATCGCCGAGGAAATCTCGCTGTCGCCCAAGACCGTATCGGTCTACCGCGCGCGCCTGCTCGAAAAGATGAAGCTCAAGAACAACGCCGAGCTGACCCACTACGCGCTGAAGCACAAACTGGTCGAGTAGAAGCGGAGCCCACCCCCTACGCCCTTCGGGCGCCCCCCAGGGGGCGAAACCGGCGGACTGGCAAAGCCAGATCCGCGGTTTCCTGGGTCTAGGGAAACCATCTTGGACTGAAGCACGGTTGCTATCGCTGGCAGCCAGCGATAGCACCGGTGCAACAACCCAAGACAACCCCACTAGACCCAGGATGCGGTGGATCCGGCTCCGCCGGTCCACCCGCATCGCCCCCTTGAGGGGGCGCCCGAAGGGCGTAGGGGGTGGGTTTCCCTAGGGGGTCTCTATACTGCCTATAGCCTCCCGGCCGTTGTCGGTGTAGGCCAGGTCCTTGAAGGTCAGGGCGCGGGCCATGGCGATGCCACGGCCGTGCATGTCGAAGGCGCGGTCGGGAGAGATTTCCAGGTAGGTTCGCCAGTCGAAGCCGGGGCCCTGGTCCTTGACGCGAAAACGGATGCGGCCGGGTTCGCGTACGAAGCTGACGCTGGCGGTGCGGTCGCGATACGGGGGCAAGGACAGGCGGCGCTGGATTTCCGCGGCCCAGCGGCCCTCCATGCTCAGGCGCCCCTTGTCCACGAAGCCGATTTCCAGGTTGCCGTGCTCGACCGCGTTGACCATCAGTTCGGCCAGGCCGATCACCGCCACCTCGGGCGCGGGGCACAGCTTGGCCAGAAAGAAGGCCAATTGCCGGGCCTCGGCCAGGGACACGAAGCCGAAGTCGGCCTGTCGCATGTGGCCGAACACGTCGTGCACATCCGACAGGCGGCGGCGCAAGCCCTTCTGCCGCGCGCGGAATTCGATGGCCGCGCCGACGACCGCGATCAGCATGTCGTGCTCATACGGCTTGGTCAGATAATAGTAGGCGCCCCGGTGTATGCCTTCGAGCACGTCGGCCGGGTGCGAGGCAGCGGTTTGCATGATGACCGGGATGTCGGCCAGGCGGCGGTCCGCGCGTATGCGGGTCAGGAGTTCGATGCCGTCCAGCCCCGGCATCATCCGGTCGAGCACGATCAGGTCATAGTCGACGCCCGCCTCCTGCAACAGGTCCCAGGCCTGGATGCCGTCCTGCACGCACCGGAGCCGATAGCGCGGATCGGACAGGTGCTCGGAAATGATTTCCAGGTTGAGCGGCTCGTCATCGACGACGAGGATGTTGAACGGTTCCTGCGACATGAAGCATCCGGTGGGGCCAGGTGAACGCGCCGGCGGCACCCTCGCATCCGTCCGCCGCCGGAACCTTCCTGTTTACAGGAAATTGAAAATGGACATCCGGGCGATCTGCGTATAAGTCTGCTGCGCGGCCTGCACAGTGTACGTGCGTTTGGCCAGTTCGCCGGTCAGTTCCGTCATGGTTTCCAGGTCGGATCCCACCACCCGCGAGATCTCGCCGGTGATCTGTTCGCCACGGGTTTCGCCGGCGGTGGTGGCCGCCTCGACCTCGGTCAGGCGGCTGCCGATGGACGAACGCGCCTCGAGCAGCCGGTTCAGCGCCGAGTTCAGGTTCAGGTTGGCCTCGTACAACGCGTTGGCGCGCGAGACGGACTCGGTCTCGGATGCGGGCTGCCCCAGGGCCGCGATGGCCTGGTCCAGCGTATCGAACACGCTTTGCGAGCGCGACGGACCGAAGCTCAGTTTGTCGCCTTCGGCGGGACGGCCGCTGAAGCCGATCTGCACGCCGGCGACGTCTATCGTCTGGCCGTCCTCGCCCAGGGTGCCGGTACCGACCTCGGCCCCGTCCTTGTCCGAAACGGTATAGGCGCCGTCGGCGCCGAACTCGATGGTGTACGGGCCGTAGGCCGCCGCGGCCGACCAGGCCTGGCGATCGGTGACCGTGCTGGCGGTCAACGTGGCGCTGCCGGTATTGCCGCTACTGGCGCTGGCATCGAGTCCGTTGCGGCCGGTGGGAATGTCGCCGAACAGGTAGCTGCCGCTGAAGCTGACGTCGATCACGCGGTTGGGGCCGATCTGGCTCTGGCGCACGCCGGCGTCGCCCTGGTAGACCACCCCGGAGGCATTGCGCACGAAAGGCTGGCCGTCGCGCTTGTAGCCGGCGAAGACGTAGCTGCCGTTCTCGTCCTGGGTATTGGCCACGCTCATCAACTGATCGCGCAGCCCCTTGAGATCGGCCAGGATGGACTGCCGGTTTTCCTCGTTCAGCCCGCCCCCGCCCGCCTGGACGATGCGGGTCAGCGCCAGTTGCAGGGTATTGCCGGCTTCCACCAGATAGTTCTCGGTGCCTTCGAGCAGGCCCTTGGCGTCGGCCTGGTTCTTCAGCATCTGTTCGTTGGCCTTGAGCGTGGCGTCCAGCGCCACCTCGCGGCCGGCCGCGACCGGATCGTCGGACGGGCTGAGCAGCTTGCGCTGGGCGGACAGCTGCTGCGAGACCTGCAGCAGCGCGCTCTGCTGGCTGTTGATGGCCCGGATGCTGTTGTCGTAGAACTGATTGGTGCTGACTCTCATGGCGGTCCGTAGGCGTATCGTTAATGGATGGCGGCGAGCAACTGGTCGAACAGTTCGGAAGACATGCCCAGCACCTTGCCGGCGGCCGCGTAGGCCTGCTGGTAGCGCAGCAGGTTGGCGCCCTCTTCGTCCAGGTTCACGCCCGACAGCGACTGTTCGCTGGCCACCGCCTGGTCGAAGGCGGTCTGCTGCGCGGCCTTGCTGATGTTCAGCGAAGCCGCTCGCGTGCCGACCTGGGAAATCAGCCCGGCATAGGCATCGGTCAGCGTGCTGCTGCCGGCGATCCGGGTAGTCCCCAACCCGGCCATGGCCAGCGCGTTGCGGTTGTCGCCCGCGGGCGCGCCCGCATCGGCCTTGACGGTAATGGTGTCCCCGGCGGCCGGGATGCCGGCCAGGTCGAAGGCCCAGCCGTTGTGGGAAATGGTCTGCTGCGGCGGTTGCAGAAGGCCCGTCGACAGGACGGTGCCATCTTCGCCCAGCAGTTCGTAGCCGGTGGCGGACGTGAAGCGGACGGTAACCGAGGTGCCGTAGTCGGGGCTGCCGGACTCGACCGAGCGCAGGCGCGACGCCTGCGCCGTGCCGGTATTGGTGTCCGCCGTCACCAGGCCCATGGGGGCCGCGGCGGCCAGCTTGCCGGGGTCGGCAAGTGTCACCTCGACGCCCGCCGCGGCCTGGCTGGCGACCTTGATCGTGAAGGTGTCGCCGTCGGCCAGGTCGCCGTCGGCCAGGCCGATGGTCAGGCCGTCCACGTTCTGCGGCAGCGACGAGAACGGGCCCAGCTCGGTACCGTCGTCCAGCCGGGTCACGACGTACTCGCTGCCCACCCGGGTCAACTGGTAGTCGCTGCCGGTCAGCGAGCGCGTGTCGGCGATACCCACCGCCAGCCGCGCATCGCCGGTATTGCCACGCTGGCCCACGGCCACGGGATTGCCGATGCGAAACAGGGCCTGGCCCGGTTGGCCGTTGCTGTCCAGGCCGAATTGCTGCTGCTGGTTGTAGGCCGCCGCCATGGCGATGGCCAGGCGCCCCAGTTCGGACTGGGCCTGGGCCAGTTCGTTGTCCCGGAATTGCAGCAGCGCGCCCAGTTGGCCGCCGTCGATGTCGCCCTGGTTGAGCTGCATGGTGTGGCCGCCGACGGTTAGCGACAGGCTGGTGCCGGTGGGCGAATTCGGGTCGCGAGTGTCGATCCGCAGTTGCGAGGCCACCTGCTCCAGGACCAGCGGCTGGCCGTTGGTCAGGTAGACGTTGACGCTCGTGCCCTGCGTGCTGGTGGTGATGCCCGTCAGCTTGCCCAGTTCGCGCACCAGCACATCGCGCTGGTCCAGCAAGGCATTGGGCGACTGGCCCTGGCCGGTTCCATAGGCGTCGCCGATCTTGGCGTTGTAGGCGGCGATGCTCTGCACCAGCTGGTTGATCTGCCCCACCGTGGCGCTGGCCTGGTTGTCGATGCCCTGGCTCAGGGTGGAGAGGTCCTCGCTGACGGCGCGAAAGCGCGCCGCCGTCGATTGCGCCGCCGCCAGGGCGGCCTGCCGCGACGCGGTCTCGGCGGGGTTCTGGCTGAAGCGGCCCATGGCCGAATACAGCGCGTTCAGGCTCTGGTTGATCCCGGTATCCACCGAACCGAGCCGGTTGATCAGGCCGCTCATCTGGTCCGAATAGGTGGAGAGATAGCTGAGCGTCGATGCCGACTGGCTGGCCTGGCTGGACAGGAAATCGCTGTAGGCGCGCTGGACCGTGACGACGTCCACGCCCTGCCCAAAATAGCCGGCGCCGCTGAAGTTCGACATGGCCGACTGCAGCATCACCTGCTGGCGCGAATACCCGGGCGTCCCCTGATTGGAGATGTTGTTGGCGGTGACGGCCAACCCGGCCTGGGCGGCGCGCAATCCGGTCAATGCGATGTTGGTGATGTTCGTGGTCATGGTTTCATGCGGACTGCCTGGCGTGCGCGGCGGCGCCTTGCACGGCTGATGTCTCTCTTAACGGACGCCGGCGCCCAAGCTTGAGCATGCCGGCGGCCTCCTGCCCGCTCGGATCCGCCGCTAGACGACGATCTGCATGGCGCGCCGGATGGTGCTGCCCAGCTTCTCGGCATACCTGGGGTCGGTCGCGTAGCCGGCCCGCTGCAGGCCCTGCGCGAACTGCTCGGCGTTGCCGGCCGACTGCAGCACCTTGGCATAGCGCGGGTTCGACGCCAGCAGGCGCGCGTAGTCCTCGAACGCCTGTTCGTAGGAATCGTAGGCGCGGAACTCGGCGGTCACGCGTTCCGGCGTGCCGTTGCGGTATTCGGTCGTGCGGGTGCGCACGGTGCGGCCGTCCCAGCCCGTCGCCTTGATTCCGAACAGGTTGTGGCTGGCTTCGCCCTGGGCGCCGCGGATCTCGCGCCGTCCCCAGCCCGACTCCAGCGCGGCCTGGCCCAGGATGTAGGCGGCCGGGATCCCGGTCGCGGCTTCCGCGCGCCTGGCCGCGGGCAGGAACTTGCCCAGGAACTCGGCGCGTATTTCCTCCGCGGAGGCGGGCGCGGCGCGCGTCTCGGCCGCCGGTTTGGCGCTGGCCGCCGCGGGCGGCGCGTAGACGGGCTGGGAGCCGAACCGGCCGTTCTGGATGCGGCGCGCCGGGGCCGATCCGCCCGCCAGCGCCGCAGCGTCCATGCCGCCTATCATGCCGCTGGTCGCCGTGGAGGGGGTGCCGATGGTCCGGCCCCGCGCCAGTTCCAGCGTGGACATGGACAGCGGCAATCCAGCGCGGCGCAGGGACTCCGGCGATACGGTGCTGCGGGTCAGCTGCTTCTCCAGCATGTCGGCCAGCCCGAGGCCGCTGCGCGCCGGCGCGGGACCGCTGCCCGCCTCGGCCACGCCGGCCAGCTTCTGCGCCATCTGCTGGTCCAGCATCCCCCGCCAGGTCTGCGAGGCGGGGCTGTTCAGGGCCTGGGCCAGCGGCCCGTCGCCCGCGAGCGACGTCTGCCGCATCTGCGACAGCAACATCTGGGCAAACTGCGCCTCGAACTGGCGGGCGGCCTGCCTGACGGTTCCCGTCTGGTCGCGCCGCGCCTGCAGCTTCAGGTTTTCCAGCGAGCGAGCATCGATCGCCATGCCGCCCCGCTGCATCGCGCTGTCCATCTTGCTCATCAGATGATCTCCAGTTCGGCGGTCAACGCACCCGCGGTCTTCAGTGCCTGCAGGATGGAGATGAGGTCTTGCGGCGTGGCGCCGAGCAGGTTCAGCGCCTTGACCACCTCCGCCAGCTGGGCACCGCCATCCAGGTGCACGATGGCGCCGCCGCTCTGCCTGATCTCGATGTCGGCGCGCTCGGTCACCACCGTCTGGCCGCCCGAGAAAGGCGCCGGCTGGCTGACCACCGGCGCCGAGCTGACCGTGACGCTCAAGTTGCCGTGCGCGACGGCCACCGGCGCCAGGCGCACGCTCTGGTTCATCACGACCGAGCCGGTTCGCGCGTTGATGACCACGCGTGCCGGCGCGCGGCTGCCCACGACCTCCAGGTCCTCGATCTGCGCCATGAAGGCGACCCGGGCATCGGGCGACGACGGCGCGCGCAGTTCGATGACGCGGCCGTCGAGCGCGGTCGCGGTGCCGGGGCCGATGCGGCGGTTGATGGTCTCGACCATCGACCGCGCCGTCGAGAAATCGGCGGTCGTCAGCTCCAGCCTCAGCGCGCCGTCGCCTGCGAACGGCGTCGGCACGTCCCGCTCCACCGTGGCGCCGGCCGGGATGCGGCCCGCGCTCAGGTGGTTGATCTGCGCGCGGCTGCCCGCCGCCGACGCGCCCGCGCCGCCCACCGACACACTGCCCTGCGCCATCGCATAGACCTGCCCGTCCAGCCCCTTGAGCGGCGTCAGCAGCAGCGTGCCGCCCCGCAGCGACTTGGCGTTGCCCATGGAGCTGACCGTCACGTCGACCTGCTGGCCCGGCTGCGAGAACGGCGGCAGCATGGTGGTCACCATCACCGCCGCCACGTTCTTGAGCTGGAGCCGCGTGCCGGGGGGCACGTTGATGCCCAGGTTGGACAGCATGGACATCAGCGACTGGGTGGTGAACGGCGTCTGCGTGGTCTGGTCGCCCGTGCCGTCCAGGCCCACGACCAGGCCGTAGCCCACCAGCTGGTTGTTGCGTACGCCCTGGACGTTGGCCAGGTCCTTGACCCGCGCCGCCTGGGCCGCGGGCACGAGCAGCGCGCACAGCATCGCCACGGCAAGGCGCAGGCAGGCGGCGAGAAACGGATGTTGGTTCATGCCGCGCGCGCTCAGAACGGCAGGAACGAGTAGAAGAAGCGCGACAGCCAGCCCACCGTCTGGGCCTCGTCGATCGCGCCCTGCCCCCGGTATTCGATGCGGGCGTCGGCGACCTGGGTCGAGCTGACCGAGTTGCCGCCGACGATGTGGGTCGGGTTGACCACGCCGGAGAAACGCACGCGTTCGGTCTCGCGGTTGGTGCCGATCTGCTTTTCGCCCGAGACGCGCATGTTGCCGTTGGCCAGCACTTCGACCACGGTCACGGTGATCGTGCCCGACAGGATGTTGGTGGCACCGGTCTCGCCGCGGGCGTTGAAACGGTTCTCGCTCTCGCCCTGCACGCCCAGGCCGCGCAGGATGCCGGAACCGGGCAGCTTGTTGATGGATGGAACCCCCACCGAGGCCGAGGCCGACCGCTGCGCCGAGGTGTTGTTGCGCTGGGACGAATTGATGTGTTCTTCCAGGCGCACGACCAGCGTGTCGCCGATGTTGCGCGCGCGCACGTCCTCGAACAGCGGACGATAGCCGGGCGCGGTGCCGAATATGCCGCCGGTGGGCCGGCGGTTCGCGTTGTAGGCCACGGGATCCAGCGGCCGGGCCGTGGTCGGCCCGTCGATGTCGACCTTGGGCGTGGCGCAGGCGGCCAGCCCCGCCAGGATCGTCATCCCGGCGATGGCCCTGGCGCCACGGACACGCGGCCTGAACGCTTGCTTCATCCCGGCCTTCCTCAGAGCTGCGAGATGCGCTGGAGCATCTGGTCGGCCGTGGTAATGGCCCGCGAATTGATTTCGTACGCGCGCTGGGTCTGGATCATGCCGACCAGTTCCTCGACCACGTTGACGTTGGACGCCTCGACGTAGCCCTGGTTGATCAGGCCCGCGCCGTTCAAGCCGGGCACGTTGACCACCGGCACGCCCGAGGCGGCGGTCTCGCCGAAGAGGTTCTGGCCCAGCGGCTGCAGGCCCGGCGGGTTGATGAAGGTCGCCAGTTGCAGCTGGCCCAGCTGGACCGGCTGGGTCTGGCCCGCCACCGTCGCCGTCACCACGCCGTCCTGGCCGATGGCGACTTCCTTGACGCCTTCCGGCACCACGATGCCCGGATCGATGACCAGGCCGTTGTTGGTCACGAGCTGCCCCTGGCTGTCGATCTGGAAGCTGCCGTCGCGCGTATAGGCCAGCGTGCCGTCGGGCAGCTGCACCTGGAAGAAGCCGGCGCCGTTGACCGACAGGTCGAAGCTGCTGCTGGTCTGCTGCAAGGCGCCCTGAGCATAGTTGCGCACCGTGGCCACGGGCCGCGATCCCGTTCCCAGCGTCAGTCCCGCGGGCACCTGGTTCTGCTGCGTGGTTTGCGTGCCGGCCGGCCGCATGGTCTGGTAGAGCAGGTCCTCGAACACCGCGCGCGAACGCTTGTAGCCATTGGTGCTGACGTTGGCGAGGTTGTTCGAGATGACGTCCAGCTGGGTCTGCTGCGCATCCAGGCCGGTCTTCGCGATCCAGAGAGAACGCATCATGGTGCTTGATCCTTATCGCGGCATGCGCCGCACTACGCAAAATTCCATCGCCGCCGGGCCGGGCCCGCGGTCAGGTCATGCTCAGTATCTGGGTGGCCGACCGCTGGTTCTGGTCGGTGTTCTGCATGAGCTGTATCTGCACGTCGTAGTGACGCGCCGCGGCGATCATGCCCACCATGGTTTCCACCGCGTTCACGTTGCTGCCCTCGAGCATGCCGCCCGCCACGCGCACCCCATCGGCCGCCGGCGCGATGCCGCCCTGGCGCAGGCGGAAAAGGCCGTCCGCGCCGCGCGCCAGCGTGTTCCCCGGCGGGTTCACCAGCTTGAGGTTGGCGATCTGCGCGGCCTGCACCCGGTCGACCTCGGGCACGGAGGAGATCGACCCGTCGGTATTGACCTGCACCTTGGTGTCGGGCGGAATCAGGATGGGTTCGCCATTCGGGTCCAGCACCGGGCGCCCGGCCACGTCGACCAGCATGCCGTCCGCCGTGGTCTGGAAGCCGCCGGCACGGGTATAGGCCTCGCCGCCGTCCGCCGTGCGCACGGCGAACCAGCCTTCGCCCTGGACCGCGACATCCAGCTCGCGCCCGGTCGCCATCATCGCGCCGGCCGACATGTCGGCGCCCGGCGTCGACTCGACCGCGTAGGCGCGCGTCCGCAAGCCCGGCCCGCCGACCACGGGCGCCGTCCGCTGGGCCGCGATCTCGGCCCGGAACCCCGGCGTCAGCGCGTTCGCCAGATTGTTGGTCTGCACGTCCTGGCGCCGCATCAGTTCACGGGCGCCGGTCGCGGCAATGTAAAGGGCCCTGTCCATCAGCGCATGTTGACCAGAGTCTGCATCAGCGAATCCTGGGTCTTGATCGTCTGCGCGTTGGCCTGGTAGACCCGCTGGGCGGTGATCATGTTCACCAGTTCACCGGTCAGGTCGACGTTGGCGTCTTCCAGCGCGCCCGAGGTCACGGTGCCGAAGTTGCTCGATCCCGGCACGCCGATGCGCGGGCCGCCGGACAGGATCGTTTCCAGGAAGTTGTTGCTGCCCGCCGAGACCAGGCCCTGCGGGTTGACGAAGGACACCAGCGTGATCTGGCCTTGCGCCCGCGACTGCTGGTTGGAGTAGTTGGCCTTCAGGATGCCGTTCTCGTCGATCGTGAAGCTGGTCAGACGTCCCGAGGTGTAGCCGTCCTGGCGCTGCAATTCGTTGCTGAATGCCTGCCCGGTCTGCGAAGTGGACGCCATGTTGTAGCTGATGTTCAGCGCGGTCGCGCCGGTACCCAGCGTGGCGGCGTCGACATTGACCTGGAACACGCCGTTGTTCGAAGCCGCCAGGTCGATCTTGCCCGAGGCGTCGAACACCAGCGGCGCGCCGTTCGGCAATCCGTCGCCGTCGGTGTCGGTATTGGTGACGTTGCCGTTCAGCGCGGTATAGACCTCCCACTGGCCCGGTTCGCGCTTCACGTAGAACGTGGACAGCGTGTGCGTGTTGCCCAGCGAGTCGTAGACCGCGATGGACGTGGCATGGGTATAGGTGGTCGAGTCCTCGGGATCGAAGGGCTTGGCGGTGCCGTCGATCGGCTCGGCGCGGGAATCGAGCACCGAACCCTGCGTGACCTCGGAGGTGCCGCGAGCCTCGATCGAGCTGACCGTCAGCCGCAGCGGCTGCGGCTGGGCGGCATTGATGTTGCCATTGGCGTCGGCGACGTAGCCCGTCAGGCGCAGGCCGTTGGCGTTGACCACGTAGCCGTTGGCGTCCAGGTGGAACTGGCCGTTGCGCGAATAGACGATGGACCCGGCGTTGTCCATGCGGAAGAAGCCTTCTCCCGAGATGGCGACGTCGAACGGATTGGACGTGACCGAGATCGCGCCCTGGGTGAACATCTGCGTGACGGAATTGAGCTTGGTACCGATACCGATGTTGTTGGAATAGGTGCCGAGCACCGTCGACGCGTAGACGTCGGCGAACTCGGCCCGCGCGGCCTTGAAGCCGACGGTGTTGGCGTTGGCGACGTTGTTGCCGATCACGTCGAGGTTCTTGCCGGCGGCGTTCAGGCCGCTCAATGCCTGTTGGAAGCTCATCGCAGGGTTCCTTGCACTATCTGATTCGGTATCCGGGAATTCGGGGCGGGACGCAAGGCGCTACCAGACCTGGTAGACGTCGGACAGGTTGACGAGGTTGCCCTTGGCGTCGACGACCGTGGTCGATCCCGAGGACGGCCGCACCGACGTGATCTGGGTCACGCTCAGCGGCGGCGCGTTGCCCACCTGGGTGCCCTGCCCGACCAGCACCTCGAACTTGTAGTCGCCGTCCGGCAGCGTCTCGCCCTTCGCGTTCTTGCCGTCCCAGGTGAAGGTATGCACCCCGGCATCGACATCGGCCAGCGTCCTGCGCGCGACCTCGACGCCATCGGCGTTCTTCACGACCAGCTCGGCGTTCTCGACTGGAATGGTCAGCACATAGCCGCCCTCGGCCTTGCCCTCGGCCAGGGTCATCCCGTCGCCCGACAGCATGACCTTGCGGCCGATCAGCGACGCCGCCTGCGTGGCCTGCAGGCTGCCCATGCTGTAGCCCAGCCACTGCATGGTCGTGTTGAGCTGGCTGATGCCCGTGACGGTGCTGATCTGGGCCAGCTGCGACGTCAGCTCGGCATTGTCGAGCGGATTGAGCGGGTCCTGGTTGCGCATCTGCGCGGTCAGCATGGTCAGGAAGCGGTTGGACAGCTCCTCCGCGGACGAGGCGGCCAGGGAGCTGCCCGAGGCACCGGCCCCGGTGTTGCTGTTGACGTTGGAAACGGCCATGCGGATTCCTTGCCTGGGGCCTAGGTGCCCAGGGTCAGTGTTTTCTGCATCAAGGTCTTGGCAGTGTTCATGACCTCGACGTTGGTCTGGTAGGCGCGCGAGGCGGCGATCATGTCGACCATTTCATCGACGACCTCGACGTTCGGCATGCTGATGTAGCCCTCGGCGTCGGCCATGGGGTGCTTCGGATCGTAGATACGCTTGGGCGGCGAGGGATCGGTCAGCACCTCGCGCACGCGCACGCCGTTGCCGCCGGCCACGGCGCCCGGAACGAGATAGGACTCGAACACCACCTTGCGGCCGCGATAGACCTGGCCGTCCGGCCCGCTCACGCTCTCGGCGTTGGCGAGATTGCTGGCCACCGCGCTCAGGCGCTGGCTGTTGGCAGTCAGCGCCGACCCGGCGATCTCGAATGCCTTGCTCATCGACATGGGGATACCGCCTCGTTCAGTTGTTCTGGATCGCGCGCTGGAGCGTCTGGATCTGCCCGTTCAGCATGCGCAGCGCGGCGTCGTAGCGCAGCGCGTTGTCGGCGAACCGCGTGCGCTCCAGGTCGGGATCGACGGAGTTGCCGTCGATCGAGGCCTGGGCGGGCGTGCGGTACTTCAACGCCACCGGCAGGCCATCCCCGGCATCGCCTCGCAGATGGCGGGCATCCGTGGCCGACATCCGCAGCGGCGCCTGCGCGGCATCCACCTCGGGCGTGCCCGTGGCGGCCCGCAGCGCGGCGCCGAAATCGAAGTCGCGCGACTTGTAGTTGGGCGTCTCGGCATTGGCCAGGTTGGCCGCCAGGACCTCCTGGCGGCGGGCACGCAGCTCCAGGGCTTGCGTGTTGAACATCAGTTCGTCGCCTATGCGGCTGATCACATGACCTCCTGTACGTGCGGGCGGGCGCCGGGCCCTTTTCGCAGGTATCGCCATTATTCGGATTCCCTGCCACGGACAAAGGCGGAGTACGGCATCTTTTTCATCCTTGTTTTCACCTTCCGGCCACCGGGGCCGCGATAGAGTGTCGCGTCCCTCGAGAATCCCGGAGACTCGCTTCATGAAACGGTCCGGCCGCGCGGTCGCCGCGACGCTCCTGCTGGCCGCCCTGGCGCAGCTTCCCGCCTGGGCGGATACGCCCGCTACCTCGCCGTCCTCCGCCGACCTGATCGAGCGCGGCCGGCAACTGCTGGAAGCGCGCGCCGCCGCCGCGGCCGCCACGCTGGGAGGCCGCCTGGACATCCACATCCAGGAACAGGGCGCCGAACGCATCGCCCAGGCGCCGTGCACGCCCCTGGTTTTCCTGCCCGCCGGCGGCAGACCTACCGGCAAGACCTCCATCGGCCTGCGCTGCGCGCACCAGCCCTGGCAGATCCGCATCCCGGCCGAGGTGGCGCTGCTCGTGTCCGTGCCCGTGCCCAGCCGCCCCCTGCCCGCGGGGACCGTGCTGCGCGAAAGCGACTGGTCGCTGGCCGAGGTGAACGTGGCCGCCTGGCCCCGCGGCGTCGCCACCGACCCTCGCCAGCTGGAAGGCTCGACCGTCACGCGTCCGCTCAAGGCCGGCGACCCCATCCCGCCTACCGCCGTGCAGTCGCGCGCCCACCTGGGATCGGGCGACCCGGTGCAGGTGGTGTTGAACGGCGCGGGCTTCGTCATCAAGGCCACCGGCCGGATGCTGCACGCGGCCAGCCCGGGCCAGACCGCGCGCGTCCAGCTCGACTCGGGCCGTACGGTGGCGGGCATCCTGCGCGAAGACCGGGAGATCGAGGTCAACCTCTAGCGGTTGACGCCTGCGTTTCAAATCGCCACGCGGTGCTTACATCCTGTAGCGCAATAGGCCCATGCCCGGCACGCCGGTGCTAAAGTTCGGCACGCAGGCGCCGATAATTGCCTCATCTGCCGGGGTTGGCGCGACCACTCCACAGCGGCAGCAAGATGGAGTCAACGTGAAGATCACGCAAAAGGGTCCCGATTCAATCAAGGTTTCCCGGCCCGCCCAGGGCACGGAAACCCGCTCCGCGACGCCCGCTCCGGCGCCCGCGAGCGGATCGCAACCCGCCCAGGTCCAGTTGTCGTCGCTGGCCGCCAGCCAGTTGTCGGCGGGCGAGGCCCCCTTCAATGCCGAGAACGTCGAGCGCATCAAGCAGGCCATCCGCAACGGCGAATTCACCGTGAACGCCGAGGTCGTGGCCGACCGCCTGCTGGAAATCGAAAGCGGCCTGGCGCGCCAGCCATGACGCCCGAGGAATTCTCGCAAATCGTCGAACGCTGCAGTGCCGCCGGCCAGGCGCTGGCGCAGGCCGTTGCCGGCATGGACACCCAGCGCATCGACGCCGCCACCCAGGACCTGAGCCTGCGCGTGCTGGACGTGCAGCGCGCCATCCCGCGCGCCCTGCCCGGCCTGCAATCGGCACGGCCGGAAGTGCGGCAGGCCTGGCGCGAACGACTGGCCAAGGCCGCCCATCCGCTGAAGATCGGCGTGGAACTGGCCACGCTCAATACCGTCTCGGCCTCGGCCCGCTACGCGGCGCTGGCGCGCATCAGCGGCGCCGACCTGTCCTACTCCGCCTCCGGCCAGTTGTCGCGCTGACCGGCATCACGCCGGCGGCTAGCGCCCCCACTCCTTCAGGCGCGTACGCAGGCGCGACACCGCCTGCGAATGCAGCTGGCAGATCCGCGATTCGGTCACGCCCAGCACCGCGGCGATCTCCTTGAAGTTCATTTCCTGCTCGTAGTACATGCCCATCACCAGCTTCTCTCGCTCGGGCAGGCGCTCGATGCCGTTGACCACGGCCTCGCGGAAGCGGCGGTCCGACAGACGGGCCTGGGGATCGCCCGCGCCGTCGGCCGGCATGTGCCGGTCCAGGTAGTCGTCGGCATCCTCGCCGCTGTCCAGGTCCTCGTAGTGGAACAGCTGCACGCCCCGGGCGTCGGCCAGCATCTGCTGGTAGTCGCCCAGTTCCACCTCGAGTTCGGCCGCCATCTCGGTGTCGGTGGGCGATCGACCCAGCTTCTGCTCGCTGCGGTGCATGGCCGCCTCGATCTTGCGCTGGACCTGCCGGACACTGCGCGGCAGCCAGTCACCCCGGCGCAATTCGTCAAGCATCGCGCCGCGTATGCGCTGAGTGGCGTAGGTCTCGAATTGCGCGCCCAGCCCCTCCTCGAAGCGGCCCAGCGCATCGAGCAGGCCCAGCATGCCGGCCTGGATCAGGTCCTCGATCTGCACGCTGGCGGGCAACCGCGCCACCATGTGGTGAGCCATGCGGCGCACCATGGGCACGTACTGTTCGACGTTCGTCTCGCGCGCCAGGGTTCCTTCACGCGTATACATTCATCTCTCGCTGGCCAGGTTCGGGGCGGAAATACATGGGCCTCATGGTCAGGCCTGCTCCGGTTGCGAAGGTGTCGATTCGATCGGCGGTACCGCCGGCGCGCACGCCCAATCGAGTTCCTCGGCCTCGAGCGCGAACACCGGCGCATTGCGCACGCGCAGCGCCCGATGCACCAGGAGCCGCGCGTTGGCGACATGGATGTCCTCGGGCACGCGCTGGCCGTTGGTCATGTAGTGCAGCGGCACGCGATGGCGAATGGCCGCGTCCAGCACACCGCCCAGGCGCACGGCTTCGTCCAGCTTGGACACCACCATGCCCGCCAGCCCGCCGGCCGAATAGCCGTTCACGATGTCCTCGGCCTGCTCGGCGTGCGAACCGCCGGGTATCACTAGCAACCGCTTGACGCCTTCGGCGGAGATGGCCTGCAGGTGGCGCGCCATGTGCGTATCGCGCTGGCTCACGCCTGCCGTATCGATCAGCACCAGCTTGCGGTCCGTCATGCTGGCCAGCAGGACGTCGAGGTCGCTCGCGCCCTTCGCGGCGTACACCTCCACCCCGAGGATGCGGCCGAAGGTATGGAGCTGGTCCACCGCGCCGATGCGGTTCTGGTCGGTCGAGATCAGCCCCAGCGCGCCGGCGCCGTACCTGACCACGCAATGGGCCGCGATCTTGGCGGTGGTGGTCGTCTTGCCCACGCCCGTGGGGCCGACGATGGCATAGCGCCCGCCTTGCGCGACGATGCTGGCCTCGGCATCGACGCAGGCCAGGTTGCGGACCAGCACCTCGGCCAGCCATCGATCGACCTCGTCCACCCCCTGCGTGGCCGGCAGGCGCGAGGCGACGCTGCGCGCCAGTTCCGGCGTGAAACCGCAATCGACCATGCGCCGCCATAGCTCGCGGCGCAGCGGGTGGCGCTGGGTGCTGTCGCGCCACGTCATCGCATCCATCTGATGCGCCAACCAGTCGCGCATCGAACGCATCTCGCTGACGATGGGATCGGCCACCCGGCTCGCCAGTTCGGCGCGATCCTGCTCATCCAGCCGTGCCGTCACCGCGGCGGGGACTGCCGGCCTGGCGGGCGCGGCCGGCGCGGCGGGCCTGGCCGGACGCTCGGCGGGCCCGCCCGCGCGCGGCGCGGCACGCTTGTCCGCGGGCGGGCGGCTCGCGCCCAGGCGCAGCACGGGCTTGTCCGCACCGCCCTCGGCGGCGGCCACCGCCATCGCGTGCGCCGGATCGGCATAGTCGCCGCCCGCGCGCACCAGATGCGAAATCTGGCCTTCCTGCAAGCGCGGCCACTCGGCGCGCGGAGGCTCCGATACCGCGGCTTCCGGCGGCACCTGGGGGGCCGGGGCCGCGCGCTCGGCCGTCTCGCCATGCAGCGCCAGCACGCGAGCCGCTGGCGACAGACGCACGGACTCGTCTTCCATGCCGTCCCACAGGGCCGGCCGGATCGCCTGCTCTCCCTGGGGAGCGTCGGCCGCCGGCGCCGAAGCGACGGCCGCATGGGCCACTTCGCCCCCGACCTCGTCGGCCGTGGGCATGTCCTGCGCGCGGATGCCGACCACCTCGACTCCCGCCGTGGTGCGCCGGGTCGACACGATCATGGCATCGGCCCCCAGCGCCTCGCGCATCATGCGCAGGCAATCCCGCGTGGAGGCAGCGATGAATTTGCGGAACTTCATGGAGCGGGCACCTGGAGGCTAGAAAGGATGGACATGCTCAACGCCCTCCCAGCGTCAACGCGACGCGGATCAGGCGGGATTCGGGAATCTCGGAATGCGCCAGCACCTTCAGGCGCGGCACGGAACGGCGGAAGAAGCGCGCCAGCGCCAGGCGCAGGCGGTCGGGCACGAGCAGCGCGGCGGGCTTGCCCACGGCATCCATCTTCTCGACCGCGGCCGCGGCTTCGCTCAGCAGGCGCTCGGCCAGGCCCGGCTCGATGGCGCCGATCTCGCCGGCCTTGGAGCTGATGGTCTGGAGTATGCGTTCCAGCTCGGGATCCAGCGCCAGCACGTCGACTTCGCCGTTGGCGCCGAAGATGCCCTGGGTGATGGCGCGCCCCAGCGCGACCCGCACGGCCCCCACCAGCTCGACCGGATCCTGGGTATGGACCGCGTGCTCGGACAAGGTCTCGACGATGGTGCCGAAGTCGCGGATGTGCACCCCTTCGTCCAGCAGCGATTGCAGGACCCGTTGCAGCGTGGCCATCGAGATCAGCTTGGGCACCAGGTCTTCCAGCAGCTTGGGCGTGCCGCGCGTGAAGTGGTCGCACAGCGCCTGCAGCTCGGCGCGGCCCAGCAGATCCGCCGCATGGTTGTGCAGGAGATGGGAAAGATGGGTGGCGATGACCGTACCGATGTCGACCACGGTATAGCCGGCCGCCTGCGCCGCCTCGCGCGCCGTGGCCTCGATCCACAGCGCCGGCAGCCCGAACGCCGGGTCCCGCGTGGGCGAGCCCGGGATCTCGCGCGTCACGCGGCCCGGATTGATGGCCAGGAAGCCGCCGGTCTGCACCTCGCCCTCGCCGATCGCCACGCCCTTGAGGGTGATGCGGTAGCCCCCGGGACGCAGTTCGAGGTTGTCACGGATGTGCACCGCCGCCGGCAGGAAGCCGACGTCCTGGGCGAACTTCTTGCGCAGGGCCTTGATGCGTTTCAGCAGATCGCCGTCGCCGGTCTTGTCCACCAGCGGGATGAGCCGGTAGCCGACCTCCAGCCCCACCGTGTCGACCTGGGTGACGTCGTCCCAGCTGGCCTCTTGCGCCTCGGCCGGCTCGTCCACCACGGGGGGCGCGGCGGCCGCCTCGGCCTGGCGCCGGCGCAGCCGCGCCATGCGCCAGGACAACCCGCCCAGGCCCGCCGCCAGGGTCAGGAACGCCAGATTGGGCATGCCCGGCACCAGGCCCAGCATGCCGATGATCGCGGCCGACAGGGCGATCGCCTGCGGCGTGCCGAGCAACTGCTTGCCCACCTCGGTGCCGATGTCCTCGCCCTCGCCCACCCGGGACACGATCAGGCCGGCGGCGATGGACACCAGCAGCGCCGGCACCTGCGCGACCAGGCCGTCGCCGATGGACAGCAGCACGTAGGCGCGTCCGGCTTCCGCGAAGCTCAGATCATGCTGGCCCACGCCGATCAACAGCCCGCCGATGATGTTCACGAACAGGATCAGGATGCCGGCGATGGCATCCCCGCGCACGAACTTCGAGGCGCCGTCCATCGCGCCGTAGAAATCGGCCTCCTGCGCCACGTCGGTACGGCGCTTGCGGGCGGTAGCCTCGTCGATCAGCCCGGCGTTCAGGTCGGCGTCGATTGCCATCTGCTTGCCCGGCATGGCATCCAGCGTGAAGCGGGCCGAGACCTCGGCGATGCGGCCCGCGCCCTTGGTGACCACGACGAAGTTGATGATGACCAGCACCAGGAACACGACCACGCCCACGGCGAAGTTGCCGCCCACCAGGAACTGCCCGAAGGCCTCGATCACCTTGCCCGCGGCGTCGGGACCGCTGTGCCCGTGCAGCAGCACCACCCGCGTGGACGCCACGTTCAGGGACAGGCGCAGCAGCGTGGTGACCAGGATCACGCTGGGAAAGACCGCGAAATCCAGCGGCCGCTTCGTGTAGGTAGCCACCATCAGCACCAGCAGCGAGATCGCGATGTTGAAGGTGAACAGCAGGTCCAGCATCAGCGGCGGCAGGGGCAGCAGCATCATTCCCAGCACGAGCAGGATGAAGGCCGGCATGCCCAGCTCGCGCAGCTGCGCCGAATTGAACTCCAACCCTCCCAGCTTCAGGCTGCGGCCGCTCATGCCCGGCCTCCGCGGCGCAGCGGCGCGTCATCCAGCGGGTCCCATCCCGCCGGGATCTCGACCGGCTGCAGCTCGGGAGGCGGCCCGGACACGTAGTCGCGCAACTGATAGACGTGGGCCAGCACCTGGGCCACGGCCCGGTACAGCGCCACCGGGACTTCCTGGTCGATGTCGGCATGGCGGTACAAGGCCCGGGCCAGCCTGGGACTCTCCAGCACGGCCACCTTGTGCTGTCCGGCCAGCTCTCGGATCCGCGCGGCAACCGCGTCCGCCCCCTTGGCCACCACGCGCGGCGCCCCCATCCTCTTGTCGTCGTACTTCAGCGCGACCGCATAGTGGGTCGGGTTGGTCACCACCACGTCGGCCGAGGGCACCGACTGCATCATGCGCGAGCGCGCCCGATCGCGCTGCAACTGGCGGATACGGCCCTTCACATGGGGATCGCCCTCGGTTTCCTTGTTCTCCTGCTTGGCCTCCTCGAAGGTCATGCGCAGGTTCTTGTGGTGGTTCCACCACTGCAGCGGCACGTCGGCCGCCGCGATCACGAACAGCGCGCCGGCCAGCACCAGCGCGTGATTGGACAGCATCCCGCCCAGTTCGGCCAGGGCGCGCGGCGGCGACGGCAGGACCAGCGCCAGCCAGCCCTGGGCGCCGTGCCAGACCAGCAGGCCGGCCACGCCGCCCAGCACCAGGACCTTGAGGATGGATTTGCCCAGCTCGCCCAGTCCGGCCAGGGAAAAGATGCGGCCAAAGCCCTTGAGCGGCGACAACCGGCTGAAATCGGGACCCAGCGCCTTGCCGGACAACACCAGTCCGCCCAGGCCGATCGAACCCAGGATGCCCGCGGCCATGCCGGCGGCCAGGATGGGGGAGATCGCCAGCAGCGCATCGGCCAGGGCCTCGTTCAGCGACTTGAGCAGCATGGCATCGTCGCGCGTGGTGGCGGCCGTGCCCGCTGCCGTGGTGAACGCGGTCTTCATCCAGGTCATCGCGCGATCGGCGATGCCCGCCCCCGCCATGGCCAGCACCGCCACGCAGGCGAAGGTCGCCACGGCACCCGACAGGTCGCGCGAACGCGCGACGCGCCCTTCCTCTCGGGCCTGGTCCAGCCGCCGCTGGGATGGCGCCAGGGTTTTTTCCTGACCGCTTTCCTGGTTATCTGCCACGGTATTCCGGATATCGACGAACACCGGCGCGCTATCGGCGCTCCGGGAGCCTTACGCCGGCCGGGCGCACGTGCGCCGCCCAGCCATGCAGGCGTATGGATTATTCGCGATAGCCCGCCCGGACAAAGCCCGAAACAGACACCGGAAAGCGACGCTACTCCCGCCCGGGGCGTGTGTGTCGGCGCCGGGGGGTCAAAACACCCCTTCGAGCAGTTGTTTCATTTCCAGGACCAGCACCAGCGTGCCGTCGCCGGACAGGGTGGCGCCGGCCACGCCCTTGGGATGGATGCCCTCCAGCGGCTTGATCATGACCTCGTCCTGGCCGATGAAACCATCCACGCCCAGGATCAGCTGGCGTTCGCCGTAGGCCAGGACAACGGCCAGCGATGGCGGTTCTTCGCGCTGGCGGCCGAGCAGGACGGCCAGGTCGATGACGGGCAGGATCTCGCCGCGTATGGTCAGGGCCTGGTTGCTGCCCACCGTGTGCATTTCCTCCTGGCGCAGCGGGATGATCTCGCGCACGACGGACAGCGGGATCGCGTAGGGCTGGTCCACCAGCTTGAGCATCAGCACGGGCAGGATGGCCAGCGTAAGCGGCAGCGAGATCACGATGTGCGATCCCATGCCCGGCGCGGACTGGATGTCGATCTGCCCCTTGAGCTTCTCGATGTTGGTCTTGACCACGTCCATGCCGACGCCCCGCCCCGACAGGTCGCTGACCTCGCTGCGGGTGGAGAACCCCGGCAGGAAGATCAGTTGCAGGCAATGGGCATTGTCCAGCACGGCGGCGTCTTCCGCGCTGATGACGCCCTTCTCGATGGCCTTGCGGCGGATGACGTCGGGATCCATGCCGCGGCCGTCGTCCGACACCTCGATCACGATGGAGTCACCCGTCTGGCGGGCCGACAGGTGCACCGTGCCACGCGCGGGCTTGCCCACCGAGCGGCGCTCGACCATGGTCTCGATGCCATGATCGACGGCGTTGCGGATCAGGTGCACCAGCGGATCGTTCAATTCGTCCAGGATGGTCTTGTCGACCTCGGTCTCGCCGCCGGTGATGTTCAGTTCCACGTCCTTGCCCAACTGGCGGGCCAGGTCGCGCGCCAGGCGGGAATACTTCTGGAACACCCGGCCGACCGGCTGCATGCGCGCCATCATGACGGCCGACTGCAGGTCGGAAACCAGCGTGTCCAACTGGCTGAAGACGGCATCCAGCGTCTCGGCCGCCGCGTCGTCCCGGCGGCTGGCGCCCAGGAGCGCGTCGCGCAGGCAGGACAGGCGGTTCTTGGTCAGGCCGATCTCGCCCGACAGGTTCAGGATCTGGTCGAAGCGCGCCGTGTCCACGCGTATCGTCGCGTCCTTGGCCACGGCCTGCGCGCCGCCCACGGGGGCCAGCATCTCGGGGCGATAAGGCCGCGACGACGCCGCCGCGCCGGCTTCCTGAACAACCGGGGCGGCCCCGGCCTCCATGCCGGGCGGATCGCCGAACGCCGCGCGGTAGTAGCCCAGCCAGTCCGGTTCGCCGTCGGCTTGCGCGGCGGGCGCCGCGGCATGGGCCAGCACGCGCGCGGCCTCGGCCGCGGCGCCCGCCGGCAGGGACTCCGTCCGCAGCGTGCTGGTGTCGACGGTCTCACCCTTGGCCGCGGCCTCCAGCGCGAGCAGCAGCCCGGCGGGTGCCGCCTCGGGCATCGCGCCGCGCTCCATTTCCGAGAACATGCGCCGCACCTCGCCGGTCGCCGCCAGGATCACGTCCATGATTTCCGGCGTGATGCGCAGCGAGCCGCCGCGCAGCAGGTCCAGCAGGTTCTCGCCCCGGTGGCACAGCTCCACCAGCGGCGTCGCCTCGAGGAACCCGGCTCCGCCCTTGACGGTGTGGAAGCCGCGGAACACCTGGTTGAGCAGGCCGGCGTCGTCGGGGCGCTGTTCCAGCTCGACCAGGCCGATATCGACGTCGTCGAGCAGGTCCGAGGCCTCGGTCAGGAAGTCGGCAAGCAGGTCCTGCATGTCGGAGAAGGCTGACACTCGTTTACTCGCTCAAAAGCCCAGGCTTTCCAGCAGATCGTCGACCTGCGCCTGGTTGGCCACCACGTCGTCGCGGCTGGAGGCATCGATGACGGGACCGTTCATCCATTCGCTCTGCGCGGCGTTGCGTTTGTCCGCAGGCGTGCTCTCGATCAGCAGCTTGACCAGTTCGTCCTCGAAGTCCTGGGCGAGCTTGAGCACCTTCTGGATGACCTGGCCGGTCAGGTCATGGAAATCCTGGGCCATCATGATGTCGGTCAGCAGCGCCTGGGTGGCGCGCGCGTCTTCCTGCGCGCGGTCCAGGAACGCGCTGGTGTCGGCCGCCACCTGCTTGAAGTCGTCGACCCCCAGCCGGCGATCGTAAAGTTCGCGCCACTGTCCGCTCAGGCGCGCGCCTTCCCGCTCCACGCCGTCCTGGATCTCCTGCCCCTTCTCGACGTTGGACAGGGCGCGCTCGGCGGCCTGGCCGGTCAGCCGCGCGATGTAGTCCAGGCGCTGGCGCGTGTCGGGCAGCGAATGGACGGCCTGCTCCACTTTCTGGTGGTAGCCCAGCTCGCGCAGCGCGTCGTGCAGCTGCCGGGTCAGCATGCCGACCCGCTGGTAGAACTCCGGCGACTGCTCGGACGCCGCTTCGCCCCCGCTCTCGGCCGCCTGCACGGCCGGAGCCGCGTCGGCCGCCGGTTCGGCATCGAGCCTGGCCAGGGTTTCGGACGAGATCTGGTCGAACAGCGCTTCGAGGTCTTCGGTATCGCCGGTATGGGCCATTACGTGCTCCCGCTCATTTTCTGGACGATCTTGGTCAGTTTCTCTTCCAGCGTCGCCTTGGTGAAGGGCTTGACGATGTAGCCGTTCGCTCCGATCTGGGCGGCCAGCACGATGTCTTCCTTCTTGGCCTCGGCCGTCACCAGCAGCACGGGCAGCTTCTTGAGCTGGTCGTCGGCGCGGATTTCGCGCAGCAGCTCGAAGCCGTTCATGTTCGGCATGTTGATGTCGCTGACCACGAAATTGAACAGGCCGCTGCGCAGCTTGCTCAGGGCGATCTGGCCGTCCTCGGCCTCGTCGGCGTTGTTGTAGCCGAGTTCCTTCAAGAGATTGCGGACGATGCGCCGCATCGTCGAGAAATCGTCGACGATAAGGAACTTCAAATCGTCAGGCTTCATTTGCTCCCTTTCTGGCCTTGATGTGTGTGAGTTGAGCGGCGATCATACTAGCCAGTTCCGAGGGGTGGAATTTCGCGACATAGGCATCGACGCCCACCTGCTGCCCGAGCTTCTTGTTGGCCACCGACGACAGCGACGAATGCATCACGACGGGAATCTTCGCGAAGCGGGGATCCGATTTGATATGGCGGGTCAGCACGTAGCCGTCCATCTCGGGCATCTCGGCGTCGACCAGGATCAGCCCCAGCATCAGGTCCAGCGGCAGCTTCTCCGCCTCGGCCCGGGCCGCGATGCCCTTGAGCTTGTCCCAGGCGTCGGCGCCGTTGGTGGCGTGCTGGTGCGGCAGCCCCATGCGATCCAGCACTTCCGTGATCTTCTTGCGCGCCAGCGAGGAATCGTCGGCGAAGAACACGTTCGCCTTGATGTCGGCGTCGACCTGCTGGATCTCGGACGGAATCTTGTCCTCGCCGATGACCGAGGCCAGGATCTGCTCGACATCCAGGATGGATACCAGCTTGCCGTCGGCCAGCTCGGTCAGCGCCGTCATGAACGAGGTGTTGTTCGAGGGCATGGACTGCGGCGACTTGACCTTGTCCCAGTCGATGCGCACGATGCGGTCCACGTCGGCCACCAGGAAAGCCTGGGTGTGGCTGGAGAACTCGGTGATCAGCAGCTTGGTGCGCGGCGCGTCGACCTGCATGTTGATGGTGGTGGCCAGGTCGATGACGGGCAGGATCGCGCCGCGCAGCGAAATGATGCCCTCCACCCCGCGCGGCACGTTCGGCGTCCGGGTGATCGGGATCGTCTCGCAGACCTCGCGCACCTTGAACACGTTGATGCCGAAGACCTCGCTGCCGCCCAGCGAGAACAGCAGCAGCTCCATCTTGTTGGAACCGGCCAGCCGGGCCTTCTCGTCCACCATTTCCATCAACCGATTGTCACCGGCACCCATAGCATCCTCCATACCGACCGGCCCAAGCCGGCCCAGTGATCATTGCGATTCGAGAGCGGACACCCGCAGCGGCGTCCCGTCGTTCAAGCTGCCGGGAATGGCAGGTACATCGACATAAACGCCGCCTTTCTTGAGAAATTCCTCGCTGCGCTTGTTCAGCACCACGATGCTGATGCGCCGGTTCTCGGCCGCCTTCACGTCGGCGCGGTTGAACGGCACGGAATCCGACAGCCCCACCACCCGCAGCGCCTTGCCCTCCTGCATCCCGGCCGTCAGCATCTCGCGCCGTGCCGCGTTGGCGCGGTCGGCCGACAGTTCCCAGTTGCTGTAGCCGCCATTGCCGCCGGCATACGGCGTCGAATCGGTGTGGCCGGAAATCGAGATCTTGTTCTCGACGCCGTTCAGCACGCGGGCCAGCTCATCCAGGATGACGCGGCTGTAGTCCTTGAGCACGGTCTTGCCGGTATCGAACATGGGCCGGTTCTTCTCGTCCACGATCTGGATTCGCAATCCTTCATCGGTGAAGTCCAGCAGGATCTGGTCCTTGAACTGCGTCAGCGTGGGCTGCGTGAAGATCAGGCTCTCGAGTTCCGACTTCAGGCCTTCGAGCTTGCGGCGCTCGCGCGCTTCCTGCTCCGCGTCGCTGGCGCGGCGCTGGGGCGTGATGCGGGGGCTCATGTGCTGGCCGCCCGTCAACACGCTGACCGGATCCCCCGCCACGCTGCCCGACGTGACCGCCACGCGCAGCGGCGTACGGAAATATTCGGAGATGCCTTCCAGGTCGGCCTGGGCCGAGGTCGTCAGCAGCCACATCAACAGGAAGAAGGCCATCATGGCGGTGACGAAGTCGGCATAGGCGATCTTCCACATGCCCGCGCCATGGGACTTGCCGGCCCGTTTGCGGGACCGCCTGATGATGATCGGCGCTGCGCCGTCCTTGCCTGCCATGATCGCGACTCCCTACCGTGCCGTCACGCCGCGGACTTGCCCCGCACCGTGTCTTCCAGCTCGCCGAACGTGGGACGCTCGGTCGAGAACAGCACCTTGCGGCCGAACTCCACGGCCAGCGCCGGCGCATAGCCGTTCAGGCTCGCCAGCAGGGCGACCTTGATGCATTCGAGTTGCTTGCTGCTTTCGCTTACCTTCTGCTCCAGCACCGAGGCCAGCGGACCGACAATGCCGTAGGCGAGCAGGATGCCGACGAAGGTGCCGACCAGCGCCGCCCCGATCTTGGCGCCCAGCACGGCTGGCGGCTCGCCCACCGACCCCATCACGTTGACCACGCCCATGACCGCGGCGACGATGCCGAAGGCCGGCAGTCCGTCGGCGATGCGCTGGATGGCGTGCGCCGGCACGCTGGCTTCCTGGTGATGGGTATCGATTTCCTGGTCCATCAGGGCTTCCAGCTCCAGCGGATTCAGGTTGCCGCTGACCATCAGCCGCAGGTAGTCGGTCACGAACTCGACCAGGTGTTCGTCGGCCAGCAGCGCGGGATACTTCTGGAACAGCGGACTGTTGTGCGGCTCCTCGACGTCGGCCTCGATGGACATCAGGCCCTCGCGCCGCACGCGGTTCAGGATCTCGTACAGCAGCGCCAGCAGGTCGAGGTAGCGCTGCTTGGTGAAGCGCGAACCGTGCAGCGTGGTCGGCAAGGCCCGCAAGGTCGCCCGCACCACCTTGCTGGAATTGCCGCAGACGAAGGCGCCCAGCGCCGCGCCGGCGATGATGATCAGTTCGAACGGCTGGAACAGCGCGCCCAGCGAGCCGCCATGCATGGCATATCCGCCCAGCACGGACGCCCCAACAATGATGTAGCCGATGATGACGAGCATGTAGATGTCCCCCCCTACGCGCTTCGCGCGCCCCCCAGGGGGCGATGCGGGTGGACCGGCGGAGCCGGATCCACCGCATCCTGGGTCTGGGCAGGGTCGATGCGGGCATCGGGAGCCTTGCCGGGCCAGGAATCTGGGGGACTGACTAGCGTGGGGCAATCGGGCTTCGTTGGCACATTGCGCGAAGCCATGAACGGGTTTTCGGCCGGCGAAAACAAAACTTGAGAGCGGAAGCTCCCGGGTCCGGCATCAGCGGGGGGCCGCCTTGGCGACTTCCGCATTGGCCGGACGCCGGGTCTTGCCGGCGCGGGACGGCATGTGGCAAAGCCCGCAGACGTACTGGTGGGCCAGCTCGAAGGTATGAGTGACGAATTGGCCGCCGCAACAGGTGCAAGCCGTCATGCCCAGCATGCCGGCGTCGAAGAACCGCGTCAGGCGCCATGCCCGCGTGATCGACAGGACCTCGGGCAGGCCCAGTTGGCCGATCTGCTCCCGGTACAGGCGGTAGGCGCGGATCAGCGCCTCGACCGCCGTCGCATCGTCCAGGCCCACCTGATGGCGGTGGATGTTCATGAACAGCGAGGCATGGACGTTGGGCTGCCAGGTCATGAACCAGTCGGTGGAGAACGGCAGCATGCCCTTGGGCGGCGATTTTCCGCGGATCTCGCGGTACAGGCGCAGGAGGCGCTCGCGCGACAGCTGCACTTCCGCCTCGAGCACCTGCAAGCGGGCATCGAGGCGGATCAATTCGGAGGCAATCTCGATCTGGCGCGCCTCGGACAGGACGCTTTTAGCGCGGACCATGCGGCCTCCTGATACTGCAGCAGGACATGACGCGGCTCAGGAAGCGGCCATCGCGGCGGTGCGTCCGGCCATCAGGATGGCGGCGTGGATGCGGGGGGAAACATCGTCGCGCTTGGGCGAAGACAGCAGGTTCCAGACCAGCGAGTCATCGAAGCGGAACCGGGCGAGCAGCATGCTCGAGCCGGCGATCTTCAGCAACTGGGCCGTGGTCAATGACGAAAGGATGTCGGCCACCTCGCTGGTGATGCCCAGGCGGTAGAGCGCCTCGCTGCGATCGACGCGCAACATCTGCTGGGCCAGCATCAGGTAGGTCAGATTGGCATCGCGGATCTCTTCACTCAGCCGGGACATGGGGGAAGATTCGGCCCCGGGAGCCGACACATCCACATCGACCACGTCGCAAACTTGGACCATCGCGATTCCTTTCAGGGTAACCCCGTAAAACGGGAGGTAAAGACAGAGCACCCCGGCCAGTCTTTTCCTCTGGCACAGGGACCAATTCAATATGTAAATTATTGGACACTTGTTACCAAATTGACATTGGAACCCCGCTGGAATTCGCGTCTGCTTAGGTAAACTTCGCGTGTAAGAATTTTTCTTACAAATTCTGTATCACTTGTTTCATTTGAACACGCAAATGCGAAATGCGATTCCACCCATCCAGCAGGCAGCACCCTGGGCCGGAAACGACCATGAATTGCTGGAAGCCGCGCTGGAATCGCTGCCCGTAGCCACCTGGGTCGTGGACCGGGACGGCCGGTATCGATACGTCTCCCAGGCCTACGCCGACCTGCTCGGCCTCCCCCGGGCCGCCGACTGCCTGGGCCGGGCCATGGAAGAACTCATGCCCCCGTCGATCGCGCGCGTACACGCGCTGCGCCATCGGCAATTGCTCGAGTCGCGCGCTCGCAAGCGCTTCGAGCAGATCTGGACCGTGAACGGCGAACCGCGCTGGTTCGAGATCCAGATGAGCTGCCTGTGCAACGACGAAGGCGAACCCATCGCCGTTTCCGGCTATGCGCAGGACGTCACGCAGCACATGGAACAACAGGAAAGCGCCCGCCGCATCCAGAACGAACTGGAGAAGCGGGTCGCCCAGCGCACCCATCTGCTAAGCGTGATCAACGAGGAACTGGAAGCCTTCTCGTACTCGGTCTCGCATGACCTGCGCGCGCCGCTGCGGCAGATCGCGGGCTTCGCCGGGCTGCTCGAGCGCGGGCTGGCCAGCCGGCCGGACGAGGCCGACACCACGTACCTGCGGCACATCGTGGACAACGCGCAGCGCATGGAAGCGCTGATCGGCGACCTGCTGCAACTGGCCCGCATCAACCAGAGCAGCCTGCTCAAGGGCCAGGTGGACCTGGCGGCCCTCGCGCGCGAGGTCCTGGCCGACCTGCGCCACAGCCAGCCCGACCGCCAGGTCGAGGAGGAACTCCCCACCTCCGCCCTGGCCGAATGCGATGCCGGACTGATGCGCATCGTGCTGGACAACCTGCTGGGCAATGCGTGGAAATTCACCGGCGGACGCGCCGGGGCGCACATCCAGTTCGGCAGCCTGCTGCGCGGCAACAGCACCATCTATTTCGTGCGCGACAACGGCGCCGGCTTCGATTCGCAGAACGCCGAACGCATGTTCGGCGCCTTCCAGCGCTTCCATCGCGCCAGCGACTTTCCCGGCACGGGCATCGGCCTGGCCACCGTCCGCCGCATCATCAACCGCCACGGCGGACAGATCTGGGCCGAAAGCGCGCCCGGACAGGGCGCGACCTTCTACTTCACGCTGGAAACGCCGGCCTGAAACCCCACCCGGCGGCGCCCGCAATCGGACCGTCGCGGCGAAACTTTAGCGGTATTTTTTTCCATCCCGCCGCCTTCCCCGCCTAAAGTTTTCAAATCACCACCCCGTTAATTGCCTCAACGCGGCCACGCCGGCACTGCATGCAGCCTGCGATGGCCCTGGCGCAATTGCGGAAGGACCTCCAGCCGCGGATGCATCGTCGGGCCCCCAGGGCCCCTCCTGAAACACCATATGACTCACCCTCACGGAGATAGGTCATGGCACAAGTCATCAACACCAACATCGCTTCGCTGAACGCGCAGCGCAACCTGAACAGCTCGCAGAGCGCCGTCAACACCGCCCTGCAGCGCCTGTCGACCGGCCTGCGCATCAACAGCGCCAAGGACGACGCCGCCGGCCTGGCCATTTCCGAGCGCATGAGCACGCAGATCAACGGCCTGAACCAGGCCGTGCGCAACGCCAACGACGGCATCTCGCTGGCGCAGACCGCCGAAGGCGCGCTGAGCCAGATCGGCACCAACCTGCAGCGCATCCGCACGCTGGCCGTGCAGTCGGCCAACTCGACCAACTCGGCCGACGACCGCGCCTCGCTGCAGAAGGAAGTGGCCGAGCTGACCGCCGAAATCGACCGCGTCGCCCGCGACACCGACTTCAACGGCACCAAGCTGCTGGACGGCTCGTTCGCCGCCCAGAAGTTCCAGGTCGGCGCCAATGCCGGTCAGACCATCACCATCAGCAACATCGCCGACGCCAAGGCCTCGACGCTGGGCCAGTACAACGGCTTCAACGCGACCAACCTGTCGATCGGCACCGCCAGCGACACCGCCGCGGCGCAGACCGTCACCATCGGCTCGGCCGGCACGTTCGACCTCGGCAGCATCGCCAACGACGCCAAGGCCATCGCCAACGCGCTGAACACCCAGGGCATCGCCGGCCTGAACGTCACCGCGAACGCCACGGAAGTCACGGGCACGTCGACCGTCACGACCTCGACCGCCGGCACCGCCAGCTTCACGCTGAACGGCCTGACGATCAACCTGACCGCCACCACCAACGCCGCGACCAACCGCGAAAACGCCCTGACCGCGATCAACGCGCAATCGGCCACCACCGGCGTGCGCGCCACCGACACCGGCTCGGGCCTGAAGCTCGAAGCCGCCGACGGCCGCAACGTCACGATCGGCGCCCTGACGCTGGGCACCGCCGTCGCCACCACGCTGTCCGACTTCGGCCTGGCCGCCGCCGGCACCACGGGCGCTTCGCTGAACGTCTCGTACAAGGCCCCCACCGGCGTGACCGGCTCGATCAGCAGCACCGGCGCCTTCGCACTGACCGGCACGATCACCCAGACCGGCACCGCGCTGAACGCTATCGACATCTCGACCGTCGCCGGCGCCTCCAACGCCCTGTCCGCCCTGGACGCCGCCCTGTCCACCGTCAGCGACGCGCGTGCCTCGCTGGGCGCGATCCAGAACCGCTTCACCTCGGTCGTCTCCAGCCTGGAAACCACCTCGGAGAACCTGTCCTCGTCGCGCAGCCGCATCCAGGACGCCGACTTCGCCTCGGAAACCGCCTCGCTCACCCGCGGCCAGATCCTGCAGCAGGCCGGCACCGCAATGCTGGCGCAAGCCAACTCGCTGCCCAACAACGTGCTGACGCTGCTCCGCGGCTAAGCATTGCGGCATTTCCGCCGGCGTCCTTCCGGCGGATCTTCCCCACCCCGCCTTGCGCCGGGTGGGGATTTTTTTGCCATGCCACTCCTACTCAAGTTTCCCTTCCCTGGCCCGTTAATCCACGTATCGCCCCCCTATCGCCACGGAACCTTCATGAGCATCCACGCCATCGATACCGCCGCCGACCTGCGCAGCCTGCCGGCCGCCGCCGCGTCGGCCGCCCGGCCCATCGCGCCCGCTGGCTCGACCAACCTGCTCGATCCGTCGCTGCCGGCGACGGCCCAGGTCCCGGACGTGGGGGAATTGCGGGCCGCGGTCGACGCCTTCAACCGCTTCGTCCCGCTGGCGGCCCACAACCTGACGTTCAGCATCGACGACGACAGCGGCAAGGTCGTGGTCAAGGTGGTCGACGGCGACACTCAGGACGTGATCCGGCAGATCCCGTCCGAGGAAGCGCTGGCGCTCAGCCGCTCGCTGGACCAGATCAAGGGCGCCCTGTTCAGCCGCAAGGCCTGAACCCGCCCGCCAACCCGATACCAGGAATACTCCATGGCTAGCGTAGGATCCGCCCTTGGCGTGGGCTCCGGCCTCGAACTGTCCACCCTGCTGAGCAACCTGATGGCGGCCGAGAAGGTGCCGCTCACCAAGCTGCAGGCCCAGGCCACCTCGGCCCAGACCAAGATCTCGGCCCTGGGCCAGCTCAAGAGTTCGCTGTCTTCGCTGCTGACGGCCGCCGCGGGCCTGACGCCGGAAAAATTCACCGGCCTGGTCGGCAGTTCGTCGGACGCCTCGGTCGCCTTCATCACGGCCGACAACCAGGCCGGCAAGATCAGCCACAAACTCGACGTCACCTCGCTGGCCCTGGCCGAGAAGGCCGTCAGCGGCGCGCTGGCGAATGATGCGCAATTGAACACCGGCACCCTGACCTTCACGCTGGGCAAGGTCGAGAACGGCAGCTTCGTCGCCGGCGAAGCCGAAGCCAAGTCCGTCGTCATCGATACCACCAACAATACGATGTCCGGCCTGCGCGACGCCATCAACAAGGCGGAAATCGGCGTCACGGCCTCGCTGGTCACCGACGGCACCGGATCGCGGCTGGTGCTCACGTCCACCACCACCGGCGCGGCCAACGCCTTCCAGGTCACCAGTTCGGATTCGGGCACCGGCGGCACCCGGTCGCTCGATTTCTTCGACTACGACCCGGCCACCGCGCCGTCCTATTCCAGCGGCGGCTCGCCCGCCGGCATGAGCCGGCTGCAGGCCGGCGCCGACGCGCAGTTCAAGCTGGACGGCATGGAAGTCACCAGCGCCACCAATACCGTCACCTCGGTGCTCGACGGCGTCACGATCACGCTGCAGAAATCCGGCACCACGACCATCGCCACCAACCCGTCGCCCAGCGGCGGCGCGGCGGCGCTGCAATCGCTGGTCACCGCTTATAACTCCTTCCTGAACGTGGCCGCGGCGCTGTCGGCCAACGCGCCCAGCGAAACCCGGGGCAAGGCCGGCGCCACCGGGCCACTGGCAGGCGACGGCCTGGTGCGCGACCTGACCGCGCGCATGCGCAATGAAGTCTTCTCGCCCTTGCCGGGCGCCACCGGCCCCTACACGACGCTGGCCTCGCTGGGCGTGGGCTTCGACCAGGACGGCGCGCTGACGCTGGACACCGACAAGTTCAACAAGGCCATGGCCGCCGACCCGAACGCCGTGTCCCGGCTGTTCACCCCCAAGCCTTTCGGCGAAGACTCGCAAAGCCTGGTCGAGCGCTTCACCGCCCAACTGTCGCCTTATACCGACAGCAAGGGCGTGATCGACAGCCGCACCGACGGCCTGAAAAGCACGATCAAGACGCTGGAGACCCAGCAGAGCCAGATGAGCAATCGCCTGGAACAGATCGAGGCGCGCTACCGCCAGCAGTTCACGGCGCTCGATTCGCTGCTGACTCAGCTCAACAACACCGGCAGCTTCCTGACCCAGCAGATCGAGGCGCTGAAGAACCTCAACAAGTAACGCGGCCGGCGCACAAGAGGGAACTCCGCGGTTTTGCCGCGCCAATTCCCGCTTTAAGTCCATCGCGCCAGGCCGTTAAATCCGTCAGGGCTGCCGTGCACGCGGCATGCCGCTACGCGTTCAGCAGGAGTCGCACGTGTCGGGATTCGGAAATTTCGGGGCCAGGGCCTATGTCAGCGTCGGGGTGGAGACCGGGGTATCCAGCTCCAGTCCGCACGCGTTGATCCTGATGTTGTACGACGGCGCGCTGGAGTCGCTGCGCAAGGCCATCGGCTGCATCGAGGCCAACGACCCCCTTGGCAAGACCCGGGCGCTCAGCCGCGCCACGCGCATCCTGGACGAAGGACTGCGCGCCAGCCTGGACCACAAGGCCGGCGGCGACCTGGCCAACCAGTTGAACGCCCTGTACGACTACATGCTCCGGCGGACGATGCAGGCCGGCATCGACAACGATCCCGCCCCCATCCTGGAAAGCGTCCGCCTGCTGGACGGACTGCGCGAAGCCTGGGCGTCGATCCAGGCCGACAGCCAGGTTGCCGCCTGATGATGGCGAGCCAGGATACCGGCATGGCGCCCGACCCCGAGCAACTGCCCGCGCTCTACGGCCGGCTGGCCGAGATCAGCCGCGCGATGCTGGCCGCGGCGCAACGGGGCGACTGGGATGCCGTCACGGCCAGCGAATCGGCCTGCGCCGAGCTCGTGGGACAATTGCGCCGCCGCCCCATCGAGACCTGCCCGCCCGCCGAGCGCGAAACCTGCATGCACCTGATACGCGAAATCCTTGCCAACGACGCCGCCACGCGCAACATCGCGGAGCCGTGGATGCGGGAGCTGGAACATATATTGCGACCCCGGCGCCACGCCTTCGGCGCGCAGATGTACCGCTGAAGGGGCAGGCGCTTGGTAGCGGATACCCGCCAGACGCAGCCTGTCAGCGGCGTCTCCCCCATCCAGAGCTGGGAGCGCTATCGCGAGGATGCCCGCGAGGCGGTGCTGGCGCGGCTCTTGAACGTATCCGGCGGCAACGCGGCGGGCGGCGCGCGCCCATCCGGCTCGGCGGGACTGCCGCACGGGCTGGTGCGGGCGACCGTGCTTCAGGCCAACAGCGATACCGAGGCGCTGGTCAACATCGCCGGCAAGCCCTACCTGATCAATACCCGCCAGGCGCTGAGCCCGGGCGTGACCGTGGTGCTGCGGCTGCTGGACGACCGCACCTTCCTGCACGGCCAGGACAGTGGCCGGATCGGCGGCCCGCGCTTGCCGGGCGAAGGCGGTGGAGGTCGTGGACCAGGCATCCAGGCGCCCGCCACGGCCGATGCCGAGGCGGCTTCCCCCGACGTGGCCACGCGGGCGATGCGCGGAGTCTCGCCCGTCCCCATGCCGTCGCTGGCCGAGCTCAAGCTCGAGACCGGCGACACCAAGGTGATGCTGAGCGGCTCGGCCCGCCTGCTGCTCGCGCTGGTCGACGAGACGGGCGGGACGCAGCGCAGCGTGCCCCTGGACGCCCTGCGCATTCCGGCCGGCACGCTGCCTGACGAGGCCGCGCGCCAGATCCGGCAAGCCGTGCAGCAGTCCGGACTGTTCTACGAAGCCCACCTGCAGGAATGGCGCGAAGGTCGCCTGCCCATCGAAGCGTTGCGCGCCGAGCCGCAGGCGGCGCTTTCGCCCGCTCCCCAGGCCCGCGACCTGGCACCCTCGGCCGGCGCCCCGGCGCCCGCGGCGGAACCCGCCACGCCCGAGCAAAGCGCGGCCAAGGGCCTGCAAGCGGCCCTGGCCGCCATCCCAGCCGACGTGCGCCAGGTCGTGCACGACCAGATCGCCGCGCTGGCCAGCGGCCGCCTGTTCCTGCAAGGCGCCTGGGCGGAACAGCCTTTCACCCTGGAAATCGAGCCGGACGAAGGCCAGGGCGCCGATGCCGGCCTGCCGCGGACCTGGCGCGTCCGCATCTCGGTCCAGACCCGCCATCTGGGCACCATGCAGGTGGACGTCGCGCTGGACGGTACCGACACCCGCATCGCCATCCAGCCCGACACCCGGACACTGCGCGGCCAGCGCCTGCGCGACCTGCAAGCCCGCCTGACCGCCGGCGGCCTGGACCTGCAACAGGCGCTCGATGGCCAGGGCCTGCGCATGTCCGACTTCAGGATCGCCACGGCCTCCCGCTCGCCGGCCCGCACATGACCCAATTCCCCGCCGATCCGCCCGCCGACGATCCGCTCGACCCCAAGCGCATCCAGGCGGTGGCGCTACGCTACGAAAAAGAACGCAAGACGCCCATCGTGGTCGCCAAGGGCAGCGGCGCAATCGCCGAGGAAATCCTGCGGCGCGCCAAGGAAGCGGGCGTGTTCGTGCACAGCTCGCGCGAACTGATCGACCTGCTGATGAAAGTGGACCTAGACGCCCGCATCCCGCCCTCGTTGTACGTGGCGGTGGCGGAGGTGCTGGCGTGGGTGTACAGGCAGGACGAAGAAGCGGGCGCCGGTCCGGACGGACGCTAGACGCCAGCCCGGCTCAGACCTGCATGTTCATGACTTCGTTGTAGGCGGCGATCACGCGGTTGCGCGCCTGCGCCAGCATCTGGAACGACAGGCTGGCCTTGTTCATGGCGATCATCGTGGTTTCCAGGCCGACCTCGGGATCGCCCTGCTGGTAGGCCTTCTGGACTGCGCTGGCCTCGGACTGAGCCTGCTGCACGCCCTGGATCGCATCGACCAGGGCGTTGGCGAACGAGGCCGGCGCCGCGCCGGCAGCCGCGCCACCGCCCATCAGGGCATCGGGCCGCGACAGCATCTGCGCCGCGCGCGCCATGCCGGTCGAGCCGGCCTGCCCGGCGGAAGAGGCGAGCACGTCCTGGATGCGGTCCATATGCGGTTTCCCGTGGGCGGTTCTGTGGAGCCTGGGATAGTAGCCGCGGCGGGAAGGATCCAGACCGGGAAGTACCGGGGCAAAACCCGTCTATTCCTTCCTTGGTTGTGACATTCTGCATCAAATAATACAAGCCCTGGGAAATGGGACGCCTGGTCGCCCCTTCTTTCTTATCTGGCATTCAACGCCCCGCTTCATTACATGGCCGACGACACGCAGAACCCACCCGCCGCCGGGGCCTCACACGGTAACAAGCTCCTGGAGTCGTTCGGCAGGCTGCCCACCCGCCACCGGCTCGCCCTGCTGATCGGCATTCCCATGCTCGTGGCCATCGTGGTCGCCGCGCTGCTGTGGAGCCGCGATCCGGACTATCGCGTCCTGTTCAGCGGCCTGTCCGACCAGGACGGCGGAACCATCGTTGCCGCGCTGCAACAGCAGAAGATTCCCTACCGGGTCGCCGACGGCGGCAGCGTCATCCTGGTCGCGCCCGACCAGGTCCACGAGGTGCGGCTGCGCCTGGCTTCCCAGGGGCTGCCTCGCGCCGGCAACGTCGGCTTCGAGCTGATGGACAACAGCCGCCTGGGTCTCACCCAGTTCCAGGAGCAGGTCAACTACCAGCGCGCGCTGGAAGGCGAGCTGGCCCGCTCGATCCAGAGCCTGGGCACCGTCAAGAGCGCGCGAGTCCACCTGGCCATCCCCAAGCCCAGCATCTTCATGCGCGAACAGAACCGGCCCACCGCGTCCGTGCTGGTGCAGATGCTGCCCGGCCGCGTGCTGGAACGCGGCCAGGTCGCCGGCATCGTCCACCTGGTCTCCTCGTCGGTGCCCGAGCTGGCGCCCGGCGCGGTCAGCGTGGTGGACCAGACCGGCACCCTGCTGTCGGCCAACGACACCGACCCGAACGGCCTGGATGCCACGCAGCTCGAATACCTGCGCACGCTGGAGCGCCAGTACACCCGCCGCATCTCCGAACTGATCTCGCCCATCGTCGGCGCCCAGAACCTGCGCGCGCAGGTCGCGATCGACCTGGACTTCAGCCGGCACGAGCAGACCGACGAGATCTATCGACCCAACGGCGCTTCGCCCGACCAGGCGGCCATCCGCAGCCGGCAAAGCTCGGAGTCGCACGAACCGGCGCTGGGCATGGACGGCGGCGTACCGGGCACGCTCAGCAACACGCCGCCCGGGGTCGCCATCGCCCCCACGACCGGCGGCGCCGCCACCAACCCGCCCGCGCCGGGCACGCAGGCCCAACCTCCCGCGCAGAACGTGAAGCGGGCCGACACCACCAACTACGAGCTCGACAAGACCGTGCGCTACGTGCGCGAACCCGTGGGCCGCGTCAAGCGCCTGTCGGCCGCCGTGGTCGTCAACCATCGCACCAGCGTGGTCAAGGGCGAGACGGTCAGCACGCCGCTCAGCGATGCCGAACTGGCGCAGATCAAGGCGCTGGTCAACGAAGCCGTCGGCTTCGATGCGCAGCGCCGCGATTCGGTGTCGGTCATCAGCATCCCGTTCAACGAAGCCGCCGCCGAAGCCGCCTCCGAGCCGGCGTTCTGGCAACAGCCGGAGTTCGTCAACCTGGCACGCGACATAGGCGTGGCGCTGGTCCTTGCGCTGGCGGTGCTGTACCTGATCATCGGCGTGATCCGCCCCGCCATCAAGCAGCTGACCACGCCCCCGCCGCCGCCCGAACCCGCCTTTGCCGCCGCCGGCCCCGCGATGATGGCCGAGGCCCCGGTCGATACCGCCGAGGAACAACCGGAAGATCCGCTGGAGAAGGTCCGCCGCTTCGCCCGGGAGAACCCGCAGGTCGTGGCCACGGTCATTCGGCAGTGGGTGAACGATGTGTAGCCCTGTATCTGCCCCCCCCTACGCGCTGACGCGCGCCCCCCAGGGGGCGATGCGGGTGGACCGGCGGAGCCGGATCCACCGCATCCTGGGTCCGGGTCGAGTTTCTTGGATTGTTGCGTCGGCGCTGTCGCTGGCTGCGGCGGGTGCAACGAAGTGATATGCCGATGATGAACGTAGTCAATACCGAACCCGACCAGGGAGTGGCCGATGGGGCGATCCTGTTGTTGTCGCTGGGCGAGGAAGAGGCGGCCGAGGTGCTGAAGTATCTGTCGCCGCGCGAGGTGCAGAAGCTGGGTACGGCAATGGCCGGAATGCAGGGGATCCCGCGCGAGGCCATGGACCAGGTGATCCAGCGCTTCGAGACGGACATCGGCGCGCACACGGGGCTGGGCGCCGATGCCGACGCCTATCTGCGCAACGTGCTGACCAAGGCGCTGGGCGCGGACAAGGCCGGGTTCCTGCTGGACCGCATCCTGCACACCGGCGATACCTCGGGCATCGAAAGCCTGAAGTGGATGGACCCGGCCAGCGTGGCCGAACTGATCCGCCACGAGCATCCCCAGATCATCGCATCGATCCTGGTGCACCTGGAAGCGGACCAATCGGCCGCGGTAATCAACTACCTGACCGAGCGCGTGCGCGCCGACGTGCTGCTGCGCATCGCCACGCTGGACGGCATCCAGCCGGCCGCGCTGCGGGAGCTGAACGACGTGCTGCTGAAGATGCTGTCGGGCAACGAGCAGATCAAGCGCCGCAAGCTGGGCGGGGTCAAGACCGCCGCCGACATCCTCAACTACGTGGGCTCGTCGTCCGAAAACCAGATCCTGTCCATCGTCAAGCAGGTCGACACGGAACTGGCGCAGCGCATCATCGACGAGATGTTCACCTTCGAGAACCTCATCGACGCCGACGACCGCGGCATGCAGCTGCTGCTGCGCGAAGTCACGCCCGACTCGCTCATCCTCGCGCTCAAGGGTGCCAGCACCGAGCTGCGCGCCAAGGTGTTCCGCTGCATGCCGGCACGCGCCGCGCAGCAGCTGCGCGAAGACCTGGACGTGCGCGGCCCGGTCAAGATTTCCGAGGTCGAGGCGCAGCAGAAGGAAATCCTGAAGGTCGCGCGCCGCCTGACCGAGTCCGGCGACCTGGCCATCAACGGCATGGGCGAGGAACAATATGTCTGAGCCGCTGCTGGGCGCCCGCCGCATCCTGCGCGCCGACGAGGGCCGCAACCTGCCCGTCTGGCGCCTGGACACTTTCGGCGATGCGTCCATGCAGGGCGAGGCCCGGCGCCGGCCGCAGACGCCGGAGGAAAAGCGCGCGATCGAAACGGCGCTGGCCGCCGCGCAGGAGGCCGACCGCCGCGCTCGCGAGGACGCCGCTCGGCGCGAAACCGCGACGCCGGAGCCCGCCGTGGCCGAAGCGGCCCCGCGTCCCGTCGTTCCCGTACCGGCCGTCGATCCGGCCGAGGTCGAACGCATCAAGACGGCGGCCTTCGATGAAGGCTATGCGGCGGGCTACGACCATGGCAGCGCCGCGGCGCGGCGCGAGGCCGAGCATTTGCAGGCGATGGCGCGGACCGCCTCGGACGTGTTCAACCGCTTCGAGACCGGCCTGGCGCCCCAACTGCTGGAACTGGCCGCCGAGATCGCGCGCCAGGTCATCCAGCGCGAACTGGCCCTGGACAACAACGTGATCCTGGCGGTGGTGCGCGACGCCTTCAACCAGCTCATCGGCGGCGAAACCGGCAAGCAACTGCTGCTGCACCCGTCCGACGTGCAACTGGTGCGCGCCCACCTGGGCGAGGAACTCGAACTGGGGCAATGGAAGATCGTCGAGGATGCCGGCGTCGAGGCCGGCGGCTGCCGGATATCCACCCAGCAATCCGATATCGACGCGACCCTGGGTACGCGCTGGAAGCGCACCCTGGCCACGCTGGGGCAGGACAGCCCGTGGAGCGACGAGCGTGCATGACGCCACCGCCAGCCTGGCCCGCTTCGTCCAAGGCTGCACCGCCCGCGTGCGCACGGCGGCGCCCGTGGCCGCATCGGGACGCCTGACGCGCGTGGCCGGCCTGGTCATGGAGGCCGTGGGCCTGAAACTGCCGGTGGGCAGCACCTGCCGGATCATGCAGGCCCACGGCCGCGCCGCCGAAGCCGAAGTGGTGGGCTTCAACGGCGAACGGCTGTTCCTGATGCCCTCCAGCGAGGTGCATGGCCTGACGGCGGGATCGCTGGTCATGCCGCTGGAGCCGCAGCGCGCCGCCCCCGCCTATCCGCCGGCCGACGCCGCCGCCGGATCGGACCTGCCGGCCGAGGAAATCACCAAGCACCTGCCCGTCGGCGACGCGCTGCTGGGGCGCGTGGTGGACGGCGCCGGGCATCCGCTCGACCGCCTGGGCCCGATCACCTCCGCCCAGCGCGCGCCGCTGGCCGCGCGGCCGGTCAACCCCATCGAACGCCAGCCCATCGAGCGCCCCCTGGACGTGGGCGTACGCGCCATCAATGCCATGCTGACGGTGGGGCGAGGACAGCGCATGGGCCTGTTCGCCGGTTCCGGAGTCGGCAAGAGCGTGCTGCTGGGCATGATGGCGCGCTACACCGAGGCCGACGTGACCGTGGTGGGCCTGATCGGCGAACGCGGCCGCGAGGTCAAGGAATTCATCGACCACATTCTCGGCCCGGAGGGGTTGGCGCGATCGGTCGTCGTCGCGGCGCCCGCCGATGCCGCGCCGCTGATGCGCCTGCAGGGTGCCGCCTACGCCACGGTGCTGGCCGAGCATTTCCGCGACCAGGGCAAGAACGTGCTGCTGATCATGGATTCGCTCACGCGCTACGCGATGGCGCAGCGCGAGATCGCACTGGCCATCGGCGAGCCGCCCGCCACCAAGGGCTACCCGCCGTCGGTGTTCGCCAAGCTGCCCGCGCTGGTCGAACGCGCGGGCAACGGCACGCACGGCGCCGGCTCGATCACCGCGTTCTACACGGTCCTGACCGAAGGCGACGACCAGCAGGATCCGATCGCCGATTCGGCCCGCGCCATCCTGGACGGCCACATCGTGCTCAACCGGACGCTGGCCGACACCGGCCACTATCCCGCGATCGACATCGAGCAATCGATCTCGCGGGCCATGCACAACATCGTCGATGCTCAGCAGCAGCGCCATGCGCGCACGCTGAAAAAACTGTTCTCGCGCTACCAGCGCTCGCGCGACCTGATCCAGGTGGGCGCCTACGTGCCGGGCACCGACCCCGAACTCGACCAGGCCATCTCCGCGCACGCCACCATCGGCAATTTCCTGCAGCAGGACATGCAGGACCGCGCGCCCTATGCCGACAGCCTGACCCTGATGACCGCCATCGCCGAACACTTCGGCGCCGGCACCTGATCCGCCCCAGAGGCCCGCCATGACGTCCACCACCACGCTCGCCACGCTGATCGAACTTGCGGAAGGCCGCAAGAACAAGGCCGCCCAGGAGTTCGCCCAGGCCGCCGCGGCACACTCGCGTGCCCGCGAGCGCCTGGTGCTGATCGAGAACTACCGGTCGGACTACGAATCGCGCATGCGCAACCAGACCGGCATCGGCCTGGACGGCACGCTGGTCGGCAACTACGCCCGCTTCATCCAGCAACTGACCGAGGCCGTCGAACAGCAGGCGCAGGAGGTCGAGCGCTGCACCGGCCACATGAACGCGATGCGGGCGGTGTTCTTCGACGAGGAACGCAAGCTCAAGTCCCTGGAAATCCTGGCCCAGCGGGAAACCCAGCGCCAGGAATCGACCGAGGCCAGGCGCGTGCAGAAGCAGATCGACGAATTCGCCAGCCGCCGCCACTACGGCACCCCGACGGGATACGCGATATGAACGCGCTTCCCGTCTCGTTCGCCCAACCCGCCGTTCCGCCCTCGCCCGCTCCGGCCGGATCCGGCGACGGCGCGCCTGGCGGCCGTCCCTTCGAGGACATGCTCGCGGCGGCGTCCCGGCCTCCGGAATCCACCAGGACCGACACCCCGGCGCAGGCCGAAGCGACGGATGCCGAGGCGCCCAGCGGCCAGGACGGCGCCGATCCCACGGTTGCACCGGACCAGCCCTGGCTGTCGCAGTGGGCCAGCTACCTCGCGCCGCCCGCCGCCTCGTCCGTGGACACGGCCCTTGCGCCGGACGGCGCCGCCGATGCCGGCGCTGCCCTGGCCCCGGCAGCCGTACCGGCATCCGCGACCCCGGCGGATGCTCTCGTCCTGCCGCCCGCCGTGGCCGAACAGGAGGCCGTCGCCCTGGCGACACCCCCGGCCGCCGGCGTGACCGCGCGCCCCACCGCCGCGACGCCCGCCTCCGGCACGGCCCCGGACTCCGCCGGCCGGCGCACGGACCGGATTGCGCCCACGGCTCGCGCCCAGCCGCCGGCGGCTTCCCAGCCGGCCGCCGTGGAGCCCGTTCCCCACGAAGCATCCGCCGGCCCCGCCGGGGTGCTGCAGGCCTCCGCCACGGTTCCGGTCAACGCCCCGCCGTCCCACCACGCGCCGGCGCCCCCGGTCCGCGGCGAAGCCCCCACCGTGCCGGGCGCGCCAGTGCCGCTGCACGCTGGCGCCTTGCAGGATCGCATCGACACGGCCTTGCGCTGGATGGCCGGGGGCAACCTGCAAACCGCGCAGTTGCGCGTCGATCCCGAGGCGCTGGGTCCGATCACGATCCACCTGCGCCTGGACGGCGACGCCGCCAGCGTGGTGTTCGGAAGCAACCACGAATCTACGCGCCAGGCGCTGGAGAATACGCTGGCCGGCCTCAAGGACGCGCTGGCCGCCAACGGCCTGAGCCTGGGCCAGGCTTCGGTCGGCAGCGAGCAGCAGAGCGGCTTCCTGGCCGCCCGCCAGTTCGCCGGACGCGAGGCGCCCGCGGACCGCGCGCCGTCCACCGGCACCGACGCCTCCAGCCCTGTCGCGGGTGCGGCCGTCCCCGCCGTCCGCGCCACGTCCTCGGGCAACGGCATGGTCGACCTGTACGCATGACACCGGCATCGGCCGGCCAACTGCAGGATTTCCCCTGCTGTTCGACCGATCATTGCCGGCCCGTGTCTGGATAATGCAACCTGGGGACAGTTCGCTGCCCTTTCCCACCGACTCCGGAGATGTTGTTCATGGCCGAGGCCATTGTTCCTGTGAAACGCGCCCGCACCTGGATTTTCGTGCTGGGCGGACTCGTACTGCTGGTCGTGATCGCGGCCATGGCCGCGCTGCTGCTCGTCCACAACAAGCAACTGGCCAACTTCGAGACCTACAGCTACGCCGGATCGCAACAGGGAGACGACGCCTCCCAGCCCGCATCCCCCGCCGCGCCGGCCGCCGCCGCGCCCGCGAGCTCGGGCAAGCACGTCTTCACGGCCCTGGACCTGTTCACCGCCAACCTGGCCGAACGCGACAACGACCGCTTCGCGCAGGTAGGCGTCGTGATCGAAGTGGGCGACGCCAAGGCGGGCGCCGCCCTGACCTCGGTCATTCCCCCCATCCGCAGCGAAATCCTTCTGCTGCTGAGCGCCAAGTCCGCCGACGAACTGCTCAGCCTGAAGGGCAAGCAGGCCCTGGCCGCGCAGATCCTCGACATCGCGCGCAAATACATCGCGCCGGAGTTCCGCACCAGCGTCTATGCCGCGCACTTCTCCAGTTTCGTGATCCAGTAGATCCTGTTGCGCCGTGACGCCGATGACGCATCCCCACGACGCCGCCCGGAGCGCCCACGATGGCCGGTGAATTCCTCTCGCAAGACGAAGTCGATGCCCTGCTGCGAGGCGTCACCGGCGAGCACGATGACCAGCCCAAGGAGGAAGTGCCCGCCGGCGGCATACGCCCCTACAACCTGGCCAAGCAGGAACGGATCGTGCGCGGCCGCATGCCGTCGCTCGAGATCATCCACGATCGCTTCGGCCGCCTGCTGCGCGTGGGACTGTTCAACTTCCTGCGGCGCAATCCCGAGATCTCGGTCGGTCCGGTGCGGCTGGTCAAGTACAGCGAATTCCTGCGCAACATCGTCGTTCCGACCAACCTGAACATCGTCTCGCTCAAGCCCCTGCGGGGCAATGCCCTGTTCATCTTCGAGCCGCGGCTGGTGTTCTCGGTCATCGACAACCTGTTCGGCGGCGACGGCCGCTATCACACCCGGGTCGAGGGGCGCGACTTCACCGCCACCGAGCAGCGCATCATCCAGCGCATGCTGGCGGTGGTGCTGGACGAATACGCCAAGGCGTGGGCCGCCGTCCACACCATGCACTTCGAATACCAGCGCGCCGAGATGCACACGCAGTTCGCCAACATCGCCACGCCGTCCGAGATCGTCGTCTGCTCGACCTTCTCGATCGAATTCGGCTCGTCCGGCGGCGACCTGCACATCTGTTTTCCGTACGCATCGGTCGAGCCCATCCGCGATGCGCTGTACAGCCCCGTCCAGGGCGACCAGATGGAACCCGACAAACGCTGGCTGCGCATGCTGTCCAAGCAGATCCAGCTGGCCGACGTCGAAATGGTGGTCAACCTGGCCCAGAGCGAACTGGTGTTGCGCGATCTGCTGAACATGCAGAAGGGCGACGTCATCCCGATCGACATCGCCCCCACGCTGCCCGCCTACGTGGACGGCGTGCCCATATTCGACTGCAAGGTCGGCGTCAGCAACGGGCAGTACGCGATCCGCATCGGCAAGGTGCTGGCCACCCTGCAATCGGAAAACCAGTTAGGAGATGAGAATGGAAGCGGATCCTGAACACCTGCCCGAGTCGCCCGGCGCCACGGCCGACGACGACTGGGCCGCGGCGCTGGCCGAGCAGTCGCAGGCCAGCGCGGCCGCTCGCCCCGCCGACGAGCTGTTCGAACAGTTCACCCCCGGCGGCGAGACGTCCAGGACGGTCAACGACATCGAGATCATCATGGACATCCCGGTCACCCTGACCGTGGAACTGGGCCGCACCCGCATCCCCATCAAGCAGATCCTGCAACTGGCGCAGGGTTCGGTGGTGGAACTCGACGGCCTGGCCGGCGAACCCATGGACGTGATGGTCAACGGCTGCCTGATCGCCCAGGGCGAGGTGGTCGTGGTCAACGACAAATTCGGCATCCGGCTGACCGACATCGTCACGCCGTCCGAGCGGCTGCGCCGCCTCAACCGCTAGCCGCCCCATGATTGCCCCCGGTTCGACCCTGCAAACCGTGCTGGCGCTGATCGCCGTGCTGGCGCTGATCATGGCTTGCGCCTGGCTGCTGCGGCGCGTGCAGCGCCCCCAGGCGGGCAGCGGCCATCCGCTGCGGCTGCGCGGCCAGTTGATGGTCGGGCCGCGCGAACGCGTCGTCCTGATCGAGATCGCGGACCAATGGATCGTTGCCGGCGTCTCGGCCGGCAACGTCCGGCCGCTGGCCGTGCTGCCGCGCCCCGGCGACGCGGCCCCCGCGGAATCCGCCGCGGCCGCCCCGCTGCCCGACTTCCGCACGCTCCTGGCCCGCTTGGGCAAACAATGATGCGCGCGCTTGTGCTTCCCATCGCCCTGCTCCTGCTGCTGGCCGCCGGCGGCGTCCATGCGCAGGAAGCCGGCATCCCGGCCCTGACCAGCAGCCCCGGCCCGGGCGACGCCACCACCTGGTCGCTGTCGCTGCAAACGCTGCTGGTGCTGTCGGCGCTGAGCTTCCTGCCGGCCGTGCTGCTGATGATGACCAGCTTCACGCGCATCATCATCGTGCTCTCGCTGCTGCGCAGCGCGCTGGGCCTGCAAGGCTCGCCGCCCAACATGGTGCTGATCGGGCTGGCGCTGTTCATGACCCTGTTCATCATGACGCCCACGCTCGACAAGGTCTATACCGAGGCCTACCAGCCCTTCGACAGCAAGCAGATCGATTTCCGGGAAGCCGTGGACAAGGCCCAGCGGCCGATGAAGGACTTCATGCTCAGGCAGACCCGGGAGTCCGACCTGGCGCTGTTCATGCGCCTGGCCGGCACGCCGCCGGTATCCGAGGCGGCCCAGCTGCCGCTGCGGGTGGTGGTGCCCGCCTTCGTGACCAGCGAACTGAAGACCGCCTTCCAGATCGGCTTCATGGTCTTCCTGCCCTTCCTGGTCATCGACCTGGTCGTCTCCAGCGTGCTGATGTCCATGGGCATGATGATGCTGTCCCCGGTGCTGATCTCGTTGCCTTTCAAGCTCATGCTCTTCGTCCTGGCCGACGGCTGGAACCTGCTGATCGGCAGCCTGGTGGCCAGCTTCCGATGAACCATCTCCCGCCGTGCTCCGCACACCCGTCCGAAGGCCACCCATGAACAGTACCGCCGGCATCCTGACCCTGGCGCAAGAGGCGGTGCAGATCGCCCTTTATCTTGCCGCCCCGCTGCTGCTGTCAGCCCTGGTCGTGGGCCTGGTCATCAGCGTGCTGCAGGCCGCGACCCAGATCAACGAAATGACGCTGTCCTTCGTGCCCAAGCTGGTCGCCATCTTCGCCGCCGCGCTGATCGCCGGCCCATGGATGCTGTCGATGATGACCGACTACATCCGGCGGCTGTTCGAGAACATTCCCTTCATGCTCGGCTGAGCTGCGCCGTCCGTGCTCAGCTTCACCGACGCCGACATCCACGCCGCGATCGCGGCGCTGCTGTGGCCCTTCGTGCGCGCCCTGGCGCTGGTGCAGACCGCGCCGGTGTTCGGGCATCGCGCCGTGCCCCAGCGGGTCAAGGTCGGCCTGGCGCTCCTGATCTCCTTCCTGGTCGCCCCCGCCGTGCCCGCCGCGCCGGTGGACGCGTTCTCCGGGACCGGCCTGCTGCTGCTCCTGCAGCAGATCATCGTGGGCGCGGCCATGGGTTTCGGCCTGCGCGCGGTCTTCGCCGCCTTCGAACTGGCGGGCGACCTGGTGGGATTGCAGATGGGCCTGGGCTTCGCTTCCTTCCTGGACCCGCAGCGCGGCGCGCCCTCGCCGCTGCTGGCCAACTTCCTGATGCTGTCGGCCATGCTTGCCTTCCTGGCCACCGACGGCCACCTGACGCTGCTGCTGACCTTGGGCGACAGCTTCCGCATCATTCCCGTTTCACCCCATCCGCTGGACAACCTGGACTGGATGCGGCTGGCCAACCTGGGCACCATCGTCTTCGCCGGCGGACTCCAGATCGCGCTGCCGGTACTGGCCGCGGTCCTGTCCATCAACATCGCGCTGGGCTTCGTCTCGCGCAGCGCGCCGCAGCTCAACATCTTCAACCTCGGCTTCGCGGTCACGCTGCTGGCGGGCCTGCTGCTGCTGTGGCTGACTTTCAGCGTGCTGGCCGGCCCCATGGAACGCATCGTGGGCATCGCCGTGCCTTACTTCAAGACCGCCGTCATACGCTGACGGGAACGGTCGGGGCTACCAATCCGGCTGTCGCGGCTCGCTGCGCACCCGGCTCAGATGGGCACCGATGCGCGGCCCCGGAAACACCAGGCTGATGCGGGTGCCGGCGAACTCCGGACGGCTGCGCAGATCCCAGTGCGCGCCGTGCGCCTCGGCAATCTCCTTGACGATGGCCAGTCCCAGCCCGGAGCCCCCGGCCTGCGAATTCTTCGCCCGGTAGAAGGCATCGAAAACCCGCGCCCGGTCCTCGGCCGCGATGCCGGGCCCGTCGTCCTCCACGACCAGGCTGGGCGGCGAATCGTTCACGCGCAGCACGATCTCTCCCGGCCCGCCGTGGTAGCGGATGGCATTGTCGATCAGGTTGCCCAGCAACTGGTCCAGCAGCACCGCGTCGCCATCGATCCAGACCGCCTCGTCCGGCGCGATCAGCACGATCTCGACCTGTGCATGGCGCGCAGCCGGCACCCAGCGCGCGCCGCACTCGCGCGTCAATTCGGTCAGGTCGATCCGGGCGAAGGTGTCGCGCGAGCGCACGTTGGCATCGATGCGCGCCAGCACCAGCAATTGCTCGCCGACCCGGATCATGCGGTCGGCGGCGGCCTTGATCCGTTCGGCCCGCTGGCGCACGTCGTCCGGCACCGGACGCGCCAGCATCAACTCGGACTCCAGCTTCAGCCCGCTGAGCGGCGTGCGCAACTGGTGCGCCGCATGGCCGATGAAGCGACGCTGCGCGGCCACCGCCTCGTCCAGCCGGCCCAGCAGCGAATTCGTCTTGGCGATCAGCGGCGTCAGTTCGCTCGGCACGTCGTCGCCGCCTATGGGCTGCAGGTCGTCGATGCTGCGGCTCTCGATCTCGTCCGACAGCTTGCTGACCGACTCCAGGCCCGAACGGACCGCGGTGACGATGACGAAGCCCAGCAGCGCGATCAGCAGCAACTGCCCCGCCACCAACACCGACAGGATCTCCTCGATGAAACGGCTGCGGGTGTTCAGGGTCTCGGCCATCGCCACTTCGACCAGGTAGTCGTCGACACTGAAATCCAGCGCCACCGCGCGCACCGGCAGGCCTTCCACGAGCGAATCGTAGATCGTCGGCACGGCCTTGTTGATGCGGTCGAGCAGCGCGAGCGGCTCGGCCTCGCCATCCGCGGCGCTGTCCGGATCGTCCACCACCGGCGGCGAAGGCAGGACGGCCGTTCCCGCGATGATCTCGCCATCGACGCTGATGCGGAAATAGGTCCGCTCGTCGGGGTCCGTGGTCAGGAAGCGGGTGGTATTCCAGGCCGGGTCGAGCTGCGGCCCCTGGGGGGTCATGACGACCTGGCGCGCCAGCGCGCGGGTGGTATCGATCAGCGCGCGGTCGTGGGACTGGGTGTTGAGCTTGCGGGTCAGGACATAGGTGATGACGCTGTCCATCGTGGCCAGCAGCAGCACGGCGGGCAGCAGCCGCACCAGCAGGTGCCAGGCCAGCGAGCGCCGGTGCAGGACCCGGGTCTCCGGAGCGGGCCGGGCCTCATTGCGCGACGGCATCGGACTCCAGCAGATAGCCGAACCCGCGTACTGTCTGGATGCTGACCCCCGCCTTCTCCAGCCGCTTGCGCAGGCGGTAGACGTAGACCTCGACGGCGTTCTCGCTGAAATCGGCATCCCAGGCCGACAGCGAATTGACGATCTGCCGCTTGGTCACGACGCGGCCGGCGCGCGCCATCAGCATCTCGAGCACGGACAGCTCGCGCACCGACAGCGCGACGCGTTCGCCGCTGACCCGCAGCTCGCGCCCTATCGTATCGAAGCTCAGGGCCCCGACCTCCATGATCGGATTGACCTGGCCCGCGCGCCGCCGTATCTGGGCCCGTACCCGCGCCGCCAGCTCGGGCAGCTCGAAGGGCTTGGTGACGTAGTCGTCGGCGCCGGCATCCAGGCCGGCGACCCGGTCTTCCAGCGCGTCGCGCGCGGTCAGGATCACGACCGGCACCGGATTTTCGTTGGCCCGCAGCCGCCGCAGCACCGTCAGGCCGTCTTCGCCCGGGAGGTTCAGGTCGAGCAGCACCAGGTCGTAGCCCTGGCTGGACAGCGCGGCCGAGGCACGCTCGCCGCTGGAAACGAGATCGACGGCGTAGCCCTGGTCGCCCAGGAACTCGGCCAGGGCACCCCCCAGGGTGGCGTCGTCTTCGATGACCAATACACGCATATGACAAAGCGCCGGGGGACCGGCGCAGCCAGAAAGGGGAAAGCCGCTAGGGTAAACCCAGGCGCTGCCGAAAGCTAGGGCCTGGTCCCCATTCCCTTACTTGGCCGCCGGCGGCGGCTCCGGCGTGCTGACGAAGCCGATGCGCTTCATTCCCGAACGGGACGCGTCGGCCATGACCTGAGCCAGGATCTCGTAGCGGGTGTTCTTGTCCGCGCGCAGGTGCAGCTCGGGCTGCGGCGTGTCCTTGGACACGGTGGCGAAGCGGGCGGGAAGGTCCTCCAGCGTCACCTCGGCGTCGTTCCAGAACACCTTGCCACTGGCGTCGATCGCCAGGTCGATCTTGGCCGGGTCGGAATCGACCGGCGCCGAGGTCGCCTGCGGCACGTCGATGCGCACCGCGTGGGACAGCAGCGGTGCCGTGATGATGAAGATGACCAGCAGCACCAGCATCACGTCGATGAGCGGCACCATGTTGATCTCGGATTGCGGCGCTCCCGCGCCGCGACCGCTGTTGAAACTGCCGAAAGCCATGGAAGACTCCTAGTCTTATTCGCCCGCCTTGGCCTTCAGCGCCCGCACGTTGCCGTCCGTGACGATCTGCTGGCCGGTGGTCAGGAACGCGAACAGGTCGTGGGCGAAGGCGTCCAGGCGCGCCAGCAGCACACGGTTGCTGCGCGTGAAGAAGTTGTAGGCCAGCACCGCGGGAATGGCAACCGCCAGGCCCAGGCCGGTCATGATCAGCGCCTCGCCCACCGGGCCGGCGATGCGGTCGATGGTGGCCGCGCCGCCCTGGCCGATGGAGACCAGCGCGTGGTAGACGCCCCATACCGTGCCGAACAGCCCGACGAAGGGCGCGGTCGATCCCACCGAGGCCAGCAGCGTCAGGCCGTTCTCGAGCTTGGCGGTTTCCTCGTCGATGACCTTGCGCATGGTGCGCGTGACGAAATCGGACTGCGATCCGGCCTCTTCCAGCTTGGCCGCGCCGAACTTCGCGTGATGCAGGCGGGCGTACAGGGCATGGCTGGTCAGGTGTGAGAACGGATCGTTGGCGCCGTGCGTGGTGATTTCGCGGTCCACGGCCTCGAGCGAGGTCGCGTTCCAGAAATGCTGCAGGAAGGTCTCGCCCTGCCGCCGCGAACGCATGTTGGCGATGGCCTTGACGACGATCAGGTACCAGGTCGCGAGCGACATCAGTACCAGGATGAAGAACAGCGCCTTGCCCAGACCGTCGGTCTGAGAGACGAAGTGCGCAAAGCCCAGGCTTGGGGTCTCGGTCATGTCAGTTCCTGAGAGTGAAATCGAACGGCACGATGGCGATGGCGGCGATCGCCATGCCGTTTTCGGTATACGGTTTGAAGCGGCCGCGCCGGGCGGCTTCCAATGCCGCCTCGTCCAGCCGGTTGAATCCCGAGGACTTCTCCAGCGTGGCCTTGTCCACCAGCCCGCGGGTATTGATCAGCAAACGCACCAGTACCTTGCCCTCCTCGCCCAGGCGCTTGGACGTGCGCGGGTACTCCGGCATGGGGGGCGCCCCCAGGTATTCGATGCGGCCGACCAGCTTGGGCTCGTTGGAAACCGGCGCCTGCGGCGCGGCCGTGCGGTCGGACGGCTCGGGCTTGCCGCTGGGCGGTTGCGACGTGGCCGGCTCGGGGGCGGGCGCGGGCGCCGGTTCCGGAGCGGGCTGCGACAAGGCGGTTTCGGAAGGGGGAGCCGGTTCGGGCGGAGGTGGCGCGGGCTTGGGAGGCGGCGGCTTGGGAACGGGCTTGGGGGTGGGCTTGGGAGGAACGGGTTTGGGCTTGGGTTCGGGCTTCGGGGCGGGAGGCGTGGGTGCGGGCGGCGCGGCGGCCACCTGGACCTGGGGCGCGATCTCGACGAACCGGACCTCGACCGTTTCGACCGGCTTGGCGACCTGTGGCTCGGACTTGGCTACCAGTATCGCGCCTACCACCGCCACATGCAGAAGCACCACCGCGGCGCCAGCGCCGACGCGCAGCCCGACGGGGGCCGGCGTATTCCAATGCAAGGTGGCACTCATTCGAATGAATCGCGTAGCTGACCGTGAAGATCGCTACGATATCACAAATGCGACTTATTCGCAGTTAGGTAACAACAACGGCATGCCGGAATCAGGACCCCGGCATGCCGCCCGGTTTCAGCGCTCCATCGTCCGCACGATCAGGGCATCGCAGGGCGTCAGGTAGATGAGCCGTTCCGCCACGCTGCCGATCGCGGTCCGCAGCAGCCCCGTCAGGCCATGCGTGCCCACCACCAGCAGGTCGGTCGGATGGCTGCGCACATAGTCCGGCACCACGCCTTCGGGCAGGCCGTGCTCCAGGACCAGCCGCGTGCCCGCCCGCCCCGCCTGGGACAGGTTGTTGGCGATGAAGCCGTCGGCCAGGCGTTCGGCCGCGCGCCGCGCAGCCTCGACCTCCGCCAGGTCCGGATCGGCCTTCAGCGTGGGATAGGCATGGAACAGCGTCATTTGCGCGGCGGGGAAGAACGCCCGCGCCGCGTTCATCGCCTGGCGGGAGCCCTCGGAGAAATCCGTGGCCGCGACGACGTGCTGATAGCTACGGTGCGGACGCTTCTTCACGATCAGGATGGGCAGCGTCGACTCGCGCGCCAGCTTCTCGACCGTGGACCCGAGCAACAGCCGGCCCAGCGTCTCGTCGCGGGCCACGCCGGTCACGATCAGGTCGCATTGCCGGCCGCGGGCGGTACGCTGGATCACCTCGACGGGATTGCCGGTCTCCAGCACCAGCTCCATCGGCACATCCACCTCGCCCACGATGTCGCGCAGGGCCCGCTCGGCCGTTTCCCTGTCCGCTTCGCGGCTGCCGCGCGCCATCAGCCGCTCGACCAGCGGCGACTCCTCGACGACGTGAAGCACGACGAGCTTGCAACGCCTCTGGCGGGCGATCTCGATCGCGCGGTCCAGGGCCCGGTCGCCGCGGGCACTCAAATCGGTGGCAAGCAAGATGCTGCAAGTATCGGTACCCATGCTGGCATTCCATCATTGTTTTAGGGGAGAACCCATCGTGCCATGAAGCCGGGTGGCGCAAGCCGGCCGCGGTCGGCCGGGCTTGACCTGGATCAACCGGACGTCACGTCCACCGGCCGTAGCCCGCCCCCTTCCGCGTTCGTGGAAGGAGGAACGCCCCTTAAATGAAACCCACGGTAACAAAATGTGGATATCATCCACCCTCACTCGAAATTCCGAATTTGAGGGGCAAATGGATCTTCTTTTCGCGGTTTTGATTGTCCTGATATGTGCCATATCCATTGCGCTTATCATCCGGAGCCGGCGCCGGACGCGGCGTCTGGCGGAAATCGCACGGCGCGGAGGCGCGCTTTGCCCACGATGCGGGCGTTATGTTTCCCCCGGTTCCCTGGCCTGCCGGCACTGCCTGACGCCCATGCAGCCGGCCGCCTCGCGGCAGCGGGCATGAAGCCCCCGCCCGATACGGACCGGGTCGCGCCCGGCTCCGATGCCCCTCCATCCCAGCGGGACGGCCCGCTCCACGATATCTGGCCAGGCTGGACGGACGAGACGATTCCCACCTTGTTCGCGCACCTGTATCTGTTCCGTCTGGCGGCTCATATGGTCCTGCCGCCGGCGCAGCTCCGCGCAATCGCGGACAGGATGGAGCACCTGACCCGCGATCTGCGGGCCATGCATGACCAGAATGACGAGGAACCTTCGCCGTGAAGACTTGCGGGAACGGCAAAGAAAAAGGGGCAGCCCGATGGGCTGCCCCTTTTTGATGGTGCCGGCAATAGGAGTCGAACCTACGACCTTCGCATTACGAATGCGCTGCTCTACCAACTGAGCTATGCCGGCGAAACCTTGCCCAGCCTGATGAACCGCCGCGCCAAAGGCGCAGGCTTCAAGCTAGCCCGCTATTCTAGCAAAACTTTGCTCGGCAATTCAAATGCTATTCCGCATCCGGCTGCGCATCGGGATGGGCGGCCTGGAAGGCGGGCAGCGCGGCGCAATGGTCGGCGATCCGCGCCACCGTCGGCATTCCATCCAGGTTCGCCTTCAGGCGCCGGGCGTTGTAGACCTGCGGCACCAGGCACAGGTCGGCCACCGTCGGCTGGTCGCCGTGGCAGCACAGCCCTGTATAGGGCGAATCGGCCAGCATGCGTTCAAGCGCGGCCAGGCCGCCCTCCACCCAGTGCCGGTACCATTCGTCGCGCCCCTGCTGGTCGATGCCCAGCGGGTTCTTCAGGTACTTCAGCACGCGCAGGTTGTTCAACGGATGGATGTCGCAGGCGACGTTCAACGCCAGCGCCCGCACGCGGGCGCGCTCGGCCGGGGTGGCCGGCAGCAGCGCCGGCTCGGGCCGCGTCTCTTCCAGATATTCGATAATGGCCAGCGACTGGGTCAGCACGTGGCCGTCGTCCTCGAGCACCGGCACCAGGGCATCCGGGCTCAGGCGGCGGAAGTCCGGCTGCAGTTGCTGGCCGCCGTCCTTGAGCAGGTGCACCGCGAGGTAGTCGTACGGCAGCCCCTTCAGGGCCAGCGCGATGCGCACGCGATAGGCGGCGGAACTGCGGAAATAGCTGTAGAGACGCATGGGGGCTCCAGGGGGCTACAGGCGGACGTTCCTGGACAAACCCTTGGGCAGCGGGAAGGCGATGCCTTCCTCGGCGCCGGCCAGGGTACGCACCGAGGCGGCCCCCAGCTCCTTCAGGCGGGCAATGACCTGCTGCACCAGCACATCGGGCGCCGAGGCGCCCGCCGTGACGCCCACGCGCCGGCGCCCTTCCAGCCAGGCCGGGTCGATGTCGCCGGCGCCGTCGATCAGGTAGGCGGCCACGCCCTTGCGCTCGGCCACCTCGCGCAGGCGGTTGGAATTGGAGCTGTTGACGCTGCCCACCACCAGCACCAGGTCGCACTCGGGCGCCATGATCTTGACCGCGTCCTGGCGGTTCTGCGTGGCATAGCAGATGTCGCTTTTCTTGGGCTCGGCGATATTCGGGAACCGGGCCTTGAGCGCCGCCGCGACCTGCGCCGCGTCGTCCACCGACAGCGTGGTCTGGGTCACGTAGGCCAGCCTGCCCGGATCGGCCACGGCCAGCGCGGCCACGTCCTCGACCGTCTCGACCAGGTACATGCCCGCCTCGGACTGGCCCAGCGTGCCCTCGACCTCGGGGTGCCCCTTGTGGCCGATCATGACGATCTCGTTGCCGGCGGCACGCATCTTGGCCACCTCGACGTGGACCTTGGTCACCAGGGGACAGGTGGCGTCGTACACCTGCAGGCCGCGCTGCTCGGCCTCGTGGCGCACCGCTTTGGACACGCCGTGGGCCGAGAACACCACCGTCGAACCGGCCGGCGCCTCGTCCAGTTCCTGGATGAAGATGGCGCCCTTGGCGCGCAGGTCCTCGACCACATAGCGGTTGTGGACGATCTCGTGCCGCACGTAGATGGGCGCGCCGTAGATCTGCAAGGCGCGCTCGACGATCTCGATGGCCCGGTCGACCCCGGCGCAGAAGCCGCGCGGCTGGGCCAGGACCACTTCCATGGGCGCCTGCGCCATCACATCACTCCGAGTATGGACACATCCACCTTCAGTGCCGAACCGGCCAGCGGATGGTTGAAATCGAACAGCGCGTAGTCGTCGCCCTGCTCCTTGAACACGCCCGAATACCGGCCGCCATTGGGCGCGGCGAATTCGACCAGGTCGCCGGGCTCGAAGGTCTCGTCGCCCGCGTGCTCGCGCAGCATCGCCAGGGTCACGCGCTGGATCAGCTCCGGATTGCGGTCGCCGTAGGCCTGCGCGGGAGCGAGGGTGAAACTGAAGCTCTCGCCTTCGCCATGGCCGACCAGCGCCGCCTCCATGCCCGGCGCCCACTGGCCCAGGCCCAATTGCAGCGTGGCCGGACGGCCGGTGAAGGTATCGACGAAAACGCCGCCCGCGCCCTCGCCCGAGGCCAGCGAAATGCGGTAGTGCAGGGTTACGTAGGAGTCCTCACGGACAACGAGGGGCGTGGGGGAAGAAGATGCAGCCAAAGTGTGTCACCGTGTCGATGCTGTGCGCCAAAGAACCGATTTTACCCGTCCTGCCGCCATGCCGACCGCCCTTCCTACCCTCCAGGCCGCCCTGCCCCCCGAAGAACGCCCCCGCGAGCGCCTGTTGCGCCACGGCCCCACGGTGCTGACCGACGCCGAACTGCTGGCCGTGCTGCTGCGCACCGGCACGCACGGCTGCAACGCCCTCGAACTGGGTCGCTGCCTGCTGGGGCGGTTCGGCGGCCTGCGCGGCCTGTTCGGCGCCTCGCGCGACGAACTGCGGGACGTGCCGGGCCTGGGGGAAGTCAAGGCCGCGCAGTTGCAGGCCATCCTGGAACTCGCCCGGCGCGAACTGGCCGAGGAAATCCACCGCGGCGACGCGCTTTCCCGCCCCGAGCAGGTCCGCCGCTACTGCGCCGCCACCCTGGCCCACCGCCGTATCGAATGCTGCATGGCGCTGTACCTGGACGCGCGCAACCGCCTCATCACCAGCGAAATACTGTCCCAGGGCACCTTGGCCCAGGCCACCGTCTACCCCCGCGAAATCGTCCGCGCCGCGCTGCGCCATCACGCCGCCTCGGTCATCCTCGCGCACAACCACCCGTCGGGCAACGCCGAACCCAGCCAGGCCGACGAACACCTCACCCGCCACGTCCGAGCCGCGCTGGCGCTGGTGGACGTGCGCCTGCTCGATCACATCATCGTGGCGGGCGGGCAGACGACGTCGCTGGCGGAGCGCGGAGTGGTGTAGGGTCCGCTCCGGCCTCCGCCGTCTCAAGCCCCCTACCAATGCGCCATGGGCAACCCCGCCACGGGAGCCCGGAAATACGGAATCCGCTCCCCTCGCAAGCTCCCGATATAAACCGTCCGCAGGTCTTTTCCCCCGAACGTCACGCTCGCGAACCACGGCGCGATCCTTCCCCCGCACGCCAGCATCATCTCCGGCGTCGCCTCGCCCCGCTCGAACGCCGCCATCAGCGCCCGCCCCGCGGCGCTGCCGCCATCGTCGTCCAGCACGATCCGCAACTCCCCTTCCGGCGTGATCGCGAAGATCCGGTCCGTCATCACGTGCGTGCCCCACAGATTGCCATGGACATCGAACGCGATGCCGTCGATGAAGGCGCCGTGGTCGGCGGGACCGAACACCTCGCGGCCCGACAGGCTGCCGTCCGTCGCCACCCGCAGGCGCGAAACGCGCCGGGCGCAGGTCTCGGCCACGTACAGCCATTCCTCGCGGGCATCGAGCCGGATCTCGTTGGTGAAGTGGAAGCCGTCGGCCACGATGCGCAGCCGGCCGTGCTCGTACAAGGCGATATAGCCGTCGGCAACCTTGGGATCCATGGCCTGCATCCAGTTCCTGATGCGGGTGGAAATGGTCAGCCACAGCCGGTCGCGGCTGTCGCGCAGCACGAAGTTGACCTTGCCGATGGGCTGGCCGTCCACCGTGTCGGCCAGCACGCGGGTCTGGCCCTCGCGCGTCATCAGTTCCAGCCGGTCGGTGCCGAAATTGGAGATGACGATGTCGCCGTTGCGGGCGAAGGCCAGGCCGTTGGGCAAGGTGCCCGCGACGAAGCGGGTGGCGTCGTCGGCGGCCTGGCGAAAGTGCGTGTCGGCCTGCTGCGTGACCAGCCGCTGGCTGCCGTCGGGCCGGATGTGGACCACGCCGCCGCGCGCATCGGCGGCCCATAGCGAACCGTCGCGCTCGGCCAGGATGCATTCGGGGCGTTGCAGCCCCTGCCCCGCATAGGCGATGGCGGCCGGATCGACGACGAAGCCGTCCAGCGGATTGGAAGCGCCCGCCATGGCCGCGCTCAGAACCCGACCCGGTCCGCGCCCTTGAGCGCCAGCATGGCGCGGGCTTCGTCCGGCGTCGCGATCTCGTGCCCCATTTCCTCCAGGATGCGCCGCACCTTGGCGACCTGATCGGCATTCGACGCCGCCAGCTGGCCCTTGCCGATGTACAGGCTGTCCTCCAGACCGACCCGCACACTGCCGCCCAGCAAGGCCGCCTGCGTGGCGAAGTTCATCTGGTGGCGGCCGGCGGCCAGCACCGACCAGCGGTAGTCGTTGCCGAACAGGCGGTCGGCCGTGCGTTTCATGAACATGAGATTGTCCAGCTCGGCGCCGATGCCGCCCAGGATGCCGAAGATCATCTGGATGAAGAACGGCGGCTTGAGCAGGCCGCGGTCGACGAAATGCGCGACGTTGTACAGGTGGCCGACGTCGTAGCACTCGTGCTCGAAGCGGGTGCCGTGCTCCTCGCCCAGCATTTTCAGGATGCGCTCGATGTCGCGGAAGGTGTTGCGGAAGATGAAGTCGTCGGTGTTGCGCAGGTAGCTCTCTTCCCAGTCGAACTTCCACTGCTTGTAGCGATCGGCCATGGGGTAGATGCCGAAATTCATCGATCCCATGTTGAGCGAGCACATCTCGGGCTTGGCCAGCAGCGGCGCGGCCAGGCGCTGCTCCACCGTCATGTTCAGCCCGCCGCCGGTGGTGACGTTGATGACGGCGTCGGTGGCTTCCTTGATCTTCGGCAGGAACTGCATGAATACCGCCGGGTCGGGCGTGGGCCGGCCGTCCTTGGGATCGCGCGCGTGCAGGTGCAGGATGGCCGCGCCGGCCTGGGCCGCCGCGATGGACTGCTCGGCGATGTCCTCGGGGCGATACGGCAGCGCCTCGGACATGGTGGGCGTATGGATGCCGCCCGTGACCGCGCAGGTGATGATGATTTTGGGCGCGGATTTCTTGGCGGGCTTGGCTTGGGTGTCGTTCATCGCGGGCTCCGGTTCAGTCTTCGAAAATGGCCACGGCGCGGGTGAAACCGGCCGAGGCGCCACGGATCTTGTAGGGAAAGCACGAGACGATGAATCCGTGCGGCGGCAGGCTTTCCAGGTTGCCGAGCTTCTCCAGGTGGCAGTAGGCCCGCGCCATGCCCGCGCGATGGCCTTCCCAGATCATGGCGGGATCCGGGCTTTCGGCGAAGCGCTTGGCGGTGTGCACGAAGGGCGCGTCCCAGCTCCAGCCATCGGTGCCGGTCACGCGCACGCCACGCTCGGTCAGGTAGAGCGTCGCCTCCATGCCCATGCCGCAGCCGGCCGACACATAGTCGGGCTGGCCGTAGCGCGCGCCGGCCGCCGTGTTCACCAGCACGATGTCGTAGGGTTCGAGCACGTGGCCGATGCGGGCCAGTTCGGCCTCGACCTCGTCCGGCGTGACCACGTGGCCGTCGGGCAGATGGCGGAAGTCCAGCTTCACGCCGCGGCTGAAGCACCACTCCAGCGGCACTTCGTCGATGGTGATGGCGCGCTCGCCCCCGTCCATGGTCGAGTGGAAGTGATACGGCGCATCCAGGTGCGTGCCGTTGTGGGTCGAGACGTTCAGCCGCTCGATGGCCCACCCCTCGCCGCCCGGCAGATCGGCCACGTCCAGCCCGGGAAAGAAGGACGCCATGTCGGCGGCCGTCGAGCGATGGTCGAGATAGGCGATCTGCGGCAGGTGGCCGGGCGGATCGGAAGCGATGCGGTCGTCGAGGGCGACGGAAAGGTCGACGAAACGTCGAGGCATGATGGACTCCTTCGTTCAGCGTCCGAGCAGGCCGGTGGCCAGCCACGGAAATACCAGGATCAGGGCGAGCACCGCCACCATGATGGCGGCGAACGGCAAGGCGCCGCGGAAGATCTCGCCCAGTTTCAGCGTGGGGTCGGGCGAGGTCCCCTTGATGACATAGACGGAAAGCCCGAACGGCGGCGTCAGCAGGCCCACCTCGACCGCGATCACGGTGATGATGCCGAACCAGATGGGATCGATGCCGAAGGCCTTCATGATCGGGTAGAACAACGGCACCACGATCAGCAGGATGGACGAGCTGTCCAGGATGGTCCCCATCGCGATGACCAGCAGCACGTAGGCGATGACGATCCCCCAGTAGCCGATGTCGCTGGCCGCCAGGGCCGCGGTCAGGAACTCCGGCAGGCCGCTGAGCGACAGCATGCGCGAATACATGCTGGCCGCGATGATCAGGAAGCAGATGGCGGCGGTGACCTGGCCGGTGTCGGTCAGCACCCGCCAGATGCGCCCGGGCGGCAGCGCGCGCCGGAACAGTCCGATCAGCACCGCGCCCAGCGCGCCGACGGCGCCGGCTTCGGTCGGTGTGAAGAACCCGCCGTAGATGCCGCCCAGCACCAGGGCGATCAGCAGCACGATGGGTAGCGCCTTGCGTCCCATCGCGGCGGCGGACAGCGGCGCGACGTCCTCGGAGATGCTGGAGCCGGCGAAGTCGGGGCGCTTGCGGGCCATCCAGTAGACGCCCAGCCCGAAGGCGATCGCCAGCACGATGCCCGGCACCACGCCGGCCAGGAACAGGTCGCCCACCGATTGCTCGGTCAGGATGCCGTACAGGATGAGCAGCAGGCTGGGCGGGATCAGCATGCCCAGCACCGAGCTGCCCGCCACGATGCCGTAGGCGAAGCGTTTGGTGTAGCCGTGCCGCAGCATCTCGGGCACGGCCACCCGGGTGAACACCGCGGCCGACGCGATCGAGATGCCGGTGATCGCGGCGAAGATCGCATTGGCGCCCACGGTGGCGATGCCCAGGCCGCCCTTGATGCGTCCCAGCATGCGATTGGCGACGTCGAACGCGTCGCGGCCGATGTCGGCCTGCGATACGACGAAGCCCATCAGCACGAACAGCGGCACCACGCCGAAGATGTAGGAGTCGATGGACTCGGTGGCGGCCAGGGCCAGCATGCGGCCCGTGATCAGGAAACTGCCCTTGATCGCCAGCACGCCCAGGAAGGAACAGACGGCCAGCGCGATGGCGACGTGCATGCCGGCATAGATCAGCCCCACCATCCCGAGCAGCGCCAGCGCGCCGATGATCAGATCATTCATTCACGCCTCCGCTTCCACGGCCCGGCCGTTCGTCGCCACGGCCGCGCACAGCGCGCGCGCCGTCCTGGCCAGGAACTGCAGGCCCAGGGCCGCCGTCCCCACCAGCATGACCAGGCGCACCGGCCAGATCGGCGCGGTGAAGTCGCCGATCGCGCCGACGAACAGATCGCGTGTCCAGGCCCGCTCGAACAGCGGCAGGAGGCCGTTGAACAGCACCGCGCAGAACCCGGCGCCGATCAGGCAGTACAAGGCTTCCAGTCCGGCGCGCCCCCGCGGCGGCAGCTTGTCCAGCAGCACCTCGGCCCGCGTCAGCCCGCCCAGCCGCAGCGAATGGGCAATCTGCAGGAAGACGATGGCGACGATGGACATGCTGACCATCTCGGGCACGCCCGAGATGGGATGGCCGAAGAAGGCACGGCCCGCGATGTCCGAGTTGATGGCGATCATCACGCCGACGATCAGCAGCGTACCCAGGGCGTTCAGGACCGCGGTGCAGGCATCCAGGATGCGCAGCAGCGGGTGGACGGGCGCGGGAAGGAAATCGCCCTCCCCGGTGGTGGGGACTTCAGACATGGATGACCTCGCCGCCCGGTTCAGTTCCGATCCCAGTCGCGCACCGGCTTGGCCCCGGCCGCGCGCACTTCCTTCATGTAGGCGTCCAGCACCTGCTTGGCCGGCAGCTTCTGCTTCTGCAACTCGGCAATCCAGCCCTTGGTCGGGTCTTCCAGCACCTTGGCATAGGCGCCGCGCAGGGCGGCCGAATCCGGATTGAGCTTGCCGCCCTTGGCCACCAGTTCGTCCAGCGCGGCCTGCGTGGCCTTGCGCAGGTCGTCGGTATAGGCTTTCTCGAAGGCCTGGGCGCCCGTCTTCAATGCCTTCTTCAGGGCTTCCGGCTGCGCGTCGTACCAGTCCTTGTTGGCCGCGATGCCGCCCGAATACTGCGCGCCGTAGCCGACCTGCGTGATGTAGGGAGCCACCTCCTGGATCTTGGCCGGCAGGGCCGCGGTGGCGAAGGTGACCACGCCGTCGTAGAGCCCCGTCTGCAGCGAGTTGTAGTACTCGGTCAGATTGCCGGCGACACCCACGGCGCCGGTGCCCTTCATCCAGTTGATCGAGGGGCCCGGCGTACCGATCTTGCGGCCCTTCAGATCGGCCACGCTCTTGACCGGAAACTTCGTGAACAGCAGGTAGTCGTCAAGCCCGAAACCACCGCCGATATAGACCACGTCGTTCGCTTCCCAGGCCTTGGCCATGGCCGGGATCTTGCTTTGCACTTCCTGCACGGCATGGGTGACCACGCCGGGATCGGTCGAGACGAAGGGCGTGTAGTAGGTGACGTTCTGCAACGGCAGCTTGGCCGGCTCGAAGATCGTGGGCACCAGCGCGACGTCGGCCACGCCGTCCTGGGCCGCTTCCAGCTCTTCGCCGACCTTGGCCAGCGAACCGCCGTACTGCTGCTTCCACTCGATCCTGATATCCGAACCTTCCAGCGCCTTGTTCACCGCCGGCACGAAGGTCTCCTGCAGATGCTTGACCCAGCGGAATACCGGCGGGTGGCCGTTGACCAGTGTCACGGTAATGGTCTTGGCCTGTACCGCCATCGTGGTGGTGGCCAGCAAAGCCGCCAATGCGGCCGGCAGAATACGCATGCATGTCTCCTTGTCAGGGGGCCGGGCTCATTGCGGCCCGGTTCTCGGTCGGGGCGCCGCCCCGGGGAATCAGCCGGCTCCGGAACCGGAGCGCGGGGGAAAAACAGGAGGACGGCCCGTGCGGCCGGCGGCGCGATCGGCCGCCAGCGCCTCGATGCCGGCGCTGATGAAAGGCACCAGGCGAGCCATGACGGCATCGACGTCGCTGTCGTCGCAGGCGCCGTCCGACAGGCGCCCGGCCCGGCCGGTGGCGGCCATCATGGTCATGCCCACGCCAATGGCGAACATGTAGGACCACACCGCGTCCTCTTGCTGCAACTGGGGCAGGATGCGGCGGAAAGCGTCGATGAAGCGGCGGGCGATCGCGTCGTAGTGGGCGCCGATCAGCGTGCGCGAACGCTCGTCCTCGGCATTGGCCGTGGCCGCCAGCACGCGCGAGAACAGATTGCCCGCGGGCCCCTCGTGGCCGAACTCCACCGTGGGCCGGAACAAGGCCTCCAGCAGGTCGCCCAGCGTGGGCCTGCCCTGCCCGTCCGGCCCGAACAGCCGGTCCAGCGCAGCCGCGCGCACGGCGTTGATGGCGTCGGAGCGGCGCGCGAACATCGCCTCGTACAGCTTTTCCTTGGTGCCGAAGTGGTAATGCAGCAATGCCTGGGCCACGCCCGCCTCATTGGCGATCTGCCGCATGCTGGTGCCGTCGAAGCCATGGGCGGCGAAAACCCCTTCGGCGGCGTCGAGGATGGCGGTTCGGGCGTTCTGGTCGGTCAAGGCGCGCTTCCTGGGTAGGGATGCGCTAGCCTAGGCCCTGACTGATCGATCAGTCAACATAGGGTTAGCGAGCGGCCCATTCGCGTTGTCGGCGGCCCGATGCCGTAGAATGCCGTGGCGGCTCCGCAGGAAAACAAGCTGCGCCACAAACAACGGCTTGAAAAAACGGCGGCTTTCGTGCTATTCTTGCGAGCTTTACGGCGTTGCCCTTGGTCCGCGAGAAAACTCGGTCCGGGAAAATAAAACGTTTCGAGCCTGGCAAACTTGGCTCGCGATGTTTTTAGCGCACGTTTTCAACGCATTCTGGCCCTGCGCCGGGATGCCTTGAGAACCCGTGCGAACCGGGTCGGCATCCATCCTGCCAAGCCGCGCCAGAACTTCGGGGCACTATCCGGCATTGCCGGTCCCCGGATCCGTCTCCCGAATTCACGAAATAGTAGAAGAGGTGTCGCCATGGCACGAGTATGTCAAGTAACCGGTAAGGGTCCGATCACGGGCAACAACGTTTCCCACGCCAACAACAAGACCAAGCGCCGTTTCCTGCCGAACCTGCAATCCCGCAGGTTCTGGGTCGAAAGCGAAAACCGCTGGGTTCGCCTGCGTGTCAGCACCAACGCCCTGCGCACCATCGACAAGAACGGCATCGAAGCCGTCCTGGCCGACCTGCGCGCTCGCGGCGAAGCCGTTTAATCACCGGATCCACAGGAGCACACCATGGCCACCAAGGGTATTCGCGAAAAGATCAAGCTCGAGTCCACCGCCGGAACCGGGCATTTCTACACCACGACCAAGAACAAGCGCACCACCCCGGAAAAGATGCTGATCAAGAAGTTCGATCCGGTCGCGCGCAAGCACGTGGACTACAAGGAAACCAAGCTGAAGTAATCGGCTCGGTTTTGCAAAAAAAACCCCGCCCAGGCGGGGTTTTTTTTGCCTGCGGCAAACGCGCCGCTATGCCCCGCCGGCGGCCGCCATCGTCCGCCGGGCCCGCGCCAGCACCGGCGCATCGACCATTCTCCCGTCCAACCGGAACGCCCCCCGCTGCCCCGCCGCCGCCTCGACGACGCGGCGGGCCCATGCCAATTCCGCGTCCGAAGGACTGAAGGCCTCGTTGATCGCGGCGACCTGCATGGGATGCACGCACAGCATGCCGCCCATGCCCGCCCCGCGTGCCCGCGCGGCTTCGGCGCGCAGGCCGTCGGCGTCGTCCAGTGCCGGATGCACGCCGTCGAGCGGCGCGGGCAGGTCCGCGGCGCGCGCGTGAAGCAGCATGCGGTGCCGGGCATCGTCCAGGACCGCACGGCCCACCGCCGATACCGGATCCAGGTCGAGGTCCAGCGCGAAATCCAGGCTGCCGAACACCAGGCGCTCCACCCCCGGCGCACCGGCGATGGCCTCCAGCGCCAGCACGCCGCGCGCGCTTTCGATCAGCGGCCAGACGGGCCGGCCGGCCGCCGCCGCCCGGGCCACGTCCGCCGCCGACTCCGCCTTGGGCAGCATCACCGCGGCCACCGCGGGACTGGCGGCGCACAGCGCGATGTCCTCGTCGAAATAGATCGTCTGGACCGCATTGACGCGCACCACCACCGGCCGATCCCCGCAAGTTTTCAGGGATGCCGCCACGGCCGCGCGCGCAGCCGCCTTGACATCGGGTTCGACCGCGTCCTCCAGGTCCACGATGACGGCATCCGCGCCGCTGGCCAGCGCCTTGGGCAGCCGTTCGGGCCGGTCCCCCGGCACGAACAAGGCGGAGCGCACGCGCTTCATGGCGCCACCGCCCGGGCGGCGCGCAGGGTTGCGCACGGGATCAAGCGGCCACCACCCGATTGCGCAGCCTGCCGATACCATCGACTTCGCATTCGATCAGATCGCCCGGCCGCAAATAACCCGAGGCGGGGACGATGCCGTTGCCTCCCGACCATTTGCCGCCGAGTTCCTTGTCGGTGGACCAGGCCGTACCGCTGGGCGTGCCCGTGATGATCACCATGCCCGGCCGCAGCGTCAGGTTGATGGAAAACACATGGACGAGTTCGGCCACGCTCCAGATCATCTGTGCGGTATTGCTGCTTTGCCGCAGCTCACCATTGACCCAGGAACGGATGTCCAGGCTTTGCGGGTCGGGGATGTCTTCGGCGCCGACGATGTACGGGCCCAGCGGAGCGCTGGTATCGAATACCTTACCGCGCCCGAGCTCGTACCAACTGCTGCCGTCCGGCCGAAAGCGCACCTGGCGGTCGCGAGCCGTGACGTCGTTGACGATGGTATAGCCGAACACATGCTCCAGCGCCCGTTCGCGTGGGATGTGCCGCCCCGGCTTGCCGATGACCACGCCCAGCTCGACCTCGCCGTCCAGTTTGCGCGTCAGCACCGGATCGTGGACGATCTCGTCGTTCGGGCCGACGACGCAGTCGGCGGTCTTGAGGAAGAACTCCGGCTCTTTGCCGCTTGTGTCGGAGCCGGCCTTTTCGGCATTGTGGCTCAGGTAGTTGCTGCCCGCGCACAGGATGGTGGAAGGCAGCATGGGGGCACAGAGCTGCACATCATCCAGCGCCACGCGTCCCACACCTCGCTCGGCGGCCAGCGCCACCGCCCGCGCGCCCAGTTCCCGGGACTGCGGGGCATGGCGGATGACCTCGGTCATGTCGGCAAACCAGCCCACTTGCGGCCCCAGCCCGCCCACGGCCTGTTCGACCGCTTGCGGATCAACCAGGCACGCACCGTCGAGGATGGCCACGCGCTTGACGCCATCACGGCGATACATTGCATATTTCATGGATTTCCTTTTTATTCGAGTTTGCCGATGCTGTTGATGATCTGCGTCTGATGCCGTTCGTCGGCCCGCCAGAAGGCCTCGAACTCCGGCGCATCCAGATACTGGACGGGCGTCCCCATTCCTGTCATGGCCTTGACGAATGCCGGATCGGCCGCCGCTTCCTTGACGACGGTGCGCAGCTTCGCCATGACGGGCTCGGGCAGGCCCGTCGGCGCGAACAGTCCGGCCCAAAGATAGTATTCAGCGTCGTAGCCGAGCTCTTTCAGCGTCGGCACATCGGGCAGGCTGGCCAGGCGCTCGGCGCTTTGAACCGCCAGCGGCTTGAACTTGCCGCTCTTGATGTGGCCGGAAATGTTGCCGTAGGTCTGCGTCGAGGCCTGGACATGTCCACCCAGCAGCGCCGTCACCTGTTCACCACCGCCCCCATACGGCACGTGCAGCAGCTTGATCCCGGCGGCGTGGGCGAAACGCTCCATCGCTACATGCGTGGTGCCGTAGATGCCGGATGAACTGAAGCTGATCGTGCCTGGCTTGGCCTTGGCCGCAGCCACCAGCTCGCTCACGGATTTCCAGGGCGCGTCGTCGCGCACCACCAGCACGGTGGGATCGGCCGATATGCGAGCGATGGCGGCAAATTGCGAGGTGGAATATGAAGGTGCCTTGCCCGTCAGCTTGTCGGCGGGGGGAATTGCCGAAATACTGGCCAACGCCATCATGAGCGTATAGCCGTCCGGAGCCGCCTTGGCCACATGGGCCATTCCCACTCCACCGCCTGCTCCCGGCCGGTTCTCGATGATGACCGGTTGCCCCAGACGCTTGGCGATGACAGGCGCCAGCGGACGCGCCGTGGTGTCCGACACGCCACCCGGCGAGAACGGCACGACCAGCGTAATGGGACGGGAAGGGTAGCTGTCCGCCGCCAACGCGGCGAGTGGACACAATAAAGCGGCGGCGAAAAGCGCACGGCCTCGATTCATTGGTAGTCTCCTGAGTCGTTTCTTGCTTTCGTTTTGGCGCGTGCCGCTGGCGGCCGCGCAGTGCCTACACTATCACGCGCGGCACGATTTTTTCTGCCGAAGTCGCCCCCCTGCCAGCTAACGGCCCGGCATTTCCTGCCGCGCATGCAGCACGGCGATCTCGGCTTCGTCATAGCCGAGTTCGGCCAGGATGGACAAGGTATCTTCACCCAGGGCCGGTATCCGATCCATGCGGGCCGCGTACGCACCGCCCGTCCCCGGCGGCAGCAACGCGGGCAACATGCCCGCCGGGCTTGCCACCTCGGTCCAGCGGCGCCGGGCAGCCAGCTGCGGATGCGACCAGACGCCGGCCATGTCGTTGACGCGCGCATTGGCGATCTGCGCATCGTCCAGCGCCGCCATGACCTGGCCGGCGGTCATCCCGGCGAAGACCTCCACGATGATGTCGCGCAGCGCGGCCCGGTTGTCGGTGCGCCGCGAATTGGCATCGAAACGGGGATCGTCGGCCAGGTCCGGCCGCGCCAGCACCCGTTCGCAGAACACGCGCCATTCTCGTTCGTTCTGCAGGCCGAGCATCACGGTGCCGCCGTCGCCCGCCGGAAACGGGCCATAGGGATAGATGGTCGCGTGCGAGGCGCCCGATCGCGGCGGCGGGGGCGCGCCGTCGAACGCGTAGTACATGGGGTAGCCCATCCACTCGACCATGCTTTCGAGCATGGAGACGTCGATGCGGCTGCCCTTCCCCGTCGTGGCCCGCAGCAGCAGCGCGGCCAGGATGTTGGAATAGGCGTACATGCCGGCGGCGATGTCGGCCACCGAGGCGCCGGCCTTGGACGGTTCGCCGGGCGTGCCCGTGACCGACAGGAAGCCGCCCTCGCTTTGTATCAGCAGGTCGTAGGCCTTCTTGTCGCGATACGGGCCGCTGTCGCCATAGCCCGAGATATCACAGACGATCAGCCTGGAATGCCTCGCGTGCAGCGCCTCGAACGACAGCCCCAGCCTGTCGGCGGCACCGGGCGCCAGGTTCTGCACCAGCACGTCCACGCGCGGCAGCAACCGCTCCAGCACCTCGCGCGCGCTCTCCTGCTTCAGGTCCAGCGCCAGGCTTTCCTTCGACCGGTTGGTCCAGACGAAGTGGGACGACAGACCGCGCACGCGCTCGTCGTAGCCGCGCGCGAAATCCCCGCTTCCCGGGCGTTCGATCTTGATGACGCGCGCGCCCAGGTCGGCCAGTTGCCGCGTGCAGAACGGCGCCGCGATGGCGTGCTCGAGGCTCAGCACGGTGACGCCGTCCAGCGGGCGCGACGCGGTCGATGAAAGGGATGGGCTCATGACTCCTCCGGCATGAAATCGGACAGGTCGCGCGCGTGCCGCAGGTTCCACAGGCGGGGAATCCATGCATCGATCTCCGCTGGCGTCGCCGCGCCGGAGAAGGCCGCCAGGCGCCTCAGCTTGGTTTCCAGCTCGGGACGCGACAAGGTGTTGTCCGGGTCGCCCTTGGGACTGTCGATGGCGGCCGCCAGGCGCCGGCCGTCGCGCGTCTCGACCTCGACACGGCCCAGCCAGCGGGCGGGATAAGCGCGATCGACCCCGTCGTCCAGCACCATGGTCGTGCGCCGGCGGATGTCCGCCACCGCGGGATCGGTCAGCGCATGGTCGCGGAACTCCTCCAGGCCGGCACGGCCATGGACCGCGATCAGGCCCAGCACCGCCCCCATCGAGAACTTCGCCTGGTGCACGGTGCTGGGTTCGTCCACGTTGCCCAACACGTCGATGGCGGCGCGGTGCACCCGGGCGCGGATCGAAGCGATGTCGCCGTGGGCGATGCCTTCGGTACGCATCAGGTGCAACAGCGCATCGGCGGCCGGATGAGTGTGGCGGCACGAGGCGTGGAACTTGAACGACGTCTCCAGCGTGGCCCAGCGCTGGCCCAGGCGATCGCTCAGCCGGCTCGGATCCGCGTCCGAGGACATGCCCGCCGCCATGCCCTGCCGGCCTTCGAGCACGCCGTGCGCGCCGGTCAGGCCATCCTGTGCCAGATAGGCGGCCAGGAGCCCATTCGCTGCCGCCTGCCCGGTATGGAGCTGCTTGGAATCGGCGGCCTCGCGCAGGAACTCCCACAGGCCCGAGGCCTGGGTTCCGGCCGACCCCAGCGTGTGCGCCAGCGTCCGCGCATCCTGCCCCAGCAGCTTGGCCACGCCGGCCGCGGCCGCCAGCGTACCCACGGTGCCGGTCGTATGGAAGATGCGATAGTGCGTCCGGCCCAGGAATTCGCCGATGCGCACGCCGGCCTCGTAGCCGGCCACCGCGGCCAGCAACAGCTCGCTGCCCGACTTGCCCAGGTCCTGCGCCGCGGCGAACACGGCGGGAAACACCACCGTGGCCGGATGCAGCACCGAGCTGTTGTGCAGATCGTCCTGCTCGACCAGGTGCGACGCCGCGCCGTTGACCAGCGCGGCGAAATGCGCCGACGTGGTGCGCCGGTTGGTCAGGATCGCGCAGCGCCCCGCTGCCGGCCCCATCGCGGCGGCGTAGCGTTCGAACAGCGGCACCGGATGCCCGCCCTTCCCGGCCAGGGCCGACGCCACCCAGTCCAGGAACAGGTCCTCGGTCCGGTCCACCACCGCCGCGGGCAGGTCCTCGAAACGCAGCGCCGCCAGGAATTCACACAGGGCGCCGGTGGCGCCGTCCCGCGCCAGGCTGGTCTTGTCCATGGAAACGCCTCAGAAGGAACGCGGCAGCCCCAGCAGGTGCTCGGCCACATAGGAAAGAATGAGGTTGGTCGAGATCGGCGCCACCTGGTAGAGGCGCGTCTCGCGGAACTTGCGCTCGACGTCGTACTCGCAGGCGAAGCCGAAGCCGCCGTGCGTCTGCAGGCAGACGTTGGCTGCCTCCCACGAAGCCTTGGCGGCCAGGTACTTGGCCATGTTGGCGCTGGCGCCCGCATGGACGCCGCCGTCGTATTCGCGGCAGGCGCGCCAGCGCATCAGGTCCGCGGCCTCGACCTCGATGTGGGCCTCGGCGATGGGGAACTGCACGCCCTGGTTCTGGCCGATCGGACGGCCGAACACCTGCCGCTCGCCGGCATAGCCGCGCGCGCGCTCGATGAACCAGCGGCCGTCACCGATGCATTCGGCGGCGATCAGCGTGCGCTCGGCGTTCAGGCCGTCCAGGATGTAGCGAAAGCCCTTGCCTTCCTCGCCGATCAGGCTGTCGACCGGCAGCTCCAGGTTGTCGAAGAACAGTTCGTTGGTCTCGTGGTTGACCATGTTGGCGATGGGGCGCACCTCCATGCCATGGCCGATCGCCTCGCGCAGATCGACCAGGAAGATGGACATGCCCTCGGTCTTCTTGGCGACCTCGGCCAGGGGCGTGGTGCGGGCCAGCAGGATCATCAGGTCGGAGTGCTGCACGCGCGAGATCCAGACCTTCTGCCCGTTGACGACATAGCGGTCGCCGCGCCGCACGGCGGTAGTCTTGATCCGGGTGGTGTCGGTGCCGGTAGTCGGTTCGGTCACGCCCATGGATTGCAGGCGCAGCTCGCCGCTGGCCAGGCGCGGCAGGAAATGATCCTTCTGCGCCTTCGATCCGTGGCGCACCAGCGTGAACAGGTTGTACATCTGTCCATGCACGGTGCCCGAGTTGCCGCCGCAGCGGTTGACTTCCTCCAGGATCACCGACGCCTCGGACAGCCCCAGGCCCGATCCGCCGTACTCGGCGGGGATCATCGCCCCCAGCCATCCGGCCTCGGTCAGCGCGCGGACGAAAGCCTCGGGAAAGCCCCGGACCTCGTCCACCCCGCGCCAATAGGCGGCGTCATAGTGGGCGCACAGGGCGCGCACGCCCTGGCGGATGTCGTCGTACTCTTGCATGCCGTCTCCGATGGACAGACAGCCGCGCGCACGCTGGCGCGGGCCGCCGTTGTTATCTCTGCACGTAGCGCAGTTCGCCGCGCTGGATCGCGCCCTGCGCATTGCCGGCCCATACCTGCGCCACGCCCTCGCCCGCCATCCGTCCGGCCGCCTCGAAGGGCGTGGGCGCGATCAGCGGCCGCACGCCGCGGTAGGAAAAATGCGTCGGCCGCAGCGACGGATGGGCGCGCACGAAGGCCCCCACCAGCAGCGTCGCGATCAGGGGGCCGTGCACCACCAGGCCGGCGTAGCCTTCCTCGGCGGTGGCATAGGGCCAGTCGTAGTGGATGCGATGGCCGTTGAAGGTGACCGCCGAATACCGGAACAGCAGGGTCGACGTGGGCACGATGGTTTCCGTCCACCCGGCCGGCGGCAGGGGTTCCGGATCGGCGGTGCGCGGCGGCGACGGCTCGCGATAGACGATGTCCTGTTCCTCGCGCACCGCCAGGACGCCGCGCTGCGCGTAATCGTGGCGCACGGTCACGAACAGCAGGGAACCGGTGCGGCCCGCCTTCTCTTCCACCGACAGGATGGTCGAATGGCGCGTGGCATCCTCGCCCACCACCAGGGGCTGGTGGAACGCCAGCCGGCCGCCGGCCCACATGCGATTGCGCCGCTCGGCCGGCGGCAGGAAACCGCCGCGCGCGGGATGCCCGTCGGCGCCGAGTCCGGCCGCGCCCACCGGCTCCTGGAAATAGGCCCAGTGCCACAGTTCGGGCAGCCCGCCGCCCGCTTCGGGCGCCGGCTGCCCCAAGGTGGCGGCGATGCGCCGCGCCAGGTTGCTCGTGATCTGGTCGGCCGAGGTCTCGGTGCGCCCGATCCAGTCGCGTGGGGATGGAGCCTGGTCCTGGCTCATGCTTGCTCCTTGCGGACCGCCCGCGGGCGCCGCCTTGCGTGGAAATGCCGCCAGCATGCGCCCGCGCCAGCCTTCTGTAAATTTTGATTTTCGTTATCCAGTCTTCGCCAAAACGGAAGGGATCAGGTAAGGTGGACGCTTTCCCCCGCCCCCGCCGCCATGCATCTCGACCTGGCCGACCTCAGGCTTTTCATCCATGTGGCCGAAGCTCCCAGCCTGACACAGGGCGCGCGGCGCGCCCACCTTTCGCTGACCGCGGCCAGCACCCGCATCAAGTCGCTGGAAACCCGGCTCGACGCCCGCCTGCTGTACCGGAACAGCCGCGGGGTGGAGCTGACGCCCGCCGGCCGGCGGCTGCTGGAACACGCCCGCCAGGTCATGCGGCAGGTCGATTCCCTGAAGAACGATTTCGCCGACGGCGGCACCGGCACCACCGGCCACATCCGCATCTTCGCCAACACCACCGCGGTCACCGAGTTCATGCCCGAGATCCTGGCGCGCTTCCTGGCCGGCCGGCCCGGCGTGACGGTGGACCTGCAGGAGCGGCTGACCCGCGACATCGTCCGCGGGGTGATGGACGGCTCGACCGACCTCGGCATCACCGCCGGCCCCATCAACGCCCCCGGCCTGGAACGCCTGCACTTCAGCACCGACCGGCTGGTGCTGGCCGTTCCGACCGCCCACCCGCTGGCCGCGCGAGGCCGGGTCACCCTGGACGATACCCTGCGCTACCCCCACATCAGCCTGCACGAGGGCAGCACCATGCTGACCTTCCTGCGGGAACAGGTCGAGAACCGGGGCGCGGGGCTCATCCTGCGCATCCAGGTATCGAGCTTCGAAGCCATCTGCCGGATGGTGGAGGCGAACGTCGGCATAGGCGTGATCCCGGAGTCGGCGGCGCGCCGTCACCGGCGCACCATGGAGCTGTCCATCGTGGAACTGGACGAACCGTGGGCCGTGCGCGAACGCGACCTGCTGGTGCGCGAACTCGAGGCCCTACCCGCCTGCGTGCGGGCGCTGGTCGATGCCGTCCGGACCTACGGCGAGCAGGCCGCCGCCGCGCATGCGGGAAGCGCCGCAGGTTCGCGCGCGAAGGACTAAAATCGCGGGCTTGCGCGGCCGCCACCGCCGCGCCCTTCCCCGCCCGATTCCGCGCGGGCGTTCCACTCATTGCACAGAGACCACGGCTTCATGGGCCATGCCACGTCCCGCCAGGGCAGCTACCGGATCATCGCGCTGATCGTCGCCAGCGCGTTCTTCATGGAGCAACTGGACTCCACCATCATCTCGACCGCGCTGCCGGCCATGGCGCAGTCGCTGGGCACCGATCCGGTCCGCATGAACTTCGCCATGACCGCCTACCTGCTGAGCCTGGCGGCCTTCATTCCCATCAGCGGCAAGATCGCCGACCGCTTCGGCACGCGCAACACCTTCCGCGGCGCGATCACGCTGTTCGTCGTCAGTTCCGTGCTGTGCGGCCTCGCGCAGAACCTGCCGTGGCTGATCGGCGCGCGGCTGCTGCAGGGCGCCAGCGGCGCGATGATGGTGCCGGTGGGCCGGCTGGTGCTGCTGCGCACGGTGGAGAAATCCCAGCTGGTCTCGGCCATGTCCTGGGTGCTGTTTCCCGCGATGATCGGTCCCGCCGTCGGCCCCCTGATCGGCGGCTTCCTGACCACCTACCTGTCCTGGCACTGGATCTTCTTCATCAACGTACCCATCGGGCTGGCCGGCATCGCGCTGGCCACCACCTACATCCCCGACATCCGCAGCGACGCGCCTCCCTCGTCGTTCGACTACCTGGGCTTCATCCTGGCGGCCGCGACCCTGGCCTGCCTGATCGTCGGGCTGGAAGGACTGGGCCACGGCGGACCGTCCCCGACCGCGCTGCTCCTGCTGGCCGCCGCGGCCGCCTGCGCGCTGGCCTACGCCTGGCACAGCCGCCGCCATGCCGACCCGGTGCTGGACTTCAGCCTGATGCGCATCGCCACCTTTCGCGTGGCGATGCGCGGCGGCTTCCTGTACCGGGTGGCCTACGGCTCCTTCCCCTTCCTGATGCCGCTGATGCTGCAACTGGGCTTCGGCCTGTCGGCCGCCGAGAGCGGCGCCATCACATTCGCCGGCGCCGTGGGCGGCCTGGTGATGAAGGCGATCTCGGTGCGCTTCCTGCGAGCCTTCGGCTACCGGAAGGTAATGATCTGGAACGGCCTGCTGTCGGCGGTGCTGCTGGGCCTGTGCGGCGCCTTCCGGCCGGAATGGCCGCTGGCGGCGATCTACCTGCTGCTGCTCCTGGGCGGCCTGGCGCGCTCGCTGCAGTTCAACGCCTACGGCACCATCGTCTATGCCGACGTGCCGCAGCCCCGCATGAGCGCGGCGACCAGCCTGGCCAGCACCAACCAGCAGATGACGGCGGCGCTGGGCATCGGCCTGGCCGCTCTGGTGCTGGACACCTCCATGCATGCGCTGGGCCATGCGGCGGTGCAGTTGACGGACTTCACCATGGCCTTCGCCGCCATGGGTCTGCTGGGCGTGCTGGCCGTCACCCAATGCCGCGAACTGCCGGCCAACGCCGGCGCCGAACTGAGCGGCTACCGCCGCCGGGACGGCGAACCGGCCCGTCGCTGATCCGTCGCCTGGCCGGACCGCCAAAAGAAAAAAGGAGCCGAGGCTCCTTTTTTCTTGCGTCCGACCGGCTGCTCAGGTCGCGTAGCTGCGCAGCCTGGCCGAGAACTCTTCAAGCCGTGCGATGCCGCTTTGCTGGGCGCGGTTGCACCAGTCCTGCAGGTCGCGCAGCAACTGTTCGCTGGAAGCGCTGGAGCGTTCCCAGATGGCGGCCAGTTCGCGCCGCATCTCGACCAGGATGGCCAGCGAACGGTGGTCGGCCAGCAGGGTGTTCAACGCGGAACGGTGCGAATCGGTCAGCGATTCGTCGTCGGCACGATGCAGGAGGGCCTTGGAGCGCCGCAGCAGCTTCCACTGCAGGTGCGATTCCTTGGCGGCCTTCAGGCGGGCAATTTCGTCGCGGCAGGCATGCTTGAGCAGGTCGGCATAGCGCGCCATGATCTCGTAGCGGTGCGTGATCACGGCCTGCAGGGTCTCCAGGTCGACCGGCTTGCCGTGCGCCAGCCGCACCTTGGGGGCGACCTTCTTGACCTTGGCCAGGCGCAGGATCTCCAGGGCCCGGATATAGCCCCAGCCGATGTCGAACTCGTACCACTTGGTGGAAAAGCGCGCCGACGACGCGTAGGCGTGGTGGTTGTTGTGCAGTTCCTCGCCGCCGATGACGATACCCCAGGGGAAGACGTTGCGGCTGGCATCCGGGCTGGCGTAGTTGCGATAGCCCCAGAAATGGCCGATGCCGTTGACCACGCCGGCCGCCCAGAACGGGATCCAGATCATCTGCACCGCCCAGACGGTCAGGCCGATCGCGCCGAACAGCGCGACGTCGATCACCATCATCAGGCCCACGCCCTGCCAGCCGAAGCGCGAATAAACGTTGCGCTCGACCCAGTCGTTGGGCGTGCCATGGCCGAACTTGTCCATCGTCTCGCGGTTGGTCGCCTCGTCGCGATACAGCTCGGCACCCTGGAAGAACACCTTGCCGATACCGTAGACCATGGGCGAATGGGGATCCCCTTCACGCTCGCAGCGGGCGTGGTGCTTGCGGTGGATCGCCACCCATTCCTTGGTGACCATGCCGGTGGTCAGCCACAGCCAGAAACGGAAGAAATGCGCGATGGCCGGATGCAGGTCCAGCCCGCGGTGCGCCTGGCTGCGGTGCAGATAGATCGTGACGCCAAGAATGGTGATATGGGTGACTACCAGCGTGAAGGCGACGATCTGCCACCACGACGCGCCAAGCAGACCATCGGACAAGAACGAAAGCACAAAATCCATATCACCTCACAGGCAGGCCGGCGGCAGTGCCGGCGCGGGAGGCGCCTCGCGCCTCGAAGAAACGGAACTCGTCGGTCCTGGCGCCGGCGGAGCCAGCGGGACCAAGGTCTTAGAAACCGGACGACAGCCGTGGTTCCCCAGGGGAAACCCGCGACCGGATGGCGAAAAGGCCGGAATCCGGCCCTTTGCCATGCGCCCGACACGATAACGCGAATCTGGGGGCGGGACGACCCTTTTCAAAGAGGGGGATAACCCTAATCGAAACAGGGTTATCGTCCCTCTTCTCCGAGGTTCTTGGCCGATCCGGCCTCGTCCCGGGCGGGTTCGCCTTCCGGAGCCTCGATTTCGTCGTCCAGGCCAGCCGCTTCCGCGTCCGGTTCGGGCATTTCGGCCTCGACCGCGGCAGCCTGGGCAGCGGCCGGACCGTGGCGCCGTTGAAACACCGCGGCAAAGAAACCATCGGTCGCGTGCACGTCGGGACGCAGCTTCAGATAGGGGCCGGGCAGCGACAACGCCCCGGCCCGGTCGGCCAGCAGCTCGGGGGCGGACAGCAATTCGAACTCGGGATGGGCGGCCAGGAAAGCCTCGACCTGCCCTTCGTTCTCGACCCGCAGGATGCTGCAGGTCGCATAGACCAGCCGGCCGCCGGGCGCCACGCAGCGCGCCGCCGATGCCAGGATGCTGCGCTGGAGCGCGCACAGGTCGGACACGCTTTCAGGACTCTGGCGCCATTTCAGGTCGGGATTGCGCCGCAGCGTCCCGGTCCCGCTGCACGGCGCGTCCACCAGCACCCGGTGCGCCTTGCGCGCCAGGCGCTTGACGCGGGCGTCGTTCTCATTGGCGATCACCACCGGCACGACGTTGGACAGGCCGCTGCGCGCCAGGCGGGGCTTGAAGCGCGCCAGGCGCGTGTGCGAGACGTCCAGGGCGTACAACCGCCCGGTCGAACGCATCAACGCCCCCAGCAGCAGCGTCTTGCCGCCAGCGCCGGCGCAGAAGTCGATGACCATTTCCCCACGCCGCGGCGCGACCAGCAGCGCGAGCAACTGGCTGCCCTCGTCCTGGACCTCGATGCTGCCGTCCTCGAAGCGCCCCCATCGGGTCAGCGCCGGCCGGCCCTGCAGCCGGATGCCGAACGGCGAATACGGCGTCGGCTCGGCCAGATCGGCAGCCACGCCCGCCCGCAGTTCGGCCAGGATGGTTTCGCGATCGGCCTTCATCGGATTGACCCGGATGTCCAGCGGCGCGGCGCGATTGAGCGCGGCCAGCAGACTGTCGCTGTCCGGTTCGATCGCCAGCGCCTCGGACAGCCAGTCGGGAATGCTCAGGCGGATCTCGCGCGGCAGGGCCGCCTGGTCGATGGCGGACACGCGGCGCAGCCAATCCGCTTCATCGGCGTCGAGGACGGGCAGGATACCGTCCCGGCCCAGCGTGGACGCCAGGCCCAGGATGGCCAGGCGGCGCGTGGCGGCGCCCCGTCCGCCCTCGGCCACGTTGCGGTAGCGCCGCAGGTGGCGCAGCACGTCGTAGACCGCCTCGGCCACCACGCCGCGATCGCGCCCGCCCAGCTTGGGGTGGTCGCGGAACCAGCGGGACAGCACCTGGTCGGCCGGACCGGACCACTGCAGGATCTCGCCCAGCGCGGAGCGCACCTGCTCGATGCGCTGCGCGACGGGATGGGTACCCGCCGGGGCGGTGCGCCGCGCGCCGGGCCGGGCCTGCTGGCCGCCGGGACGCCGGGCGCCCTGCGCCGACCGGGATGAAGAACTCGAACGCTCGGATGTCATGCCTCGTCTCCCCGCGAAACCGCCGCCTGCGGCGCCAGGCCGAACACGCGGTCGGCCACGCCGTCCACCGTGACCCTGCCGTCTTCCAGCCCTACCCGCCCGTGCGCCAGCCAGGACGCCACGGCCGGATAGACCACGTGTTCGATGGACAGCACGCGTTCAGCCAGAGCGTCCTCGGTGTCGCCTGCGCACACCGGCACCACGCCCTGGGCGATCACGGGACCATGGTCCAGCACCGGCGTGACGAAATGCACGGTGCAGCCGTGGACCCGCACCCCCGCCTCCAGGGCCTGCCGGTGGGTGGCCAGGCCGGGAAACAGCGGCAGCAGCGACGGATGGATATTGACCAGCCTGCCGGCATAATGCCGCACGAAATCGTCGGTGAGAATGCGCATGAAACCGGCCAGCAACACGTAGTCGGGTTCGAAGGCGTCGATCTCGCGCGCCAGCGCGGCGTCGAACGAGGCTCGGTCGGGATGGTCGCGATGGGGGACTACCCGGGTGGGGATGCCCTGCCCGGCGGCCCATTCGAGGCCGGAGGCCTGTTCGCGGTTGGCGATCACGGCGGCCACTTCGGCGGGCCAGCCCTGGTCGCGGCAGGCCTGCGTGATGGATTGCATGTTGCTGCCGCGGCCGGAAATCAGGATGACGAAACGGCACCGGCGGGCCGGGGAAAAATGAGAGGCTTTCACCGGCGGATTGTATCATCGGGCCCGGCGGCGGCCGGTGGTTTGCGGCAGACGGCGATCCGAACGGGCCGCCAGCCGCCTCAAGTCGTCGATGAAGGCCTCGACCACCGGCGAGCGCCGCCTCTCGGCACGGGTGATGAGCGCCACCGGACCGAACAACCCAGGCAGCGAAACGGGCAAAGCCCGCACCAGCCCGCTGCCCGAGAACTGTCTGACGATATCAGCCGGCATGACCGCGAGCGTCGCGCTTTCCTGCAAGAGCGCGAGGTTGGTCAGGAGCGAAACGGATTCGACAGCATGGCGCGGACGCGCGCCCGCCTGCTCCATGAACAGGATGTCCAGCCGCTGGCGCAGCGGCGCACTGGCATGCGGGAGGATCCAGCGCTGGTCGGTCAGGTCGGCGAGCCGTATCTCGCGCGCCTTCAGAAGCGGATGACGCGAGCCGCAGACGACCAGGAACTCGTCCTCGTAGAGCAGTTCGAGATCGAGATCGTCCATCGCGGCCCCGCCCATGACCCGCCCCAGCACCAGGTCGAGCTCGCCTCGCGCGAGCGCCGCCATCAACATGTCGTGGACGCCCTCGACGAGCGATACCCGCACGCCGGGGTGCCGCTCGAGCAGCGCGGCCACGGCGCGCGGCACGAGTTCGGACGAGGTGGACGTCATGGTGCCGACAGTAAGGGTACCCGCCGCGCCTGCGGCAAGCGCGTCCAGTTCGTCGCGAGCGGCATCGAGATCCGCAAGCAGGCCACGTGCATGCCGGATCATGGCATCGCCGTAGAGGGTAGGCGTCATGCCCCGCCTCGAACGCTCGAAGAGCGAGACACCCATTGCGGATTCCAATTCATGTAGCAGCTTGGTGGCGGCCGGCTGGGTCATGCCCAGTTGAGCCGCGGCACGGCGCAAGTTCCCGAGGTCGCCCAGCGTGGCAAGCAGCAGGATCTGGCGCATCTTGAGCCGGCTGCGCAGCAGCCAGTGGGGATGTGGAGAGGGAGCCATCGCAATTGATATCTAAAAAGAGATCAAATTGACCGAAAAATAAATTTTACGGCAATCACAGCTCTATTTACTCTTGCCGTCACTCCACGCCGCCGCGTGGCATGCAGCGATGACAAGAGGCAGCCATGGCCGTCAACCCACCCATCGACCTGTACTGGTCGTTCCGCAGTCCCTACAGCTACCTGGTACTGCCACGCGTCGAAGCGCTGGCGCGCGAGCACGGCGTGCACTGCAACGTCAAGATCGTCTACCCGCTAGCCATCCGCTATCCGGAGCACTTCAGCAGACAACACGCACTGGCGCGTCCGTACTTTCTCGCCGACTCGGCACGCGTCGCGGCTTTCCTTGGCATGCCATTCCGCCGCCCGGTGCCCGATCCGATCGTGCAGGAGCCACGCACGCTCGAGATCGCGCACGATCAGCCCTACATCCGGCGCCTGACCCTCCTAGGCATCGAGGCACGGCGGCGTGGCAAGGCGCTGCCCTTCATCGTGCAGGTAAGCCGGCTGCTGTGGGACGGCAGCGTCGATGGCTGGGACCGGGGCGACCATCTCGCTCAGGCAGCGCGGCGGGCAGGCCTGGACCTGGCCGATATGGAGCGGGCCATTGCCGCCAATCCGCAAACGCACGAAGAGACCGTACAGGCGAACCAGCGTGACCAGCACTCGGCGGGACACTGGGGCGTGCCGCTGTTCGTCTTCCAGGACGAACCCTTCTTCGGCCAAGACCGCTTCGATCTGCTGGTATGGCGCCTTGCCCAACACGGCCTCGTTCCGGTGGCCTGACCTCGCCTCGACAGGAGTTTTCCATGCTTACAGACAACCAGAACGCGGCATCCGCCTTCGATCGCCTGGGCCAGCTCATCGACGGCCAGTGGGTCGGCGGCGGCCGCCATGGCGAAACCGTCGTGAACCCGGCGACCGGCGACAGCCTGGGGCGCTTGCCGCATGCCTCGCCCGACGAGCTGGGGCGGGCCGTCGCGGCGGCGGAACGGGCCTTCGGCGCCTGGTCGGCCACGCCGGCCCTCGCCCGGCGGCAGGTGCTACTGCGGGCAGCCCGGCTGCTGGAGGAGCGCAGCGCCACGATCGCCCGCACGCTCACGCTCGAACAAGGCAAGCCACTGGCCGAGGCCCAGGCCGAGCTGACGACGGCAATCGAAGTTTTCGAATGGTATGCCGAGGAAACGCGGCGCCTGTATGGACGGATCATTCCCGCACGGGCCCTGGACGTGACCCAGGCAGTGCATCACGAACCGGTCGGCCCCGTGGCGGCATTCACGCCGTGGAATTTCCCGGCACTGACGCCTGCCCGCAAGATCGCCGGCGCGCTGGCCGCTGGCTGCACACTGGTCATCAAGCCGTCGGAAGAAACACCGGCGACCGCGCTCGAACTGGCGCGCGCCTGCGTCGACGCCGGCCTGCCTCCCGGCGTGCTGAACATGGTCTTCGGCGCGCCGGCCGAGATATCGGAATTCCTCGTCCGCAGTTCGCCCATACGCAAGATCACGTTCACCGGATCGATACCGGTGGGCAAGCATCTGGCACAACTCGCGGCCTCGAACGGACTGAAACGCTGCACGCTCGAGCTTGGCGGCCATGCCCCGGTCCTGGTCTTCGACGACGCCGATGTCGAGCGCGCCGCGCAGGTCAGCGCCGCCGGACGATTCCGGAATGCGGGCCAGGTATGCGTGGCGCCGTCGCGGTTCTACGTCCATCGTAGCGTGGCCGAACGCTTCGCCGCCGAGATGGCCAAGGCCGCCCGGGCCCTCGTATTGGGCAACGGACTGGATACCGCCACGACGATGGGGCCACTGGCCAACCCGCGCCGACTGGCGGCGATGAAGCACTACGTACAGGATGCGTTGCAGGCCGGAGGCCGCCTGGAAATAGGAGGACGGCAACCCGATCGGCCAGGCTTTTTCTTCGAACCCACCGTGCTGAGCGGAATGCCGGACCACGCGGCAGCGATGCGCGACGAAACATTCGGTCCGATCGCTCCGGTGGCGACGTTCGATACGCTGGACGAGGCGCTTGCCCGTGCCAACGGCCTGCCGTACGGCCTCGCGGCATATGCCTTCACGGAATCGCCACGTACCGCGGCGGCAGTATCGCGTGGCCTGTCGGCCGGCATGGTCGGCATCAACCATCTGGCGATTTCGATCGCTGAAGCTCCGTTCGGCGGTGTCCGCGAAAGCGGCTACGGCTCAGAAGGGGGAACCGAAGGCTTGTCCGCCTACCTGACCTCGAAGTTCGTCACGCAACTGGCCACATGATCGCCCGGCATTGAGCGGTCCGACCGCAAAAAAAGGAGCACGCCATGGAAAGAACATATCTCGCGCAAATAGCGCGGGCGAGCGGCCTCGCCGCGGCCACCATGCTGGGATTCTGCGGCGCCGCCTCAGGCGCCTATCCGGATCGTCCCGTGAAGATCGTCGTACCCTTCGCGGCAGGCGGACCCGCCGACATCCTGGGCCGCCTGGTCGCCCACGGCCTGGCGAGCCGGCTGAAGGCCACGGTGATCGTGGAAAACAAGCCGGGCGGCGGCGGCAACATCGGCACGGCGCAGGCGGCCCGGGCCGACGCGGATGGCTACACGCTCGTCATCGGCTACATCGGGCCGTTCGCCGTCAATCCCTCGCTGTACAAGAACCCGGGCTTCGATCCGATCAAGGACTTCTCCCCTGTGGCGCTGCTGGCTACCAGCCCGCTGGTCCTGGTAACCCGTCCGGGACTGGGCGCCGACAGCGTTGCCGGGCTGATCGACATGGCCAGGACGCGCAAACCCGCCTTGACGTACGCCTCGGGAGGTGTCGGATCGGCCAACCACCTGGCAGGCGAACTGTTCAAAGCGGCGGCCGGGATCGATCTCGTCCACGTGCCCTACCAGGGGATCGCCCCGGCGACCACGGACCTGCTCGGCGGACAGACCGACCTGATGTTCAACGGCATTTCGTCGGTCCTGCCGCACATCAAGGCTGGCAAGCTGCAGGCGCTGGCCGTGACGACGTCCAGCCGGCTGGCATCCCTGCCCGGCGTCAAGACGATGGAAGAGGCCGGCGTGAAACCGTTCGACGTAGCGGCATGGTTCGGCCTGCTCGCGCCACGCGGCACGCCCCCCGCCGTGCTGGACACCCTGGAGCGCGCGGTGCGCGACACCATGATGTCGGACGAAGCGTCGCAACGCCTGGCCGCGACGGGGCTGGAACGGCGCCTCATGTCGCAGGCGGAATTCGGCAAGTTCATCGGCAGCGAACTGAAAGTATGGTCGGCGGTCGTGCGCAATTCCGGCGCCAGCGCCGACTGACCGTCGCACAGGTACGACCATGGGCAACCAGAACGACAACGAGGCGGGAATGAACGGCAGGCCGAATATCCTTCACATCATGGCAGATCAATTGACCGCCTTCGCGCTTCGCGCGTATGGCAACCGCGTCTGCCAGACCCCTCATCTCGATGCGCTCGCCGCGCGCGGCACGGTGTTCGAGAACTGCTACTGCAACTTCCCCGTCTGCGCGCCTTCGCGCGCGTCCATGCTCACCGGACGGCTGCCGTCCAGGCTCGGGGTCTACGACAATGCCTGCGAGTTTCCATCCAGCGCGCCCACCATCGCCTATTACCTGAGCGCGCTCGGCTATCACACCAGTCTGGCGGGCAAGATGCACTTCATCGGACCCGACCAGCTCCACGGCTACCAGGAGCGGCTGACGACCGACATCTACCCTTCGGATTTCGGCTGGACCCCGGACTGGCGGCTGATGATTCCCGTGGCAGCCACGGGCCTGAACCTGCGCAGCGTCGTGGAGTCCGGAACCTGCCGGCGCAGCCTCCAATTGGACTATGACGACGAAGTCACGGCCCGGGCGATCCAGCGCATCTACGACTACGGACGTGACCCGGCCTGCCGCCCCTTCTTCTTCACCGTGTCGTTTACCCACCCGCACAATCCCTACGTCATCACCGACGAATACTGGAACCGGTACGACCCCGCGGACATCGACGCTCCGCGGGTGCCGCCACCGGCCCCTGCGCAGGACGATCCGCACAGCCGCCGCCTGCGGGAGATCTACCGTTTCGACGAGTACCGCGTCGACGCCGAAGACGTCCGGCGCTCGCGCCATGCCTACTACGCCATGATCAGCTACGTCGACGACCAGGTCGGCCGCATCCTGCAGGCGTTGCGCGACATGGATCTGGAAGACGACACCGTGGTGGTGTTCACTTCCGATCATGGCGACATGCTGGGCGAGCGAGGGCTCTGGTACAAATGGACGCTGCTCGAAGGCGCGGTCCGCATCCCCTTGATCGTCGCCACACCGGGACAGCTGCCAGGACGGGTCCGCGATCCGGTGTCGCTGCTGGACCTGCTGCCCACGTTGATGGACCTGGGAGGAGGTCGGGACCTGCAACCGGTGTCGGACATGGAAGGCGAAAGCCTGCTGCCCTGGCTGGAAGGCCGCCAGCGCCCCCGCCCCGATCGCCCGGTATTCGCGGAAATGAATGCCGACGGCGCGCTGGGCCCCTGCCTGATGGTACGCCGCGGTCCGTGGAAATACATCTACGCGGAAAGCGACCCTCCCCAGTTGTTCCAGGTGGAGGACGATCCCGACGAGACGCGAAATCTTGCGGGCCGTGGCGAAACCCTGCGCATCGAGCAGGAACTGCATGCGCTGGTGCATGGCCATTGGGATACCGCCCGGCTGGCGAAAGACATGGTGACGAGCGCCGGACAGAGATTGTTCATCCAGCGCACCCGCCAGGCCGGGCAGTTCCCCCCCTGGGACTACGAGCCACGCCGGGACGCCTCCCGCCAATTCGTGCGCAGCGGCGAGAACGGATCGGCCACGGAGGCCAAAGGCAGAGCGAGGTATCCTTTCGTGGCACCGAAGCCTCCCGACTCCCGCCGCTGAACCCGGCCGCAGACCACTCCCAAAGAGAATAGCCATGCTGCATGAACTTCGCATCTACCGCTGTATGCCCGGCCGCCTTGCGGACGTCGCCCGGCGCTTCGAATCCACCACGCTCGCGCTCTGGAAACGGCACGGCATCCGCCAGGTCGGCTTCTGGACCGTCTACATCGGCCAGGACAGCCAGGACCTCTACTACCTGCTGGAATGGGAAAACCTGGCGGAGCGCGAACACAAATGGAACGCCTTCGCGAGCGATCCCGAATGGCTCGCGGCCAAGGCCGAGACCGAAAAGAACGGCCCCATCGTCGCCGCCATTTCCAACCAGATCCTGGTACCGACGGCGTTTTCCGCCATGCGCTGATACGGCGCTGCGGCGTCAACCCGCGGCGGCCTCCTTGCGTGCGGCGCGGTTCCGCTCGGTCGCCGGCGCATCGATCCCGCCATCGGCGCCGAACACGACGCCATAGTCGCGGATCGCCGCCTCGCGCGAGACATAACCCTGCCGCACGTCCCATTCGACGGCCGGCAGTTCTCGCTCCAACGGATCCCCCCAGCCCCCGCCACCGTTGTTGGCGGCACAGACCCGGGTCCCGGCGGGTACCTGCACCGCCACCCGCGTCCCGGTGATGGGCTGGTCCTCTCCCGGCTTGTGGATCTCGCCATGGCCAGGCATGCCGTCCTTGCCGCCGAACAGGCCCCAGGGCGGGAACTTGCTGCGGTCAAAGTCCAGGGTCGCCGTGGCGGGCGTCGGAGTCACCACCTCCATGCGGGTCCCCAGTCCGCCCCGCCAACGCCCGGCCCCGCCGGAATCGGTCACCAGTTCGAAGCGCCGGACCAGGCCCAGGCCCTCGCTTTCCTCCACTTCGATCGGCACACGGCGGCAATCGCCATGGGTAGTCGTGTGCAATGCGGACTGGCCATCGCCGCCCCAGTGCGCGCCCCAGCCGCCCAGCGTATTGCCGCCGCCCTGCCAGAACTGGCGCGTGCCGGCGTAGCGGGCGCGCACGCGCCCACGCCCGTACTGCGCGTTGTTGCCCGCCGGGATCTCGTTCGGAATAGCCTGCGAGAACGCCTTCAGGATCACGTCGATGATCGTCTTGATCGGCGTCGACCAGAGTCCCATCGCCGCGTCTTCCGAAGCACTCACCAGCGTGCCGAGCTTCAGCGCGATCTTCAACGGCCGGAACTCGCCCTCGTTGGGAAGCAGGAATGGCGCCACCGCTCCCTTGAAGGCTACCTTGGCGGCGCTCTCGCCTCCCCCCGTGGCGCCCGAGTTCAACGGCCCGGCCACCTGCGGCGGCATGTCGGTGAGATCGACCGTGATGTCCTCGTCCTCGACTACCACCGTGACGCGGATCGGCACCGGGTCGTCGGTGATGCCGTCGCCGTCCAGGAAAGACTCTGCGTAATAGCGGCCGTTGGGAATCTGGCGGATGCGCTGGCGCACGTAGCGCTCGGACTGGTCCCAGCACTCGTGGATCGCCGCCTCGACCTGGTCCCAGCCATAGCGCGCGACCAGGTCCTCGAAGCGGCGCTTGGCCAGCTGGCAACCCGCGATCTGCGCTTCCAGGTCGCCGAAGGTCTCGTCCGAGTGCCGGGTGTTGTAGCGGATGATGCGTTCGAGTTCGACGTCGATCTTGCCGTTCTTGTAGATCTTCGCGTTGCGGAACTGAATGCCTTCCTGGTAGATCTCGGTGGCCGGCCGCGCCTGGAAGCCGCCGCCGACATCCGGCCAGTGCGTGCGCAGCGCCGAGAAGGCGATGATGCGCCCGCCGTCGAAGATCGGGGTGTACATCACGACGTTGTTCAGGTGCTGGCCGCAGACGCCCGCGTGGTTGTTGATCAGGTAGTCGCCGTCGTGCAGGTCGTCGCCCCACATGGCCACGCCGTCGAGCACGGGCGTGCCCAGGTCGGCCACGAACGAAGGAATGCTGCCGCGGCCCTGGGCGATGGTCTCGCCCCTGGCCGTCACCAGGCCGACGCTGTAGTCCTTGAACTCGCGGATGATGGTGGAAAACGCGGTACGCGTCAGATTGGCCTCGGTCTCGTCCATCATCGCCACCAGCGAATAGCGGATGACTTCGAGGGTGATCGGGTCGACGCGGCGCGCGCCCGGTCCGGTACGCGGCTTGGGCATGGCGGTCATGCGGGGCTCCCTGCTGGGGGTTTCGCGACGATCGGGTTGCCGTAGCGCCCGATCCGGGGGATTTCGAACTCGATGCGGTCGCCGGGCTGCAGGAACCAGGAGCCGTCCTTTTTCTCCATGCCCGTGCCCTCGCATGTGCCGGAAGCGAACAGGTCACCGGGATAGAGCGTCTGGTCCACCGAGTAGTACTCGATGATGCGGGCGAAATCGTGGATCATGTCGGCCGTCGTGCCGTCCTGCCGCAGTTCGCCGTTGACCCACGTGCGGATCGCCACGTCGTGCGGATCCAGCCCTTCGTCGGCCGTCACGATCCACGGCCCCATCGAGGCGGCGCAATCGAAGTTCTTGTGGTGCCGCACCCAGTTCATGTCTTCGAGGTCGCTGTTCTGGTCGCGGGCGCTGTAGTCGCAGAACACCGTGTAGCCGAAGGCATGGCGCAGCGCCTGTTCGCGCGGAATATCCTTGCCCTGCGCGCCGATGATGAGGGCGATCTCGACTTCGTAGTCCAGCTTGCGGGTGCGCGATGGGTAGAGGACCGGCTCGTCGGGCCCGACCACGGTGTCGGCGAACTTGATGAAACCGGCGGGCCGCTTGGGAATCTGAGCGCTGGCCGGCATCTGCGGCCGCGTGTCGCCCGCCGCGGCACGTTCCGCATTGGCTTTCTGCGCCGCCTTGCTGTGCCCGGCGAAATTGCGGCCCATGCAGATCAGCTTGGAGCCGAGGCTGGGCAGCGGCGCCAGCAATGGCGTGGCGGCCAGGTCCATGACCAGCGGCCCGTCCGCCGTGGCGCGCGGCGCCGGCCCTTCGGCCAGCACGAAGTTCAAGGCCGCGTAAGCCGCATCGAGCGCCGCCGGGCCCGCCTTGATGAAATCGAGCAGATCGGCCGGCACCTCGCCCTTGTCGGCCCCGCGCAACTGTGCCGAACGGGCGCGGTTCAGGTCGACGAGCCGTTCCCCGACGACGGCGGCGATTCGGCCGCTTCCGTATTTGGCGATTTTCATGGCAATTCCCGGCGGCCTTGTCGCGCGAACCTCATTCGCTCCATGACATCTCCAGCACGTCGTCCTCGAGCAGCCTGACGTTCCATCCCTGCGGCACGTGCGTGGTGGTCGCGTGGTCCTCGATCAGGCAAGGTCCGGGATAGGACGCACCAGCAGCCATGCCACCGCGGCGGTGCACGGCGTAAGTCTGGAAGTCGCCGGCCTGAATCGAGTAGACCTGGCGCGAGGTGGACGCCTCGTGCACGCGCGCCGACGGCACGCTGGCATCCTGCCCGTCTCCCAGCGCCGCCTGGCAGCTCACGCGCAGCGACACGATCTGCACCGGTATGGGACTGACGTGGCCGTAGCGTTCCGCATAGATCTGATCGAAGCCGCGCTGGAGCGCGGCCGGGCTCAGGTCGTCCAGCAGGCGCACCTTGACGGTCTGGTCCTGGCCACGATAGCGCATCTCGGCATAGTTCTCGAACCGCATCTCGCGCGACGCCCCCAGCTTTTCGGCTACCGTGCCCGCCAGGCCCTGCTCGAGCGTGCGCAGCACATCGGCCAGGCCGGGAACCTCCGCTCCGTGCTCGGGCAGGTCGCAAGTCCAGGTGCGCGAGGCATCGTAACGGGCATCGGCGTACAGCATGCCGAACGCCGAGAAGTGCGCGGGCATGCTGGGAATCAGCAGCGTCCGGATGCCCAGTTCCTCGGCAAGCTCGGCGGCATGCAACGGGCCATTGCCGCCGCAGGCCACCAGGGTGAAGTCGCGCGGATCCTTGCCACGCTCGATCGAGACGCGGCGCAACGCGCCCGACATCGTCACGTTGGCGATCCGGATGATGCCCGCGGCCATCGTGCGGGCGTCATAGCCCAGCTTCGCGCCCAGATTCCGGAGCGCCTTCATGGACAGGTCGCCGTCGATCTTCATCTCCCCGCCCAGAAAGCGCGTGGGGTCCAGACGTCCGAGCGCGATGTTGGCGTCAGTGACGGTGGGCTGGTCGTTGCCCAGGCCATAGGCGGCCGGCCCCGGATAGGCGCCGGCGCTGCACGGCCCCACGCGCAGCGCGCCAAGCTCGTCGATCGCCGCGATGCTGCCGCCGCCGGCCCCCACCTCGACCATGTCGACCACCGAGGTCTGCAGCGGATAGCCGTGCTCGAATCCATCCACGTAGTACAGCGAATCGAAGCTGACCACACCGTCCTGCACGAGTGCGCTCTTGGCCGTCGTGCCCCCCATGTCGAAGGTGATCAGATTGCGCCGCCCCAACTTTTCACCAAGCTTGATCGCGCCTGCGATCCCGCCGACCGGCCCCGATTCCATCAGCAGCACGGGCAGGCGCTTGACGGTCGCGACGTCGGCCACGCCGCCGTTCGACTCCATCAGGAAAAACCGGCCCTTGAAGCCGCCTTCGGCCAGCAGCCTCTCGAGCTTGCCCAGGTAGGTGCTGACCTTGGGTCCGACGAAGGCGTTGAGCACCACCGTGGACGTGCGTTCATACTCGCGGTACTCCTGCGACAACGTATGCGATGCCGTCACGAACCAGTCGCCACACTCGGCGGCAATCTCGGCCGCGCGCCGTTCGTGCTCGGGATTGCGATAGGAATGCAGGAAGCAGATGGCGATGGCCTCGGCGCCCTTGTCCCGGGCCTCGGCCAGTACCTCGCGCAGTTGCGCCTCGTCCAGCGGCACGACGGCCTTGCCGTCGGCGCCCATGCGCTCGTTCGCTTCGAGCCGGAACTCGCGCGGCACGAAAGGTTCATGGCGCTTGAACAGGTAATTGAATGATTCGGTCCGGTTGCCCCGGCCGATCTCCAGGACATCGCGAAAGCCGTCGGTGGTGATCAGGGCCGTGCGCGCGCCCTTCTTTTCCAGGCAGGCATTGATGACCAGCGTGGTGCCGTGCACGAATGTCTCGAACTCCTCGGGCGATCTGCCCAACTTGGCCAGGCAGTCGCGGATGCCGCGCGACGGATCGTCGGGCGTGGTCGACGCCTTGGCGAACCAGCGTTCGCCGGTACTCGGGTCGACCGCGGCCAGGTCGGTGAACGTGCCGCCGATGTCGACGGCGACCCGCAGCGCCGATGGCGCCGCGGACTCGGAAGGGTGGCTCATTGCGGGCGTGCTCTCTTCAGTCGATCTTGAGGTCTTTCATGCGCGCGAGATAGTTCTTGCGCGAGGCATCCAGTTGCTTCGCCAGTTCGGCGCCGCGATAGGGATAGGCTTCCATGCCGTTGATATCGAGGAACTCTTCGGCGAACGCCGGCGCATCGACGATCCTGGCGGTGTCCTCGGCAAGCTTGTCGACGATCGCCTTGGGCGTGCCCGCGGGCAGGTAGAACGAGAACACCCCGCTCGGACGGTCGAAGCTGTACCCCAGTTCGGCCAGCGTCGGGACATCGGGCAGCAGCTTGGACCGCTGGCTGCCGGTGTAGGCGATGGTCTTGATGCGGCCCTGCCTGGCCAGCGGCAGCGCGGTGCTGACGGTGGTCACCGCCATCTGTACCTGATTGGACGCCAGCGCCAGCATGAGTTCGTTGCCGCCCTTGTAGGGAATGTGCGAGAACTCGGCATCGATCCCCTTGGCGAAGGCGGCGGCGTCGAGGTGGGCGACGCTGCCGACGCCCCAGCTTCCGTAGTTGAGGGTACCCGGTTGCTTGTGCGCCAGCGCGGCGAGTTCCTTGACGTCGTTGGCGGGAATGCCGTTGCTGATGGAGACTACCGACCGGACCTGGGCCAGCCCGACCACCGGGATGAAGTCCTTGACCGGGTCGAACGGCAGGTTCTTCTGCAGCAGCGGCGCGGCTTCCATGTTGTTGGCCGTGCTCATGAGAATGGAATAACCGTCCGCCTCGGCCTTGGCGACCTGATTGCCGGCGATGCTGCCGGTGGCTCCGGGCCGGTTCTCGACGATGACCGGCTGGCCCCAGGCCTTGGACAACCGCTCGGCCACGCCGCGCGCCAGCAGGTCCTGCACGCCCGCGGGCGGAACGCCGATGACGATCCGCACCAGGCGCGAGGGATAGGCCTGAGCCGAAGCCACGGCCGGCAGCACCGCCGCCAGCGCGGCCAGTGCGAGCAACGCTCTGCGAGAACTCATGGGATGTCTCCTTGTGCGCCGTCTGCGTGCGGCCATGGGTATGGGGCAGATATTCAGCGAATCAGCGAATTGATTCAATCGGGTCTTTTGGAAATAATTGTTCCATACACGGCACAATCCAGGAGCACCGATGAAGCCCGAACTGCTGCGCAATGTCGCGGTATTCGTCGAAGTGGCCAAGGCCAGGAGTTTCACCAAGGCGGCATCCGCGCTGGACCTGCCCAAGTCCACCGTCTCAAGGCGCATCCGCGAGCTGGAGCGGGACGTGGGGCTGCGCCTGCTCAAGCGCTCCACGCGCATCGTCCAACTGACCGAGGAAGGCATGAACTATTACGCGTCATGCCGCACGCTGCTCGAAGGACTGGAAGCCACCCACGACGAATTGCTCAGCGCCCGGCACCGGGTCCAGGGACACTTGCGCGTGGCGATCCCCACCAGTTTCGCCTTGCGCCTGATCGACAACCTGCCCGCGTTTGCCGCGAAACACCCGGAACTGCACATGGAGTTCGACTTCACCATGCGCCCGGTCGACCCCGTCAGCGAAAACTGCGACATCGCGATCTGCTTCGGAGAACCGGCCGACTCCGGCCTGACGGCCAGGAAGCTGGCCGACATCCCGATGTACGTCTACGCCTCGCCGGCCTATCTCGCGGCGCACGGCGAACCGGCCGTACCGGCGGATCTGTCGACCCACACCTGCGTACTCGGCACCCGCATCGACCACGTCGGCAACCAGGGCGTCTGGCGGCTGCGCAGCGGCCGCCGGCGCATCGAGGTCATGGTCGGAGGCACCATGTCGTTCAACAGCGTCGGCATCATCCGCCAGGTCGTGCAGGCAGGTGGTGGCCTCGCCATTCTTCCCGAGAAGCTGTGCCGGCAGGACGTACAGGAAGGCCGTCTGGTGCGCGTGCTGGACGACTGGAGCGCCCCGCCGGTGTCGGCCTACGCGCTGACGGCGACGCGGCTCATGCCCGCCAAGACGCGCGCCTTCCTCGATTTCGTTTCGGCGAATCTGTAGCAGCGCATGCCCTGACGCTGCGGCTCGATGCTATCTGCGACCGGCCGCCAGCGGCGCCAGCACACCGACGTCCTTCGCCTGCGGCAAGCCCCGCACCTGGTCGACCAGCCGGTCAACCTCGGGTTCCGTATAGCGCCGCGCCAGTTCGGCACGAACACGCATCACGTGGTCTTCTTGTGAATAGGGCCGCGACACCGAGCCCTTCGGTGCCGCGACAAACCGGTTCACGCGCCGGCCGTCGCGCAAGGCCAGCGTCACGCGGGCCCCGACCGATTCGGCGGTGCTGGCGCGCTCGGCCTCGTCGTCGATCACGCACTCGACCTTGGCGGCCAGCCCCATCACCACGGGATCCTCCAGGCCTGCCTCGAAATCGTCGATGTTCAGCGCGTAGACCTCGCTGCGGATCCGCTTGCGGATCGCCAGCGCCACGCTGAAGGGTGCGCTCATTTGCGCGCCTTGCAGGCTGGCGGGCGCATTGCCGGTCAGGCGGCCCTGGATGACGCGCGGAATGCCCAGCGTGACGGCCTTGATGTCGCCGGCCGCCACATCGTGCTCGCGGCACAGGTCCACCGCCGCCTCGACCGCCGCCAGCACGCGGGCGCTGCACGCATGCGGCTTGATCGATACCTCCGTCATCCGATAGACGGAGCCGAGCCGGTCGGACAGCGGCGCGAAATCGATCTGATCGGCATATGCGCGGGCAAAGCCGTCCTGCCCCTCAAGGATGTCGAGCGGGCCCGAAAAACCGGCCTCGGCCAACAAGGCGGCATGTACGCCGGAACGCGCCGCCTGGGCGGCATGGATACGCTTGACCGTCGACCCCGAATGGAAGAACTGCACCAGCCCGCCACTGAACGATGCCGCCAGGCCCATCGTCTGCGCGATGCGGCGCGCGTCGCCGGGGAACAGCAAGGCCGACGCCGCGACCGCCGAGCCGAACACGCCGCAGGTGGCCGTGCTCTGGAAACCCCGCTTGAAATGGCTGGGCTGGATGCACAGCGCGATGCGGATCATCGCCTCGTAGCCGGCCACCACGGCCGCCAGCATGCGCTCGCCCGCGAACCCCCGGCTCTGGCCGATGGCCAGAGCCGCCGAAAAAACGATGCAACCGGGATGCAGCATCGCACCGACGTGCGTATCGTCGGCATCGATGCTGCCGGCATAGACCGTGTTCAGGAAAGCGGCGCTGGCCGGATCCGTGCGCTGGTCAGAGAACAACACCGGCGCCTTGCCCAGGCCGCCGGTCTGCCGGACATAGTCGCGCGCCCACTGGCTCCAGGGCATGCGCTCGCCCAGCGATGCGACGCGCAGGTAGTCGAGCGCGAATTCGAACAAGGCGGACCGCAGGGGCGTCGGCAGCCGTCCGTAGGTCAGCGCGGCGGCGAATGACGCCAGTTCCAGCGTCGGGGCCGGTCTTTCCATGATTGCTCCTGATTCATCCACGCAGCGAGAACAACGGCGCCACCGACGCCAGCCGTTCGGGATGGCGGGCCTGTTCCAGCCAGGCATCGACCGGACCGGCGCCAAAGCGCGGCGCGGCGATGGCGGCAAACCGCTGCACGACTTCGTCGGCCGTGATGGGATTGCGCGGACAGCCCTTCGGGTGTTCGACGAATTGCTCGACCCGGCTGCCGTCCTTCATCGTGATGGTGACGCGCGCCGGCACCGCCTCGGCCGTCGTCAATGCCTCGACCCTGGCATCGACCACGCATCGGGTACGGGCCGACAGGTCGCGGATGGCGGGGTCGTCCAGATATTGCTCGAAATCGTCGACCGACAGCGTCAACGGGCCTTCGCGCCCAGGCGCCAGCGCCACGGCCATCGCGGCGGCGAACGGCGTGCTCAGTTGCGCCTGCTGGTAGTCGACCGGCCTGTTGGCTGCCAGCTTGCTCATCATCGCGCCATGCACGCCCAGCTCCATCGACGCCACCTGTTCGACCCGCGCGCCGGCGCGCGCCAGCATCGCCGCGCCTTCGATCGCGGCCTGCATGCGCACGCTGCCGGCATGCGGCTTGAGCGAGACCCATTCCGTGGGGAAATGCCGGCCGAGGTCCTTGACCGCCGTAGACGGGTCGAAGCGGTCGGAAAAAGCCCGCCCGAATCCCTGGCTGCCCTCGATGGCGTCGCGCGGACCGGTCAATCCGGCGCGTGCCAGCAGCGCGGCCTCGATGCCGTTGGCGGCCGCCTTGCCGGCGTGGAAGCGCTTGATGTCGGACCCTGACACGAAGAACTGCGACAGGCCGCAGGCAAAGGTGGCGGCGATACCCAGCGCATCGCGCAGGCGCTCGGCAGGCAGCCGGAACAGGCGCGCGCAGGCAACGGCCGCGCCCAGCGCGCCGCACGTGGGCGTGCCCTGGAAGCCGCGCAGCGAATGCTCGGGCTGGATCGACATGCCGACGCGAATGGCCACCTCGTAGCCGGCCAGCACCGCGGTCAGCAGCTCGCGGCCGCTGGCGCCGGCGATCTCGGCCGTGGCCAGCGCCGCCGGCCAGATGCATACGCCGGGATGGATGATGGCGGCAACGTGGGAATCGTCCCAGTCCAGGCCGCCGGCGGCCGTGCCGTTGATGAAGGCGGCGCGGCCGGCCTCGACCCGCCGGCCCGCGTACAGCAGGCTGGCGCAGTCGGCGCCGCTGGCCGAACCGAAGGCCTGCCCGACGGCACGTGTCCAGGGCTTGTCGCTTCCCACCGCGGCCGCGCGGAACATGTCGATCATCAGCACCGGCATGATGGCCTGGACATGCGGCGGCACCGTCTCCCAGTCGAGCGCGGCGGCGAAGCGCGCCAGCTCGTCGGTGACGGCAATGGACGAAGATTGGGCTGGGTTCATGGCAGGGACTTCAGGCGGCAGGACGGAAAGGGACGGCGCGGAACATCATTCGGGCGAAATGCCGGCGGCCTTGACCACCTTGCCCCAGCGATCGTAGTCGACTCGCAGATAGGCCGTCAGATCGGCCGGCGTGCCGCTCAGCAGGTCCACCCCTTCCGCATTGAAACGATTGATGGCCTCGGGGCTGGTCAGGATCTTGGTTGCCGCGGCATTGAGCTTGTCGACGACTTCCTTGGGCAAGCCGGCCGGCCCCCACAGGCCCCACCACTGGTTGGCCTCGAAACCCGGCAGGCCGGACTCGGCAATGGTGGGCAGCCCCGGCGCCAGCGGCGTTGGCTTCAGGCTGGTGATGGCCAGGCCGCGCAGCTTGCCCGACTTGACCATGGGCGCCACGCTGGCGTAGTTGGAAAACAGCACCGATACCTGGCCCGCGGCGGTATCGGCCACGGCCGGCGCCGCGCCCTTGTAGGGCACGTGCAGCATTTTCACGCCCGCCTGCTGCATGAACATCTCGCCCATCAGATGGCTGAGCGTACCGACCCCGTTGGAGCCGAACGCGATCTTGCCCGGCGCGGCCTTGGCGGCGGCGATGACGTCTCCGACGGTCTTGTACGGCAGCGTGCTCGTCACCACCAGTTCATTGGTGGCATAGCCGACCAGGGAGATGGGCGTGAAGCTGGTGAACGGGTCGTATGGCCGCTTGGCCGTCAGGTGCGGGTTGATCGACATCGTGCTGGACGATGTCAGCAACACGTATAGCCGTCAGGATGGGCCCGCGCCACGTAGCTCGTGCCGATGGCGCCGCCGGCGCCCGCGCGGTTGTCGACGATGAAGGTCGCATCCATTTCCTTGCCCAGTTCCTGGGCCATCAGGCGGATCACCACATCGGCCGCGCCTCCCGGCGGGAATGGCGTCACCAGGCTGACGGGCCGGCTGGGATAGTCCTGCGCGTGGGCCGGCGCCCCGGCGGCCAGTACGGCCAGTACGGCCGCGGCGAACAGGGTTTGAATCGTGCGTAGGTGGGTCTTCATGATGTGTCTCCTCGTTCTTTGTGGCCCATGATTGCATATTTATGCATATAAATGCAATCTTGATGCAATCCGACCAGGACGGGGCGGCGGCGGAAAACCGCTAACATCCTGTCTGCGTGCCGGATTCGCGGTGCGCAGCCTCTGCTTTTCTCCGACACGCTGATAGTCCCCACTCCGGAACATGTCGACCGCCCAACGTCCGCGCAGCGAATCCCGCACAGCCGTCGTCCCCGAACTGGCCGGCCGCATCCTCGCCCACGCCAACGCCCAGGGGCTGCCTGCCGGCACCCACCTCACGGCCCAGTCGCTGGGCGATCATTTCGGCGTATCGCGCTGGACCGTCAGCCAGGCCCTGCAGCTGCTGGCCGACAAGGGCGTGCTGCGCCACGAGGCCAATCGCGGCTATTTCCTGTCCGACGCCGAACTGGCGGCGCCCGAACAACTGGGCCTGAGCGCCCAGCCGGAACTGACCCGCGTCTACTTCCAGATCGCCGAAGACCGGCTGCGCGGCCAGCTCAAGGACCACGTCACCGAAACCTATCTGCGCCAGACCTACCGGCTCACGCACCGGCAGTTGAGCGAACTGCTGCGCAAGATCTCGCGCGAAGGCTGGGCGGAACGGCGGATCGGCTACGGCTGGACCTTCTCGCCCATCCTGCGCACGCCCGAGGCGCTGGAGCAGACCTACAGCCTGCGGCTGGCGATCGAACCGGCCAGCCTGCTGGAACCGAGTTTTCACCTGAGCCCCGAGGCCGCCGCCCGGCTGCGCGAAGTCGAGGGCCAGATCCTGGCCGGCGGCGCCGACACCATGACGGCCGACGAACTGTACGAACACGCGGTGAAATTCCACGAAACCCTGGCCGAGGCGTCGCAAAACCCGTTCTTCAGCGACGTGCTGCGCCGGGTCAACAAGGTGCGCCGCCTGCTGGTGTACCGCGCCATGGTCGACCGCCAGCGCTATTACCGCCAGGCGCGGGAGCACCTGCACATCCTCGATCTGATCGAGGCCGGCCGCAATCGGGAAGCGGCCGACGCCATGCGCGATCACCTGCAGGGCGTGGTGGTCAATCTGCGCGGCGCCCGGGCGGGCGGCGACGCGCCTATAATCAACGATCTGCCCCCAGGCAGCTAGAATTCGACTCCCAGCTTCCGCTTTGCCACCGGCTTGAATCCGTCCGCCTCGTCCGCTCCGCCGTCCGCCCTGCGCATCTTCCGGGGCCTGCCGCCGCCTTCGCTGCGTCGTCCGTGCGCGCTGGCGATCGGCAATTTCGACGGCGTGCACCGCGGCCACCAGGCCATCCTGGCCCGGGTGCGCGAAGCGGCCCATGCCCGGGGACTCGTGCCGACGGTCATGACCTTCGAGCCCCACCCCCGAGAATTCTTCGCCGAACTGCACAAGCGCCCCGAACTGGCCCCTACCCGCATCGCCGGATTGCGCGACGAGCTGTGCGCGCTGGCCCGCTACGGCATGCAGCACGTGGTGGTGGAACGCTTCAACGCGCGCCTGGCCTCGATGCCAGCCCAGGCCTTCATCGACCAGTTGCTGATCGAGGGCTTGCACGTGAAATGGCTGCTGGTGGGAGACGACTTCCGCTTCGGCGCCCACCGCACCGGCGACATCGCCATGCTGCGCGCCAGCGCCGCCCAGCATGGCTTCGAGGTCGAATCCATGGAGTCCGTCACCGACCAGGGCCAGCGCATCTCCAGTTCCGCCGTCCGGACGGCGCTGGCGGTCGGCGACCTGGACCGCGCCGCCGAACTGCTGGGCCATCCCTACAGCGTCAGCGGCCACGTCATCCATGGCCAGAAGCTGGGCCGCACGCTGGGTTTTCCCACTCTGAACCTGCGCGTCTCGCGCCGCTGCCCGGCCCTGTCCGGCATCTTCGTGGTGCAGGTGCACGGGCTGGCCCCCGAACCGTTGCCCGGCGTGGCCAGCCTGGGGGTGCGCCCCACGGTCGACGACAGCGGCCGGGTCCTGCTGGAAGTCCATGTCTTCGATTTCAGCGGCAACGCTTACGGTAAACTCGTGCAGGTGGAATTCCTGAAAAAGCTGCGCGACGAAGAGAAGTTCGTCGACCTGCCGACCCTGAAGGCGGCCATTGAAGACGATGCTCTCCAGGCGCGCAAATATTTTGGTCTCCTCCCTACGCGCTGACGCGCTCCCCCAGAGGCGAAACCGGCGGACTGGCAAAGCCAGATCCGCGGTTTCCTGAACCTAGGGAAATCATCCTGGGCTGACGCACCGTTGCTACCGCTGGCAGCCAGCGATAGCAACAACGCAGCAGGCCAAGACACTTCCCCTGGACCCAGGATGCGGTGGATCCGGCTTTGCCGGTCCACCCGCATCGCCCCCTGGGGGGCGCGCGTCAGCGCGTAGGGGGGGGCAACGACATGGACTACAAGAAAACTCTCAATCTTCCCGACACTCCGTTCCCCATGCGCGGCGATCTCGCCAAACGCGAGCCCGGCTGGGTCGCGGCCTGGGAAGAAAAGCACCTGTACCAGGCCATCCGCGCGGCCAGCGCCGGGCGGCCGCGTTTCGTGCTGCATGACGGCCCGCCCTACGCCAACGGCGACATCCACCTGGGGCACGCGGTCAACAAGATCCTGAAGGACATCATCGTCAAGAGCCGCACGCTGGCCGGCTTCGATGCGCCCTACGTGCCGGGCTGGGACTGCCACGGCATGCCCATCGAGATCCAGATCGAGAAGAAATACGGCAAGGGGCTGCCGGTGGCCGAGGTGCAGTCCAAGGCGCGCGCCTACGCGACCGAGCAGATCGACCGGCAGCGCAAGGACTTCAAGCGCCTGGGCGTGCTGGGCGACTGGGACCACCCCTATCTGACCATGAATCCGCGCAACGAGGCCGACGAACTGCGCGCGCTGGGCGCCATCCTTGAAAAAGGCTTCGTCTTCCGCGGCCTGAAGCCGGTGAACTGGTGTTTCGACTGCGGCTCGGCGCTGGCCGAGGCCGAGGTCGAGTACGCCGACCGCACCGACCCCGCCATCGACGTGGCCTTTCCCTTCGCCGATCGCGCGGCGCTGGCCAAGGCCTTCGGGCTGCCCTCGATCGACGAGGAAGGCGCCATCGTCATCTGGACCACCACGCCGTGGACCATCCCGTCCAACCAGGCGCTGAACGTCCACCCCGAGATCGACTACGCGCTGGTGCGCGTGAAGACGCCGCAGGCCTGGGGCACGCTGCTGATCCTCGCCCGCGAGCGCGTCGAGGCCTGCCTGCAGGCCTGGGACCTGGAAGGCGAGATCGTCGCCACCTGCAAGGGCCTGGCGCTGGACCACATCGCCTTCCACCATCCGCTGGCCCGCAAGGACCCGGGCTACGACCGGCTCTCGCCCGTCTACCTGGGCGACTACGTGACCCTGGACACCGGCACCGGCATCGTGCACTCGGCGCCGGCCTACGGCATCGAAGACTTCATCTCCTGCAAGAGCAACGGCATGCCGGACGCGGACATCATCAGCCCGGTCATGGGCGATGGCCGCTACGCCTCGACGCTGCCGCTGTTCGGCGGCCTGACCATCTGGGACGCCAATCCCCGGATCGTCGCCACGCTGGAGGAAGCCGGCACGCTGCTCAAGGTCGAGAAGCTGCGCCACAGCTACATGCATTGCTGGCGCCACAAGACCCCCATCATCTACCGCGCGACCAGCCAATGGTTCGCCGGCATGGACATCCTGCCCGCCGAAGGCGGCGGCACGCTGCGCGAACGCGCGCTGGAAGGCATAGAGGCGACCCGCTTTTACCCTTCCTGGGGCAAGGCGCGGCTGCACGCCATGATCGCCAACCGGCCGGACTGGACGCTGTCGCGCCAGCGCCAATGGGGCGTACCCATGGCCTTCTTCGTGCATCGCGAAACGGGCGAGCTGCACCCCCGCACGCCCGAGCTGATCGAACAGGTCGCGCAACGCATCGAACAGGACGGCATCGAGGCCTGGCAATCGCTGGATCCGCGCGAGCTGCTGGGCGACGAGGCCGACCTGTACGAGAAGAACCGCGACACGCTGGACGTCTGGTTCGATTCCGGCACCACCCACCAGACCGTGCTGCGCGGCTCGCACGCTGCCGACGGCGCCTGGCCCGCCGACCTGTATCTGGAAGGTTCGGACCAGCACCGCGGCTGGTTCCATTCGTCGCTGCTGACCAGTTGCATGCTGAACGGCACACCGCCCTACAAGGCCCTGCTCACCCACGGCTTCACCGTGGACGGACAGGGCCGCAAGATGAGCAAGTCGCTGGGCAACACGCTGGCGCCGCAGAAGATCTCCGACACGCTGGGCGCCGAGATCCTGCGCCTGTGGATCGCCAGCACCGACTACTCGGGCGAACTGTCGATCTCGGACGAGATCCTCAAGCGCGTGGTGGAGTCGTATCGCCGCATCCGCAACACGCTGCGCTTCCTGCTGGCCAACCTGAGCGACTTCGACGTCGCCACCCAGGCCGTGCCCGACGCGCAGATGTTCGAGATCGACCGCTACGCGCTGGCCATGACCGCCCGCCTGCAGGAAGAGATCACGGCGCTGTACGACCGCTATGAATTCCACCCGGCCACGGCGCGGCTGCAAACCTTCTGCTCCGAAGACCTGGGCGCGTTCTACCTCGACATCCTGAAGGACCGCCTCTACACCACCGCACCCGGCAGCGTGGCCCGGCGGTCGGCGCAGACCGCGCTCTGGCACGTCACGCAGGCGCTGCTCAAGCTGATGGCGCCCATCCTGTCGTTCACCGCCGAGGAAGCCTGGGCGCTGGTCAAACAGGGTTCGCTCACGATCTTCACGGAAACCTTCCACGCCGTGCCGGCGCAGCCGGACGCCCAGGCCCTGCTCGAGAAATGGGGCCGCCTGCGCCACCTGCGCGGGGAAGTCACCAAGAAGCTGGAAGAAGTCCGCGCGGCGGGCGGCATCGGCTCCTCGCTGCAGGCCGAGATCGACATCCACGCGCCGGCGTCCGACCACGCGCTGCTTGCCAGCCTGGGCGAGGACCTGCGCTTCGTGCTGATCGTCTCGCGCGTGGGCCTGCATGCCGCCGAAGGCGACCTGCGGATCGACGTCGCCCCGTCCGGCCACAAGAAGTGCGAGCGCTGCTGGCACTGGCGCGAGGACGTGGGCGTCGATCCCGAACAGCCCGAGATCTGCGGCCGCTGCGTCGCCAACCTCGAGGGCACGGGCGAACCGCGCGAGTTCGCCTGATGGGCGCGCCCGCCCCGCGTTCCCGGCTGGCGGCCTGGCTGGCCATCGCCGCGCTCATCATCGTCGCCGACCAGGTCACCAAGGTCGCGGTGGACAAGCTGTTCGCCTATGGCGAGCGGCTGCCGCTGCTGCCGGTGCTGGACTTCACCCTGCTGTACAACCGCGGCGCGGCCTTCAGCTTCCTGGCCGGCGCCGACGGCTGGCAGCGCTGGTTCTTCACCATCCTGGCGCTGGGAGTCTCCGGCTTCATCGTCTGGATGCTGTCCCGCCACGGCCACCAGCGGCTGTTCTCGTGGGCGCTGACCCTGATCCTGGGCGGCGCCCTGGGCAACGTGATCGACCGCTTCATCCACGGCCACGTCATCGACTTCGTGCTGGTGCACTACGGCGACTGGTTCTTCCCCGCCTTCAACCTGGCGGACTCGGCCATCACGGTCGGCGCGGTGCTGCTGATCATCGATGAAGTAAGGAAGAAACCTTCCTCTGCATAATAGAGCAGCTATTTGTCCACGTTGCGGCCTGACTCCAGCATTTCGGCCGCAGCTTCGTAGATCCCACCATCTCGGCGCCCTACGACCAGAACGACAATGTCTGGTGGGATCGCCTCGTCCCGCACCAAATAGACCAATCTGTAGCCGACGCCGCGTAGCTTGATCTTGTAGCAATCGACCAAGGGCGAGCGAAGCTGTGAGCCTGGTAGCCGTGGAGTCTCCAGCCGCTTTTTTAACGCGGCTTTGAACTGGGTCTTGAGCGAACCATCCAACCCATCCCACTCTTGCCGAGCCTCAGGCAGGAAGAATAGTCTGTACGACATTTACAGGTCGTCGAGGCTGACTTCGACGGCCTGATCGAGGGACTTCAGGCGCGAGCGCACCACTGGTTCGAGCTGGCGTTCGTCGTACAACTCGGCCATTTGCGCCATGAGCTCCGGGGAGACGGTGTAGAAGGCAGGCCGATTATGGTTGAGCACGGCCACCGGCTGCCCATGGGCCTCCTCGACCACCTTGCCAGGGTTCTGCTTGAACTCGGAGATGCTGACGCTCAGCAAGCTATGGATCTCTTCCATGCCTCCTCCTAAATAGGGCTAAATTCAGCCCTATTTTAACGGGAGCGGCGTGTAGTGTCCAGGTTCGAGTAGAGGGCCCGTTCATGCTGACAGGAGCCCCACGGGCTCCTGCGCGCAGGGGAAGGCGCGGCGAAGTGGAGCCGTATAATGAACCATTCCAATTTCCCCAGTCCGGCCCCATGTCCGACCTCGCCAACAAGCGCCTCGTCCTCGGTATGACCGGCGGCATCGCCTGCTACAAGATCTGCGAGCTGGTGCGGCGCCTGACCGAGCGCGGCGCGACGGTGGACGTGGTCATGACCGAGGCCGCGACGCATTTCGTCACGCCGGTCACGATGCAGGCGCTGTCGGGCCGGCCGGTCTACGTGGACCAGTGGGACGCGCGCATGCCCAACAACATGGCGCACATCAACCTGACGCGCGGCGCGGACGCGGTGCTGATCGCGCCCGCCAGCACCGACTTCCTGGCCAAGCTGGCGCACGGCATGGCCGACGACCTGCTGACCACGCTGTGCGTGGCCCGCGCCTGCCCGCTGCTGGTGGTGCCGGCGATGAACCGCGAGATGTGGGCCAATCCGGCCACCCAGCGCAACGCCGCGCAGTTGCGCGCCGACGGCGTCACGCTGCTGGGCCCGGCCGAAGGCGACCAGGCCTGCGGCGAAGTCGGCTCCGGCCGCATGCTGGAACCGCACGAGATCCTTGAAGACCTGATCGCCCACTTCCAGCCCAAGGTCCTGGCCGGCAAGCGGATACTGATCACGGCCGGCCCCACCTCCGAGCCGATCGACCCGGTGCGGGTGCTGACCAACGTGTCCTCGGGCAAGATGGGCTATGCCATCGCGCGCGCGGCGCGCGAGGCGGGCGCCGAGGTCACGCTGGTGTCCGGCCCCACCGCGCTGGCCGCGCCGCGCGGGGTGCGCCGGGTCGACGTGATGACGGCGCGCGACATGCTCGATGCCGTGATGGCGGACGTGCAAAATGCCGACATCTTCGTCGCCGTCGCGGCGGTGGCGGACTGGCGGGTCAAGGAGGTCAGCGCCAGCAAGCTGAAGAAGACCGACGGCGGCCCGCCGGCCCTGGAGTTCGTGCAGAACCCCGACATCCTGGGTACCGTGGCGGCCCTGCCGCGCCCACCCTATTGCGTGGGCTTTGCCGCCGAGACCGAGGACCTGGCCCGCCACGCCACCGAGAAGCGCGCGCGCAAGCGCGTGCCGCTGCTGGTGGGCAACCTGGCCCAGGACGTGCTGGGCCGCGACGACACCACCCTGGTACTGTACGACGATGCCGGCGAACATCCGCTGGCCCGCCTGTCCAAGCTCGCGGCCGCGCGACAGCTGGTGGCAGAAATCGGCCGGCGCGCCGGCTCGTGAACGATCCGAGGAGGACCGTCATGCCCTTCGACGCGGAACCCCCAAACGGCGACTACGCCGCCTATATCGACAAGATGGTCAACCGCGGCGCCGGCACGCCGGGGGAACAAGGCCTGCTCAAGACCGGCACGGGCGGCTTCCGCTCGGCGCTGCGGCTGCCGGGCTCGCAGAAGGACACGCGCAGCCCGGGCCAGCAATACACCGCCGGCACCGGCATCCCGTCCGCCCCCACGGCGCCGTCGGCTCCCTCGGCCAACATGCCGGCCGGCGTCAGCGAACCGGCCTCGCAGTCCACGCTGGCGGCGCAGGGCAACAGCGCGGTCAAGGGCGCCGTGCAGGTCCTGCTGGGCGTGCTGTTCGGCTTCCTGACCATCGGCAGCATCGCTTCGGCGCTGATGGACCACGATCCGCTCGAACCCTTCAACATCGTCCGCACCCTCATCCTGTTCTTCGTCGCGCGCTCGCTGTTCCGGCGCGGTCGCCAGACGCTGCGCGGCGCGCAAGGCATACCCGGCACGACGCTGCCGCCCTTCGTGCCGCCCAACCGCAATCAACGTTCATCCCACCGCAACGCATGAAATCCGTAGACCTGAAGATCCTCGACGCGCGCATGCGCGACTACCTGCCCGCCTACGCCACTCCGGGCTCCGCCGGCCTGGACCTGCGCGCCTGCCTGGAAGCCCCGCAAACCATCCAGCCCGGCCAGACCGTGCTGGTGCCCACGGGCCTGGCCATCCATATCGCCGATCCCGGCTACGCCGCGATGATCCTGCCGCGCTCGGGCCTGGGCCACAAGCACGGCATCGTGCTGGGCAACCTGGTCGGGCTGATCGATTCCGACTACCAGGGGCAGTTGATGGTCTCGACCTGGAACCGCGGACAGGAAGCCTTCGTGCTCCAGCCCATGGAACGCCTGGCGCAGATGATCATCGTGCCGGTAGCCCAGGTGAGCTTCAACGTGGTGGACGATTTCACGGAATCCGACCGCGGCGCGGGCGGATTCGGAAGCACCGGCAAGCATTGACCGCGCGTCCATGGCGAAGACCGACAGCGAGGGGGCCGAGACGGATCTCGAGGCAGTGCGCATCTACGAGGCGCTGCGCAAACGCATTTTCCAGGGCGAGTTCCAACCCGGCCATGAGCTGAACCAGGTCCATATTTCGCAGAAATATGGCGTCAGCCGCACGCCGGTGCGCGAAGCGCTGCGCATGCTCCAGGCCGACGGGCTGGCCGAGGCACGCTTCAAGTACCGGATGACGGTCACCCAGCTCACGGCCGAGGAAGTCGACCAGATCTACGGACTGTGGATCGCCTGCCAGGCCATCGCCACCCAGGTTTCCATGGGGCGCCTGAGCCGGACCGAACTGGCCGCCTGCAAGAAGGTCGTGGACAGGATGTCGCGCCAGGACGACGAGCAGTCCAGCCACTGGCGCGACCTGCACCTGGATTTCCACCGCCGCCTGAACCGGCCCGCGGGCCGGATGTACATCGACAAGATGGACGAATACTGGCATCGGACCGAACGCGCGCGCTACTCGCTCGAACAGACCTCGCCCTCGCTCTTCGCCGACGACCTGGGCGACCATGCCGGGCTGCTGCACGCCTACGAAACCGAAGATCTCCAGGCGGCGCAGCGTATCCAGACCCTGCAGCTCGTGCGTTCGGCCACGGCGTCGATCAAGCTGATCGACCCGGACTATGCGCCGGTCTTCATGCAGAACGCGGTCGCGGTCCTGCGCGTGCGCCTGTAGTCCGGGGCGGGGTTCAGTCCATGAAGCGCCCGCCCGACATGTTCAGCGTTTCCCCCGTGATGTAGCCGGACAGGCGCGAGGCCAGGAACAAGGCCGCCGCGGCAGCCTCCTGCGAGCGCCCCACGCGCCCGACCGGGATGCCCTTGAGCACGTGCTCCAGGTCTTCCCCCGTCTTGGTCACCTGCACGTCGAACAGCGCGGTGGCGATGGCATTGACCGTAACCCCCTGCGGCGCCAGCTCGGCCGCCAGCGAACGGCTGAATGCGATCAGGCCGCCCTTGGCCGCGGCGTAGGGACTGACGCCCGGGTGCGCGCCGGTCTTGCCCGACATCGAGCAGAACGACAGCAGGCGCCCGAATCCGCGTCCCGCCATGCGCCCGGCGGCTTCGCGCAGCAACAGCACCGGCAGGACAAGCTCGTCGCGCGCGACCTGGGCGTACAGCCCCGGATCGAGGTCCAGCGCCTTGCCCACCGAGACCGGCGGCGAGACGAAGATCAAGGCATCGAGCGGACCATTGGCGGCCTCCACCCGATCCAGGAAATCGCGGATCGCGGCCGGATCCGCGCCGGCCGGCACGCGGTCGCCGGGCCGGTCCGCGCTGCTGCCGCCCGGCGCCAGATAACCGGCATGGACCCTGGCGCCATGCGCGTCGAAACCGTCGACCACGGCGGGCCCGACACCGCCCTCCGCCCCCACCACGAGCACCGACATGCCGGTGACGTCGATCACCGCGGGAAACTGCTGCGCGCCTGCCTGCATCGCCTTACTCCTCCGCCTTGATGTTGTATTGCGCGATGACTTCGCCGTAGCGCCGGAATTCCTTGCCGACGAATTCACGCATCTCGGCGGTCGTGGACGGCCGCATCGTCAGGCCGAACTTGTCGAGCTGGCCGCGTACGGGGTCGTTGCTGACGATCGCATGGATGTCGCGGTACAGCTTTTCGGCGATCGGCGCGGGAACGCCGGTCGGCAGCATGAAGCCGTACCAGGCCTCGGTCGAGAAGTCCTTCACGCCCAGCTCGGCGAAAGAAGGAATCTCGGGTGCATGGGAATTGCGCTGCTCGGCGCCCACCCCCAGCGCCTTCAACTGGCCCGAGGCCAGGTAGGGCTTGACGGTATGGGTGGCGATGAAGAACGCCTCGACCTGGCCGCCGATCAGATCGGTCACGGCCGGGGCCGTGCCCTTGTACGGCACGTGCAGGAACTCGGTGCCCGTCTTCTGCTGCAACTGAGCGATGAAGATGTGCGAGGGCGAGCCTATTCCGGCGCTGGCGAACGCCACCTTGCCGCGGTTGGCCTTGGCGTAGTCCAGGAACTCCGTCAGCGTATTGAAGCGCGACTTGCCCGACACCACCAGCGTCATGTCGCCATAGCCGGCGATGACCAGGGGCTGGAGGTCTCGCATCGGTACGAAGGTATCGGATTTCATCAGGTGGGCGGTCACCGAGATGTTGCTGCCCATGACGCCGACGGTATAGCCGTCGGGCTGCGACTGGGCCAGGACCTGGGCGCCCACGTGGCCCGACGCCCCGAGGCGGTTTTCCACCACGACCGGGACTTTCCAGACCTTCGTCAATTCTTCGCCGACCAGGCGGGCCAGGCGGTCAGGCCCCGTGCCCTGCGAGAAGGGCACGATGAACCGCACGGCCTTGTTGGGGAAATCGTCGGCCAGCGCCGCTGACGAACTCGCGGCACAGAAGAGGACAAGCAGGAATTTCCAGACTGAACGGGTAAGCATGGCAAGGACCTCTCATAGAAGCTCTACACAGGCACATCCACCGGCAGGCGCATGGCCTGCTCGGCATCCAGAGGCGATGGCCTTCAGGCCACCGTCTCGTCCACCAGTTTCCGTACGTCGACGCAGGCATCGAGGTTCGCGACCGCCGAGATCAAGGCCTCGGCCCGCGCGGCCCGGCCCGCCCCCAGGTTCTCCTTGAACTTCTCGACCAGGGTGTCGAACGAGATCGGCACGCCGGCCGACCCGGGCGCGGCCTCGCGGCCGCCGCTCCAGCGATGGCCGGACTCGTCCTCGATCACCACCTCCGACAACAGGTTGGACGGCGAGGCCTGCCCGGCCTGCACCACCTTGATGCGGCCATCCAGCAGCCGGCGCAGTTCGGGCGACTCGCGCAGCGGCGCCTCGAAGCTGGCCGGACTGATGCCGCCCTGCACCAGGGCGGCCGCCACGATATAAGGCAGGGAATGATCGGCCGCCTCGCGCGTGCGGGGCACGAACGGATCGACGCGGATCTCGTACAGGTGGCGATACACGCCAGGATCGGCATGCACCGTCACCCTGGCGATCGCGTCCGGCGACCGCCCTGCCTCCCGCCACGCGGCACGCGCGCGCAGCGCCGACTGGATGGCGCTCTGGCCGCGCGATCCGACCGGCCAGCGCTTGAAGCTGCCGCGGGCGATGCCCTCGAAGCGCTCGATGCCCTGGATGCGCCGCACGGCCTGCTCGGCCTCGTCGGCGGTGGCCTGCAGCTTGGCGAGATAGCCGAACTTCCCCTCGAAGGGACGAACCACGCCCTCCACGCCGCACTTGGCCAGATAACAGGCGTAGATCGCGTGCCGCACACCGTCGCCGCCGTTGAAGCGCTTCCACATGGTCAGCTCGCCATGCGCATCGAACTCGGAGGACTCCGCTTCCAGCGACGGATAGTTCGCGTTCACGGTGATCGAGAATGCCTGCCGGAACTGCGCATGGTCGAGTTCCAGCATGTCGCCGATCGCGGCCGTGGCGCCCAGCGCGGTCAGGCACGGGTAGTCCCAGCCGGCCCGGTCGGGATCGATGTAGTCGCTCATGGCCACGATCATCTCGTAGCCCAGGCACAGGGCCCGTGCCACGTCCAGGCCGCCCGCGCCGGCCGACTCCGCCACGGCGATCACGCCGGTCAGGATGTCGCTGGGATGCGCGCCACCCAGGCGGCCGAGATAGAAGTCGTTGAAATCGTAGGCACGCAGCGGCGGGCTGTTGAGCAGCGCGGCGTGTTCGATGCCGACACGCTCGCCGGTTCCCCACAGCCTGGCTCCGCCTTCGGGCACCGGGAAACAGGCGGCGAACTTGCGCGCGCGCTGGGCGGCGCGGTGGTCCAGCGCGCCCAGCACCACGCCGAACGAGTCCAGCACGATTTTCCTGACGGCGTCGCGGCAGACGGCATCGATCTCGAAGCGGCGGGCACGGATACAGAACGCGGCCAGGTGGTCAAGAAACGCATCGTTGGGAGAGACAGCGCGCATGCGGAATTCCTGTGGCGAAGGGTTGACGGCGGATCAGCGGGTGATGCGGTATTTCTGCGTGCCCAGGCCGGCGATGCCCAGTTCGACCAGCTCGCCGCCCCGCAGGTAGCGCGGGGGCTTCATGCCCAGGCCGACGCCCGCCGGCGTGCCGGTGATGACGAGGTCGCCCGGTTCCAGGGTCATGCACTGGCTCAGGTAGCTGACGATGGCCGGGCACTTGAAGATCATCTGGCGGGTATTGCTCTGTTGCACCCGCTCGCCATCCACCGAGAGCCAGATGTCGAGCGCGTGCACGTCGGCGATCTCGTCGTGCGTCACGAGATAGGGCCCGACGGGGCAGAAACGATCGAAGCTCTTGCCCTTGTCCCACTGGCCGCCGCGATCGAGCTGGAAAGCCCGGTCGGACAGGTCGTTGGCCAACACGTAGCCGAAGATGCTGCCGGCCGCCTCGACCTCGGACACGTCGCGGCAAGGCTTGCCGATGACGATGCCCAGCTCGACTTCCCAATCCATCTTCTCGGCCCTGGCCGGCCTGGGCACGTCGTCGTACGGTCCGGACAGCGTCGACGGCGCCTTCATGAACACCACGGGCTCGGCCGGAATCGCCATGCCGGATTCCTTGGCATGGTCGACGTAGTTCAGGCCGATGGCGATGATCTTGCCCGGCCGCGCCAGCGGCGATCCCAGGCGCGGCGTCCCGTCGACCCGGGGCAGGCGCTCGGCGTCGACCGCGCCCAGGCTGTCCTGGAGGCCACGCGCCATGGCCCGTGGATCGATGTCCCGCAGCAGTCCGGACAAATCCCTCAACCCGCCCTGCCCGTCCAGCATGCCCGGCCGCTCGCACCCTTGGGCGCCATACCTGACCAACTTCATGTGCCGTGCTCCCCGTGTATCAGTAGATGAAGGCGAGATTGCCCTGCCAGCCCGCGCGGTCGAGCAGGTGGACGCGTTTCTCGTGGATCCGGAATCCCTTGTCGCCGCGGCGCAGGAGATAGTCGACGCGGGCGACGATGGCGTTCTTCTCGCCCAGGCCGACCTGGGTCCAGTCGCCGCCGCGGGTCTCGTGGATCAACTGACTGCTCGATACGGACCAGAGGCCGTCGCGCTCGTCTGCCACCACGTTCGAAACGAAGTGCAGCGTACGCGACGGCGGCTGCTGCGCCGGAAACCAGTGATTGACCAGGTGATACACGCGTTCTTCGCGGGCCATCCTGTCGTCGTTGACGATGGCGGCCTGCCGCCCCGGCTGCGCCTCGTCCACCAGGGGCACGATGTAGAGGCCGTCGTCGTCGAACAGGCTCAGCCAATCGTCGAGCCGCCGGTCGTCCAGCAACCGGGCTTCGCGATAGATGAACTGGGTGATGTCTTGCAACATTGCGCTTTCCATACTCGATTCCCGCCTCAAGCGTGCTTCGATGCCTGCCGCATCATGTTTTCCCAGGCCCGCCACAGAGCGCGCTGCGGCGCTTCGCTGGACGGCAGGCCGCGGTAGTCGCCGCTCTCGGTCCTCTCGTCGCTGTCCATGCCGCGGTCGAACACCAGCCACTCCACGCTGCTGGCGCGCAGGCCCTGCGTCACGCGGGCGAATATCTCGGTGTCGTCGGCCATGCCGAAACCCGACGGCCCGTAGAACCGCTCCTGGCTGCGCAGCATGCCGGCGTTGAACGCATCGGGCGCACCCTCGATCTCGTAGGGGTAGATCAGCACCTCGGTCTCGTCGACCGAGATCGGACGCCAGACCCGGATCTGCTGGTGGATCATGCCCATGCTGGGGAATACCGTGGAGGTCGCCTTGGCGGTGATGCCCGCGAAGGCCGCTTCGCCGTGCCTGTCCAGCAATTCGCGATACATGCGTCCGAATTCGCCGTCGAGCAGATAGCCCGGATCGGCCGCCGGCACCCGCGCGAAGCCATGCCCTTGCCGGCAGGACCAGGTCTCGCCGCGAAAGCGCTGCTCCCGCATCTCGCGCGAACTGCGTCCCTTGTGCACGCCGAAGTCGCCGGTGCTGTCGCCGTACTTCGCCTGCAGCTTCACGAAGGCGCCGTGGGTATGCATGAAGTGGTAGGCGTCGACGATGTTCTCGGTCTGCAGCTTCCAGTTGCCCTTGTATCGACAGACGTAGGGCTTGGAGGCGATCGCGATGCGCCCCACCGGCGAGAGGTCGAGCTTGGCATCGATGACGGCCTTGAGCTCGCCCAGGTAGGATGCCAGCGGCTCGATGCCGGCGTCGAGCGACACGAACAGAAGGCCGCGGTAGCTTTCCATGCGCGGCACGCGCAGCAGGCCTTGCGGTTCGAGGAAGTTGGCGCCGTAGCCGCCGGGGTCGCCCCGCTCGGACACCAGGCGCGTCCTGCCCGCGAGGTCGAAGATCCAGCCGTGGTACGGGCAGCGCATTTCCTGCACGACGCCCTGCGGCTCGCGCAGCAGGGTCGCGCCGCGGTGCATGCAGCGGTTGAAGAAGGCGCCGATCTTCCCTTCCTTGTCGCGGATCACGACGATGGGCTGGCGGCCGGCGTAGGCGGTCTTGAAACTGCCCGCAGACGCAAACTCGGATTCGTGTCCGACGTAGATCCAGGTCCGCTCGAAGATGTGCTTCATCTCCAGCTCGAAGACGTCCTCGTCCGTATACGCCTCGGTGCGGACCAGGAACTGCTGCCCGGGTATCTCGCGGACGTAGTCCCCAACATCGATCTCTGGTGTCCTGCTCATGCTTGCCTTTGACACTATCTCTGTCGTGAAAAAGTGGATACACTTTTAGTCTGTTGGCAGCCAGAATCTTTGTCAATCACTTTTCGTTCGAATCCACGCCCATGCGTGAAAACCCCCAACGGGAGGCAGTCATGTCCAAAGTCCTTCGCCTGGCGATCGCCGAAAAACGCACCGTGTTCGGCGGATGGTGCGCGCTACCTTGCGCCTTCGGCGCGGAACTCCTGGCTGCGGGAGGACTGGACTACGTCTGCGTGGACCAGCAGCACGGCCTGATCGACTATGCCGACGTCACGCCCATGTTCACCGCCATCGAACGCGCCGGCGCCATTCCCGTGACGCGGGTGCCCGCCTCGACCGACTGGATGATCGCCAAGGCGCTGGACGCGGGCGCGCAGGCCGTGATCGTGCCGATGTGCGAGACGCCCGAGCAGGCGGCCGCCGCGGTCGCGGCCTGCCGCTACCCGCCCACCGGCATCCGCTCCTACGGCCCCATCCGTTCGGCGCTGGTGCGCCAGGCGCGCGATACGGCCACGCTGGGCGACGAGCCCATGTGCTTCGTGATGATCGAAAGCCGCCGGGGGCTCGACAACCTGGAAGCCATCGTCGCCACGCCCGGCCTGGACGGCATCTACGTCGGCCCGGCCGATCTGGCGCTGGGCCTCGGGTTGGAGCCCGACCTGGACAAGCCGGAGAAGGAACATGCCGACGCGGTCGCGGCCATCCTCGAGGCCTGCCGCCGCCATGGGCGCGTGGCGGGCATCCAGTGCTCGGGAGGCGCCTCGGGACGCCGCTATGCCGACCAGGGATTCGGCTTCATCACCATCGCCAAGGACAGCGCGCTGCTCCAGGCAGGCACGCGGCAGGAGCTGGCGCGTGCCCGCGGCGACGCGGCCAATCCCGCCGCATCGGGCTACACCTGAAGCCGCCGTTGCGGGGCGGCCACATACTCTTAAATTTACCCGGGTAATATTGAAATTCTATTTTTATCCGGGTAAATTGTCGCTACTTTCTTTCTTGTGGTGAATGCCATGACTGCCCTGACCTGCACCGCCTTCGGCGGCCATCGCCTGCTCGCGAGCGGCCTCTTGCGCGACGTCGCGCTGGCCGTGCGGCGTGCCGCGCGCGCACCGGACCACACGCCGATTCTCATCTTCGACGACGCGACCGGGAAAGCCTTCGACATCGACACGCGCGGCTCGGAACGCGAGGTGTTGGCACGCCTGGGTCCGCCGCCGTCAGCCGTCCCCGACGAAGCCAGCGCAGCCGAGCAACCCTTGGCGCCACGAGGCAAGGGTCGGCCCAGGCTGGGCGTGGTCGCGCGCGAGGTCACGCTGCTGCCGCGCCACTGGGAATGGCTCAATGCCCAGCCCGGCGGCGCGTCGGTGGCGCTGCGCAAGCTGGTGGAGGAGGCCCGCCGCGCCCACGCGGACCAGGACGGCCAGCGGCGCGCGCGCGAGGCGGCCTACCATTTCATGTCCGCCATGGCGGGCGACCTGCCCGGGTTCGAGGAAGCCGCCCGCGCGCTGTTCGCGGGCGACGGCGAACGCTACGCGGCGCAGCTGCGCGACTGGCCGGCCGACGTGCGCGACTACGCGCTGCGCCTGGCGACGGATGCTACCCCTCGATGACGGCGACGACCTGGCCTTCCTCGACCGGGTCGCCTTCGCCCACGCGCAGTTCCAGTACCGTCCCGGCGGCGGGCGCCGGGACGGGGATCTCCATCTTCATGGACTCCACGATCAACAGCGCCGCCTCCGCCTCGACGGCCGCCCCCACGCAAGCCTCCACCTTCCACACGGTGCCGGTGATTTCCGATAGCACTTCGATACGCGCCATGCCACCCTCCCTTGTCGATGTCCGCCGGCCTTACGCGGCGTTCGCCGCGGCGGCCGCCTTCATGTCCCGCACGACCTCGGCCGCCAGGCCGGTGTCGATGTCCGCGTTGACGAACCGTTCGTTGCGCAGCAGCGCCAGCACGAACGGAATGTTGGTCCTGACCCCCTCGACCACCGTGGCGCGCAGGGCCTCTTCCAGCGCGGCCAGCGCGCGCGGGCGATCCTCGGCATGCACGATGAGCTTGGCGATCATGGGGTCGTAGTACGGCGTGACGCGGTTGCCCTGGGCATAGCCGGTCTCCACCCGTATGCCGGGGCCGGACGGCCATTCCAGCCTGGCCAGCGGCCCGGGCGAAGGCAGGAAGCGCAGCGGGTCCTCGGCATAGATGCGCGCTTCGATCGCGTGGCCGTTCAGGCCGATCGAGGACGGCAGCACCGCATCCAGCCGTTCGCCGAAGGCCAGCCGCACCTGGGCCTGCACGAGGTCGATGCCGGTGACCGCCTCGGTGACCGCGTGCTCCACCTGCAGCCGGGTGTTCATTTCCAGGAAGTTGAAGCCGCCCTCGCCGTCGTACAAGGTCTCGACCGTGCCGATCACGTCGTAGCGCATGTCGGCCAGGATGCGGGTGACGCGGTCGGCCGCGGCATCCAGCGCGGCGCGCGGCAGGCCGGGCGCCGACGCTTCTTCCACGACCTTCTGGTGGCGCCGCTGGACCGAGCATTCCCGCTCGTACAGATGCCGCACGTTGCCGTGCCGGTCGGCCAGCACCTGGAACTCGATGTGCCGGGGCCGTTCGACCAGGCGTTCCAGGTAGAGATCGGCGCAGCCGAAGCTGCGCTGGGACAGCGAACGCGCCTGCGCGACGGCGGCCAGCAGTTGCGCGTCGTCGTGCGCGGCCAGCATCCCTATGCCGCCACCGCCGCCGGCGGGCTTGACCAATACCGGATAGCCGATACGCCGCGCGGCCGCCAGGGTCGCCTCGGCATCGTCGTCCAGCAGCCCGGAACTGGGCCCCAGCGGCATGCCGCGCGCGGCCATCAGGTCGCGGGCCCGGGTCTTGTGGCCCATGGCCTCGATCCAGTCCGCGCCCGGCCCGATGAAGCCAGCGCCCTGCTCGGCCACGCGGCGCGCGAAGCCGGCGTTCTCGGACAGGAATCCATAGCCGGGGTGCAGGCCGTCGGCCCCCGTGTCGGCCAGCACCGCGAGCAGCGCGTCCTGGTTCAAGTAGCTGGCGCGCGCATCGGCGGGCCCGATCGCGCGGGTTTCGTCGGCCCACGCCAGATAGGGCAGGTCGCGGTCCGCCTCGGAATACACGGCAACGGTCCGGATACCGAGCTGCTTGAGCGCGCGCAGCACGCGGGCTGCGACCGCGCCGCGATTGGCCACCAGCACCTTATGGAACATGGCGGTCGCTCCTCATGCCGGCTCCCCGGATGCGCCGCAGGCCACGATGCCGCGCTCGACCAGGACGTCGATCTCGCGCGGCGACAGTTGCAGTTCGTCGGCCAGCACCTGCCGCGTATCCTGGCCCAGGTCCGGGCCCGTATGCATGATCTGGCCGGGGGTGTCGCTCAGCCTGGGCACGATGCCGGGATGATGCAGCGAGCCCAGCTCGGGATGCGGGATTTCCGGCAGCATGCCGCGCGCGGCGAACTGCGGATCCTCGAAGATGTCGGCCATCGTGTAGACCCGCGACACCGGCACTTCCGCCTCGAGCAGCATGCGCTCGATCTCGCTGCCATCGTGCTGCAGCGTCCATTCGCTGACGACGCTGTTGCAATAGGGAATGTTCGATCCGCGCGCGCGGATCGAACTCATGCGCGGATCATCGATCAGCTCGGGGCGGCCCATGACGGCGATCAACCGTTCGAAGGTGGGATTGCTGTTGGCGGCGATCAGCACATAGCCGCCGTCGCGGGTGGGATACAGGCTGTTGGGCGCCATGTTGGGCAGGTTGGGGCCTACCCGCTTGGGAATCAGATTCAGGGTCTTGAACGCGGGCACGTAGACTTCCATCTGCGTGAACGCCGTCTCGTACAGGGCCACGTCCACCACCTGCCCCTTGCCCGTGCGGGTCCGGTTCAGCAGCGCCGATACCGTGCCGAACGCGGCATAAACCGCCGACAGGTAATCGGTCGTGGCCACCGCCACGCGCGCCGGCGGCCGGTCGGGATCGCCGGTCAGGTGGCGCACGCCGGCCATCGCCTCGCAAATCGCGCCGTAGCCGGGCCGCATCCTGTAGGGGCCGCTCTGGCCATAGCCGCTGATGCGCACCATGACCAGGCCCGGGTTGTCACGCGACAGGTCCTCGTAGCCCAGCCCCAGCCGCTCCATCACGCCGGGCCGATAGTTCTCGACCAGCACGTCGGTCTTGGCCGCCAACCGGCGCACCAGGTCCCGGCCTTCCTCGGTCTTCAGGTCGATCACCATCGCGCGCTTGTTGCGCAGGGCCGTGGCGGCGTACAGCGACACATCGCCCACGTGCTTGCCCATGTTGCGCAGCGGATCGCCGCTGGGCGGCTCGACCTTGATGACGTCCGCGCCGAAATCCGCCAGGATGCGCCCGCACGCGGGACCGGCCACCGTGGAGCAGATCTCGATCGCCTTGTAGCCGCTTAGCGGGCCGGTATGCCCGGTCAGCCTGGCATTGCTCATTTGCCCGCCCCCAGCAGGCCCAGCTTGGCGACGATCTCGCGCATGCTCTGGTACTCCTCTTCGTAGAACCGCGCCGCGTCGCGGTGCCCCATGAAATTGGGCCGGCTCTGGTTGGTCTCGGCCAGTTGCTCCCACATCGGCGACTTGCTCATGCGCCGGCACATGTCTTCCCAGAACTGGATCTGGTCCTCGGAGATGCCCTTGGCGGCGACGATGCCCATGGCCGAACTGAAGGTCGAATCGATGCCCTGCTCCTTCCACGTCGGCACGTCCGCGAACTGCCCGCCCAGCCGCTGGCCCGCGCTGACCGCGAGCACGCGAATCTTGCCGGCCTTCTTCAGCGCGATGACGTTGGGCGTGGTGGCGGCCACCACGTCCAGGTGGCCGCCCACCAGCGCGACCATGGACTCGGCCGAGGACTTGAACGGCGCCACCACGAGCTTGCGCACGTCCACGCCCGCCGCGCCCAGGGCCTTGGCGGTGCCGATGTGGATGTGATTGCCGATGCTGGTGGCCACGCCTATGCGCTGGCTGGTGGGATCCTTGCGCAGCCGCTCGGCCAGATCGGCCGCGGATTGCACGGGCGACTCCGTGCGCACCGCCGCCACCACGAACTCGTCCTGGATCACGGCGATGGGAGTCAGGTCCCGATGGGGCAGGATGTCGAGATTGCCTGTCAGGTAGCTCGAGATGTAGCCGTGGGAATTGATCGACAGGTAGTGCGGATCGGCCCGTTTCTGCAACAGCACTTCGAAGGCGATCTTGCCGTTCGCCCCCGGCTTGTTGGTGACCAGGAAGGTCTTGCCGCCCGGCACGTGGCTTTCGTCGTAGAACTGCTTCATCGCCCGGCCGGTCTGGTCCAGCGCGCCGCCCGGCCCGGCCGGCACGACGAACTCCACGTTCTGGTCCGGCCGCCACGCGGCCCACGCGGGCCGTGCCGCCGCCCCCAGCAGCAATCCCCCCATGCCCGTCCCCAGCGCGGCGATGGCGCGGCGGCGGCCCTGATAGATAGTCTCCATGCTTCCCTCCTGACGGGAATGTGGTCTACGCGATCACTTCGGTCTCCAGCAAACGGCGGATCTCCCGCCAGTTCTCTTCCAGGCGACTGGCGAAAAACTGTTCAGCGGCGTCGGCATCGCCGCGCCGGATGGCATCGATGGCGCCGCGCCACAGGACGATGGAACGGCGGCGCCGATCCCGGGACTTCAGCCCCAGGCTGGTGTAGCGCAGCATCTGCATGGACAGCGAGGCGATCAGCGGGAACAGGCGGTCGTTGCCGCACAGCGCCGCGCACAGCAGGGTCATCTGGGCCGCGGTCTCGCCGTAGCGGCGCGCGGCGGCCGGATCGTCGGCCGTCTCGCCCAGAGTGCAGAAACCGATCTCCAGCAGCTCCAGCAGCCGCTCGGGACGGTGCTCGGCGGCGCGGCGCCCGACCAGGCGCACCAGGCTGGCGCGCACCTCGAACAGATCCTGGATTTCCTTCTGCGCCAGGAAGGTCGCGCGGGCGCCCCGCCTGGCGTGTATGCGCACCACGCCCTCGCGCTCCAGCAGACGCATGGCCTCGCGCACCGGACTGCGGCTGACGCCGAACTGCTGGCCGATTTCCTGTTCGCGTATCCATTCGCCCGGGGCGATGGCATGCGAGATGATGCGGTCGCCAACGCTGGCCGCGATCTGCTCGGGCAGCGTCAGCGTGTTGGACGGCCCGGCGAACACCCACCAGAACGCGATGGGCGTGCCGCGGTCCTCTTCGAAGGCCTGCAGGAACGCCGCGGCGCGGCTGGTGTCGGGCGGCGCGGGCCGTGCCGGTGTCACGGGCGCACTCCCGCGCGCAGCTTGGGCCCCAGCGTGGTCCGCAGCCGGCCCTGCGCGGCATCGATGAACTGGCACAGGTAGGGCCGTGTCTCGCGGGGATCGATCAGGTCTTCGACCGCGAAGGCCTCGGCGGTGCGGAAGGGCGAGGACAGCGCCCGCAGTTCGGCCTCGATCTCGGCTTCGCGCGCGGCCGGATCGGCGGCGCCCTGGATGTCGGCCCGGTAAGCCGCCTTGACGCCCCCTTCGATGGGCAGCGAACCCCAGCTGGCGGACGGCCAGGCGATCTTGAAGTTCAGCCCGGCGCGGTCGATCACGCTGCCGCCCGCGACGCCGAAGCACTTGCGCACCAGCACCGTGTAGATCGGCACCGTGGCCTGCGCCAGCACGTAGCGCTGCTGGATGCCGAAGCGCATGATCGCCTCGGATTCGGACTCGACGCCGATCAGCAGGCCCGGTACGTCGACGAAGAAGACCAGCGGGATGTTGAAGGCATCGCACAGGTCGATGAAATGCGTCTGCTTGCGTGCCGCCTTCACGTCGACGATGCCGCCGAACATGGGGTTGTTCGCCACCACGCCCACGACCTTGCCGTTCATGCGCGCCAGCATCGTGATGACGGCCCGGCCGAAGCCCGGCTGGATCTCGAACTCCGACCCGCGGTCCACGACCATGCCCACCAGCTTCTTCATGTTGTAGGCCTGGCGCTCGGAACGGGGCACGATGTCGACCAGCGCGTCCTCGCAGCGGTCCACGGGATCGCCCGACATCAGCACGGGCGGCAGTTCCCAGGCGTTCTGCGGCATGTACGCCAGGAAGCGCCGGATCTGCGCCAGGCAGGTTTCCTCGTCCGGCGCCACGTTGTCTATGGTGCCGGCGGTGTCGGCGGCGATCTTGGCGCCGCCCAGGTCGTTCTTGTGCAGCTTGACGCCGAAGGCACGCTCGACCACCGGCGGGCCGGCGGCGAATATCTGGCTGCTGTCGCGCACCATGACGGTCCAGTGGGCCAGCATGGCGCGCCCCGCCGGGCCGCCCGCCACCGTGCCCATGACCGCGCTCACCACGGGCACCATGCCCATCAGCGACACCGAACGCTCGAAGCCATCCTGGCCGTAGCCGGGCGTGACCGAATAGCCCTTGCGCTTGACCGTGTTGACGGTGCCGCCAGTGCCGTCGATCAGGTTGACCAGCGGGATCCGGTAGTGGAAGGCCAGGTCCTCGACGAAGCCGCCCTGCCCACCCTTGCGGCGGTCGCTGCCGAAGCCGGTGCCGGCGCGGATGGTGTAGTCCTCGCCCCCCACCGCCACGGGCCGGTCGGAGATACGCCCCAGGCCCATGACATAGGGCGCGGGCTCGAAGCCGGTCAGCTTGCCTTCCGTGTAGACCGCCCGCCCCGCCAACTGCCCCACCTCTTGGAACGAACCCGCATCCAGCAGCTTGCCGATGCGCTCGCGCACCGTGAGCTTGCCGGCCTCGTGCTGGCGCGCCACCGACGCCTCGCCACCGCATGCCCGCGCCAGTTCCCGCCTGCGCCGGATCTCGTCCGCTTCCGCCCGCCAGCTCATGCCGTCTCCTGGGATCGGTGAAATTCAGCTCACTATAATTGCCTGTTTTATTATTGTCGACAATTTTATTGAACAAGAAAAAAGGCGGACTCCCTGTCCGCCCCTTGCCCCGCCTACCTGCTCTTGCCTTCCCCTTCGTACGCGAATTTGCCGTCGCGCACGATACCCATCACGCGCGAACGTTCGTCGAAACCCTGGTGGTCGCTGGCCGAGATGTTCAGCACACCGTTGGGCACGGTCAGGTTGGAGGTCGACTCGATCGCGTCGCGCAGCGCGGCGCGGAAGGCCGGCGTCCCGGGCTTGGCCCCCTTCTTCAGCGCGCGCCCCACGGCGTCGTCCAGCAGCATCCAGGCGCCCCAGGCGTCGCCCGCGAACTGGGTGACCGAGCCGGCGCCGAACTTGGCTTCATAGCGGTCGACGAACTCGGTGGCCACCTTCTTGACCGGATGCGAGGCCGGCAGGCCGTGCGCCACCACACCGGGGCCGGTCGGGAACAGCGTGCCTTCCACGGCCTTGCCGCCCAGGCGCAGGAACTCGGGCGTGGCGATGCCATGGGTCTGGTAGAGCTTGCCGCGGTAGCCGCGGTCCACCAGCGTCTTCTGCGGCAGCAGCGCCGGCGTGGACGAGGCCGCCACCAGGATGGCGTCGGGCTTGGCCACCATCAGCTTGAGCACCTGACCGGTCACCGAGGTGTCGGTGCGGTTGTAGCGCTCGTTGGCGACGACCTTGATGCCGGCCTTCTGCGCCAGCGGCGAGAACTCGTTCCACCAGCTCTCGCCGTAGGAATCGTTGAAGCCGATGAAGCCGACCGTCTTCACGCCGGCGCGGGCCATGTGGCCGACGATGGCGCTGGCCATGAGCGAATCGTTCTGCGGCATCTTGAACGCCCATTTGCGCTTGGCATCGGCATGGGGCTCGATGATGGAGGCGTTGGCCGCCAGGGCCACCATGGGCGTCCGGCTTTCGGCGATCACGTCCAGTACCGCCAGCGCGGCCGGCGTGGTGTTGGGGCCGACCAGGACGTCGATGTGCTGCTCGGACGTGAGCTTGCGCACGTTGGTAACGGTGTTGGTGGGGTCGGACGCATCGTCCAGAATGATGTAGTTGGCCTTCTCGCCGCCCAGCGTGGGCGGCCACATCATGACCACGTTCTTGGACGGGATGCCGATCGCCGCGGCCGGACCGGTGGTGGCGAGGTCGATGCCGACGGTAATGTCCGCTTTCGCGGCCGACGCCAGCGCCAGCCCGGCCAGCAGGAAGCCGCGCAATGCCCATGATTTCATTTGAACCCCCGGAATGAGAACCGGCCGGAAAAAACCCACGCGGTGGGGCCGGCCATGTCCGCTAGTTTACGCCGCCGGGGGGGGCGGCGGCGGGCCGTTCCCGGGTCATTCGAGCAGGTCCGCCCCCAGCTCGCCGGAGGCGATGCGCACGTCCACTTCCGCTTGCATCACGGCCTCGAGCAGGTCCAGATAGGTGTTCTTCTTCTCGGCCACGGCCTGGATCGCATCGACCAGGTCGAGGATGCTGCCCCGGCCCAGCGTGTAGGAATCCTGCGCCATCTGCCGCAGCCGGGGGATCATGGACAGGCCTTCCTTCTCGAAGCGGTCGGCCAGTTGCTGGCGGCGGCTGAGCTGCTCGGTGGCGCGGCGCAGCTCGCTTTCCGCGGCCACGACGATGGCGCGGCTGCGCAAGCGCATGCCATCGGCCTCGGCGGCGGCACGCGCGATGGGGCCCTGATTGCGATCGAACAGCGGAATGGCCACCGATACGCCGTACTCGGTGCTGCGGCCTTCGCTGTTGTTCAGCCGCCCGACCATGAAGGTGGGCGTGGGATAGGCTTGGCGCCGTTCGGCTTCCAGCTGTTTCTCGGCGAAGGCCTGCTGGGCCAGTGCGGCGCGCACCGTGGGCAGGCGGTTCTGCGCCTGCGGCCAGATGGCGTCGAAGTTCAGCGCCGTCCAGTGCGAGACGATGGAACCGGCCGCGCGCGGCCGCCATGCCGGCGCGCCCACGGCGGCCGCCACCCGGGCCGACGCCTGCAGCGTCTCGGCCTGGGCCTGGGCCAGTTGCGCGTCCAGCGAGGCACGCTCCACCTCGAGCCGGGTCAGGTCGTAGCGGCTGCGGGCACCCGCCTGCACCTGCCCCTGCACGATGCGGAAGGCGCCTTCCAGGTCGTCCTTGGCGTCCAGCCAGCGCTTCTCGCGTTCCTGCGACACCAGCAGCGACATGAAATCCCGCGCCGCGTCCTGCAAGGCCTGGGCATAGACCAGGCGCAGTTGCGCCCGGGCCGCCTCGACCCCGCTCTTGGCGCTCTCGATGCGGGCGCCGCGCTGGCCGAAGATGGGAATGTCCTGCGAGATCGTGGTTTCCTTCTCGCCCCGCTTGTGGGTGTAGCCCACGCTGGGGTTGGAGAAGGTCTGCGCCGTCATCAGGTCGGCCTCGGCCATCGCCACCTGCGTGCGCTCGGCCTGCAGCGCGGGGCTGGAGGTCTTGACCAGCTCCAGCAGTTGGGGCAGCGACACCTCGGTGCCCAGCGCCGGGGGAATATCGGCGGCCCGCGCGGCCGGCAGGCACAGCGCCACCAGCAGGATACCTAGATACTTACGCATGATCGTTGTCCATAGTTGCCGCGTCGCGCTCCTCGGCGGTCAGCATGCGCCGGGGCCCCAGCCAGGCGTACAGCACGGGCAGGACGAACAGCGCCACCAGCGGCAGCACCGCCATGCCCCCCACCACCACGGAGGCGAACGGACGCTGGGTCTCGCTGCCCACGCCGGTGGACAAAGCCATCGGCAGAAGGCCGATCAGGCCCAGCAGCGCCACCATCAGGATGGAGCGCATGCGCTCGGCGGCCCCCTCGATCAACGCCGGGATCAGCGCCACGCCTTCGCGCCGCAGGTTCTCGACCGCGCTCAGGACCAGCAGGCCGGCCAGCGCCACCTGCCCCAGGAGCGCGATGAAGCCGATCGCCGCGCTGATGGACAGGTCGATGCCGGTCAGGTGCAGCGCGATGATGCCGCCTATCATGGCGAACGGCGCGGTCAGCAGGATGATGGATGCGCTGCGGGCGCTGCCCAGGGCGCTGAAGAGCAGGACGAACACCACCAGCAGCGAAAGCGGCACGACGACCTTCAGGCGCGCCGAGGCCCGCTGCTGGTTCTCCCACTGGCCGCCCCACTGGGCGATGTAGCCCTCGGGCATCTTCACGTCCTTCTTGAAGGCGGCGATGGCATCCTTCACGACCGAGCCCATGTCGCGCCCCTGGACGTTGAACTTCAGCGCCATGTAGCGTGCGTTGCCCTCGCGGAAGATCGAGGAGTTGCCCACCTTGAAGCTGATGCTCGCCAACGCGTGCAGCGGCACGTAGGTGCCGTCGGGCGCCGAGACCTGAATCTCGCGTATGCGCGCCTCGTCCATCCGGTCCACATACGGCAGGCGCACCCGCACGGGCACGCTGCGCTCGCCTTCCCAGGCGGTGGTGACCACCTTGCCGGCCAGCGCGGTCTCGACCGCGGTATCGGCCACTTCCATGGAAATGCCGTAGCGGGCCAACGCGTCGCGGTTGAACTCGATGTGCAGCTGGGGCGCCGGGGCGTCGCGGTACAGGTCCAGGTCGACCACGCCGTCGATATGGCTGACGACTTCCTTGGTTTGCTGCAGGATGCCGCGCATGGTCTCGATCTCGGTGCCGAACACCTTCAGCACCACATGGCCGCGCGCGCCCGAGGTCGATTCCTCGACGCTGTCGCGGATGGGCTGGGCGAAGTTGAACTGCACGCCCGGGATGTCGGCCAGCGACTGGCGCATCTGGGCCACCAGTTCGTCCTTGGTCAAGCCCTTGCGCCACTGCGCGCGCTCCTTCAGGCGCACCAGCACCTTGGCGACATTGATGGTCTCGTTGTCGGTGCCGTCCTCCGGCCGCCCCTGCTCGCTGGTAACGGAAATGGCCTCGGGCACCTCTTTCAGCCGCGTGCGTATGGTGCGCAGCAGCTCCTGCCCTTTCTCCAGCGAAATCGACGGCGGCATCTGCACGAGCACGTAGGCGTCGCCCTCGTCCAGCTCAGGCAGGAACTCCGTCCCCAGGTGCGAGCCGGCATACAGCCCCAGCAGCAGCGCCACCGTGGCCCCGGCAAACACGTTGCGCCGGTTGCGGCCGCTTTCCAGCACGCGCGAGATCCAGCGGGAATACGCATGATGCATGCGCAGGAACACCGCCGGTTCGGGCGCCACCACGTCCTTGGGGCGCAGCAGCAGCGCGCACAGCGCGGGCACCAGCGTCAGCGCGAACACCAGCGCGCCGATCAGCGCGAAGGTATAGGTCATAGCCAGTGGGCGGAAGATGCGCCCCTCGATGCTTTCCAGCGAAAACACGGGGATCAGCGCCGCGATCACGATGGCCATCGCGAACAGCGTCGGCTTGGCCACCGACATGGCGGCCTCGATGATCAGCTCGAACATGTCGCGGCGCGAAGAGGGTTTTCGCAGCCTGGCCTTGTGGATGATGGCCTCGGTCAGCACCACCGCGCCGTCGACGATGATGCCGAAGTCGATCGCGCCCATGGAAATGAGGTTGGCCGGCATGCCCAGGAAGTGCAGGCCTATGAACGCCACCAGCAGCGACAGCGGAATGACCACCGCGACGATGAGCGAGCCGCGCAGGCTGCGCAGGAACAGCCACAACACGCCCACGATCAGCGTCGCGCCGAACAACAGGTTGTGATAGACCGTCTGCAGCGTATGGCCGACCAGGTGCGAGCGGTCGTAGCTGGGTTCGATGCGCATGCCGGCGGGCAGCATGTGCGTGTTGATCTCGTCCACCTTGGCGTGGACCTGGTCCAGCACCTTGCTGGGATTCTCGTCGCGCTTGAGCAGCACGATGCCTTCGACGATGTCGTCCTCGTCGTTCATGCCCACCGAACCCTGGCGCGGCGTGTACGACTGCACCACGCGGGCCACGTCCTTGACGCGCACCGGCGTGTTGTTGTGCACGTCCAGCACGATGGTCTCGATGTCGCGCGGCGTGCGCAAGAGGCCGATACCGCGGATGATCAGGGACTGCTCGCCGCGGCGCAGCAGCCCGCCGCCGACGTTCTGGTTGGACTTCGAGACGGCCTCGACCACCTGGTCCAGCGTCAGGTTGTGCGCCATCAGCTTGGCCGGATCCACCTCGATGTGGAATTCCTTGACGAAGCCGCCCATGCTGACCACGTCGGCTACGCCCTGGATCTGCTTGAGGACCCGGGCCACGGTCCACTCCTGCTCCGAACGCAGCTGGGCCAGCGTGTGGCGGTCGCTATTGAGCCGGTAATAGAAGATCTTGCCCAACGGCGTGTTGTCGGGCGCCATCTCCGGCGTCACGCCGTCGGGCAGGTCGGCCGACGGCAGCCGCTGGGTGACCTGCACGCGCGCATCGAAGCTCTTGGTCTTGTCGTCGAAGACCATGGTGATCATCGACAGCCCGAAATAACTCTCTGACCGCAGCGACACCAGGCCGGGGGTCCCGTTCAAGGCCCGCTCGAGCGGGAATGTGACCTGCCGCTCGACCTCTTCCGGCGCCAGGCCGGGCGCGAGCGAGATGATGCCCACCTGGACGTTGGTGACGTCCGGATACGCCTCGATGGCGGTGTTCAGGAAGGCGTAGACGCCATAGATGGCGACGATCAGCGTCGCGGTCAACGCCACCAGGCGGCGATGGACCACCAGCGCGATTAGTGAACGCATGGCGGATCCTTACAGCAGTTGGTTGGCGGCGCCGTCGAGCAGCAAGCCGCCCTTGGTGACCACCTTGTCGCCGGGCTGGATGCCCGACAACACGGGGATGTAGCCGTTGGACGGCTGGCCCAGCGACACGGTACGTGCCTCGAACACGTTGTCCGACACCTGGATGAAGACGATGGAGCGTTGGCCGTCCTTGATCAGCACCGAGGTGACGGGCACCGACAATCCTTCGGCGGCACGGCTCTGGATGCCGGCCCGTGCCAGCATGCCGGCACGCAGGTTGGGATTGGACTCGTCCAGCGTGATGAACACCTGGCCGCGGCGGGTCTGGGCGTTCAGGGCCGAGCCCACGCGCAACACCTTGCCCGCCAGCGGGCGATCGAGCGAAGACACCACGACCTGCACCGCCGCCCCCTGGGTGATGGCGCTGAGGTCGCTCTCGAAAACGTCGGCGTTGATCCACAGCGCGGTCGGGTCGCCCACGGTGAACAGCGATCCGGAATCGGGCCCCACCGACGCGCCGGGCATGGTGTTGCGGTTGATGACCACGCCGGCGCGGGGCGCGCGCAGCACCAGGGTGTCGCTGCCGCCGCCGCCCAGGAAGCTGGCCGCCCGCGACGCCACGTCGGCGTTATGCTGAGCTTCCTGTAGCTTGGCCTCGGCCACGACCAGTTCGGCCTCGATGCCGATACCCTTCTCCGTCATCAGCCGCTGCCGCTTGGCTTCGGCCTGCGCCACCCGCAGTTCGACCTGGGCGTTGGCGTAGTCGGCGCGCACGCGCGAGGCGTCCGGACTGGACAGCGTCGCCAGCGGCGCCCCGGCCTTGACCACGTCGCCCACCTGGGCCTGGACCTGGAGAATGCGGCCGGACGCCGGCGCCACCACCTCGGCCACCTGTTCCTCGCGGAAAGCCACCCGGGCAGGCGCCCAGACGACGTGCATCGCGCCCTGGGTCCCCATTTCCTGGATTTCCATGTACTTGAGCGAAGCGGGCTTGACGCGGACCTGGCCGGGCGCGAGCGGCGCGGCGTTTTCGGTGGGAGCCGGGGGAGCTTCCTGCTTGTCCGAGCATGCCGCCAGGGCAAGCAGACAGGTGACGGCGACGAAATGGGCAAAACGCGGCATGAGAACCCTTTGACGATTTTACGGCTCGGACCGATCGTCGACGCGTCCCACGGCGCAACGTACTCGAAATCCGGATCGCGTGATGTTAGCGACCGGGCGAGCGGGAAAGCATGGCCGAAACATTACCGTTTAGTCATGTTCCCCAGCCTGGGCAGCGTGATACGGGCCACCAGGCCGGGGGCGGCGTCGTCCAGATCCAGCGACGCGTTGTGGAGGCTGGCGATGGCCGTCACGCTGGCCAGCCCCAGGCCGTAGCCCGGCACGCGGCGGTTCAGCCGGAAGAACCGGGTCCCCACCTTGGAACGTTCGATGGCCTGGATGCCCGGCCCGTTATCCTGCACCACCAGCGAAACCGTGTCGCTGTCGCGCCGCGTGCTGACCGTAACGCGGGCGGGACTGCCGGCATACTTGATCGCGTTGTCCAGCAGATTGGCCACCGCGCTGGCCAGCAGGTCCCGGTCGCCCGCCGCCATGACGTCCTCGTCCATGCGCACGCGCAGCTCCACGCCCTTTTCCTCGGCCACCGGCTCGTACAGCTCCACCACGTCGGCCACGATGTCATTCAGGGATACCGGTTGGAAAGCCTGGCGCCGCGCGCCCGACTCCGCCTCGGCGATCTGCAGCAGCTTGTCGAAGACGATGGTGAGTTCCTCGATCTCGCGGATGGCGAACGTCGTGGCCTGGGCCACCTGCGCCGGGTCCGTGCCCGGGCGGCTGGCCACCTCCAGCTTGGCGCGGATGCGCGACAGCGGCGTGCGCAGGTTGTGGGCGATGGTGTTGGAGACGTGCCGCACGCCGTCCATCAGTATCTCGATCCGGTCCAGCATCAGGTTGATGTCGTGGCTCAGGCGCGCGAATTCGTCGTCCTTGCCGGACACCGGGATGCGCTGCGTCAGGTCGCCGGCCTCGATCTGGGCGGCGGTGCGCCGGATCGCGCCGACCCGGCCCTCGAGCTGGTCGCGGAACACGATGGCGCCGATGATGGCCAGCAGCACCGAGACCACCGCCGCCGCCATCAACGCGTTGCCCACCAATTGTTCCAGGTCCTTCTGGTCGCGCATGTCGCGGCCGACCAGCAGGACGGAGCCGTCGGCCAGCAGTTCCGTGCGGAACCGGCTGTAGGAGATGCGCCCGTCCCGCAGCACCTGCTTTTCCACGATCCCGAAGGTGGGTTTGAGCAGGTCCCGGGAAACGGCGATGTTGCCGGCCACCTTCTTGCCCGCGGCGGTGGTCAGCAGGTAGACCTCGGTGTCGGAGTTGACGCCGTCGGTCAAGGTCTCGGTGATGTCGTCGGCCAGCCGCTCCAGGCCGTAAGCCTCGAAATGGCTGACCATGCGGTGGTTGGCCGAGATCAGTTGCCGGTCGATCCGGTTCTGCAGCACGCCGATGGTCTGCACGTACAGCACCGACAGCAGCACCATCATGAACAGCACCACCGACACGCCATAGCCCAGCGCGAGCCGGAACGCGACCGACTGCCACAGGCGCCGGACGAAGGCCAGCGGCCCGGTCTGGCGGCCGGGATAGTCGTCGTAGGCCGAGCTCAACGCGGCGCCGCCGAAATCATGTACCCCACCCCGCGCACGGTATGGATCAGAGGGGGCGTGAAGCCGTTGTCGATCTTGTTGCGCAGGCGGCTGATCTGCACGTCGATCACGTTGGTCTGCGGATCGAAGCGATAGTCCCAGACCGCCTCGAGCAGCATGGTGCGGGTCACGACCTGTTCCTGGTTCAACAGCAGGTAGACCAGCAGGCGGAACTCGCGCGGCTGCAGCGTGATGGTCTTGCCGTCTCGCTCGACGGTGCGCTTGGTCAGGTCGGCCCGCAGGTTGGCGATGCGCAGTTCGCGCACGTCGTCGCGCGCGCTGGCTCGGCGGTAGAGGGCCTCGACCCGGGCCGCCAGTTCGGAGAACGCGAACGGTTTGGTCAGATAGTCGTCGCAGCCGCCGCGCAGCCCTCTGACGCGCTCGTCCAGCCCCGCCAGCGCGCTCAGGATCAGCACGGGCGTGGTCTTGCCTATGCCCCGCAGCGTGGTCAGGATGGACAGGCCGTCCACGTCGTTGGGCAGCATGCGGTCCAGGATGATGACATCCCAGGCTTCGGTCATGGCGCGATTGAGCCCGTCGGCGCTGTCGCGGCAGGCCGCCACCTCGTGGCCGGCTTCCTTCAGGCCGTTGCAGATATAGCGCGAAGTATCGACTTCGTCTTCGATGACCAGGCAACGCATGGCGGCTAACGATTCCCGACTGATGAGGATCCGGCGCGCATGGACGGCGCCGGGCTCCTTATAGTCTACCCTTCGTTGCCGCGATGGGGGTCCGCCCGCTCAGGCCTCGATGACGGCCTCGAGGAACTGGCGCGTGCGCGCCTCGGCCGGATGGCCGAACACCTGGGCGGACGGGCCGTCCTCGACGATGCGGCCGCCTTCGAAGAACAGCGTGCGGTCGGAACTGCACTCGGCGAACTTCATCTGGTGCGTCACGATGATCATCGTCATGGTGCGCCGCGCGGACAATTCCCGCATGATCTCCAGCACGCCGCCAACCAGTTCCGGATCCAGCGCCGAGGTCACCTCGTCGAACAGCATGACCTCGGGCCGCATGGCCAGCGCGCGAGCGATGCCCACGCGCTGCTTCTGGCCCCCGGAAAGCTTGCCCGGATACTGGTCCAGCTTGTCTCCCAGCCCCACCATGTCCAGGTACTCGCGCGCCCGCTGCTCGGCCTCTTCCCGGCCCAGCCCCAACACGTGCCTGGGCGCCTCGGCCACGTTGCGCAGCGCCGTCATGTGGGGGAACAGGTTGAAGTGCTGGAACACCATGCCTATCCGGCCCCGCACCCTACGCAAGTGGGCGGCGCGGGCCGGGACCTCCTGGCCGCCCCGCGGCTCGGTCCACATGGATTCGCCGCCGATCAGCACGCGGCCGGCATCGGGCCGCTCCAGCGTCATCAGCAGCCGCAGCAGCGTGGACTTGCCCGATCCCGACGGGCCGATCAGCGCGACCGTCTGGCCAGCCGGAATGTGCAGATCGATGCCTCGCAGCACCTCGACGTCGCCGTAGCGCTTGCGAACATTCTCCAACGTGACACTGGCGCTCATGCTTCCTCCTTCATGTCGTCGCCCTAGCGCAGCCGGGCGCCCAGGCGCCTCACGCCCCAGGCCGCCAACAGGCTCAATGCCAGGAAGATCAGCCCCACCAGCGTGAGCGGCTCGGTATAGCGGAACGTGGCCGAGCCGGCGATCTTGCTGGCCTGGAGCAGCTCCACCACGGTGATGGCCGACAACAGCGGCGTGTCCTTGAACATGGCGACGAAGTAATTGCCCAGCGCCGGCACGATGGGCGGGATCGCCTGGGGCAGGATGACGTCGCGCAGCGTCCGCCAGCGGTCCAGGTTGAGTGCCAGTGCCGCCTCCCACTGACCGCGCGGCACGCTGTCCAGGCCGGCCCGGTACACCTCGGCGCAATAGGCGGCATAGTGCACCCCCAGCCCCAGCACGCCGGTGGTCAGCGGCGAGAACCGCACGCCCGTGACCGGCAGCACGTAGAACAGGAAGAACAGCTGCATCAGCAACGGCGTGCTGCGCACGAACTCGATGACCAGCGCAGCGCCCCAGGCCAGGGGCCGCACCGGCGCCCGCCGCATCAGCGCCAGCACCAGCCCCAGCGTCACGGCCAGCACCATGCCCAGCAGCGTGGCCTGCACGGTGATCGCCAGGCCGTCCAGCAAGGTGGGCAGCACGGCGCGGGCGTAGGCCCAGTCGAACAACGGCTGGCTGGCGGCCGCGGTCATGCCCGCTCCCGGTGGCGCGCGGCGCGCCGTTCCAGCAGCCGCATGCCGCCGTTCAATACCTGGGCGGCGACGAAATACATGAGCAGCGCGATGCTGAACACCTCCACGGTGCGGAAGGTCTCGCTGCGCAGCAGTTGCGCGCTGAAGGTCAGGTCGGTGATGGTGATCAGCGACACCAGCGCCGTGTTCTTGAGCAGTTCGATCAGCAGGTTGCCCGCCGGCGGCAGCATCAGCGGCACGGCCTGGGGCACCAGAATGCGCCACAGCGTGGCCAGCGGCGTCATGTTCAGCGCGACCGCGGCCTCGGCCTGCCCCTTGGGCACGTTGGCGATCGCGCCGCGCACGACCTCCGCACCATAGGCGCCGGTGTGCAGGCCCAGCACCAGGATGCCCGCCCAGACCGCCGGCAACCGCAGGCCCAGCAGCGGCAGCACGTAGTACACCCAGAACAGCTGCACCAGCGCCGAGGTCCCGCGGAACACCTCCACGTAGCAGGCCGCCGGCCACGACAGATAGGGCCGCCGCGACATGCGCCCCAGGCCGGCCAGCAGCGCCGCCGGCACCGCCAGCACCGCCGCGCCGGCGGTAAGCTGCAAGGTAACCCACAGGCCGCGCAGCAGCGGCGGCAACAGCTCCTGGAGGTCGATCATGACGGATCGGGAGCCGGGGCGGGCGCGGCGGGCGCCTGACCGCACAATTGCTCCGCGGTGACGCCGCCCGGCAGTTCGGTCCCGGTGAAGCCGAAGGGTTCGACCAGGCTCTGGTGTTCCGGCGTCCCGATGAAATGCGCCAGCTCGCGGTCGAAGGCTACGCGCAGCGCCACGTCGCCCTTGCGGAAGCCGAAGGCGCCGTATCCCCGAACCGCCTCGCCGTTCTCGGTGGGCTGGACGAACCGGGCCACCTTATCGATCTGCCAGTCCGGCACCTTGGTCAGCACATAGTTCAGGGTCAGGGCCGTCGCGGCATAGACGTCCGCGCGCCCCGCCACCACGCCCTCGACCGCGCTGACCACGTCGGGAAATACCACGACCTGCGACGGCGGCACGCCCGCGCGCGCGGCATAGTCGTTCTGCACCGCCCCGACCACTACCCCCACGCGGGCCGCCGGATCGGCCGCCACGTCCGCATAGCCGTGCAGCTCGCGGGGATTGTCCGTACGCTGGAGAAACCCGTCGCCCACGCCGTAGGTGGGGTTCGAGAAGGCGATCTGGCGGCACCTTTCGGGCAGCACGTACATGCCGGCGGCGATCATGTCGAAACGGCCGGCCAGAAGGCCCGGGATCAGCGCGCCGAACTCGGTCAGCACGCCCTCGACATCGCCTATGCCCAACCGCCCCAGGATCACGCGGGCGATCTCCGGCGCTTCGCCGGTCAATCGACCCGCCCGGCTGTCCATGTAGGCAAACGGCGCTTCGTTCGCGTAGCCGATGCGCAGCCTGCCGGCCTGGATGGCGCGCTGCAGGCTGTCGGGCGGGTTCGCGGCCCCGGCATCGGCCGCTCCCGCGGGAGGCGCGATGCCTGCCACCCCTACCGCCGTCCACATCGCGAGAAGAAAACGAGTCATGAGCTGCCCGGGTAATACCAAGGCAAATCATATCGCTTAATAATATTTCAGTTCAAATTAATTGAAGGCGAATGATCTGTACGGGATCGACGGCGCGGACGTGAAAACGCCCCCGCGTGCGGATCGAACCGCAGGTCGGGGGCGTCGGGACCAGGGGCTGCGCGGAGCAAGCCCCTGGCGCGCGGCGGCTAGCGGCCGCGCGGGATGCCGTCAGGCGGCGCGGCGACGGGAGTCGAAGCGGCGCACGGGGGCGTCGCGACGATCGCCTTCCGGACGAGCCGCGCGGGGGCGGTCGGCCCAGGCCTGGGCCGGGCGCTCGCGGCGGTCGCCTTCGGGACGGCCCTGGGGACGATCGCCCCAGGTGCGCTCGCCCTGCGGCCGGTCGCCACGCGGCCGGGCGGCGTAGCCCTGGCCTTCCGGCGCACGCTCGCGGCGGTCGTCCTGGATACGCGGCTCGTACCGGCGTTCGCCGTAGCCCTGGCGTGCGCCCTGGGGCGCGTCGCCGTAGCGGCGCTCCTGGCGATCGCCACGCGGACGGTCGCCGAAAGCCGGACGCTCGTCGCGGTTGCGCTCGAAATGGCCCCGGCCTTCGTACTGCCGCTGGCCGTCTTCGCGATTCTGGTAGCCGCTACGGCCGCCCTGGCGCCAGCCGCCCGGCTTGCCGCCAGGGCCGCCGCGGCGCGGACGGTCGGAACCGGGCCGCGGCGCGCGCTGCGGCTCGAGCCCGGGGATGACCTGGACCGGGATGCTCTGGTCGGTATAGCGTTCAATGGAACGGACCTTGTGGCGCTCGCCATGCGCGGCCAGCGTGAACGCCAGGCCATCGCGGCCCGCGCGGCCGGTACGGCCGATGCGGTGCACGTAGTCCTCGGCCTGCATGGGCAGGTCGAAATTGACGACGTGGCTGATGCCTTGCACGTCGATGCCCCGCGCCGCCACGTCGGTGGCAACGAGGATCTGCACCCGACCGCGCTGCATGTTGCCCAGCGTACGCGTACGCTGGCGCTGGTTCATGTCGCCATGCAGGGCTTCGGCAGCGAAGCCCTGGTCGGCCAGCGCATCGGCCAGTTCATCGGCCGCGCGCTTGGTCGAGGTGAAGACGATGGCTTGCTGGATGTTGGCGTCGCGCAGCAGGTGGTCCAGCAGGCGCATCTTGTGGGCCATGTCGTCCGCGTACAGCAGCGCCTGGGTGATGTTGGCGTGCTTTTCCTTCTGGCTGGCGATCTCGATACGCTGGGGCTCGCGCATCATCTTGGCGGCCATGCGGGCCACCGAGCCGTCCAGCGTGGCCGAGAACAGCAGCGTCTGCCGGGTGGCGGGCGTACGCGCCACGATGGCTTCGATGTCGTCGATGAAGCCCATGTCCAGCATGCGGTCGGCTTCGTCCAGCACCAGCACCTCGACTTCGGACAGGTTCACCTTGCCGGACTGGACATGGTCCAGCAGGCGGCCGGGCGTCGCGACCAGCACATCGACGCGGCGCGACAGCGCCTTCAACTGGGCGCCGTAGGGCATGCCGCCCACGACCGTGGCCGTGCGCAGCCAGCCCAGCGCCTTGCCATAGGTGCGCGTGGCGTCCGAGACCTGCTGGGCCAGTTCGCGCGTGGGAGTCAGCACCAGCACGCGCACGCCGGGCGTGCGCAGCGGCGAGGTCTCGACCTGCTTGTTCAGCGCCGGCAGCATGAAGGCGGCGGTCTTGCCGCTGCCGGTCTGGGACGACACCATCAGGTCGTGCCCTTCCAGCGCCAGCGGGATGGCCCGGGCCTGGACCGGCGTGGGTTCCACGAAGCCGGCTTCGGTCAGCGCGCCAACGATGGCGGGGGCAAGACCGAGTTCAGTGAAAGACATATTCATTCCTTACGTTACGTATGCGCAACGCAAGCCTTCCCTCGCGGGATGTTCCCCGGACGCGCAAAACGCGGCCATGGCCCCGCCAAAGGACGGTGCCGGATTCATCGAGCCTGGAAAGCTGGCGCTACGCTGCGGAGACGGACACGGCCGCTCCGGACGGATCATCGGCGCCGACCGATATCACCGTGCGCGCAACGCAAAGGGAAAAACGAGGTCAGAGACGATGCAGTTTTCGGTCAACCCATCTGGTTACCGATCGTCTGCATGAAGGCCACACCGGTGCCCGACAGGGCGATGGCGTGATTTGTGCAGTACAGCAATAATACCCCAGATTTACCCTAATAGATACCCCCACCCTCCGCAAAACCACACACCCCACAAGAAATGCCCCCACGCTTGCCGCTACGCGGCGGCGCTGCCCCCCGAGGGGGCGCTTTTTTGCCTTGGGGCGGCCCGGCGGCAAAAAATGCCCCCACGCTTGCCGCCATGCGGCGGCGCTGCCCCCCGAGGGGGCGCTTTTTGCCTTGGGGCGGCCCGGCGGCAAAAAATGCCCCCACGCTTGCCGCTACGCGGCGGCGCTGCCCCCCGAGGGGGTGCTTTTTTGCCTTGGGGCGGCCCGGCGGCAAAAAAACAGGCCGCCAACAACCGTCGACGGCCCCACACAGACCCAGGGCACAGCGGATCCGGCTCCGCCGGTCCGCCAGTGCCGCCCCCTGGGGGGCGCGCGTCAGCGCGTACGGGGGGGTCAGTCCGCCAGTTCCACCTCCGGCTGCGGCGCTGACTTGGGCGGTGTGTCGTCGAAGTTGAGCTTGATCTCGTCGTCGACCATATCCACGGTCACCCTGCCCCCGCTGACCAGCTTGCCAAACAGCAGTTCGTCGGCCAGCGCGCGGCGGATGGTGTCCTGGATCAGGCGCTGCATGGGACGCGCGCCCATCAGCGGATCGAAGCCCTTCTTGCCCAGGTAGGCGCGCAGCGCATCGGTGAAGATGACCTCGACGCGCTTCTCGTGCAGTTGCTCTTCCAGCTGCATCAGGAACTTGTCGACCACGCGCAGGATGATCTCTTCGTTCAGCGCCTTGAACGAAATGGTCGAATCCAGGCGGTTGCGGAACTCGGGCGTGAACATGCGCTTGATTTCCGCCATCTCGTCGCCCTGCTCGCGCGCGCCGGAGAACCCGATCACGTTCTTCTGCAGGGTTTCGGCGCCGGCGTTGGTCGTCATGATGATGATGACGTTGCGGAAATCCGCCTTGCGGCCATTGTTGTCCGTCAGCGTTCCGTGATCCATCACCTGCAGGAGGATGTTGAAGACCTCGGGGTGGGCCTTCTCGATTTCGTCCAGCAGCAGCACGCAGTGCGGCTTCTTGGTGATGGCCTCGGTCAGGAGGCCGCCCTGGTCGAAGCCCACGTATCCCGGCGGCGCGCCGATCAGGCGCGACACGGCATGGCGCTCCATGTACTCGGACATGTCGAAGCGCAGCAGCTCGATGCCCAGGATGAAGGCCAGTTGCTTGGCCACTTCCGTCTTGCCGACGCCCGTGGGGCCGGAGAACAGGAAGGCGCCGATGGGCTTGTCGGGCTTGCCCAGCCCCGAGCGCGCCATCTTGATGGACGCGGACAGCGCATCGATGGCGGCATCCTGGCCGAACACCACGGCCTTCAGGTCGCGCTCGAGCGTGGCCAGCTTGCTGCGGTCGTCGCTGGAGACGGACTGCGGCGGGATCCGGGCGATCTTGGACACGATGTCCTCGATCTCGGCCTTGCCGATCACCTTCTTCTGGCGCGACTTGGGCAGGATGCGCTGGGCCGCGCCGGCCTCGTCGATGACGTCGATGGCCTTGTCCGGCAGGTGGCGGTCGTTGATGAACTTGGCCGACAGCTCGGCCGCCGCCGACAGCGCCGCCGACGAATACTTGACGCTGTGGTGGTCCTCGAACCGCTGCTTCAGGCCGCGCAGGATCTGCACGGTCTGCTCGACGCTGGGCTCGTTGACATCGATCTTCTGGAAGCGCCGCGACAACGCGTGGTCCTTCTCGAAGATGCCGCGGTATTCGGTGTACGTGGTCGCGCCTATGCACTTCAACTGGCCCGAGGACAGGGCCGGCTTGAGCAGGTTGGAGGCGTCCAGCGTGCCGCCCGACGCCGCGCCGGCACCGATGAGCGTATGGATCTCGTCGATGAACAGCACCGCCTTGGGGCTTTCCTTGAGCTGCTTGAGCACCGCCTTCAGGCGCTGCTCGAAATCGCCGCGGTACTTGGTGCCCGCCAGCAGCGAGCCCATGTCCAGGGAATAGACGCAGGCGTCGGCCAGCACGTCGGGCACGGCGCCCTCGGTGATGCGCCAGGCCAGGCCCTCGGCGATGGCGGTCTTGCCCACGCCGGCCTCGCCCACCAGCAGCGGGTTGTTCTTGCGGCGGCGGCACAGCACCTGGATGACCCGTTCGACCTCGCTGTCGCGGCCGATCAGGGGATCGATCTTCCCGGCCTTGGCCGCCATGTTCAGGTTCTGGGTGTACTGGTCCAGCGGCGACTGCTTGGCCTCGGCCTCGGCTTCCGCCTCGGGTTCCTTGGGCGTGGTGGAGGCTTCCAGCTGCGGCTGCTTGGTGATGCCGTGGGACATGAAATTGACCACGTCCAGGCGGGTGATGCCCTGCTGGTGCAGGTAATAGACCGCGTGGGAATCCTTTTCGCCGAAGATGGCGACCAGCACGTTCGAACCGGCCACTTCCTTCTTGCCATTGCCCGTGGACTGCACGTGCATGATCGCGCGCTGGATGACGCGCTGGAATCCCAGCGTGGGCTGGGTATCGGCTTCTTCCGTGCCCGGGATCACGGGCGTGTTGTCATTGACGAAATTGCGCAGGTTGCGGCGCAGGTCGTCCAGGTTGGCGGCGCAAGCGCGCAGCACCTCGGCCGCCGACGGATTGTCGAGCAGCGAGAGCAGCAGATGCTCTACCGTGATGAATTCGTGCCGAGCCTGACGGGCCTCGACGAACGCCATGTGAAGGCTAACTTCCAATTCTTGAGAAATCACGCTTCCTCCATGATGCACTGAAGCGGATGCTGGTTCTGCCGAGAAAAACGGCTTACCTGGTCGATCTTGGTCCTGGCGATGTCCCGCGGATAGACCCCGCAGACGCCGCGACCCTCGTGATGCACCTTGAGCATGATCTGGGTGGCCTGCTCGCGCCCCTTGCTGAAAAATTTCTCCAATACCAGCACAACGAACTCCATCGGCGTGAAATCATCGTTCAACAACACCACCGTGAACATTGGAGGTGGTTTGGTCTTCGACGGTTCCCGCTCAAGCAGCGTTGTCTGATCCGGTTGAGAATCGAACCCGGTGCCCATGCGCCTATTCTATCCACTTGAAAGTGCCCCGCAAGCCGTCAGCATACTCCTATATGCCCGGGCCATCCCGAGCTTGACGCAGCGTGACATCTTTCCCATTATTTGATGTCCGGGGCCTGATTTATCAAGCCCCGGAAGTAGCAAACCCACCAAAACTCGCACCTGCGAAGCGCACAATCGTTTGCCTACGGCACCGGGGGAGCGCGCCTCGCATATGTTGTAACCGACTAGAAGAAGGCATTACGTCATGTCCAGCGATATCAACGAAGGCAAGAGGGGTAGCGGCACCGTCAAATGGTTCAATGACGCCAAGGGCTTCGGGTTCATCACGCCCGATGATGGCGGCGACGACCTGTTCGCCCATTTCTCCTCCATCCAGATGAACGGCTTCAAGACCCTGAAAGAAGGCCAGAAGGTCACCTTCGAGGCCGCCCAGGGTCCCAAGGGCAAGCAGGCGCTGAACATCAGCGAGGCGGCCTGATCCGCCGCGGCACCGCCGCCTGAACCGCCCCCGGCCCGCCAGACCTGTCCGCTCCGGCGGGCCTTATACATTCTGCCTCCAGCGCCGGCCCGACGCGCCTTTAACCTTGCCGTGGGCCAGGTCATGCTACCCTCGCCGGGAGCCTCCCGCGGCGGCCTTGCGCCGTGGCGGTCCACCTGTGTCCTTTTCCGCTCCCTGCCGACGTCATGACCCGCATCCGTTCCTTCCTGCCGCGCCTGGCTGCCGCCGCAGGCGCCTGCCTTACCGCCGCCCTCCTGGCCCCGGCCGCCTCGGCGCAGGCCACGCTGCCCGTGCAGACGCTGCGGGCCGGCATGCACCTCATCCACGCCGAGGTCGCCAGCACCCCGCCCACCCGCGAGCGCGGCCTGATGTTCCGCGAACAGCTGGGGCCCAACCAGGGCATGCTCTTCATTTTCGAGATGCCCGGCACCCAGTGCATGTGGATGCGCAATACGCTGATCCCGCTGTCGGTGGCCTTCATCGCCGATGACGGCACCATCGCGAACATCGAAGACATGGCCCCCAAGACGGAAGACAGCCACTGCGCGGTCCAGCCCGTCCGCTACGCGCTGGAAATGGAGCGCGGCTGGTTCGCCAAGCGCGGACTGAAGGCCGGCTCGCGCCTGGAAGGCATACCCCGCGCCCGCTAGCCGTCCCCCCGGCCTTGCGCCTGGCGTAAAACTCTTTTCCGATTTTTCCATTTCAATCGCTCCCGGCCACGTCTACAGTAGCCGGCCTGAGCACGCCCACCGCAGGCGGAAGACCCAAGCATCCAGGAGACCAGGCGCCATGCGCAACCTGAACGAAGACACCATCACCCAGGCCGTCCTGGCCCGGCACGCCCAGGCGCCCGACGCCCGTCTCAAAGAGATCATGACCAGCCTCGTGCAGCACCTGCACGAATTCGCCCGCGAGGTGAAGCTGACGGAGGCCGAATGGGCCGCGGGCATCGAATTCCTGACCGCCACGGGCCACATCACCGACGACAAGCGCCAGGAATTCATCCTGCTGTCCGACACGCTCGGCCTGTCGACGCTGGTGACGGCGATGAACCACCGCAAGCCGCCCGCCTGTACGGAAGCCACGGTCTTCGGCCCCTTCTTCGTCGAAGGCGCGCCCGACTACGCGCTGGGCGAGGACATCGCCAACGGCGCCAAGGGCGATCCGTGCTTCGTGCGCGGCACGGTCCGGAGTGCGGATGGCACCCCCGTGGGCGGCGCGGAAATGGAGGTCTGGCAGGCGGACGCCGAAGGTTTCTACGACGTGCAGAACCCGGACGACCCCACGCATCGGGGCCGGGGACGCATCCATTCCGCGCCCGACGGCAGCTTCCACTTCCGCTCCATCCTGGCCGAAGCCTATCCCATCCCCCACGACGGCCCGGTCGGCCGCATGCTGGCCGCGCTGGGCCGCCATCCCTGGCGGCCGGCCCACCTGCATTTCATGATCCGCGCCGGGGGTTACGAGACCCTGGTGACCCACGTGTTCCGCGACGGCGACCAGTACCTGGATTCCGACGCGGTGTTCGGCGTGCGCTCGTCGCTGATCGCACAATGGCTGCGGCACGAGCCCGGCCCCACGCCCGACGGCGGCACCAGCGCGCAGCCCTTCTACACCCTGGACTTCGACTTCGTGCTGAACCCGGCGTCCGGATCCGCCCCCTGACTTCCCTGACTGGAGGAGACATGTACGACCAAGAAAAACTCGCCATACGCGAACTGGTGGAGAACTGGGCGCTGTGGCGCGACGCCGGCGACTGGGAGCGCTTCGCCACCGTCTGGCATGAGGACGGCCGCATGAACGCGACCTGGTGCCAGGCCTCGGCCACCGAATTCATCCGGCAGAGCCGCGAAGGGATGGAGCGCGGCGTCAACATCCTGCACTTCCTGGGCGGCATGACCATCGACCGCGAAGGCGACCGGGCCGTCGTCCAGACCAAGATGACCATTTCCCAGCGCGCCACCGTGGACGGCGTGCCGTGCGACGTGGTGTGCACCGGCCGCTTCTACGATTTCCTGGAAAAGCGCGGCGGCCGCTGGGGCATGGTCGAACGCCAGCCGATCTACGAAAAGGACCGGATGGACCCGGTGGACCCGGCCGCCCGCCCGGAACTGGACGCGGCGCTGCTGGCCCGCTTCCCCGAGGGCTATCGCCACCTGGCCTATCTGCAGGTCAAGATAGGCATGGACGTCAAGACCACCATGCCCGGCCTGCACGGCCAGGAAGTCCAGGCGCTGTACGCTCGCGGCAAAGCCTGGCTGGCGGGATCCGCGCGGCCCTGACGCCTCGCGGGCAAGCTTGCCGCCGCCCCTGCAGCGGCGGCAAACCACAATAAGAAGCACCCAGGAGACTATCCATGTTCCATACCGACCCGAAACGGCCGGGCGCGTTACTGTGCGCGCTCGCCATGACCCTGGCCCTGCCCGCGGCCGCCCAGGACTGGCCCAGCCGGCCCGTGCGCATGGTGGTGGGCTTCGCGCCCGGCGGCGGTACCGACATCATCGCCCGGATGGTGGCCCAGCCACTGGCGGAAATCCTGGGCCAGCCCATCGTGGTGGAGAACAAGCCCGGCGCCGGCGGCACCCTGGCCGCGGGCACGGTGGCGCGCGCCGCGCCGGACGGCCACACGGTATTCGTCATGAACAATGGCCACGCGGTCTCGGCGGCCATCTACCGCAAGCTGCCCTTCGACTCGGTCAAGGACTTCGCGCCCGTCTCCATGCTGTGCGCCCAGCCGCTGGTGGTGGCGGCCGGCAAGAACTTCCCGGCCGCCGACATCGCCGGGCTGGTGAAGCTGGCCAGGGCGCAGCCCGGCAAGCTGAACTACGCGAGCGTCGGCATCGGCAGCACCCAGCATTTCGCCGGCGAGCTGCTGCGGCAGGTCAGCGGTATCGACATCGTCCACGTCCCCTACAAGGGCACGCCGAACGCGGTGGCGGCCGTGCTGAGCGGCGAGGTGGAACTGCTGGTGGACGTGGCCTCGCCCCTGCTGGGCCACATCCGCGCCGGGGAACTCAAACCCCTGGCGGTGACCTCGCCGCGGCGCTACGAAGGCCTGCCCCAGACGCCCACGGCGCTGGAGTCGGGCGTGGCCGGCTACGACGTGACGACCTGGTACGGGCTGGCCTTCCCGGCCGGCACGCCCACCGCCATCGTCGACAAGATGAACCAGGCGGTGCGCCGGGCGCTGGCCGACGAGAACCTCCGCAAGCAGACGCTGGCGGCGGCCTGCCTGCCGGAGGCCTCCACGCCGCAGGCGATGACCAGCCACGTCGGCGCCGAGATCGAACGGTGGCGCACGGTCATGCAGAAAGCCGGCATCGAACAGCAATAGGCCCGATCCCGGTGCCATCGGTCCCGGCGGCTGCCGGGACCGGACGGCGGGCCCGGAGGATCAGAGCAGCGTGGCGGCCTGCTCGAAAGACAGGCGCTGCTGGCGGTCGAACAGCTTGGACGTATCGCCGTAGCCCAGCGAGCAGATGAAGTTGGCGGTCAGGCGGCCGTCGGGGAAGAACTCGGCGTTGACTTTGGCGATGTCGAAGCCGCTCATCGGGCCGCAATCCAGGCCGATGGCGCGGGCCGCGATGATGAAATAGGCGCCCTGCAGCGTGCCGTTGCGGGCGGCGGTGGCGGCGGCCAGCGCGGCATTGCCCTCGAACATTTCCTTGGCGCCCTCGCGGAACCAGAGCTGCGGCATGAACTCGTGGAAGCGCGTGTCGGTGGCGATGATGGCCGTGACCGGCGCGGCCTTGACCTTGTCCAGGTTGCCCGGGCTGAGCGCGGGCACGAGCCGTTCCTTGGCTTCCTGCGTGCGCAGGAACACCACGCGCATCGGCTGGCAGTTCATCGAGGTCGGTCCCATTTTCGCAATGTCGTAGACTTGCTTGAGCTGCTCGTCGGACACGGGCTTGTCCAGCCAGCCGTTCTGCGTGCGGGCGGACGTGAACAACTGGTCTAGGGCTTCCTGCGAAATGATGGCCATGAAGAGCTCCGATTGGGCGGAATAGTCGTGAGGCTCCGGATTATAAGTGCGCAGCCCGGACAAAAAACACCGGTATAGCCCCGGCAAACGGAAATCACTTTTGCAATTCTGCTAATAATCGAGGGAGAAGCATGGACCGCTGGCGCGAACTGGAGCTGTTCGTCCACATCGCGGAACTCGGCAGCCTGACGCGCGCCGCCGAAGCCGCCGGCCTGTCGACCGCCGCCGCGAGCCGGCACCTGGCCACGCTGGAACAGCGCCTGTCGGCCCGGCTGGTCGAGCGCAACACCAGACGCCTGTACCTGACCGAGGTCGGACAGGAGTTCTACCGGCGCAGCAAGAACATCCTGGGCGAGATGCAGGAGGCCGAGTCCGCCGTCAACGCCACCGTGCTCAATCCGGTGGGCGACCTGCGCGTCACCTCGTCGCTGTCGTTCGCGATGCGCCACATCGCGCCGCTGCTGCCCGAGTACAACCGACGCTTTCCCAACGTAAACGTCCACGTGATCACCGCCAACCGCTACTACGACCTGATCGACAACGGCATCGACCTGGCGGTGCGCACGCGCGAATACGAATCCGACTCCAACCTGACCATCCGCCGGCTGGCCGAGACACGGCGCATCCTGGCCGCCTCGCCAGGCTACCTGCACCGCCACGGCACGCCGCGCACCATCGACGAGCTGGCCAGCCACAGGCTGCTGCTCTACACCTATTCCAACCGCTACGACGAGTTGCGCTTCTCGCGCGCGAACGAAGTCCGCGTGCTGCCGGTAAAGGGCGTGCTGGAAGCCAACGACGGCCAGGTGCTGTGCACCGCGGCGCGCGAGGGCCTGGGCATCCTGGTCCAGCCCAAGTACATCATCTACGACGACATCGTGGCCGGACGGCTGGTGCCGGTGCTGGACGACTGGGACCTGCCGCGCCTGACCATCAACCTGGCTTATCCGCACCGGCAGTACCTGCCGGCCAAGACGCGCACGTTCATTGATTTCATGGTGGAACACTTCCGCAAGATGGACTTCGACCGCAAGTGGGCCAGCTAGGGCCCTGTTCACGCCCCAAGCCCGGTTGCGTCTGCTTGCGAAACGCTCATGCCGCGAGCCGGCGCGCCGAAGTACCATAGCGGCGCCGCCGCGTGCGGCCTCCTCCCCTCCCTTCGCCCGGCACGGCGACCCGCGATGGAAGACACATGACAGAACCGCAACCGGTGCCTGCCCCAACCGAACTGGAACGCGACCTGCTCCGGATGGCCCGCCTTCCGGCCCGCCGGCTCGCGCTGGCCCGCATGCTGGGCGCGGGCGCCGCGGCGCTTGGCCTGCCGGGTCTCGCGCGCGCCGGCGATGCCGCGCCCTCGGGCGCCTGCATCGCGCTGCCCGAGGAAACCGCCGGCCCCTATCCGGCCAACGGCGGCGGCCCCACCAGCAGCGCGGCCAACGTCCTGGCCTCGTCCGGCGTCGTGCGCAGCGACCTGCGCGACAGCTTCGGCGGCCCGACCGGCACGGCCCAGGGCGTACCGCTGCAATTGACGATCAGGCTGGTCGACGTCAGCACCGGCTGCGCGCCGCTGCCGGGCCGGGCGGTCTACCTGTGGCATTGCACGCGCGACGGCGGCTATTCGCTGTACACCCGCGCACTGCGCGACGAGAACTTCCTGCGCGGCGTGCAGGTGGCCGACGCCCAGGGCGAGGTCCGCTTCCAGACCATCTTCCCGGGTTGCTACCCGGGCCGCTATCCGCACCTGCACCTGGAGGTCTACCCCACGGCGGACGGTACCCCGCGCTACGACCGCAAGTACCTGACGTCCCAGTTGGTGCTGCCGCAGGACGCCTGCGGCGCGGTCTACGGCGAGGCCCGTGGCTACGAGTCCAGCCTGCATGCCTACGCGCGCATCAGCCTCGCGAAGGACGGCATCTTCAGCGACAACTCGCCGGCCGAGATCGCCGCGCAAACCGTCGCGATGAAAGGCAATCCGGACCAGGGCTACGTCGGCCACGCAACCGTGGGCATGCTGGGCTGAAACGACGATGCCCCGGGGCTTGCGCCGCGGGGCATCGATACCGGGCGCCGCGTGGGCGGCGCCGGTGCCCGGGATCAGACCCGTTCGAGAATGACGGCGATACCCTGCCCCACGCCGATGCACATCGTGCACAGCGCGTAGCGGCCGCCGGTACGGTGCAGCTGGTTGATCGCCGTCGTGGCCAGCCGCGCGCCGCTGGCGCCCAGCGGATGGCCCAGAGCGATCGCGCCGCCGTTGGGGTTCACGCGCGCATCGTCGTCGGCCAGGCCGAGGTCGCGCAGCACCGCCAGGCCTTGCGCGGCGAACGCTTCGTTCAGCTCGATCACGTCGATCTGGTCCAGGCTCAGGCCGGTCAGCGCCAGCACCTTGCGGGTGGCGGGGGCCGGGCCCATGCCCATGATGCGGGGCGGCACGCCGGCGGTGGCCATGCCCACCACGCGGGCGCGCGGCGTCAGGCCGTGGCGGCCCGCCTCGGCCTCGCTGGCCAGCAGCAGCGCGCAGGCGCCGTCGTTCACGCCCGAGGCATTGCCGGCGGTGACGGTGCCGTCGGGGCGGACCACGCCCTTTAGTCGGCCCAGCGCTTCCATGCTGGTCTCGCGCGGGTGCTCGTCCTTGGTCACGACAACGGGGTCGCCCTTGCGTTGGGGAATCGTGACGGGGGTGATCTCGGCATCGAACACACCGGATTTCTGGGCCGCGGCGGCCTTGGCCTGGCTGGCCAGCGCCATGCGGTCCTGGGCTTCGCGCTCGATCTTGTAGTCGGTGGCGACGTTCTCGGCCGTCTCGGGCATGGAATCCACGCCGTACATCTGCTTCATCAGCTTGTTGACGAAGCGCCAGCCGATGGTGGTGTCATAGATCTGCGCGTTGCGCGAGAAAGCCGACTCGGCCTTGCCCATCACGAACGGGGCGCGGCTCATGCTCTCGACGCCGCCGGCCAGCATCAACCCTGCCTCGCCCGACTTGATCGCGCGCGCGGCGGTGCCGACCGCGTCCAGGCCCGAGCCGCACAGGCGGTTGACGGTCGATCCCGGCAGCTCCAGCGGCAGGCCCGCCAGCAGCGAGGCCATGTGGGCGACGTTGCGGTTGTCCTCGCCCGCCTGGTTGGCGCAGCCGAAGATGATGTCGGTGACGGCGGCCCAGTCCAGGCGGGGGTTTCGTTCCATCAGGGCCTTGAGCGGGATCGCCGCGAGGTCGTCGGTGCGCACCGATGCCAGGGCGCCGCCGTAGCGGCCGATGGGGGTACGGATCGCGTCGCAGATGAAGGCGTGTGTAGTCATGTTCTGTCTCGGATGGGGGATAAAGCTGTTCTAGGGGTTGCGACTGACGTTGGTAACCGGGCGTACACCCGCCCAGGCGTTCTGCAGCAGCGCGCGGATGGCCGTGCGCTCGATGGGACGCGGGTTCCAATAGGGATTGGACACCGCGATGTCGGCGGCGCGATCGAGATCGGCCTCCGGCATGCCGAGATCCCGCAGGGCAACGGGGGCGCCGTTGTCGCGGGCAAGGTCGTGGAGCCCCGCCGCCGCGTCCTGGGCACCGATGGCGCGCGCGATGCGCGCCATGGCGTCCGGCACGGCCGGGGCGTTGTAGGCCATCGCATGCGGCAGCACGATGGTATGGCATTCGGCGTGCGGCAGGTTGAAGCTGCCGCCCAGCGTATGGCAAAGCTTGTGGTGCAGCGCCATGCCGACGTTGCCCAGCACGATGCCGCACAGCCAGGCGCCATACAGCGCCTGCGACCGGGCCTCGATGTCGCCGGCCTGGCGCACGATGCCCGGCAGCGCGCGGGCGATGGCCGCCAGCCCTTCCTCGGCCATCAGCGACATGATGGGGTTGCTGTCCTGCGCGTACAGGCCCTCGGCGGCATGCGCCATGGCATTCATCGCGCTGGTGACCGACAGCGCCACCGGCAGCCCCGTCGACAGCTCGGGGTCGTAGATCACGGTGCGCGGCAGCACGCGCGCGTCCTTGCCCGTCTTTTTCAGGCCGCCTTCGGTGATGCCGTAGATCGGCGTCATCTCGGAGCCGGCATAAGTGGTGGGAATGGCCAGGATGGGCAGCCCGGACTCGAGCGCGATGGCCTTGCCCAGCCCCACCGTGGAGCCGCCGCCGATGGCGACGGCGCAATCGGCGTCCAGCCGGCGCGCCTCGTCGCGCGCCTGGCGGGCCGCTTCGATGGGCACATGCATGACCGCCCCGTCGAAGATGCCCGCCGCCTTCGCCCCCAGCAGGGCGGCCACGCGCTCGGCCAGCTTGCGCTGGCCCGGCGTGGACAACACCAGCGCCCGTTGCGCGCCCAGCAGCCCGATCTCCCGCTCCAGGTGCTGCAGGGAGCCCGCGCCGAACACCACGCGGGCGGCGTTGGCGTTGTAGACGAAGGCGTCCATGGCGTCAGGCCTTGCGCAGCGGCACGCCGCACAGGCGCTGCAATTCGTCGAACGACAGTCCGTCGACCACGTCGCTGGCGTAGACGCCGTCCTTCTTGATATCGAACACGGCCAGGTCGGAATAGACGCGGCTCACGCAGCCGACGCCGGTCAGCGGATAGGAGCAGGTTTCCACCAGCTTGCTCGAACCCGTCTTGGTCAGCAGGTCCATCATCACGAACACCTGCTTGGCGCCGATGGCCAGGTCCATCGCGCCGCCCACGGCGGGAATGGCATCCGGCGCGCCGGTGTGCCAGTTCGCCAGGTCGCCCTTGACCGACACCTGGAAGGCGCCCAGCACGCAGATGTCCAGATGGCCGCCGCGCATCATCGCGAAGGAATCGGCATGGTGGAAATAGGCGGCGCCGGGCAGCGCGGTGACCGGCTGCTTGCCGGCGTTGATCAGGTCCCAGTCCTCGTGGCCCTTCTCGGGCGCGGGGCCCATGCCCAGGAGGCCATTCTCGGTGTGCAGCAGGACCTCGCGGTCCGCCGGCAGATGATTGGCCACCAGGGTGGGCAGGCCGATGCCCAGGTTCACGTAAGCGCCCTCGGGAATGTCGCGCGCCACGCGCTGGGCCATCTGGTCTCGATTCATCTTGTTCATGTGCGTGTTCCTCAGGCGGCCTGTTGGGCGTTGGCTTGGGCCCCGACGGCCACCACGCGCTTGACGAAAATGCCGGGCGTCACGACCGCTTCCGGATCGAGCTCGCCCAGTTCGACGGTTTCGTGCACCTGGGCGATGGCCATCTTGGCGGCGGTCGCCATGATGGGCCCGAAGTTGCGCGCGGTCTTGCGATAGGTCAGGTTGCCCCAGCGATCGCCCTTGTAGGCCGAGATCAGCGCCACGTCGCCGTGGATGGGGTATTCCAGCACGTAGTCGCGGCCGTTGATGTGCCGCGTTTCCTTGCCTTCGGCCAGCAGCGTGCCGAAACCGGTGGGCGTGTAGAAGGCGCCCACGCCCGCGCCCGCGGCGCGGATGCGCTCGGCCAGGTTGCCCTGGGGCACGAGTTCCAGCTCGATCTTCTTGGCGCGATAGAGTTCATCGAACACGTAGGAGTCGGTCTGGCGCGGGAACGAGCAGATCACCTTGCGCACGCGCCCGGTCTGCAGCAGCGCGGCCAGGCCCGTATAGCCATTGCCGGCGTTGTTGTTCACCACCACGAGATCCTTGGCGCCCTGCTCGATCAGACCGTCGATCAGCGCGTTGGGCAGGCCGGCCGTGCCGAACCCGCCTACCAATATGGTGGAGCCGTCCTTGACGCCGGCCAGCGCTTCGGCCACCGAAGCCACGATTTTGTTGATCATCTATGTCTCCGCACGATGCCTGCCGTCCGGGGGGACGCAGGCGGCGTACCTGATTGCAAAACGGAAAAGTTCTATACGCGAACTATTGTTCGAATATTAAACATCGATTACGCACGAGGGGCAAGAGGCCAGAGTCATCATAAGCCTCCCGGGCCGTCATTCCGAGCGTGTTCCGGCAGCCCGCGCACGGTGAAGCGCACGCTGTCGTAGCGGCCGCCCTCGTCCATCACGGTGACGGTATGCGCCCCGTTGCGCGTGAAGCGCAGCGAGACCGGACCGGCGCCATCCGTACGGCGAACCGGCTTGCCATCCAGCATCCACCACAGCGCGCCGTCGCCGCCCAGCGTCCGCAGTTGCACATCGATCTGGTCGCGCCCCGGCACCGGGCGCAGGATCGCGCCCGTGTCCAGGCCTTCGAGCCGTACGCCCGTGCCCGCATGCGAGCCCGATCCGCACGCGGGATGCCAGCGCGCCGCGCCGGTTCCCGGCAGCATTCCCGCCTCCGCCCACGGCTGCAAGGCCAACGGCCAGCGCGCGACCTGCCTGGGCGTGCCCGGCACGCGGCAGCCGGGATCCGTGCGCATTCCCGAGCGTGGATCGACCCAGATCGTCTCCACCAGGCCCCCCTGTGTTCCGCGATCGGGCAGCGTGGGCGGCACGGCATCGTCCAGCGACCAGGCCTGGCGGCGTTGCAGGCACATGTCCTCGGGCGTGCTGTCGGCTCGCAGGCCCAGAGGCCAGCAGATGGACTGCGCGCGCACCGAGGCGGGCGGCATGCGGGGGATGGGTGCGGCCGCCGGCAGCGCCGCCACCAGGTCCTGCAGCAGCGGCGCGGCGACGTTGGCGCCGAAGAAACCGGGATTGGGCGTACCGTCGGGCCGGCCCACCCAGACGCCCAGCGTCCAGGCATCGGTCACGCCCACGGCCCAGGCGTCGCGAAAGCCGAAGCTCGTGCCGGTCTTCCAGGCCAGCCCCCGGCCGCCCGCGTAGAAGGGCCGATCGGGCCGGCCGCCGCTCTCCAGGATGTCGCGCACGATGAAGGCCGCGCCCTCGCTCATGATGCGGGACTCGACGCGCGGCTCGTCGGCGGTCAGCCGCACGCGGCCGGCCAGGCCGCCGCGGGCCAGCGCGCGGTAGGCGCCGACCAGTTCTTCCAGCGTGGTGCCCGCCCCGCCCAGGATCAGGCTCAGGTTCGGGGCCGCGCCCGCCGGGATGCGCAGGCGCAGGCCGCCCGCGCGCAGCACCGACGCGAAGCGCGCCGGGCCGATGCGATCGAGCAGGTCGACCGCGGGCACGTTGAGCGAACGCTGCAAGGCCTCGGACACGCTGACCGCGCCCGAGAAGGAGGCCTGGAAATTGCCCGGCCGGTAGCCGCCGAAGGTCTGCGGCGCATCGACCAGCAGGCTCTCGGAATGGACCATGCCCTCGTCCAGCGCCATCGCGTACAGGAAGGGCTTGAGCGTGGACCCCGGCGAACGCACGCCCCGGACCATGTCCACGTGGGCCGCCCGGCGCGCGTCGGAGAAATCGGCCGACCCCGCGTAAACGCGCGCCTCCAGACTGTCGTTGTCCACCACCAGCACGGCCATGGACACCTTGGGCGGCAGCGTGTCCACGCGGTCCAGCAGCATGTCCTCGACGATGGACTGCCATTCGGCATCCAGGGTCGACCGGACCATGCGGCGGGAGGCGGCGGTTCCCTGCTGCGGCCGCTGCCGCAGGCGTTCGGCGGCCAGCGGCGCCAGCCAGTGGCCGCGCAGCGGCTGCGCGATCACGCGTTCGATGCGCGCGTCGGCGACCACCTCGGCGCTCCAGCGGCCGCGTTGGGCCAGGCGGGCCAGCACCTTGTCGCGCGCGGCCCGGGCCGCCTCGGGCGCGCGGTCGGGGCGCAGCCGTGACGGAGCCTGCGGTAATGCCGTCAGCAGTGCGGCCTCGGCATGACTCAATTGGCGCGACGGCTTGCCCAGATACGCGCGGCTGGCCATCTCCACGCCTTCCACGATGCCGCCCATGGGCGCATGGTTCAGGTACAGGGTCAGGATGTCGCGCTTGGACAGGTGCCATTCCAGTTGCGCCGCGCGCGCCATCTGGCGCAGCTTGATACCCATGCTGCGCGGGGCGCCGCGCAGCGCCGGGTCGATCATGCGCGCGACCTGCATGGTAAGCGTCGATCCGCCCGAGACGATGCGGCCCGAAGTCGCCCACTGCCAGGCCGCACGCGCCATGGCGTAGGGGTTGATGCCCCAGTGCCAGTGGAACCAGCGGTCCTCGTAGGTCAGCAGCGCCTGCAGATACAGCGGGGACACGTCCTCGGGCGAGACGGGGTAGCGCCAGATGCCGTCCTCGCCCGGATAGGTGCGCAAGGGGCTGCCGTCGGCCGATGTGACCACCAGGCCCCCATCGGCCGGCCGGAAGGCCTGGGCCGGCAGCGGATGCATCCGGTCCGCCGCCCACAGCGCCCCCAGCGCGATCGCCCCCGCCGCCGTGGCGGCGCCCCAGCGCCGCCTCAGCGCGCGCCTCCGCGCGGGTCGTTGACCACCAGCGGGCCGGAAGACGCGCCCACCGCCCGGATCTCGGGACGATACATGTCCTCGACCACCGGCGCGGGCACGACGAAGCGGCCCGGCGTGACCACCCGCACGCGATAGAACACGGTGACCGGCCCCTGGATGCTCACGGCCGCGACGTAGCGGTCGTCGCGGTACTCGCGATGCTTGATGCGCGTATCGTTCAGCGCCTCGGACACCTGCACGCCGCCGACCTTCCAATCCGCCATGTCCGGCCCCTGGCTCAGGTTCATGTTCTCGACCTCGAACCCCGCCGGCACCCGGTCTACCACCAGCGCGTCCTCGATGCGGCGACCAGAGGCGACGTCCAGCTTGACGATCAGCATCTCGCCGGTCTGCAACGGGCGGCCGTTCCAGGGCCGTCCGTCCGATTCGTACCAGCTGCGCGCGATCGTGACGCCCGAGGCGCGCGGCGCCTCGGCCTGGCGCGGGTAGCCCTGCACGTCCACCTCGACGAACAGCGGATCGGCCTGCGTGTTGACGATGTCCACGCCGGCGGCCAACTGCGCGGCCGTGAAGCTGCGCGCCTCGGTGTCGCGCGAACTGAGCTGCTGCTCGCCCTGGCCCGTGCGCAGCGTCGCCGTCCATTGCGCCCCGGCCACGCCGCCCGCCGCCCGCGCGGCCAGGAACAGCGCCAGCTGCTCCTGGGTGGACAGATAGCTGCGGCTGCCCAGGCGGCCGGCCACGTCGCCCAGCAGGGCCTCGCGGCGCGGATGGTCGATCTGGTGCTGCATCATCAGCGCGTAGGACATCGCGTAGTCGCGCAGGGCCGAGCCGTAGTCGCCCAGCCATTCACCATAGCCGCCGTAGCGATTGGCGTCGATGCCGTAGCCGCGCGTCATCGCCTCGTCGAAGGCCGAGCGCGCGCGCGTCTCGTCGCCCATCAGCTTCAGCGCGATGCCCAGGTGAACCAGGGGCAGCGGCGAGCGCGACCGGTCGCGGTAGTTGTCGTACAGCACCCGCAGCGTGGACAGCGGCGCTTTCTGCTCGCGCGCCAGCACATAGGCCGCGTTGGCCAGCTCGGCGAAGCGGCGGTGGCTGTCGCGCAGCAGGTTGTAGTCATTGTCGCGCAGCCGCTGGCCAGGACCGGCGGCAAGCTGGGCCAGCAGGTTCTGCGGCAGGCTGGGGAAGTTGGCCGACGATTGCTGCAACTGGGCCAGCAGCCAGTCGGAGGCTCGGCGCGACACCAGGTCGGGCACGTTGAAGCCGGCCGTGCGGGCATCCTGCAGGAAGCTCGCCACATAAGCCGACAGCCAGATCTCCTGCGCGCCGTCGCCCCATAGCGCGAAGCCGCCGCCGGCCTTCTGCATGCCGGCGATGCGGCCGACCGCGCCTTCGATCATGCGTTCGCGCTCGGCCCGCGTGCGCGGTGTCAGCCCCCAGGCGCGGGCCTCGTCCTCGCCGATGAAGACGTGGGGATAGGCCGCGCTGGCGGTCTGCTCCAGGCATCCATAGGGATAGTCCAGCAGCCCCTGCACCAGGCGCTTCACGTTGAAAGGCGGCTTGTTGGAAATCGCCACGCTGGCGCTGGCCGAATCCGGATACAGCTTGTCGATCCAGCTGGACTCCAGCTTCAGGCTCTCGCCCTGCCCCAGCCGGACGCGACGCACGTCGCGCGTCGCCGCGACTGGCGGCTGGACCTGCAACAGCGACTCGCGCACGATGCGGATGGGGTTCGCGCCTCCCTGGCCGTCGACCGTCAATCGCAGCCGGCCCAGCCCGTAGGCGCCCGTGGCCTCGGCCACGAAGCGCAGGGTGGCGCGCTGCTGGTGGGCCAGGTTCACGCTTTGCGACCCGCCCCGTATCCGCACCGGGTCCAGGCCCTCCAGGTTCACCGTCAGCGTCTGCGGCGCGCCGCTCAGGTTGGTCACGTCCAGCGCGATCGCGGCCTCGTCGCCCGGGCTGATAAAGCGCGGCGTCGACAATTCGGCCACCACCGGCGCCGCCACCACCATCTCGGCCTGCGCGTTGCCGAAGCGGTCGGGCGTGAAGGCCGAGGCCATCAGGCGCAGCGTGCCGTTGAAGTCGGGCAGGTCCAACGGAATCTGCGCCTCGCCCTGCTCGTCCAGCCGCACCGGACCGCTGAACAGGTCCACCAGCCGCACCTTCACCGGCATGCTGCGGGTGTCGCGCATCGCGGCATCCCCGCCCCATTTCAGCTTGCCCTGCGTGCCCTCCATCTTCTCGATCAGCTTGCCGTACAGGTCCAGCAGCTCCGGCGCGTAGCGATGCTTGCCGAAGAAGAAGTCGAAGGGATCGGGCGTCGCATAGCGCGTGATGTTCAGGATGCCGACGTCGACCGCGGACAGCGTCACGTACGCCTGCTGGCCCTGCCCGGCGTTGCCCACCTTGACCTTCACGGTGGTCCGCTTCTCGGGCAGCACCTTGGGCGGCGCGGCCAGCTCCACGGCCAGCTTGCGATCGTCGCGGGACAGCGGCAGGTAGACCAGGCCCAGCGCGCGTGCCGGCGTGACGCGATCGCCCTGGCTGCCGGGCCGGAATACGGTCACCGACACGTACAGGTCGTGGCGGCTCCAGTCCTTGCCGATGGGAATCTCGACCATGGAGCCCGACGCCTTCACGCTGGTGCGCTGGCTCCACAGCATGGTGCCGCCCTCGACCGCGATCAGCGCCTCGCCGTCATGGGGCGGCGTGATCGACAGCTTGACCGTCTCGCCCTCGCGCACCGGCGCGTGGTCCAGCTTGAGCTGCACCCGGTCCGGCCGGTTGCCCATTTCCTCGGCATCCTGCGCGCCCCAGCCGGCATAGAAGCGGTAGCGCAGCGTGTCGCCGTTTTCCGGATCGCTCAGCTCCAGCCGGTAGCGTCCCCACTTGACCGGCACCCCGAACTTCACGCGATCGGGCAGCGCCAGCACGCGCGACTCGACCAGTTCCTCGGTTTCGGTGAATCCGCTGTTCCAGCCGCGCTGGTCGTCGAAGCGCCAGTAATACACCCGTTCCTCGCGGTATACGCGCAACTGCGCCTGCTTGAGCGGCACGACCTTGCCCTGCGGGTCCGCGCGCACCGCCTCGAACTCGGCCATCGTCCCTTCGCGCGCGACGTCGCGGTCGAACAGCGGCCGCACGCCGATCAATGCCGGCGCCGGCCAGACGCTGCGCTCGATGGAACGCACGACGGGCCGGCCGCCCGACTCCAGCAGGCTGAAGCTTGCCTTCACCTTCATGGGCGAGGCGGTGCCGGACACATCCACCGGGACGGCAACCGCCGCCGCGCCCTTGTCGTCCAGCGTGGTCTCGTCCAGGTCGCGCCGCTGCTTGCGGTCGTCGTCGGCGAAATCGCCGAACAGGAAGCCCGGCCATTGCTGCGGCAGCGCATAGCGGTCGCGATCGATGGACACCGTGCCCAGCAGCCGGTTGCCGGCCGCGGGCGCGCCGTACAGGTAGTCGCCCTGCACCTTCACGTTCAGGGGCCGGCCGGCCTCCAGCACGCCTTCGCGCGACTTCAGGTCCAGCTTCATGCGCTCGGGCAGGAACTCTTCCACCTGGAATTTCCACGAGGCATCGGCCGAGCGGGCCGCCGGGTCCAGGCGCGTCTCCAGCAGCCAGGTGCCCGTCTGCGCGTCGGCCGGCAGCTCGATGGCCTGGCGCACATAGCCCGGCACCTGCCCATCGGGCCGCCACAAGGCGGTACGCACGGTACGGCCGTCCGGCCGCTTCAGCGTGGCCGTGACCGGCGCGGCCTGCACCGCCCGTCCGTCGGCGTCGCGCACCAGCACGGAAACGTCGAAGCGCTCGCCCGGCCGGTAGAGATCGCGGCCGGCGTAGACGAACAGCTTGTTGTCGCGGGACGGATAGCCGCCCACGTCGAATTCGGACAGGTCCAGCGCCGGCTCGGCCAGCGCCACCACGGACAGCTCCGCGCCCCGGCGCGCCAACAGGATGCGCGCGGCCTCGAAGCTGCCCGAAAACACGGCGCGCCCCTGCCCGTCGGCCTTGGCGCGACCCAGCGACTTCGCGTTCGCGTCCAGCAGCTCGAACTCGACGTCGTCCATGGCCTTGCCGCTCTTGAGCGAGGTCGCGAACGCATCGAGCTGGCCGGCGTAGCGCCGCGTGTGCAGGCCGATGTCGCTGACGTAGAAATAGGTGACCTGGTATTCGTCGCGGAACCGTCCGGGCTGGCTCATCACGGCCACGTAGATCCCGGGCTCCTTCAGTTCCTTGATGCCCTCGACCGGCAGGAAGGTGACATGGCGGCGATTGGCCTTGTCGTCGGTCAGGAAACGGCCGGCATAGACGCTGCGCGTCACATCCTTCAGGCGATCCAGGTCCCAGCTTCCCACCGTCCCCTTCAGGCTGCGGTTGCCGCTGTAGCGCCACTCGTCGTCTTCGTCGCTGTCGTCCTCGGCATCCGGGTCGGTCTTGGCGACGGGCCGGCGCACGCCCAGCACCTGTTCGAAGAAGCGGGGGAATTGCGCGGGATCGATGCGCAGGAACTGCACGTCGACCTCGGGCGTATTGACCGTGACCACCGGCAGCCCGCCGTTCTGGCCTGCGGGCAGCACCACGCCGCGGCTGGCGAAATAGAAGGACGGCGGCATGGCCTCGCTGGCCACTTCGCAGCCGAAGGCCTCGGGCAGCGCCTGCCCGCCCGCGCCCTTGACGGACTCGGGCACCGCGATCGCATAGCGGCGGTTCGGCTGGATGTAGGGGAAGTAGGCGACGCGCGGGTTGTCGCCCAGCGACCAGTCGCCCGCCACCGGTTTGCCTTCCGGCAGGGCCTGGCCGGGCTGCGGCTTGCCCAGGGTCTTGGCGGCCTCGTCATCGCCGGAAGCGGCGCCCAGGTCCACCACCTGCAGCAGCTTGCCCAGCGACTGGCGGCGATCGAGCGGCTGCGAGAACGTCACGGCCAGCGCCAGCGACTCGTCAAACAGGCGCGTCCGGCATTCGAGCAACGTGAAGGGATCGGCACTGCCGACCAGCTCGGAAGCGGGCGGCTCGCCCCCTCCGCCGCCGGACTGCTTGCCCGCCCACCATGCGCCGCCCACCGCCGCGGCCAGCAATACCACGCCCGCGGCCCAGGCGGCCGCCTTTTTCCTGTCTGCCATGAAATCCCCCGGACACGCCTTCGTGCGTGCTTTCCGTAGCGCTATTAGAGGGTGAGAGCCCGCCTATTGTGAAGCATGGACTTCACAAAATTACATTTGGGCACCACTTGGCGGCGCGGTGCTTGCCGGGCCGCCGGATGGCCGATGGTGAGGGTGCATGACTTCCTTGTGAAAGCGCAGCGCCATCGCGTGATAGAACGGCCGCGGGCAGAACTGCCGGGACACCAGCGACGCGACGAGCGTGGCCATCAGCAGATGGAACATCAGGTCCTGGCTGCGCGTCATCTCCATGACGATCACGCTGGCCGTGATGGGCGCCTGGGTGGCCGCCGCCAGGAAAGCCGCCATCGACACCAGCGCCAGCGTGCGCGGATCGGCGGCGGGTCCGGCCAGTTGCACGATGTGTTCGCCCATGCCGGCGCCTATGGCCAGGGACGGCGTGAAGATGCCGCCGGGAATGCCGCACACGTACGAGGCCACGGTCGCCACCCACTTGGCGATCCCGAACCAGGCGCTCTCGACAGGATGCCCGTTCAGCAGCGCGGCGGTCTGCTCATAGCCCGTGCCATAGGTGGCGCCGCCCGTCAGGCAGCCCAGCACCGCCACGACCAGGCCACACAGGAAGGCCAGCCGCACCGGATGCCGCTGCAGCCAGGGAAGCCACCGCGCGGGGACCAGCCCCGTCACGCCGCGCACCATCGTGGCGGCGAACAGCCCGCCCACGGCGCCGTTCAGCACGCCGCTGGCCAGGGTCCAACCCCACGTCCCCTGGACGAAGCCGGCCGCCGCCGCGGCATGGAAGTAGGGATTGTTGCCGGCGATGGCCAGCGCGATGAAACCCGACGCCAGCACGCCGGACAACGCCAGGCGGTTCCAGCGCACGGCGGCGCTCCTCCCCAGTTCCTCGATGGCGAACACCACGCCGGCCAGCGGCGTGTTGAATGCCGCGGCCAGGCCGCCGGCGGCGCCCGCGGCGATCAATTCGTTCGCCCGGAATTCCAGCTTGACGCCTATCCGCTCCTGCCAGAACCGGCCCCAGGCCAGCATGGCCGCCGCGCCCACCTGCACCGAAGGCCCTTCGCGCCCCACCGAAGCGCCTGCCAGCAGCGCCACGGCGGTCAATGGAATCTTCCAGAGCGCCTGCCGCAGCGACACCAGCCCCGAGGAGGCGATGGGCGCCGGGATGGAGGTGGCCGCGATCACCTGGGGGATGCCGCTGCCCCGCGCCATCGGCGCGAGCCGCAAGGTCAGCCAGCGCAGACCCGCCATCGCCAGCGGGATGACCACCAGCGCGGCCCACGGCGCGGCCGAGGTCCAGTGGCGGTTCCACTCCAGCGCGATCTCGGCCAGCCAGGCGAACGCCAGCGACAGCAAGGCCACCACCGCCGCCCCGCACAGGACGAGCGCGTAGCGGAAGGTCTTGCGCGACACCCGCAGGACCTGCCGGCCCTTGCGTCGCACGGTGATGGAGGCCTGGTCGCGCCAGGGCACTGAGCGTCGGACTTTCATGGAGGCGAAGCAATGAGAAAATGCCCCCACGCTTGCCGCTTCGCGGTGGCGCTGCCCCCAAGGGGGCGTTTTTCATCTTGGGGCGGCCCGGCAATGAAAAACGCGCGCTGAGCATTCAAGCCTGAGCTTGCGACAGCGCGCGTCATGCGGCGGCCCCGCGGGGCCGCGACGGGAATCAGCCCAGGTTCTTGGCCACGAATTCCCAGTTCACGATGCCCCAGAAGCTCTCGAGGTACTTCGGACGGGCATTGCGGTAATCGATGTAGTAGGCGTGTTCCCACACATCACAGGTCAGCAGCGGGGTGTCGCCGGTGGTGAGCGGGTTGCCCGCGGCGCCGGTGTTGACGATGTCGATCGAGCCATCGGCCTTCTTGACCAGCCAGGTCCAGCCCGAACCGAAGTTGGCGGCGGCCTGCTTGTTGAAGGTGTCCTTGAAGGCGTCGAAGCTGCCCCACTTGGCATTGATGGCGTCGGCCAGCTTGCCGGCGGGCGGCGTGCTCTTGGGCGTCAGGCAGTTCCAGTAGAAGGAGTGGTTCCAGTGCTGGGCGGCGTTGTTGTAGATGCCGCCGGACGACTTCTTGACGATGTCCTCGAGCGAGGCGTTCTCGAACTCGGTGCCCTTGATGAGGTTGTTCAGATTGGTGACGTAGGTCTGGTGGTGCTTGCCGTGGTGGTACTCCAGCGTTTCCTTGGAGATGGTGGGGGCCAAGGCGTCCTGGGGATACGGCAATTGCGGAAGAGTGTGTTCCATCTGAGCTCCTGCTTCTGGTTGGGAGGTTTGCGGGGGCATTTTATCGGCAAGTATGCCGCTTGGCCCGGAAGTCCCCGCGTTACGCAAGGTTAACGCGCCAGGGCGACGCAGTCATGTCATGCCCTGGCGGCCGCGCGGATTCTGGCCGTCACACCAGCCCGCGATCGGCTTCGACCGCCGTCACCGAGGCCTGGGCCGCGCCTTCGGCGAAGCGGAGGTCGAGTCGGGCGCCGGGCTGCAAGCTGCGTGCCTGCCGCACGATGCCGCCCTGCTCGTCGCGCACGATGGCATAGCCGCGCGCCAGCGTCTGCTCGGGCCCGAGCGCGCGCAGATGCGCGGCATGCGAGGCCAGCCGCTGCTGCAGGCGGGCGAGCTGGTACGCCTGGCACTGCCGCACGCGCCGCGCCAGGTCGTCCACCCGCGCCGACAGCCGCGCGGGATCGGGCAACTGGGCGATCAGCCGCTGCCGCAACAGGCCGACCTCGGCCTCGCGGTCGCGCTGGGCGCCGGTCCAGGCCGCGTCCAGGCCGCGCACCAGCGCGGCCAGCCGCTCCTGCTGCCGCGCCAGGCGTTCACGCGGGGAAATCAACTGCGCCGCCGCCCGGTCCAGCCGCTGCCCGGCCTGCTCGAGGCGGCGTCGCTGCGCCCGCCGCAGGTCCTGGGCCGCCTGGCGCAGGCGCGCCAGCCACTGTTCGCGCGGCAGGCCCGCCATCTCGGCCGCCGCCGTGGGCGTGGGCGCCCGCAGATCGGCGGCGAAATCGGCGATGGTGAAGTCGGTCTCGTGGCCGACGCCGCTGATGACGGGGATCGCACTGGCGACGATGGCCCGCGCCAGCCCTTCATGGTTGAACGCCCACAGGTCCTCGATGCTGCCGCCGCCGCGCACCAGCAACAGGGTATCGACCTCGGCGCGCCGGTTCGCGAGCGCGATGGCCTGCGCCAGCCGCGGGCCGGCCTCGTCGCCCTGGACCGGAGCCGGATAGATCACCACCCGGGCGTGCGGCACCCGCCGCGCCAGCGCCGTCAATACGTCGCGCAGCGCCGCCGCCTGCAACGAGGTGACGACACCCAGCGCGCGCGGCACGGCCACCGGCGTGCGCTTGCGGGCCGGATCGAACAGTCCCTCGGCCGACAGCTTTTCCTTCAACCGCAGGAAGGCCTCGAACAGATCGCCCTGGCCGGCCCGGCGCATGGCCTCGACCTGCAACTGGTAGTCGCCGCGCGGTTCGTACAGCGATACCCGGGCCCGGATCTCGATGCGGTCGCCTTCGCGGGGCGTGAAGCCCACCAGCATGGCCCGACCGCGGAACATCACGCCGCGCGCGGCGGCGCCGCCGTCCTTGAGCGTGAAATACCAATGGCCGGAAGCCGCCGCGGTGAAATTCGACACCTCACCCCTCACCCATACCAGGGGAATGTTGCGCTCCAACAAGCCCGCCACCGCGCGGTTTAGCTGGGAGATAGTCAGAATCCCCCGCGAGAAATCGTCATGTGCGGACGCAAAACCAGAATTCATGAGGGTTTCCAGGCAAGAAGCTTTCCACAGGCTTGAAAACTATGGTTGTCAAGTAATTTCTCTGTCACAGACGGCATTATTTTCTTATAAGCCATTGATTTGATTGATTTTTTGACTTCACCAGCCACTGAATCAAAAGCGGGCATCCTAGCAAGAACCGCATATTCCGTGGCCCCGGGCCAAGTTACACACATAATTATCCACAGATTCTGTGGATACTTTCCGGCCGGCGACTTGCCCTCGTCCGTCCGCGCCCGTACATTCTCGCCTTCATCGAAAAGGAGAGGTTTCTTGCTCGCCATCGTCCGCGAGGCCGGCTGGCCCATCTGGCCGCTGATCGCCACTTCGTTCATCGCGCTGACGCTCATCGTCGAACGCCTGCTTGCCCTGCGCCGCAGCAGGATCGCCCCGCCCAGGTTGCTGGAAGACGTCCTGGCCCTGGTGCAGAAACGGCGCATCACCCCCGAGATCGTGACCCGGCTCGAAGCCGATTCGCCGCTGGGCCGCATCCTGGCCACGGGACTGCGCAACGCCCACCGCTCGCGCCCCGCGCTCAAGGACGCGCTCGAGCAATCGGGCGAGACGGTCGCGCACAACCTGAACCGCTACGTCGGCGCGATCGGCACCATCGCCGCGGTGGCGCCGCTGATGGGCCTGTTCGGCACCGTGGTCGGCATGATCGAGATCTTCGGCTCGTACGCGCCGGCCGGCAGCGACCCCGCGCAACTGGCGCACGGCATCTCGGTCGCACTGTACAACACGGGGCTGGGCATTTTCATCGCCATTCCCGCCATGATCTTCTACCGCTATTTCCGCGCCCGCATCACCGACAGCCTGCACGACCTGGAACGGGCCGCCGCCCGCCTGGCCGACAGCCTGCAAGCCGAGTGATGCCGCCCGGCGCCCAGCCATGAACTTCCGCCGCCACCTCGAGACCGACGAACCCGACATCAACCTGATCCCGCTGATCGACGTCCTGCTGGTCATCCTGATCTTCCTGGCCGCCAGCACGTCCTTCTCGCGCTTCAGCCAGTTGTCCGTGCGCCTGCCCGACGCCGCCGCCCAGTCCGCCGAAGCAGCCGCGGGCCTGACCGTCACGGTCGCCGCCGACGGCCGCTACGCGCTCAACGGCAAGGCGCTGCCCATCACCGACGCCGACCAGTTGTCCGAGGCGCTGCGCAAGGCGGCGGCCGGACGGGACGATCCCTCGCTGGTGATCGACGCGGACGCCTCGGCCACCCACCAGGCCGTGGTGCGGGCCATGGAAGCGGCGGGGCGCGCCGGCATCTCGCGCATAGGATTCACCACGCAGGCCGCGCCCGCGGGATCGGGCAGATGACGCCGGGCCCGGCCCTGCGCACCGTGCTGCAGCGCCAGTGGCAGACGGGCGGATGGCTGTCGTGGCTGCTTGCCCCCCTGTCCCTGCTGGCCGCCGCTGCCGTCGCCGCCAAGCGCCTCGCCTACCGGGCAGGCTGGCGACGGGCCGAGCGGGTAGGCGTGCCGGTCGTCGTGGTCGGCAACGTCTATGTCGGCGGCACCGGGAAGACCCCCTTCATCGTGGCCGCGGCGCACGCGCTGCGGGCGCGCGGCCGCCATCCCGGCGTGATCAGCCGCGGCTACGGCGTGCGGGTCGGCCCCGCCCCCCGCGTGGGCTGCGGCCGGCTGGATCCCGCGGACTTCGGCGACGAACCGGCCTTGATCGCGCACCAGGCGGACGTCCCGGTGGCCGTCCATCCCCGCCGCGCCGACGCCGCCCGCGCCCTGCTGGCGGCGCATCCCCATGTCGACGTGATCCTGTCCGACGACGGCCTGCAGCACCTGGCGCTGGCCCGCGACGTGGAAATCGTGGTGCAGGACGAACGCGGCATCGGCAACGGCCGGCTGCTGCCCGCCGGCCCGCTGCGCGAGCCGGCCTCGCGCCTGCGCGGCGTGGACGCGATCGTCACCAATCGCAGCGGCGGCACGTCCGGCGCCCTGCCCGCCGCGCCGGACGGCGTGCGCGCGGTGGACATGGACCTCGTCATCGACGGCGCCTGGCGCGTGGCCGACGGCAAGCGCCTGCCGCTGGCGGAGCTGGGCTCGATGCCTCGTATCGCCGCCGTGGCGGGCATCGGCAATCCCGAGCGCTTCTTCGCCACGCTGCGCCGCGCCGGCATCCGGCTGGACACCACGCTGGGCCTGCCCGACCACTATGATTACACCCGCTCGCCGTTCGCCGCGATCGAGGCCGATATCATCCTCGTCACCGACAAGGACGCCGTAAAATGTCCGGCTGCGGACGACCCGCGCGTGTGGGCCGTCACGGTTTCGGCGCATTTGTCCGACCCCGCGTTCTTCGATTGGCTGGAAACCCGACTCCATGGACATACGCCTGCTTGACATCCTGGTCTGCCCGCTCTGCAAGGGCCCGCTGCGCCACGATCGCGCCGCGCACCTGCTAGGCTGCCGCACCGACCGCCTGAGCTTCCCCATCCGCGACGGCATCCCGGTCATGCTCGAATCCGAGGCCCAGCCGTGGCAGGACGAATCCGATGCCCCGGCCGCCGAGGCGCCCCATGCCTGATCCGGCCGACTTCACCGCCATCATCCCGGCGCGCGCCGCTTCCACGCGCCTGCCGGGCAAGATGCTGGCGGACATCGGCGGCGTCCCCATGATCGTCCGCGTCGCGCGGCAGGCGCAGGCCAGCGGCGCATCGCGCATCCTGGTGGCGACCGACGACGCCGCCATCCGCGACGCCGTGCGCGCCCACGGCTTCGACAGCCTGATGACCCGCGTCGACCATCCGACCGGCACCGACCGGCTGGCCGAAGCCTGCGATGCGCTCGAACTCGACGACACGCAGATCGTGGTCAACATCCAGGGCGACGAGCCGCTGATCGATCCCGCGCTGGTCGCCCACGTGGCCCAGACGCTGGACCGCCACAGCGCGGCGGCCATCGCCACGGCGGCGCATCCCATCGACACCGCCGACGAATTGTTCAACCCCAACTTCGTGAAGGTCGTCTGCGGCGCCGACGGCCATGCCCTGTATTTCTCGCGCGCCCCCATCCCCTGGGCCCGCGATGCGCTGGCCGGCGGCGAGCGCGTCTTCGCGCCCGGCCTGCCCGCCCTGCGCCACATCGGGCTCTACGCCTACCGCGTCGGCTTCCTGCGCCGCTTCCCCACGCTGCCCCAGGGCCGCCTGGAACGCTGGGAGTCGCTCGAGCAATTGCGCGCGCTCGAGCACGGCTACGCCATCCAGGTCCACGTCACGCCGCAGGCCCCCGCGCCCGGCGTCGACACGGCCGCCGATCTCGAATTCGTGCGGCGGCTGGTGGACGCCCAAGGCTGATTTGACCGGCGCCGCGCGCTTGAGGTAAGTTTGGGGGCACTCGTGCCTGAAACACGCGGCCATAGGGGGGTCGGCATACCGACATCGACCGCATGCCGCAGCGCATCGGCCTTCATCACCATCCCGGCGACTCGCTCGCAGCCTGGACCCTGATGGGCCGGGCCAGCGGTGTGTGCGCCGGTAGCGCCGCAGGCCAAGAACACCAACTCAATCAGGAAGCATCAATGCGTCTAATCTTGCTCGGAGCGCCCGGCGCCGGCAAAGGCACCCAGGCCGCGTTCCTCAAGGACCGCTACGGCATTCCCCAGATATCCACCGGCGACATGCTGCGGGCCGCAGTCAAGGCCGGCACGCCCCTGGGCATCGAAGCCAAGAAAGTCATGGATGCCGGCGGACTGGTCTCCGACGACATCATCATCGGCCTCGTCCAGGACAGGCTGAAGGAAGCGGACTGCGCCAACGGCTACCTGTTCGACGGATTTCCCCGCACGATTCCCCAGGCCGAGGCGCTGCGCTCGGCCGGCGTGTCGCTGGATTTCGTGGTCGAGGTGGACGTCCCCGAGGAAGAGATCATCGAACGCATGAGCGGCCGCCGCGTGCACCTGGCCAGCGGCCGCACCTACCACCTGCGCTTCAATCCGCCCAAGAACGCCGGCGTCGACGACGTCACGGGCGAACCGCTCGTCCAGCGCGACGACGACAAGGAAGAGACCGTGCGCAAGCGTCTCGAGGTCTATCGCCAGCAGACCCGGCCGCTGGTCGACTATTACTCGCAGTGGGCCGCCGAAGGCGATGCGAAGGCGCCCCGCTATCGCAAGATCTCCGGTGTCGGCTCGGTCGACGAGATCAAGACCCGCCTGTTCGATGCGTTGAAATAAAGCCCCCCCGTACGCGCTTACGCGCGCCCCCCAGGGGGCGAAACCGGCGGACTGGCAAAGCCAGATCCGCGGTTTCCCCGGTCTGGGTGGAGGTGGGGTTGGGTCGGGTGCGGTAACTGCTTCACTGTTTTTGTTTGCTCGGTAGTTTTTGAAACTTTCGTAGTTGAACAAAAGGAGGAGTTGCATGGCAACCGGTCTGTCCTTTGCGCTCGTATGCGGCCTTCTGGCCGTCGCGTTCGGCGCGATTTCCACCTTCTGGATTCTCAAGCAGGAAAGCGGGAACACCCGCATGGTGGAAATCGCGACGGCCGTGCAGCAGGGCGCTCAAGCCTATCTCGCCCGTCAGTACACGACCATCGCCATCGTCGGCGTGGTGCTGTTCATCGTCATCGGCCTCGTGCCCGGCCTGGGTTGGCCGTGCGCACTGGGCTTCGCAGTGGGCGCCGTGCTTTCCGGCGCCGCGGGCTTCATAGGCATGAACGTCTCGGTGCGCGCCAACGTGCGTACCGCCCAGGCTGCCACGCGGGGCTTGAACGAAGCCCTGACCGTCGCCTTCCGCGGCGGCGCCATCACCGGCATGCTGGTGGTGGGGCTGGGGCTGACCGGCATCACCGTGCTGCTGTGGGTATTGCTGGGCACCAACCTGTCGGGCGCCGATGGCGCCGGGCTGCACGAGCAGTTGCAGCCGCTGATCGGCCTGGCCTTCGGCTCGTCGCTGATTTCCATCTTCGCCCGGCTGGGCGGCGGCATCTTCACCAAAGGCGCCGACGTGGGCGCCGACCTGGTGGGCAAGGTCGAGGCCGGCATCCCTGAGGACGATCCGCGCAACCCCGCCGTCATCGCCGACAACGTCGGCGACAACGTGGGAGACTGCGCCGGCATGGCGGCCGACCTGTTCGAGACCTATGCCGTCACCATCGTCGCCACCATGCTGCTGGGGTCGCTGGTGATCGAGGTGGCGCCGCTGCAGGCGGTCATCTACCCGCTGGTCCTGGGCGGCTTCTCCATCATCGCGTCCATCCTCGGCTGCATGGCGGTCAAGGCCAGCCCCGGCAAGCGCATCATGAGCGCGCTGTACCGCGGCCTCGCGGTGGCAGGCATCCTGGCGCTGGTGGCGTTCTATCCGCTGACGGCCTGGGTCTTCGCCGGCACCCCGCTGGACGACGGCAACAGCCTGGGCCGGCTCTACGGCTGCACCGTGGTGGGCCTGGTGCTGACCGGCCTGATCGTCTGGATCACCGAGTACTACACGGGCACCGAATACAAGCCGGTGCGCTACGTGGCGCAGGCCTCGACCACCGGACACGGCACCAACATCATCGCCGGCCTCGCGGTCTCGATGAAATCCACCGCCGCGCCCGTGATCCTGGTCTGCCTGGCCATCTACGGCGCCTACACGCTGGCGGGCCTGTACGGCATCGCCGTCGCGGCCACCGCCATGCTGTCCATGGCCGGCATCATCGTCGCGCTGGACGCCTACGGCCCCATCACCGACAACGCCGGCGGCATCGCCGAAATGGCGCAGATGCCCGAATCGGTGCGCAACATCACCGATCCGCTGGACGCGGTGGGCAACACCACCAAGGCGGTCACCAAGGGCTATGCCATCGGCTCGGCCGGCCTGGCCGCGCTGGTGCTGTTCGCCGACTTCACCCACGCGCTCGACCACCTCGGCAAGAACGTCGACTTCTCGCTGGCCGAGCCGGCCGTCATCATCGGCCTGTTCGTGGGCGGCCTCATCCCCTTCCTGTTCGCGGCGATGGCCATGGAGGCCGTGGGCCGCGCCGCGGGATCGGTGGTGGTGGAGGTCCGGCGCCAGTTCACCGAGATCCCCGGCATCATGGAAGGCACCGGCAAGCCCGAGTACGGCAAGGCCGTGGACATGCTGACCAAGGCCGCCATCAAGGAAATGATGGTGCCCTCGGCGCTGCCCGTGGTGGTGCCCATCGTGCTGGCCCTGGTCATCGGCGTGCTGATGGGCGGCGAATCGGCGCGCATGGCGGTGGGCGGCATGCTGATGGGCGCCATCGTGACCGGGCTGTTCGTCGCCATATCCATGTGCACGGGCGGCGGCGCCTGGGACAACGCCAAGAAATACATCGAGGAAGGCCACCACGGCGGCAAGGGCTCCGAGGCCCACAAGGCCGCCGTCACCGGCGACACCGTGGGCGACCCCTACAAGGACACGGCCGGCCCCGCGGTGAACCCGCTGATCAAGATCGTCAACATCGTCGCGCTGCTGCTGGTGCCGCTGCTCTAGCGGCCGGGCGCGGTGGCGGCGCCCGGGCCCCTCAGGCCCGGACCGCCGCCATCACCGTATTGCGCAGGCTTCCCACCTTCTCGATCTCGCATTCGACGACATCGCCCGGCCGCAGGTAGCGGCCGTCGGCCACCCCGCAGCCCGCGGGCGTGCCGGTGGCGATGACGTCGCCCGGCCGCAGCGTCATCGCGCGCGAAATGTGCGCGACCAGCGCCGGAATCTTGAAGATCATCTGCTCGGTGGACGCATCCTGCCGGATTTCGCCGTTGACCCGGCACTGAATGCGCAGCGGATACGGCCGGGGAATGTCCCGTGCCAGCGCGATGACCGGCCCCAGCGGGCAGGAACGATCCAGGCTCTTGCCCTGTATCCAGTTCTGGCCATAGCGGCCGGTCAGGGTGGGCGCCGCCTCGTTGGCCTGCAGCTCGCGGTAGCTCACGTCGTTGCAGACGGTATAGCCCGCCACGTGGTCGTAGGCGTCCGCTTCGGCGATGTCGCGCCCTTCCCGGCCGATCACGACCGCCAGTTCCGCCTCGTAGTCCATCTTGCGCGAGAAATCGTGGCCGCCGATGGGGTCGCCGGGGGCCACCACCGTGCCGGGCAGCTTGGTGAAGAAGAACGGCTGCTCGGGCGGCGTCAGCTTGCCCTCGGCGCCATGGTCGAAATAGTTGACGACGTGCGCGAGGATCTTCGATCCCGCTTCGATGGGCGCCAGCAGGCGCACCGACTCCAGCGCAACGGCGGGACCGGACGCGGCCAGGCCGGCGGCCGCGTCGCGGGCCATGTCGCCCGCCGCCAGGAACAGCCGCAGGTCGTGGAACAGCGGCGCCATCCATTCGCGACCCGCCGCATGGGCGGCCAGCGCCAGGTCGACCACGCGATCGCCCTCGATCGCGCACACGTGCGCTCCGGCCACGGTGGCCATGCGTCCTATCTTCATCTTCACTCCTCGCTTGGTGTCAGAATCCCGCCATGTCCTTCATCACGGCGTACAGGCCGGGCTGGCGCTCGAAACCTATGCCCGGCGACTGCGGCAGCGTGGCCTGCCCATCGGCGATGGCGACCTCCTGGCCAAAACCGCTGAAGATGCCGAACGTGTCCGGGTAGGACTCGCATCCCCCCAGCCCCAGGCCGCCGACCAGGTGCAGGCACATCAGGTTGCCGCCGTGGGGATACATCGCGGAGCGGGCGAAGCCATGCCTGCCGGCGACCGCCAGCACGTTCAGGTATTCGGTGATGCCGAAGGACAGCGGCGGATCGAGCTGGATGATGTCGCGATCCGCGCGAAAGCCCGCATAGGACAGGAAATGGTCCAGCTCCTTGCCGCAGGCCATGTTCTCGCCGGTGGCCAGCGGCCCCTCGTAGGCGCGGGCCAGGTCGGCGTAGATGCCGTACTCCAGGAAATCGCAGGGTTCTTCGTACCAGCGCAGGCCGTAGGGCGCGATGGCCCGCGCATAGTCCAGCGCTGTGTCGCGGCCGAACGCGCAACTCGCGTCCACGGCCAGGGCCCGGCCGTCGCCCATCTCGCTCAGCACCGCCTCGATGCGCCGGCAGTCCTCGGCCACGGACAGGCCCCCTATCTTCATCTTCACCATCCGGTAGCCGGCGTCGCGGTACCGGATCATCTCGTCCTTCAGGTCGCGCGCGTTCTGTCCCGGAAAGTACCAGCCGCCGCCGACGTACACCGGCGCGTGCGTGCGCGCCCGGCCGCCGCCGTGGCGCTCGGCCAGCACGGCGTGCAGCGGCTTGCCTTCGACCTTGGCCACCAGGTCCCACACGGCCACGTCCACCGTGCCCATGGGAATGGCGCGCTCCGCGTAGCCGCCGCGCCGCTCCCGCCGCTGCCCGCAGGCCAGGATCGCCGCGGGGTCGAAATTGCGTCCCGTCGCATCCAGCAGGCTGTCGGGATCGGCCCCCACGATGCGCGGCGCGATCCGGTCGCGGATCTGCTCGCCGCAGGCATAGCGGCCAAAGGAATTGAACGCGAAACCCACCAGCGGCCGCCCGTCGCGGATCACGTCCGACACCACCGCCACCACCGTGGCGGTCATCTGGCTGAAGTCGGAGCGGGCATTGGACAAGCGCGATTCCAGCGCGACCGTGCGCTCGATGATCTGGACGATACGCATCAGTTCACCGTCGCGCCGGAAGCCTTCACCGCGGCGGCGAACTTGGCCATCTGTTCGCGCACGAAATCCACGCTGCGCGGATACGGCACGACCGTGCGCTCGAACGAACTCTCGGCCAGCTTGGCCTGCATGTCCGGCCCGTCCATGGCCTGCCCGATGGCGGCCACCAGCTTGTCGTGGACGGCGGCGGGCAGGCCCTTGGGCGCGGCCACCACCCACAGCGACACGGCATCGACGCCCGGATAGCCCGCCTCGGCGAAGGACGGGGTGTCGGGGAACATCGGCGAGCGTTTGCCGCCGGTGACCGCGATCGGCGCCAACACGCCGCTCTTGACCTGCGGTGCGACCAGCGCCGGCAGGTTGAACATCATGTCGACCTGCCCGCCCAGGAGATCGGCGATCGCCGGCCCCGCCCCCTTGTAGGGCACGTGCAGCAGCTTGATGCCCGCTGCCGTCTTGAAGGTCTCGCCGTGCAGATGGACGACCGTGCCCGCGCCGGCGGACGCGAAGCTTAGCTGGTCGGGCCTGGCCTTGGCCTCGGCCACCAGTTCCTGCAGCGTCCGCGCCTTGACCCGCTTGGCGTTGACCACCAGCACGCCGGTCGCGGTAGCGACCACCGACAGAAAATCGAAGTCCTTCAGGCTGTCATAGGGCAGCTTGGCGTACAGGCTGGGATTGATGGCGAAGGCAGTGTCCAGCAGGCCGATGGTGTAGCCATCCGGCTGCGCCCGCGCCACCGTGGCGGTGCCTATCGTGCTGCCTGCGCCGCCCTGGTTCTCGACGAACACCTGCTGGCCCAGCGCGGTACTCAGCCGCTGCGCGAACTGGCGGCCCAGCAGGTCGGTGCTGCCGCCCACGACATAAGGCACCACCATGCGGACCGCACGGGACGGATAGTCCGCATCGGCCGCGGCGGCGGCTCCCAGCGCGCATGCCCACAGGCACGCGGCAAATCCCAGACGGCGTAACGGTCGATGCATGGCGCCCCTCCCTTTTTCCGGTGCTGAAAAGTATAGGAAGCGCGGCCGCCGCCGGCCATGGACGGGATTGGCGACTATTTGGACAAATCACGTCCGTGCGTGGCCTCGCCCCGCTGGGCCGGGTTCTCGCGGCCGCCGGCCTGGCCGCGGTAGGCGCTGGGCGTCACGCCGCGCAACTGGCGGAAACGCCGGGCGAAGTAGGCCTCGTCGGGAAAGCCCACGCTGGCCGCGATCTCGGCGATCGGGCGCGGCGACCCCGCCAGCATCCGGCACGCGAGGTCCATGCGCTGGTCGGCCAGGATCTCGGTGAAGGTCCTGCCGGTCTCCCGCTTGAGCAGGTGCGCCAGGTAGTGGGTCGACAGATAGGCGGCGGCCGCCGCGTCCGCCAGCGTGATGGGCTCGGCCAGGTGCTCGCGCATGAAGCGGCTCACGCGCGCCAGCGATGCCCGGCGGCTGCCCTGCAGCATCGAGGTCCGGGCCAGGGCCTGGAGATCGTCCTGGTGCCGGCGGCACACCAGGCCGATCAGGCGGAACAGGTCGGCGCGGATGAACTCGGCGGCATAGAAACCGCCCCCGCCGTGCTCGGCCTGCATGCGCAGGCACAAGCGGCGCACCTCGGCCAGTTCGTCGGCGCCGAGTTCGAAATCCAGGTGTTCCTGGTACAGGAAGGGCGCGAGTTCGGGCATCTCGTCGACGGCAACGTCCTCCAATTCCAGCAGGTCGATGCGCGACTCCGGCCGCAGGAAATCGCGACGGAAATTGATGACGAAGAACTCCGCCGGTTCGACGTGCCGGATGCAATGCACGCGCAGCGGCATGATGAAGCTGAGCGTGCCCGGCAGGATGGGCCGGACCGTCGCGCCCAGCACATGCTCGGTGCGGCCTGCCAGGTTCACATAGATCTGGAAATACTCGTGCTTGTGCAGCGGCGGCTGCCCGACCGAGGTGGCCTGGTCGCGGATCCAGAACGCGGTATGCGGAAGGTATTCGCTGGTGCGGTTGATCGGCGCCTCAGGCATCGCGTCGGTGCTCCCGGTTGCCGGCGCGGGCTATTCCCTGGGCGGGGCCGTGCGGCGCCGGAAGTCGCGCAGCCGGAAGCCCAGCAGGAACAACACGCCGAAATAGACCACGGCGGCGCCGCCTATCACGCCCAGCAGCAACGCCACCCGCAGCCAGGCGTGGGCCTGCAGCCCCAGCCAGTCCACGCGCTGCTCGGCCAGCCACAGCGTCAGGCCCATGGCCGCCAGCGCCGCCACCAGCCTGGCCAGGAAGCCGCCCCACCCGGCCGCCGGCCGGTAGACGCCGCGGCGGCGCAGTCCGGTCAGCAGGGCCAGCGCGTTGATGCAGGCCCCCAGGCCGATGGACAGCGCCAGCCCGGCATGATGCAGCCACGGCACGAACACCAGGTTCAGGCATTGCGTGGCCACCAGCACCACCAGCGCGATCTTGACCGGCGTGCGGATATCTTGCCTGGCGTAGAAGCCGGGCGCCAGGATTTTCACGGACAGGAGCCCGATCAGGCCCACCGCGTAAGCCACCACCGCCATCCGGGTCTGGGAGACGTCGGCGGCGGTGAAGGCGCCGTAGTGGAACAGCGTGCTGACCAGGGCCTCGGACATCAGCGCCATCCCCACGCAGGCGGGCAGGCCCAGCAGCAGCGTCAGGCGCAGCCCCCAGTCCAGCAGCGCGCTGTATTCCTCGGCGTGGCCGGCGGCATGCGCCTGCGACAGGTTGGGCAGCAGCACGGTACTGAGCGCGATGCCCAGCAGCGCGGTCGGGAATTCCATCAGCCGGTCGGCGAAGGACAGCCAGGTGACGCTGCCCGGCGCCAGCCAGGTCGCGATGTTGGTGTTGATCAGCAGCGATACCTGGGCCACCGAGACGCCCACGATGGCCGGCAGCATCTGCCGCAGGATGCGCCGCACGTAGGGGTCCGCCCAGGCCGCGCGCAGCCCGAGCCCGATGCGGGGGCACAGGCCCAGCCGCGCCAGGGCGGCGAACTGCACCGCCAGTTGCGCCACCCCGCCGGCCATCACGCCCACCGCCAGGGCGTAAAGCGGCACCTCCAGGTGTGGGGCCAGCCACAGGCTGGCGGCGATCATGGACAGGTTCAGCAGCACCGGGGTGAACGCCGGCACGCCGAAATGCCGCCAGGTATTGAGCACGCCCGAGGCAAAGGCCACCAGGGACATGCACAATATGTAGGGGAACATGACGCGGGTCATCCAGACCGCCGCCTGGAAATCGGCCGCGCGCTCCGCGCCCCGCAGCCCGCTGCCCATCGCGCTGACCACCCAGGGCGCCGCGATCACGCCGACCGCGGTCACCGCCATCAGCGCGAAGGTCAGCAGCGAGGCGACGTGGTCCAGCAGGCGGCGGGTGTCCTCGGGTGCATGCCGGTTCCGGGCCTCCCCCAGGATGGGCACGAAGGCCTGCGAGAACGCGCCCTCGGCGAACAGCCGCCGCAGCAGGTTGGGAATGCGGAAGGCCACCCAGAACGCATCGGTCAGGCTGCCGGCGCCGAAGGCCCGGGCGATCAGTACGTCGCGCACGAGGCCGGTAATGCGGGACAACAGGGTATAACTACTGATGGTGGCCGCGGCGCGCAGCAAATTCATGGATGACCTTGTACGCGGGGCGCCGCGCGAGTATGGTTGCCTTGCTCGTGGTTTTACGGGGACCCGGCCACGAAGCATTTGATTTTACGGCCATTTGGGGCTATAGTCTCTGGCTTTGCGAAGCTCCTGCCGCCGCGTATAGCATATATAGCAAGTCGTGACTTCGCCCTACCAGATACGGAATTTTCATGGCTAATACCGCCCAAGCACGCAAGCGCGCCCGCCAAGCAGTGGTCCGCAACAAGCACAACTCCAGCCTGCGTTCGATGCTGCGCACGTCGATCAAGCGCGTGCGCCAGGCCGTCGAAGCCGGCGACAAGACCGCCGCCACGGAAGTGCTGCAGAAAGCCACCAGCGTCATCGACCGCGTCGCGGACAAGAAGATCATTCACAAGAACAAGGCCGCTCGCCACAAGAGCCGCCTGGCCGCCGCCGTCAAGGCCCTGGCCTGATCTGATTCCGCTGCGCGGCCTGGCGCCGCGCGCGAGCAACGAAAGCCAGCTTGGCAGGATACCCTCCCGCCAAGCTGGCTTTCGTTCGTCCATACATTTCATGACAAGAGCCCGCCCCAACCCGGGGATCAGGCTAGATCAGCCCTTCAAGGCTGCTTCGGCTTGCCCGGCGCGTCGGGAATCAGGCAGGCCTCGACCGTGCGCAAATCGTTGTCGCGCGCGAAATCGTTGACGAACTGCCAGGCCAGGGGCTCGAGCGCCCGCAGCCGCTCGTCGACCACCACGCATTTGACGCCGTCGATGAAGGTGGGCACAACATAGGGGGAATAGGTAAAGGGGCTCGCCACGCTCCCCTTGGGCCGAAAGGGCGACATGACCCCGGCCAGGCGCTCGGCCCAATCGCTGGGGCGGAACTTGCTGCCACCGGAAGTGATACCCTGGATAATGAACTGCCTGACGCTTTCAGCCATCGTCGTTGTCTGCGGAAGGAGTCCGCGGTGAGGGGTCTCGTGAACCCGTTGGATCTTGAGCCCGGCCTGTCGCACACAGGCGCTGCATGCGCCGGCCGGACCGCCCCGCGCGGCGGCGCGGGACTCGACACGGGCCAGGCAAGACCCGATAGGGCCCGGCAGGACTCGCGACGGGCGGGGTTACGCCCCGCCAGAGAAGCTCGGCATTGTAGCCTATCGACCCACCCGGCCTCCACCCTCACGCTGAACGGCGCGAAAGCGCACGGCACGATTTCCGTCACCCCCAAACCATGACCGCCCACACCACCAAAACCCTCTTTCTTCCCGGTGCCGGAGGAAGCGCCTCGTTCTGGAAACCGGTCGCCGACCGCCTCGGGCGGGACGGGACCCTGCTGGCATGGCCGGGACTGGGAAACGAGCCCGCCCACCCCGACGTGAACGGGATCGACGACCTCGTGCACCTGGCGTTGCGCCACATGACCGAACCGGTCGACATCGTCGCGCAATCCATGGGCGGCCTGGTCGCGATCCGCCTGGCGCTCGCGGCGCCCTCCCGGGTCAACCGCCTGGTTCTGGCCGCCACCTCGGGCGGCATCCCTGTCGCGGACCTTGGCGGAGCCGATTGGCGCACCGACTATTTCCTGGCCTACCCCGGGGCGGCCCGATGGATCGCCGACCCACCGGAGGACCTGTCGGCGCACATCCCGTCGATCGCGGCCCCCACCCTCCTGCTCTGGGGCGACCGGGATCCCGTCAGCCCCCTGGCCGTCGGGCAGCGCCTGGCCTCGCTGCTCCGCCATGCACGGCTGCAGGTCGTTCCCGGCGGAAATCACGATCTGGCGCAGACTCACGCCACCTTCGTCGCCGACGCGATCGCGCACCATCTGGCCCCCGCCGCCTGTAACAATGCCTCGGGTATCATTGATCCTTTCCGCGAAACGAGCCGATGAGTCGATGGCCCGCGGCGCCATGGCGCCGCCCGCCGATTCGGCAACTCTCTGTCAGAGGCGTCGTATGAACGCAACTCCCCAGCAAAACTCGAAGACCAATCCTCCCCTGCGCCATTTCCTCCAGTTCAACGACCTCACGCGCGAGGAAATCGAATACCTGTTCAGCCGCGCCGCGCTGATCAAGCGCAAGTTCAAGAACTACGAGCCGCATTTCACCCTGAGCGACCGCACCCTCGCCATGGTGTTCGAGAAGGCCAGCACCCGCACCCGTGTATCGTTCGAAGCCGGCATGTACCAGATGGGCGGCTCGGTCATCCACCTGACCACGGGTGATTCCCAGCTCGGCCGCTCCGAGCCGGTCGAGGATTCGGCGCAGGTCATCTCCCGTATGGTCGACCTGGTCATGATCCGCACCTTCGAACAGACCAAGATCGAGCGCTTCGCCGCCTATTCGCGCGTGCCCATCATCAACGGCCTGACCAACGAGTTCCACCCCTGCCAGATCCTGGCGGACATCTTCACCTACATCGAGCATTGCGGCTCGATCCAGGGCAAGACCGTAGCCTGGGTGGGCGACTCCAACAACATGTGCAACACCTGGCTGCAGGCGGCCGAGCTGCTGGACTTCAACCTCCACGTCTCGACCCCGCCCGGCTACGAACTCGAGCCCGAACGCGCGGGCGTCATCGACGCCGAGCGGCTCAAGCAGTTCGCCGATCCCATGGAAGCCTGCAAGGGCGCCCACCTGGTCACTACCGACGTCTGGACCAGCATGGGTTTCGAGGCCGAGAACGAGGAACGCCGCGCCGCCTTCGCCGACTGGTGCGTCGACGGCGACATGATGGCCGTGGCCGACCCCGGCGCGGTCTTCATGCACTGCCTGCCCGCCCACCGCGGTGAGGAAGTCACGGCCGACGTCATCGACGGCCCCCAGAGCGTGGTCTGGGACGAAGCCGAGAACCGCATGCACGTCCAGAAGGCCCTGATGGAATTTCTCCTTCTAGGCCGGCTATAGCCCCCCCTACGCGCTTACGCGCGCCCCCAGGGGCGATGCGGGTGGACCGGCGGAGCCGGATCCACCGCATCCTGGGTCTAGTACCGGCTCTTTGGGTTGCGCACCCAGGCTTCGCTGGCTGCCAGCGGTAGCAACGGTGTGGCGTACCAAGAAACAGGCACTAGGCCCAGGGCGCCGCGGATCCGGCTTTGCCGGTCCGCCAGCGCCGCCCCCTTGAGGGGGCCCGCGAAGCGGGTAGGGGGTGGTACAATCACAGATCGTCCCTGTTAGGCCGGGGGGCGATTGCACGATCCCGCGCATATGGCACGGAGCGCCCCCTGGGTGCGCCCCCATATCCGGTGACCTGACCGGCCAGAAAGCTGCACCGCCCAAGCGCGGGCCGTCCATGCCCTGGGAACATCAATGAGCGAAGTAAAGAAGGTCGTACTTGCCTACTCGGGCGGTCTTGACACATCCGTGATCCTGAAATGGCTTCAGGACACGTATCAGTGCGAAATCGTCACTTTCACCGCCGACATCGGCCAGGGTGAAGAGCTCGAACCGGCACGCGCCAAGGCCCTGAAGTTCGGCATCAAGCCGGAAAACATCTACATCGACGACCTGCGCGAGGAATTCGTCCGCGACTTCGTCTTCCCGATGTTCCGCGCCAACACCATCTACGAAGGCGAGTACCTGCTGGGCACCTCCATCGCCCGCCCGCTGATCGCCAAGCGCCAGATCGAGATCGCGCGCGAGGTCAAGGCCGACTCGGTCTCCCATGGCGCCACCGGCAAAGGCAACGACCAGGTCCGCTTCGAGCTGGGCTACTACGCGCTGGAACCGGGCATCAAGGTCGTCGCCCCGTGGCGCGAATGGGACCTGCTCTCGCGCGAGAAGCTGCTGGCCTACGCCGAGAAGGCGGGCATCCCCATCGAGATGAAGCACAAGCAGGGCGGCGCGCCCTACTCGATGGACGCCAACCTGCTGCACATCAGCTACGAAGGCCGCCACCTGGAAGACCCCAAGGCCGAGGCCGAGGAATCCATGTGGCGCTGGACCGTGGCCCCGGAAGCCGCGCCCGATGCCCCCGAATACCTGGACGTCGAATTCGAGCACGGCGACATCGTCGCCCTGAACGGCAAGCGCATGACGCCCGCCGAAGTGCTGACCGAGCTGAACACGCTGGGCGGCAAGCACGGCATCGGACGCCTGGACCTGGTGGAAAACCGCTACGTCGGCATGAAGTCCCGCGGCTGCTACGAAACTCCGGGGGGCACGATCATGCTGCGCGCCCACCGCGCCATTGAATCCATCACGCTGGACCGCGAAGTCGCCCACCTCAAGGACGACCTGATGCCGCGCTACGCCAGCCTGATCTACAACGGCTACTGGTGGAGCCCCGAGCGCAAGGCGCTGCAGGTGCTGATCGACCATACCCAGCAGGCCGTGAACGGATGGGTGCGCCTGAAGCTGTACAAGGGCAACGTCTACACCATCGCCCGCGACTCGAAGAACACGCTGTTCGACCAGACCATCGCGACCTTCGACGACGACGGCGGCGCCTACGACCAGGCGGATGCCGGCGGCTTCATCAAGCTGAACGCCCTGCGCATGCGCATCGCGGAAAACGCCCGTCGCAAGCGCGGATGAACCAACCGTCCGAACCTGTGCCCAGCACCAGCCCGAAGACGGGCTGGCGTTGACTTACCGTCGGCGGCCCTCGGGCCGCCGATTTGTTTTTCGAGCGCCATGAACGAGAACACCCAACCTCCGCTGCTCATCATCCAGACCGGGCTCCCGCCCGAACCGGTGTCCAACCGGCACGGCACCTTCAGCTGCATGATCCGCGAAGCGGCCGGGCTGCGCGCCGGGGACATCGAGATCGTGGCCGTGCATCAGGGGGCCCAACTGCGCCCGCCCTCGAGCTATCGCGCAGCCATCATCACCGGCTCGCCCGCCATGGTCACCGACCTGGCCGACTGGAGCGAACGCACGGCCGACTGGATACGGCGGGCGGTGGACCTGGGCCTGCCCATCCTGGGCATCTGCTACGGACACCAGTTGCTGGCCCACGCGCTGGGCGGCCGGGTCGATTTCCATCCACGCGGCCGTGAAGTGGGTACCCAGACGGTCGAACTGCTGCCCGCCGCCGGCGACGTTCCCCTGCTGGCGGGGCTGCCCTCGCACTTTCCGGCGCACCTGATCCACCAGCAGAGCGTGATGGAGGTACCGGCCGGCGCCACCGTGCTCGCGCGCTCCGACCACGACGCGCACCAGATCGTGCAATACGGCGATGGCGTGATTTCCAGCCAGTACCATCCGGAGTTCTGCCCCGACATCATGGGGACCTATCTCACGCATTTCGGCCCCAGGCTGGGCGAGGAAGGCTTCGACGTCCAGGCGCTGAGCACCCGCCTGCGGCCCGCGCCCGAGGCCCGCGAACTGCTGCTGCGCTTCGTCCGGCAGCACGCCGCGATGCGGGAAGCCGCCTAGGAATCGATGCCCGGCACCACGACCGGCTCGATCTCCAGCTCCAGGCCGTAGCGTTCGCGCACGTCGTGCCGCACGGCCTGCGCCAGCGCCAGCACGTCGCCCGATTGCGCGCCGCCATGATTGACCAGCACCAGCGCCTGGCGCTCGTGCACGCCCACCGGCCCCATGCGGCGCCCCTTCCAGCCGCATTGGTCGATCAGCCACCCGGCGGCCAGCTTGTAGCCGCCGTCCTCTTGCGGATACGCCACCATGCCGGGAAAACGGGCATGCAGCCGCTCGTATTGCGCGGCCGGCACCACCGGATTCTTGAAGAAACTGCCAGCATTGCCCAGCACCGCAGGATCCGGCAGCTTGGCGCGCCGGATCGCGCAGACCGCCTCGTAGACATCGCGCGCCGTGGGCGAGCCCGCCAGGCTCTCGTGCCGCCGCAGATCGGGATAGTCCAGCACGGGCGTCCATTGCCGGGGCAGGCGCAGCCGCACGGCGGTGATGACCCAGCGTCCGGGTTCGCGCTTGAAGACGCTGTCCCGATAGGCGAAGGCGCATTGCGCCGCGTCCATCTCCACCCAGGCGTCGCGTAGCAGATCGTAGGCCGTCAGCCCCGCGAAGCGGTCGCGCAGTTCGACACCATAGGCACCTATGTTCTGGACCGGCGCCGCGCCGACCGTGCCGGGAATGAGCGCGAGGTTTTCCAGCCCGCCCCAGCCCTGCCCGACACAATAGGTAACCAAGTCGTGCCAGATTTCGCCCGCCGCGGCTTCGACCACGCGAGCCTGGCCATCCTCGCCCACCAGCCGGATGCCACGCAGCGCCATCCGCGCCACCAGGCCGCACACCCGGGGCGGCAGGACCAGGTTGCTGCCCCCGCCCAGCACCAGCACCCCCGCCTCGCGGGAACGCGCCAGGCGGGCCAGCGCCGGCAGGTCGTCGCGGCCGCGCAGCGTGACGCAGGCGGGTGCCGAACTGGCCAGCCCCAGGGTGTTGAGAGACGAAAGATCGCAGGCACCGGGCACGAGGCCCGTGCGAGCGCCGGAATCAGGAGCGACAGCCAATCTGGGCACCAGGCAGGACGAACAAGGACGGCGGGACGGATTTCCCGCAGCCCCGCCATCTTACTTGACTACAATTCCCCTATTCCAAGATAGGCCGCAAGCCGCATGCAAGGAGCTCACCCATGCCTACATTCGATGTCGTCTGCAAACCCAATCTGGTCGAACTGCGCAATGCCGTCGAGCAGACCAACAAGGAAATCACCACCCGCTTCGACTTCAAGGGTTCGGATGCCCGCGTCGAACAGACCGACAAGGAACTCACGGCCTATGCCGACAGCGACTTCCAGTTGAACCAGGTGCGTGACGTGCTGCTGAACAAGATGACCAAACGCAGCGTGGACGTGCGATTCCTCGATCACGGCAAGGTCGAGAAGATGGGCGGCGACAAGGTCAAGCAGGTGCTGACGGTGCGCAACGGCGTGCCCCAGGACGCCGCCAAGAAGATCGTGGCCCTGATCAAGAACAGCAAGATGAAGGTCCAGTCCAGCATCCAGGGCGACACCGTGCGCGTGCAGGGCGCCAAGCGCGATGACCTGCAAAGCGCCATCGCGCTGCTGAAGAAGGACGTGACCGACCTGCCCCTGGGCTTCGAGAACTTCAGGGACTGAGCGGTCCTGCTCGCGTAACGATCATGGACGCCCCGCCGGGACTCAAAGCACGGGGCGTTTGAACAGCATGGCGGGGTCGAGTTCGAGCGCCTTGGCCAGCTTCTCGATGTTGTCGACCGAGATGTTGACACGTGCCCGCTCGACCTGACTGACGAAGGTCCGGTCGAGGTGGGCGGCAAACCCGAGCTGCTCCTGCGACATCTTCTGCGCGACCCGGAACGCTCGTACGTTGTAGCCGAGGATCTCGCGCAGCGTCGTCAAGGACGCCGACGGATTGGGGGATCTCAGAGGTGCGGGCATTGACGCATACTCCCCACGACAGCGCGTTATATCTACCGCTTTTACATCACTTTTACTGGACGCGATTGCAACGCTTCGCAAAGCGCTTCAGCAAAAGTAATTCTGCGCCTGTCGGGGAGCGGCACACATACGGGGCTAACCCTCGGTCATGCACGGCGCGCCTGAAGCGGGAAGCGGCTGCTTCCCGCATTCGGGTCAACTCACCTGATCGGGAAAACGCCCGCGCACGGACGCTTCAATGCCCGCGGCGTCGAGCCCCAGGCCCGCCAGCAGCGCGGCCTGGTCGCCGTGATCGATGAAGCGGTCGGGCAGGCCGAGCTGCATCACCGGCACGCTCACGCCGGCCTCGCTCAGCACCTCGCAGACGGCGCTGCCGGCGCCGCCCATGATGCTGCCCTCTTCCACCGTCACCAGCGCCGCGTGCCGCGCGGCCAGGTCCAGGATGAGTTCGCGGTCGATGGGCTTGACGAAGCGCATGTCCGCCACCGACGCATCCAGCGCCTGCCCCGCCTGCAAGGCGGGAACGGCCAGCGTGCCGAACGCGAGGATCGCGACGCCCGCCTTGCCGCCGGGCTGCGCGCGGCCGCTTTCGCGCCGCACGACACCCTTGCCCAGGGCCACGGCATCGAGATTCGCCGCCGGCGACGCCCCCCGGCCCGCGCCGCGCGGGTAGCGGACCGTGGCGGGTCCGGGATGCCGATAACAGGTCGATAGCAGCAGCCGGCATTCGGCCTCGTCCGACGGCGTGGCCACCACCATGTTGGGAATGCAGCGCACGAAGGCGATGTCGTAGTTGCCGGCGTGCGTGGCGCCATCCGCGCCCACCAGCCCGGCGCGGTCCAGCGCGAAGGTCACGTCCAGGTCCTGCAGCGCGACGTCGTGGATCAACTGGTCGTAGCCCCGCTGCAGGAAGGTGGAATAGATGGCCACCACCGGCTTGAGCCCCTCGCAGGCCAGGCCGCCCGCGAAGGTCACCGCGTGCTGTTCGGCGATGCCCACGTCGAAATAGCGGTCGGGAAAGCGCCGCTCGAATTCGACCAGGCCGCTGCCTTCGCGCATGGCCGGCGTGATGCCGATCAGGCGCGTGTCCTCGGCCGCCATGTCGCACAGCCAGTCGCCGAACACCTGGGTAAAGGTCTTCTTGGGCGGCGTGGACGGCTTGCTGATGCCCACTGCGGGATCGAACTTGCCGGGTCCGTGGTACAGGACGGGATCGGCCTCAGCCAGCTTGTATCCCTGCCCCTTGCGGGTGACGACGTGCAGGAAGCGCGGGCCCGACAGCTTGCGCATGTTCTGCAGCGTGGGGATCAGCGAATCGAGGTCGTGTCCGTCGATGGGGCCGACATAGTTGAAGCCCAGTTCCTCGAACATCGTGGCGGGCGTGACCATGCCCTTGGCGTGTTCCTCGATGCGGCGGGCCAGTTCGAACACGGGCGGCACGTGCGACAGCACGGCCTTGCCCACGTTGCGCGCGGCGGCATAGAACCTGCCCGACATCAGGCGCGCGAGGTAGCGGTTCAGCGCACCGACCGGCGGCGAGATCGACATGTCGTTGTCGTTCAGGATCACCAGCAGGTCCACGTCGGGCATGACGCCGCCGTTGTTCAGCGCCTCGAAGGCCATGCCGGCGGACATCGCGCCATCGCCGATCACGGCGATGTGCTTGCGGTCGATGCCGGCATAGCGGGCGGCCGCCGCCATGCCCAGCGCGGCCGAGATGGAGGTGGACGAATGCGCGGTGCCGAAGGCGTCGTAGTCGGATTCGCTGCGGCGGGGAAAGCCCGAGATGCCGCCCTGCTGCCGCAGCGTCGCCATGCCGGCGCGCCGGCCCGTCAGGATCTTGTGCGGATAGGTCTGGTGTCCCACGTCCCAGACGATGCGGTCGTCGGGCGTATCGAAGACATAGTGCAGCGCCAGGGTCAGTTCGACCGTGCCCAGGTTGGACGACAGGTGGCCGCCGGTGCGGGACACCGACTCCAGCACGAAGGCGCGCAGTTCATCGGCCAGCGCCGACAGCTGGCAGCGGTCCAGTTTTTTCAGATCGGCCGGAGATTCGATGCGGTCGAGCATATCGGTGGGCATGTTTCGGTATCTCCGTTCAGCGGTCGCGCAGCACGATGAAATCGGCCAGCGCAGCCAGGCGCGCACCGCTCGCGCCCAGCGGAGCGATGGCCTCGTGCGCGGCCCGGCGCAAACGCTCCGCCAGGGTCCGGGCCTCGTCCAGGCCCAGTATGGATACATAGGTGGGTTTGTCGGCGGCCGCATCCTTGCCGGCCGTCTTGCCCAGGCGCGTCGAGTCGGCCGTGACATCGAGGATGTCGTCGACCACCTGGAACGCCAGCCCCACTGCCTGCGCATAGGCGTCGAGCGCCGCGCGATGGGCCGAGCTCGCGCCCACCACGATGCCGCCCAGGGCGGCGCTGGCGCGCAGCAGCGCTCCGGTCTTGAGCCGGTGCATGGCCTCGAGTTCGTCCCGCTGCAAGGGCTTGCCGACGCTGGCCAGGTCGATGGCCTGGCCGCCGGCCATGCCCACGCTGCCGGCCGCCGTCGCCAGCACCTGCACCGCCTGCACGGTCAGGCCAGGGGCAATCGGCATGCCCGCCAGGGCTTCGAAGGCCAGGGCCTGCAGGGCGTCGCCCACCAGCAGCGCGGTGGCCTGGCCGAACTCCACGTGCACGGTCGGACGGCCGCGGCGCAGGACGTCGTCGTCCATGCACGGCATGTCGTCATGCACCAGGGAGTAGGCGTGGATCAGTTCGACCGCGGCGGCGGCGGCGTCCAGCGCCGCCTCGCTGCCGGCGCCGGATGCCGCGCAGGCTTCGCCCGCGGCATAGGTCAACATGGGGCGCACGCGCTTGCCGCCGCCCAGCACCGCATAGCGCATGGCGCCGTGCAGCGTGCGCGGCTCGGCGTCCTGGGGGGGCAACAAGCGCGCCAACGCCTGTTCGGCGCGCACCCCGCACGCCGCCATCCAGGCGGAAAACTCTTCGCGACTGCCAGCCATCAAGTCAGTCCCCGGCCTCTTCGAAAGGACGCAGCAATTCTCCCTCGAGGACCCGGACCTGCTGCTCGGCGCGCGCCAGCCTGTCCTGGCAGACCCGCACGAGATCGACGCCGCGCCGGTAGGCGGCCAGCGAGGACTCCAGCGGCATGGAACCATCCTCCATCATCGCCACCAGCGCCTCGAGCTCGCCCAGCGCGGCCTCGAAGTCCTGAGGCAGGGCCTGCGCGGGGGCGTCGCCCTGCGCATCGGGAACATTCACGAATTTGTCGGCCAATCAAGCCTCCTGGATCTCGTCACGGCATCGAACCCGGAATTGTACGGGATGACGGGATTCCACCCCCGCTACAGGGCGGGCCGGGCCGGGGCGGCGGCGGGGACTTCTCGGGCCGTCCGGGGTACAATAGCCGGCTTGATCGGGCAGATCATTTTCTTCGCGCCAGTACCATCTGCGAAGTCCAAACACCGCTCCAGGTCGCGTAAGGGGTGGTTTCGCAGCGAGGGGGACTGGCTTCACAACTCTCGCGGAGGGAAGTCATGACCGATATCGGTCGCGTGGCACACGTGGCGGCGAGCCGAGCGCAGCTCCCAGTCAGTGCCTATTTCGATGAAGCGCGCTTCGCGCGCGAAATGCAAAACGTCTTTGGCCAGGCCCCGATGTACGTGGGCCACCAGAAAGGCGTCCCCGAAGTCGGGGACTACCGTACCCTGATACAGGAAAACGACGGCCGGGTGCTGGTGCGCAACCACGCCGGCGTCGAGCTGCTGTCCAACGTATGCCGTCACCGGCAGGCGCTGATGCTGGGCAAGTACCAGCCTGGCGGCGAACGGCAGGCCGCGCACTGCAGCGGCAACCTGGGCCGCCCGGGCAACATCGTCTGCCCGCTGCACCGCTGGACCTACGACGCCCGCGGCAAGCTGATCGGCGCCCCGCTGTTCAGCGAAACACCGGGCCTCGACCTGCAACGCTTCAAGCTGCAGGAATGGAACGGCTCGCTGTTCGAATCGCCTCGCGCGGGCGGCCGCCAGATCGCCACCGAGCTTGCCGCCCTGGACGGCAGGCCCGAGTTCGACTTCAGCGACTACGTCCTGGACCGGGTGCAGGTACACCAGTGCAACTACAACTGGAAGACGTTCATCGAGGTCTACCTCGAGGACTACCACGTCGGCCCGTTCCACCCCGGCCTGGGCCGTTTCGTCACCTGCGATGACCTGAGCTGGGAATTCGGCGACTACTACAGCCTGCAACGGGTGGGCGTGCACAACGCGCTGGCGCACCCCGGCTCGGGCGTCTACCAGCGCTGGCACGATGCCCTGCTGGCCTACCGCAATGGCAGCGCGCCGGAATTCGGGGCGATCTGGGTCACCCATTTTCCGACCCACATGATCGAGCTGTATCCGCACACGCTGGTCTTGTCGACGCTCTACCCCAAGAGCCCACAGGAAACGGTCAATATCGTCGAGTTCTATTATCCCGAGGAAATCGTCCATTTCGAACGGGATTTTGTCGAGGCCCAGCAAGCGGCCTATATGGAAACCGCCGTCGAGGACGACGAGATCGCGGAACGCATGGATGCCGGCCGCAAGGCATTGATGGAGCGCGGCGCCAACGAGGCCGGCCCCTACCAATCCCCCATGGAGGACGGCATGCAGCACTTCCACGAGTGGTATCGGAAGGTAATGGACGAACCGGAAGATATGTGAAGACGTAACTTTTGTCCGACTGCCCATCAAAGCGCCCTGCACGGGCGCTTTTCTTTTTTTCAATCGCCGCAAGCCCCCGTCGCTCATGACGGGTTTGAAGGCGCTACCCACCGATCTGTAATAAATACACGGTCACTCGACGGCATGCGCATCATTACAAATATATACACTGCCGCCTTGTCAACAGGGGAGCCGGCGCGTAGCTTTTAAAACGAAAGCCGGGCCCGGATGCATATAGGCCGGATTTTCGCCATAGCAAGAAAAGACGGGAGAAAAGCATGCTGCATTATGCAGTCGTATTTTTCGTCATCGCCATCATCGCGGCGGTTTTGGGATTCGGCGGCATCGCTGCCGGCGCCGCGTCGATCGCGAAGATATTGTTCTTCATTTTCATCGTGCTTGCGGTCCTGTCGCTGCTGAGCGGCCTGTTCCGAAAATGATTCACGCCCAAGGAGAAAAATCATGAACGTTCGTACCCTGCTCGTCGCCGGCATCATCGGCACCGCCACGGTCATGGGCGGCTGCACGGCAACCCGCACCCAGCAATCCGCGGGCGAATATACCAGCGACGCCGCCATTACCGCCAAGGTCAAGGCGGCCCTGGTCGCGGCCAAGGATGTCAGCGCCGTCGACGTCAACGTCGAAACCTTCCGCCGCACCGTTCAGCTCTCCGGCTTCGTCAACTCCCAAGCCGAAGCCTCCCGTGCCGTGGAAGTCGCCCGGGGCGTCGAAGGCGTCCAAAGCGTCCGCAACGACCTGCGGGTGAAGTCGTCCCCCCCTACGCGCTGACGCGCGCCCCCCAGGGGGCGGCACTGGCGGACCGGCAAAGCCGGATCCGCGGTGCCCTGGGTCTTCGGCACGGATGAAGTGAGAACGGCCTTGCAATCGATGCAAGGCCGTTCTTGTTTTCTAGCCGGCGGACCTGGTGGGAAACGCCAGTCCCCGCCAGCCGTTTGGTACCCCAGGATGCGGTGGATCCGGCTTTGCCGGTCCACCCGCATCGCCCCCTGGGGGCGCGCGTCAGCGCGTAGGGGGGGCCCTCTACTAGCCTTTTGCGTTCATCAGGGCGCGGATGCGCTGCTCGATGGGCGGGTGAGACGCGAACAAGGCGCCGAAGCCCTTGGCCGCGCCGGCGATGCCGGACGCCTCGAAGCTCTTGGGCAGGTCGCCCGGTTCCATGCCGCCCAGGCGGGCCAGGGCGCGGATCATCGGTTCACGCGAACCCAGCAGGTAGGCCGAGCCGGCGTCGGCGCGGTATTCGCGCAGGCGCGAGAACCAGGCGACGATGATGGAGGCCAGGATGCCGAACACGAGTTCACAGACGATGACGGTGGCGAAATAGCCGATGCCGCCGCTGCGTTCGTTCTTGAGCACCATCTGGTCGACCACGTAGCCGACCACGCGCGCCAGGAACACCACGAAGGTGTTGACCACGCCCTGGATCAAGGTCAGCGTGATCATGTCGCCGTTGGCGATGTGGGCCACTTCGTGTCCCAGCACCGCGCTGACTTCTTCCTCGGTCATGCCCCGCAAGAGGCCGGTGGAGACCGCGACCAGCGCGTCGTTCTTGAAGGCGCCGGTGGCGAAGGCGTTGGGCTCGCCCTCGTAGATGGCGACCTCGGGGCGGCCGATGCCCGCGCGGTCGGCCAGTTGGTGCACGGTGTCGACCAGCCACTGTTCCTCGGCCCCGTTGGGCGCGTTGGGGTCGATGACCCGGGCGCCGGTACTCCACTTGGCCATCGGCTTGCTCATCAGGAGCGAGATGATGGAGCCGGTGAAGCCGACGACGAGCGAGAAGATGGCCAGCGCCTGGATGTCCAGGCCGTTCGCGGTCAGAAAACGGTTGACGCCGAGCAGACTCAGCGTCGCCGTCAGGACCAGCATGACCGCGACGTTGGTCGCCAGAAATAGCACGATGCGTTTCATGAGGGCAGGAAGCTCCGAAAACCTTTGATGTTTTTTCCGGGGGTGGGTTTTCCCCTCGGCCACCGGGAACCGCCCCGCGCGGCGCCGAATGTGACGGCAACAGGCATCGGGAAGTTCCCTCCGGCCGCCGCAGAACGGCGAGAGGGACGATACCCGTTTCCCGGTTGGGGCTATATGGTAGCCGGGACGATGATTTCAAGGTGAATACTGGGGTTAACCCCAGCAGTTACAATCGAGGCCACCTCATCGCCGCCCGCCCTCCATGCAAGCCCTCTGGATGCTTTTCGCCTCGCTGATGTTCGCGATCATGGCCATGTTCGTGAAATTCGCCTCCGAGGAGGCCAGCCTGGGGCAGATCATCCTGTTCCGCGGGCTGCCCACGGCGGCGGGCATCCTGGCCTGGGCCTGGGCCACCCGGCGCGTCGTGATTCCGCCGACCTGGCGGCTGCACATCATGCGCAATATCGCCGGGGTGGGGTCGATCTGGCTGTCGTTCTTCGCCATGGGCCGGCTGCCGCTGGCGACCGCGATCACCCTGAACTACACCTCGCCGCTGTTCATCGCTGGCTGGATGATCTGGCGCCAGCACGACCTGACCGACCGGCTGCGCACGCTGGCGGTCGTCATCGGCTTCATCGGCGTGATCGCGATCCTGCGACCCACCCTGGACCACTCGCAGTGGCTGGCGGCGCTGCTGGGCCTGGCCGCCGGCAGCCTGACCGCGATCGCCGTGATGCAGGTGCGCTCGCTGGGCCAGTCCGGCGAACCCGAATGGCGCATCGTGCTGTTCTTCGCGCTCTCGTCCTGCCTGACGGGCGGCGTCGCCACCTCGCTCACCGGCTGGCAACCGCCCTCGCTCTATGGCTGGTTCACCCTGCTGGGCGTCGGGATCAGCGGCCTGCTGGGCCAGTTCGCGATGACGCGCGCGTTCAGCCGCGGCTCGGCCGCCCTGTCCTCGGTGCTCCAGTACAGCACCATCCCGTTCTCGGTCCTGCTCGGCTACCTGTTCTGGGACGACCATCCCGACATGCTGGGCTGGGCCGGCATGGTGCTGATCGCGGCGGCGGGCCTGGTCTCGACCTGGCGCACGCTGGCGCTGGCCCGGCGGGCCTGAGCCCGCGGTCGACCGCACCGAACTCTTCCCGCCGGCCATGCTGGGTTGCAGCAAAACGCCGCCGGGTTCACACTTGATGCGTTAACCGCCGTCCTTCCCTCCCCCATGTCCCTGAAGCTGTCCGTCCTCGACCTGAGCCCCATCCCCGCCGGCTACACGCCCACCGATGCCTTGTCCAACAGCGTGGACCTCGCGCGCCAGGCCGAGGCCGCGGGCTACCATCGCTACTGGCTGGCGGAGCACCACAACACGGGCATGCTGGCGTGCTCGGCGCCCGAACTGCTGATCTGCCGGATCGCCGGCGCCACCACCCGGCTGCGCGTGGGATCGGGGGGCATCATGCTGCCCAATCACAGCCCGCTGAAAGTGGCCGAGACCTTCCGCGTGCTGGAAGCGATGTTCCCGGGCCGGATCGACCTGGGCCTGGGACGCGCGCCCGGCACCGACCCCGTCACCGCCAGCGCGCTGCGCCGCGGCCATGCCGATGCCGATGAATTCCCGCAGCAACTGGCCGACCTGGTCGGCTATCTGAAGGACGTCATGCCGTCCGACCATCCCCATGCGCGGGTGCGCGCCACGCCCGTGGGCGTGCCCTGCCCGCCCATCTGGATACTCGGCTCGAGTCTGTTCGGCGCGCGCGTGGCCGCCGCCAACGGCTTCGGCTTCGCCTATGCCCATCACATCGTGCCCGAGAACGTCCATGCGGCGATGCGGCTCTATCGCGAGGAATTCCGCGCGTCGCCGTTCGGCCACGAGCCGCGCGCCATCCTGGCGGTGTCGGCCGTCTGCGCGCCCACCGCCGACGAAGCCGAGCGCCTGGCCTCCACCGCCGACCTCAGCATGATGCGCACGCGCAGCGGCCGCACCCGCACCCCGCTGCCCAGCGTCGAGGAGGCCCTGGCCTACGTCTACCAGCCCGACGAAGAGGCGCTGCGCCAGTACAACCGCACCCGCATCCACATCGGCACGCCCGAGGCGCTGGCCGATTCGATCGGCGCGCTGGCCCGGGCCACGCAGGCCGACGAGGTCATGGTCAACTCCCAGATCCACAGCCACGAGTACCGGGTCCGCAGCTACCAGTTGCTGGCCTCGGCGCTGATGGCCTGACCGCTTCCCCCCACGCGCATACCAAGGGATCCAACATGCAGCTTCATGGAAAAGTCGCTCTCGTCACCGGCGCCGCCAGCGGCATCGGCAAGGAAATCGCCGATACGCTGGCCGCGGCGGGCGCCGCCGTCGCCATCGCGGACATCAACCTGAAGGCCGCCCAGGCGGTGGTGGACGAACTCAAGCTCAAGGGCTGCCAGGCGATGGCGGTGGACTTCGACGTGACCGACGAAGCGGCGGTCGAGCGCGGCACCCAACTGGTGGTCGACACCTTCGGCAACGTGGACATCCTGGTGTCCAACGCCGGCATCCAGGTCGTCAATCCCATCGACCAGTTCGCGTACGCCGACTGGAAGAAGGTCATGGCCATCCACGTCGACGGCGCCTTCCTGACCACCAAGGCGGCCCTCAAGCACATGTACCGCGACGATCGCGGCGGCATCGTGATCTATACCGGATCGGTGCATTCGCACGAGGCCTCGCCGCTGAAGTCGGCCTACGTCACCGCCAAGCACGGCCTGCTCGGCCTGGCCCGCGTGCTGGCCAAGGAAGGCGCCCGGCACAACGTGCGCTCGCACGTGGTCTGCCCCGGCTTCGTGCGCACGCCGCTGGTGGAAAAGCAGATTCCCGAGCAGGCCCGCGAACTGGGCATCCCGGAAGACGAAGTGATCAAGAAGGTCATGCTGGGCAACACCGTGGACGGCGAATTCACCACCCTGCAGGACGTCGCGCAGACCGTGCTGTTCCTGGCCACCTTCCCCACGGCGGCCTTCACCGGACAATCGTTCGTCGTCAGCCACGGCTGGTATATGCACTAGAGATGGGAGCCCCCCCCTACGCGCTTACGCGCGCCCCCCAGGGGGCGGCACTGGCGGACCGGCGGAGCCGGATCCGCGGTGCCCTGGGTCCGGAGACATCCGCTACGTGCGCCATGGGTGACTGAAATGACTCGTTCCATCCAATCGCGGCGCGGCGAACTCGGCTACGACACCGTCGCGCTCGTCCTGCAGGGAGGCGGCGCGCTGGGTTCCTACCAGGGTGGCGTCTACGAAGGCCTGGCCGAGGCCGGGCTGCATCCGGACTGGATCGCCGGCATTTCCATCGGCGCGATCAACGCCGCCGTCATCGCCGGCAATCCGCCCGAGCGCCGGGTCGAACAATTGCAGCGGTTCTGGGACCATATCTGCCGTCCGCCGCTCTTGCCGCCCACGCCGGTCGACGCGCTGCGCGATGCGCTGGCGCATCTTCCCGGTCCGGCCGGCGCCGCGCTCAGCGCCTGGGAGGCCTGGCGCGCGGTGCTGGAAGGACAGAACGGCTTCTTCGTGCCCAGGCTGGTGCCCTCATGGCCCACGCAGCACGATCCCGGCACCGCCAGCGTCTACGACAGCACGCCGCTCAAGCGCACGCTGGAAGAATTCGTCGACTTCGACCGGCTCAACAACGGCGGGACCCGCATCTCGGTGGGCGCCGTCAACGTCCGCACCGGCAACTTCGCCTATTTCGACAACACCACCCGGGTGCTGACGGCCGACCACATCATGGCCTCGGCCGCCCTGCCGCCCGGCTTCGCGCCGGTGCAGATCGACGGCGAATACTACTGGGACGGCGGCGTCGTCTCGAACACGCCGCTGCATCAGATCCTGCAATCGAGTCCGCGCCGCTATTCGCTGGTCTTCCAGGTCGACCTGTGGAGCGCGCACGGCCAGGTGCCGGGCAACCTGAGCGAAGTGCCCATCCGCCAGAAGGACATCCAGTATTCCAGCCGCACGCGCCTGGTGACCGACTACATGCGCGAGGTCCAGGAGTACCGCGGCCTGCTGCGCGAACTGCTCAAGCACATGCCGGCCGGGCACGGCCGCGAGCCGTGGATGAAGCGGGCGCGCGAGCTGGCCAGCGACCGGCGCATCAACGTGCTGCACCTGATCTACCGCGGCGAGAAATGCGAGGCGCCCTACAAGGACTACCAGTTCGGCCGGCTGGGCATGGAAGAACGCTGGAGCGGGGGCCTGGCGGACATACGCCGTACACTTGAACATCCGTCCTGGCTCGAGGTACCCAGCGCCGACCATCCGTTCGTCACACACGACGTGCACCGGCCCCCGGACGGCCGCTGAACGTCATGAACGCCTATCTCACGCTCTTCGATATCGCCGGTTTCGTGGCCCTGCTGCTGTGGGGCGTACACATGGTGCAGACCGGCATCCAGCGGGCCTTCGGTCCGCGCCTGCGCACCACCCTGGGCGTGGCGCTGGGCAATCGCGTCTACGCCTTCTTCGCCGGCCTGGGCGTGACGGCCGTCCTGCAAAGCAGTACCGCCACCGGCCTGATCGTGGCGGGCTTCGCCGCCAACGGCCTGGTGGGCCTGGTGCCCGCACTGGCCGCCATGCTGGGCGCCAACGTCGGCACCACCCTCATCGTCCAGGTACTGTCGTTCGACATCTCGCGCATCGCGCCCATCCTGGTGCTGATCGGCGTGGTCATGTTCCGACGCGGCAACGCCACGCACGTGCGCGACCTGGGGCGGGTCTTCATCGGCCTGGGCCTGCTGCTGCTGTCCCTGCACCTGCTGCTCGCACAGCTCGAGCCCTATCGCGACCTGCCCGCCTTGCGCTCGGCGCTGGAGGCCCTGTCGGGCCAGCCCGGGCTGGCGATCCTGCTGGCCGCCGTACTGGCCTGGGCCGCGCACTCCAGCGTGGCGATCGTGGTCCTGGTCATGTCCTTCTCGGCCCAGGGGCTGCTACCCATCAGCGTCGCCTTCGCGCTGGTGCTGGGCGCCAACCTGGGCACGGCGATCAATCCGCTGCTCGAAGGCTCCGCCAAGGACGACCCGCAGGCGCGCCGGCTACCCGTGGGCAACCTGCTGAACCGCGTCGTCGGGGTGCTGATCGGACTCGCCATGCTGCACCACATCCATCCCTGGATGTCGCAGCTGGCGGGCGACAACGCGCGCGCCGTGGCCAACTTCCACACGGTCTTCAACCTGGTGCTGGCCGCCCTGTTCCTGCCGCTGCTGACGCCCTACGCCGCGCTGCTGCGCCGCTGGCTGCCGGCCAACCCCGCCGCCGATCCCGGGCAGCCCCTGTACCTGGACAGCGCCGCGCGCGACCTGCCGGTGGTGGCGCTGGGCAATGCGGCGCGCGAAGCGCTGCGCATGGCAGATACCTTGCAGACCATGCTGCACCACTCGCGCCAGGCGCTGGCCACCGGCGACCGCAAGCGCGTCGCGGAAGCGCGGCGCCTGGACGACGTGCTCGATCGCCTGAACGGCGCGATCAAGACCTACGTCGCGGGCCTGGACCCCGACGAACTGACGCGCGAAGACCGGCGCCGGGCCGATGAGATCCTGACCTTCATCACCAACCTGGAACATGCCGGCGACGTCGTCGACAAGAACCTGCTGAACGACATCAGCAAGCTGACCAAGCGAGGGCTCGCCTTCTCGCCCGAGGGGCGGCGCGAGCTGGACGACATGCATGGGCGGCTGGAAGCGAACCTGCGCCTGGCCGCCTCGCTGTTCGTGACGGCCGACGCGCGTGCCGCGCGGCTGCTCGCGGCCGAGAAGGAAACCTTCCGCGGCATGGAAGGCCAGGCCACGCAAACCCATTTCGAGCGCCTGCGCAGCGGCCGGGTCGACACCACCGAAACCAGCGCCCTGCACCTGGACGTGCTGCGCGACTTGCGCCGCATCAACAGCCATCTGGTGGCATCGGCGGCCTATGCCGCGCCGGAGGTGCTAAGCGCGCCCGGCGGCACGGCCCCGGTCGCGGCCGGCGCCCCGGAAGCCGCCGGGACGCCGGAATGACGCTCAATGCGTGGGCCGCGAAGGCGGGGAAACGGGGTCGGCGGTAATGGCCGCCTCGGCCGATTGCCCCACCTCCGGCCCATGGGCGTGGCGGTGGAACACGGAATTGACGGCGTAGATCGCCAGCACGCCGGCCGCGATCAGCACGAACTGCGGCAGGCTCTCGCGCACCGTGGTGCGGCGCTGCATCTGCGGCATCAGGTCCGCCACCGCGATGTACAGGAAACTGCTGGCCGCCAGGGTCAGCACATACGGCACCCACTGCTTGGAGCCGGCCAGCAGGTAATAGCCCACCAGCCCGCCGGCGATGGCAGTCATGCTCGACAGCACGTTGAATAGCAGCGCCTTCTTGCGGGTGAAGCCGGCGTTGACCAGCACGATGAAATCGCCCAGTTCTTGCGGGATCTCGTGCGCGGCGATGGTCAGCGTGGTCAGCAGCCCCAGCATGGGGTCGGCCAGGAAGGCGGCGGCGATGACGATGCCGTCGCAGAAATTGTGCAGCCCGTCCCCCACCAGCACGGCCATCCCGCCGCGCCCCGCCTCGTGAGCATCATGCCCCGGCGGATGCCCGTGGCCATCGTGCTCGTGGTGATGGTTGTGCCGCAGGATCGCCAGCTTCTCGAGCATGAAGAAACCCAGCAGGCCCGCCAGCAGCAGCGCGAACAGCACGCGCGTGTCGGCCTCGGACTCGAACGCCTCGGGCAGCGTGTGCAGCAGCGCCACCGACAGCATGACCCCGACCGAAAAGCTGATCATCTGGTGAAGAAAGCGGGCGAAATACCGGAAGGCCAGCCAGCCGGCAACGACCACCGACAGGACTCCGCTCGCCAGCGTGGCGAGCAGGATGTAGGTTAAGGTCACGGGATGCTCGTGAAACTCAGTTGCAGAAACAGAAGTATACGTAACTTCCGGAGTTTTACGAACCGATGTCGTCGGCCAACAGCCGCGCCGTGCGGAACAGGCGTTCGCGCTTCAGGATGGCGGCTGGCGACTCCTCGCGCCCCAGGATCCGGGCATAGTCGGGCAGGCGCCGCAGCGCGGCCACGAGACCGGCCCGGTCGCCGTCCACCCAGGCCGCCAGTTGCCGGTCAGGATCCCTGACGGACACGTCCAGGCGCCGCAGTTCCGAACGGTTGAAATCCTTCAGGTTCCAGGTCAGCACGCATACCTCGGGGCGCACCGCCGAGGCGCCGCGGGCACGGCTGGCCAGCCCCGCGGCCACCACATGCCTATCCTTGGGATCGCTGTAGTGCAGGCCAACCTCGTAGGCCGAGACATCGCCGGCATCGGCCTCGGGAAAGCGGCGGCCCATGGCCGCCCACTCCTCTTCCAGCAGCGCCGGCGCGACCTCCCAGATGCGAGCCGCGTTGCGCCGCCATTCCAGCCCGATGCGCTCGCTCCAGACCGGCCGGAACCAGCCGGACTGCGCCAGGTCCAGGAACAGCGGCCGCAGGATGCTGGACATCAGCACGCAGGCATCCAGGACCAGCCATAGCGGCGGGGGGTCCGCCACCGGCCGGGATATCGGAGGAACCGCGTTCACAGATGCCGCGCGAACCAGTCCCGGGCCAGCCGCCAGCCTTCCTTCGCTTGGGCTTCGCGGTAGCTTGGCCGGTAGTCGGCGTGGAATCCGTGGGGCGCGTCGCGAAACAGCACGAAGCTCGACTCGCGGGCGGCCCGGCCGCCCTTGGCCAGGGCATCCTTCATGGCGTTGAGGGAGGTGAGCGGAATGCCCGCATCCTGGCCGCCGTAAAGCCCCAGCACCGGCGCCTTCACCTGCGCGGCGATGTCGACGGGATTGAGCGGCTGCAAGGCGGTGGGATCGCCGACCAGCTTTCCGTACCAGGCAACGCCGGCCTTCACCGCGGGATTGTGGGCCGCGTACAGCCAGACGATGCGCCCGCCCCAGCAAAAACCCGTCACGCCCAGCCGGGAACGGCTGCCGCCATGCGCGGCGGCCCAGCGCGCGGTGGCGTCGAGATCGGCCAGGACCTGGTCGTCGGGCACCTTGCTGACCACTTCGGCGGACAGCCTGGCGATCTCGGTGTACTTGGACGGGTCGCCCTGGCGCGCATACAGCTCGGGCGCGACCGCCAGGTAGCCGGCCTTGGCCCAGCGGCGGCAGACATCGTGGATGTACTCGTGCACGCCGAAGATCTCCTGCACCACCAGCACCACCGGCGCGTTCTTCGTGCCGGCCGGCGCCGCCCGGTAGGCGGGGATCTCGCCGTCGCGCACGGGAATCCTGACCTCGCCCGCGACCAGGCCGTTCGTGTCGGTGCGAACCACCGTCTGGGCCATGACGGGCCCCGCGGCCAGCGTGAAGCCGCCGGCCAGCGTGGTGGTAAGAAAGCCGCGCCGGTTCAGGCCGAGGGGCGGCAGGAGACTGTCGAATTCGGTACCCGGGCTATCCATGGAACCCTCCTTGGGGGCACGGCGGTTTAGGAAGAAACGACTCAGCCCGGCGGGGGTTCGACCGTATTGCGGCCCCGTGTCTTGGCGCGCTCCAGTGCCGCCTGCGCCCTGGACAGCGTCGCCTCGAAATCCCCTTGTGCCTGGGCCACGCCCACCGACAGGGTGATCTGCGTGCCCAGGCTGCCCCGCAGCGCGAACTGGCGTCCGCCCACATGCAGGCGCAGGCGTTCGCACATGGCGAGCGTCTCCGCCAGCGAAGCCGGAACGAGCACGGCGAAGCGATCGCCGCCCACTCGCGCCAGCATGTCGAACGACGGCAGCAGATTCCTTGTCAGATCGGCCAACTGGCGCAGAATAGCATCGCCCGCGGCGCGGCCCAACGCCTGATTCAGGCGGTCGAAACGGTCGATGTCGATCAGCGCCAGGCACAGCGCTTCGCCGCCCCGTTCGGCGCGCGCCATCTCGGCGGGATAGGCGGTGGCCATCCACCGGCGGTTGTAGAGTCCCGTGACGGCATCGTGACTGGCCATGAAGTCGATGCCGGCTGCGGTCTCGCGCGGGTCGTGGCGCAGGTTGGCGGCCCGCAGCCTGGCGCTCAGCATGTCCAGCGCATTCAGCGCGATGCGCGGCACGGTTTCCATCACCGCGCGCAGCCGCGTCGCCTCCAGCGCCACCAGCCGCGCGGGCCATTGCACCGCCACGTACACGGTACCGCCTTCGGGCCCGACCAGCGCATGCTCGCCCAGGCCGTCGCCGGGGACGAAACGCGCCACTCGCTTCTGCAGGTCGGCGTCGAGGAACGCGGCCAGCTGCCCCTCGACCAGCACGTAGACATGGTGATTGGGCTCGCCCGGCTGCAGCAGAATCGCGCCATGGGCCAGGTGGGTGGCGAAGGCGAACGCCAGGACCAGGTCGCGCTGGTCGGCCGTGCAACCGGCGAACAGCGGCGAGCGAGCCAGGGCGTCCAGGTCCTCGGCGGTCAGGTCGCCGGGCGTGCCGTCGGGGGGAAGATGGGAGGGGATATGGCCGTTCATGCCCCGTTTATCGGCATCGCGGCGGGCAAATTGAGTTCGCCCTACAGTTCCGCCGGCCAGCGTCCGATAAGACGTTCATGAGCCCGCGAACCTTGCTTCTTCGTCCTTCCGCACTCCCGCCGGCCCGCCGCACGCTGCGCGCGGGATGCCGGCTGCTGGCGGCGTGCGTCCTGCTGGCGGCGGCTGGCTGCGATTACCTGGGACTGCAGCCCATCTCGCAGATCGAGGCCAGGAAGGATTCCGAAGGGCGTGCCATCGGCGGCGCCTGCCGCCAGGCGGGCCGAGCGCTGGAAGATTGCTACACGTTCAATCCGCACATGTCCAAGGCCGCCATCTTCACCGGCTGGAAGGAAATGAACGACTACATGCTGCAGAACAGCCTGACGGAAGTCCGCCCCGAGGTCGCGCCGGTGCTGCCCGCCGGCCGCGCCCGCGCCAACGCCGCGCCCGCCGGCACGTCGATGGCCAGCCCGCCCGGCAGGCCGGCGGCCCGCGCGACCGTTTACACTACGCCTTAGGACCGTCCCGACGCGGACGAGCGCCTTCCGGGAAACGCCGCGTTTCCCGTCCACAGGACATCCCATGTATCGCCGCTTGCCGCTTCTCGTCCTTGCGCTGGTCTCTCTGTACGCCTGCTCCAAGTCCCCCCCGGACTCCCTCCCTTCCGCCGCGCTGGCGGCCTCGGCCGACGGCCCGCCCCGCTACGACGCCGAACTGGTCTACGTCGACTTCGCCGCCCGCGATCCGCGCGCGCTGGAAAAATACCGCCAGGGTCCTTTCATCGTGACGGGACGCTTGCAGAAGATCCACATCGTCGGTGCCGGTGAATTGCAACTCGATCTGAAGGCGGCCGATCCGGCCCATCCGGTGCGGGTCTGGCTGAAATCCGATCCCGCCTGCGCCGGCGGGCGCGACTGTCCGGAGCAAGTGGCGCTGGATACGCTGCCGCGCGGCTTCAAGGTCTACCTGGAATGCGAGCGCGCCACGCTGCAGAACGGCATGCCCACCGTGGCCGACTGCGTGCTGACCGGGGCGCCGGGCCGCGCCAGCTAGGCGGGCGCCGTAGGCACGGGGGTTGCTGCACGCACGCTTTCCGCAAGGAGAGCCATCATGCCTGAACGCAAGACCATCGAGAAAGCCAAGCAGGACAAGCGCCAGGGCAAGTCCGCATCGACCCAGGCCGGCGAATTCGTCAAGGAACAGATCCACCACGTGCGCGAAGGCCGGCACGGCGTGCGCTCGACCAAGCAGGCCATCGCTATCGGCCTGTCGGAAGCCCGCCGCTCCGGCGTGGACCTGCCCGCTCCCAAGCCGGGCCGCGCCAGCGCGAAGACCCGGGCCAAGGCCGAACAGGACGTACGCAAGGGGGACGAGGCCCCGCACAAGAAATCGGCCACGCGCTCACGCGCGACCAAGACCGCGCTGAAACGGGAAGGCAAATCGGGAGCGTCGAAAAGCGCCCTGGCCGCCCATGCCAAGACGGCGGCCAAGCGCCGCAGCGCGGCGGACAGGTCGGCCGCGGCGAAGAAGGCGGCTCGTACCAAGGGCGCGGCCGGACGCTCGGCAGCCGCCAAGAAGGCCGCCCGGACCCGGGCGGCCAACCGGCACGCCTGAGCGGGTCAGTGCAGCCGCGCGACCTTGCGGGCGATGACCTCGGCGCATTCGTCGCTGTCCGACGATTGGAACAATCGATGGACGACGAATTCGGCGCCGGGGTCGACCCCCAGGGCTTCGGCGGCGGCGCGCCGCACTTCGGGGCTGGGGTTGCAGCAATAGACGCCGGCCTTTTCAGCCGCGGCCGCGGGTTCGGCACCCAGGTTGGTCAGCCACTCACGATCTTCGTTAAGCGCGCACCAACGCGACTCGCCGGCCGGATCAGTGGCCGCTACGACAAAACACACCAGCTTCTTACGATCAATCACCATTGTTGCCATGAATACGGCCCTCCAGCGTGCGCCCATCGTAGACCAACCGGGCCTCGATGTCAGCGCCACCATACTGGGATATCTACCTATCCCGTGGTTGGCGAAAACCCTTGTTGAAACACCCCAGGCAGGGAACCGTTAACATGCCGGTTGGACTCGAACCGAGTCTTGCAAATTCCCCAGAACAAGCCGTAGAAGGAGCCAACGTGACCGACCCTGAATTCATGAAGGGACAACTCACCGCCTTGCAGAACGTCGTGAGCATGCTGATTTCGGCCAACCCGAACGCCGAACAGCTACGCCAGGTGATGCAAGCCATTGCGCAACAGGTGGAGCCCACGCTGAACGAAGCCCACCCCTCGTTCAAGAAAGGCTGGCAGAACGTCATCGCCACCCTGTGCCAGACCGAGGAAGCCGGGTCCGACACGACCGGGCAACACTGAGACGGCGACGGCCGCGCCCTTTCAGGCGCGCGCTGCAAGATCCGCATAGTGCGGCAGGCGCTCCAGCGCATGCCGCGCCGCCCGCTCCCGGATGGCGTTGCGCCCGCCCGAGAAGCGGCGCGTCTCGCTATAGACGGTGATTTTCCCGCCCTGCCCCCGGAACACCCACGCGTAGCACTGGGTACCCGCCGGAACGCTGTCGCCTCCCCCATCCGCCACGCCCGTGTTGGCGATCGCCACATTGGCCCGGCTGCGCGCCAGCGCGCCCCGGCCCATGGCCCGCGCCACGTGCTCGCTGGTCAGGTTGTAGACGCGCAGGATCCGTTCGGGAACGCCCAGGGCATGCCGCTTCGCATCGGGCGAATACACGACGAAGGCGCAATCGAGCAAGGCGCCGGCCCCCTCCACGTCGGCCAGCATCGCCGCGATCAGGCCCGCGGTGCAGGACTCGGCGGTAACCAGCAGCAGCTTGCGCGCACGCATCTCGCGCGCGATTTCTTCCACGGTCCGCATGCGGATCTCCCGGATTCCGACGCCATGCTCCAGCACGCACCGTACCCGGCGCGTCCGGAAGGCCAGCTCCCGGCGGCCGCATGCATAAATCGCCAAGACTGCGTGTAAATCCTGCCCGCCGCCGTAGCGTCCGGCCTGGCCAGGGCCCGATACCGCCGGGCTGCGCAGCCCAAGCAGGCTGGCACGGGGATTGCGACCCGGCGGGCTCGTCAGCAGAACCCTTCCCTATCTTGGAGAACTTCATGCCTACGCTTACGAGCCAGAAGCGCCCCCGGGGCTTTGCCGCCATGGATCCGCAGAAACAGCGGGCCATTTCCGCCGAGGGGGGGCGCGCCGCCCACCAGTCGGGTAACGCGCACGAATTCAATTCGGAAGAAGCCCGGGCCGCGGGCGCCCTGAGCCACGCTCACCGCCAGCGCCGCGCGGCGGAGTCGCAGGCCCAGGCCCAGAGCCCTTCCCGCGAGGAAGCGGTGCAGACGAGCCCCGGAAGCTCGTGACCCCCCCGGCCCCGGCCATCCGGCCGGGGCCTTGCCGGGCATCGATCGGCCTAGCGAAACAACTCCCCCGACGCACGCGCGGGCTCCGAAATGCCCGCCAGCGCATCGTCCGTTCCCCCGGCCCGGGTGGCCAGGTCCCCCAGCGAGACGACACCGACCAATTCATTGTTCGTGCCCAGAATGGGCAGGCGGCGTATCTGCTCGTCCCGCATCTTGGCCTTGACCGTCTCGGCATCCTCGTCCGCATAGCACCAGCTCACGTGAGGCGTCATGGCCTCCCTGACCCGCGTCGAGGCCGGCGCGCCGGCGGCGGTGCAGCGCACCGCTATGTCCCGGTCCGTCACGACCCCCACCAGCCGGCGGCCATCGCAAACGGGAACCGAGCCGATATCCAGGTCGGCCATCAATTGCGCCGCGCGCTGGATGGGTTCGTCGGCGGACAGGAAGGCGACGTCGCGCGTCATGATTTCTGCGATCTGCATGGTTGATCTCCTGAAAAAAACGCCGCGGATGCGGCGCCCTCCAGGGCGAGCAACCCCCATTCCCATGGCGGCCACGAGGCCCGCCGCGCGAGCCTCTTGATTTCGTCATGATTTTCAGCGGATACTGTATATACATACAGTAACGTGTGCGAAAACCATGTATACCGTCACCCTGCAAGACTATCCCCAACTGCCCGAGGAACTCCGGCACCAGGCCGAGCGCCGCTACGCCCGCACGCTGGAAAAGGCGCTGGGCGGCACCGAAGGCCTTGCCGCCGCCTACAAGGCCTGGAATTGGGCCGAGGAATCGCTGGACGAAATCTCGGAAGAAGATAAATCGCTGGCGCTGCGCTGGCAGCGCGCGGCCGTCAACGCAGCCCAGGAAGGCTTCGCGGCCCTGGGCGAAACCGACACGGCCTACTTCGAGGTCAGGCTGGAACGCTAGCGCCCTGGCCCGATTCGCGTAATCGCCAGAAATTCGCTAGAATAGTGGTCTCGCTTCTTCGGGCTTCCGATCAGGCGTTGCAAGTGGTGGCTGTAGCTCAGTTGGTAGAGTCCCGGATTGTGATTCCGGTTGTCGTGGGTTCGAGTCCCATCAGCCACCCCACCCCGCATTCAGTACCCGCGCCGACCAAGGCGTGGCGCCGATCCCCCAGGCCAGACGGCCGCGGGGATTTTTTATTGCCTGTTCGCAGGCCGCAGACCTACAAGGGCCCACCCAAAAACAAAACGCCCCTGCATGGCAGGGGCGTTTTGTCAGGCCGGGACGAACGGCTTACAGGATACGGATCTTGGAAGCCTGCGGGCCCTTCGGACCCTGCACGGCCTCAAAGCTCACCTTCTGGTTCTCGTACAGCGTCTTGCGGCCTTCGGCCTGGATTTCCGAGAAGTGGGCGAACAAATCCTTCCCCCCATCATCCGGCATGATGAACCCGTACCCCTTGTCGTCGTTGAACCATTTAACGATGCCTGTCGCCATGATGCATTTCCTTCTTTGAATATGTGCGTACCGCGATAATCACTTAACCGGGATCAAGAACGGGGCGTGCCCAAATGGAAAGCCGACTTGCCGACCCAACCGAGAGAACCCTAGCCTGACACCTCGAAAATGACTATGCGGCGCATCGTGCGCTTAGTCAACTCGTTTTCGTTTCCTTCGGATACAAGCATATTGCCGGGCGTGGGGTGTTTTATATGAATTTTTCTTTACCCATATATCCCTGCGTAAATGCAGGGATATGACCCTTGCACGCCGCATTCCCAGAAATAGCGCGGCACATCGGCAACAAAGTGGACAAAATCAACTAATTTTTCCAGGGTTAACGCGTAGATTTCACGAAATCAATCCCCTAAACCTATCGTTTTCCCGCATGAGGTAAATACCTACAAGAAAAATGTCCCCGTGCATTTGTGGCCGAGAAAAATTTACAAGCTCCTCATCCAATAATTACATGGCAACAGCCTCTCCGATAATCCACGGCATGGTCCGCCGGGCACGGAACGGGAATTGCGGGTAAATCAAAGCGGCGTTACGCACCCACCACCCGGCGGGCATTCGCGCCCTTGCCCGCATCCATATAATCAAGGAGTAGGCTCATGAATCAGCAGAAGCAACCGTCTTCCGGCCAGCAGACGCAAGCCGGCCAGCGCCCCCAGAACCCTCAGCAAAGCCAGCAGCAGCAAACGGGCAACCAGCAAGGGCAGAAAGGGACGTCCTCGCCGCATCCCGACATGCAGCAAGGCCAGCAGCGGGGGCAAGGCCAACAACAGCAGGAACAGCAGCAACGGCAGCAGACCGGCCAGCAGCAAAAGCCCGGTCAGCAGCAACAGAAGTCCGGCCAGTAAGAAAGAAACGCTTGGACGAAGCGTATCGGCCGGCCAGGGCCCATGCCCTGGCCGGCATCCTGGAAAGCTCGGATCGGGCAGTGCCGGACGGATCCGGCCACGGCGCTACTTTCCTTTTTCGAGTTTGTCGATGTAGCGTCTGGCGGCTTTCTCGGCGTAGCGGTGGGCTTCGAATTCAGTGCCGAACACCTGGTCCTCGCCCAGGTGCTGGTCAGGGGGAATGGGGTGATATTGCGACCCCGGATCCAGCGATACCGTGGCGGTTCCCTCGAACAGCGACGTCATGCCGTCCCGGGGGTGATTGACCGCGCGCGCGACGGTTCGTATGTAATAACCCTTGTAGTGCTCTCCTGCGCCTTCTGACATAGAAGTCTCCTGCAGACGGTACACCCATGAGGCAATGCCACGGCGACGAAAGTTCAACCACCGCTGTCGCCTAGCGTACCGACCTGGCCTGCGGATTTCCCTTGGGAATATCACTTGCTGGACCGCCCGCCCCGACAAGAACAAGGCCGGCAATCCGCATGAATGGCACGCGCTCCGATGAAGCCTGGTGGAAAAACGCGGTGGTGTACCAGATCTATCCCCGCTCGTTCGCCGATGCCGATGGCGACGGCGTGGGGGATATTCCCGGCATGCTCGCCCACCTGGACCACGTCCGCGATCTGGGCGCCGATACCATCTGGGTGTCGCCCATATTCCGCTCGCCCATGGCGGACGCCGGCTACGACATCAGCGATCATTGCGACGTCGATCCCCTGTTCGGCACGCTGGCCGACGCGCAACGGCTGATCGACGAGGCGCATGCGCGAGGCCTGCGCCTGCTGCTCGATTTCGTGCCCAACCATACGTCCGACCAACACCCCTGGTTCCTCGAAGCGCGCTCGTCCCGGGCCAGCCCACGGCGCGACTGGTACATCTGGCGCGACGAGCCCAATGACTGGCGAGCGGCGCTGGGCGCCGGCAGCGCCTGGACCTGGGACGAGCACACGGGCCAGTACTACCTGCACTTCTTCCTGCCCCAGCAGCCCGACCTGAACTGGCGCAATCCCGAAGTGGTCGAGGCCATGCACGGCGTGCTGCGCTTCTGGCTGGATCGCGGGGTCGACGGCTTCCGCATCGACGTGGCCCACTGCATCGGCAAGGATCCGACCTTCTCCGACCATCCGCGCTGCCTGGCCGGAGAACCGCTGGTGGATTTCAACGACCAGCCCTACAGCCACGAGGTGCTGCGCGGCCTACGGCGGCTGGTGGACAGCTACCCCGGCCAGCGCGTCCTGGTGGGCGAGGTCAACATCCGTTCGACCGCCAGCATCGTCCAGTACTACGGCGCAGGCGACGAACTGCACATGTCGTTCAACTTCCCGCCGCTGGACGCGCCCTGGGATCCGGTCGTCTTCCGCACCTGCATACGCGAGGTGGATGCCCTGCTGCGCCCGGCCGACGCCTGGCCGACCTGGGTGCTGTCCAACCATGACAATGTCCGGCATCGCACCCGCTACGACGGCTCGCTGCGCCGGGCGCGCGCAGCCGCGATCCTGCTGCTGTCGCTGCGCGGCACCCCGTTCCTGTTCCAGGGCGAGGAACTGGGCCTGGAAGACGCCCACGTCGATCCGCGCAGACAGGTCGACCCGGGCGGACGGGACGGCTGCCGCGCGCCCCTTCCCTGGAAAGAGGCGCCGCCCCATGGCTGGGCCGGCGCCACGCCGTGGCTGCCGTTCCCTCCCGATCCGGCCCGGCATGCGGCGGAACGGCTATGGGCCGACGACGGTTCCATCCTTCATCTCTATCGGCAGGCGCTGGCGCTGCGCAAGGCAAGCCCCGCGCTCAGGCTGGGGGACTGGGAAGAACTCGAATCCCCGCCCGAGGTCCTGGCCTTTCGCCGCCGCCGGGGCGACGACGTCCGCCTGGTATGCGTGAACTTCGCCACGCAGCCGCGGCGTTTCGCGCCACCTGGAACCTGGCGCATCGCGCTGTGCAGCGATGGCCAGGCGCCAGGCACCGCCTTCGGCGGAGAATTGGCGGGCGACCATGCCGTGATGCTCGAACCGGGGAACTGAGACATGCTGCCGCTCTGGTATCGAAACGCCATCATCTATCAGGTCGACCCCAGCCTGTTCCGCGACGCCAACGGCGATGGCCTGGGCGACCTGGCAGGCGTCTCGGAGCGGCTGGAGTATCTGCGCGGCCTGGGTGTCACCTGCCTGTGGCTGACGCCTTTCTATGGCTCGCCGTTCCGCGACGGCGGCTACGACGTCACCGACCATCTGGCGGTCGATCCGCGCTTCGGCGCCCTGCCCGATTTCGTCGCGCTGATGGCCAAGGCCGAGGAACTCGGGCTGCGCGTGATCATCGACCTGGTGGTGCACCACACGTCCGACCGCCACCCGTGGTTCCAGGCCGCCCGCCGCGACCGGACATCGCGCTACCGCGACTACTACATCTGGGCCGACACCCCCGAGCCCACCGACGAGAAACCGATCTTCCCCACCGTCGAAGACAGCGTCTGGACCTGGGACGAACAGGCCGGCCAGTACTACAAGCACATTTTCTATTCGCACGAACCCGACCTCGATCTGGGCAACCCGGAGGTCCGACAAGAGGCCGAGCGCATCATGGACTTCTGGCTGCGGCTTGGCGTCTCGGGCTTTCGCGTGGATGCCGCCTCGCACATGATAGACAGCGCCCGCTCCTCCGATCCCGCCGACGACGGTTTCTGGCTGCTGGACGACATGCGCCGCTTCGTCTCCCGCAGGCGCGCCGACGCGGTGCTGCTGGGAGAAGTGGACGTGCCTCCGTGCCACTACGTCGACTACTTCGGCCGGGGCGACCGGCTGACGCTGGTGCTCAACTTCTGGCTGAACAACTACCTTTACCTGGCGCTGGCGCGCGGCAAGGCCGAACCGCTGCTGCGGGCGCTGGCTGGCCAGCCCGATCCGCCCGAAGGCGCGCAGTACGCGCTGTGGCTGCGCAATCACGATGAACTGGACCTGGAGCGCCTGAGCGAGGACGAGCGCCGGGAAGTCATGGACTGTTTCGCGCCCGACCCCGACATGCGCATCTACCACCGCGGCATCCGGCGGCGCCTGCCCCCCATGCTGGGCGGCGACCAGCGGCGGCTGGCGCTGGTGCACGCGCTGCTGTTCTCCCTGCCGGGCACGCCCATCCTGCGCTATGGCGAGGAGATCGGCATGGGCGACGACCTGTCGTTGCCCGAACGGCTGGCGGTACGCACGGCCATGCAATGGTCGGACGAACCCGGGGCGGGCTTTTCAGCCGCGCGTCCCGAGCGGTTGGCGGTACCGCTGATCGACTCCGGCCCCTATGACTACCGGCACGTCAACGTCTATGCGCAATCGCTGGACGAGGACTCGCTGCTGACCCATACCGGCAAGATGATCCGCGCCCGGCTGGGCATGCGAGAGATAGGCGCGGGCCACTGCCGGCCCGCGGCCATCGAGTGTCCGCAGGTGCTGGCGCTGCGGCACGAGCTGGACGGCGTGGCGGTGCTGACGCTGGTCAACCTTGGGCCAGAGGAGGTGCAGTTCACCCTGCACGACGCCGACTGCCAGCACATGACCGACGTGATGGCCGACGGCCCCTACGACGCGCCCTCGGGGCACCCGGTCCGGCTGCGGCTGCGCGGCTACGGCTACCGCTGGCTGCGTCCGCGCGTCGCGCTCTAGCACGCTGCTATTTCCGCTTGATGACGCTGACGTTGCCGTCGGCCTCCAGATACAGCGCCTTCACGTCTTCGATCGATTCGATGCCCTGCTGCCGGTACTTGGCCTCGAGCTCCTCGTCGGTGATCGATTGGCGCCGCATGTTGTCGCGCAGCTTCCTGCCGTTGCGTATCAGCATGATCTTCTCCGGATCGACGAAGCGGCGCATCCACGGGAAATGGAAGGCCAGGCGATCCAGGATCATGTTCCAGGCAACCAGCGTACTTACCAGCAACGCCGCGTCGCCCACACTCTTGCCATCGCCTGCCATGCCGTTCTGGGCCGCGTCGGCCACGATCACGACCAGCAGGATGTCCGCGATCCCCATCGAGCCCACGTCGCGCCGGACGACGAAGCGGAACAACAGGAACAGCAGCCAATACATGGCCGTGCCGCGGACCAGGGTTTCCAGGGGAGATATTGAAAAGGCGAAGATTCCGGACCAGTCCAAGGCGCATCCTCCGTGGCCACGACGGAAGGGCGTTTCGCAAGAAGCGGACCTGGCGGGGAAAGAGAAAGGCGTGCGGGCTGGCGCGGCGGACAGGAATCGAACCCGTAACCCCAGGCTTAGAAGGCCTGTGCTCTATCCAATTGAGCTACCGCCGCCCCGAAGCGCGGAAGTTTACCACCATGCCGGCCCGCGGCCGCCCACCGGTTCCGGGCAAACACCTAGGCCCCCAAGAGAAGGATTTGCGACACAATGCAGCAGGCGCATGCGGCATAGCCTGATACGGGAAACCATGAGCGACCTCATCCTCGAAACCCGGGACCTCAGCAAGGCCTTCAAGGGATTCGTCGCAGTCAAGGATGTGAACCTGCGCGTGGCGCGCGGCAGCATCCACGCCCTCATCGGGCCCAACGGCGCCGGCAAGACCACCTGCTTCAACCTGCTCACGAAATTCCTGACGCCCACTTCCGGGCGTATTTTCTTCAACGGCACCGACATCACCCGCGAGGCACCAGCCCAGGTCGCCCGGCGCGGAATCATCCGGTCGTTCCAGATCTCCGCCATCTTCCCGCACCTGACTGCCCTGGAAAACGTCCGCATCGGGCTGCAACGGCGCGACGGCGGGACCTTCCGGTTCTGGCGCAGCGTCTCGCTGCTGGACCGCCTGAATCCCCGCGCCATGGAACTGCTGGACGAAGTGGGACTGGCCGAATTCGCCGCCACCCCGGCGGTGGAGCTGCCCTACGGACGCAAGCGCGCCCTGGAAATCGCCACCACGCTGGCCATGGAGCCCGAGCTGATGCTGCTGGACGAACCCACGCAGGGCATGGGCCACGAGGACGTGGACCGCGTCACGCAACTGATCAGAAAGGTCGGCGCGGGCCGCAGCATCCTGATGGTGGAGCACAACATGAAGGTCGTGTCCTCCATCGCCAGCACCATCACGGTCCTGGCGCGCGGCATGGTGCTGGCCGAAGGCCCCTACGAAGCCGTGTCCCGCAACCCGGAAGTCATGCAGGCCTACATGGGCACGGTGGAAGGCGAGCTCCAGGGAGCCCACGCATGAACGGACCGGCGCTGCAAATCCGGGACCTGCATGCCTGGTATGGAGAATCGCACATCCTGCACGGCGTGGACCTGGACGTGGCGCGCGGGGAAGTCGTCACGCTGCTGGGCCGCAACGGCGCGGGCCGCACCACCACGCTGCGCGCCATCCTGGGCCTGACCGGCGCGCGCCGCGGATCGGTACGCATAGGCGGCGTGGAATCCATAGGCATGCCCACCCACCGCATCGCCCACCTGGGCGTGGGTTATTGCCCCGAGGAACGCGGCATCTTCGCCTCGCTGTCCTGCGAGGAAAACCTGATGCTGCCCCCTCCCCTGCGCGGCACCGGCGAACGGGCCATGTCGGTCGAGGAAATCTACGAGATGTTCCCCAACCTGCGCGAACGCCGGCATTCCCCCGGCACGCGGCTGTCCGGCGGCGAGCAGCAGATGCTGGCGGTGGCCCGGATACTGCGCACCGGCGCCGACCTCCTGCTGCTGGACGAGATCTCCGAAGGGCTGGCGCCCGTCATCGTACAGGCCCTGGCGCGCATGATCCTCGCCCTGAAGGCCCGCAACTACACCATCGTCATGGTGGAACAGAACTTCCGCTTCGCCGCGCCGCTGGCCGACCGCTTCTATGTCATGGAGCACGGCCGCATGATCGAAGCCTTCGCATCGTCGGATCTGGCCGCCAAGCAAGGCACCCTGCACGAACTGCTTGGCGTATGAGGAGTACCTCTTAGGAGACGCGCATGAAGAAGCAAGCCCTTGCAGCGGCCATCACGGCCGGTTTGGTTCTGGGATCCACGGCGCCGACGTTGGCGCAAGCGCCGAAGATTTCCGGCGATGTCATCAAGATAGGTTTCATTACCGACGGGTCGAGCGTCTATGCCGACATCGACGGCCCGGCGGGGGCCGACGCCATCCGCATGGCCGTGGCCGACGCCGGCGGCCAGGTCAACGGCAAGAAGATCGAGGTCCTGTACGCCGACCACCAGAACAAACCCGACATCGCCTCGGCCCGCGCCCGCGAATGGATAGACCAGCAGGGGCTGGACCTCCTGATAGGGGGCACCAATTCCTCGACCGCGCTGGCCATGGCCAAGGTCGCCACCGAAAAGAAGATTCCCTACGTCGTCATCGGCGCCGGCTCGTCGCGCCTGACCAATGAAGATTGCTCGCCCTACATCGTCCACTACGCCTACGACACCGTCGCGCTGGCGCGCGGTACCGGGTCGGCGGTGGTGGCCCAGGGCGGCAAGAGCTGGTTCTTCCTGACCGCCGACTATGCCTTCGGCCACTCGCTGGAAGCCGACACCAGCACGGTGGTCAAGGCCGCCGGCGGCACGGTAGTGGGATCGATCCGCCATCCCCTCGCGGCTTCGGATTTCTCGTCCTTCCTGTTGCAGGCCCAGGCCTCGAAGGCGCAGATACTGGGCATGGCGAACGCGGGCGGCGATTTCATCAATGCCACCAAGGCGGCGGCGGAATTCGGCGTCACCAAGACCATGAAGATCGCCGGCCTGCTGGTGTTCATCAACGACATCCATACGCTGGGGCTGGCCGCCACGCAGGGGCTCTACCTGACCGACGGCTGGTACTGGGACCAGAGCAACGAATCGCGCGCCTGGGCTTCCAAGTTCGAACAAAAGCTCAAGCGCAAGCCGTCGTCGCTGCAGGCGGCCGACTACTCGGCCGCGTCTTTCTACCTCAAGGCGGTCAAGGCCACGGGCACCGACGATCCCGACACCATCATGAAATGGTTCAAGTCGAACAAGATCAACGACATGTTCGCGCATGACGGCTACGTGCGCGCGGACGGCCGCATGATCTACGACATGTACCTGTTCCAGGTGAAGACGCCCAAGGAATCCAAGGGCCCCTGGGACTACTACAAGGTGGCGCAAAAGCTGCCCGGCGACAAGGTCTATACCACCCCCGCCGAGTCCAAGTGCCCGCTGCTGAAGAAGTCATGACGATCTTCGGCGTCCCGCTGCAGGCGATGCTCGGGCAGTTGCTGCTCGGGCTCGTCAACGGCTCCTTCTACGCGGTGCTGTCGCTGGGGCTGGCCGTCATCTTCGGCCTGCTCAACGTCATCAATTTCGCGCACGGGGCCTTGTACATGGTCGGTGCCTTCCTGGCCTGGCTGGGCCTGCAGTACCTGGGGCTCGGCTACTGGTGGATGCTGGTGCTGGCGCCGCTGGCGGTCGCCCTGCTGGGCATCGTGATCGAACGCACGATGCTGCGCTGGCTGTACAAGCTCGACCACGTGTACAGCCTGCTGCTGACCTTCGGCCTGACGCTGCTGATCGAGGGGCTGTTCCGCAGTTTCTACGGCGTCTCGGGGCAGTCCTATCCCGTGCCGGACCTGCTGCAGGGCGCCACCAACCTGGGCTTCATGATCCTGCCCAACTACCGCGCCTGGATCGTGCTGGCGTCGCTGGCTGTGTGCCTGGCGACCTGGTACGTGATCGAACGCACGCGCCTGGGCGCCTATCTGCGCGCGGGCACCGAGAACCCGCGGCTGGTGGAGGCCTTCGGCGTCAACGTCCCGCGCATGGTAACGCTGACCTACGCCTTCGGCGTGGCGCTGGCCGCCTTCGCGGGCGTGCTGGCGGCACCCGTGCAGCAGGTGTCGCCGCTGATGGGCTCGAACCTCATCATCGTCGTATTCGCGGTGGTGGTCATCGGCGGCATGGGGTCCATCATGGGCTCCATCCTGACCGGCCTGGGCCTGGGCGTGATCGAAGGCTTCACCAAGGTGTTCTATCCCGAGGCGTCGAACACCGTCGTCTTCGTGCTGATGGCCCTCGTGCTGCTCGCGCGGCCGGCCGGCCTGTTTGGAAAAGCCACATGAACCGACATCTCGCCGGCTGCCTGGCACTGGCGCTGGGGCTGGGCGTGCTGCCCTATCTCGGCGTCTATCCCATCTTCGCGATGAAGCTGATGTGCTACGCGCTGTTCGCCTGCGCGTTCAACCTCCTGCTGGGCTACACCGGGCTGCTGTCGTTCGGGCATGCCGCCTTCCTGGGCAGCGCGGCCTACGCCACCGGCTATGCGCTCAAGACCTGGGGGCTGCCCACCGAGCTGGGCATCCTGTTCGGCGTGGCGGTGGCGGCGGCGATCGGACTGGTCATGGGCGGGCTCGCCATCCGGCGCAGCGGCATCTATTTCGCGATGATCACGCTGGCCGTCGCGCAGATGCTCTACTTCTTCTACCTGCAGGCGCCTTTCACCGGCGGCGAGGACGGCCTGCAGGCCATCCCGCGCGGCACGCTGCTGGGCCACATCGACCTGGGTAACGACATGGCGCTGTACTACGTCGTGCTGGCGATCTTCCTGTTCGGCGTCTTCCTGGTCTACCGCACGGTTCAGTCGCCCTTCGGTCAGGTATTGAAAGCCATACGCGAGAACGAGGCGCGCGCCACCTCGCTGGGCTACGACGTCAACCGCTACAAGCTGCTGGCCTTCGTGCTGTCCGCCGCGCTGACCGGACTGGCGGGCGCGACGAAATCGGTGGTGTTCATCTCGGCCACGCTCAGCGACGTGGTCTGGCAGATGTCCGGGCTCGTCATTCTCATGACCCTGGTGGGCGGCATGGGCACCTTGACCGGCCCCATGGTGGGTGCGCTCATCATCGTCCTGGTCGAGAACAAGATAGGCGAATGGGGCAGCGCGCTGGCGAACACGACCGGCATCGCCTGGTTCGGCAGCCTGGGCGACGCGGTCACCATCGTCACGGGCCTGATCTTCGTCGTTTGCGTGCTGGCCTTCCGGCGCGGCATCGTGGGCGAGCTGGGCGCCTGGCTGGAGCGGCGCCGCACGCGGCCGGCGCGTTCCTAGGGCTGTCGGTCAGCCCAGGCCGTCCAGGAACGCAAGCAGCCGCCGCTCGGCCGCGCTCAAGCCGCGGGGCCCGGAGGCGGGCCACGTCGCCGGCAGTGCGCCGCGCAGATAAGCGTCGATGATGGCCGGATGGATGTAGCAGGCCCGGCACACCGCTGGCGTATTGGCCAGCCGCTGCGCCACCGCCTTCACCACCTCGGCCACGGCCTGACGCGCGGCCGCGCCTTCCTCGCTCGGCATGCCCCGCAGCCACTCCAGCGCCAGTACCGACCCCGCCCAGGTCCGGTAATGCTTGGCCGTGAAATCCCCGCGCCCCGCTTCGCGCAGGTAGGCGTTCACGGCGGACGAATCGATGCCGCGCGGCTGGCCTGCCTCGTCCTGGTAGTGGAACAGGGTCTGGCCGGGAATCTCCATGCAGCGGCGCACCACCCTCGCCACCCGTCGGTCGGCAATGGTGACGTCGTGCTCGATCCCGCTCTTGCCACGAAAGCGCAGCCGCAGGCGCGTGCCCGACAGCGACGCGTGGCGCGGCCGCAGCGTCGTCAAGCCGAATGAGCGGTTCTGCCGGGCGTAGGCGCGGTTGCCCACCCGCACCAGCGTCGCTTCGAGCAGGCGCACCACCGCGGCCAGGACCTTTTCCTCGCCCAGTCCCGGGGCATCGAGCGCGCGCTGCACCCGGCGCCGGATACGCGGCAGCGCGCGGCCGAACTGCGCCAGTTGCCCATACTTGTCGGCGTCGCGCACCACCTGCCAGTGCGGGTGGTAGCGATACTGCTTGCGGCCGCGCGCGTCGCGGCCGGTGGCCTGGATGTGCCCCGCGGGATCCGGGCATATCCACACGTCGCCATAGGCCGGCGGAATGGCCAGCGCATCGATGCGGGCGATCTCCTTCGGGTCGCGGATGCGCTCGCCCTGCTGGTCCACGTATACGAACCGCCCCCGGAACCGCTTGCGGCCATACCCCGGGCGGGTATCGTCCACGTAGACCAGCTCGGGCGCGGCGCAGTCGGCGGCCAGCGCGGCCACGGCGGAGGCACAAGTATGGGTGAAGTCCATGGCCAGGGCCGAGCAGGCTTCGTGCCAGGCGCCCCGCGCGGGCGTTCCCGGGCAAGCGCTCGCCCGGAAATGAAAAATCTACTCGCCCCCGGCGCAGAAGCTGCCATCGCGGCGGACTGGCGGCCCGCGCCGCGATGGCCGACAATCGAAGCGTCCGGGCGCCTCCCGTTGCGCCCCGCTCCAGGAGGCACCATGTGGCAAGCATCGCAGCGCTATCCCGACCCCGCCGTCCGCGCGTTCGACCCCCGGTTCGAGCAATACCGGCTGCCGTCGGCCGCGGTCGAGCGCCTGGCCACCGGCTGCCGCTGGAACGAAGGGCCGGTCTGGTTCGGCGACGGCCGCTACCTGCTGTGGAGCGACATTCCGAATGACCGGGTCATGCGCTGGGACGAAATCAGCGGCGCGGTCAGCGTCTTCCGTTCGCCGTCCGGCCATGCCAACGGCATGACCCGCGACCGGCAGGGCCGCCTGGTCACCTGCGAGCATAGCGGCCGCCGGGTGAGCCGCACCGAACACGACGGCGCCGTCACCGTGCTGATGGACCGCCATGACGGCAAGCCGCTGAACTCGCCCAACGACGTCGTCGTCAAGTCCGACGGCACGGTCTGGTTCTCCGATCCGCCCTTCGGCATCGCCGGCTACTACCAGGGGCTTCCCGCCCGGCAGGAACTGCCTTCCAACCTCTATCGGTTCGACCCCGCGACCGGCATGGCCGAGGTCGTGGCCGGCGACATCGCCAGCCCCAACGGCCTGGCCTTCTCGCCCGACGAATCCGTGCTGTACGTGGTCGAGTCGCGCGCCAAACCGCGCCGCATCCTGGCCTTCGACGTCGCCGCGGACGGCAGGAAACTGGCCAACCGGCGCGCGGCGATCGATGCCGGACCCGGTACGCCCGACGGCCTGCGCGTGGACGTGGATGGCAACCTGTGGTGCGGTTGGGGCATGGGCAGCGACGAACTGGACGGCGTGCGTGTGTTCGCGCCGGACGGCGAGGCCATCGGCCACATCGCGCTGCCGGAGCGCTGCGCCAACCTGTGCTTCGGCGGCCGGCACCGCAACCGCCTGTTCATGGCCGCCAGCACGTCCATCTACGCGCTGTACGTCAACACGCAGGGCGCGGCCGGCGGCTAGCGCCGGCGGTTCACCAGCACCAGCCCCGACACCACCAGCGCCACGGCCAGCAGGAACATCGGCCCGACCGGTTCATGCAGGATCAGCGCCGCGGCGGCCACGCCGAACAGCGGCGACATCGACGTGCCCGCCTGCAGGGTGCTGGCCGGATACAGGGTCAACAACCGCAGCCAGAGCAAGAAGGTCGTGGCCGCGATCCACACCGTCTGATAAGCCAATGCCAGCACCGGCGCCAGGTTCAGCCCGCGCACCGACTCGCCGGTGGCCATGCCCGCGCCCAGCCCGATCACGGCCGACATCGCCAGTTGATACAGCAGCACCTTCTCGGGCGGCGCCGTGGCCAGGCGCGTCGCCTTAATGCCCAGTGTCGTCGCAGCCCAGAACACCGCCGCCCCGATGATCATCAGATCGCCCAGCCAGGCATGCGGCGACGTGGCCCCGCGCGGGACCCCCATCACCAGGGCCGTGCCGCAGAACGACAGGCCCAGCCCCACCCACTGCGGCCAGCGCAGGCGCTCCGACGGCAGCAGCCAGGTCGCCCCCAGCGCCACGAAGAAAGGCGCCGTATACAGGAACAGCGAGGTGCGGCTGGCGTCGGTCCATTGCAGGCCCAGGTACAGCAGCACGAACTCGCTGGAGAACAGCAGCCCCGAGAACAGGCCCAGCCACAGCGAACCGTCCCGCGCGAACAGCTTGCCCCGCCCCGTGGCCAGGCAATAGATCAGTACCAGCAGCCCGGCCCCGGCCGAGCGTATGCCCATCTGCAGGAAAGGCGGGAAATCGGGCAGCGCGATCTTGACCGCGACCTGCTGCCCGCCCCAGCTCGCGCAAAGCAGCACGAGCATCGCGATGGCCGCGACATCCAGGGAACGTTTGGACACGGCGATCTAGCGATGCTGTTCCTGCGCGGTGGTCGCCACCAGCCGCACGGCGGCCAGGTCGGCGCCCGTCAGCACGCCCCCGCGGCCCAGCAGACGGCCGTGCTCCCAGTTGGACAACCCCAGCTCCGGCTTGCCCAGCGCATACTGCCCGTCCACCCAGCGGGTGAAACCATCGCCCACGAACGGCGCATCGATGCGCAGCCGGAAACGCTGGTGCGCCTGCGGATCGCTGGCGATCAGGCTGGCCACGAAGCGGGGGCTGTAGCGGTTGAACAGCGCCACCGCCTCGTCCACCGACTCCACCACCACCAGCGACAGCTCCGGCGTCTCTTCCCATTCCCACTCCTGCCCCAACCGGGCTTCGGGCAAGAGGCTGGCATAGGGCTCGTCCACATCGCCCTCCGCACGGCGGACCCGCGTGCGGCGCTCGAACAACTCCGCCGGCACGAAAGGCTGCGCCGAAGGCGTGACGTGCAGGCGCGGCGCCCCGGTCAGGGCCGCCCCCGCCTCGTCGATGGCGCGCAGGAAGCGCGGCATCAGGTCGGCCACTCGCTCGCGCACGATGCAGCATACATTCAGCGTGTTGCAGACCTTGCGGTCCAGCGAATGACGCACCGCCCGCTCGAAACGCTCGCCGTCCGCGCTGGGATCCGCCACCAGCCAGGCGCCGCCCGTGCCGTGCGCGCTGACCGGCACGCCGGCCTGCCGCGCCACGCTGCTCAGTTGCATCACCGCCGTGCCCGACCCCCGCGCCACCGCCAGCGCCAGCCGGTTGTCGCTGAACATCGCCCAGCCCGCCGCGCGGTCCTCGACCTCCACCAGGCTGACCGCCCCCTGCGGCAGCCCCGCCGCCTCCAGCGACGGCCGCAGCGCGCCACGCAACAGCGCACTGGCCGTACCCAGCGCATCGCTGCCTATGCGCAGTACCGCCGTATTGCCGCTGGCCAGCACGCCGCAGGCGTCCACCAGCACGTTCGGCCGGCCCTCGAACACGAAGGCCACCACGCCCAACGGCACCCGCAGCACATCCACCTGCCAGTCGCCATGGTCCACCCGGCCCAGCACCCGGTCATCCTGCGCCGCCAGGCCCGGCCAGACCCGCAGTCCCTCGATCATCGCGGCGCGCATCTTGTCCGACACCCTGAGCCGCGTGGTCGAACGGCCCCGCTGCTGGGCACGCCGCACGTCCTCGTCGTTGGCCGCCACCACCTGCGCCCAGACCTCGTCGCGCTCCAGCGCGTCGGCAAAGGCCTCGTAGAACCGGTCCACCGCGCCCGGCTGCACCTGCGCCAGCGCCTCGAAGGCCTCGCGCGCCTCGCCCACCCGGGCGCGGACGACCTCGTCCACCTGCCCCGGGATCCGCAGCAGCGCCCCGCTTTCCTGCACCACCAGCAGACGGTCGCCCGCCTGGAAGGCGCGCGCCAGCTCCGCGTCCACGCGCGTATACCGGTTACCGCCGTAAGGAATCATCATCCCCGGTTCCAGGCGATCCAGGGTCCCTTGTTCGTTCATGAAGCTCTCCTTGGCCATTCCGCCGCCGCGTCTCATCCGACGGATGGACGCGGCTTGGCCCGCATGGAAAGATATTACCCCGGCGCAGCGGCCGTTCCGGGGGTGGTGGGCCTTGCCGCCGGGGATCCCGCAGGTCAACCTGGTGGCTTATTCGGGTGCTTGCCTTCAGGAAATGGCCGACCAGGCATAGGGCGCCGGGCATCAGGTACAATGCGGGTCCGTCGGGGCGTAGCGCAGCCTGGTAGCGCATCTGCTTTGGGAGCAGAGGGTCGCGAGTTCGAATCCCGCCGCCCCGACCAATATTCATGCGGGTTTCCAGTTTCAAGGGCCCATCGGAAACCAGCTTAGTGGACCACCTAGTGGACCATCGAGCAAATCACGTCGTCGGCCGGTCTCGCACCCAAACAACCACATCCTCCGCTCGCCACCCGACAATCTTGTCGGTGATCCGGACCGGCCGAGGAAAATCCCCCTTCGCCAGCAACGCATAGATGGTGGTCTTGCTCAGGCCGACCAACCGCGTAACATCCGCGACCCGGTAGACCAGTTTTTCAGGCATTGTTTCCTCCTTTGTGACCGTCCGGCATTGCAGCGCGGATACCATCGGCCACCAAGCTCTGAATGGCGGCCAGATACTGCGTATGCCCCCCGCGCATCGCGATCGGGTCCAGCTTCTTGATTTCTCGTGCCACGTCGAGCGCGATGGCGTCGATGTCGATTGTCTGTGGACCGACGAACGCCATCAGGTGTCGCGCACACCCGCGGATCGTGGATGCCCAGGGCGCGATGTCGGCAACGCCAGCCAGGTGCTCGGACGAGATGGTTAGAATGTCGGCGCCCTCGGCCCGCACTGTTACGGCCCAGTTGCTGGTCATTTCGCAGCCTGCGGGGATATCTGGAGCAAGGGCCATCATCGCCTTCCCCTTCGCGCGAACTTGCACCGGCAGCCGGCGCAGATGTCTGTGGGATCGCACTCCGGCGACGGATCGCCAGCCGGCGCGCCGCAGGTGACGCCCAAGCCGGTCATGTCCAGCATGCCGTCGTCGCCGATGGCGTGGTCATAGCCGGCCAAGCGCAACTTGTCTGCGATTTCGCCGTAGGCGCCGGCCGACAGTTCGAGCTGTGCCAGGGTGTAGGTCATCGTGCTCCCTCCATGGATCTCCGCTGCGCCGCGCGGGCGCGGTCGTATGCGTTCAGGCATGCTTTGCACCAGCTCTTGAACCCGTCGCGGTTGTCGCTGGTGCGGCTAAAAAATTCATCATCGGCGGGCCAGAACTCGCGGCATCGCGTGCACTGCAATTCTTCGCCCAGCTCCGTCTGGATCGACTCGCGCGCCATCACCGCCTCACCGGGTGCGGCCCGCGGCCAGCGCGATATTCGGCCCACGCGTCATCCTCGGCGCGTTGCGCGGCCGAGTAGCTGGCGGGGCCTATCGGCATCCCAGCGGCGGCCAGGGCGCGGGAGACGGCCGCCAGCGCGTCGCGGTGCCCGTCCTGGTAGCAGGCGTCGCCGAAGTCAGACATTTCCCCCTCGGTGTACTGGAGCACTTCGCCGTCCACGTTGGCACTGGTGCCCCAGGCCTTGCGGACACGCGGCAAGGCCCGCGTGCGCACCGGTACTTCCGCGGTCATGCTCCCTCCATCCTGCTTGCAGCGGTGCTGCGGTGGTGGACAGCGATGGGGCGCTCGGCATCAAAGGCCGGCCGCTCGACCAAGGCAGCACTCTGCCCGCAGGGTGACTGATTCCCCCCCCTGCACCCATTTGCTTCCCCGGTAGTGTTTCCCGTAAATTGAACCCGGCATGTTGCCTGGATAGGGGGAAGATTATGCAGACCCAGATTGTCCAGTTGTCGTTCCTTGGTGCTGCCTGCGTATCGCTTCTTGGTGCCGCTGCGGGGCTCTCCCGTGGCCTCGGCCACCGCCTCTGGGTCCAGGTGCTGCTGGGCTTCGCCGTCGCAACGATTTTGGTCCAAGGGCTCATGTTTTGGTCCTTCTGAACGCCGACGCTGCTGTCGTTTAATATCGCGAAAGGCCTCATCTTCTTCTGCGGCGGTGTCCGCCCTGTCGCCCTCGGGCCGGGCGTCGTCCGTGTCGCGGGCCGCAGCGCAGATGCAGGCGGCGGCCACGCCGACCGTGCCGCCGAAGAGCATGCCCACGACCATCCCCACGATGAAACTGAGCGTCGAAGTCATGCTGCCTCCGGGTTGATGCCGTGGGCCACGAGCAACTGGCGCAGGCGGTGGTTATCGTCCATCGCCGCGAGATAGGCAACGGACCGGCGATGCAACGCCACCGTCTGCTGGTCGTACTGCCGCTTGGCGATGTCGCGCGCGGCGCATGCGCTCTCGTGGACGTGGCGCGGCACGGTCGGGGTGAGCAGGCGCACGGGGCGCGCCACCGTGGTGCTGGATTGCTGGTGCATGCTGGCTCCTACAGTTGCTTTGCAATCAATTCCTCGGCGTGGGCATAGCCCGCCTGGAACTGGTCGAACTCGGGAGTGTTGGTGGCCGGCCGCCCGAACCGGCCGAGCGGGTCCGCCATGTATCGCCGAGCGTGGGCGACCTGCATCCCCTGTCGGAACGCGTCGGACCGTGCCACGCCGCCGCGCTGGATCATTCGGTCTACCCAGGCGGTCGTGGATTCTCGGCGATCGATGCGGCCCGCACGGTAAGGGCGGCGGCGGGGATAACGGGTAGTTTTCATGGTCGCTTTCTCCGAGGCGCCCCACGGGGGTGAGGCGCCGCCCGGCTCTTAGGCCGGAGTCCCGTTGAAACCCACCAGGCCGGTTTCGGCCTCGATCGCCACGCGGAGCTGCTTCACCGCGTCGTCGATGATCTTGTGGGGGCGGTCGAGGTCGTACCAGAGGACCAACTTTCCATCCTGGATGCGGTAGCGCAGTCGGGCGATCAGCGAATAGGCCGCGTCACCCTCGAACACGGGAATGCCCAGGGTGAACGTCTCGGGGATTTCGAGCTGGCCACGTTCGCCAGCGCGCGCCTGGATCGTCTCTTCATACACGAGCTGGTTTTGACCATTTCCCAGCCTCGTGCCGCTGGCGAAGTTCACGGCCTTGGTGGCCTGGAAGTTCTGCGCCAGCTCCAGGAACTCGGCGGCGGTCGGCATGATCACGTCCGGCAGGTTCTGTTCGATGAACAGGGCGAACTCTTCCTGCTTCATCCTCTTGCCATCACTGGCCGTCCAGGTTTTCCACTCGGGCGACAGCGGCGCGTTGTAGACGGCGCGGTGATCGCCCCAGCTCGGGCTGCCCGCGGTCCGGTGATTCAGGACCGCGACAAAGGCCGGGCTCGGGGTGACCTGGTAGTACAGGCGGGCGGTTGCCGCGCCGCTGTACTCGCCCACGTAGCGGATGAAGCTTGCCGCATCGTTGAACGTGGCGCGGCCGGTGTGGCGGGTGGGCGCGGGCAGCAGCCGTTCAAAGGTGTGGGACTCGTAGCCCTCGGGCACGACGACGAAGGGCACACCGTGCACCTCGGACGGTTCGGCCAGCGCGGCGCCAGCGTTCAAAGCGGTTTTCAGGTCTTCCATGTGTTTCCTCTTGTGGGAAAGGTTGTGCTTGGGCTCACGCCCGGGTGGGAAAGGTGATCAGCCGGCGGCCTGGGCCGGCGTGGCGGACGACAGCGTGCGAATTTCGCGGGCCTCTTGCTCCACCGAGCGGATGCCCTCCAGCGATTTCTGGCGCGGGTCTTCGCGCTGCAAGTTGCCCTCGGGCGTGGCGAACATGATCGTGCTGCCCTTCTCTTCCTTGGGCGCGCTGACCTTCAGGTCATCGGTGATTTCCATCTGCCCGCCCTTGCCGGGCTTCAGCGCGATGGTGAGGGTCAGCTTGCCGCCCTTGCTGGCGGCGCTGCACTTGTTGACCAGCTCATTCATCGCATCGGTCAGTTCGTCATGCAGCGCGCCGTAGCGCAGCTTTACGAGGGTGTCGGTAAATGGACGGGCGCCCATTGCGTTCTCCTGGTGTGTTGCCCCGACAACCGGGGCGGGTTGTGGGGGTTAGGGAGAAACAGGAGGGGGGAACCACTGCACCGTGGAGTAGGTGCGCGCGGGCAGGCCCATGAATGCAACGGTTCGCTCGAACTGGGCCCGGGCGCCTAGGCCGATCGCCTGCACCAGGTTCTGGGCGGCTTCGGCGTGGCGCTCGCCGGTGACGATCAGCAGGCAGTCCGCATTGCCGAGGGCCGGCGCGCGGGCAACCATGACGCTGATGTCGGCACCGTGCAGACGGCGCGCCGAGGCAATGAACAGTTCAAGGTCTTGCATTCCCATCCTCTCTGAATCGGATGGGAGAATTCTACGATTGTAGATTTCTACATGTCAACAAATGTAGAAAAAGTAGATGCAAAAGTGCCGCCGTATCACGGCGGCGCACCAAAAATATCTTGAAGGGTCAGCCCGCGAAGCCCGAGCCGGAGCGGTAGACGATTTCCCCGACGATCTCGAAATGAGAGCCACTGCCAGGCTGTACCAGGCGATCGGGATACTTGTCGTTGAACGAATGCAGGGTCAGAGCACCCCCCGCCTGCCGGAAAAGCTGCTTCACCAGAAATTCGTCCTCGAAGCACACTGCATAAACGATACCGTCCCGCGGCTTGATCTTGCTCACGTCGATCATGATCATGTCGCGATCGAACAAGAAGTGCTCCATGCTGTCGCCGCGGGCCATTGCCAAGCGGCAATCTTTCGGGTCGGAACCGATAGCCCGGAAAAAGTCCAGGGTGAACGGCAGCGCATTTTTTTGGCGGATCTCCCACTGAACGGCGCCATGTCCAGCGGAGCAGATCAGGTCATAGCGATCAACCCACACCCGGTTCTCGTCCGGCGCCAGGTCGTCCGGCTTTTCCCAAACCGCGATTTGCCCCTCCGCGCTGCGGAGCTGGTCAGCGAATGAACTGCCGCCGGCCTCGATGTCGCGGGACTCGTCCAGAAGTTGGTCGAGCGTCAGCCCCAGCGCCTTCGCGAGCGCCGGCGCGTATTTCGACCGAGTGCTATCGCGGCTTTCCAGCGCGTGGATTGTGCCCGCAGCAACGCCGCTCAGCGCCTCAAGTTCTTCGAGGGTGAGTCCGCGCTTGTCGCGATAGTGCCGAACCTGTTTACCAAGTGCCATGGAGCGTGAACTTATACATTTGTAGATCGACTTGCAAATACACTTGTTGAAAAATAATTTCTACAAAAGTAGAATTCGTGGAAAACCACGGACAAGCGTATGGACAAGACGGACTCTCAGATCATCGATGACCTTGGAGGCAACGAGGGCGTAGCAGAACTGTGTGGGGAAATCTCGGCGGGCGCCGTGTCGCAATGGCGCCGTCGTGGCATCCCCCCGGGCTGGCGCCGCTATCTGCGCAGCATCCGGCCCACCGCCTTCTCCCCCTCCCCCGCTGGTGCTGGAAAGCAGGGAGCCCCCCATGCATAAGGGGGCCACAGATCAGTGCAGCGTCGGACGCTGGCGCGGGTGGATGGTGGTGCCGAGCGCGGCGCTGGCGCACACGTCGGCGAACACGGCCAGCACGGCGTCCTCGCTCGGGTTCGTCAGGACTTCGCGCGCGATGATCGTCGCCGCTTTCAGGCGCTGTTCGGCGCCGATGGCCGCGTCGATTTCGGCGGGGTCCGCGCCCAGCTCGCTCTGGCTCTCGATCCAATCGGCAAAAGACATTTCTCTGTTCTCCATTGTGGTGATGGTGGCCCGGTTACGCGCTGCCGTCGATCCGAGGTTCCCGAGTCGGGGGTTCCGCGTAGCCGGCGCTCGTTCGTTGAGCCATGGCGCCAGTGTGCCGTCGCGCACGTGCAGGCGCATTCAGTCCTTTTTGTGAGAGGTTGAGCAGCCATGAACGCTGTTGCAGCAGTACGCAAGCCGAGCATGGAGCGCATGTTCCGTGAGGCACTTTCTGACCCGGCGACCCGCGCGGACGTACGCGCCGCCCTGGGCTGGGATGACAGCCAGGTCAGCCGCTTCCTGTCGGGGCAAACGGGGCTGACCATCGACAAGATCGACGCAGCCATTACCGCACTGGACATGGTGGTAACCAGCCGCCGGTACATGGATTTCCTGGCCTATGGTAGCCAGATCGGTGCGGCTTGCCATTGCGCGCGCGCCGGCATGGGTGAATGCGGAGCTGGCCGATGAAGCACCGCGAGCGCACCTACGCCCGCGCCGGGCTGCGCCTGCCGAGGTTTGTTCCGCCCTCGGCGGGTGAAGTCCGCCAGCAAACGCGACGTCCGCATGCCCCGATCGTCGTCGGCATCGACCCTGCGCACCCTGCGTCCGACCGAACCTTCTACTACGACGGCTCGGGCCGCATCTGGATCGGACCGGGGGACGTGTGATGACGTGTGATCGCTGCACCCTGTCCACGTACTACGCCGATTGCGTGGCCTGCGGTGTCCGCCTGGTGCGGTCCGCCGAGTCGAAGGCCGCGCCCGCGCTGGCGCGCGAGCTGGCCCGTGGCCATCTGCTGTTCATCGAGCGGCGCGCCGGCCAGGACGTGCGCAAGGCCGTCGGCGCGAAGCTGCGGGGCGAAGCATGACGCCGCGCCGCCGCGATGAGCGGCTGTCCGGCCAGACGAACGTTGCGCAAAAGGTCTACGGCATCGTGCCGATCCGCGACTGCTTCACCGTGGGCGAACTGGCCCACGCCCTGAAAACCCAGACCGGCGCGGGCCTCGATATCCGCACGCTGCGGGGCTGCCTTCGCATGCTGGCCGACGCTGGTCTGGTGCGCGAGCCGGTGCCCGGGTCCTTCCGCCGCGCCGAGATCAAAGAAAAGGAAAAAACCGATATGCCGCGCTCCGCGAGCATTGCCCCCGCCGCCGCGCCCGTTGCGCCGGCGGCGTCCGCTGCGCCTACTGCCCTGGACCCCATCGACATCCTGGCCGGCTTCGCCACGCGGCTGCGCGGGCTGCGCAAGGACTTCGACCGCCTGGCCGACGACATCGACGCCGCTGCGCTCTCCATGGGTGAACACGGCCAGGCCACCGCGGCCGAGCTGGAGCGCTTCCGCCAGCTCAAGGCCTTGCTCAAGGACGTGGGGTAAGACGCGTGGCCGGGTCTTCGAACATGCTCGCCACCGATGTCGTGCAGCGATTGAGGCTACCGACGCATGCAGCGCTCTCCAACCGGGTATATGCGGTCCAGTCGCCAGGTCGCCTGTCGCCGGAGTCGGTCGAAGCGCACAGCCTCCTGGACGGTTCTCGGGGTTCGGGCATCGATGGCCCTGAGCAGGCAATAGGCGCGATAGCCCCTTTTCCATTGTCGTGCGGTCCTGATGGCTCTCCTGCATGGTTGCTGCGTGCTTTATCGCGTACCCAGGATGGGCCGCCCGTCCATTCTATGTATCGAACCCTCGAATACACCAGCGAGGCGCAACGATGAAGCGCACAACTCCCTTGCGGCGCTCGGCGCCGATGGCGCGCGGCACGAAGCCCATGAAACGGGCGCAGATGCGTCGAGGTCGGCCGAAGCCCCGCGCCGGGCACGATCCGAAGATGCGGAAGGCCTGCGAGGGGCAACGGTGCTGGCTGATCCTACCCGGCGTGAAGTGCGCGGGCCGCGACACGGTGGTGCCGTGTCACGCCAATTGGGGCGAGTTCGGCAAGGGCGGCAACCTCAAGGCGCACGACCGGTTCACCGTGCCGGGCTGCATGAACTGCCACCGCGAGTTGGACCACGGCAAGCGATTCACCCGGGCCGAGCGGTACGAATTCTGGACCTCGGCATACCGCGCCTGGGCCCCCTACCGAGACATGAAGATCCTGGCGCAGGACGCGCCGGAGTTTGAGGACATCCCCGTATGAGCATTCAGGCCACCAACTGGGCACTGACCCAGCAGACCATCCAGGACCCTACCGCGCGCCACGTGCTGCTGGTGCTGGCGAACTATGCCACGACGGACGGCGAGGCCTGGCCCCCCATCGGCGCGCTGGCTGCGCAGACCGGCCTGTCCGAGACCACGGTACGCCGCAAGCTGGATGCCCTGGTCGATGCGGGCGTATTGCTGCGCGTGTCTGGCGCGCTGGAGGCGGTGGTTAACGCCGTAGGCCGCTCACGCTGCACCCTGTACCAGATCGTCATGGAGGTCCGGCCGGCATGAGCACTGTGGTCATGTCGGCGGTCTGGCCGTTGCAGGGGATGACGCCCGCCCAGAAAGCGGTGTTGGTGTCCCTGGCGGACAACGCGAACGATGAGGGCGTGTGCTGGCCCGCGGTGGCAACCATCGCTATGCGCACGTGCCTGTCGGAGCGCGCCGTGCAGGCGGCCATCAAATGGCTGGTGCAGGCCCAGGCGCTCAGCGTCCGGCAACGTGATGGGCGTTCGACCGTTTATCAGGTGACCCCCGCAGCATATGCACCCCCGCAGGAAATGCACCCCCGCAAATCCCGCACCCCCGCAGGAAATGCACCCACCCCCGCAGATGCTGCACCCCCACCCCCGCAGATGCCGCACCCCACCCCCGCAGATGCTGCACCCAGAACCGTAAAGGAACCGTCAGTTGAACCGTCAGGGAACCGCAAAGGGGCCGCGCCGCGGCCTGCGGCTGGCGCCGCCTCGGACCTGCCGGCCGGGAAATCGGTGGAAGAGCTGAACAAGGACGAACTGTGGGCGGCAGGAAAGTCGCTGTTGCTGCAATCCGGCATGCCGAAGGCGCAGTGCGGGAGCTTCGTGGGCAAGCTGGTGAAGGACTACGGCGCCGACCTTGTCATGGGGGCAGTGCGCGCTGCTGTCGTGGAGCGCCCCGCCGACTCGGTGGCCTACCTCAAGGCGACCTGCCAGCGGCTCAGGGGCGAGCGCAAGGACGCCAAGGCCACGGTGTTCGAGCAGGGCATGGCAAACGCGGAGGCGGCGAAGCGGATGATCTTCGGGGACGCTCATGCAGCCCAGTGACTACGACGAGTTTTCCGCCTACCTCAACGCCACCGCCGAGTTGCTCAACCGCGGCAAAACGCTGTCCCCGGTGGCAATCGCAATGTGGTGGAACCTTCTGAAGGGCTACGACCTCGCCGCCGTGCGCGAGGCCTTCGACCGCCACATGCGCAATCCCGACACCGGGCAATTCATGCCGGCGCCAGCCGACATCACGAAGATGATCGAGGGCGGCACGCAGGACGCCGCGCTGGTGGCCTGGGCCAAGGTTGACTTGGCGGTGCGCTCCGTCGGCACCTATCGATCGGTCCAGTTCGATGACCCCCTCGTCCACCGGGTGGTCCAGGACATGGGCGGCTGGGTGCTGGTCGGGTCCAAGGACGACAAGGAATGGCCGTTCGTCGCAAAGGAGTTCGTGAACCGCTATCGCGGTTACCGAGGCCGCAGCCAGACCCCCGACTATCCGCCGGTGCTGGAGGGCATCGCCGCATCGCAGAATGCCCAGCTCGGGTTCGCCACCGAAGCGCCGGCGCTGATCGGTGACCCGGCCCGAGCCCGCGCGGTCGGCCTGGGCGGCGTGAACGCGCCCACGGTGGCGATTACCTACGCGGCGCCGCCGGCCTCGATGCGGCTGGCCGACGGCCGGAGGCCCGCATGACCAGCGTGAACAACGCGGCCGAGGCCGCAGCGCGCGAGCTGGCCCAGGCCAAGCCGGTCGGGCGCGACGTGCAATGGGCGCATCGCATCCTGGAGCGTGAGGCGTCCGGCCGAGACATGCCGCCCGCCGCCGTGCTCCGGATGGCGCGGCGCGCGCTCGACCTGCCGGAGGTGCCGCAGCAATGAAACGCATCATCCCGGCCCGGCGCGCCGTGCGTCCGCGTGCCTCGCGCCCGGCTGGTCCCAGCCACCTCGAAGAGGCGTTCGCGCTGCACCTACTCGCCGAGCGCCTGCCGGCGGCCCAGCGCGAATACCGCTTCGCCCGCCCCGAGCGGCAATGGCGCTTCGATTTCGCCTGGCCCGAACTGATGGTCGCCGCCGAGGTTGAAGGTGGCACGCGCTCGGGCGGGCGCCACACCCGCGGCTCCGGCTATGAGGCGGACTGCGAGAAATACAACGCGGCGGCCCTGCGTGGCTGGCGCGTATTCCGCTTCACAGGCGCCATGGTGCTGAAGGGCCAGGCCGTCGGCGTCATTGCCGAAGCGATCAACCAAGCAATCACCGACAAGGACCCGTCCCAATGAAGTTGCTCGGCTTCTATCTCCTGAGCGCGCTGGCCGCCGTCGGCGTGATCGTGTGGCGCCAGGCGCGCCGCTGCGAACGGCGCCTGGTGCTACGCCACGTGAAGAAACACCTCGCCTGGGCCGTCCTGGCCCTGGTGCTGGTCTACCTGCTGTTTCTCTTCAACTCGATGTTCACCGTAAAGGTATTCTGACTATGAAAAAAACCATCATCGCCGTCTTTGCCCTCGCCCTGGGCGCCTGCACGCAGATCGATTCCGGCAACGTCGGCGTCGAATCGACCCTCGGTCAGGTCAAGGACACGGCCCTGCCGCCGGGGGTCTACCAGACCTTCACGAAGACCGTTCACGAGTTCAGTGCGAAGCAGGTTGCGCTGGACATTGCGGACCTGCGCCCGAAGACCAAGGACAACGTGACGCTCCAGGACCTGGACATCACGGTCTACTACCAAATCAGCGCCCAAGCGGCGCCCGGCATCTACGTGAAGTACGCGGGCGACGTGGCGCAGATGAAAACCGGGGAAATAGTGCTGGGTTCCGGGCTGGTGCGGCGCGTGGCGGCCGAGGCGGCTTACAACGCCGTTTCCCAGCACGATTCGTCCGTCGCCCATACGAAGCGCGAGGAAATCGCCGCCTACGTGCGCCAGGCCGCGCAGCACGAGCTGGACACCGATTCGGGCAAAGGCGCGTTCACCATCACCAACGTCATCGTGCGGAATCTGCTGACCGACCCGCGACTGGAAGACTCGATCAAGCAGTCCGCCGAGGTGGAGTTCCAGGTGCGTCGCAAGCAGCAGGAAATCGCGCTGGCCCAGGCTGATGCCGAGCGCAAGAGGGTGGAGGCGGAGGGCGAGGCACGCGCGAACCGGATCATCTCGGAATCGCTGTCTTCCTCGCTGATCGAGCTGCGCCGCATCGAGGCTCAGCGCGAGTTCGCACAGAAGGGCACGCACACGGTTCTGCTGCCTTCCGGTGCCCAGCCGCTGGTGCAGGTGAAGTGACCATGATGGACGGCACCATTCAGAAGGCCGCGCCGGCCCGCCCGCGTGGGCGGCCCGCGTCGGAATCTCCCCCGGCGTTTCATCACCGCACCGTCGTGCGCACCCCGGCCGGCCCGAGATATCCGGAGTCGCTGGTGCGGCGTCTCTCGGGCGCGCCGGCCATGCGGCCGTACACGCCCACCAAGGAAACGCAGATCAACCAGCGGCGCGCATCCGAGGCACAGCCGCGCATGCTCAGCATCACCCACCGCGACGGACAGTAACCCATGAACGAGACCACCAGCGGCATTTTCAAGAGCGCCCACGAGGCGCTGACCTTCGCGTACCGCTTCGACAGCCAGCAATACGGCCGCTCGGCGATGGCCATCGCCCTGGCGAACCACGCCCCCAGCGGCCGTGGCCTGGGCGGGCTCGATGGCGCGGGCCAGGCCGGCATGATCCGCCGCATGGTGCGCAACCAGGGCGAGCTGTACGAAGCGCTCGCCCGGGCGCGCTACCTGCCCCGGACCCTGCATTGTTCCTGCGATGCCCCGTGTTGCTCCGGCATGCGTCCGAATCTGGCCTGGAACGCGGCCATACGCACTATCGGGCAGATGAGCATTGCGGCCACGCCCGGCTGCGTGTCGATCCTGGGGCTTCGCTGCGGGATCGTCGCGCGATATTTCGGAAACAAGGACATCGACCTGGGACGGCTGGCGGACCACTGCGACGTGCACAGGAACACCGCCACCAAACATAACGGGCTGATCGTGACCTGGCTGCGCGGGCAGCCGGGAAAGGGTAGCGAGCGCGCCAAACCGGGGATGGAGGCCCAGGCCATGCAGGCCATTGCCGAGGCGCTGGAGGCGGCCGGGCTGCTGATTGTGGAACGGTAGCGTTTGTAGCTACAAAAATAGATTGCCATCTCCTAATTCCGTAGCTACAATAATTAAATGGAAATCACATTCGACCCCGCCAAGGACCAAATCAACCAGCGCAAGCATGGCGTGTCCTTGGCGCTCGCCACCCGGATCGATTGGCCCGAAGTGATGTCGAAGCCTGATACGCGGCGCGACTATGGCGAGGTTCGAGAGATCGGGTATGCGGTTATCGAACAACGCCTGTTCTGTGTAGTGTTCACGCAGCGTGGCGATGTGATGCATGTAATCAGCCTGCGCAAGGCGAACTCCAGGGAGGTGAAGGCTTATGCCGAAGCTTAAGAAAGGGCTCATCATGCCCACGCCAGAAGAGGATGCGGCGATCAACGCCGGCATCGCCGCGGACCCTGACACCTACGAGCTGGGCAAACAGGAGTTCAAGCAACTGCGGAAAGTTGGGCGGCCGCGCGCGGCCCAAACGAAAGTCCAGCTCACTGTCCGCTACGACCAGGAAGTCGTGGACGCGTTCAAGTCCAGCGGGCCGGGCTGGCAGTCCCGGATGAATGACGCCTTGCGGGACTGGCTCCGGGATCACCGGGCACGGGACCTTGTGCAAAAGACGTAAAAAACGTGGTATATTTCGCCAAGCTCGCAAGAGTTGCGACCAAAGAAAGCCCGCCAGTCCCACGACGGCGGGCTTTTTGTCGCTCGTCATGGCCAGAAGGACATGAATGCAACGACAAGTGCCGCCGCTCCGACAAGATACGGAAGCAACACTTCGAATGCTCCTTCGCAATACGCACAAGTCAAGACAAACGTCTTGAGCATCAGCCAGCATCTCGTGGGATACGGTATCGAATAGCTGCTGCAAGGCTCACTCATTGGGTCGAACGCAGCTTCCGGCACCTCCCTTCCGAACTCGATGTCCTGCCACGTTGCGCTGACATAGTTCCCGACCCAACCAGCGCCGTCACCTAAACGCACACAGAAATCTTCGGCGGTTAGCTCGGACCTGCGGCCTTTTTGAAGTTGGCGTTCCTTGAAACCTTCTGCTTCGTGCCGAGCCAGATACCGCATGACAGCGGTTCGAACTCTGCGGGCATGATCTTCCTTGTAATCGGCCCATCGCGCTCGCCGCGATTCGCTGAAGTGATACCTCATCCAGCAGTACACAATGATTGTCGCAGCCGCCGACCAAAGGCGGCTTACCTCGATCGAAGCCAGGTGGATGCCAAAGAGCGAGATCGTGTTTGACGGCTTGGCACCGACCCACCAAGAGCCCAACGTAAGCGACGATACAAACAGGAAGTTGCGTCGTAGCTTATCCGGTGCTTCATCCATCGCTTCCCCCACGCTCCAGGCTTGATCGAATCTTTTGTGCTCGGAAGAGTACCCTACGCCTTCAACAGTATCCAATAGATGGCCCGACGCCCTAAGTACCCTTGCCGACATCGCGGATGCTCGGCCCTGGTAGATGGCCCCGGGTACTGTTCCGAGCATGCCGCCGAGGCCGTCGGATGGCATCGCGTGCATCAGCGCGGCAACCGCCATCAACGCGGGTATGGGACCGAGTGGGACAAGATCCGCGCACGCATCCTTCGGCGTGACGGCTACCTGTGCCAATGTGAGGATTGCCGGGCCGAAGGCCGGCCGCTACGCGCTACAGAGGTAGATCATCGCATCCCGAAGTCGCGCGGCGGCACGGACGACGACGGCAACCTGCGTGCGATCAATCGGGACTGCCACAGGCGCAAGACGCAGCGCGAGAGCCGCGCGGCTCGTCAGGGCTGACCCGCGCTCGATCGCGGCCCCTCCCACCCCTCCCAGGGGCGGGGGGGTGGGTCGGACCTGCGGCCGATCTCGGCCGGGACGGCCCATCCAGTCGAATTTTTACGCCCGCGAAAAATGAAATTTAGGAGTTGCCTATGCCCGGGGTTGCCGGGCGCTCGGGCCGGAAGCCTAAGCCCGCGGCGAAAAAGCAGTTGGCGGGCAACCCCGGCAAACGGGCGCTGAACAAAGACGAGCCCGATTTCGGAGCCGTGATCAACATCGATCCGCCGGAATGGCTGATCGGCCCAGGCCGGGACCTGTGGGAGCACCTGGCGCCCTTGCTTTGTGCTGAGAGGATCCTCCAGGCCACTGATATCCAGAACCTGGAGGCTTACTGCACGGCGTATGGCCGATTCCGCGACGGGCAGGCCGACATCACCGAGAACGGCATCACGGTCATGGGCGCCCAGGGCGGCGTGGTGAAAAACCCGGCCGCCACCATCATCAACGAAGCGTTGAAGCAGATGGCGACCTACGGCGCCATGCTCGGCCTGGACCCGTCCAGCCGGCAACGCCTGCAAGGTCCGAAGAAACCTGGCGCTGGCAACCCCTTCGCGCAGTTGCTCGGGCAGAGGTAAATCCATATGCCGAAACAGGAGTTTCCGCGCTGGGCCGCGGGGCTCCAGTTCGCGCGCGACGTGGTGCGCGGCAAGATCCCCGCCGGCCGGTATGTCGTGCTCGCTTGCCAGCGGCACCTGGATGATCTGGAGCGCGCCAAGAAGCGCGACTTTCCGTACAAGTTCGACCCGGCCGCGGCCGAGAAAAAAATCGGCTTGATCGAGCTGATGCCCCACACGAAAGGGGAATGGGCCTTCAAGCGGCAACTGGTGACGCTGGAGCCCTGGCAGCTATTCGGCATCGGGTGCACGTTCGGCTGGGTCCACAAGAAGTCCGGCCTACGCCGGTTCCGGGAGTCGTATTGGGAGGTCCCGCGCAAGAACGGCAAAAGCGTGATCGCCGCCGGCGTCGGCCTGGGCATGTTCGTCGCCGACGACGAGTTCGGCGCCGAAGTGTATTCGGGCGCCACCACGGAGAAACAAGCCTGGGAAGTGTTCCGGCCGGCGCGCTTGATGGTCAAGCGGTCGCCCATGCTGATGGAACACTGCGGCATCGAGGTCAACGCCCAGAACCTGAACATCCCGGCCGACAACAGCCGGTTCGAGCCCATCATCGGCGACCCCGGCGACGGTGCGTCGCCATCATGTGCGATCGTGGACGAGTACCACGAACACGCCTCGGCGAGCCTGTACGAAACCATGCTGACCGGCATGGGCGCGCGGCGCCAGCCCCTGATGTTCATCATCACGACGGCCGGCGCGGACATTGAGGGCCCCTGCTACGACAAGCGGCGCGAAGTCATCGAGATGTTGGACGGCACCGTGCCGGACGAAGAGTTGTTCGGCTGGATCTGGACGATTGACGAGGGCGACGACTGGACGGACCCCAAGGTGTTGGCGAAGGCCAACCCGAACATGGGCGTGTCGGTCTACAAGCCCTACCTGGAAAGCCTGCAACAGCGGGCGATTCGCCGGGCCCGGTTCACGAACACGTTCAAGACCAAGCACCTGAATGTGTGGGTGACCGCGAAAAGTGGCTACTTCAACATGGAGCAGTGGCGGGCCCTGGCGGACCCCACGCTGACCCTGGAGAAGTTCGCCGGCCAGTCATGCAATCTGGCGTTCGACCTGGCGCGCAAGCTGGACATGAACAGCATGGCGCGCTTGTTCTGGCGTGACATCGAGGGGTTGCGCCACTACTACAGCATCGCGCCGCGATTCTGGGTTCCAGAGGACACCGTGCGCGATAGCGACAACAAGCGCATGGCCGAGCGTTTCCAGGCATGGCTGAACCAGGGGTTGCTGTACGACACCCCCGGCGCCGAGATCGATTACCGGGAGATCCTAGCCGAGGCCGTCGAGGCCAACCGGGAGGCGCCGGTGGAAACGTCGTCCATCGACCCGCACGGCGCCACAGCGTTGGCGCACGACCTGGACGACGAAGGGCTGACGCCGATCGTCATCACCCAGAACTACAAGAACATGAGCGACCCCATGAAAGAACTGGAAGCCGCGATCATGTCCGGCCGCTTCCATCACGACGGCAACCCGATCATGACCTGGTGCATGGGCAACGTGATCGGCAAGTTTCTCCCCGGCAACGACGACGTGGTGCGCCCTATCAAGCAGGGTGCCGACAACAAGATCGACGGCGCGGTGGCGCTGATTATGGCCATCGGCCGCGCCATGCTTGGCGACGGCTCTACGACGGTCCAACAAGGGTTTGTGGTGATCGATGCTTAATCTCTTCTCTCGCAAGGCCGCGCCCGAGCGCGCCGAGCCGCACATTGGCGCGCTGATCGAGGGTGAAACCGTCGAATCGTCGGATCGTGTCCGGATGGCGGAAATCTTCGATATGCCGATGACCGCATCCGGCGCGCCAGTCACCGAAACCTCTTCCATGCGCGTGGCAGCGGTCTACGCGTGCGTGACCCGCATTGCCGGCGCCATCGCCCAGTTGCCGATCCACGTCTATGAACGCGTGGACAGCGAAAGTCTGCGGGTCGAGCACCCATACTGGTGGCTGCTGAATGAGCAACCCTGCCCAGTATGGAGTCGGGCCGCCTACTGGGAATTCATCGTGGCCCAGATGCTGCTGCGCGGCGATGGCATTGCCTACATCGCCCGCAACCGTGCCGGGCAGGTCACCGGCCTGATTCCCTGGCCGCGCGGCCGGGTGCAGGTCGAAGTGGTCAACGGCGCCACGCCGCGCGAGCCCAAGCGCCTGAAATACTTTTTCCAGGACGACGAAGGCAACTTCGGGGCCGACCAGGACGACGTGCTGCACGTCCCCGGCTTCGGCTTCAACGGCAAGCACGGCATGTCCGTCATCCAGTGGGGCGCCCGCAACGGGATCGGCATCGCCATCCGCGGCGACGAGTTCGCCGGCAAGTTCTACAGCCAGGGCGCCCAGCCTCAGTTCGCAGTTAAGACCCCGGGCAAGATGGGCCCAGATCTGCAAGACCAGTTCCGCGACGCCTGGGTGAAGAAATACAGCGGCAACGGCCCGAACGGCATTCCGCTGATCCTGACCGAAGGCCTGGACGTGAAGGAATTAACCATGTCCGCCGTGGACGCCCAGTTGCTGGAGTCGCGGCAATGGCAAGTTCTCGACATCGCCCGCGCGTTCGGCGTGCCTGGGCCACTGGTGGGCGAGATGGACAAGAGTTCGTCGTGGGGCAGCAGCATCGAACAGTTGGTGCTGGGCTTTTCCAAGTTCACCATCGGTCCCCATCTGACCCGCATCAAGGACGAGCTGAACCGCAAGCTGTTCCGCACCTACCGCTACTACTGCGTGCACAACCGGGACGCGATGCTGGAGCCCGACGCCAAGACCCAGAGCGAATTTATCGCCAAAGCCCTGGGCGGCCCCGGTACGCAGGGATACATGGCGGTCAACGAAGCCCGCCGCAACAAGGGGCTGCCGCCCATCCCCGATCCGAAATTCGACCGGCCGGCCATTGCTGGCTCGAAGCCTGCGCCCGCCGACACCAAGGAAACCACCGATGAAACAGATTCCGAAGCTGCTGCAACTGGCGCGTGACAACGCGGCCGAGACTCGGCCGCTCAACGTCGTGACCGCGGCGGATGCCGACGAAGCCACGATCTACCTGTACGGCGTGATCGGCGGATGGTGGGGCGACATCGACGCCGAGGCGTTCTCCAAGGCGCTCGCGGCCATCAAGGCCAGCACCATCCATGTACGGATCAACTCGCCCGGCGGCGACGTGTTCGACGCGCGTGCCATGATGACCGCGGCCCGGGCCCACAGCGCCAAGATCGTGGCCCATATCGACGGCCTGGCCGCCTCGGCCGCGACGGCGTTTGCCATGGCAGCGGATGAGGTCGAAATCTCCCAGGGGTCCCGCTTCATGATTCACCGGGCCTGGACCGTCACCATCGGCAACCAGAACGACATGCGCGAGGCCGCCACGCTGCTGGACGGCATCGACAACGACCTGGCGAGCGACTATGCCACGCGCAGCGGTCAGGACCGGGGCCAGGTCATGACCTGGATGGATGCTGAAACGTGGATGAACGCCGACGAGGCGGTCGAACGCGGCTTTGCTGATCGTGTCGTCCAGGTGGTCAAGGAAAAGGAAAGCGCATCCAACGCGGCGCAGGCCTCCAACGTCTGGAACCTCTCCGCTTACAAAAACGCGCCCAAGGACCTGTTGGATCAACGGCCCGGCGCCAATGCACACCGCGCAAACCTGGAACGCCGGCTGGCCTTCCTGGCGCGCGCCGCGTAAGGGGTAGCTCCCCCTCCCACCAACCAGCCGCCTACGGGCGGTTTTTTCATTTCTACGGAGTCATCAATGGCTGAAACCATCCAGGCCATGCGGGAGCGCCGCAACGCGCTGGTCAAGGAAACCCGCAATCTGCTGGACAACAACCCGGGCGCGACCTGGAACGACGACCACCAGAAGCAGTACGACGAGAAAATGGCCGAGGTCGAGCGTATCGACGGATCGATCGAGCGCCACCAGAAGCAACTGGACGCCGAAGCCGACGAGACGTTCAAGGCCGTGGGCGGCCGGGAAACCGACGCCAACGCCGAACAGACCCAACTCCAGGCCATGTACGCCCGCTGGCTCGCCCGTGGTGACAAGGCGCTGTCCGCCGAGGAATGGCAGACGGTGCAAGCGGCCATGAGCGGCAACCCTGACGTGAACCCCGAGCAGGGCGGCTACACCGTCCCCAAGGAAACCGCGCGCTCGATCCTGGAAGCACTCAAGGCCTACGGCGGTATGCGCGAAGCGGCCACCGTCATCCAGACCGCCGGCGGCAACCCGTTGTCCTATCCGACCACCGACGGCACGGCGGAGGAAGGCGAACTTGTCCCCGAGAACTCCACCGCGACGGACGACGACATCGAGTTCGGCACCAAGGGCCTGGGCGGATACAAGTTCAGCTCCAAGGTCGTCACCGTGCCGTTCGAGCTGATGCAGGACTCGGCTATTGACGTGGAAGCCCTCGTCAACGGGCGTCTGACCACGCGCCTGGGCCGAGTCACCAACCGCTTCTACACCACCGGCTCGGGCGTCGCCCAGCCCATGGGCGCCGTGACGGCTTCCGCCACCGGCAAAACCGGCGCGGTCAGCGCGATACCGGCAATCACCTACGAAGACCTGGTGGACCTCGAACACAGCGTCGATCCGGCCTATCGGATGAACGCAGGCTACATGTTCCACGACCAGGTGCTGGCGATGGTCCGCAAGATCAAGGACGCCGACGGCCGCCCCATCTTCGTCCCCTCGCTGGCCGACGGATCGGTGGGTGGAGCGCCGGCGCGTCTGATGAACCGCCCCATTACCATCAACCAGAGTATGGCCGTGCCGGCCGCGAGCGCGCGTTCGATCCTGTTCGGCGACCTGTCCAAGTACATCATCCGCGACATCATGCGCGTGACGCTGTTCCGGTTCACCGACTCGGTCTACACCAAGAAAGGTCAGGTCGGGTTCCTGGCGTGGATGCGCTCGGACGGCAACCTGATGGACGTTGGCGGCGCGGTCAAGCACTTCCGCCACGGCGCCGCGGCGTAATTGGTGTCGGGCGGGCCTCGCGCTCGCCCGCTCCATCCTGGAGACGATCACATGGCAAAGAAAGCACCGACCGATGCCAGCGCAACGGCATCGGCGCCGGTTCCTCCCGCACCGGCGGGACCCGACATCCAACCCATCACGGCGCCCCCGCCGCCGCCCGCGCTGCCCCCGCCGCCGCCCGCGCCGCCCCCCAGCGAACCTCCCGAGCAGGTCGAGGTAGCGGTGCTGCGCGACTGCTGGCTGGGCAGGGTCGATGACATTCTGACGCTGCCGCGTGGCATCGCCGATGCGGCCACGGCCGACGGCGCGGTCGATCCGCACCCGAAGGCGATCGAGGCGATCAAGAAGCAGCGCGCCTCGGCGCGCGGGGCCTCCGTGATGGACGACGCGCTGGAGGATTGATCATGTCGCGCACAGTGACGACGCCGCCAGCGGCCGAGCCGATCACCATCGAGCGCGCGCGCCGCCATCTGCGCGTCGATCAAACGGTCGAAGACGACGACATCAAGGACTGGATCGCGGCGGCGCGGCAGTTCGTGGAGGCCGTCACCGAGCACGCCCTTATGGCCCAGACCTGGACCGAGGCGCTGAACGCCATGCCCACGGCACTGGAGTTGCGCGGCGGGAACGTCCGCCAGGTAGCGGCCGTTCGGTATGTGGATGCCGGCGGCGACGAACGCACTGTGGCGCCGGCCCTGTACGAGGCTGTGCTAGACGAAAAGCCGCCGATGCTGCGCCTGGCGCCGGGCGCAGCGTGGCCTGCGGGCCGACGCTGGCGCGTCGAGTACCACGTTGGTTACCCGGACGCGGACAGCGTGCCCCGGCCTCTGGTGTCGGCTGTCTTGCTGATCCTGGCCGACCTGTTTGAGAACCGGGGTGCCCAGATGCCCGCGAACTTGCAGGACAACCCTGCGTTCTCCAACCTGGTTTTCTCCTACTCGCGGATACGGCCATGATCAACATCGGGGAATACAACCGACAGATCCGGATCGAGCGTCCCATCACGGAGAAGCAGCCGAGCGGTCAGGAAAAAGTCATCGGCCGGGTCCTGGTCGCGGAGCCGTGGGCGAAAGTCCGGGTGCTCAACGGCAAGGAATACATCACGTCCGGGGCGGAGGTCGCATCCACCGCCGCGAGCTTCCGCATCCGCTGGCGCTCGGACATCACCACGGATATGTGCGTGGTGTATGCCGGCGCGGTCTACGACATCGAAGCCGTGTTGCCTGACATGGCCGGCCGCGAGCACGTGGACCTCGCGTGCACGGTCGGAAAAAGGAAGACGCCGTGACCCCGCTCTCAACACTGGTGCCGCCGATCCTCAACGCTCTCGTGGACGGCCGCGTGTTTCCCGACGTTGCCCCCGAAGGCACGCCAGAACCGTGGATCGTGTACGGCCTGGCCGGCGGCACCCCTATTGTGGACCTCGACGGCCTGGACGAGCTGGCGCACTCGCGACTCCAGATCGATGTCTATTCGTCCGACAGCGCCGAGGCGGAAGTCCTGATGCGTAGCGTCGTCCAGGCGCTGGCCTCGACCTTGCAGGCGATGCCCATCGGCGGGCCCGTCTCGCTCCCAGAGGGAGACACCCGCCTGATCCACGTTTCGCAGGATTTCTCCCTGTTCCACTGACCCCGCTGTCCCCTCCCCTTTTTCATCGGCCGCCGCGTGCGGCCTTTTTTATTTTTGGAGATCGATATGGCCATGACCGCCATTTCCGCCCAAGGGTCCAAGATCGAGATTGCCGGCGCCGCTGGCGGCGCCAAGTCGATCACGGGCCTCCAGCTCAGCAACCCCGTGGTCATCACCGCGACCAACCACGGTTTCAAGCCCGGCGACGTGGTAACGGTCGCCGGCATCGTGGGGACCACTGAACTGAACGGCACCCGGGCCGTGGTGCAGTACGTCACCGCCAACACGGTCGCCCTGGCTGGCATTAACGCCAGCGGCATGACCGCCTATACCAGCGGCGGCACGCTCACGCCCGTGCAGTGGACGCCGGTCCGTGGCTTCAAGTCCTACAACGGCTTCGACGGCCAGGCGAACGAAATGGATATGACCGATCTGGACAGCACGGCCGAGGAAATCATGCTGGGCATCGCCAGGTACGGGAATTTCACGATCGAGCTGAACAAGAAGTTCGACGGCATCACCAACGCCGAAGACCCGGGCCAGCTCGCCCTGGCGGCCGCCTTCACGGCGCGCACGCGCTCCACCTTCCGGCTGACGCTCCCCAACGGCAAGACCAGGACCTTCGACGCCTACGTGCGCGCCAACCCGCTCCAGGGCGGAATCGATGCGCTCGCTACGTCCAGTGTCCCGCTGCGCATCACCGGCGAAGTTGTGAGCGGAGGCTAAGCCATGGACCTGCTGAACAAGGACGAATTTTTCGAAGCCGCGGCGGTTCGCCACGAGGATGTTCCCGTAGGCAAGCGCCTCCTGCGGTTGGGCGAACTCACGGCAGACGGCCGGGACATGTTCCTGACCTCGATTCCCACCGGCGCCAATCTGGCCGAGTTCCAGGCGCGCCTGGTGGCGGCCACCGCCATCGATGACGCCGGCGCGCTGGTCTTCACCGCCGCCGACATCGAGAACCTGCGGCGCCTGCCCGCTGGGGTGTTGAACACCCTGGCAAACGCAGCGTCGCGGCTCAACGGCATCGGGCAGCAAGCGCTGGAGGAAGCCGAAAAAAACTCCGGAGCCGCCCAGAGCGGCGATTCGCAATCCGGCTCTCCCTCGCCCTCGGCATCCCCGTCCGGGAACTCCTCCAGCGGCTGACCAGCTCGGAATTCGCCGAATACATGGCGTTCGCCAGGCTGGAGCCCTTCGGGTCGCACGTCGAAGACCGGCGCGCCGGCGTGGTCGCCTCGACGCTGGCGAACATCAACCGCGATCCGAAGGCGCGGCCCGAGCCGTTCGGGGACCTGGACCTGATCCCCTGGAACGACACCCACCGTTCCGACCAGGTGGCAGCGGCGGAGCAAGAGCCCATCTTGCTGGCCGACCCCGAGAAGCAAGCGGCGTTGATCAACGCCGTCATGTTCGGCGAAGCGCCGGTAAAGGATTGACATGGCCAGGACCATGACCATCGACAACCCGGCCGGCCTGACGGACATCTTGCGCCGGCTGGAAACCGTCGCGGCCGAGTCCACGCTACGGCAAGCCGCGGTGGCAGGCGCTCGGGTGGTGCACGGCGAAATCCTGCGCCGTGCACCGCTCGGCAAGAAGGCGCACAAGCGGTCCGGCAAGCTCTATCCGCCCGGCACCCTACGCAAGGCGATCTTGATCGCCTACGACCAGGACGAGTCCTTGGAAGGTGTCCGCGCCGTGTACCTCGTGGGTATCGCGCGCGACGCGTTTTATTGGCAGTTCAAGGAACGCGGCACGTCGCGTCAAGCGAAAGAGCCGTTTTTCCGACCGGGCTATGACGCATCGAAGAATGCGGCCGCCGCCGCAATGCTCGCCATCATCGATCGCAAGGTCGCGGCCGCGATACGAGGCATATAGGCATGAATCAAACCAACGTCCGTCTGGGCGCGGACGCGTCCGGGTACATCCTGGAGCTGGCGCGCGCCGGCAAATCGGCCGATGCCTGGGCCGCGTCCAACGAAGCGGCGGCACGCCGCACCGCAGCCGCCCAGGCCGCGGTGGCCGAGGCCACGCAGAACGGCAGCAATGCATCGACGGCGGCCATCAACCGCTTCATGCGCTCGCTGACCCAGCAGGCCAGCACGGCAGGCCTGACGCGCGCAGAGCTGCTGCGCTTGCAGGCCGCCCAGATGGGCGTGACCAACCAGGCCGCTCCCTTCATCGCCCAGATCGAAGCCGCGCAATCTTCCATGCAGCGGGCCGCCGGCCAGTCGTCTGCGCTGCGGGCCGGCCTGGATCGGATCACGGGCGGCGCGTCCTCTGCCGCTGCCCGCTTGGGCGAACTCACGGCGAACCTGAGCCCGCTGGCCACCGCGTTTGTGGGCGTCGGCGTCGGCGTGCCCGTGCTCGCAGGCCTGGAGACGGCCGCCTATCGTGCGGTCCGTGGCATGGTCGAAGTGCAGGCCCAGGTAGACAAGATCACCATCGGCCTGAAATTCATCAACGGCGGGAACCTGGTGGCCGCCGGCGAGGACATGGGCTACCTGCGCGACATGGCGAACCGCCTCGGCCTCGATGTCGCCCAGACCACGCAGGACTTTATCGGCCTGGCCGCGGCGTCGCGGGGCACCTCGCTGGAAGGCGAGCGCACGCGCGACATTTTCACCGCCGTGTCGGAAGCATCGACCGTGCTGCACCTGAGCGCGGGAGAAACCAGCGGCGCCCTGACCGCCATCCAGCAGATGATGTCCAAGGGCACGGTACAGGCCGAAGAACTGCGCGGCCAGCTCGGCGAGCGGCTGCCCGGTGCGTTCCAGATCGCGGCGCGCGCCATGGGCGTGACCACGGAAGAATTGAGCAAGATGCTGGAACAGGGCCAGGTGATCGCCACCGACTTCCTGCCCAAGTTCGCCGCGCAGCTCCGCAAGGAATTTTCCGGCTCCGTAGAAGAGGCCTCCGCCAGCGCGCAGGCCGCGCTGGGGCGTAGCGGCACGGCCTGGACCGACCTCAAGCAAACGATGGTCGATTCCGGCCTGGGCGAGTTCGCCGCCCAGCAGATGAACATCCTGACCGACGGCATCAACGGGATCACCCAGGCGATGCGCCGGGCACGGGAGGAAGGCTCCGGCTTCTGGGGCCAGATGGCGAGCGGGGCCGGCGCGCTGCTGCGATTCATGAACCCGGCCAACGCGGTGGACTACACCCCGCAGTCGGACCGGGAGCGCGTGAAATACCTCCAGGGCGAACTGGACCGGTATCAGGCCGCGGCAGACCGCGGCGACCGTGGCGCCAAGAACCGCGTGCGGCAGGTCACGCGCGAAATGCAGGAGATCAACGGCCGTCTGACGCCGGCCAACTCCGTCGGCGACTTCGAGGCCTACCAGGCGCGCATGGCCGAGGCTGAGGCCCGCGACCGGAAGGCGCTCCAGGACCGCGCCAATGCCTTTATATCCGGTGGGAAGCACCGGACCGGCCAAGAGCAATACCGGGACAACCTCAAGGCGATCGATGACCAGTTCGCCGCCGCGGTAGCTGGCCTGGAGAAAGGCTCCGAGCTATACAACCAGGCCTTGGCCGTGGCGACGGCGCGAAAGGCTGAGCTAACCGAGAAATTCAACAAGGCCGGCCGCACGTCCCAAACGAAGGCGGACCGCCTGGAGCTGTCCGGCCAGCTCGAAGCCCTCCAGCAGCAGTACCGCGACCAGGAAGGCGCCTTGCGCGACCACCTGGCCGACATCCGCGCACAGCAGCAGCTCGGCGTCATTTCGGCTCGGGAAGCACTCGACCAGGAACTGGCCGCCCGCCAGCAGGCCCTGGCGGCCCAGAAAGGCCTGTTGCAGCAGCAGGCCGAGCTGAACAAGGGCCCCGCCCAGATCAAGGCGCGGGAGCGATACGAAGGCGAGCTGCGCCGGGTGAATGCGGCGATCGAGCGCGCGCAGAAGGACCATGCCAACGCACTGGCGCAGTTGAACCGCCAGGAAGCCATGCAGGTCCAGGCGTTCAACGATTCGTTGCTGAACGCGGTAGAGACGCGCCGCAAGGCCGTCGATGCGCAGGTCGCAGCCCTCGGGCTGGGCGCCAACGCTCGGGAACAGCAGGAACGGCTGGCGCAGGTGTACCGAGAGGTCGATTCCAAACGGTACGACCTGGGCCGCTCTCGCACCGAGAACCGTATCAGCGAATTGGTCTACCAGGAAGAGCTGGCCGCGCTCCAGCGATTTCAGGAACAGCGTGTCGCGCAGGAGCTGGACGCCACCGCCCGGATGCGCGCTGCGGAGACGGATTGGCGCACGGGCGCGCAACGCGGCATCGCCGACTTCATCGACGCCAGCAACAACCAGGCCGCTCAATCGGCGGCCCTGGTAACCGGCGTGCTTGGGAACACCGTCAGCGCGATTGCCAGTTTCGCCACGACGGGCAAAGGCAGCATCAAGGACCTGGCCATCACCTTCATCGCGGAAGTGGTGCGCATGAAGGCTGCGGCCGCCGCGGCCGGCTTCATGAGCTGGCTGATGCCGATCGTCTCCGGCGCGCTCGGTGGTGGTGGCGCCGCCGGTGGCGCGGCGGCGGACAGCGCGATCAACACCGCGGTGCCGTCGCTAACGGCTGTTGCGGCTCACGGCAAGGTGTTCGATGGCGGCCGCACCGTGGCATTCGCCAAGGGTGCCGCGTTCACGAACTCGATCGTGTCGGTGCCCACCACGTTCCCGATGGCCGACGGCAACCGGGGAATGATGGGCGAGGCCGGGCCCGAAGCCGCCGTGCCTCTGGTGCGCACGGCCAGCGGCGACCTGGGGGTACGGGTTGCGGGTGGCGCCGGCGGCGGCGACCTGCACATCGAAACCAGCGTGCATGTCACTACCAGCGGGGGCGGCAGCGATCGGGCCGGCGGCAGCGAAACGATGGCGCGTGGTCTGGGCGACCAGATCAACCAATGGCTGATGGACGGCCTGCAACAGCAGATGCTGCCCGGCGGCCTGCTGTGGAAGTGGAAACAGGGGTACGGATGATGGAGATTTTCACGTGGGCGCCGGCGAACGGGCCAACCGGAACGGTTTCGTTCAAGTTGAACGAAGCGCAGTTCGGTGACGGCTACAGCCAGCGTGTCCCGGACGGGCTGAATCATCGGAGAAATTCGTGGCCGGTTACGTTCCGGGGCGACCTCGCCAAGATCAACGCCATTGCGGCATTTTTGGACGCGCGCGGCGGCGCCGAGGCCTTCCTGTGGACGCCGCCCGGCGGCACGCAGGGGGCCTATGTGGCGAAGGAGTACCAGCGCACGGCCACCGACGCGCTGACCCATTCCATCGCAGCCACGTTTGAGCAGGTGGCGGCATGACAATCTATGCAGATGTCCAGAAGCTCGAACCGGGCGCCCGGGTGGAACTGTTCGAGCTGGACGCGACCGAGATCGGCGGCGACCTGTTGCGCTTCCACGGATACATGCAGGTCGGTCCCATCTTCTGGCAGGGCGCGGAATATTCGCCCTGGCCGATCCAGGCCACCGGCATGGACAAAGTGGGCGAAGGCCAGCAGCCGAGCCCCATTTTTTCCGTGGGCGACGTAGGCGGCACGGTGTCGGCCATGTGCGTGTACCTCGATGACCTGCTGGACGCTCGGCTGGTCCGGCATGTCACCTTCGCCCGATACCTCGATGCGGCCAATTTTCCCGAGGGCAATCCGGAGGCGGACCCCAACGAGGAATTTCCTCCCGACATCTGGTACGTCGAGCAAAAGCAGAAAGACGACGGCACGACGATTGAATTCCTGCTGTCGTCGCCGCTGGCGCTGGAGGACGAACAGATTCCCCGCCGGCAGATCATCGCCAACGTGTGCCAGTGGCTGCGCTTCGGCGGCTACCGCGGGCCGTACTGCGGCTACACCGGCACGGCCATGTTCGACCGCAACGACAACCCCGTGACCGATCCGGCGCTGGACCGCTGCGGCGGCCGGCTGTCGTCGTGTAAGGCGCGATTCGGGGAATATGAGCCGCTGAGCTTCGGCGGCTTCCCCGGCGCCGACCTCTTGAGGACGTGACATGGTGAAAAAGGCAACGCTCTCGGCTATCCGGGCCCACGCCGTCGCAGACTACCCGCGCGAGGCCTGCGGCCTGGTGATCATCGAAGGCGGGCGGGAACGGTATGTTCCGTGCCGCAACCTGGCCGTCGGCACTGATCATTTCGTCCTGGCGCCGGAAGACTACGCGGCGGCCGAGGACCGCGGCGAGGTGGTGGCGGTGGTGCATAGCCACCCGGACGCCGCCGCCGCACCCAGTCAGGCCGACAGGGTGGCATGCGAGGCCTCGGGGCTGCCCTGGCTCATTGCCTCTGTGGGCAGAGATGCCGGCGGCCCGCCTGCCGCGCTGGACATCGCCGAGCTGGCGCCGGCCGGCTACGTGGCCCCGCTTGTGGGCCGCGAGTTCGCGCATGGGGTGCTGGACTGCTACAGCCTGGTGCGGGATTGGTACGCGCGCGAGCGCGGTGTGATCCTTCCGGACTTTCCACGCCGGGACGATTGGTGGACGCGCGGCGAAAACCTTTACATGCGCTATTACGCCGAGGCGGGCTTTTCGCCGCTGGAGCGTGACGAGCGGATCGAGGTTGGCGACGTGATCCTGATGCAGATTCGGGCACCGGACCCGAACCACGCGGGCGTCTATATAGGCGACGGCCGGATGCTGCATCATATGCACGGCCGGCTCTCCACGCGCGACGTATACGGCGGCTACTGGGCCGAGGTCACCCGCCTGGTGGTGCGCTATCGAGGAAAAGCGACATGAGCAAGATGACCACGATCCGGCTGTATGGGCGGCTGGGCGCGCGTTTCGGTCGTGTGTGGCGCTTGGCGCTCGACACAGGGACCCCAGCCGAGGCCATTCGCGCCCTGTGCAGCCAGGTCCGCGGCTTCCAGGGGGAACTGGCCGGAAGTGCCCCGCGCGGCATCCGATACGCCGTGTTCCTTGGCACCTCGAATCTGCCCGGCGACGAGCTGGGGCGCGCGGGGCGCGGCGCTGACGTGCGAATTGCCCCGGTCATGCAGGGCGCCAAGCGCGCCGGCCTGTTCCAGACGGTAATCGGTGTCGCGCTGATCGCGGCCGCTGCGGCATTCAGCGGGGGCCTGGCCGCAGCATTCGCGGCCAAGGGCTGGGTAGGGATGACCGCCACCATCGGCCTTTCGTTCACCCTGGGCGGCGTCGTGCAGATGCTCTCCCCGCAACAGCGCGGCCTATCCACAGCGGACCGGCCCGACAATGGCGCGTCCTACAACTTCAACGGCGCGGTGAACACCAGCGCCCAGGGCAATCCGATCCCGATCGGCTACGGCCGCATGATCGTGGGGTCCGCAGTCATTTCCGCGGGCATCTACGCCGAAGACCAAACATAGTTTGGCCTGCCTCGGGTATCCTTGAAACACTCCGTTTCAACAAATCCCAGGGGGAGAACGCATGGAAATCGTATTGGTGTGGGTTGCGCTGTCGGTCGCGGTCGGGCTGCTGGCGGTCAAGCGCGGGCGCAGCGGTATTGGCTGGGGCCTGGGCGCCCTTGTCTTTTCGCCCCTGCTGGCGGTGATCTTCCTCATGCTCTCGCGCAACCTGTCCGAGGCCTCCGACGCCCCGCACCCTGATACCCATGTGAAGTGTCCAGACTGCGCCGAGCTGGTTCGCTCGGAGGCCAAGGTTTGCAAGCATTGCGGATGTCGGCTGGTGCCGCAGGCGCCCGCCGCGTAACCCGCTTCACCTGACACACAAACCCGCTTCGGCGGGTTTTTTTTCGCCCCTACGACATGACCATCCTGATCGGCCATAAGAGCGGCGGGGATTCCCACGTCCCCGTCGAAGCCCCGGACAGCCTGCACTCTGTCGCCTATGCGAAGGTGCTGGACCTCATCTGCGAAGGCGAAATCGGCGGCCTGGTGGACGGCATGCGCTCGGTCTACCTGAACGAGACGCCGCTACAGAATGCCGACGACACCCTGAATTTCGACGGCGCCACCGTGGACGTGCGCCCCGGCACGCAGGACCAGGATTACATCGCAGGTTTCCCGGCTGCTGAGAACGAAACCCCGATCGCCAGCGAGCTGCGCGCCGGCACGCCCTGGACGCGCGCTTTCAGCAACCTGTCGCTGTCGGCCGTGCGCCTGCGCCTGGCCGTGCCCGGCCTTCAGCAGTTTCAGGAAAACGGCGACACCACGGGATACCGGATCGAGTACGCCATAGACCTATCGGTAGATGGCGGCCCGTTCAATGAGGTGCTGGCGGCCGCCTTCGATGGCAAGACTACCTCCACCTACGAACGGTCGCACCGTGTGGACCTGCCGCGCGCGACGATGGGCTGGACGTTACGTGTTCGCCGTCTGACGGAGAACGCCAACAGCTCGCGCATCGTGGATACCACGCGCGTGGAGTCGGTTACCGAAGTGATCGATGCGAAGCTGCGGTATCCGATGTCGGCGCTGGTCGGCGTGCAATGCGACGCTCGCCAGTTCAACGGCAACGTGCCGGCGCGCGCCTACGACGTGCACCTGAAGATCATTCGGGTGCCGTCGAACTATGACCCTGTGGCGCGCACCTATGCCGGCCCCTGGGACGGCACGTTCAAGCTGGCGTGGTCCGACAACCCCGCGTGGGTCTACTACGACCTGGTGCTGAACGATCGTTTCGGCCTGGGCCACCGGGTGAAGGCGTCGCAGCTCGATAAGTGGCAGCTCTACGACATCGGCCAATACTGCGATGTCATGGTGTCCGACGGCAAGGGCGGCCTGGAGCCCCGGTTTACCGTCAACGTGTATATCCAGACGCGCGCGGCGGCGTACAAGGTATTGCAGGACCTGGCCGCCGTGTTCCGCGGCATCTCGTATTACGCCGCCGGCAACGTGCTGGCCGTGGCCGATATGCCGCGGGACCCGGTTTACACCTACACGGCCGCCAACGTCATCGACGGAAAGTTCGTCCGGTCGGGCTCGAAGCGGAGCACCCGTTACACCTCGGCGAATGTCACCTGGAACGACCCGGCGGACTTCTATCGCGCCAAGGTGGCGCATGTGGAGGACCCCGAAGGCCTCGCCCGGTATGGAGACCGTCAGGCCGAGATTTCGCCGTTTGGCTGCACATCCGAGGGCCAGGCCCAGCGCGCCGGGCTGTGGCTGCTGCTGACCTCGCGCCTGGAAACCCAGGGCCTCACGTGGTCGGTGGGCCTGGATGGCTATGTGGCCATGCCTGGCCAGATCGTGCGCATTGCCGATCCGAAGCGAATGGGCCGCCGCAACGCTGGCCGCATCCGCGCCGCGACGGCGGACACCATCACGTTGGACAAGGCACCCACCATCGCTGTGGGCGACGCACTGACCGTCATTCTGCCGTCGTGCCTGGCGGAGACGCGCACGGTGCGGGAGGTGGATGGCGATGTCGTGTCAGTCACGCAGCCGTGGTCCGATATCCCGGTGCGGGATGCCGTCTGGTCCGTGGACAACGTGGATCTGGTGGCGCCGACCTATCGCATCCTCGCGGTGCGCGACAAAGGCGGTGGCCAGTTCGAAATATCGGCCACGCAGCACGAATCCGGCAAGTTCGCGGCGATCGACTCGGGCGCGCGGATCTCGCCGCGCCCGATCACGGTCATTCCGCCGTCCGTGCAGCCGCCGCCCGCTACCGTGACGATCTCGGCGCGCCAGGTCATCGACCAGGGCATTGCCACCTCGATCATGACCATCGCGTGGCCGCCGGCGCCGTCCGCCGTCTCCTATTCGGTTGAATGGCAACGGGACAACGGCGATTGGGTGCAGGTGCAGCCGATGGGCGCGCTGAGCGTGGAAGTTGCCGGAATCTACGCTGGCGACTACCTGGCGCGCGTCCGCGCCATCAACGCGCTGGGCGTGCGCTCCTTTCCCACCGCCTCGGTGCTGACCCGACTGGACGGCAACACCAGCCCGCCGCCATCGGTGGCGATGCTGACCACCACCCCGCTGTTGATGGGGATCGGGCTCGCATGGGGTTTCCCCACGGGCCCCAACACCATCGAGCGCACCGAGCTGTGGTACAGCCAGACACCGGACAGGGACAACGCCATCCGCCTCGGCGACTACGCCTACCCCCAGGACAGCCATCGGCTGATGGGCCTGGCCTTCGGGAAGGAGCTGTATTTCTGGGCGCGGCTGGTCGATCGGTCGGGCAACATCGGCCCCTGGTATCCCACCGGCGACGGTGTGCGCGGCGTCAGTCAGACAGAGCCCACCGAGATCCTGGAGGGCATTGCCGGCAAGATCGGCCGCACCGAGCTGGGCGAAGAGATCACCAAGCAGATCGATGACACGCGAGCGATTGCGGATCAGGGAGCTTGGGACGCCGCCGCCGCGCGCGTGGCGATCGAGGCCGAAAAGGTGGCCCGCATCGAGGGCGACCGCGCCATCGCGCGCCAGGTGTTCGGCGTGACAGCCGGCAGTGACGACTGGAACGCCGGCAGCCGGTCGGTATTCGCTGGAGCGCGTACCGTCATGACGACGATTGCCGAGGGCGACCAGGCGGTTGCGCAACTGGTGCAGCAGGTACAGGCCCAGGTGGCCGACCAGATAGCGGGCGTCACTCGCGAGCTGTCCGCCACGGCCACCGAGTTGGGCGCTGTCGCTCGGGATGTGGGCACGCTGGCCGTGAAGGTGGGGAACACCACCGCAGCAGTTGAGCAGGTCGCGCAGGCCCAGGTGGACACCGACGGCAAGCTGGCGGCCATGTATGCGGTCAAGGTCGGCGTGACGGTTGACGGCAAGTATTACCAGGCCGGAATCGGCGTTGGCGTGGAAAACACGCCCGACGGCATGCAGACCCAGGTGTACGCGCTGGCGGATCGGTGGGCGCTGCTGAACCTCACGGACGGCGTGATCACCACGCCCTTTGTGGTGGAGAACGGCCAGACGGTCATTGCCCAGGCCCTGATCGGGGACGCGCGCATCACCAACGGCATGATTGCCAACGCCGCCATCACGCGGGCCAAGATCGAGGACGCGGCGATCGACTCGGCGAAGATCGAGGACCTGGCCGTGACCACCGCGAAGATTGCCAACCTCGCGGTGGACGAAGGCAAGATCAAGAATCTGTCCGTCAGCACCCTCAAGATCCAGGACCGCGCCGTAACGATTCCGGTCGCCTACACCTCGCCCAGCGGCACCATCGCCTCGGACCCATGGCTGGTGATCGCCAGCGCCACGCTGAACGATGTTATCGGCGTTTCCATGTGGGTCGATTTCGACGTGGCACTGCTGGTACGGGACACCATGTGGATCGAAGTCTGGTTCAACGGGACGCGGGTGGACTTTTTCACCTTTCACCCGCTGCCTTGGAGCGATCCGGAGTCCACGCCCACCGACGAACAAGTTACCCGGCTGTTTTCCTACAAGCGCATTCTCACGTCCGGTTCGAACAGCGGATACATCGAGATCAAGGCGAGGACTCAGGATTTCTACTGTAACTACAAGGACCTGGCGCTGCTGGTGCTGGGGTGCAAGAAATGAACATGCACTACTACGCGAAGATCGACGGGACCGGCGCCATCGTGGGTATCCAGAGCAGCGGCGCTCCGATTCAGGGGCTCGATGAAACCTGGGTGCCCGTCGATGCAACCGTTACGCCGCATACCCATTACGTGCGCAACGGGCGGGTGCGGCAGTACAGGGCCGGCCAGGCGGATCGCCGGCGGGCTCCGGCTCGGGCGGGCTTCGATTGGGACGCAACGACGTTTGCGTGGCACGACCGTCGGCCACTCGCCCAAGCCCGCGCCGACAAGCTGCGCGAGGTCAACGCCGCATTCGAGCAGGCCGCGGCGGCACTGACCACCGGCTACCCACGCACGGAAACATTGACGTGGGGCATCCAGCAGTCCGAGGCCCTGGCGTGGCTCGCAGATAGCGCGGCGCCCACCCCTTACCTGGACGGCCTGGCCGCCGCGCGCGGTCTGCCTGCTGCCGAAATGCGGGCACGGACCGCGGCGAAGGTCCAGGCCTTTATGGCCGCGTCCCAGGGGCTGGTGGGCCGCCGCCAGGCGCTGGAGGCTGCGGTGCATGCCGCAGAGACCGCAGCAGCAGTCGAGCGCATCGCCTGGCCATCCCCTCCCGCCTGATCGAGTTTCCACGGCCCGCACTGCGGGCCTTTTCTTTTGCAGGGACACACATGGCGATTCAAGAAATCGACCTGACCACGCCCCAAGTGGGCGGCGGGGTCGGGGACGCGGCGCGCGTGGCGTTCGAGAAGGTCAACGCGAATTTCTCGTTGCTCGCATCCCAGTACGAGGCGCTGAAAGCGTTGGTGGAGGCCGGCGGCGGCGCCGGTGGCGCCCTCTACTGGCAAAACGACGAAACCGGCGAACTCATTGTGGACGACGACAACACCCAAATCGAAGGACTTTAGATGACCATTCAGACCAACCAATTTCAGGTCCTAAGCGATGTGCCGGCGGACTTCCAGTTCCTCGGCCGCATTCCGGCAGGCAACCGGCGGCTGCCGCTGGCGCTCGGCAAGCAGCTCATGCTGGGCGCCGTCGGCACGGCTCAGGCCTACGTCGGCCTGGCTGCGGTGGGCGACTCGATCACCCAGGAAAACCGCACGGACAAAGCCGGCTGGCTGCATCTGCTGTGCGCGCTGTCCGGTCAGCGTTACCGCTGGCGTAGCGAGTTCGCCGTGGGCGGCAAGCGTGCCGAGGAAGTGGAGGTGGAACAGATCCCGCAGATACTCGCGATGGATCCGTTGCCCAAGGCCGTGGTGCTCGCGTGCGGGAGCAACAACTACTATTCCCCGGCCGCGGTCGATACCGGCATCAACGCGATCGTCCGCATGTGCGCCACGCTGCGCGCCGTGGGCATCCTGCCGATCCTGTGGACGATCCCGCCGCGGAACGACCTGCCGGATAGCGTGCTGAACATCCACCGCTGGAACGCCCGTATCCAGGCCCTGCGCGGCCTCTATGGCTACCCGTTGCTGGACGCCTACGGCGCGCTGACCGATCCCGCCACCGGCCTGCAAAAAGCGGCGTACACCTACGACGGCACCCACCCGACGAAGCTCGGATGCGCGCAGATCGCCACGCACGCGCTGGCCAGCGACCTGTTCGTGGGCGTGCCGGCGGACGGCGTGCCCTGGCTCGCCCAGTCCAACACCGACAGCCAGAACCTGGTGCGCAACGGGCTGTTCATGACGGACACCAACAACGACGGCTTGGGCGAATACATGGAGCGCGTGGGCGGCATGCCGGCGTCGGCCGTCACCGCCCTGGTGGCCGGCGATGTCGGTCGGTGGCAACAAGTGACGTGGGCGACCAGCGCGGCGGCCAACGGCCAGCTTTCCACGAACCTCCTGAACATCTCGCCGGGCCGCGTATTCGAGTTCACGGCCCGCATTCGCTGGGACCTGCCCGCCGCCCAGGTGGCCGGCATGTTCACGTCGATGATGTCCGTCAACTGGGTCAACGCCTCGTGGGCACAGACCGGGTTCGAGTTCCTAGCCGCGCCGCCGGCGTCCGCTCAGGGAGAAATGACCGTGTGTATTCGCGCGACGACGCCGCCCAACACGGCAAACGGGAACCTGATGTTCCTGTCCGCCAACGGGTCGAAGACCCCGACCGCGCCGGCCATCGCCGCCATCTCGCAACTGACCGTTCGGGACATCACCGCCTTGGTGTGACCTCCACCCGTCATCGAAGCGCCCGCCGCCTGGCGGGCTTTTTTCGTCCCAGAGGGAGGCAGCCATGTCCCAAAGGAATTCACGAATGAAACTCATAGATGACCTGGCCATCATTTTGTCGAACCGCACGACGGAGGCCGGCGCCATTACCGGCGTTGTCGGCTGGCTGGCCAGCATCAACTGGATCGGCTGGACCGGCGTGCTGATCGCGCTCGTTGGCCTGGCCTCCAACATTCATTTCCAACGCAGGCGCGACCGGCGCGAGCGGGAGCACCACCGCGCCCGCATGGCAGCCCTTCACGATCGGTGCGACGTATGAGCCGGGCCGGAAAAATCGGCGCGGCCGCGCTGATCGCATCCGGCGCCCTGTCCCTATTCAGCCCCCAGTTCCAGGACTTCCTGGGGCGCTGGGAGGGCGAGGGACAGAACGTCGTTTACGCGGACCGCCTGGCGCGCGGGCTGCCCACCGTATGCAAGGGCATCACCCGCCACACCAGCCCATACCCTGTCGTCGTCGGCGACTACTGGAGCGACCAGCGATGCGCCGAGGTCGAGCGCCTGGTTGTCGAGCGTGGCCAGCTCAGCCTGGCGGACTGCATCACGGCCGACGTGTCCCAGGGCACGTTCGACGCGCTTAGCTCGCACTCGCACAATTTCGGCGTGCCGGCGACGTGCGCCAGCCGGGCGCTGGGTCTGATCAACGCCGGCCGGCTGGCCGACGGCTGCCGCGCCATCGCCAACGGCCCGGACGGGCGGCCGGTCTGGTCCTACATCACCCTGGCCGACGGGTCGCAGCGGTTCGTGCCGGGCCTGTACGCGCGCCGGCTGGACGAGGTGACGCTATGCCTGTCGTGATGCCCGCGTGGGCCAGATACGGGGCCGTGGCGGCGCTCTCCGCCGCCGCTGCGGGTGCTGGGGCATGGACGGCCCAGGAATGGCGCCTGAATGCCAGAAACAGCGATCAGGCCGCTGAGATTGCCCAGGAGCGCGAAGATCACGCCGAGGCCGCGCGCACGGCGGAGGCCGACCAGCGCGCCATCGAATTTGCCAGAATGGAGGCGAACGCCCATGTTACCCACCAGACCCACGAGCGCCTGGCGGCTGCGGCTGCTGCTGTGCGCGACCGCGAGTTCGCTATTGTCGGCCTGCGCAACGCCCTCGCCGCCGCCGAGTCCCGTAGTGGTCAGGCCAGCGGCGATCCCGGCCCCGGCACCGGCGCTAATGACCCCGCAACCCTACGAACAGTGGTCCGAGAATGCACGGCGGAATATTCAACGATGGTCGGAAATGCTGTCGGCGCCGGTGTCGCCGCAACGGGACTCCAGGAATACGCCGGAGACATGCAGCGGTAAGTGATGTACTTGAAACAACTGTGCCCGGTGGCACATCAGTGCCACCGGGCACAGTTGTTTCAAATGAGGCATGGATGTCCAATTTTGGCTCGTGTATGGTGAATACGGCAAGGCACCACGCAGGACTTGGCTGATCCGGTCAACCCGACCGGGGCATGAAGCAAGGCCATGCGAGGCCAGATGTAGATTCAACGGCATCGCAGACAGGCCAGTGGGATGGGTGCTGCACCACGAACTCCAACGCTTCAGACGTCGGTGCCAATGATGAACCGAGAGCCGGATCACTTACCCACGGAGCTGGTTGACCGCTTCACGCAGCCATTCGTGCGCTTTCTCGACATCGAGGCGGTGGCAGGCGCCATCCTGCTGGTATGCATCGTCATTGCGTTGGGTATGGCCAACTCCCCATTCTCGGAGAAATATCTCGCCTTTTGGGAAATGGAACTCGGGTTCTCGGTGGGACATGCTGACTGGTCGCGCTCGCTACAGCACTGGATCAATGACGCGTTGATGACGCTGTTCTTCTTCGTCGTTGCACTGGAGTTGAAGCGAGAGATGGTCCTCGGGGAATTGAGGACTCCGCGGCTGGCAGCATTGCCGCTAGCGGGGGCGGTGGGGGGCATGGTCGTTCCGGTGGGTATCTACCTGATCTTGTCGAGTACGGGCGCCGATGCCCAGGGATGGGGCGCCGTCATGTCCACCGATACGGCTCTTGTCGTAGGGGCCCTTGCTGTCCTGGGGCGCCGCGTTCCAGAGGCTTTGCGCTTATTCTTGCTGGCGCTTGCAATCTTCGATGACATTGGGGCCATTCTCGTGGTCGCTGCGAAGTACGGCACGGCGTTGAATTGGTTCTTTCTCGCCAGCGCGGGAGCCGGATGTGTCCTGGTTGCTTGCGCGACATGGGTGGGAATCCGAAGCCTCGGATTCTACGCTGTCGCCGGCTTGGCCATCTGGTGCGCATTCGACGCTTCTGGCGTGCATGCAACGGTCACGGGAGTCATACTTGGCTTGATGACTCCAGCGCGAAGCTGGGTCAGCGGCAATCGTCTACATGCCATCCTTGGGCGTGTGGTCGCACATGCGCCCATAGAGCGCGGAAAGGTCGATGTCCAGGGGCGTCTCGACGTGCATCGGGCTGGCATAGCAGCGCGGGAGTCGGAATCTCCCGTCGAACGCTTGGAGTTCGATCTACATCCCTGGGTCGCGTTTGCGATCCTGCCTCTTTTTGCCCTTGCCAATGCGGGCGTTCACTTCGATTCGGCCGATCTCCGGGGGTCCGTAATAGTAGCGACTTTCGGGGCGTTCGTGATCGGCAAACCGGTCGGAGTATTGCTGTTCAGTCTTGTGGCGGTGAAGATTCGACTGGCCCTACGCCCGCCAGACCTGCCCTGGAAGTCGATTACTGCGGGGAGTATGTTGACGGGCGTAGGGTTCACCATGGCGCTGTTTATCTCCGGACTGGCGTTTCCACCGCAGGTCCTGCCGTCTGTGAAGCTGGGCATTCTCGTTTCATCAGCTGTGGCGATGTTGGCGGGCCTGGGGGCGTTGTGGTGGACAAGCAAAGGCATGAAGATGCAGCCAACCGTGTAACCGTCGAACCGGAGAGAGACGCCATGATGCACGACTTTCTATCGAATAACCGTGACGAGCTTATCGACAGATGCCGACTGAAGGTGGCGTGCCGGCCAGCCCGCAGTGCCACGGACGCTCAATTGCAAAACGGAATTCCGCTATTTCTGAATCAACTGATCCAGACGCTACGTGTTGAACAGACTGCCGACCCAATGGGCAGCCGGAGAATTTCTGGCCTGACTGGTGGCGGGGTGTCGTTTTCGACGATCGGCATCTCGGCTGCGCAACATGGGCGACAGCTCTTGGCACTCGGCTTTTCGGTCGACCAAGTGGTTCACGACTATGGCGACTTGTGCCAGGCGATTACCGATTTGGCCTATGAGCGCGATGTGCCGTTCGAAATAGATGAATTCCGGACGCTCAATCGGTGCCTAGACAACGCCATCGCCGATGCAGTGACGGAATTCAGCTATCAGCGCGATGCGGAATCCACCGACAGGCATGTGCGGGAGATGAACGAACGGTTGGGGTTTTTCGCCCACGAACTACGCAATTTTCTGCAAACGGCGACGCTCGCTTTCGCCGCGGCGCGAGCCGGAAACCTGAGTCTATCGGGCGCGACTGGGGCGGTCCTGGAGCGTAGTCTAACCGGCCTGCGTGACTTGATCGACGAATCGCTGGCCGATGTACGTTTGACCGCTGGCGGGACGGAGTCGGCACAGATTTTTCCTCTTGCCGATTTCGTGGCCGATATCAAGGAGATGGCGACCCTTTCCGCCCAAGCTTACGGATGTGACTTCACGGCATCCGACGTTGACGCAAGGCTGGCAGTCTCTGCCAACCGGGAACTCCTGCTTTCTGCTACCGGGAATCTGCTCCAGAACGCCTTCAAGTTCACTCGGCACAACACCGAAGTCACGCTGGACGCGTATGCAGTGGGCGATCGCATCTGGATCGATGTAACGGACCATTGCGGCGGCCTGGCTGCTGGCGATGTTGAAACCATGTTCGAGCCCTTTCGGCAAAATGGAGTGGATCGCACCGGCATCGGGCTTGGGCTTTCCATCGCCCGGCGCAGCGTTGAGGCAAATGCAGGCACGCTGAGTGTTCGCAACATTCCCAAATCGGGCTGCGTCTTCACCATAAGCTTGCCGCGCTACGCTCTTCCGGAAGAATGAGTCCATGAGATCGCCGAGCCGCCGGAGCGACAGCTCTACCTGAGTCTTAGCAGCGTTACTGACAGTCCGCTTTTATGATCATCAACGATGCCTTTTCCCTGAATGATCGCTCCGTCAACTCCTTCTGCTTTCGTGCGATATCGATGAACATCCGGAAACCGTTCGGACCCGGATATTCCCGTGCGTCCGATCCTGGTCGCGCACGCCCAACTACTGCCCAGAGGCCCGCAATCTGCCTCGACCCAATAGCCTTCGTATTCTTCCCGTCTCATGTTGCCTCCGGGTAATGAACGCAGCGAGTGACCAAGCCCGAGCGAGGTCAGCTTCCATTTCCACCGTCGGACTGAAGGCGGTCCCGTTGGCGCGCATCCTCATCGCGCTTGTCTTGATCCGATTTGGACATATCGTCCGCATCCTCGTTGGGTTGGGGTTGTGCTTGAGGAACTTCTTTCTCGACCGGCTTATCCGTCTCAGTAGGCTTGCTGCCTAGAGTCCAGTTGGACCGCTTAAAGAGTGAAGAAAGTTCGTTGGTTTTCATGCTGGTACCTCGGTCGTTTCATGGCGGTTCACCATGTCTTCACCATACGCGGGTGGCATTGAATAACCTACGCCTCATTTGAAACAGATCGAGGGAGAAAGGAGAGACAACGACGGGTCCGGTCTTGCGTCAGCTGCGCAGGCTTCAGCTCTTTCAGCCGGGAGAGGGGAAGCGGGGGCGGTATCGCATATCATGCCCCGCTCGTGGATAGATCGGTTATGTGGCTCATGGCCATCAGCTTGGGGCTGCATGGATATACAGTGTACCCATACCGCGGCATGCTGATCTGCGGGGATGCTTCACCGTTCCGCGTTCATGCTGTCTTGCGCAAAGGCACGACAGTCGCTGGCGACCGGAAACCTTCCGGGTTCGGCAGCCACGCCTCGGGGTCGCCGAGTATCTTAGTAAGGTGTTCGCCCAGCAGATCGAATGCTGCCTTCCGCTGGGGCATCATCTTCTGGCGCTGGTACGTACGAGTGACCTTCTTTGCCTCCCGGTGGTTCAGGCATCGATCGATCACCTCGCTCGGCACGCCGGCCTCGCCCATGATAGTGGAGGCGGTGCGCCGTAGGTCGTGCTGCGTCCAGTGGCCACCAGGCAGGTCGAGAACCGTTGCGTTCTTGCGGCCCTTAACCGGCTTTGCCCTCGTCTGCCGGTCGGTCAAGCGCCGAGTGACCTCCTTTTCTGAAACATGTGTGCCTTCCTTTCGGCCCTCGAAGACATACTTGTCACCGGCAATGAACTCGAGCCGTCTCCAAACGGCCATTGCAAAGCTACTCAGGTGGACGACGTGGGCCTCGTCGTTCTTCGCGATCGCGGCGAGTATCAGCCATTGAGCCCTGACCTTGGAAACGTCTCGAGGTTGCATCGAAGCGATCTCAATGGCGCGGCCGGCTGTTGCAAGAGTCCACCATATCGCCAGCTCGGTACGGATCGGAAGCACCCGGCGCTTGGCGACGTAATACCGCGACCCTCCCTCCGGCGGCTTGGCCAGCGCATCGCGCACCATGACCAGTTCCTCATCCGACAGAACTCGATCGCCCTCATTGTCGGTGCCGCCGGCGTCCTTTCTGGTGATCGCCGCAGTGGGGTCGCCCTGCATCCACTCTCGCGCGACCGCGAAGCGGAACATCTGTCGCAGTTCCCCCAGCACGAGGTTGGCGGTACGCATTTTGCCGCCATCGCGAGCGCCATCGATGCTCTTCATGATCTGGCCCCGCCGGACCTGAAAGAGCGGGATGGAGCCGATCTGCGGCCCGACGTAAATGTCGTACCGACTTTGAATCGATGCCCGGTCGTTCTCGTTGGTGCGGTTCCTCTCGACGTGTTTCTCGAACCAGACCTTGAACAGCTCACCGACCGTGGCCGGAGCCTGCTCGCCTTCTTTGTCGAGCAAGGCGCCCGCGCCGGCCGGGTCAAGGCCCTTCGCTATCAATGAACGGCGCTCGGCAGCTTTGGTCCTCGCGTCCTGCAAGGACAGGTCCGGGTATGACCCCAGATACACCCGAGGGCGCTTTCCTGTGACCGGGCTGACGAGGCGGACCGCCCACAGCTTTGACCCATCCGGGCGCACGCGCAGCGCCAGGCCTCCACCGTCGGTCAGCTCGTATTCTTTCGTGCGCGGTTTTGCGGTTAAGATCGCCCGGTCCGTGAGCTTATTCGTTGCCATGCCAGATCGTCAGATAGCCTCGTAGTGGACCAATAGTGGACCACCGTGCAGCGGCTTAAGGCAACCCATGCCGAACCATCCCGAACTGAATTCCCGAATAACCCTTTGAAAACAAACAATAAAAAAATTATCCGCGAACTGTCGCGAACCATAGCAAACACATGTCAACTTGCTTTGGGAGCAGAGGGTCGCGAGTTCGAATCCCGCCGCCCCGACCATGCGAATCGAAGGGCTAGCTGATTTTTTCAGCTGGCCCTTTTCTTTTCCCGCCCCTGCCATCGGTTCCCGCGCTCAAACTCCCAGATACGCCCGCCGGACTTTCTCGTCCGTCAACAGCGACTTGGCGGAACCGCTATGCACAATCCGCCCCGTCTCCATGACATAGCCGCGGTCGGCCGTCGACAAGGCCAGGTGGATGTCCTGTTCGACCAGCAACGTCGTCACCCCCTCGCGCTGGATGTCGGTCAATACCCCCATCAACTGCTCGACCACCACCGGAGCCAGGCCCAGGCTCATTTCGTCGATCATCATCAGCACGGGCGCGGCCATCAGCGCGCGGGCCATGGCGCACATCTGCTGCTCGCCGCCGGACATGCTGCCGGCCAGCTGCCGGCGCCGGTCCGACAGCCGCGGAAACAATCCGTAGACCTTGTCCAGGTCGCGCGCGATGTCGGCCTTGGCCTTGCGCCGATAAGCGCCCATCAGCAGATTGTCCTGAACCGTCATGCGGTCGAATAGCTGCCGGCCTTCGGGCACCTGCACCATCCCGCAAGCGAAGGCCTGGTCAGGCTCGGCCCCGGCCAACGAGTGGCCGCTCATGGTGATGCTGCCGGTGCTGGGCAGGACACGCGAGAGCGCTCGGAGCAGCGTGGTCTTGCCCGCGCCGTTGCTGCCGACCAGCGCCACTATCTCGGCGCGCCGCACTTCCAGGCTGATGTCGTGCAGCACCGGCAGCTCGTCGTAGCCGGCGCTCAGGCCCTCGACGACCAGGAGGGGTTCCGCGGGCCCGCTCATGCGCGCTGCTTACCCAGATAGGCCTGCACCACGTCGGCGTTGGCCAGCACCTCGGCCGGCGCCCCGTCGGCGATCTTCTCACCGTGGTGCAGCACCAGCAGCCGGTCCGACAGGCTCTTGATGGCCTTGATGACGTGTTCGATGACGAGCACGCTGATACCGGTGGCGCGCACCTTGCGGATCACCTCGATGACCTCGTCGATCTCGACCAGGTTCAACCCGGCCATGACCTCGTCGCAAAGCAGCACCCGGGGCTGCATGGCCAACGCTTTCGCCAGTTCAAGCCGCTTGCGGCCGGGGCCGCCGAGTTCGTCGGCCCGCTGGCCCGCCGTACGGCCCAGGCCGACGAAATCCAGGCAGGCGCGGGCCTGTTCCCGTGCCTTGCCCAGGTCGGGCTGGCCGCCATCGCGGCCGAACAACGCCCCGACCGCGACGTTGTCCAGGACGGACAATCCCGGGAAGGGACGCATGATCTGGAACGTCCGGCCGATGCCCTGGCGTGCCCGGCGGTAGGCGGGCAAATGGCTTATCGGCTTGCCCTGGTACAGGATTTCGCCGTTCGTGGGCGCAAGCGTACCGCTGATCAGGCTGACCAAAGTGGTCTTGCCCGCGCCGTTGGGCCCGATCAGGCCCAGGATCTCGCCTTCGCCCAGCGTGAAGCTGACCTGGTTCACGGCCACCAGTCCGGCGAAGCGCCGCGTGACGTTGCGGATTTCCAGGATGGCGGTCATAGCCTGTGCATCCGGATGTTTTCGATGAAATAGCGCCATCCCGATTTCCGGTAGCGGCGCAGCACGTCGGCCAGCCCGCGGGGCATCAGCACCACCGCCGCGACGATGACCATGCCGAAGAACAGGCCCGCGACGCTGGTGATTTCGCTGGACAGCAGCTCGGATATGGCCGACAGGGAAAAGGCGCCGACGACCGGACCGAGCACCGTGCCCGCGCCGCCGAATACGGCCATGATGATCATCTTGACGTTCAGGCTGATGTCGAAAGCGCTTTCCGGATCCAGGAACGTGATCCAGTAGGCATGGATGCCGCCGGCCAGCGCGCTGAACACACCCGACAGCGCGAACGCCGCCACTTTATAAAGGGTGGTGTTCACGCCCATGACGGCCGCGCCCTCTTCGTTCTCCCGGATCGCGATCAGGCCGAAACCGAACTTGCTGCGCGTCAGCCACGCGACGGTCAGCGTCGCCAGCACCAGCAGCCCCAGCGACAACTCGTAGAACAGCGGATCGTTGTTGAGCGGGGGCAGGACCAGCCCGATGTTCTGGCCGGCCAGCTCGATGTTGGAGACGATGGCCGTCATGACCTGCGCCAGCGCGAGCGTGGCGATGGCAAAGTAGTGGCCGCGCAGCCGCAGCACCGGCATGCCCAGCAGCAGCGCGAAGGCCACCGCGAACACCACGCCCAGCGCCAGCCCCGCCGCGAAGGGCAGCTCCCACTGCACCATGGCGATGGCCACGCCATAGCTGCCCAGGCCATAGAAAACCGAATTACCGAAGGACGCATAGCCGGCATACCCGCCGATGATGTTCCAGCCCTGGGCCAGCACGGCCAGCAACAGGGTGTTGATGCCGAACTGCACCAGCACGTCCGAGCCGTACCAGGGCACGCCGGCCAGGGCCGCCAGCGCGACCAGTGCCAGGATCGCGCGCCGGGCGCTCATGCCGCTCTGCCAAGAAGGCCGCTGGGCCGCAGGAACAGCACCAGCACCAGGATGCCGAAGCTGGCGACATCGGCGAACGTCGGCCCCACGTACAGCGTCGTGAGCGATTCGATGATGCCCAGGAACAATCCGCCGACCAGGACACCCAGGGGATTGTCCAATCCGCCGATGATGGAAATGGCGAAGCACTTCGCGGTCAGCGTGGCCCCGATGTAGGGATTGATCTGCGAGACCGTTCCATACAGGCCGCCGGCCGCCCCCGCCAGCGCGAGGCCCAGGCCGAACGTGACGGCGTAGAGATGGCGCGGCTCCACGCCATAGAGCCGCGCCGCCACCAGGTTCTGCGCGGTGGCACGGATGGCCCGGCCCAGCCGGCTGTGCAGCAGGAACAGCCACATGCCCAGCGTCAAGGCCACCGCCACCCCGAAGGCAGCCAGCCGCGCCATGGGCAAGGTCACGGGTCCGAGCGCGTAGCTGTCGCCCGCGTACGGCGGATTGATCGTGCGGAAGTCGGCGGAGAAGGCCAGTTGCGCCAGGTAGGTCAGCACGACCTCCAGGCCGAAGGTGATGAGCAGCGTATTGAACATCGGCGCCCGCACCACCAGGTTCAACAGCCCGCGCTGAAGGGCATAGCCCAGTACAAACAGCGCGGCGGCGGTGATCGGCAGCCCCAGGAACGGATCCACGCCGAGATCCGTGTACAGGTACCAGGACGCGTAGGCGCCCAACATGATGAACGCGCCATGCGCAAGGTTGACGATGTTCAACACGCCCCAAACCAGCGCCAGCCCTTGCGCCATCACGGCATACAGCCCCCCGAGCAGGATGCCGTTGACAAGGATTTGCGCAAGCAGGTCCATCGCGTGTCCCCGTGGCTTTGAACCGCCTAACGCGCGTCCCAGGCCGGCATCGGATACTTGGGCTGCGTGATGAAGCCCTTGGCCCCATAGACCTCGGCCAGCTTGTCGCCCTGCACCTGGATCACGACCTGCGGCAAGTCGATCTGCCCCTGGGCATTGAAGGCGATGGGGCCATACAGGCTGTCGAAGCGGGTCTTGGCCAGGGCGTCGCGCACTTTCTGCGGGTTCAGGCTGTCGGCGCCTTCCATGGCCCGGACCAGGGCCTGGACGTCGGCCACGCCCGAGGCCGCATGGTAGTCCGGGTCATAGCCATACTTCGCCTTATAGGCCTGGGCGAACTGCTCGGCGTCGCCGAACCAGCGGTCCTTCAACGCTGCGGACGGCAGCCATGCCGTCATGCCGAAAGCGTAGTCCGCATCGGCGCCAAGCGCCTTGCGGAAGTCCTCGGACGGGACACCGACCGTGAACGAGTACAGCTTGGGCGCGACGGCTAGACTCTTGGCCTGCCGCACGAAATTCAGGATCTCCGTCTCGTGCCCGGCCACCAGGACCGCATCCACCTTCTTGCTCTTGATCTGCGACAGGAGCGAGGCGAAGTCCGTGGCGTTGGTGCTGTAGCGCTCGTCCATCGCCACCTGCAATCCCGCGGACTTCAGCAGCGGACGCGTGCCCTGCGCGACCGACACATCGAACGCGTCGTCCGCGTACAGCAGCGCCACGCTGGCCGGCACGGGCTTGAGCGCCTTGAGCATGTCGACCGTGCTGCCGAAGTAATTGCTGGCGGGCGCCAAGGTGCCGAATATGTATTTGAATTTGCGCGAGAAGATCTGGTCCGAAGCGCCACCGCCCTGCACCATCGGCACCTTGTATTTTTCCGCGACGGCGGAATCGGCCAGCGCGAAGTTGCTGGCGAAGGGGCCCAGCAGCAGGTTGACCTTGTCCTGGGTCACGAGCTGCGTGTACTGGCGCACGCTCAGGTTCACGTCGGACTGGTTGTCGTAGATCTTGAGCGCCAGCGTGTGGGGCACGCCCCCGATCTTCACGCCGCCGGCGGCGTTGATCTGGTCGACCGCGATCTGGTAGGCATCGCGGTAATAGCGTCCGGTGTTCGCGACGGGGCCGGTGAGCTGGATGGAGGCCCCCAGGACGATGGTGGGAGCAGCGGGGGCTGCCGATGCGCCGGAGCACAGGACAAACGCCAGAGCGGGCAAGGCCCGCAGTAGATGTCGAGACATGATGATGTCTCCTTTCGAACCTATGGCGTCCATTCTCGGGCGCATATCCTTACGTTCGCCTGAACCTCGTGCCAATGACGCGCCGACTCCTCCGTCCCATCTGCTATCGTTCCCCTCCATGACCACCGCCCCCGCCGACTCCTCCACCGACGACCGCCCTCGTGTCGAAGCCGTGGAGCGCTCCCTGCTGCTGCTCAAGTGCTTCGAGAAGCCGGGCGAGGCGCTGTCGCTGGCCGTGCTGGCGCAGCGTTCGGGCCTGTACAAGAGCACCATCCTGCGCCTGGCGTCCTCGCTCATCCACATGGGTTTCCTGCAGCGCGATGCCATGGGGGTGTTCCGGCTGGGCCCGGAATTGCGCCGCCTGGGGGCGCTCAGCCACAGCCAGGTGGATCTGGCGCCGCTGATGCGGCCGGTGTTGCTGAAGCTGTCGGCCCAGACCCAGGAAACGGTGTCTTTCTACGTACGCGACGGCGACGAGCGCATCTGCCGCTATCGCGTCAATTCGCCGCGCTCGGCCCGCCACCATCTAGAGGAAGGCACGCGACATCCGCTGTCCAGCGGCGCGGCGGGCAAGATCCTGCGGGCTTTCGGCGGCGAACCCATGGATGACGCGGAAGCGATCCGGACGCAGGGGTGGACGGCTTCGTGCGGCGAGCGCGATCCCGACCTGGCGGCGGTGGCCGTGCCGGTGCGCAACGCTCAGGGGGAACTGCTGGGCGCGCTGGCTGTGTCGGGGTTGATCTACCGTTTCACTCCTGAGCAGATCGAACTGGCGCGGCGCGCGCTGCAGGAGGCCGTGCGCGCGCTGGAACCGCGCCTGCCGCCCCTGGAAATGACCGATCTGACCGACCAGGGCTGATCCCGCCGCGACGATCGAGCCGCCAGTTCGATACCGGGCTGGCTTTTTTTTTCGCCTCAACCGTTCTATCTAACAGAATTTATTCTTCTTGACAGAACGCATGGCACTGACCAGAATGCCTGCATCCGGAAAGCACTGCCGCTATCACGAGGAGACCAGAGATGTTGAGCGAAGCGATGAACGAACGCCTGACCCGGGTCGGGCCCGGCACCCCCTGTGGCGAGCTGATGCGCCGCTACTGGATCCCGATCTATCCCTATTCCCAACTGCTGGAAGATCCCGTGCGCAAGGTGCGCATCCTGGGCGAGGATCTGGTGCTGTATCTCGACAAGAGCGGCCAGATGGGCCTGGTGGGAGACCGTTGCCTGCATCGCAAGGTGGACCTGAAGTACGGCATTCCCGACGAGCACGGTCTGCGCTGCCCGTATCACGGCTGGTTGTTCGATCAGTCGGGCAAATGCACGGAGCGGCCCATGGAGCTGCGTCCGCACGAAGAGATCAAGCACAAGCTGGTGGCCTATCCGGTGCAGGAACTGGGCGGCCTGGTGTTCGCCTACATGGGACCGTCGCCGGCGCCGGCGCTGCCGCGCTGGGACATGTTCGTGTGGCCCAATGCCATTCGCCAGATCGGCATCACGGTCATCGACTGCAACTGGCTGCAATGCCAGGAGAATACGGGCGACCCGACCCATAGCGCGTGGGCCCACGGCCATCTGTTCGAGTACGAGCTGAATCGCAGGGGCAAGCTGCAGGAGCGCAGCTCGGACAGCCTGCACACGCTGCACCAGCGCAAGCGCGTGGGCGTGGGCATCAAGGAAATCTACGCCAGCCAGTCCGAGCACGGCTTCCGCAAGGGAATACGTTATTCGAAGGAACTGGGCGCCGATGCCGACAAGGACCAGGAGCACTCGACGGTCATCTTCCCGTTCTATACCCAGACCGGCAAGACGGGAGCGCCGCGCAGCGAATACCAGATCCGCGTGCCGATGGACGATACCCATACCTACCATATCTGCTATCAGGTCTACGCCGCGCCGCCGGGGGTCGAGGCGCCCAGGCAGGATGTGGTGCCCTATTACGTGCCGCCCACCCACGACGAGAACGGCCGCCCCATCCTGGACTACGTGCTGGCGCAGGATGCGATCGTGTGGGTGGCGCAAGGCCCGATCGCGGATCGCAGCACGGAGCTGCTCGGCCGTACCGACCTGCCCATTATCGTGCTGCGCCGCCAGCTGGACGAACAGATCACACGGGTCGAGCAAGGCCAGGAGCCTATCAATTTCTTCCGCGAAAGCCCGGACATGATCCACCCGACCGGCTCGCCGCCCGACTACAGCAAACCCGAAACGCTGAACAAGCACGGCTTTCGCAAGTACTACCACAAGGGGTTCGCGAACGACGACGCCGACCGCTACGGCCCGCTGATCGAAACCGTGAAAGAACTGCATCGCGCGATCGAGGAATTCGAACTGCGCCGGGCCGGCGACACGGTGGTCTCGGCATGAGCGCGCCCGCACGGCCGCCCGAAGGGCGCGCGACCTCCCCCGGGGAGGATGTCGCGCAGCGACAGGAGGGTAGTCCAGTGAGCGCGCCCGCACGGCTGTCCGGAGAAGACGCGGCCCTGACTCCGCTGGATCAGGCCAAGCAGACCCTGATCGCCGCCGGCCGGGTGCTGGCCGCCCATGGGCAGGGCGATATGACGCGCGGCCACATCTCGGTGCGCGTGCCCGGCGATCCCTCGCTGTTCCTGATGAAGCCCCACGGCTTCGGCTTCGACGAAATGACGATGGACAACATCGTCACCTGCGACCTGGAGGGTCGCAAGGTGGCGGGCCACGCCGGCCGCCACAGCGAGGTGTTCATCCATTCGGAGATCTACCGCGCCCGGCCCGACGTGGAGAGCGTCCTGCACGCGCACCCTGCCCAGGTAGTGGCATTCACGGCCACGGGGCGCAAGCTGCGGCCCATCAGCCAGCCGGGCGCCGTCTTCGCCGAGGGCGTGCCTGTCTACACCGGCAGCATCGACCTGGTCCGCACACCCGAGATGGGGGCCGACGTGGCCGCCGCGCTCGGCCCCTGCAAGGCGGTGCTGATGCGCCACCACGGGATGGCGATCGCCTCGCGCAGCGTGCAGGAAACCGTGGTGCTGGCGCTGATGCTGGACGAGGCCTGCACCATCCAGCTCCTGGCCGAGGCCGGCGGCGCCCAGCTATGCGAGGAGTTTCCGGCCGACGACGTGATGAAGCTGCACGACAAGCTGAACCGGCCCGCGCAGTTCGGCATCAATTTCGACTATCTGCATCGCTGCGCGCTGCGGCGTGGAGCGACATGATGCGATACCGGCGCATGGGCCGCACCGGCCTCGCGGTGTCCGAGATCGGCTTCGGCTGCGGCGGCAACGCCGGGCTGATGTTGCGCGGCACGGCGGCCGAGCAGGCCCGCATCGTGGCACGGGCGCTGGAACTGGGCGTTAATTATTTCGACAATGCGCCCGATTACGGCGACGGCGCGGCCGAACGCAACCTGGGCCGCGCGCTGAAAGCGGCGGGCGCACGCCCGCTGCTGTGCTCGAAGGTGGAGATCCGCCGCGCGGACCTGGACGACATCGCCGGCCATGTCGTGCGATCCACGGAAGACAGCCTGCGCCGGCTGGGAGTCGATGCGCTGGACGTGCTGCAGATCCACAATGCCCCGTGGCACGAGGCGCCGGCGATGGAAGGCGTCTATTACGCCCGGTTGGGCATCGATGATTATCTGCGCGACGGCGGCGTCCTGGATGGCCTGGCTCGGCTACTGCGCGACGGCAAGGTGCGCCACGCGGGCTTCGTCTGCCGCGGCGACGACGTGAACGTGGCCCAAAGGTTGTTCCAGACCGGGATGTTCGGAATGATCAACGTTCCCTATACCCTGCTCAACCCGACGGCCGGCCAGGCCCCGCCCCCTGGCCTGAATGTGGCGCGCGACGGCGGCGGCGTGCTGTGCCATGCGCGCGGGGCGGATGTCGGCGCCGCCATCTACAGCGTGCTGGCGGGCGGCTTCCTGAGCGAGGACAGCGCCGCGGGGCGCCCGCGCCACCCGGTGGCGCGAACGGTCGACCCCGCGGCCGAGGCGGTACGGCTGAACATGGAGCGGGCGCGCAGTCTGCGCTTCCTGGCGGCGGACACCGGCGGCACCCTGGCACAGGCGGCCTTCCGCTTCGTGCTGTCGCACCCTGGGGTCAGCACGGCGCTGGGGGGATTCTCGGCCATGGAGCAACTGGAGGAGATCGCCGCAGCGTCCGACGCCGGCCCCCTGCCCGGCTCGGCCCTGGCCGCGCTGGAGCGCGTCTGGCGCACGGACTTCGGACTGGCCACCGCCCTGCCGTAACGCCCCGCCGCGCCCTAACGCGACATCCATTTTCGCTCGTTGGCGTTCTGCTCGAAATGGCGGGACATGAAGTCGATGAAGGCCCGCACCTTGGCCGGCAGGTGCTTGCGCGTCTGGTAGGCGATGTTGATCGACAGCAGCGGCAGTTCCCAATCCTCCAGCAGCGGCACCAGCCGGCCTTCGCACAAATCGTCGTACACGGCATACATGGGCTGGATCAGGATGCCCATGCCATCGAGCGCGGCCACCTGCAGCAGCAGGCCGTCGTTGGCTTCCAGCAGGCTCTTGACCTTCAGCACCTGCGTCTCGCCGCCACGCGAGAAATGCAGTTCGTTGGGATGCTGCACGTAGCTGTACAGCAGCAGCTTGTGCTGCGTCAGTTCATCGATGGTGCGCGGCGTGCCATGGCGCGCCAGATAGGCGGGTGACGCCACCACGACGCGGCGCGTGCGTGCCAGCCGGCGCACGGTGATGTTGGATTCGACCTCGTATTCGCGGGTGCGGATGGCGATGTCGATGCCGCTTTCGATGAAATCGAAATAGCGGCTAGCCGACACCAGTTGCACGTCCACCTCGGGATAGAGCGCCATGAACTCGGGCAGCAGCGGCAGGATCAGCTTCATGCAGAAGAGTTCCGAGCTGGTGATGCGCAGCGTTCCCGACGGATGCAGCGCCGTCGCGTTGATGGCGGCCTCGGCCTCGCGCATGGTGCCCAGCGCCTGCTTGCACTGATGGTAGAAGTCCTCGCCCGCGGCCGTCACGCCCAGGCGCCGCGTGGTGCGATCCACCAGCCGCACGCCCAGCCGCTGTTCCAGTGACTCCAGGTAACGGCTGGCCGTGGCGTTCGACACGTCGATCGCCTCGGCCGCTTTCGACAGGCTACCCAGTTCGGCTATCTGCACGAACAGTTCGAATTCTGCCCATCGGTCCAATGTTCCGTCTCCTTGCCGGGGGAATGCGCGCGCCGCGGAGGCCGGCGGCTTCATGCGAAAAAACTGAAAAAGACAATTGCAGTCGGGGCGTTCTTCTTCTCATGACGCGACGATATATTGCCTGCTATCGAGAATAACTCATAGCGAGAGCGAGACAGCCATGCAGCCCCCCTTCCCGCCGGCCTAGGTCGCCCCTTCCGGGCTCCGGCCCGGCCCCCATCCCATCGCGCATCGATGCGGCCCGCGCGGGCCGCAGGCCACCGGCTTGCCCGCGGACGATGCGCCGCTCCACTCCAAGTTCGAGGAACCCTTATGAAGCTTGAAGGCAAAGTCGCCATCATCACCGGCGCCGGCCGCAACATCGGCGAGGAAACCGCCAGGTTGCTGGCCGCCGAAGGCGCCCGCATCGCCGTGGTGGACATGGACGCCGGGCGCGGCGCCCGGGTCGCCGCCGACATCCGCAAGACCGGTGGCGATGCCGCCGAGTTCGTGGTGGACATCGCCAGCGAAAGCGACGTGCGCGGCTTGATCGATGCCGTCGCCGAGCGCTGGGGGCAGGCGGCCGACATCCTGGTCAACAACGCGGCCATCTCCGACAACAAGCACGTGCTGGATATCACCAAGGAAGACTGGGACCGCGTGATCGCGGTGACGCTTACCGGGCCTTTCCTGCTCAGCCGCTATTTCGCCAAGAAACTGGTGGAACAGCAGCGTCCGGGCGCCATCGTCAACGTCGGCTCGACCTCGGGTTTCTACGGCCGCAAGCGGGCCGTGGCCTATGCCGCGGCCAAGGGCGGCGTGGCCAACCTGACGCGTGCGCTGGCGGTCCAACTGGCGCCGCACGATATCCGCGTCAATGCCGTGATCCCGAACAAGATCGGCTCGCCCGTGGGCAAGGACGAATTCGATCCCACCCGGCCGGTGGTCAACCTGCGCGGCCGCGTGGGCGTGCCGCTCGACATGGCGCGCGCCGTGTTGTTCATGGTGTCCGAGGACTCGGACTTCATCGTTGGCGACATGCTGTTCGTCGACGGCGGCGTGACCTCGATGATGGCGGGGGAATGATGGACGCTCCCGTGCATCGCTATCGCCTGGGCGTGGACGTAGGCGGCACGCATACCGACCTGGTGGTGCTGGACGTGGCCACCGGCGAACTGATGGTGGAAAAGGTTTCCAGCACCCCCGAGAACCCGGCGCTGGGCGTGCTGAACGGCGTGGCGCGCTTCGTCGAACGCGGCGTGGACGTCCGCCGCATGGAATTCTTCGCGCACGGCACGACCATCACCACCAACGCGCTGCTGGAATCCCGCGGCGCCCGCGTCGGCCTGCTGATCACCCAGGGCTACCGCGCCGTACAGGAAGTGCAGAACCAGGCGCGTGACGGCAACCTGTTCGACTATTTCTACGCCAAGCCCGAGCCCATCGCGCCGCAGCGGCTCACGCGCGAAATTCCCGAGCGTTCGGACCATGCCGGCAACGTGCTCGTGGCGCTGGACCATGACGCCGTGCGGCAGGCGGCACGCGAACTGCGCGAGGCGGGCGTCGAATCGATCGCCGTCTGTTTCCTGTTCTCGTTCATGAACCCGGCCCACGAGGAAACCGCCCGCCGCCTGATCCATGAGGTATGGCCCGAGGTCCACGTATCGCTGTCCAGCGAGGTGCTGCCGCGCATCCGCGAATGGCCGCGGCTGTCCACCACCTTGCTCAACGCCTATCTGGAGCCGGTCCTGGTACGCTACATCGCCCACCTGAACAAGGGGCTGGACGAGTCCCGCCTGGGCACGCAGCAGCGCTTCCTGATGCAATCCAACGGCGGCGTGATGCCGTTCACCGCCGCGGTGGGCGGCGGCAAGACGGTCCATACGCTGTTGTCCGGGCCCGCCGCCGGCGCCCAGGCCAGCGCCTACCTGGCCGAATCGCACGCGCAGCGCGGACTGGTGACGCTGGACATGGGCGGCACCAGCGCCGACATCGCCTTCATCGAAGGCGGCATTCCGCTGGAAGTCACCGAGGGCAGCATCGCCCGCCGCCAGGTGGACGTGCCGGCGCTGGACATGACGACCATCTCCGCCGGCGGCGGGTCGATCGCCTGGGTCGACGGATCGGGCTTCCTGGCGATCGGCCCCCGCAGCGCCGGCGCCACCCCCGGCCCGGCCTGCTACGGACGCGGCGGCACCGAACCGGCCGTGACCGACGCCGACCTGGTGTGCGGCTGCCTGAATCCCGACTACTTCCTGGGCGGCTCGCAAGGCCTGGACGTCGCGGCCTCGCACGCGGCCATCGAAAGCCGCATCGCCCAGCCGCTGGGCATGACGGTGATCGAGGCAGCGGTCGGCATCCGCCGCATCGTCGACATGCGCATGGCCGACGAGGTGCGCGTGTTCGCGGCCCGGCGCGGCGTCGACCTGACCTCGTTCACGCTGCTGCCCTTCGGCGGGGCCGGCGCGGTGCATGCGGCCGCGGTGGCCGAGGAACTGGGCATCCGCCACATCCTGGTGCCGCCCCGGCCGGGCGCGTTCTCGGCGCTGGGCCTGCTGTGCACCGACGTGGTCCACGACTACATCCGCTCCGACCTGAAGCCGCTGGCCGACCTCGAAGCCGGGCACGTCGAATCGGTATTCCGGCAACTGGAGGACAAGGCGCGCGAGGAACTGGCCGCCGAGGACATGGACGTGCGTTCGGCCCGTTTCCTGCGCGAGATGGACTTGCGCTACACCGGCCAGGGCTATGAACTGCGTACGTCGCTCGACGGCCTGTACCAGGACCAGGTGGATGCGGCCACGCTGGCGGCGGCGCGGCAGCGCTTCGACGAGCGGCATGCGCAGATCCACGGGCATGCGGCGGCCAACCGGCCGGTGGAAGTGGTGAGCTACCGCCTGCGCGTGCGCGTGGCGGTACCCAAGTACCAGCCGCGGGAGCAGCCGGGCGGCACGCCGCGCCCGGCCGCCGACGCGCTGAAAGGCCGGCGCCAGCTTTACTTTGCCGGCCCGGAGGCGCTGGACGCGTCCGTCTACGAGCGCGATCGCCTGGACGTGGGCGCCGTCATCGCCGGCCCCGCCATCGTCGAACAGTTCGACGCCACGACCATCGTGCCGCCGGGCTGGACCGGCCGCGTCGATGGCTATCACAACCTGATGCTCGAACACGGAGAAGCCTGATGGATGCCATTACCGTCCAGATCCTGCGCAACAAGGTCGCCAGCCTGGTCGACGAAATGCACTACCATTTCTATCGGTCGGGCTACTCGTCCATCATCCGCGAATCGCGCGACTTCAGCTGCGTGATCCTGGACCGCGAGGGCCGCCTGATCGTCGCCCCACCCATGTTCTTCCACGCTCCGGTGTACCGCCATCTGGTGGGCCGCATCCGGGCTTTGTACGACGGCGGCGAGAACGGCGCCATCCAGGACGGCGACGTGTTCGTGTCCAACCACCCCTACGAGGGCGGACTGCCGCACGTGTCGGACATGGCCTTCGTGGCGCCGGTGTTCTCCGGCGGCGAGATCGTGGCATTCGCCGGCTCCATCGCCCACAAGGCCGACGTGGGCGGCACCGTACCGGGCTCGACCTCGGCCAACGCCACCGAGATGTACCAGGAAGGCCTGCTGCTGCCGCCGCTGAAGATCCACGCGTCGGGCCAGTCCCTGCCCGACGTCGAACGCCTGATCCTGGCCAACAGCCGTCAACCCGAGCTGGTGCGCGGCGACGTCCGGGCACAGATCGCCATCACGAAGATGGGCGCGGCTCGGGTGGCCGAGCTGTGCGAACGCTTCGGCAGCGACACGCTGACCACGGCCTTCGCCGCCATCCTGAAAGGCGCCGCCGACGAGCTTCGCGCGGCGCTGGCGGCTCTGCCCGCCGGCACCGCATCGGCCGAGGGCCTGTTCGACTCGGACGGCATCGACGTCGACAAGCCGGTGCGCCTGGCGGTGACCATCACGGTCAAGGACGGCTCGGCGCACTTCGACTTCTCGGACAGCGGCCCCCAGGCGCGCGGTCCGATCAATCTGCGCCCGCCCATGGTCGAAGCCTGCGTGTTCTATTCGCTGCTGGGCAGCCTGGGGCCGCACCTGCACTTCAACGACGGCATGCGCGACGTGCTGACCTTCACCTACGCGCCGCGCACGGTCACCAATTCCGAGGCGCCCGCGCCAGTGTCGAACTACCAGATGACCAACCTGAAGCTGGTGGACGTGATCATCGAGGCGCTGGCGCATTTCAATCCGGGACGCGCCGCCGCCAACGCCGGCTCGTCCAGCGCGCTGGGCATCCTGTGGTCGCGCGGCCGGCAGGGCCAATCGAACCTGCAATACGAGATCATGGGTTCGGCCTACGGCGGCGGCATGGGACACGACGGCGCCTCCGCCACCGCCACCCACCTGAGCAACCTGCACATCACGCCGATCGAGATCCTGGAGTCGGAGAATCCCTGCCGCATCCGCCGCTTCGAACTGGTGGCGGATTCGGGCGGCGCCGGCCAGTGGCGCGGCGGCCTGAGCTACCAGCGCGAGTACGAGCTGCTGGAAGACGCCGTGGTGATCCGGCGCTTCGACCGCGCGCGCCACGCGCCCAACGGCCTGAACGGCGGTGCGGCAGGCAGCCGCAGCCGCTTCGTCCTGCGCCCGGGCACCGACGCCCAGCACGAGGCCACGCAGTCGGGCCGCTTCGAGCTCAAGGCCGGTGACCGCTTCGTGCTGCAGAGCGCGGGCGGCGGCGGCTTCGGCGATCCGGCCAGGCGCAGTCCCGCGGCGGTGGCCGCCGACGTGGCCGAGGGCTATGTATCGGCCACGGCAGCGCGCGAACAGTACGGGCAATCGCTTTCTTCTTCATTCGACAACGCGAGGCATCCATGACCCGCAACAAGGAACGCGTCGGCATCGTCGGTGCCGGCCGCATGGGCCAACCCATGGTCAAGCACCTGGTCCGGCACGGCTATGCCGTGACCGCCTTCGACATCAGCGCGGACAATCTGGCCAAGACCCGGGAGCTGGGCGCCGCGACCGCCGCCGGGCCGGCCGAGCTGGGCGCGAACGTGGACTTCGTCATCCTGGGGGTGGGCTACGACGCCGAGGTGAACCAGGTCACCCAGAGCCCGGGCGGATTGCTCGAGACCCTGCCGCGCGGCGCGGTGGTGGCCGTGTCGTCCACCGTTGCCCCCGACACCGTCAAGGCACTGGCGGCCCGGGCGGCCGAGCGCGGCGTGGGCGTGCTCGACGCGCCGATCTGCCGCGGCCGATGGTTCGCCGACGAAGGCAAGCTGCTGGCGCTGTTCGGCGGCTCCGCCGAGGTCGTGGAACGGGGACGCAAGGTCTACGGCACCTTCTGTTCCGACATGGTGCACCTGGGCGAGGTCGGCCACGGCCAGGTCGCCAAGGCCATGAACAACCTGTTGCTCTGGATCAATTCCATCGGCCTGATCGAGGCCGGCCGCATCGCCGAATCCACCGGCATCGACCTGCCCAGCCTGCGCGAGGCGCTGATGATGAGCTCGGGCAAGTCGCAGGCGCTGGAGGACTGGGAGCAGACCAGTTTCACGTGGGCGCTGAAGGACATGCAGATCGTGTCCATGATGGCCGATGCCGCGGGCCTGTCGCTGCCGGTGACCGGCGCGGTGCGTGAACTGGTCAAGGATGCGCGCCGGGTCAAGGCCACCAACCCGCCGGGGTGGTCCGGCAAGCCCGCCTGAGGTGAAATGTGCCGTCCTGCGAAAGGCGGCGCGTCCGGATCGTTAACATCCCGCCCACAACGAGGAGAAAAGAGACAATGAAAAAGGCCTGGCTCGTCCCGCTGCTGTCAGCGGCCATTCTTGCCTGTTCGCTTCCCGCCCACGCCCAGACCTACCCGGTCAAACCGGTGAAATTCATCGTGCCCTATCCGCCTGGCGGCACGACGGACGTCCTGGCGCGCGCTGTCGCCAAGGCGCTGTTCGCCAAGTGGAACCAGCCTGTCGTGATCGAGAACCATGGCGGGGCTGGCGGGAACATCGGAGCCGAGATGGTCTACCGTGCCGATCCGGACGGCTACACCCTGCTGTTCGCCTCGCCCGGCCCCCTGGCGATCAACAAGGACCTGTACGCCAAGGTCGGCTACGAACCCGAGAAGTTCGCGCCGATCTCCATCGTCGCCGACGTGCCCAACGTGCTGGTGACCGGCAAGCGGCTGAAGGCCCAGTCGGTGCAGGCCCTGATCGAACTGGCCCGCAAGGAGCCCGGCAAGCTGAACTACGCCTCGCAGGGCAATGGCAGCACGTCGCACCTCAGCGCCGAGATGCTCAAGTCCATGGCCGGCATCAATATCGTGCACGTCCCCTACAAGGGCAGTTCACCAGCGCTGACCGGCCTGATCAGCGGCGAGACGGACATGATGTTCGTGGAGCTGAGTTCGGTGCTGCAGCACATCCGTGCCGGCACGCTGCGGCCGCTGGCGGTGGCCGGCGAGCGCCGCGATCCCCTGCTGCCGGATGTGCCGGCCATGTCGGAACAGTTGCCTGGCTTCGTGTCGACCACCTGGTTCGCGATGGTCGCGCCGCCCCGCACCCCGCAGGCCGTCGTCGACAAGCTGTCGGGCGACGTCGCGGCGGTCATCAAGACCCCAGAGCTGGCCAAGCTCATGGCCGACATCAATCTGCAGGCGGGCGGCACCGACTCCGCCCAGACCCAGGCCTTCCTGGCGCGCGAGCGCGAGCGGTGGAGCAAGGTGATCAGGATGACGGGGGCACAGGTGGAGTGACGGCGTCCGGCCCCGGCCGTCAGCCGTCGCCCCACACCTCCCGCGCCGTCTCCAGCACCAGCCTGAGCTTGTCCCGCTGGGCCGCCACGGCGATGTCATTGCCGTGCACCGTACTGGCGAAGCCGCACTGCGGCGACAGCGCAAGCTGTTCCAGCGGCACATGGCGCGCGGCTTCGTCGATGCGTCGCTTCAGGTCGTCCTTGGACTCCAGTTCGCCGAACTTGGTGCTGACCAGGCCGAGCACCGCGATCTTGCCCTTGGGCAGGAAGCGCAACGGGCGGAAATCGCCGCTGCGGTCGTCGTCGTATTCGAGGAAATAGGCGTCGACGTTCATCTCGGCCAGCAGGGCCTCGGCCACCGGTTCGTAGCCGCCGCTGGCGGCGAAGGTGCTCTTGAAGTTGCCCCGGCACAAATGGATGGCCAGGACCATGCCTTCGGGCTTGTGCGCCGCGACCTTGTTGATGAACCGGGCGTAGCGGTGCGGCAGTTCGTCGGGGTCGTCGCCCCGGCCGGTGGCGGCGGCGCGCATGCGGGCGTCGCACAGGTAGGCCAGGTTGGTGTCGTCGAGCTGCACGTAGCGGCAGCCGGCCGCCGCCAGCGACTTCAGTTCGTCGCCATAGGCGCGCGCGACGTCGTCATAGAAGTCGGGGTCGAGCTCGGGATAGTGCCGGGCGCTGATCCCGGCTCGGCCACCGCGAAAGTGCAGCATGGTCGGCGATGGGATCGCTACCTTGCCGACGCTGCCGGGCGACAACCGGCCTTGCAGGTATTCGAAATCGGCGCGCTGGATGTCGGCCACGTGTCGCACCTTGTCGACCACGGAGATGACGGGCGGCGCGAGTTCGGTCTTGCCGTCGGACCGCTGCACCGCGACCGGCTCGCCGCTGGACACGCCGCCCAGCCGGCGCAGGAAATCGACGTGGAAGTAGGTCCGGCGGAACTCGCCGTCGGTGATGCTTTTCAGGCCGACGTCTTCCTGGAACTTGACGATCTCGGCGATGGCTCGGTCTTCGACGCGCCGAAGTTCATCAGCCGTGATTTCGCCCTTGGCGTGATGGTCGCGCGCCTCGATCAGGTAGGCGGGACGCAGAAAGCTGCCGACGTGGTCGGCGCGGAACGGGGGGTTCAAGGGCAGGCTCATGTTCTTAGCTCGCTTCGCCGCGCAAGGTCCGGGCGGCGGCCACCATGTTGGTCAGCGCCGGGATGACCTCGGCCCATTGGCGGGTCTTCAGGCCGCAGTCCGGATTGACCCACAGGCGCTCGGCCGGCACGCGCTCGGCCGCCTTGCGCATCAGTTGCACGATGTGCGCCTGGGTCGGGATGTTGGGCGAGTGGATGTCGTACACGCCCGGCCCGATCTCGTTCGGGTACTTGAAATCGTCGAACGCATCCAGCAGTTCCATGTCGGAACGGGAGGTCTCGATGGTGATGACGTCCGCATCCATGTCGGCGATGGCCTGGATGATGTCGTTGAACTCCGAATAGCACATGTGGGTGTGGATCTGGGTCTCGTCGCGCACGCCGTTGGCGGTGATGCGGAAGGACTCCACCGCCCAGTCCAGGTATTCCTGCCATTGCGCGCGGCGCAGCGGCAGGCCTTCGCGCAGCGCGGCCTCGTCGATCTGAATCACGCTGATGCCGGCACGCTCCAGGTCCAGGACTTCTGCGCGGATGGCCAGCGCGAGCTGGTAGCACGAGACCGAGCGCGGCTGGTCGTCGCGTACGAAGGACCAGTTCAGGATGGTGACCGGTCCGGTCAGCATGCCCTTCATCGGCTTGTCGGTCAGCGACTGGGCGTACTTGATCCAGGCGACGGTCATCGGGTCCGGGCGGCTGATGTCGCCGAACAGGATGGGCGGCTTCACGCAGCGGGACCCGTAGGACTGCACCCAGCCGAACTGGCTGAACACATAGCCTTCGAGCTGTTCGCCGAAGTATTCGACCATGTCGTTGCGCTCGGCTTCGCCGTGCACCAGCACGTCCAGGCCCAGGACTTCCTGTTCGCGCACGCTACGGCCGATCTCGGCCCGCATGGCGGCCAGGTAGCCGGCCTCGTCCAGCGCGCCGGCCTTGTACTGGCTGCGCGCCAGGCGGATCTCGGCGGTCTGCGGGAACGAACCGATGGTCGTGGTCGGGAAGGCCGGCAGCTTCAACAGAGCCGCCTGCTTCGCGGCCCGCTCGGCGTAGGCGTGCTGGCGGCGCCCCATATTGGCGGCCAGGCGGGCGACGGCTTCCTTGACGGCCGGATTGTGCACGCGCGGCGACGCGCGCCGCGCCTCGATCGCGTCGCGGTTGGCACGCAACGCCGCCTGGGCGGCGCTGCGCCCCTCGCGCAGCGCGACGGCCAGCACCTTCAGTTCTTCGAGTTTCTGCAGCGCGAAGGCCAGCCACGGCTTGACCTCGGCATCCAGCTTCTGCTCGCTGTCCAGGTCCACCGGCACGTGCAGCAGCGAGCACGACGGCGCGATCCACAAGCGTTCGCCCAGTTGCGCGGCCACCGGCGCCAGCCAGTCCAGCACGCCGTTCAGGTCGGTCTTCCAGATGTTGCGGCCGTTGATCACGCCCAGCGATACCACGCGATCGGCCGGCAGGCCGGCGATCAGCGGCTCGACTTCGGCGCGCGCGTTGACCGCGTCCAGGTGCACGCCCTGCACGGGCAGCTCGCACACCAGCGGCAGGTTCTCCTGGAGCTGGCCGAAGTACGTAGCCAGCAGCAGCTTCGCCGGGCCGCCGGCGAACGCGGCGTAGGCGGTGCGGAAGGCCTCGCGCCAGGCGGGGGCCAGTTCAGTGACCAGCACCGGCTCGTCGATCTGCACCCATTCGGCCCCCTGGGCGGCCAGCGTGGCCAGCAGCTCGACGTAGGCCGGCAAGAGGCGCGGCAACAGCGCGAGCTTGTCGGAATCGTCCTTGGCCTTACCCAGCCACAGGTAAGTAACGGGACCGATGACGACGGGCTTGGCCTTGACGCCCTGGGCGCGGGCCTCGGCCAGTTGTTCGACGTAGCGCGAGGCGTCCAGCCTGAACGTCGTGTCGACCGTGAACTCCGGGACGATGTAGTGGTAGTTCGTGTCGAACCACTTCGTCATTTCGCCGGCGGCAACCCCGCCGCAGCAGGCGGCGTGCGCATCCGCGGATTCGGCCGAACGGCCGCGCGCCACGCGGAAGTAGTTGTCCAGCGCATCGCCATGGAAATCTTGCACGCGCGCGGGCAGATTGCCCAGCGTGAAACTCATGTCGAGCACCTGGTCGTAGAACGCGAAATCGCCCACGGGCGCCAGGTCCAGCTCCTTCTGGCTGACCCAGTTCAACTGGCGCAGCTGCGCACCGAGCGCCTTCAGTTCGTCGCGCGCGGACTCGCCCTTCCAGTACCGCTCGAGCCCGAACTTCAGCTCGCGCTTGGCGCCTATGCGCGGAAAACCAAGGTTGTGAGTGGTGACCATATGACCTGCCATCCGATGAATGAGTGCGCGAAACCACGCGGGAAGGCAGTCATCATAGGAGCATCGATCAATGAAATAAAATGGCATTATTTCATTGTTCCATTATATTTATTCATCAATTTCCGAGTGCCGCCCCATGCTCGAACGCATACACCTCGTCATCATCCGGGAAGTCGATCGCCAGGGATCGCTGACCGCGGCCGCCGGCACGCTGCATCTGACGCAGTCCGCGCTCAGCCATACCGTCAAGAAGATCGAACAGCAACTCGGCACGCCCATCTGGGACCGCGAAGGCCGCAGCCTGCGGCTGACCCAGGCCGGCCAGTACCTGCTCTCGCTTGCCGAGCGGCTGCTGCCGCAATTCGAGCACGCCGAATCGCGCATGAAACAGTACGCCGCGGGCGAACGCGGCACCCTGCGCATCGGCATGGAGTGCCACCCGTGCTACCAATGGCTGCTCAAAGTGGTTTCGCCCTATCTGGCGCGCTGGCCCGACGTGGACGTGGACGTCAAGCAGCGCTTCCAGTTCGGCGGCATAGGCGCCCTGTTCGGCTACGACATCGACATACTCGTCACGCCCGATCCGCTCAAGCGCCCCGGCCTGCGCTTCGATCCGGTGTTCGACTACGAACAGGTGCTGGTCGTGGGGGAAGACCATCCCTTGGCGGCGCAGCGCTACGTCAAGCCCGAGCAGCTCGTGGACGAAACGCTGATCACCTATCCGGTCGAGACCGACCGACTGGACATCTACAACCAGTTCCTGCGCCCCGCCGGCGTCGCGCCGCGCCGTCACAAGACCATAGAAACGACAGACATCATGCTGCAGATGGTGGCCAGCAACCGCGGGGTGGCGGCCTTGCCGCGCTGGCTGGCCGAGGAATACGCCGACCGCATGCCCGTGGCCAGCGTGAAGCTGGGCAGGGACGGCATCGCCAAGCAGATCTTCCTGGGCACGCGCGAGGCCGATGCCTCGATCGACTACCTGGCTTCGTTCGTGGCCTACGCACGGGCCTCGATGGCGCAGGCGCCGCGCCCGAGACGCTAAGACCTCGCCGATTGCTTGGGATAGTGTTACAAAATGCTTCCGAAACAATCAACAAGAGGATAGTCGCATGTTCGCCCCCGATTTCCCGGCTTTCCGCCTCTTGGCGGCCCGCCTGCGATCGGCCTTCGCCATCGCGGCGCTGGCCCTGCTCGTCGTCAGTTGCGGGGGGTCCGGCAGCCAGCCCGCCGCCAAGGCCGACGTCACCCTGCTCGTCTACATGATGGGCACCAATCTCGAAAGCGAGGACGGCTCGGCCACGGGCAACATCGACGAGATGCGGAGCGTCGCGCCCAGCGACCGGGTCAACGTCGTGCTGGCCACCGGCGCCGCCGACAAGGACGGCTGGCGCACCGTCCAGCGCAAGCGCGTGCGCGGCCAGCAGGTCGACGTGCTGGACGATCTGGGCAACGTGGACATGGGCAGCGCCCAGACCTTGCAGGACTTCGTGTCCTGGGGCATGAAGGCCTACCCGGCCGAGCGGACCATGCTGGTGCTATGGGACCACGGCGGCGGCCCCAACCGCGGCATAGGGTCCGATCCCTTCACCCACAACTCCCTGTCGCTGGACGACATACGCAGCGCCATCGCCCTCGCCACGCAGGCCGCCGGGCGCAAGCTCGCGCTGGTCGGCTTCGACGCCTGCCTGATGGGATCGGTCGAAGTCGCCCAGGCAATGGCTCCCTACGCCGACTACATGATCGGATCTCAGGAACTCGAACCCGGCGCCGGCCAGGACTGGGCCGCGCTGCTGTCGCACCTGACCCGCTCTCCCACCGACAGCACCGCGGCCTTCGGCCGCACCATCGTCGATGCCTTCATCGCCAAGCAATTGAAGGACGACGCCGACGCCGAGGCCACGCTGTCGCTGATCGACCTCGGCCGGATAGACGGCGTGGGCGCGGCGCTCGCGGACATTGCCGCCACGCTGAACGGACAACTGACCGCCGATCCGGTGCAGACCTGGCTCGACATCGCCGACGCGCGCGCCCGGGCCTTCCTCTTCGGCTCCGTCCTGCTGTCCGCCGGGCCCGCGGAACTGGTCGACCTGGGCATGTTCAGCTGGGGCAGCCTCAGGCTGGCCGACGGGCAGCGGGAGCGGCTGACGCAGGCCCTGGAACAGGCGGTGGTTCATCAGAAACACACGGCAGCCTTCTCCAACCTCGCCGGCCTGACCTTCTACCTGCCCCAGCGCGTGGCCGAGACCTCGGCCGACACGAAGACCTACACGTCGCTGTCCTTCGTCTCCGAGACCCAGCGCGCCTTCATCCGGCAGCATTCCGACATCGGCACCGACAACACCCGGCTGCCGCTGCCCGCCGTAGGCATCATCGACTGGCACGACGGCACCCCGCTGGCCCCGACCTCGGTCCAGGCGCCGTTGAACGCCGTGAACCGCGCACTCGTGGCCCAGGACTTCGCCGCGGTCCAGAACGCCGCCGGCTGGATCACCGCCCTCAAGCCGCTAACGGACGGCACCGTCGACCAGCTCGTCGATCCGGCCTTCATGCAAGGCTGGTTCCGGCTGGACGCCGCCGGCACGCCCGTCTACTTCTCCGCGCTGCCGGACGGCATGCGCTTCGCGGTCGACTCCCCCGAGAACTTCCTGATCCCCGTCACCCTGCGCAACGACGCTCCCGACGACAACGTTCCCGCCGACGACCCGCGCCGCCTGCAACGGGGCCTGCTGATCGTGTCGGACGCCGCGAAACCCGGCGTACTGCGCATCACCGGATTCCTGAATGCCCTGGGGAACAATGACTCCGCTGGTGTGGCACGTCCGCAAGGCGTACCACGCCAGGCCTCGGTGCAACCCCTCTGGCTGGCCCGAAACAAAAGCAACCTCGGGCGCTGGTTTCCGCCGCCGGCCACCGACGCGGTGCCGTTCGTGCCGGTCATCGACAAGCAGCAAATCTCCCGTGGCACGCGCGACCAACTGCCCTCGGGCACCCACGCCCGCCTGGGTATCGTCGACGTCCGGGGCTGGATCAGCCTGGATACGGCGTCCTACTAGCAGGCGGCCGTGTGGCGGCCTTGGCCAACGCGCCCAAGGCCGCCACGGTCATTCCATCTTGAAGTCTATGGCGGCCAGCATCGTCTTCCAGCGGCCATCGGTCTCGCGAATGTCGCGCGCGAAATCGGCCGCGTTCAGCCACTGGACTTCGACACCGCTGTTGACGAAGTCCTCTCGCACATTCGGCAAGGCCATCACGCCACGCGTGGCTTCGGCCAGCCGGGCCACCGTGGACGGCGCCATGCCGGCCGGCCCGATCAAACCCAGCTCGGTGCCGATGTCCATGCCCTGCACGCCCATCTCGGCCATGGTCGGCAGGCCGGGGAATAGCGCGCTGCGCTTGAGCGCGACCACGCCCAGCAGTCTCACCTTGCCGGTCTTGGCCAGCGCCACCGCCCCCGAGGACGACGCGAACTGCAGGTGCACGCGTCCCGTGATGAAGTCCTTGGCCACGTCGTTGGCCCCCTTGTAGGGCACATGAACCATGTCGATCTGAAGTTGGCGCGCCAGCATCTGGCCGAAGATGTGCGCGGCGGTGCCCATCCCTTGCGACACGTAGTTGAGTTGACCGGGATGGGCCTTGCCGTACGCCGCCAACTCGCGCGTATTGGTTGCGGGAATGGAGTTGTGCAGCACCAGCACGGTCGGGCCTAGCGCACACTGCGCCACCGGCGTGAAGTCGCGGAAAGCATCGTAGCGGGCGGCCCGCACCGTATGTGGCAACTGTGCGATGGTGGAACTGGGCGTATACATCAGCGTATGCCCGTCGGGCACCGCCCTGGCGACCTCCGTCGCCGCGAGTATGGTACCGGCGCCTGGCCGGTTCACCACGACCACGGGCACGCCAAGACTGGGGCTCAGGAACCGCGCAAGCAGTCGCGCCTGCATGTCCGTCCCGCCTCCCGCCGGATAACCCACGGTCAGGCTGATCGGACGGCCCTCCACGGGAAAGTCGGCCGCGAAGGAAGGTCTGGCCAGGGCCGTGCCCGCCAGCGCCAGCAACAGCCGGCGCCGATCGATGACGAGATCGCTCATGCAAGGTCTCCGATTGATATCAGGTCATGCACGATAGCCATCGCGGTCGACGTGCCGCTTTGCTGTGCAGCCACCAAGGTGTAGGGAATGCCGGCGCGGATGTCGCCGGCCGCGTACACGCCCGCGATCGAGCTGCGCCCTGTCGGGCCGCAGACGACGCGGCCCGCCCCATCCAGTTCCACCAGACCGTCCAGGAAGCCGCTGGCGGCCCGCAACCCCGCATAGATGAAAACGCCAGAGACCGGTACCGATTGTTCCGCTGCTCCCGAACGGATGCGAACACCGGTGACACCGTTGCCGCCCTCGATCGCGGTCACCCTGGCGCGCCGCAGCAGACGCACGTTGCCGCACTCGCTCAGCGCATCCATCAGATAAGCCTGGGCGTGCGGCGCCTCGCCCTCGAAGACCAGCGTGACCTCGCTGGCGTATCGTGCCAGCACGACGGCCTCGCCCACCGCGGAATCGCCGCCTCCCACCACGCACACCGGTTCGCCGCGAAACAATGGACCGTCGCATGCGGCGCAGTGCGATACGCCGCGCCCCTCGAGCGCATCTTCGCCAGGCACCCCGAGCGCGCGCCGCGACGAGCCGGCGGCCACCAGCACGGCGCGCGCCATGATGCTGCCGGACTCGCCCTGGACCTCCAGGCGCGCGCCGGCACCCGCGGCCTGGATCCGCGTCACGGAGTCCAGCCGAAACCGGACGCCTGCCTCTTCCGCGACCGCCTGGAGCGCGGGGCCAAGCTCGAAGCCGGCAATGCCCCCGGGGTAGTCCGGGTAGTTGGCGATGCGCTCCACGGCCATGACCTGGCCTCCGGCTCCCACGCGCTCGATCACCAGCACCTCCAGGCCCCGGCGCGCGGCATGCGTGGCGGCGGCCAGGCCGGCGACGCCTGCCCCAATGACCACGAGATCGGTCTGATCCATGCCTGCGGTCCTAGCGCCAGTCGTCCACCGAGACGGTCGCGCGATGCAACGCGCCCATCATCTGCCAGTAGCCGTTGGCCTCGCCGCCGACCACGACCACATGGATGTCGTGCTCCTCGAAAATGCGCACCGGCGCGTCGTCGGGCAGACCCACGTAGCGAGCCTTGGGGGATTCGGACTCTCCGAACGTGGCCTTGGAATAGACGTAGTTCTGCACCAGTTGCAGGTCCCAGTAGCGGCCGGCCGGCATCTCGGCGGCCTCGTGCAGCCAGCGCACCAGCTTGGCCTTGGTATCGAAGCCGCCACGGTCGATGAACTGCTGCGCGGTAATCGGATCGAGCAGCAACACCGGCCCGGTAATCGAATCCGTGCCCAGAAGCATGTCCTTGACGTGCTCCTTCCAGTAGGTCTTGCGCAGGCCCAGACTGAAGGTGGTCGAACGGCACCCGTGGAACACCGTCACGGTGCTGGCGCCCCGGTCGAAGCCCTTGTCCACGTGCAGCGGCTGCCACGGGCTGCGCTCCTCGTTCTCCGCGAAGGTGATGCCGTTGTAGGTGTAGTTGTTGCCCAGCGACCCCATGAAGGTCTCACCCGGCACCGAACCGCCCTGCAGGTTCTGTGACAGCAGCCCGTACGCTCGGCCAATGGTCGCGTTGGCATGGTTGTAGGGCCCCATGGCGCCGATGCCGCAGTTCATGCCGATCTCGTGGCGCACCGGACCGTTGACCACGCTCATTACCGAAGCGGAGCTCGACGTGCTGCCGCGAGCCGACACCCCGGTGGAAGCCAGAGCCAGGATGACCGGGAAATACTCGGGCCGGGCGCCGGCCATCACGGCGTTGACGGCGACCTTCTCGACCGTATATTCCCATAGGCCGCGATTGGCCGTGGGCTGCATGCGCCCCACCACCTCGTCGGGCCCGCGGCGGGTGCCCGCCAGCATGGCCGCCACGCGCTCTTGCGTGGGCAGCACGATGGGCAGGTGGTCGGTCCATCCGTTGCGTTCGAACAGCGCGTGCAGGTTTTCCTCGGCGTCCGGCTGCTCGAACCGCGGCGCATCGCGTGCATAGGGCTCGTCGCCCGCTTCGCTGGCAGCAAGGCCGCGCGTGAGGCCCTCGACGATCTCCTGCATCACGGGTCGGCCGGTATAGGGATCCTTGCCTTCGACGTAGGCGCGCAGTTCGGATTCGCTCTTGCCCATCACCGGCTGCGGCACGAAGACCATCGGCGACTGGATCAGCCCTCCCATGCGCGCGACCGACTGCGCGATCTTCACGAACATGTCCGTGTAGATGGCCACGGTGGGGACGCCATATTGCGTCTCCAGCGTAATCGCATGGGTCGCAACCGCTGGCGTGCATGTGCTGCAATGGCCCACGCCAATGATGGCGGCGTGGCCCTTTTCCCGGATCTCACTCCAAAGCTGAGGGTCGTCCTTGCCGTAGTAGCTGGACATCTGGCGCAGTTCGGTGCGCACGCCTGGCATCCGGGCGGCAAACCACGCCTGCACTTGCTTGAGCAGTTCGACGGAATCGTCAAACTTGCTGTCGATCAAATAAACAGTTCTGCCGTCCAGGCTCGCCGGGCGCGGCGCCGGTTGCTTGCGGTGGATCCTGGGCGCGTAGCCGACCGGATTATGGACAGTAAGCAAGGCGGGCGATTTGACGGAGGTAAGCATGACGGGTTTTATTTCCAGAATTCCGCAGCGCCGAGGCGTTGCGGTTAACAGTGGTTGATGCGATTATTTTCTCGAGCGCGCGGCCCGGCAATTGAAAAGAAAATCGTCACTGTTAACCACGGGTTAATACCCAGCGGCGGGATGGAGCCACCATGAACTTACGCCAGATGGAGGTCTTCCGGGCCGTGATGCTGACGGGCGGCGTCAACAGCGCGGCGCAGTTGCTGCACGTCTCGCCGCCGGCGATCAGCAAGGTACTGGCGCAAGCCGCGCGGTCCAGCGGCCTGGTGCTGTTCGAGAACGTGCGGGGCCGGCTGATACCCACGCCAGAGGCCCAGCAGCTCTATGACGAAGTCACTGGCTTGTGGGACAGGGTCGAGAAAGTCCGCGACATGACGCAGCAGCTGGCGCAACCGACACGTGCCGTGCTCAAACTGACGTGTACGTCCAACGTCGCGCAATTCCTGGTGTCGCGTACCATCGCGCGCTTGTACATGCGGTATCCGCACCTGAAATGCCGGTTGCAGGTGACGTCGCCCGAGCTCGTCAACCAGTTGCTGCTGGAGCGTTCGTTCAACCTGGGGGTCGCCCTCGAGGCTCACGAGCACCCGAACCTGGAAGTCTTGAAAGGCTACCGTTGCGGACTCGCCTGCATCATGCGGGCCGACCATCCCCTGGCGAAACGCAAATCCATCAAACCCGCCGATCTGGCGGGCGAGCGCATCATCGCATCTCCCGAGAGCACGCCGTTCGGGCAGACGCTGCGCCGGGCCTTCGGGGCTGCGGCCGCCCGCATGCACATCGACTTCGAATGCGGCAGTTCTGCCACCGCCTGCTGGTTTGCGCAGGCCGGAGTCGGTATCGCGGTGGTGGATCTCGCGGGCGTTTCGGGTGGTCAGCTGGAGGGCCTGGAAGTGCGGCCGTTCCGATCACCCGAGACCCTGTCGGTAAGTATCCTGCGTAACCGCTACCGGCCGATGTCGGTAGTGGAACGCGCGTTTGCCGAGGAGTTCGATACGGTCTGGGCGCAGGTTTCGCCGACCTAGTCAGCCATGCGCGACCGGCCTCCCCTACCAGTGCGCATCCCCATCGCTACCACCGGCCGCCCGCGCCGCCGCCTCCGCTGGACCCACCCCCGAAACTGCTTCCCGAGCTGCCGCCCCCGGAACTCCCGCCCCCGCCTCCCGAACCGGAACCGGAGCTGCTGCGGCTGGCCAGTGCGGCCAGCGTCACCATGCCCAGCGATACGGCGTGGTTGCAGAAGGCACACGTCCGCATGCGTTCGCCCACCCCGGTCGAGGTCTGTGTGGCCCGCTGGCGGACCTTGATGGCGGGAGGGGCCAGGGTCTGTCCATGGCATTTCGGACACACCTCGTATTTCGCGATCTTCTCGCCGTCGAACGCCGCGATGTGCGTACGGCCGGTTTCCTCGTTCAGCCAGATCTCGTAGGACTTGGCGCCCAGCTTTTCTTCCGCCAGCTGCTGCCGGCTCAGATACGCATCGAGTTTCGCGGGCTTGAGCGCATCGCGGTTCAAGCGGGACCACTTCCCCGTGCCGTCCGGCGGGGTATCCCGCAGGCGGGCACGCTTCCTGTTCCTTCCAAGATCGTAGTAGGCCTTGTAGGACAGGGGCGAGAGCAGCAGCGGCAGCAGGGTCAGGCGCGTGAACGCGACGCTCATGTCCAGGCCGGTTTTCGGATCCTTGGTGCTTTTCTTGAGGAACTGCGCCGACCCGGAGTAATGGAACAGGAGCACGAAGGTTCCGAACGCGGCCAGGAAGTATGGCAGGTTGTCGACCCGGTACACGCGCTCCACGACGTCCAGGATCACGAATGCGAACAGGCTCAGGAACAGGAGCAGCAGGAAGGTGAACAGGGCGAACCAGAAGGCATGGCCCCGGTAGCGCGTGCGCTTGATGCCGAATTTCTTCAGGACGCGCCTGCGCGCCAGGCTGATCCAGCCGAAACCGGCGGCGAATATCGCCAGCACCCAGGCTGCCCGCTCCAGCGCCGCGGCGTGGCGGTTCCAGAAGGTGGGCTGATACGCCTCGAGGTTCGCCAGCTCCAGGGCATGATCGGGCGACAGGAACACGCTTTCGATCGCCTTCGCGGCGGCCAGCACGGCCATGTCGGTATTGCCGAGCTTCAGGTAGGGAACCAGGTAGGTCTCGCCGATCTGCTTGAGCAGGGCATCGGGAAAGATGCCTTCCAGCCCGTAGCCGCTGATGAAGCGATACTCCCGCCGGTCCATGCCCAGGAACAGCAGCAGGCCGTTGTCGCTGCCCTGCTTGCCGACGCCCCAGTGGTTGAACAGATCCAGCGCGAAGCTGAAATCGCTGGCCCCCTGGTAGTCGCCCACGACCACGATGGCGAACTCGCTGCCGTTGTTCCGTTCGATGCCGGCACTGATCGCGTCCAGCTTCGCGACGGTATCGCCGCTCAGGTGGCCGTCGGGGTCGCTGACGTAGTGGTCGCTGCCCTGGCTCTTCGGGTTGGGGACGGCCGGGACGGAATATTGCGCGTAGGCGTTCAGGACGCCAAGGAGGCCGGCCAGGGCGGCAATCAGGACGATGAGTTTCTTGTACATTCCTTTTCCCGAATGTACCCCACCGCCCTGCCAGCGCGACCGGCACCGTGTCCGGATGCCGGCGCGTATGCGGGAAGACTCAGCCGAAGCGGCCGGTGATGTAGTCTTCCGTCGCCTTCTTGGTCGGCTTGATGAAGATCTGGTCCGTCACGCCGAACTCGACCAGTTCACCCAGGTACATGTAGGCAGTGTAGTCGGAACAGCGCGCCGCCTGCTGCATGTTGTGGGTGACGATGACCACCGTGTAGTCGTTCTTCAGTTCGGCGATCAGTTCCTCGATCTTGGCCGTGGAGATCGGGTCCAGCGCGGAGCAGGGTTCGTCCAGCAGCAGGACCTCGGGCTTGATCGCGATGCCGCGCGCGATGCACAGGCGCTGCTGCTGCCCGCCCGACAGGCTGTGGCCGCTCTGGTGCAGCTTGTTCTTGGCCTCTTCCCACAGCGCGGCCTTGGTCAGCGCCCATTCCACGCGCTCGTCCATCTCGCCCTTGCTCAGGTTCTCGAACAGGCGCACGCCGAAGGCGATGTTGTCGTAGATGCTCATCGGGAACGGGGTGGGCTTCTGGAACACCATGCCGACCTTGGCGCGGATCAGCGAGATGTCCATCTTCGAGGTCAGCAGGTTCTCGCCGTCCATGTTGATCTGGCCTTCGGCCCGCTGTTCGGGATACAGCTCGAACATGCGGTTGAAGGTGCGCAGCAGCGTCGACTTGCCGCAACCCGACGGGCCGATGAAGGCCGTGACCTGCTTCTCGGGGATCTGCATGCTGACGTTGCGCAGGGCGTGGAATTTCCCGTAGTAGAAGTTCAGGTTCTTGACTTCCAGCTTGGGATTCGAAATGTTGGCGATGTTTTCCATGGCGTGTCCGATTTGTCGCGGGCGTCAGGCGGCCTGTTTGCGGAACATGATGCGAGCAATGATGTTGATGGCCAGGACCAGCAGCGTGATCAGCGTCGCGCCGGCCCAGGCCAGGCGCTGCCAGTCGGCGAAGGGGCTCATCGCGAACTGGAAGATCGTGACGGGCAGGTTGGCCATGGGGGCGTTCATGTTGAACGACAGAAACTGGTTGTTCAGCGCGGTGAACAGCAGCGGCGCGGTCTCGCCGGCGATGCGGGCCACGGCCAGCAGGATGCCGGTGACGATGCCCGAGCGCGCGGCGCGATAGCACACCATGGTGATCATCTTCCAGTGCGGGCAGCCCAGCGCGATGCAGGCCTCGCGCAGGCTGTTGGGCACCAGCTTGAGCATGTCGTCGGTGGTGCGGACCACGACCGGGATCACGATCACGGCCAGGGCCAGCGTGCCCGCCCAGCCCGAGAAGTGCTGGATGCGCGCGACGAACACGGTGTAGATGAACAGGCCGATCACGATCGACGGCGCCGACAGCAGCACGTCGTTGATGAAGCGCGTGGCCGGGGCCAGCCAGCCGCGCTGGCCGTATTCGGCCAGGTAGGTGCCGGCCAGGATGCCGATGGGCGTGCCGATCAGCGTGCCCATGCCGGCCATCATGATGCTGCCCACCAGCGCGTTGAGCAGCCCCCCGCTCTGTCCGGGAGGCGGCGTGATCTCGGTGAACAGCGCGGGCGAGATCGCCGCGGCGCCCTTGGACAGCAGCGTCAGGATGATCCAGAACAGCCAGAAAAGACCGAACACCAGGGCGACCGCCGACAGGGTCAGCATGACCTTGTTGGTCAGCCGGCGGCGGCGGTAGACCGTGTTCTGCATGGTGATGACGGACATCGCGGCTCCTTAGGACCGGGCGCCTTCGCTCTTCGCCAGGCGCAGCAGCAGAAGCTTCGAGCAGGCGAGCACGATGGTGGTGATGAGGAAAAGGATCAGGCCCAACTCGATCAGCGCCGACAGGTGCACGTCGTCGGAGGCCTCGGCGAACTCGTTGGCCAGCGACGAGGCGATCGAGTTGCCCGGCGCGAACAGCGAGCCGGACAGCCGGTAGGCGTTGCCGATGACGAAGGTGACGGCCATGGTCTCGCCCAGCGCGCGGCCCAGCCCCAGCATGATGCCGCCCACGGCGCCGACCTTGGTGAACGGCAGCACCACGCGGGAGACGACCTCCCAGGTGGTCGCGCCCAGCCCGTAGGCCGATTCCTTCAGCATGGCCGGCACGAGCTCGAACACGTCGCGCATCACGGCGGTGATGAAGGGGATGATCATCACGGCCAGGATGATGCCGGCGGTGAATACGCCTATGCCGAAGGCCGGCCCCTGGAACAGGATGCCCGCGCCCGGGATGTTGCCCAGCGTGGCGATCAGGAAGGGCTGCACGTATTCCTTGAACAGCGGAGCGAAAATGAACAGGCCCCACATGCCGTAGATGATGGAGGGAATGGCCGCCAGCATTTCGACCGCCGTGCCCAGCGGCCGGCGCAGCCAGGTGGGCGACAGCTCGGTCAGGAACAGCGCGATGCCGAACGACACCGGCACCGCGATCAGCAGCGCGATGGCCGAGGTGACGAGCGTGCCGACGATGGGCACCAGCGCGCCGTATTCATTGTTGACCGGGTCCCATTCCGAGGACCACAGGAACGAGATGCCGTACTTCTCGAGCGTGATCTGGCTGCCCACGACCAGCGACACCAGGATGGCGGCCAGCAGGCTCAGCACGGCAAAGGCGAAGAACCGGGTCAGGTTCTTGAACAACGCGTCCATGGCCGCGTTACGGTTTTTCTTCATCGGGGGCGTATTCCCGGTAGTAGTCGGCTCGGAGGAAGAATTTCCTCGAATCTCGCCCGAAATGTTATCAAGGACCGCGCTCATGGGGGTTTCCGGAAAGGGAGACAGGTCGAGCCAGAGGGCCTGGAAACGCGAAAAACGGGGCGGACGACTCCGCCCGGCCCCGTTTCACGCCACTATGGCACCTCGGCGGATCAGTACAGCGACTTGCCGCTGGTGTCCTTGATGTCGGACTTCCACAGCGAGCGGATCTGCGTCGTTACCGCGTCGGGCAGCGCCACGTAGTCCAGCTCGGAAGCCGATTTCTTGCCGTTCTTGAAGGCCCAGTCGAAGAACTTCAGGACTTCGGCGCCTTGCGTCGGCTTGTCCTGCGCCTTGTGCATCAGGATGAAGGTGGCGCTGGTGATGGGCCAGCTCTTGTCGCCCGGCTCGTTGTTCAGGATCACGCCCATGCCCGGCGCGCTCTTCCAGTCGGCGTTCGCGGCGGCGGCGGCGAAGGCGGCCTCTTCCGGCTGAACGAACTTGCCGTCCTTGTTCTGGACCTGGCCGTGCGACAGCTTGTTCTGCTTGGCGTAGGCGTATTCGACGTAGCCGATGGCGCCGGCGAACTGCTTGACGTAGTTGGCGACGCCTTCGTTGCCCTTGCCACCCTGGCCGGCGGGCCACTTGACGGCCTTGCCTTCACCCACGGACGACTTCCAGTCGGCGGAAACCTTGGACAGGTAGTTGGTCCAGCCGAAGGTCGTGCCCGAACCGTCCGAACGGTGGACGACGATAATGTCGGCGGCGGGCAGGTTCACGCCGGGATTCAGCTTGGCGATGGCCTCGTCGTTCCACTTCTTGACCTTGCCCAGGTAGATGTCGGCCAGCAGCGCGCCGGTGAACTTCAGTTGGCCGGGCTGGATGCCTTGCAGGTTGACGACGGGAACGATGCCGCCGATCACGGCGGGGAACTGCACCAGGCCGTTCTTTTCCAGGTCGGCGCCGCTCATGGGATCATCCGAAGCGCCGAAATCCACGGTCTTGGCGATGATCTGCTTCTGGCCGCCGCCCGAACCGATGGACTGGTAGTTCACGGTGTTGCCCGTGGCGGCCTTGTAATCCGAGGCCCACTTGGCGTAGATGGGGTAAGGGAACGACGCGCCGGCACCGGTGATATCGGCGGCGTGCGCGGACAACGCGGCAACGCCCAGCACGACGCCCACCGAAACTTGCTTGAATACGAGTTTGAACATTTGCAGGTCCTCTGCTTTTGTGGGAGGTAAAGCTCACGACGGCGTCAGATTACGTAGCAAATATGACATGACCATGACAGAACACATGACGGTCATGGAGCGAGCATGTAGAATCAGGAACGATTCTCATTCAAATCCATGATATCCGCCCCGATGCCCGAACAATGGCATGTCCCCGCGATGACCGCCTCGCTGTCCATCAGCGGCGGTATATTGCGCGCGGATCACGACCAGGCCATTACCGAGCAGAATGAAGCCGGATTGAAGCTGGTCCTGCTGCTGGGCGGGGAACTGCGTTACTCGATGCAAAAACACCGGCAGGTGGGCTTGAAGGGCCCTGCGGTCCACCTCAGTCTGAGCCGCAGCCCGTTCACGGTCAGCCATGCCTTCCATGCCGCCTCGCCGCTACGCTACGTGGCCGTGCGCATGCCCGAGGAAGCGCTGCAGCAAGGCCTGGACCTCGACATAGGCCGGCATGCCCGCCAGCGCAACGGTGCCGATGCCCCGTTCTTCCTCGACCAGCAGGCCAACCGGATCCTGCAGGCCCTGGGCCGGCAATTGCTGGCCTGCCCCCTGCGCGGGAACCTGCGCGACCTCTACCTGGCCGGCAAGGCCCTGGAATTGACCGCTACCGTGCTGGCCGGCCTGGAACTCGCGCCCGCCGCCGAACCATCCCAGGCCGATGCGCTCAAGCTGTCGCCGCGCCAGCTCGACGCACTGCACGAGGCTCGCGCGCGACTGCTCGAGCAGCTTTCCGAACCGCCTGGCCTGGCGGCCCTGGGGCGCCAGGTCGGCTTGAACGTGACGACGCTCACGCGCGGGTTCCGGGCCCTGTTCGGCTGCAGCGTCTATCAGTTCGTGCGCGACCAGCGCCTCGAACTCGCCTATCGCATGCTGGCCGCCGGCCGGTGCACCGTGGCCCAGGCCGCGTCCGCCGCCGGCTACAGCGACTCGCACTTCTCCAAGGCTTTCCAGAAACGCTTCGGCCTCGCGCCGCGCGGACTTCGCCGCTAGCCTAGCCGGATACGCCCGACCGCCAGATTGATACCGGCAATCGCCAATTCGTACCCGTCTCCCTTCCTAGAATTGATGAGATTGATTCTCAATTCAAAAAAAGGGAGAGGGTCTTCGTGGATACCCGCAAGCCATTTCATGCCCGCCAGGGCGCCTTCCACCCCGGCCTGGCCCGCACCGCCCTCGCCTCGGCCATCCTGCTGCTGGGCGCGAGTGCCCATGCCCAGGCCGCCCCCGAGCCGCCGGCCAGCACGCTGCCCGCGGTCACCGTCACGGGCGGCGCGGACACGCCGTCGTCACTGCTCAAGACGTCGCAGTCCGCCAGGGAAACGCCGCAGTCGGTCACGGTCATCGACCGCGAGCGCATGCAGCAGCAGAACCTGCAGACGCTGGAAGAAGTGCTGCAGCAGGCACCCGGGATCACCGTCCAGCCCTATCAGCAACTCACCACGGGTTACTACGCCCGGGGCTTCAAGATCGACTCCTTCCAGCAGGACGGCGTACCCGTGCTCATGGGCCAGACGGCCGGCGCGCCGGAGGACATGGGCATGTACGAACGGGTGGAGATCCTGCGCGGCGCCAACGGCCTGCTCCAGGGCACGGGCAACCCGGCCGCCACCGTCAACCTCGTCCCCAAACGGGCGCCGCGGCAGTTCGGCGCGCGCGGCGCGCTGACCGCCGGCAGTTGGAACCGCTACCGCGCCGAGGCGGACGTGGGCGGCCCGGTGAACGAAAGCGGCAGCCTGCGCGCAAGGATGGTCGCCAGCCACGAGGACCGCGATTTCTTCTACGACGTGGCGGGCCAGAAATCCACCAACCTGTACGGCACGGCCGAACTCGACCTCGGCCCCGACACCGTGCTTTCCTTGGGCGTCCATCACCAGCGCATCCGCTCCATCACCAACATGGCCGGGGTGCCCTTCTACCGCGACGGCGGCGACATCGGCCTGCCGCGCTCGACCTATCTGGATGTCGCCTGGGACCGCTTCAACTGGGACAACACGCGGCTGTTCGCCGGCCTGGAACATGCGTTCGACAACGGCTGGACGGCCAAGCTCAACGTCAACCACCTGACGGGCGAGGTCGACCTGAAATATGCCGGCGCCAATGGCGCGGTCGATCCCGCGACGGGCACCGGTCCGCGCCTGACGGGCGGCGCCTATGAATTCGAGAACCGACAGACCAGCGCCGACGGCTATCTGAATGGCCCGTTCACGCTGTTCGGCCGCAGGCACGAGGCACTGATCGGGGTCAACCACCTGCGCACCAGCACCGAGCAGTTCTCCGCCAGTTTCCTGACACCGATCGGCATGCCGGTGGATGTATGGAAATGGGATCCGCGCAGCGTGCCCGAACCAGCGGTCGGTCCCTACACGTCGCGCGGTCCGACGCGCATGGTCCAGTCGGGCATCTATGCGATGGGCCGGTTCTCGCTGGCCGACCCCCTGAAACTCATCTTGGGAGGGCGGGTGAGCCGCTGGAAGCAGGACACCTCTTCCGCCAGTTCCCGGCTCAGCAGCGAGTTCACGCCCTATGGCGGCCTGGTGCTGGACATCGCGCAGCGGTGGGCGCTCTACGCCAGCTACGCGCAGGTCTTCCAGCCCCAGACCCAGACCACGTGGGAAGGCGGCATGCTCGACCCGGTCCAGGGAAGCAACCGGGAGATCGGCATCAAGGGCGGCCTGCTGGACGGGCGGCTGGATGCCAGCCTGGCCCTCTTCAACATCCGGCAGCGCAACCGCGCACAGGCCGACCCCGCACATCCTTGCGCGGGGTCGGCCTGCTACTACGTCGCCGGCGGCGAGGTCGAGAGCCGCGGGATCGAGGCGGAAGTGAACGGCCAGGTCATGCCGGGGCTGGACCTGTCGCTGGGCTATACCTACAACGCCACGGAGTACCTGAAGGACGCCCAGTCGCAGGGGCAGCCCTTCGCCCGCTTCACGCCCAAGCACATCTTCAGGCTCTGGGCGAACACCGTGCTGCCCGGGAACGACGGCCGGCTCAGCGCGGGCGTGGGCATCCAGGCGCAAAGCGCCTACACCGTGCAGTCCGGCGGCGTAACCCTGCGCCAGGGCGGCTATGCCCTGGCCAGCCTGCGGATCGGCTACCGCATCAACAAACACATGAGCGCGGCGCTGCACGTCAACAACCTGTTCGACAGGCGCTACTACCAGAGTCTGTCCGGCACCAGTTGGAACAACCGCTACGGCGACCCCCGCAGCGTGGCGCTGACGCTGCGCGTGGAGTACTAGGGTGCCGGCTCCGCACTGGCCCCTGCGCACCGTCCTGGCCGTCCTGGCCGCCCCGGCGGCCGCCATCGGACTGGCGATCGCCATCGCGCGCTGGGCACCGCTGGACGACGCGCTGGACAGGCTGTATGCCGGCATGTTCATCGGCGTGCTGGCGCAGTTGCTGCTGCTGGGCGGCAGCCTGCTTCCGGGCACGCGCGCAGCCCTGCCCATGCGCCGCGCCGTGGCCGTCACGCACGCCTGGGCCGGCATGATCGTCGGCCTCGTGCTGTTCGTTGTCTGCCTGACCGGTGTATTCGCCGTGCTCAAGCAGGAAGTCCGCTACTGGGAAATGCCATCCGAGCGAAAGGCCCTCGTCCCGCGCCTCGACCTGGACGCCCTGCTGCATGCGGGCCGGGCACGATTCGGCAATGCCGCTTCCTTGACGATCCAGTTGCCGGACGGCCTGCGGCGCCATGCCATCGTGGCTCCCGCCGGCGGCGGGCCGGCTGCCGGCCCATCCCCGTTGCTTCTGCGCGCCGACGACGCCAGCCCCATGCCCGCTCCCCACGGCGGCGCGACGGACCTGCTGGTCACGCTGCACAACACCTTACACGCGGGCTTTCCCGGGCGGGTGGTCGTGAGCCTGTTCGGCTTCGCGCTGGCCTTCATGGTCGTGGGCGGCGTGGCCAACCATCCCCGCCAGGCCTCGGGACTGCTGCGGCTGCGCATCGGCGCGGACACGCGGACGCTGGCGCTCGACGCCCACAAGCTGCTGGGACTCTGGCTTTCGCCGCTCCTGCTGCTGATCGCGGTAACGGGCATCTTCTCGGGCGTGGGTGCATTGGCGACCGTCAACCTGGCGCCGCACGCCTTCCCCAACGACCCGCGCCAGGCCCTGCAGGCGCTGATGGACAACGCGGCCTTCCCGGCCCTGGGGCAGCCCGCCGCCATGCACGGCCTGAACGCCCTGGTCGACCGCCACCGGCAGGCCCACCCCAGGTTCCAGGTGGAGAGCATCGCCATCCGGCATTGGGGCGATGCGCAGGCCTACGCCACCCTGCGCGGCCATGGCGCCGGCCAGTTGAGCACCGGCGTATTCGAGCGCTTCCACTACCGCCTGCGCGACGGCGCGCTGCTGCGCCACGACAGCGCGGCGCAACGCGGCCCCTGGACCCAGGCGTTCATCGCCATCCAGCCCCTGCACTTCGCGCAATACAGCGGCTCGGCCAGCCGCTGGCTGCACGCGGCCGGCGGTCTGGCCGCCGCGCTGCTGGCCGCCTCCGGCACCTGGCTCTGGCTGCGGCGGCGAGCCACGCCGCAGCGTCCGCTGGCCTGGCCGCGGCGGGCAACACAAGGCGTCTGCCTGGGGCTGACGCTTTCATGCTGCGTCCTCCTGGCGGTCACCAGCCTGACGCCGGACACCCTGCCGGCCCGGCCCGCGCTGCAAGTGTGGGCCTTCTGGGGCTCCTGGCTGGCGGCGGCCGCCGGCTTCGCCTGGCCGGGACACGGCAGCCGGCGCGCCACGGCCGCGCTGCGGCTTGCAGGCCTGCTGCTCTGGCTGGCGGCCCTCGCCAGCCTGGCGCGCCAGGTCGGCCGCCCGCTGGCCGCTGAACTGCCGGCACTGGCCTTCGACCTCCTGCTGATCCTGGCGGGCGCCCTGTCGTGGCGGCTCGCCCGTTTTTCCTTTCGTCATCCATCATGACCCGACACAAACTTCCCACCCCCGCCGGCGACGCCTCGCGCCTGCCCCGGCTCTTCGCGCTGTCCTCCTCGCTGGCAGTCCTCCAGGCCGACGCAACCGTCCACCTGATGCCGTTCCAGCGGGATGGCCTGCCTCGGGCCGGCTGGATCATGGGCATCAAGCCCATCACCGACACCGCATCGGTCCACGGCAACCACTGGGAACGACATCCGCGCGGCGACGAGATCCTGACGCTGCTGGAAGGATCGTTGCGCGTCGTCCTGGCCGCGGACGCGGGCGACGAACGCGAACTGAAGGTCGCCGCCGGGGAATCGCTCGTCGTTCCCCAGGGGTGGTGGCACCGGCTGGAGGTACACCAGCCGGGCCGCCTGATGTTCGTCACCCCCGCCACCGACAGCGAACACCGCCTGCACCGCCCTCACGACCAGGAAGACTGACATGCCCTCCCTTTCCCCCACCTCGACGGCACGGCGCGGCGCCACGCTGCTGCAATGGCCCATGATCGCCTGCCTGTACGCTTCCCAGGGCATCCCCTTCGGCCTCGCGATGGAAGCGCTGCCGGCCATCCTGCGCGGCCAGGGCGCCAGCCTCGGCGCCCTGGCCTATCTTCCCCTGGTGAGCCTGCCCTGGGTGCTGAAATGCGGCTGGGCCCCGGTCGTGGACAATCATTGGTCGCCTCGCCTGGGACGCCGGCGCAGCTGGATCCTGCCCATGCAGGGGCTGGTCCTGGCCCTGCTGCTTGGCGTCATGGCGATCGGGGTCACGCAGGCCACCCTGCCCTATCTGCTGACGCTCTCGGTGGCGGCGTCGCTGGCCAGCGCCACACAGGACATCGCCACGGACGGCCTGGTCGCCGAACGGTTCGCAACCCGCGCGCTCGGCACCGCCAACGCGGTCCAGGTCGCCGGCACCATGATCGGCTTCTTCTACGGTGGCCCGGTGTTCCTGATGGCCTATGCGCGCGTCGGCCTGACCGGCGCGCTGCTGCTCCTGGCCCTGCCCATCGCGTTCAGCCTGGCGATGGTCGCGGCCTGGCGCGAACCCGCGCCGCCGCCCGAACAATGGCTGCGCCCACGGCAAGCCAGCCTGTGGCGCTTCCTGCGCTCGGGGCGGCACGCCTGGGCGCTGATCGCCGCGGCCTTCCTGTCCGCCGTGACCGTGGTCGCGTGCCACGGACTGTCCAAACTGCTGCTGGTCGATGCCGGCTGGGCGCTCGGGAAGATCGGCCAGGTCGGCATGGTCGGCGGCGCCGTCACCATTGTTCTTGGATGCGGCGGCGGGGCCTGGCTGGTGTCGCGGCTGGGCACCTGGCCGGTGTTCTTCGCCGGCATCGCCTCGGCGGGCGTGGCGGCAGCCGTCTGGACCGTGCTGGCGTGGACCTCGCCCGCCCTGCCCGCGTACGCGGTCTGGCTGGCGACGCTGCTGACCAGCTTCGGGGCCGGCAGCGCATCCGTCGCGATGATGACCGCCGCCATGCGCTTCGCCCATGCGCGTGACCAGGCCGGCACCGACATGACAGCAGTGCAGAGCATGCGCGACCTGGGCGAGATGGCCGCGTCCTCGTCGCTGATGGCCCTTGCCGCGCTGGCGGGCTATGGCGGCAGCTTCATGGTGGGTGTCGGACTGGCGCTGGCCACGCTGGTGCTCACGCCAGCGCTGCTGCGGACGCGCCGGAACTAACCGGCGGTTTCGTCGAAGCCGCCCAGCGCCTTCATCAGATGCGCATGGAGGTTGAACGGCCGGCGGCGCGACCGCACCCGGACGTAGTCTCCCGAGGGCTGCTGCTGCCAGGCCAGTTGGTTGTCGCGCAGCGCGAAGGTGAAGGATTCGTCGATCACCCGCTTCTTCAAGGCCGGATCGAAGATGGGGAAGGCGACTTCGACGCGGCGGAAGAAATTCCGGTCCATCCAGTCGGCCGAGGCCAGGTAGACCATCTCCTGGCCGCCGTTCAGGAAGTAGAACACCCGCGAGTGTTCGAGGAAGCGGCCGACGATGGACCGCACGGTGATGTTGTCCGACAGCCCCGGCACCCCGGCGCGCAAGGTGCACACGCCCCGCACCACCAGGTCGATGCGCACGCCCGCGCGGCTGGCCTTGTACAGTTCCTCGATCACCGAGGGTTCCAGCAGCGAGTTCATCTTGGCCATGATCCGCGCCGGCTTGCCCGCGCGCGCGTGGCGCGCCTCGCGGCGGACCAGCGCCACCATGGTCTCGTGCAGCGAGAACGGCGCCTGCAGCAGGCATTTCAGGTGGCGGCGCGCGCCCAGTCCGGTCAGTTGCGAGAATATCTGCTCCATGTCCTCGCACATGCGCGCGTCAGCGGTGAACAGGCCGAAATCGGTGTACAGGCGCGCCGTGCTGGGATGGTAGTTGCCGGTCCCCAGGTGTCCATAGCGACGGATGCGGCCGCGCTCGTGGCGCAGCACCAGGGCCATCTTGGCGTGGGTCTTGTGGCCCACCACGCCGTAGACCACGTGCGCGCCCACCTCTTCCAGCCGCGCCGCCCAGTTGATATTGGTCTGCTCGTCGAAGCGGGCCATCAGTTCCACCACCACGGTCACTTCCTTGCCCGAGCGCGCCGCCGCCAGCAGGAGGCGCATCAGCTCGGAATCCTCGCCGGTGCGGTAGATGGTCTGCTTGATGGCGACCACGCTGGGATCGGCCGCCGCCGCGGTCAGGAAATCGATGACGGGCTGGAACGACTGGTAGGGATGATGCAGCAGCCGGTCCTGCGCGGCAATGGCCTTGAAGAGCTCGTCGGGCGTCAGATTGCTGCGGTCGAACGGCGCCGGCAGGGCCGCGCGGAACGGCGGAAACTTCAGTTCCGGCCGGTTGATGCCGTTTACCAGCTGCATCAGCCGCGCCAGGTTGACCGGGCCGTCCACCCGATAGGCGTCGGCCGGCGTGAGCGAGAACTCCTTGAGCAGGAAGCTCTCGAGTTCCGGCGGGCTGGAGTCGGCCAATTCCAGCCGGACGCCGTCGCCGAAGTGCCGCTGGGTCAGTTCCCCTTGCAGGGCCTGGCGCAGGTTGGTGATTTCCTCGTCGTCGACGAACAGGTCGCTGTTGCGCGTCAGGCGCCACTGGTAGCAGCCGTCCACCGTCATGCCGGGGAACAGGTCGCCCACGAACGCCTGCATGAACGAGGTCAGCATGACGTAGCCATGCGGGTGGCCGGACAGCTCGGGCGGCATCTGGGTCAGGCGCGGCAGCGCGCGCGGCGCCTGCACGATGGCGATGGCGGCATTGCGGCCGAAGGCATCGCGGCCCGACAACTGGACGGCGAAGTTCAGGCTCTTGTTGAACACGCGCGGGAACGGATGCGCCGGATCGAGCCCGATGGGCGTCAGAAGCGGCATGACGTCCAGCCGGAACACCTCGTGCGCCCACGCGCGCTGCGCCGGCGTCCAGCTCTGCGCCATGTGCAGCACGATGCCCTCGGCCTGCAGGCGCGGCAGCACCTCGCGATTGAGCAAAGCGTACTGGCGCTCGACCAGGGCGTGCGCGGCCTCGGACACGCGCTGCACGACCTCGGCCGGGGTCCGGCCGTCCAGCCCGCGCGCGCCGGGATTCTGCCGCACCTGCTCGTGCAGGCTGGCCACACGGATCTCGAAGAACTCGTCCAGGTTGGAAGCCACGATGCACAGGAAGCGCAACCGTTCGAGCAGGGGCGCCCGGTCGTCCTCGGCCAGGGCCAGGACCCGTTCGTTGAACTTGAGCAAGGCAAGCTCGCGATTCAGGAACAGGTCTTTGGCAGGCAATCTGGCAACCATGGGATATCCGCAAAAATGGGGGACGAAGCTGAGAGGGCTATTTTTGCGTCAAAATGATGACTACCTTATGACAGTGCAACCATTCTGTCATTGAAGCGCCTTATTCTTGCAGTTCGCATCTCAACTTTCCATTCCATGAATCAATTGCTCGCCGCCGTCGATCTTGGCTCCAACAGTTTTCGTCTGGTCATCGGCCGCGTGGTCGACGAAGGCGGAACCATCCAGATCTACCCGGTCGACCGGCTCAAGGAAACCGTGCGGCTGGCCGCCGGCCTGCAGGCGGACAAGACGCTGGACAGCTCGACCACCGATTTCGCCCTGCAGGTACTGAGCCGCTTCGGCGAGCGCCTGCGCAGCTTCCATCCGGAACGCGTGCGGGCGGTGGCCACCAATACATTCCGCGTGGCGCGCAACGTCAGCGAATTCCTGCCCCTGGCGGAAGAAGCCCTGGGCTTTCCCATCGAGGTCATCGCCGGCCGCGAGGAAGCGCGCCTGATCTTCTCCGGCGTTTCGCACTCGCTGCCCCCCTCGCCGGCCAAGCGGCTGGTGGTCGATATCGGCGGCGGCTCGACCGAGTTCATCGTCGGCCGGCGCTTCGAGCCCGAGCTGATGGAATCGCTGTACATGGGTTGCGTAAGCTTCAGCCGTGCCTACTTCCCCGACGGCATCATCGACGCCCATGCCATGAAGCAGGCCGAAATGGCCGCCCGCCGCGAGATCGAGGTTATCGCCAAGCAGTATCGCAAGGCCGGATGGCAGGAAGCCTACGGCTCGTCGGGGACGAGCAAGGCGCTGGGCGCGATCCTGACCGAGTCCGGCTTCTCGGAGTCGGGCATCACCCGGCGCGGCATGGACAAGCTCAAGGACAAACTGATCAAGGCGGGCACGGTCGAACGCGCGCAACTGGCGGGCATCAAGCCCGACCGCATCTCGGTGCTGCCGGGCGGCCTGGCCATCATGAGCGCGATTTTCGACGAACTGGGCCTGGACGTGATGCGCACGGCCGACGGCGCGCTGCGCGTGGGCGTGCTGTACGACCTGGCCGGCCGCGACGCCTCGCTGGACAAACGCGACGACACGGTGCGCCAGTTCATGAGCCGCTACAAGGTGGACCGCGCCCAGGCGACGCGCGTGCGGCAGACGGCGCTGGAGCTGTTCAAGCAGCTGGTGCCCATGCCCGCCGACGAACACCAGGAATTGACCCGGGTGCTGGGCTGGGCCGCCGAGCTGCATGAGATCGGCCTGTCCATCGCCCACAACACCTATCACCGGCACTCGGCCTACATCCTGGAACACGCCGACATGCCGGGCTTCTCGCGCCAGGACCAGGCCCTGCTCGCGCTCCTGGCGCTAGGCCATCAGGGCAAGCTGGCCAAGCTCCAGCACCTGGTCAACCACCACGAACAATGGATCGCCATCCTGTGCCTGCGCCTGGCGGCCATCCTCTACCGGCGGCGCGAGGACATCACCGCGCCGCCCGTCAAGGTGTCGGTCAAGGGATCGTCCATCATCGTCAAGACTGACGCGGCCTGGATGAGTGCCCACCCGCTGACCGACTTCACCCTGCGCGCCGAGGAATCAGAATGGCGCAAGGTGGGATTCACGTTCGAGCTGCTTGAGCTCTGAACGCAGGCGCCGGGTCAGCCGGCGCAATACCTTCACTCCGGTGCGGCGCAGCCGCCGCGTCAACCGCAAGCGCCTGCGCCGCGTTGCCGACGGGCGCGGGAACGCCGCCGCCAGGCGGCGGCCACGCGACACCGCGGACCTCACGAACGCCTCGAGACCTGGGATTCCAGCCCGAAGTGCCGACGATAGCGATCGTCCAGCGCGTCGATGGACAGCAGCATGGGGAAATCGGCCGTGTTGAAGTCGGCATCCCAGGCCGGCTCGCCGCATACGCGTGCGCCCACTTTCAGGTAGCCCTTGATCAGCGGCGGTACGCGGGTCGGCAGATTGCAGTCCAGGCGCTCGACGGGCAGCCGGTGCAGCGGCTGCACGCGCAGGTCGCGGGCCTGTTCGATGTCGGCCGCCACCGAGCGGTACACCCCCGCCGCGGTCGCGCCGTCGTCGCGCAGGCTGACGCTGGCGCAGCCGAACACATAGCGTTTGCCGGTACGGCGCAGGAACTCCGCCAGCCCCGACCACAGCAGCATGATGACGGCTCCGCTGCGGTAGTCGCGGTGGGTGCAGGAGCGTCCGAATTCGACCAGTTCGCTGCGGATGGCCCCCAGGCCAGACAGGTCGAACTCGGATTCGGAGTAGTAGCCGCCGGCGTGGCGGGCCTGGTCGGGCCCGAGGATGCGGTAGGTGCCCACGACCCGGCCGGTATCCAGTTCGCGCACGATGAGGTGTTCGCACCAGGCATCGAATCGGTCCTCGTCGATGCCGTCGATGGCGGTCGGGAACACGGCCCCCATGTCTTCGGTGAACACCTCGTAACGCAGGCGCTGGGCTTGCCGGACTTCTTCCCAGGAACGCGCCAACCCCACGACCAGGCCGGGGGTCTGGACACCGCCATGAAGTTCGTCGGCCAGGCCGCGACGCGCTTCGATGCGGGTGAATTCGAGCATATGCACACTCCTTGACAGGTAAGTCGAGTGTCGGTGCTTAGCGTTTCACGTCATTGACAGAATCATGACGGTACCATGAATCAAACGATACCCGTGGCCCGCATACCCGTGGCCCACCGGAAACGCCTGCTTACGAATGGAGTCCCCCCCTACGCGCTTCGCGCGCCCCCCAGGGGGCGATGCGGGTGGACCGGCAGAGCCGGATCCACCGCATCCTGGGTCTAGTACCTGTTTCTTGGGGGGTGGCACCGGTGCTATCGCTGGCAGCCAGCGGTAGCAACCGTGCTTCAGTCCAAGATGGTTTCCCTAGGCCCAGGAAACCGCGGATCTGGCTTTGCCAGTCCGCCGGTTTCGCCCCCTTGAGGGGGCCCGCGCAAGCGGGTAGGGGGTGGGATTCCCCTCCCTAGACGAACTCGGGATTGATGACGGCGCGGATGACGACCTGGAAGTCCTCGTCGCGCTGGCGGCGGGCCAGCCACCACAGGCCGCCCTTCTTCAGGCTCCAGGGCAGGTCTTCGCCGGCCAGCAGGGTACTGGCCACGCGGCCCAGCGTCGGCTGGTGGCCCACGACCAGCACCGATCGCGGCGACAGGGGCCAGCCGGTGGCAGCCAGGACGTGGGCCGGCGAGGCCTCGGGCGCCAGGTCCGGCACGACGGTGTAGTCGCAGCCCAGGGCATCGGCGGTCTGGCGCGTGCGCACCGCGGGGCTGGCCATGACCATCAGGTCGGAAGGGGCATGGGCCCGAAGCCACGCGGCGACGGCCTCGGCCTGCTTGTGCCCGCGCCGCGTCAAGGCGCGCTGCAGGTCGTTCGGGCCGTCTTCGGCCTCGGCGTGCCGCCAGAGGATCAGGTTCATGGACGATGCTTGCATGGTCATAATCGAAGTTCCCGATTGTGCCCGCGGGGCATGACTGAGGCTTGACAGGGGCGCGGCGCCGCCGAAGCTAGGCCAGGCTGGCGGACAGGAGGGCCAGGCAGTCGTCGACCAGCGCTTCGTCGGCCGCCTCGACCATCAGGCGCAGCTTGGGCTCGGTGCCCGAGGCGCGGATCAGCACCCGCCCCTGCCCGTCCAGCCGCCGCTCGACCTCTTCCCTGGCCTGGGCCAGGCCGGCATGCTCGTGCCAATCCACGCCCGGCGCGAGCGGCACGTTGACCAGTTTCTGAGGATACAGCCGCAGCGGTTCCAGCAACTGGGCCAGCGACTTGCCCTGTCGGCGCATCGCCGCCAGCACCTGGAGCGCGGCCATGGTGCCGTCCCCCGTCGTATGGCGATCCAGGCAAAGCACATGGCCGGAGCTTTCGCCGCCATACAGCCAGCCCTTCTTGCGCAGCATCGCCAGCACGTAGCGGTCGCCCACGGCGGCCCGCGCGAACGGCACGTTCAGGTCGCGCATCCGGTGTTCGAAGGCAAGGTTGGTCATCTGCGTGCCGACCACGCCCGCCACCGGCCCGGCCAGCAGGCGGTCCGTCACGATGGCATACAGCAGTTCGTCGCCGTTGTAGCGTCTGCCGTCGCCATCGACCATCAGCACGCGATCGGCGTCGCCGTCCAGCGCGATGCCCAGGCCGGCCTTCTGCGCCTGCACCGCCTCGGCCAGCGCATCCAGGTGCGTGGCGCCGACGCCGTCGTTGATGTTCATCCCGTTGGGCGCGCAGCCTATGCAGGTCACGGTGGCGCCCAGTTCCTCGAACACGGCGGGCGCCACGTGGTAGGCCGCGCCATGGGCGGCGTCGATCACCAGTTGCATGTCCGTCAGGTCGAGATCGTTGGGAAAACCGCTCTTGCAGAACTCGATGTAGCGCCCCGCGGCATCCGTCAGGCGCTTGGCGCGCCCCAGCTTGCCGGAGGACACGCACCCGACCGGTTCGCCCAGCTCGGCCTCGATGCGCAGCTCCACTTCGTCGGCCAGCTTCATGCCGGTGGCCGAGAAGAACTTGATGCCATTGTCGAAATAGGGATTGTGCGAGGCGCTGATCACGATGCCGGCCGACAGGCGCAGCGCCCGGGTCAGGTAGGCGATGGCCGGCGTGGGCATGGGCCCGGCCAGGAGGACGTCGATGCCCGCCGCGGACAGCCCCGCCTCGAGCGCCGATTCCAGCATGTAGCCGGAGATGCGCGTGTCCTTCCCGATCAGGACGACCGGCCGCCCTCCGTCGCGATGCTCCGCCGTCAGGACGCGTCCCGCGGCATAGCCCAGGCGCAGCGCGAATTCCGCATTGATGACCTTTGAACCGACCTTGCCCCGAATGCCGTCGGTACCGAAATACTTGCGTCGTCCAACCATCTTGGATGGCCCCCTGCTTGTTGTTCTTGTCCGCGCGGGAAGCGCGCGGCCATCATTCGTCCCAGGCCCGCACCGCTTGCCAGACCTTCAGGGCGTCCACCGTGGCCGCGACGTCATGGACACGGACGATGGCCGCCCCGCGGTCCACCGCGGCCAGTGCCGCCGCGACGCTGCCGGCCACCCGTTCCCCCACGGGCTTGCCGGTCACCGCCCCGATCATGGTCTTGCGGGACACCCCGATTAGTAGCGGATATCCCAGCGAGCCGATACTGGGCAAACTACGCATGAGCTGGTAGTTGTGGGCGGTGGTCTTGCCAAAACCGAACCCCGGATCCAGGCAGATCCGCTGGCGCGCCACGCCCGCGGCCAGCAGGCGCTGCGCCTGCTGGCGCAGGAAAGCCGTCACGTCGCCGACCACGTCGCCGTAGGCCGGCGCCTGCTGCATGGTGCGCGGCTCGCCCTGCATGTGCATCAGGCACAAGCCGCTCGCGCCCCGCGCCACCGCCTCGATGGCGCCCGGCTGCCGGAAACCGTAGATGTCGTTGATCATGTCGGCGCCGGCATCCAGTACCGCCCGCATCACCGCCGGCTTGAAGGTATCCACCGACAACGGCACCCCGCACTCCCGCAGCGCCTCGATCAACGGCAACAATCGCGCCAGCTCGGCCTCCAGCGCCACCGGCGCCGCCCCCGGCCGCGTCGACTCGCCCCCAATATCCAGCATGTCGGCCCCTTCCGCGACCAACTGCCGCGCATGCGCGATCCCCGCGTCCAACGCCAGATTCTTCCCGCCATCGGAAAACGAATCAGGCGTGACGTTGATGATCCCCATGACCAGCGGCCGGGAAAATTCAAGAGAAAAGCGACCGCACTGAAGCACAGAACCAGAATGAGCCGACACGGAATCCCGCATACCCACCTTCACTCAAAAACAACAAAGGGCGGCAAAAACGCCGCCCTCCACCAGCCAGTTGGTACCCCAGGATGCGGTGGATCCGGCTCCGCCGGTCCACCCGCATCGCCCCCTGGGGGGCGCCCGAAGCGCGTAGGGGGGGCCCCTACGCCGGAGCCGTTGCGTTCTGCGCGACACCGCCGGTGCTGGGCGGCGTGTTGGGCGGCGCGCCGGCCGAATCCGAGGCCTTGGGCGGCCGCGGCGGACGTCCGTCGACGATGTCGTTGATCTGGTCGGCGTCGATGGTTTCCCATTCGAGCAGCGCCTTGGTCATGACCTCGACCTTGTCGCGGTTGTCCTCCAGGATCTTGCGCGCCACCGCGTACTGCTCGTCGATGATGCGGCGGATCTCGCCGTCGACCTTCTGCATGGTCGCCTCGGACACCTGGGTCGTCTTGGTGATGCTGCGGCCCAGGAACACCTCGCCTTCGTTCTCGGCATAGACCATGGGGCCCAGCGAGTCGGTCATGCCGTAGCGGGTGACCATGTCGCGCGCGATCTGGGTCGCCCGCTCGAAGTCGTTCGAGGCGCCGGTGGTCATCTGATTCATGAACACTTCTTCAGCGATACGGCCGCCGAACAGCACCGCGATGGTGTTCAGCATGCGGTCCTTGTCCATGCTGTAGCGGTCGCCCTCGGGCAACTGCATGGTCACGCCCAGCGCGCGGCCACGCGGGATGATCGTGACCTTGTGCACCGGATCGGTCTTGGGCAGCATCTTGGCGACGATGGCGTGGCCGGACTCGTGATAGGCGGTGTTGCGGCGCTCTTCCTCGGGCATGACGATGGAGCGGCGCTCGGCCCCCATGATGATCTTGTCCTTGGCCTTCTCGAAGTCCAGCATGTCCACCGTGCGGCCGCTGCGGCGGGCGGCGAACAGCGCGGCCTCGTTCACGAGGTTGGCCAGGTCGGCGCCCGAGAAGCCGGGCGTGCCACGGGCCAGGATGGTCGCGTCGACGTCGGACGACACCGGCACCTTGCGCATGTGGACCTTCAGGATCTGCTCGCGGCCGCGGATGTCGGGCAGCGGCACCACGACCTGGCGGTCGAAGCGGCCCGGACGCAGCAGCGCGGGGTCGAGCACGTCGGGCCGGTTGGTGGCGGCGATCACGATGATGCCCTGGCCGGTCTCGAAACCGTCCATTTCCACCAGCATCTGGTTCAGGGTCTGTTCGCGCTCGTCGTTGCCGCCGCCCAGGCCGGCGCCGCGCTGGCGGCCGACCGCGTCGATTTCATCGATGAAGATGATGCAGGGGGCATGTTTCTTGGCGTTCTCGAACATGTCGCGCACGCGGGCCGCGCCCACGCCCACGAACATCTCGACGAAGTCCGAACCCGAGATGCTGAAGAAAGGCACCTTGGCCTCGCCGGCGATGGCGCGCGCCAGCAGGGTCTTGCCGGTACCCGGCGAGCCCACCATCAGCACGCCGCGCGGAATGCGGCCGCCCAGCTTCTGGAATTTCGAGGGGTCGCGCAGGAAGTCGACCAGTTCCTGGACGTCTTCCTTGGCCTCGTCGCAGCCCGCGACGTCGGCGAAGGTGACGGTGTTGGAGTTCTCGTCCAGCATGCGCGCGCGCGACTTGCCGAAGTTGAACGCGCCGCCGCGCCCGCCGCCCTGCATCTGGCGCATGAAGAATATCCAGACGCCGATCAGCAGCAGCATCGGGAACCACGAGACGAAAATGCTCATGAAGAGCGAGGGCTCTTCCTTGGCCTTGCCCGACACCTGGACGCCGTACTTCATCAGGTCGCTGACCAGCCAGAGGTCGCCGGGGGACGTGATGCTGTAGGGACGGCCGTCGCTGGGCGTGACGCTCAGCACGTCGCCCTGGATATCCACTTTCTGGATGCGCCCGGCCTTGGCCTCCTCCATGAACTGGGAGTAGGACACGGTGTCCTGCGGACGGGTACGGCCCTCGAACTGCTTGAAGACCGTAAACAGGACGAATGCGATCACCATCCAGACCGCGACTTTGGAGAACATATTGTTCAAGGTCGATCTCCTACTTGATTGCCGATCGGTCGACCTGCCGGGAAATGCCCGGCCCGATCGGACACTAAGTCCGATTCTACTATTGTCGGCCGCCGGGATTCTTCAGCCCTACCCCCACGAGAAAGGTCTCGGAGGATTTGTCCCGCGACGCCTTGGGCTTGCGTTCCACCACCCTGCGGAAAGTCTGCTTGAAACTCTGCACGATCTGGGAAAAGCCGCTGCCGTGAAAAGCCTTCACGATCAGCGCCCCGTCGGGCTTGAGGTGCTCTTGCGAGAATTCCCGTGCCAGATCGCACACATGCTGGATACGCGCCGAGTCCGCGGCACCGACCCCCGATAGATTGGGGGCCATGTCGGAAATCACAAGGTCCACCGGCTGGCTGCCCAGCAGGGCCTCGAGCTGGCGCAGCACCTCTTCCTCGCGGAAATCGCCCTGGATGAACTCCACCCCGGCCACGGGCTCCATGGGAAGCAGGTCCAGCGCGATGATCCGTCCCCGTATCGTACCCTGCGGGCCGGCCAGGCGCTCGCGGGCGACCTGGGACCAGCTGCCGGGCGCCGAACCGAGGTCGATGACCACGTCGCCCGGGCGCATGAGCTTCTCGGTATCCAGGATCTCGGTCAGCTTGAAGGCGGCCCGGGCACGGTATCCCTTCTGCTGCGCGAGCTTCACATAGGGATCGTTGATGTGCTGGTGCAACCAGTTCTTCGAAAACTTGTTCTTGGCCATATCTGCCCGGTCTTCCGGGTCGGTATCGATTCAAATCAATGCGGCATTGCCGCGCTATCCGGAGCATACTGCGGACCAGGGCCTGTTCCCTCTAGCCATCGCGCCGTTGGCCCGGCTCCCGTACAATCTCGTCATGCCAGTCCTAGACATCAACTCGACACTGCGCAGCGCCCTTCGCGCCGCTGCCCACCCGCTCAAACCGGTCGTCCTCATCGGCGACAAGGGCCTGAGCGAAGCCGTCCTGCAGGAAATCGACCGCAACCTCTCGGCGCACGGCCTGATCAAGGTCCGCGCCGGCGGCGAAGACCGCGCCACGCGGGACGAACTGCTCTACCAGATCTGCGGCGAACTTTCCTGCGCGCCCGTCCATCACCTGGGCAAGGTCTTCATCCTGTACCGCCCGACCGAGCGCGATCCCGACGCGGCCGACCTGCTGGGCGCCCGCAAGCCCAAGTCGGACGTATCCACGCTGGGTACCGGCGCGCGCAAGGCCAACGAAGCCCACCTGCCCAAGAAACTGGCGGTGGCCGGCAAACCCGTGGCGCCGGCCCGCACCCGCGCGGAACGTCAGGACCGCGCCGAGCGCGACGATGGCCCCATGACCGCCCGGGAACGCTACCTGGGCACGGACAAGCGCCAGCGGCCTTCCACCCACGAGGAAACCGGTTCGCGCCGGGGCGCCGCGCGCACCACGCCGGCACGCCGGCCCTCGGGCCTGAGCTCCACGCTGGGCGCGGCCCGCAAGACCGCGTCGGGCAAGCCGGCAGCCAAGCGGGCGGGCAGCGCGCTGTCGCTGCGCGCCGGCGCCCGCGCGCGCCCGGCCGAAGGCGGTCAACGCACGACCGCCACCAGCCGCAAGCCCAGAACCGCCACCAAGAAGTAAAGCACGCTCGACACCCCGTGCCAGGTCCCGAAATCCGCCCAGGCGGGTACGGCCTGGCCGGCGGCGATCAAGGCCCGTCCGTAGTCCATCACGGGCCGGGTGCCGAAATACCCCAATCCCACTCCCACGGCCATGACCAGCACGGTGCGGCGCCCCGCCGCTCCCAGCGGCAACCCGCGCCCCAGCCGGTCCAGCAGCAGCATCAGCAAGGCCATCAACAGCCCGCCATAGGCCAGCAACCGGAATAACGACCCCGCCGTCGCCGCCGCGCGCATGGGCTCGAGCTGCGAAAACAACAGCGGCACCACCAGCAGCCCGATCGTCCAGAGCGCCCCACACCACAGCGCCGCCAACAGCCGCACCACCGTAGCCATCAATCAGCCTCCAGGGCAGACCAACACATTGAATCAGGACACGCCCCCCTCAAGCCCAGGATGCGGTGGATCCGGCTTCGCCGGTCCGCCCGCATCGCCCCCCGGGACCCGGCGCCGGGCCGCCCCAAGGCGGGTCCCGGCCCCCTTGGGGGGCTGCCGCGTAGCGGCTGGGGGTCCACCATTCTGGGCGCGCGCAAGCGCGTAGGGGGGGTGCCAAATCAGGGGGACTAGATATACCGAACGTCCAGAACCTCGTATTCCCGGACGCCCGACGGCGCCTGCACCTCGGCCACGTCGCCGACCGACTTGCCGATCAGCGCCCGGGCGATGGGGCTGGACACCGAGATCAGGTTGGACCGGATGTCGGCCTCGTCGTCGCCCACCACCTGGTAGGTGACGCGCTCGCTGGACTCCAGATCCTCGAGGTCGACCGTGGCGCCGAACACGATGCGGCCGTCCGCGTCGAGCTCGACCGGGTCGATGATCTGCGCGTTCGACAGCTTGGCCTCGAGTTCCTGGATGCGCCCTTCGATGAAGCCCTGCTTTTCCTTGGCGGCATCGTATTCGGCGTTCTCGGACAGGTCCCCCTGGGCGCGGGCGTCGGCAATCGCGGTGATCACGGCGGGACGTTCCACCGTCTTCAGTCGATGCAGCTCCTGCTTCAGGCGCTCGGCCCCGCGCAAGGTCAGCGGAATGGCAGCCATGTGTACTTCCTTTACGTCTGTTGGATTTCCCCACCCCCACGAAAGCGCAAGCTGGCGCCCGCCGCACCGTGAGCGCGGCCAGGAATGGCGAAAGTGAAAAATAAAACCCCGGCTCGATCAGGAACCGGGGCGATCAATGTAGATTGTCCAAAAACTCAGGGGAACAAGCAAGCGCCCTCGGGCAAACTTTACCGTTTGAAAACCAAGGGTTAACCCCTAATAAAGAAAACATCCCCGCCCACCTGCTCTATCCTGACTCCCGGTTTCTGCCTACACGTCACATCCAACTCGGGGGATTGCCATGTTCGAGAACACACCACGCATGAGCTATGTGAGCGATCAGTTCACGATCTGGGGGCCACGCATTCTGATCGCGATCGTCATCCTGGTCGCCACCCATTTCATCGCGCGCGGCGTGAAATGGGCCGTCGTGCGGGGCGTAGGCGCCCTACCCGTCCTCACCCGGTCCACCAATCGTTCAGGAGAGACCCTGGCCACCTCCCTGGGCACGCTGGCCTACTGGATCGTCTGGCTGGTCGGGCTGATCGTCGCCATGCAGCCGCTGGGGCTGGACCAGGCGATGTCCCCCATCCATGTCCTGACCAACCAGGTCTTCGCCTACGCCCCCCAACTGGTGGGCGCGGCCCTGATCTTCTGCGTCGGGCTGATCTTCGCCAAGATCGTCCGCAACATCGTCGAGGCGGCCCTGGGAGCGATCAACTTCGAGCGCATCGGATCCAGGCTGGGCCTGTGCCAGTCGGCCGACAAGCCAGCCGGCGACGGCCAGTGCGCGGACTCGCTGGTGCGCGTGTGCGGCGCCGTCGTCTTCACGCTGATCATCATCCCCGTGTCGATCGCGGCCCTGCAGACGCTGGGCATTTCCTCGATCGCCGACCCTGCCGTCGCGGTGCTCCAGACCGTGCTGGCGGCGATTCCGCGCGTGGTGGCCGCCGCGTTGCTCCTGGCCATTGCCTTCGTCATCGCCCAATGGGTGCGCCAGCTGGTCGCCAGCACCCTGGCTTCGCTGGGCTTCGACCGCGCCCTGGGCAGCCTTGGCGCCTTCAGCCCGGCGACGAAACCGTCGTCGGTCGCGGCCCTGATCGCCCTGGTCGCCATCATGCTGTTCGCGGCGGTCGAGGCGGCCAGCCTGCTGGCCTTCGACGCCGTGGCGGTGATGCTGACTCAGGTCACCGAACTGGGCGGCCAGGTCGTCTTCGGCAGCGTCATCATCCTGGTAGGCGTCATCATGGGACGCATCGTCGCACGCATCGTGGGCGATTCCGTCGGCGAGAGCGGGCTGCCCTCGATCCTGAAATACGCCGTCATCGCGTTGGCGGTGGCCATAGGCCTGCGCTTCATGGGGCTGGCCAACGAGATCGTGAACCTGGCTTTCGGGTTGATCCTGGGCGCCGCGGCGGTGGCGTGCGCGCTGGCGTTCGGGCTGGGGGGCCGCCAGACCGCTCATCAACTGCTGCAGAAATGGACATCGGGGAACCGGCTGCTCACCCCCGAGGATGGGGATGAGCAGCCCCGCCCGCCCGAGACCAGGCTCTGATCCGGGGCAGGCACCGCCGGTGGGGTCAGGCCACCGAGCGGTGCAGCTCTTGCAGCGAATACACCTGCAGGCCGGCTCCCTGGCGCATGTACTGCATACCCTCGACCGCCGCCCAGGCACCCGCCACCGTCGTGTAGTAGGTCACGCGCGAGGCCAGCGCCGAGGTCCGGATGGCCCGCGAATCGGCGATCGCGTTGCGGCGCTCTTCCACGGTGTTGATCACCAGCGCGACTTCGCCGTTCTTGACCATGTCGACGATGTTGGGCCGGCCCTCGGTGACCTTGTTGACGACCTTCACCGGGATGCCGGCGGCCTCGATGGCGGCCGCCGTGCCGCGCGTGGCGACCAGCGAGAAGCCCAGGCCGTGCAGGCCGCGCGCAACCGCGATGACCTTGCCCTTGTCTTCGTTCTTGACGCTGATGAAGGCGGTGCCGCTTTCCGGCAGGCGCACGCTGGCCGCGAGCTGCGACTTCACGAAGGCCTCGCCGAAGCTCTCGCCCACGCCCATCACTTCGCCGGTGGACTTCATCTCGGGCCCGAGGATGGTGTCCACGCCCGGGAACTTGACGAAGGGGAACACCGCCTCCTTGACCGAGAAGTACTTGGGCACGATTTCCTCGCCCAGCCCCTGGTCGTCGAGCGAGCGGCCGGCCATCGCGCGGGCGCCGATCTTGGCCAGCGGCAGCGAGGTCGCCTTCGAGACGTAGGGCGCGGTACGCGAGGCGCGCGGATTCACTTCCAGCACGTAGACGGTGCCCTGCTGGATCGCGAACTGCACGTTCATCAGGCCGACCACGTTCAGCGCGCGAGCCATCAGGCCGGTCTGGCGCTTGATTTCCTCGATCAGCTCGGCCGACAGCGAGTACGGCGGCAGGCAGCAGGCGGAGTCGCCCGAATGCACGCCGGCCTGCTCGATATGTTCCATCACGCCGCCGATGAAGACGCGCTTGCCGTCGGACAGGCAGTCCACGTCGACTTCGATGGCGTCGTTCAGGAAACGGTCCAGCAGCACGGGCGAGTCATTGCTGACCTTGACCGCCTCGCGCATGTAGCGCTCGAGGTCCTTCTGCTCGTGCACGATTTCCATCGCGCGGCCGCCCAGCACGTAGCTGGGGCGCACCACCAGCGGATAGCCGATGTCCTGGGCATGCGCCAGGGCCTCGGCCTCGGTGCGCGCCGTGCGGTTGGGCGGCTGGCGCAGGCCGAGCTTGTGCAGCAGCTTCTGGAAGCGCTCGCGGTCCTCGGCGATGTCGATGGATTCCGGGCTGGTGCCGATGATGGGCACGCCGTTGGCTTCCAGCGCCTTGGCCAGCTTCAGCGGGGTCTGGCCGCCGTACTGGACGATCATGCCGACCGGCTTTTCCTTGTCGACGATCTCGAGCACGTCTTCCAGCGTGAGCGGCTCGAAATACAGCCGGTCGGACGTGTCGTAGTCGGTCGACACGGTTTCCGGGTTGCAGTTGACCATGATGGTCTCGAACCCGTCCTCGCGCAGCGCCATGGCGGCGTGCACGCAGCAGTAGTCGAACTCGATGCCCTGGCCGATGCGGTTCGGTCCGCCGCCCAGGACGATGATCTTCTTCTTGTCGGTGGGGTTGGCCTCGCACTCTTCCTCGTAGGTCGAGTACATGTAGGCCGTATGCGTGGCGAACTCGGCCGCGCAGGTATCGACGCGCTTGTAGACCGGACGCACGTCGTACTGGTGGCGCAGCTTGCGCACCTCGGTCTCGGTGGTGTCCAGCAGGTAGGCCAGGCGGCGGTCGGAGAAGCCCTTGCGCTTGAGCTTCCAGAAGGTGCCGCGATCGAGATCGGCCAGCGTCTTCTTCTCGAGCGCCAGCTCGATGTCGACGATTTCCTTGATCTGCGCCAGGAACCACGGATCGATGTGGGTGAGCTGCTGCACTTCCTCGAGCGAGAAGCCCTGGGCGAAGGCGTCGCCCACGTACCAGATGCGCTCGGGACCGGGCTCGCCCAGTTCGACCTCGATGCGCTCGCGGTCGGTGGTCTTCTGGTTCAGGCCGTCCACGCCCACTTCCAGGCCGCGCAGCGCTTTCTGGAACGACTCCTGGAAGGTACGGCCGATGGCCATCACCTCGCCCACGGACTTCATCTGCGTGGTCAGGTGGGCATCGGTCTGCGGGAATTTCTCGAACGCGAAACGCGGCACCTTGGTGACCACGTAGTCGATGGTGGGCTCGAACGAAGCGGGCGTCGCGCCGCCGGTGATGTCGTTGCGCAGCTCGTCCAGCGTATAGCCGACCGCCAGCCGGGCCGCCACCTTGGCGATGGGAAAACCCGTGGCCTTCGAGGCCAGCGCCGACGACCGCGACACGCGCGGGTTCATCTCGATCACGATCATGCGGCCGTTGGCCGGGTTGACCGCGAACTGCACGTTCGAACCGCCGGTGTCCACGCCGATCTCGCGCAGCACCGCGATCGAGGCGTTGCGCATCAGCTGGTATTCCTTGTCGGTCAGCGTCTGCGCCGGCGCGACCGTGATCGAGTCGCCCGTGTGGATACCCATGGGGTCCAGGTTTTCGATGGAGCAGACGATGATGCAGTTGTCGGCCTTGTCGCGCACGACCTCCATCTCGAATTCCTTCCAGCCGACCAGCGATTCCTCGATCAGGAGCTCGCTGGTGGGCGAGGCCTCCAGGCCGCGGCGGCAGATGGTCTCGAATTCCTCGGCGTTGTAGGCAATGCCGCCGCCCGTGCCGCCCAGCGTGAAGCTGGGCCGGATCACGACCGGAAAGCCGCTGGTGCCGGTCTGCTCGGCGATGCGGCGCTGCATGTCCCAGGCTTCGTCCATGGTGTGCGCGACGCCCGACTTGGCCGACTCCAGGCCGATGCTGGTCATCGCGTTCTTGAACTTCTGGCGGTCTTCGGCCTTCTCGATCGCGTGGGCGTTGGCGCCTATCAGCTCCACGCCGTACTTGGCCAGCACGCCGTGCTTGTCGAGGTCCAGCGCGCAGTTCAGCGCGGTCTGCCCGCCCATGGTGGGCAGCAGCGCGTCGGGGCGCTCTTTCTCGATGATCTTTTCGACCACCTGCCAGGTGATGGGTTCGATGTAGGTGACGTCGGCCGTTTCCGGGTCCGTCATGATCGTGGCCGGGTTGCTGTTGACCAGGATCACCTTGTAGCCCTCGGCCTTCAGCGCCTTGCAGGCCTGCGCGCCCGAGTAGTCGAACTCGCACGCCTGGCCGATGACGATCGGACCGGCGCCGATGATGAGGATGGTATGGATGTCTGTACGCTTGGGCATGATGTTACGGTCAACCTTGTTGTTCAACGTGCTTCGCTAGAGCGTGAGGCCTGAAATTGCCGTCGCGGATCCGGGACGCCGCGGATCCGGCTTCGCCGGTCCGCCCGCGTCGCCCCTCGAGGGGCGCGCGAAGCGCGTAGGGGTGGGTTCATCCTTTGCTGTTTTGCATCAGCTGCACGAACCGATCGAACAGCACAACGATATCGTGGGGCCCCGGGCTGGCCTCGGGGTGGCCCTGGAAGCAGAACGCCGGCCGGTCGGTCAGCTCGAAGCCCTGCAGCGAACCATCGAACAGCGACACGTGCGTGACGCGCGTATTGGCAGGCAGGGTCTCGGGATCGACGGCGAAGCCGTGGTTCTGGCTGGTGATGAAGACCCGACCGGTGGCGACGTCCTTGACCGGATGGTTGGCGCCGTGGTGGCCCAGCTTCATCTTCAGCGTCTTGGCGTTCAGCGCCAGGCCCATGAGCTGGTGCCCCAGGCAGATGCCGAACACCGGGATGCGGCGCTCGAAGAAGGCGCGGGTGGCCTCGATGGCGTAGTCGCAGGGCTCGGGATCGCCCGGGCCGTTCGACAGGAACACGCCGTCGGGGTTCAGGGCCAGCACCTCGGCGGCCGTGGTCTGCGCCGGCACCAGGGTGACGCGGCAGCCGCGGTCCACCAGCAGGCGCAGGATGTTCCACTTCACACCGAAGTCATAGGCGACGACGTGGAAGCGGCCATCGCCCTTGGGCGCGTGGCCGGCACCCAGGCGCCAGATGCCTTCCGTCCACTCGGCGGCCTTGTCCACCGACACGACCTTGGCCAGATCCAGGCCCGACATGCCGGGGAACTCGCGCGCCAGGCGCAGCGCTTCCTGTTCGTCGCCGCCGGCGTACACGCAGCCGTTCTGGGCGCCCTTGTCGCGCAGGATACGGGTAAGCTTGCGGGTGTCGATGCCGGCGATGCCCACGACGTTCTGCTGGACGAGATAGTCGGACAGCGAACGCTGCGAGCGGAAGTTCGACACGACCAGCGAATAATCGCGCACGACCAGACCCGCCACGTGGACCTTGGCGGCCTCGCAGTCCTCGTCGTTGATGCCGGTATTGCCGATGTGGGGATAGGTGAGCGTTACGATCTGGCGGCTGTAGCTGGGATCGGTAACGATCTCCTGGTACCCTGTGATGGCGGTATTGAACACGACCTCGCCCACTGCATGGCCAGGCGCCCCGATGGACGTGCCACGAAAGATCGTGCCGTCGGCAAGCGCCAGTATTGCGGGGGTAGTCTCGGGAAAGAGAGACGGCAACAAGAGAGAATCTCCGAATGGAGTCCTCCTCCCGAGGGTACGCCAACAGGCGCCGCAAGGTGTCGGGCGGCACAACCCGGTCAGCCATTCTTGCGCAGCTTCCTGCGCGGGCCTGGCGCGGTGCCAACTCGCCACCGCCGCCGCCCTGCGGACACCGAAAAACGGGCACGGGACGGCGAATCGTGTGGCGGCACCAGGCCTTCGACGGCTACGGCTGCAAAAGATGATCTTGCAGCACGCGGTTGTACGAATCAGCAGCGGGGATCGGGGTACGCGCTAAGGGGAGGACGTGAAATTTGAACGTCAAACCTTACAATTATAGCTTATAGAACCTGTTATACGGAGGAACCGTGTCCAATCAGCTCGAAGCCCTGCGCCAGCATTCCGCCGTCGTCGCCGACACGGGCGACTTCGAAGCCATGCGGGCGTTCCGTCCCACCGACGCCACGACCAACCCGTCCCTGATCCTGAAGGCGGTACAGAAGAGCGAATACCGGCCCCTGCTGGACCGGGTGGTGCGGGACCATGCGGGCGCTTCCACGGCCGAGCGGATGGATCGCCTGCTGGTGGCCTTCGGCCGGGCCATCCTGGACATCGTGCCGGGCCGGGTCTCCACCGAAGTCGATGCCCGCCTGTCCTTCGACACCCGCGCCACGGTCGAGCGCGCCCGCGCCATCATGGCGCTGTACGCGGCCGCCGGCATCCCCCGCGAACGAGTACTGATCAAGATCGCCTCCACCTGGGAGGGCATCCAGGCCGCGCGCCTGCTGCAAAGCGAGGGGGTGCGCTGCAACATGACCTTGCTGTTCTCGCTGGAGCAGGCCATCGCCTGCGCCGAGGCACACGTCCAGCTGATCTCGCCCTTCGTCGGCCGCATCTACGACTGGTACAAGAAAAACCAGGACGCGGCCTGGGACGAGGCGGCCAATGCCGGCAGCGCCGATCCGGGCGTGCAGTCGGTCCGGCACATCTACGAGCACTACAAGCGCGCCGGCGTCCCGACCGAGATCATGGGCGCCAGCTTCCGCAACGCCGGGCAGATCCTGGCGCTGGCCGGCTGCGACCTGCTGACCATCAGCCCCGAGCTGCTGGGCCAGTTGCAGGCGGCCGAGGGCGGAGTGCCCCGGCAATTGACGCCCCCGGACAGCACCGTGCCGCCCGGGGCGCCGCTGGGCGAGGCCGATTTCCGCTTCGCGCTGAACGAGAACGCGATGGCCACGGACAAGCTGGCCGAGGGCATACGCGCGTTCGTGGCCGATGCGCGCAAGCTCGATGGGCTGCTGGAAACGGCCTGAGCCGGCGCATGCCGTCAAACAAGGATAAACGCCGGATGCCGCCCACCGGACTTCGATGGCACAATTCGGCGGCCAGCCGTCTTGCCGGAGCCAGCCAGGCACTCCGGCCGCCAGCTATCCAGGGAAACACTTGACCTCGCCATCCGCCCCCTCTCCTCTTCTGTCCGTCCGGCAGATCGCCGCGATGCTGCGGGCCCGCGCGCCCCTGGTCGCGGCCGTCACCGCCGCCTGCCTGGTCGCGACGGCGGCGATCTCGCTGCTGCAAGCCTCCAAGTGGTCGGCCACGGCCAGCATCTACGTCGACTACCGCGAGAACGACCCCATCGCCGGCCGCAACTTCTCCGCGCTGCTCGACGACAGCTACCTCCAGACCCAGATCGACATGCTCAAGAGCCGGGCCATCGCCGAGAAGGTGGTGGACCAGTTGCACCTGGACGAGAGCGCCGATTTCCGCGAAGCGGCGGGCAAGGTGGGCGAGGCCAGGGCGCGCGACGGCCTGATCACCCGGATCATCAAGAACACCGAGGTTGCCAACAAGCGCGGCAGCCGGGTGCTGGAAGTCTCGTACACCGACCGGAACGCGGAATCGGCCCGCATCCACGCCCAGGCGGTGGTCGACGCCTATATCGCGCTGAGCCAGGGAATCGCCAACCAGGCCGCCCGTTCGCGCACCGAGCAATACACCGCGCAGCTGGAGCAGTTGCGCGGCCAGGTGGACACGATCCAGGAAAAGCTCAGCGCCTACCAGCGCGAGACCGGCGTCATCGACCTGCCCAACTCGGAAAGCCTGGAGGAACAGCGGCTGCGGCAGATGCAGGGCGAACTGGCCGAATACCAGGCCCAGCGCCAGCAGGCCGCGGCACAGCGCCAGACCACGCAGGCCATGATCAGGAACGGCATGCGTCCCGACGAGATCCCCGAGATAGGCAGCCTGCCGGTCATCAACGCCCTGAAGGACCGCCTGAACGCCGTGAACCAGCGCCTGCTGGAAGTGCAGGCCACCCTGGGCGTCAACCATCCGACGGTCAAGAGCCTGCGCCAGGAGCAGCAGAACCTGAGCGGCCAGCTGGCCCGCGAATCGCGCGCGGCGGTGGACCGCCAGGCCAGCGATTCGTCCCGCGTGGCCCTGCAGGAAGCCTCGCTGCAAGGCGCCATCGAGGAACAGCGCAAGAAAGTCTTCGACCTGATGCAATACCGCGACCGGATGGCGTCCTACCGCCAGCAGTTGGCGGGCGCCCAGCAGGTCTACAACGCCGCCGTGCAGAAGTACGACTCGCTGCTGATGGCCAGCAGCATCACCCTGCCCGGCGCGACCGTGCTGCGCCAGGCCGAAGCGCCCAGCGCCCCGTCCAACCCCGGCCTGCTGCGGTCCATGGCCCTGGGCGTGCCCGTCGGCCTGCTCCTGGGGCTGATGCTGGCGCTGGCGCTGGAACTGGCGTTCCGCCGCGTCCGCTGCGAGGACGACGTCACTCACGATCTCGGGCTGCCCGTGCTCGGCACCATCGGAGCCCAAGCATGACGCCCCCCATTTCCAACGACCACGGCCGCCTGGGAGAGCTGCTCCAGCAGGCTGGCCTGCTGACCCCGGAACAGGTGACGCGCATCGCCGCGGTCCAGGCCGAACAGGGGCTGCGCTTCGGCGAAGCGGCGGTCCGGCTTGGCCTGCTGACCGAGGAACAGATACGGACCGTGCTGGCCCAGCAATTCCGCTACGCGATCTCGGCTTCGCCGCAGTCCGGCGTCTCGCCGATGCTGTCCATCGCCCACGCGCCCTTCGGCCCCGAGGCCGAGGCCATCCGGCGGATCCGCACCCAGTTGGCGCTGCATTTCGGCGACCAGCGCCGGATCGCCTTCGCCGTGGTCAGCCCGGATGACGGCGAAGGCAAGAGCTACCTGGCCGCGAGCCTGGCCATCGCCTTTTCCCAGGCCGGCCTGCGCACGCTCTACATCGACGCAGACATGCGCGGACCGGACCGCCCCAGCCTGCTGGGCGTGCAACAGGGCACGGGGCTGTCGACCATGCTGGCCGGCCGCGCCGATGCCGAGGCCAGCCCGCCCCTGCCCGACTTCCCGCTGCTGCAGGTCATCGACCGGGGGCCGCGTCCACCCAATCCCACCGAGATACTCGGCACCTCGGCCCTGCGGCAGCTGATGCACGAACTCGACCAGCGTATCGACGCCTTCGTCGTCGATACGCCCTCGGCCACCTTGTCCGCCGATGCGCAGATCATCGCGGGCCAGGTGGGCTCGTGCGTGCTCGTGGCGCGCCAGCACCGCAGTTCGCTCAAGGCCATGCGCGCCGCCACGGGCCAGTTGCGCAGCGCCGGCGTCGAGATCCTCGGCGCGGTCTACAACGAATTCGCGGGCGCCCGGGGGGCTTCGGGACGAAAGCCGGGGCTTCTTTCGCGGAGTGCATGAGTTGGACGGCCCGGCCTCGGCGCGGCGCCTCGATCACTTCCTGATCGGCGCGCTGGTCGCGCTCTGCTTCATCTGCTCGCTGGTGCCGACGACCTTCCAGATGGGCGAACTCGGCCCCGAGGCGGGGCACCAGATCGCGGAAGGCTCGCTGCTGCGGCAGATCCAGTTCGGCACCATCTTCCTGACCGCCGGCTGGCTGGCCTACCGGCATCCCGCCGAGGCGCTGGGCATCTTCCGGCGCATGAATCCGTTCCTGATCCTGCTGCTGATCTATTGCGCGGCCTCGATCGCCTGGTCGCCGGCGCCCAACGTCACGATCAAGCGGGTCATCCTTCTGGGCGGCCTGCTGCTGACCGGCATCGTCATCTCCCCGCCCATCGCCACGCCGCGCCAGTTCTCCCATGCTCTGCTGGGCACCCTGTCGGCGCTGGTCGTGGTGTCCGCTTTTGTCGCCGTGGCGCTGCCCCACATCGGCGTCGACTTGTTCCTGGATGGCGCCTGGCGCGGCATCATGTGGCAGAAGAACCTGCTGGGCGCGGTGGCCGGGCTGTGCGTGATGCTGTGGCTGCGCGAATGCATGGAGCGGCGGCTGCCCCTGGGCCGCACGGTGGCGGCCACGCTGTTCAGCCTCTTCGTGCTGTTCATGTCCAAGAGCACGACGTCCATGGTGGTGACGGTGGTCGGCATCACCATCTATCTCGCGCTGCGCCAGCGGTGGGTGCGGAACAGTCATGCGGGACTGATCGCCTCCCTGGTGGGGCTGTCGCTGCTGCTGGTACTCACCTACGTCTTCTATATCGCGACCGGGCGCCTGCCCACGTGGCAGGACGTGATCGCGCCGATCGCCACGCTGCTCAACAAGAGCCCCGACCTGACCGGCCGCACCGAAATCTGGCGCCTGGTGCTGGTCGCCGCCCGGCAGCACCTGACCTTCGGTATCGGCTACGGCGCCTTCTGGATCGGGGAAGGCGGGCCGGCCCAGTTCATCGCGGACGAGTTCGGCTGGATGCCTTCGCACGGGCACAACGGCTACATCGACCTGCTGAACGAGCTCGGCATCGTCGGCCTCGTGCTTTTCATCGGATTGCTGCTGTGGCACCTGGTGTCGCTGTTCCTGCTGATGCGCGTCGACCGCGACGAAGCGGCCCTGCATCTGTCCATCCTGGTGCTGATGGTCATCAGCAATTTCTCGGAAAGTCAGTTCCTGCGGGACGTCTCGCTTCAGAACATGGTGTTGGTCTTCTCGTCCATTACCGTGTCGGCGCGGCTCCAGCTTGCCCGGCGGGACTCGCCATGACCGCGCCGCGCCTGGGGGCCTGGGTGATCGCCGCCGGCCTGTGCGCGCTCGCGCCGGCGCCCGCCGCCGCCCGGGAGGCCGCTCCGGCGCCGTATCCCTATGCAATCGACGAGGATCGCCTGGGCGGCGCGCCCGATCAATCCGCCCTCGATCGACCGCTGTCCGGCGCCGACCGCCTCGTCGCCCGGCAGGGCCACTTCTATGCCGTCGGCGCCGACGGCATCCCGGGCACGCAAGACGACCGCCGGGTCCGCCTGTTCGGCATCAACCTGAGCTTCGGCGCCAACTTCCCGCCCGCCGGCGAGGCTCCCGCACTGGCGCGGCGGCTGCGCAAGCTGGGATTCAACGCGGTCCGCCTGCACCACCTGGACTCGCTGCCGTCCGGCCCCGACGGCGCGCCCATCGGCATCCTGACCGCTGGCCCCCACCCGAGCTTCCACGCCGACGCGGTGGCCCGGCTGCGGGCCTTGATCGAAGCCCTGACGCGCGAAGGGCTGTACGTGAATCTGAACCTGCACGTGGGCTACCGGTTCCGGCCCGCGGTGGACGGCCTGCCGCGCCTGGACGCCGGCCGGGACTCGACCTCGATCGCCTCGCCGCTGCACGTGTACGCCTCCGCCCTGGTCGACCGTCAGGAGACCTATGCGCGCCAGTTGATCCGGCGCCTGGGCTTGAAAAACCATCCCGGCCTGGCCATGGTGGAGATCAACAACGAGGCCTCGCTGCTGTGGTCGTGGACCCGGCGCGGCGCGTGGGCCGAGGCAAGGCAGCGCCACTATGCTCCCGAACTGGAACGCCGCTGGCAGGCATGGCTGGTGGAACGCCACGGGTCGGTCGAGGCCGCGTGCCGCGCCTGGATCCATTGCCCGGGCGCCGCCTGGGCCGGCGCCCTGCCGGCGCCGGAGGACGAGGACGGCCCGGACGGGCCGCTGGACCTTGCTGCCCAGCGCGTGGACCGGATGCTTCAGCGCCTGGGCGTCGACCGCGCGCCGGGACGCGCCGCGCCCCCCCGCAAGAAGCGCGACTTCGTCCAGTTCCTGGCCGACACCGACGCGGCCTATTTCGCCCGGCTGCGTCGCGTGGTGCACGAGGAAACCGATCCGCGCGTGCCCGTCACCGGCACGCAGATGGCGTTCGGCGGCATCATGAATCTCTTCTCGCAGCGGGATATGGACTACGTGGACGAGCACGTGTACGTCGCCCACCCCGTCGCCGGCGGCGCGCAAGACCGCGCGGACGACTGGCGCATGACGGCCGCGAGCGCGTCGGGCTCGTCCGAACTGTCCCGCCTGCTGGCCCTGTCGCTGCGGCGCGACGCCCTCAAGCCCTTCGTCGTCAGCGAATACAATCAACCCTATCCCAACCCCGGCGGCTCCGCGATACTCCCCATCATGGCGACCCTCGCTTCGCTGCAGGACTGGGACGGGCTGTTCTTCTTCGACTACGCGGACCAATGGCCGCCGCCGGAGGGGCCGACACGCTTCTCGCTGGCGGGAGACTGGGGCAAGCTGGCCCTGGCCGGACAAAGCGCCCTGCTGTTCCGCTCGGCGTACGTCCGTCCCCTGGCGCGCAGCCTCGATCTTCCCCTGCCCGAATCCGCCGCGCTCGACATCGCGCAGTCGACCGCGGCTGACGCGCTCGAACGCAGCGTCGAGCGCCGGCTGTCCGTCGTTCCCCCGCACGCATGGTCGTTCCGGCTGGCCCAGGCGCCGGGCGCCGACGATGCGTCCTGGACGCCTCCTCCGCCTTCCGGTCAGGCCACGCCCGATGGACAGGTGCGCCATGACCCGGCGCAAGGACTCGTCATCGTCGATACCCCCCAGGCGTGGGGAGTGTTCGGCCCGCTGGCCGGCCGCCTGTCCGGGGCGGGCATCTCGGTTCGGCCCACCGGTCCCGCGGCCCCGCTGTCGCTGCTGCTGACCCCCCTGGATGGACAAGCCCTGGCCGATTCCGGCCACATGCTGCTGACCGTGGGCAGCGCCACCGCCGGCAGGCAGCCGGGCTCCCAGCCGCCGCGTCCCAAGCGCGTGATTCCCTACCCCGGCAAGCCGGGGTGGATCACGCTCGAGCCCGATGCGGGCGCGGCCGGTCCGTCGGCGCCGCGCGCCACCCTCGGCCCCACCTGGCTTGCCCGCCATCCGCTGGAGCTCGAGATCGCCACGCTGGACCGCCCGGTCGCCGTCCACCCTCTGGACGGCGCGGGGCGGCGCATGGCGCCCCTGCCCACGGTGGCTGCCGGCGACCAGGCCGTGCGCGTGCGCCTGTACGCGGCGCCCGAACAATCCAGCCCGTGGTTCGAGATCGTCCGAGGCACCGCCGGACAGGAGACCCGTCCGTGAACTCACGCGATCTGCGCATCGAGACCTTGCGCGGCCTGGCCTGCATCCTGCTGGTGGCCTACCACGTGATCGGCGACGACGTGCGCGGCCTACGCCTGCCCGACGATGCATGGCTGCGGTGGTTCTCGGACAGCCTGGTGTACCTGCGCATGCCGCTGTTCACCTTTCTGTCCGGCTATGTCTATGCCATGCGCCGGCCCGCCCAGGCCGGCGATTTCGTGCCCTTCTTCCGCGGCAAGGTGCGACGGCTGCTGCTGCCGCTGCTGATGGTGGGACAGATCTACCAGTACGTGCAGCGCCATGTCGGCGAAGTCAACGTCGAACACGATGGCTCGTGGTTCCGGTTCATGTTCTACGCCTATGACCACTTCTGGTTCCTGCAGGCGCTGTTCCTGATCTTCATCGTCATCTACGTCCTGGACGTCTCCGGGGCCGGCCGCAATCGCCGCTGGCTCTGGACGGTCACGCTGCTGGCCTTCCTGGTCCTGCCGCACATCCGGTTCGCCGCCAATCCGTTCTCGATCAACGGTGCGTTCTACCTGCTGCCCTACTTCCTGCTGGGCGTCGCGCTGCGCCGCACGCCTGGCCTGGACGCGCCCGCCTCGCTGCCGCGCTACTGGCTGCCCTGCGCGGCCGCGGCCCTGCTCGTCTGCCTCGTCTGGCACCAGGCCAGCCTGGCCGGCTGGAACGTTCCGCACCTGTCGGCCGACGCCCTGTCGGGGCAGTTGTACTCCGCCGTCAGCATCGCCTTCCTGTATGCGATCGCCTGGCAATGGAAGCCGCTGGTGCGCATAGGCGGCTACTCCTATTCCATCTACCTGTTCCACGTGTTCGGCACCGCCGGCTGCCGCATCCTGCTCACCCACTTGAACGTGCACGAACCGGTGGTGCTGTTCGTCTGCGGCCTGGCCTCCGGCATCCTGCTGCCCATCCTGCTGGAGATCGTGTTCGACCGCTGGGGCATCACGCGGCTGCTGTTCCTGGGCAAGGCCTATGTCCGCGGCGGCTCGGCCCGCCGCACCGGAGTCCAGCATGAATGAGCCGCCCCGCATCGCGGTCTGCATCGCCACCTATCGGCGCGCCGAGCGCCTGGACGCGCTGCTGGGCGATCTGGCCGGCCAGACGCTCGCGCCGGTCCAGGTGGTCGTGGTGGACAACGATCCGGCCGGCAGCGCCCGGGCCGTGGTCGAAGCGCGCCGGGCGACGTTTCCGGCGCCCCTGGTCTACGACGTCCAGCCGGAAAAGAACATCTCGCTGACGCGCAACCGCTGCGTGGCCCATGCGCGCGCGGACTGGCTGGCCTTCGTCGACGACGACGAGCGCGTGGGCTCGACGTGGCTGCAGGCGCTGTACGCCGCCGCCCTGGACCATGCCGCCGATGGCGTGCTGGCCCCCGTGGTGCCGGTCGTGCCCGCGGACGCGCCGGCCTGGATCCGGCGTGGCGGGTTCTACGACGGCCCCCGGATGGCGACGGGCTCGCTCGTGCCGCTGAACGTCATGCGCATCGGCAACGCCCTGATCGCGGCGCGGTGGCTGGCCGGCCAGGAGGCGGCGGGGCCGTTCGATCCCTCGTTCGGGCTGACCGGCGGCGAGGACGGCGACCTGCTGATGCGGCTGGTCGGCCAGGGCGCCCGGATCGTCTGGAGCGACGAGGCGGTGGCCACCGAGGACGTGGTGCCGTCCCGCCTGCGCCTGAAATGGATCCTGGCGCGCGCCTTGCGCGGGGGCCAGGACTATGCCCGCCACTTCCTGGAAGGCAAGCTTGGCGGCTCGGGATTCGCGCACAAGCTGCTGTTCTTTGCCCGCGCCCTGGCGCAGGCGCTGGCCGCGCTGCTGCTGGCCCTGGTCACGCTGCCCACCGGCCTGCACCGCAGCGCGCACTGGCTCGCGCGCGCCTGTGCGAATGCCGGCAAACTGTCCGTGCTCGCGGGCTGGCATTATCGCGAATATGCCTGAGGATCCATTCGTGGGACTGATCTATTTCCTGCTTTGCCTGGCGGCCGTTCCCGCCACCATTTCCTGCCTCTACCTGGGCCTGATGACGCTGTTGTCATGGCGCGCGCCCACGCCGCAGCCGGCGTCGCGCTCGCTGCGCTTCGACATCCTGGTCCCCGCCCACAACGAGGCCGCCGTGATCGAACGCACGGTCGCCAGCCTGCGGCAGATCGACTGGCCCACCGACTGCATGCGCGTCGTCGTGATCGCCGACAACTGCGCCGACGACACCGCGCAACTGGCCGCGGCCGCGGGTGCCACGGTCATCGAGCGCCGCGACGAGACGCTGCGCGGCAAGGGCTATGCGCTGGCCCATGGCATCGCCCACAGCGCCGCGGGACGATGGGCGGACGCCATCGCCGTGGTCGATGCCGATACGGTGGTCTCGCCCAATTTCCTGTCGGCCTTCGCCGCGCGCATCGAGCAAGGCGCACAGGCCCTGCAAGCCAACTACGGCGTGCTGAATCCCGACGACTCCTGGCGCACGCGCATCATCACCATCGCCTACGGCGCCTTCCATGCGGTCCGTGGGCGTGCCCGGGAACGGCTGCGCGTTTCCTGCGGCCTGCGCGGCAACGGCATGGGTTTCACCCATGCGCTGCTGCGCGACCACCCGTTCCGCTCGGTCTCGCTGACCGAGGACCTGGAACAGGGGATCGTCCTGGGCCTGGAGGGCATCCGCGTCTGGTACGTGGACGAGGCCCACGCCGACGCCGAGCTGGTAGCCTCGGGATCGGCCTCCGTCTCGCAGCGCCAGCGCTGGGAAGGCGGCCGCTTCGCTGTCATCCGGATCTACACCGGCAGGCTGCTGCGCGCCGGACTGACGCGGCCGGACCGCATCTGCATGGATCTCGCGCTGGACCTGCTGACCCTGCCCATCGGCTACGTCGCGCTGGAAATCGGCGCCCTGCTGGTGCTCGCGCTGCTGGCCGCGCTGGTCACGCCCGCTGCCTGGGCCTGGGTGGGCTGGGCGGTCCTGATGGGCATCATCCTGGGCGCGCACATCCTGCGCGGCTGGCAACTGGGGCCGCTGGGCCCGCGAGCGCTGCTCGACCTGGCGCGGGCACCGTTCTTCGTGCTGTGGAAACTCCATGCTCTCCTGCGGCGGCGCGGGGAACAGGGCTGGGTCAAGACCCGGCGCGACGGGCAATGACAGGCTCGCCATTCTCTTCCCGGCTGGTACGACTGTTCGGCAGCTCGATCGTCGACCAGGCGCTGCTGTCCGGCGCCAACTTCCTGGTCGGGCTCATCCTGATCCGTTATGCCAGCGAGACCCAGTACGGGTACTACGTGCTGGCCTTCAACGGCATGATGCTCGCCACCACGCTGCAAGGCACCTTCATCTCGACGCCGCTGGTGATACGCCTGCCCGGCCTGGACGCCGACGCACGCCGGTCGTGGATCGGCGGCCTGTGGCGGGACCAGCGGCGCTGGACCCTGGCCGGCAGCGCCGTGGCGCTGACCGCCATCGGGCTGGCCTGGGCGATGGACGCGCTGCAGCCCGACGCCCTGCCCGTCTGCATCGCGGCGGTCGCCCTGCTGGCCGCCGCGACCTACCGGGAATATTTCCGCGGCATCCTGCTCGTCTACCAGCGGCCGCACGCGGTCCTGGCCGCCGACACGGTCTACGTGGCGGGCCTGATCGCCGGGGGCCTGCTGGCCATGAACCAGCCCATCGCCGCCACGATCGCGCTGGGCGGTGCCGCGCTGTCCGCGCTGGCCTGCGGCAGGCTGCTGCGCCGCGCACTGCGCGACGACATGGATGCCGGCGCCCCGCCGGGCCGCATGCGCGAGATCGCCCACGTCGGCTTCTGGGCGGCCTCGGGCGGCGTCATCTACTGGCTGTTCAACCAGGGCTACAGCTTCCTGGCCGCGGCCACGCTGGACCTGACTGCCGTGGCCGCCCTGGCCGCGTCCCGGCTCGTCATGATGCCCGTGAACCTGGTGACGGCCGGCGTGCAGAAGCAATTGACGCCCATCGCCTCGGGCTGGCTGCACGAGCTCGGGCCGCGCGCAACCGCACGGCGCCTCGCGCTGTTCTCCGCCATCCTGGGGACGATGACGCTGGCCTACCTGGGCATCGCCTGGCTGCTGCGCGACTGGATCTTCATCGACCTGATGCGCAAGGATTTCGCGCAGCGTGACGTCCTGTTCCAGCTGTGGGCCGCCGTGTTCCTGGTCATGTCGCTGCGGGACCCGCTGATGCTTCTGCTGTTGCTGCGGCAGCGGCTGCGCCTGCTGACCGCCATCACGCTGGGATCGGCGCTGCTGTCGCTGGCCATCTGCTATGCGGCGATGCTGCGCTGGGGCGCGACCGGCGCGCCGTTCGGCGTTCTATGCGGCGAACTGTTCTACATCACCGCCGTCCTGGTCTGCACGCGCGCCGAGATGCGCCGCGCCGAGACGGCGGCCGGCACGCGGGAGGCCTTGCCGTGACCCGGGCCATCCCCATCCTGATGTACCACCAGATCGACGCGATGCCGCCCGCGGGCACGCCGTTCCGGCATCTGACGGTCACGCCGGCCGCGTTCGCCGCGCAGATGCGCTGGATGCACAGGCTGGGCTATCGCGGCCTGTCGATGCGGGACCTGCAACCCTATCTGTCGGGCGAACGGCGGGGCCAAGTGTTCGGGATCACCTTCGACGACGGCTATCTGAACGTGCTGCGCCACGCGCTGCCCGTGCTGCGCGACGTAGGGTTCAGCGCGACCAACTACGTGGTGGCCAACCGCGTGGGCGGAACGAACGACTGGGACGCCGCGCACGGCATCCGGCAGGTGCCCCTGATGTCGGCCGACGAGCTGCGGCAATGGGCCGAGGCGGGCCAGGAGATCGGTTCGCATACGACCGACCACGTGGACCTGACCCGGCAGGAGCCCGAACAGGCGCGGGCGCAGATCGCCGGCTCCCGCCAGCGGCTGCAGGCCCTGACGGGCCAGCCCGTGGATGCCTTCTGCTTCCCCTATGGACGCTACGACGAACGGCACGCCGAACTGGCGCGCGAGGCTGGCTATCGCACCGCGACCACCATCCAGCGCGGGCGCGCCAGGGCGGGGGACAACGCCTGGCAGTTGCCCCGCATCACGGTGGACGGCACGGCCGGTTTGGCAGCTTTCCTGGCGCAACTGCTGACGCCCTACGAGGACTGGCGCGCGGGCTGGCAACGGTTCAAGCGGGCAAGGACCCATCGGCATGGCTGACCCGACCGTGCCCCAGCTGCCGCGCCACGCGCACATCGACGTCGCCAAGGGGATAGGCATCGCGCTGGTGGTCCTGGGCCACGGCTGGTGGCTGTTCGATTCGCGGCCCCGGCTGCTCGACGTCATCACCTCCTTCCACTTGCCCATCTTCCTGTTCCTGTCCGGCGTCCTGCTGCACCCCGGGCGCTCGTGGCCGGCGTTCGCGGCGGGCCGGGCCCAGGCCCTGCTCAAGCCGTATTTCACGGTGCTGCTGGTGCTGGCCGTGGCGGCGGTGGCGCTGCGCGGCCAGCGCTTCATCGACCGTGCCGCCGCCATGCTCTACGGCAACGGCGAGACGCTGACCTGGATTCCGATGTGGTTCCTGCCCTATGCGTGGCTGGTCATGCTGGCGACCTACTGGCTGATCCAGCGGCGCGCGGTGGCCGAGCGCGCGGCGGTACGCACGGCGCTGCTGCTGGCGCTGGCCTGGGGCGGCGCGCTGGCCGTCCCGCTGGCCTGGGACCTGCCCGTCTCGCTGTTCGGCCAGCAGATCGTCGTGCGCGGCCTGCCCTTCAGCGTCGACCTGCTGCCCATAGGCTGCTTCTTCATGCTGCTGGGCTACGCCTTGCGCCGCCACGTGCTGGCCGATACCGGCCGGGCGGCGCGCATCGCGTGCTGGGCAGCCCCCATCGCGTTCCTGGCCTGGCATGCCCTGGTGCCCGCCTCGCTCGACCTGAACCTGCGACGCTACGACGATCCGCTGCTGTCCACGGTGGCAGCACTGATCGGCATCGCCGGCGCGCTGGCCGTGGCCCGCGCCCTGGCCCCGGCGCGCGGGCTGGGCCCGATGCTCGGCTACCTGGGCAAGGCCTCGCTGTTCATCCTGATCTTCCACCAGCCCGTGCAGACCGCGGCCTGGCAGGCACTTCATCCCGCCTTGGGCACCGCCGGCGCGGCCCTGCTGGCCTGGCTGGCCGGACTGGCGCTACCCACCCTGTTTTTCGCCGCGGCCGGCCGCGTCGCGCCGCTGCGCGCCCTGCTGCTGCCCGCGCCGCGCGCCGCCGGGCCGGACGCAAGAAGGAACTGAACATGGAAATCCGCTCCATCCAGCACTTGCGGGCGATCGCGGCGCTGATGGTCGTCGTCTTCCACCTGCATCCGCAGCTGGCCCGCATGGGCTACGAGGGCGCCTGGCCCGACTGGCTGTCCAACGGCGTGGACATCTTTTTCGTGATCAGCGGCTTCATCATGTGGACCACGACCACGGGCCGCCCGGTCACGCCCCTGGACTTCTACCGCCGGCGCATCGTCCGCATCGTGCCGCTGTACTGGCTGATCACCTCCGTCGTCGTAGCGATCATGCTGGCGGCGCCGCATCTGCTGCAGTCCGCACGCTTCGACCTGCCACACGTGCTGGCCTCGTATGCCTTCATCGCCTGGCCATCGCCGGCGGGCCATGTGGAGCCCGTGCTCGTCCCGGGCTGGACGCTGAACTACGAGATGTTCTTCTATCTGCTGTTCGGCCTCGCCCTGCTGCTGCCCGAACGGCGCCGGCTGGCCGCCACGGGCCTCGTGCTGGCGGCGCTCGCGGCGGTGGGCTGGTGGCTGCGGCCCGCCTCGCCCGCGGCGGGCTTCTATACGTCGGACATCATGCTGGAATTCCTGGCCGGCATGATGCTGGGCCAGGTCTATGCCCGCGGCCGGTGGCCGTCGCGCAACGCGGCGGGTTGGCTGCTGGTGCTGGCCGGTCTCGCGCTGCTGGCCGGATCGGGCGCCTGGCCCGCCGGCACGTCGCGCCTGTTGCAGGCGGGCCTGCCCTCGATCCTGATCGTGGCCGGGGCCCTGACGATCGAACGTGCTCGCGGCACCCCGGCATGGCCGCTGCTGCATCGGGTGGGCGACGCCTCGTATTCGCTGTACCTGATCCACCCGCTGGTGCTGTCGGCCCTGTCGCAGGCTTGGCGCAAGGCCGGCCTGGGCGGCACGACGGCGGGCATGGCGGCCTTCTGCCTGGTCGCGATCGCCGTCTCCACCCTGGCCGGGCTCGCCTGCCACCGGCTGGTCGAACGGCCGCTGGGGCAGCGGTTCGCGCGCCGGCGGCTGCCGGCCACCCGCGCTACGACAGGTTGAGGCGGTCTTTCAGCAGCCGCCACAGGCGGCGGGAACGGCGGTTGGCCTGGCGCTGCGCGCTCCAGTCGATCATGCTGTCGTTCATGTCGTAGTCGCCGCGCTGAGCCTCCGGCACGTCGCCCGACTCCACCGCGGCGATCAGCTCCGGCAACCGCCGATAGAACTCGTCGCTGCGGTAGGGAGGATGCAGCGACCACATGCCCGGCGCCGTCCCCAGGAAATCCACCCGGTACAGGCCGTGCTCGCGCAGCACTTCGCCCAGGATGACCTCGGCCTCGCGCGCGATGGGCGGATTGCCCAGCAGATGCGACTTGATCCGGCTGGCCAGCACCGGCGGCGTCAGCGGCAGGACCCCGACCTTCTCGCGCAGCTTCTGCTGGTCCATCACGAACACGCGGGTGCTGGCGTGCTGGAACCGGTAGGCAAGCCCCAGCTCCGGCCGGTCCAGGCGTTCGGCGCCTTCCCCGTGGCCGAAGATCCGCCCGTCCTCCCTGGGCGGCCCCGGCAGCGGGCCCGCGAGCAGCACGTCGGCATCGCCGTCGAGCAGGCGCACCGCTTCTTCGACCCACTGCCGGCTCGCGCCACCGAACAGCATGTCGCCGTCGAAATGGACCACGTACCGCGCCCGCGCCTCCAGCAGGCCGTGGAAATAGGCGTAGAACGGTCCTCCGTCCCAGGCCTTGACCGGAATGTCGTCCCGGCCGAAATAGGTGTTGGCCACTTCCCGGCGGGCTTCCGGGCGATAGTCGACCTCGTGCCAGGATACCCGAGGATCCTGGGTCCGCAGTTCGTCGACGATGGCGCGCAGGGCCGCCAGGTTCTCGTCGAAACCGGCGCCGCGATACCGTCCCGCGCGGCTGCGGTGCACGTCGATGGTGACGACGAAGCGGTCGACCATCGGCCCCCACACCCTCAGTTGGTGGGCCAGCAGGTGCCTGGCGTGGCGCACGTCCATCGGGTACATGCTGATCTGCACCGCCACGCGGTAGGGATAGGCCACGTCAGTTCCTCGTTTCTTCCGATTGCCCGGGCCGGCTGGCCAGGGATTCCGCCAGGCCGGTCTCGAGGGTTGTCCATTGCATGCCGAGCACCTGCTCCGCGCGCCGCACGTCCAGGCGGATGTCCTGCTGCCACAGCCGCAGCAGCGCGGGCGAGATCACGGGCGGCAGGCCGCGCAGACCGGCCTTGCCGCCGGCGATCTCCAGAATTTTCAGGGGCGGCGCCAGCACCTTGCCTTCCAGCTTGAGCCGCCGGGCGGTCACGCGCCGCACCGGCACCGCGCCCATGGCGCGCGCCAGGCGCATGAAATAGACATTCCAGTTGGGGGCGCCAGCCATCGCGAGGTTGAACGCGCCGTCCGCGCCCCGTTGCAGCACCGCGGCGGCCGCGGCCACGACGTCGTCGACATGGACGAGGTTGCTGCATCCGTCGCCCGCCGGCCCGAGATCGCCCAGGCGACGGGCCCGCAGCAGGCGCACGATGCGCTCGGTCCACTGCGGACTGCCCGCGCCGTAGATGCAGCCGGGCCGCAGGATGCCGACCTGGGGCACATCCGCCAGCAGCGCCTCCGCCTGGATCTTGGCACCGCCATAGGACTGGGCCGGCAGGCTGGCGAAGGGGTGGTCCTCGTCCACCCTGCCGACGGCGTCGCCGTAGACAGCCATGGAACTGAAATGCACGATGCGCAGCGGCCGCGAGCGCGAGGCCTGGACCTCGGCCATCGCGCGTGCCGTGGCCACCATGGCCTCGGCGCTGCCCGCCACGCAATTGACCAAGGCGTCCACGCCGGCCGCGGCCTGAGTCAGGGACGATGTATCGGTAGCCTCGCAGAAGACGGTCTCGATATCACCACCGGCGACCGGCTTGCGCCGCGTCGCGGCCACGGGCTCGGCCCAATCGGAGGCATGCAGCGCGGCGGCAAGCCGGCGGCCGACGTAGCCGGTGGCACCCAGGATCAGGACACGGGTCTTCATGTGGGACTCCCAGGGTCGGCCGGCTCACCGCCGGCATGCCGGACCTGCAGGTGCCGCGCCAGGCGCAGCGCCAGCGCGACGAGGGTCAAGGTGGGATTGGCCTGGCTGGACGTCGGGAACACCGCCGCCCCGGCCACGTACAGGTTCCGCACCTCGTGGACGCGGCAGTTCCTGTCGACCACGCTGGTGCGCGGATCGTCGCCCATGCGCGCCGTGCCGATGTGGTGGCCGCCGTAGGCGCCGTAGCGCGTCATCTCCCGCTCGACCACGCCAGGATCGTAATCGAATTCGCCGATGCCCGAATCCCGGACGTCGGCCGCCAGCAAGGCCAGGGATTTCTGCACCGTCGCCACGTCCTGGCGCGTGTAGCGCCAGTCGACGTGCAGCCGCCGCATGCCGAGTTCATCGACGGACGCCCCCAGGCTTACCCGGCTTTCCCGATTGGGTTCCTGCTCGGCATGGAAATCCAGGCTGTAGCGCTCGGTCCGGGGGTAGACGATGATGGAAGGAAATTTGCGTGCGGCCAAGGTCCTGTCGCGCAGCCAGTGCCACAGGAAGCCCACCACCGACGGCGCGCCCCGCAGCACGTTCACGCCGTGCCGCAGCCAGGCCCCCACGGTGACCCGCTCGTCGCCATGCAGCCGCTTGGCGTACTCGTAGGGCACGAACGCCCGGGCCAGGAACAGCAGCGACAGGATGGCGGTTCCGTGCGCGGGATCGGTGATCCTGGGGTGATGCAGCCGGGCCACGAAATTGCCGATGCCCTGCTCGCGCTGGACGCCGGGCCGCAGCGCCAGCCGCCGCCGGCAATACGTGCCGTCGTCGGCGACGTCGTAGCCGTGCCAGGCGCGATGGGGCGGCGCCAGCACGAGGTTGCCTATGGTGCCGGCCAGGTGGCACATGTAGTAGCGGCCCACGACGTCGTGCGCGTTGCCCAGGCCTCGTCCCGTGCGGCCAGGACTGTTCAGCAGCAGCCGGACCACCTCCAGGCCGCCCGCGGCCAGCACCACGCTGTCCGCCGACACGGCGAAGGTCTTGCCATCGAGCGTCTTGAATTCCACGCGACGGATCGCCTCGCCGGCCTCGTCCAGCTCCAGCCGGGTCACGTTCGCGTGCAGGACGACGCGCAGGTCCGGCGCCGTCCGCAAACGCTGGAGGTAGCGTCCGCCGAAATTCGTGGGACAGCTGAAGCGCTCCAGCGTATGGGTGGAGAAGTGGCTTTCGTCGAAACCGTCCAGCATGGGCCGGCGCGGCCCCGCGAATGCTTCGGCCATCGTGTAGGCATAGTCGCCGGCCTCGCACCAGGCATTGGCTGCCGGATAGTAGGGAGCCAGGTCCTCGGCGCCGATGGGCCAGCCGCTGCCGGCGATATACGGGCGGGCCTCGAAATCGATGGGATCCAGGGGCATGCAGCGTCCGCCCCAGATCGTGGTCGAACCGCCCAGTTCGCGCTGGCGGTAGCGATCGAGCGGACTGTGCAGCGCGGCGTCCTCGACCGTGCCTTCGTACAAGGCCTGCGTGCGCGGCTCGGGCTCCTGGCCGCCCGCCTCCAGCACGATCACGTCCAGGCCGGAATCGGCCAGCGAGAGCGCCATGGCGATGCCGGCCGCGCCGGCTCCCACGATACAGATGTCGGCGTGCAGCCGGGCGTCCTGCGGCAGCGTGTTGGCGTCGAGCAACATGGTGGGCCTCAGGAAAAGAAAATCGTCATTGGTCGCACATCCGGGTATCCAGGTAGCGCGGCGCGTCGCACTCCTCGCGCATGTACAGGCGCGACGGACGCGGCGAGCCATTGTCATACATCAGGGTGACCCCGGCGCGGACCACCGTGCCGCCGTAGCCCGGATACCCGGCCCCGCTGACGCGCTCGCGCCAGCCGTCCAGGGTCAGCAGCACGCGGGGATTCATCTGCCATTCCAGGCGCGGGCCCACGCGCCAGCTCATCGTCTCGGACGTGCCGCCCGCGCCGATGCGATAGTTCTTCTGCCGTTCCCGCACGACGTTCAACGACAGCCAGGTCTTCTCGCCCGCCTGCCAGCGCATGCTCACCCGGCCGCCGGTCAACGTGGAGTACAGCGTGGAAGGGTCTTCCTCGTTGCCGAACGGCCGGTGCCACAGGTGGACGTGGAACGCGGTCTTCACCGAATAATCCCAGTACGCGCGCAGCTCGGCGGTGACGAAATCCACGTTGCGGTCGGTCAGTGTCGCGTACCGGCGCTGGCGCCATCCCGCGTAGCCTTCGAGGGCCGTCCTGGCGCTGTAGTGCCAGATGCTGTTCAGGAAGAACTCCGTGTCGGTGTAAGCCCGGTCCAGTTGCTGTACCTGCAGCGGCGTGCGGTCCGGATAGCTGCTGCGCACCCGCGACACGCCGGCCATCACATAGGAGTTGTCCCGGCCCATGAGGCGGCCGGCAAGCTGTATCTGGCTGTCGTCCCGGTTGTACAGCTGCTGGTTCAGCGCGAACTCGTTGCGGGAGGACGTGCGCGAAACACCCAGGATCGGCAGCGTCAGCGACTCGGTCACGCGCAGTCCGATGTCGGCGTTGAACACCCGCTGCTTGAGCAGGTCGCGCTCGGGCCAGCTGGAGGCCATGTAGCGGTTGAGCCGGACCCGGTCGGATATCGAGGCGCTGCCCTGGAGCAGATCGCCGGCGTGCCACTGCAAGGTTGTCTTGAGCGCGTGGGGATGGTGGTCGAGCTGCCCCTGGTGCCGGTAATCGACATTGCCGAAGGCCGCCGAGGTCAGCAGCCGCGTGCGCTCGGACGCCAGGGGAATGATCGCGGCCGCACGCACCTCGTCGCCCACGGCAAGATCGCTGCGGCGCCGGTCCCCCACCGTATCCGGCAGGCGGTAGGGGTTGCTGACCTGCTGGATCACGCGGGAGATCTGGACCGAATATTCGATGCCCTCGGGAAAGACCGGCGAGCCCGCGCCCAGGCCGCGGCGGGTCAATGGCGCCCGCCCGGCCTCCGGGTCGGGGGAAGGTGCCGGCCCGGCGGGTTCGGGCGGCTTCGGCGCCACGACGCCGACGGTCTTGGCGATGACCGCCTCGATCATCGCGTCCGCGCCGGCATCGGACTGGGCGGAGGCCACGGACGAGGCGGCGCACATCAACACGGCGGCTGCCAGCGGTATCGCCGGCGGCCAGACAGAGGAATGCTGGTGCGCGCGCACGCCCGCCCCGGCTAGAAAAAGCGTTCGTCGACGTAGATGACGTCGCCGGCGGCAACCGGATCGTCCAGGTTGACGCGCTGCTTGCGTTGCTCGCCCGTGCCGGGATCCGGCCGGCTGATGCTGATGCGGCGCTCGGAAGCCCGCTGCGTGAGCCCCCCGGCCAGCGACAGCGCGCGCATCACGTTCAGGCCCCGCTCCATGGGATAGGCGCCCGCCCGCGTGACTTCGCCGTAGATGTAGAAAACCTTGGCCTGCGGCACATAGACGACGTCGCCGGCCTGCAGTTGCAGGTCTTCGACGGGACGCTCGGGCAGGCTCTTGTTGCCGATCAGCAACTCCATGCGGCGCTGGCCGCTTTCGGCCTGGCCGTCCTTGCGCAGGACGACGGCGACGTCGTCGGCGTTGTCCTTCAGGCCGCCGGCCTGGGCCAGCAATTCCAGCAGCGTCAGACTGCCCTCGATGGGATAACGGCCGGGCTTGGCGACGCTGCCGAGGATGGACGCCATGCGGCTGCGGACCCGCAGCACCTCGATCGCCACCTGGGGATCGTTCAGGTAACCGCGCTGGCGCAGTCCGTCGGCGATTCGCTTGGCGATGGCCGAGGGGGCCTCGCCCCCGACGGCCATGTCGCCCAGGAAGGGCACCACGATGTGCCCCCGGACGTCCAGGGTGACCTGGGCGGCCAGTTCGGGCTGGCCGTAGACTGTGAGATACAGCGTGTCGCCCGGCCCCACCGTGGCGACGGCGCCCCCTTCGACTTCGGAGGGCACGACGGTTGCCGGCGCCAGGCGTCCGGGATGAGGCATCTCATCGGCGGCGTAGGCGGTACCAAGCGCCAGCCAGGCCACCAGCGCCGCCAGCATCCTGGGCAGACATATGCGTAATTGCCTCAAAACTACTCCATTGAAGTCGCGGAAACGCCCGCTAAAATCATCACGCCGATTATAGAGGGGGATCAGGGACGGACCGCAGGTGCGACATTCTCGCAGAACAGCCTGGCAAAGGAACAGCAAACAACTCCAAGCCGGGAAATAACAGGCGCAATTTTTTGTAGCATTCTTCCGGCGTTCCTCCTGCCCCGCGCTTACCACGCCCGTCCTCCATTTCGACATGCCTACACACTCTGCCCAGCCCGATATCGTCCGGATGCGGCTTTTCGACCTGGATATCATCGCGGCGACCTTTCCCGAGGCCGTCGCGATCCTGACCGACGCCGTCGCCAGCCGGCGCGGGCCGGCGGGCATCGTGTCGACCCCCAACGTCGACCACGTGGTGCGCCTGGACAAGCAGCCCGATCTCCAGCCCATCTACCGCCAGGCCGAATACCTGTTCGCCGACGGCATGCCTATCGTCTGGGCCAGCCGCCTGCTGGGCCGTCCGCTGCCCGAGCGCGTGACGGGCTCGGACCTGTTCGTGGCGCTCTGCCAGCAGGCGGTCGCGCACGGCTGGAAGATCGCGATCCTGGGCGGCATGCCCGGCGACGGCCCCATGCTGGAAAGCCGCTTCGCCGCCACCTATCCCGGCATCGACGTCACCGTGATGACGCCGTCGATGCGGTTCGACCCGCTGGGCGACGAAGGGCGCGAAGCCGCGGACCGCATCCGCGCCCTGGCGCCCGACCTCGTCTTCGTCTGCCTGGGCATGCCCAAGCAGGAAACCTGGGCCGGCCGCTATGCCGCCACGCTGCCCCACGGGCTGGTGCTGTGCGTAGGAGCGGCCATGGAATTCGCCATCGGCCTGCAACGGCGCGCGCCGCGGCTGGTCCAGCGCGTGGGCATGGAGTGGCTCTGGCGCCTGCTCAGCAATCCCGGCAGGCTGTGGCGGCGCTATCTGAAGGAAGACCCCCGGTTCTTCGCCATCTGCTGGCGGGAATATCGCTCCGGCGTTCGCGGACGCTGACAGGAAACCCCATGGCCACCAGCCGCCTCCCCTCCCACCAGCGCATGTTCTACAGCATGGCCGCCATCGGAGCAGCCGTGATCGCGCTGCTCTGCCATGCCGCCACCAGCGTCTATTTCGGGCGCCAGCCCTCGAACGAGGACGGGGCGCTGCTGCTCGTCATCGCGCTGGCCACCGGCATCGCCTACTACCGTTTCGAACAGCTGCTCAGCACGCGGACCATGGCCTTCATGCTGTGGCGCGCCATCCTGACCTGGTCGCAGGTGGTCATGGTGACGCTGCTCGCCTTCATTCTGCTGCCCATCGAGCACCGCAATCTGGGCCGGGAAATCCTGCAGGCCTGGGCCTTCCTGACACCCGTGGCGCTGCTGCCGGGCCTGGCGCTGATGCGGCTCAGCGCGCAACACCTGTACGGCGCCAGCCAGTACGTCCGCCGGGCCATCTTCATCATGCCCGGCTTCCAGGCCCAGACCCTGGCCATCCGGCTGCGCCGCTCGCCGGCCATGGGCATCCTGGTGGACGGCTACTTCGACGACACCCCGCGGCAGGAGCCGCTGGACTCGCTGCCCTACCTGGGCGACCTGCCCCAGGCCGTCGAACACCTGAAGGAACAGAAATCCAACGTCGCCTTCATCAGCATGACGCTGATGAAGACCCCCTACGCCCAGCCCATCCTGAATCAGCTGGGCGATTCCACGTCGGCCATCTACCTAATCCCGGAATCGCCCGCGCTGGGCGATTTCGAGGTCAGCGTCAGCAACATGGCGGGCGTGCCCCTGCTGCGCCTGCACGACACCCAGATCCTGGGCATCGCGCGAGGCATCAAGCGCTGCATGGACCTGCTGTTCGCCGGCCTGATGCTGCTCGCGGCGGGCATCCCCATGCTGGTGATCGCGGCGCTGGTGCGGCTGAGCTCGCCCGGCGCTGTCCTGTTCCGCCAGACCCGCTATGGCCTGGACGGCGAGCCGATACAGGTCATGAAGTTCCGGTCCATGTACACGCACCAGCCGGACCCCGGCAAGATCCACCAGGCTACCCGGGGCGACCCACGCATCACGCCCGTGGGCCGGATCCTGCGCCGCACCTCGCTGGACGAACTGCCCCAGCTGTTCAACGTCTTCAACGGCAGCATGAGCCTGGTCGGCCCGCGCCCCCATGCCGCGGAACACAACGAGTTCTACCGGCAGCAGATACGCGGCTACATGCTGCGCCACACGGTCAAGCCGGGCATTACCGGCTGGGCTCAGGTCAACGGGCTGCGCGGCGAAACCGACACGCTGGACAAGATGATGAAGCGGGTGGAGTACGATCGCTACTACATCCAGCACTGGTCGCCCTGGCTGGACATCCGCATTCTTTTCATGACCTTGCGTCTGATTGTCCACGACAGCAAGGCCTATTGACGACAGCCCCACATGCCCGACACGCCTGCCCCCCAGCGACTGATGGAAGTCGAGATCAAGCTCGCCTTCATGGAAGACCTGGTCGAGCAATTGAACGAACTGGTCTACCGGCAGCAGCAACAGATCGATGCGCTGGCGCGCGAGCTGGCCCGGGTCCGGGAACAGAGCACGCAGGGACCGGCCGCGCCGGCATCGCTGCGCGACGAGATCCCTCCGCACTACTGAAACGGAAAAGCGCACCTACGGCGCGCGGCGGTCCATCAGCGCCCAGGCGATGGTGCCGGCATCGACGTATTCCAGCTCGCTGCCGGCGGGCACCCCGCGCGCCAGCCGGGTCACGCCCAGGCCCTGCGCGCGCAGCAGCTCGGCCAGATAGTGGGCGGTGGTCTCGCCTTCGGTCGTGAAATTGGTGGCCAGGATGACTTCCCTGACCTGGCCGTCGGTGGCACGCTCGAGCAGGCGGTCGAAACCGATCTCGTGCGGCCCCACGCCCTCGAGCGGGGACAGCCGGCCCATCAGGACGAAATACAGCCCGTTGTAGCTGTGGCTGGCCTCGATCATGTTCTGGTCGGCCGGCGTCTCGACCACGCACAGCAGGCTGGCGTCGCGGCGCGGGCTGGCGCAGGTTTCGCAGATCTCGGACTCGGTGAAGGTATTGCAGCGCACGCAATGGCGCAGCCGGTCGACGGCGTCGCCCAGGGCCTGGCCCAGCATGCGGGCGCCGTGCGGGTCGTGCTGCAGCAGGTGATAGGCCATACGCTGCGCCGACTTGGCGCCTACCCCCGGCAAGCGCTTGAGGGCATCGACCAGTACCGACAGCGGCGCCGGTCCGACGAATCGATCGCCTGCCATGACCGTCCCGCTCAGAAAGGCAGCTTCATGCCCGGAGGCAGGGGCAGGCCGGCGGTCAGCGCGGACATCTTCTCCTGGCTCGTGGCTTCGGCCTTGCGCAGCGCGTCGTTGAGCGCGGCCGCCACGAGATCCTCCAGCATGTCCTTGTCGTCGGCCAGCAGGCTGGGATCGATGGCGACGCGCTTGACGTCGTTACGGCAGGACATGGTCACCTTGACCAGTCCGCCGCCGGAGACGCCCTCGACGAGCATGTCGGCCAGCGCTTCCTGCGCCTTCTTCATGTTTTCCTGCATCTGCTGCGCCTGGCGCATCAGGCCGGCAAGCTGTCCTTTCATCATGGCTGGGTTCCTTGTTGGGATTCGGAAGATACCGGGCGGATCGAATCGGGCACGATCTGGCCGCCGAAATTGTCGAGCAATTCACGTACGAAGGGGTCGGCCATGATCGCGCGCTCGGCCTCGGCCTGGCGCGCCTGGCGCTCGGACTCGGCCACCGCGAAGGCAGTGGCGTCGCCGGTCTGGCCGATCTCGAAGCGCAGCCGCACAGGCACGCCGAAATGCTGCTCGAGCACGACGCGCAGGCGCTCGACTCCCGCGCCTTCGGCCAGCCCGCGGGTCGCGACCTTCAGCACCACGGTGCCGCCTTCGACGCCCACCCACTCGCTTTGCTGCGCGAGCTGGGCGGCGATGCCCTTGATAGGCAGCCGCGCCGCCAGCACGGGCCAGGGCTCGTTCAATGCGATGGGACTGCCGTCCGCTCCGGCAGCGCCTTCGCCGCCACGGGGGGGCGCCGCCTGGACCAGGGGTGGGGCCGGCACGGCGGGCGCTTCCCGTACCACGGGCGGCTTGGCGGCCTGGGCCTGCGGCCGGACGGCCGGCGCGGGACGAGCGGCCACCGGCATCGTGTCCGGGGGACCCGCGTCGTCGGGCTCGAACGACGGTGACGGCCCGTCCTGCAGCCCGGCTTCGATCTCCGAGTGCCAGGCAGGCGGCCCGTCTTCGTCGGCACCCGCCCCGTCCGGGGGCGAGGCCGGCGCCGGTGCCGGCGCGGTCCGCGCCGTGTTGCCGGCGGGCCGGGCGGGCGCCGATGCGGGCGCACGCTTGTTGCCGGCCATCGACATGTTGCGGGCGGCGGCCAGCGCTTCGGCCGCCGCCGACGCACGGGCCGGCGCGGCAGGCGCGGGCGCAGGCGCAGGCGCACGCGCGGCCGGCGGCACCGGGGCAGGAGCCGGCATCGACGCGGCCACCGCGGGCGCCGCCTTCAAGGCCGCGGATCGCGGGGCCGGCGCGGAGGCTTCCTGGGATACCCCCTGCGGTTCGGCGGTGAACGCCAGCATGCGCAGGCAGGCCATCACGAAACCGGCGTATTCGTCGGGCGCCAGCGCCAGTTCGGCGCGGCTGTGCACGGCAATCGAATAGAACAGCTGGATCTCGTCGGCGGAGAATTCCGTGGCCAGCCGCTGGATGTCCGCCGCCAGCGGATCCTCTTCGGACACCGCGCCCGGCACGCGCTGGGCCATGCCCATGCGCGACAGCATCACCGCCAGGTCGGCCAGCGCCCCGGCATACGACAGGCTGCGCGCCGCCAGCTCGTCGGCCACACCCACCACGCCGGCGCCGTCGGCCGCCCGGATCGCGTCCAGCAGCCGCACCAGGTGGCGTTGGTCGATCGTGCCCAGCATGCCGCGCACGGCCTCTTCCGACAGGTTGCCGGCGCTGTAGGCGATGGCCTGGTCGGTCAGCGACAGCGCGTCCCGCATGGAGCCGCGCGCCGCCTGGCCGATCAGGCGCAGGGCCGGGACCTCGAACGGCAGTTGTTCATCCGCCAGCACATGCTCGAGGTGGCCGACGATGGACTCCGGCGGCATCTGCTTGAGGTTGAACTGCAGGCAGCGGCTCAGCACCGTGACCGGTATCTTCTGCGGATCGGTGGTGGCCAGGATGAACTTGACGTGGGGCGGCGGCTCTTCCAGCGTCTTGAGCATGGCGTTGAACGCATGCCCGGTCAGCATGTGCACTTCGTCGATCATGTAGACCTTGAAGCGGCCGGAAGTGGGCGAATAGACCGCCTGCTCGAGCAGTTGCGTCATCTCGTCCACGCCCCGGTTCGACGCGGCGTCGAGTTCGAGGTAGTCGACGAAGCGGCCGGCGTCGATCTCGGTGCACGCCCGGCACTGGCCGCACGGCGTGGCCGTGATGCCGGTCTCGCAATTGAGCGATTTCGCCAGGATGCGCGACAGCGTGGTCTTGCCCACTCCGCGCGTGCCGGTGAACAACCAGGCATGATGCAGGCGCTGCGTGGAAAGCGCGTGCGTCAACGCACGCACCACGTGTTCTTGTCCGACCAGCGTATCGAATGAACGCGGCCGCCATTTACGAGCCAGCACCAGATATGTCATAGGGGATATTGTACCCCCCTACGCCCTTCGGGCGCCCCCCAGGGGGCGGCACTGGCGGACCGGCAAAGCCGGATCCGCGGTGCCCTGGGTCTAGTGCGGTTTTCTTGGTTTGTGCCACTGTTGCTACCGCTGGCAGCCAGCGAAGCACGGGTGCCATAAACCAAGAAAACCGCACTAGACCCAGGATGCGGTGGATCCGGCTTTGCCGGTCCACCCGCATCGCCCCCCTGGGGGGCGCGCGTAAGCGCGTAGGGGGGGTGCTATACTGGCATTGGCGGGCCCCTTCGCATGGCGGAGCGGTGAACCTGGTCAGGTCGGGAACGAAGCAGCCATAGCTGTAAACCGTCAGTGCCGAAGTCAGGCTCGCCACCCAATTCCCTTGCCGGGGCTATAAAAACCACACTAGCCGGGCCGGCACTTGGAAAAACCGCTTTATTGCGGTTACCATTGGTTCATCTCGGGCTCTACGCCGACCGATTCCGGCGCCTACCTGCCCCGCTCCCCTCGCGTTTCGCGCTTCCCACGCATCGCCCAGGGGTACTCCCGTCAGGATCCGCGCATATAAAAAAATTCCCCTCAGGGGTCTGGAATCCAAGCACACGCGCCCACATATATCTAACGAATCACATATCCGTTTACCGCGCACTGCACCACTCTTCCTGCGCTTTGCGCACACCTCCAGAAGGAAAACCATGAGCGACGCGATCAAGCACGTGAGCGACTCCAGCTTCGATGCCGACGTACTTCAAGCCAATGAGCCTGTCCTGGTCGATTACTGGGCAGAATGGTGCGGTCCCTGCAAGATGATCGCCCCCATCCTGGAAGAGGCTGCCACCCAGTACAAGGGCAAGCTGACGGTTGCCAAGCTGAACGTCGACGACAACAACGCCACGGCCGCCAAGTACGGCATCCGCGGCATTCCGACCCTGATGCTGTTCAAGAACGGCCAGGTCGTGGCCACCAAGGTCGGCGCGCTGTCCAAGTCGCAGCTCACCGCCTTCCTGGACAGTTCGCTGTAAACAGGTAGCAAGACACGGACCGGCCCAGAGCCGGTCCTTTCCGATCAACCTTTACCACGCCCTCTCCTTGCGCACCGGCGGCGCGCCCCGGCCTCGGGATCCAGCCCTCCGCCTCAAGAGCACCAGACTCTCCGCGCAAAATCCTCCCACGAGGACGTGTCACCACCAAGAACTCCCCCCGGAGCTTTATCCGAGATGCATCTCAATGAACTGAAGGCGCTGCACGTTTCGCAACTGCTGGAAATGGCCGCCACGCTCGAGATCGAGAATGCCAGCCGCCTGCGCAAGCAGGAGCTGATGTTTGCCATCATGAAGCGGCGCGCCAAGCAGGGTGAGCCGATCTTCGGCGATGGCGTGCTGGAAGTGCTGCCCGACGGTTTCGGCTTCCTGCGTTCGCCCGAAACGTCCTACCTCGCCAGCACCGACGACATCTACATTTCGCCTTCCCAGATCCGGCGCTTCAACCTGCATACCGGTGACTCCATCGAGGGCGAGGTCCGCACCCCCAAGGACGGCGAGCGCTACTTCGCCCTGGTGAAGGTGGACAAGGTCAACGGCCAGGCGCCCGAGAGCATGAAGCATCGCATCATGTTCGAGAACCTGACGCCGCTGCACCCGAACAAGCCGCTGCGCCTCGAACGCGACATCAAGAGCGAAGAAAATCTGACCGGCCGGATCATGGACATCTTCGCCCCCATCGGCAAGGGCCAGCGCGGCCTGCTGGTGGCAAGCCCGAAATCCGGCAAGACGGTGATGATGCAGCACATCGCGCATGCCATCACCGCCAACCACCCCGACGTCACGATGATCGTCCTGATGATCGACGAACGTCCGGAAGAAGTGACCGAAATGCAGCGCTCGGTGCGCGGCGAAGTGGTCGCCTCCACTTTCGACGAACCGGCCACCCGCCACGTGCAAGTGGCCGAGATGGTCATCGAGAAGGCCAAGCGCCTGGTCGAACTCAAGCACGACGTCGTCATCCTGCTCGACTCCATCACCCGCCTGGCCCGCGCCTACAACACCGTGGTACCCGCCTCCGGCAAGGTCCTGACCGGCGGCGTCGACGCCAACGCCCTGCAGCGGCCCAAGCGCTTCTTCGGCGCGGCCCGCAACATCGAGGAAGGCGGCTCGCTCACCATCATCGGCACCGCCCTGATCGAAACGGGTAGCCGCATGGATGACGTGATCTACGAAGAATTCAAGGGCACCGGCAACAGCGAAGTCCACCTGGAGCGCCGCCTGGCCGAGAAGCGCGTCTACCCCGCCATCAACCTGAACAAGTCCGGCACGCGCCGCGAAGAGCTGCTGATCAAGCCGGATGTGCTGCAGAAGGTGTGGGTGCTGCGCAAGTTCATCTTCGACATGGACGAGATCCAGTCCATGGAATTCATCCTGGACAAGATGCGTTCGACGAAGAACAACGGCGAATTCTTCGACATGATGAAGAAATAGGGCTCCCCCCTACGCGCTTCGCGCGCCCCCCGGGGGGCGATGCGGGTGGACCGGCGGAGCCGGATCCACCGCATCCTGGCAACTACCGGGCTGGCGGGGGGGGGTTGCTCTGCCAAGCGATGTCTTTGAAGCGCGAAATACGCCAAAAACATGGTGCCGATTGCACAAACCCGAGAATCCCGCGATAATTCAAGGCTTAGCTCTAGAAATTGGGCACGTTGTCGGACCGGCGCTCCGCCTAGCAAGTCACCACGGAAGCCGCCCTAAGGAAAAGCGCCCCCAAGGCGCGAACCTTCGTCCCGGCTGGCGACCCGCATACCCCCAAGGAAGACCATGAAAGAAGGCATCCACCCCGAATACCGCGACGTCGTGTTCCAGGATCTGCAGACCGGCAACAAGTTCGTTACCCGCTCGACCCTGAACTCGCGTGAAACCATCGAACTCGATGGCAAGACCTACCCCCTGTTCAAGTGCGACGTGACCTCCGAATCGCACCCCTTCTACACCGGCGCGCAAACCCGCATCGTCGAAACCGGCCGCGTCGAGAAGTTCCGCGCCCGTTTCGCCCGCACCACCGGCGCCGGCAAGACGTCCGCCTGACCGCACCGTCCGCGCCACGAAAAAGGCAGCCTGCGGGCTGCCTTTTTTCTGTGGTCGACCTTTCCCGCCCGCCTGGCCGGGGCTCGCGGAAATCCGCCCCTTCGCTGCAATTGCTTGCAATCCGGCCTCGCATTCCGCCTTTTTTTGCGTGTCGCGGCCTGCCGGGACACTAGAATCCGTCTTGTCGCCTGTTAGGTAATCCCAGCGGTTCGATGCCCCACCGATTCCCGTCGCCCTTCCATACGTCCATCCTGCCGCCCACCCCCGCGCGGCTGACCGCGCTCGCGGCCACGAAACTCCCGCGCTGGGGCCTGCTGGCCCTGTGCCTGCTGTACATCGTGACCGGCCTGGTCATGCGCGAGCCCTGGAAGAGCGAGGACGTCATCGGCCTGGCGCAGATGTGGACCGCCTACGACGGCGGCTGGGCGCAATGGCTGGCGCCCGAGGCGGCCGGCGTGGCTGTGTCGCAGGAAGGACCGCTGGCGACATGGGTGGGCGCGCTGTGCATGGCCATTTTTTCGCCGCTGCTGGGCCATATCCTGGCAGGACGCATCCCCAACCTCATCTGGTTCGGCATCGCCAGTACCAGCCTCTGGTACGGCGCCTACCTGCTGGGCCGGCGGGCCGAGGCGCAGCCGCTGGCGCTGCCTTTCGGCGGCCAGCCGGAACCGCGCGACTACGGCCGCATGCTGGCCGACGCCGCGCTGCTCCTGTTCCTGGCCACCCTGGGCATCCTGTGGCGGTCCCACGAAACGTCCGCCGAACCGGCCGCCCTCGCCTTCCACGCGCTCGCCTTCTATTCGCTCGCCCGCATGCTCGATCACCCGCGCTCCGGCGCGCTGACGCTGGGGCTGGCGCTGGGCGGCGCATTCCTGGCGCGCGGCTTCCCCGCCGTCATGCCGCAACTGCTGGCCGTCGCCGTTCTGGCCGGCACCTGCTCGGCGCTGCGGCCGGCGGCGCGCTGGATCGCGCTCCTGAGCCTGCCGCTCGGCCTGGCGCTGTCGCTGGCCTGGTGGCTCGCCACGGCCCAGCTCCACCCTTACTGGATGAGCGGCTGGTGGCACTGGAACGCCAGCGTGTTCGGCATCCTGACGCCGCGCGGACTGTCCGACGTGTTGCGCAACATGCCCTGGTTCCTGTGGCCCACCGGACCGCTGGCGCTGCTGGCGCTGTGGCGATGGCGCGGCTACCTGCGCTCGCCCCACGTGCAGATTCCCGTGGCATTGATGCTGGCGGGCCTGGTCATGCTGTTCGCCACCCGCGAGCCGGTCGACGCCGAATACCTGGCGCTGGTCATTCCCTGCGCGATGCTGGCCGCGCTCGCGCTGCCCACGCTGCGGCGGGGCCTGATCAATGCCCTGGACTGGTTCGCCGTCATGGTGTTCTCGGCAACGGCCTGCGTGGTCTGGATGGGCTGGATCGCCATCATGACCGGCGTGCCGCCCAAGATCGCCCGCAACATCGCGCGCCAGACCCCGGGCTTCGACGCCGATTTCTCGCTGTTCGCCTTCACCGCCGCGGTCGCGGCCAGCGTAGCCTGGATCGCGCTGATCATCTGGCGCTTCCGCTCGCGCCCCACCGGCTTGTGGCGCGGAACGGTGCTGTCGGCGGGCGGCGTGGTCGCGTGCTGGCTGCTGATCATGACGCTGTGGCTGCCCTCGATCAACTACAACAAGAGCTACCGCGAAGTCTCGAACGGCATGGCCCATGCGCTGGCCGCCGAGCAGGGCCGCACCGGCCGGCACGAGTGCGTGCGCAGCTCCGGCCTGGGGCTGTCCCAGCGCGCCGCGTTCGCGGTCTTCGACAACCTGCACTTCGAACTGTCCGGCGACTGCCCGCTGGTCCTGCTGCAAGGCAACGCCAGCGTGCTGTTGAACGCGGTCCAGCGCGGCGAATACGCCGGCAGCCGCGTGCTGTGGGAAGGCACCCGCGCGGCGGAATTCCGCCGTGCCCCGCAGTTCCGGGAATACTTCATCCTGTTGCGTCCGGTCCCGGCCGGACGCCCCGCCTCGTGACCGACACCGGGCTCGCGCTCCCTTCCAGTTGGGGCGCGACCCTGCGCCGCATTCTCCAGCAGGGCTGGCCGGTCCTGGTCGGCCAATGGGCCAGCATGGCCTTCGGCGTGCTCGACACCGCGATGACCGGCCATGCATCGCCCGTGGCGCTGGCCGCCATGGCACTGGCGGTATCCATCTACGTCACCGTGTTCATCGGCCTGACCGGCGTGCTGCACGCACTGATCCCCATCGCCGCCCAGCACTTCGGCGGCCGCCGGCTGGCCGAGATCGGCCGCGCCTGGGGCCAGGCGGTCTGGCTGTCGCTGGGCCTGTCGGTGGTGGGCGGACTGGCGATGCTGTTTCCGGACACCTGGCTGGCGATGTCCGGCAACGTCGACCCGGCCGTGCGGGACCAGGTGCGCGGCTATCTGGCCATGCTGATCATTGCCCTGCCCGCCGCGCTGGTCTTTCGCACGGTCTACGCCCTGAACACCGCGGTGTCGCGGCCCAAGGTCGTGATGATGATCAACATCGCGGGCATAGGCTTCAAGGCATTGTTCAACTGGCTCTTCATCTACGGCAAATTCGGCCTGCCCGCGCTGGGTGCGGTGGGGGCGGGGCTGTCCACCGCGCTGGTGTTCTGGATCAGCGTGGGCCTGAGCGCCTTCATCCTGCGCCGCGACCCGTTCTACCGGCAGTTCGGCCTGCGCATCGGCCGTCCCGACAGGAAGACACTGGGAGAACTGCTGCGGCTGGGCCTGCCGATGGGCGGCTCCTACCTGATCGAGGTCACGTCCTTCACGTTCATGGCGCTGCTGGTGGCCCGCGAGGGCATCTACGCCACCGGCGGGCACCAGATCATGGCGAACCTGGTCGCGCTGTGCTTCATGATGCCGCTGGCGCTGGGGATATCGACCGGCGCGCTCACCGCGCAGGCCATCGGCTCGGGAGATCCGCTGCGCGCGCGGCGTACGGGATCGGCCGGACTGATGATCAGCACCACGGGCGCGCTGCTGACGATCGCGGTCGTGATCCTGGCGCGCGGCCCCATCGTCCAGGCCTACACCAGCGATACCGAGGTCGGTGTCGTCGCGCTCGGCCTGCTGGGCATGCTGGCCTTCTTCCATCTGTTCGATTCATTGCAGTGCATGACCAGCTACCTGCTGCGCGCCTACAAGATGGCGGTCGGGCCCATGCTGATCCAGGCCGGCGCGCTGTGGGGTATCGGCCTGCTGGGAGGATGGTGGCTGGCATTCGGCCCGGGCGCCGGCGCGCTGGGCGGGATGGTCGCGGTGCTGATGCCCGGCGCGCCCACGGGCGCCGGGACCATGTGGCTGATGGCGACCTTCAGCATGGCGGTCTCGTCGCTCATGCTGCAGTTCTTCTACTGGCGGGTGGCCGCCCGGCGCCCGGCCGGCCCCACGCTGGCGCAGTCCCGCCCCCAGGCCTAGACGCGCAGGAAGTGCTCGCGGTAGTACTTGAGCTCGTCGATGGACTCGTAGATGTCGGCCAGCGCCTCGTGCCGGCTTTTCTTCTCGAACCCCTTGTAGATCTCGGGCTTCCAGCGGCGGCAGAGCTCTTTGAGCGTGCTGACGTCCAGGTTGCGGTAGTGGAAGAAGGCCTCGAGCCGGGGCATGTAGCGGACCATGAAGCGGCGGTCCTGGCCTATGGTGTTGCCGCACAGGGGCGACTTGCCGGCCGGCACGTACTGGCCCAGGAACTCCAGCAGGATGTCCTCGGCCTGGGCTTCGGCCAGCGAGGAAGCCTTCACTTTGTCGATCAGGCCGCTGCGGCCGTGGGTGGCCTTGTTCCAGTTGTCCATGCCATCGAGCAGTTCGTCGGACTGGTGCACGACCAGGACCGGCCCTTCGGCCACCACTTCGAGCTGGGCGTCGGTCACGACCACCGCGACTTCGATGATCCTTTCCTTTTCCGGATCCAGGCCCGTCATTTCCATGTCGAGCCAAACCAGGTGATTTTCGTTCAACGCCATATAATCGGTGCTCCGGAACTATGCATGATCGCGCGCGCGGCGCCATGACGGCGGCGCGGGCACAAATGTCAATTTTCTCACAGGCTGGCGCCTCCGCTTTCCGAACCCGCGTCGGGATCCATCGGGGCTTGCGCGTATGCCCCGACTACGAGCCGTCATCGTGTTTACCCTGCTGTTCGTCCTGATGCTGCTGGCCGGCGTCGCCACCCGGCTGTGGCTGTCCACCCGCCAGACCCGCCACGTCGCGCTGCATCGCGATCGCGTCCCCGCCGCATTCGCCGACCGCATCGGGGAAACCAGCCACAGGCGGGCGGCCGACTACACCATCGCCCGCATCCGTTTCGACATCGTCGCGCTGCTGTTCGATACGGCGGTGCTGATCGGCCTGACGCTGCTGGGCGGACTCCAGGCCCTGAACGAGCTGGCCGCCTCGCTGGCCTCGTCCGACTTCGTCCGCCAGTTGCTGCTGGTCGCGATGGCCGCCGCCCTGCTCTCGCTGCTGGATCTTCCCTTCACCCTGTGGCGCCAGTTCGTGCTGGAGGCCCGGTTCGGGTTCAACCGGATGACCTTGCGGCTGTTCGCTGCCGATACCGTGAAGGGTCTCGCGCTGGCCGTGGTGTTCGGGCTGCCGCTGCTGTCGGCCCTGCTGTGGCTCATGGCCGGTGCCGGTACCTACTGGTGGCTGTGGGGCTGGGGCCTGTGGATCGTCTTCAACCTTTCGGTCATGCTGCTGTTTCCCACCGTCATCGCGCCGCTGTTCAACAAGTTCACGCCGCTGGCCGACCAGGCGCTGGCCGAGCGCATCCAGGCGCTGGCGCGCCGCACCGGCTTTGCGCTGAACGGACTCTTCGTCATGGACGGCTCCAAGCGGTCGGCGCACGGCAACGCCTATTTCACCGGCTTCGGCAAGAGCAAGCGCATCGTCTTCTTCGACACCCTGCTGGCCCGCCTGGCCCCCGAGGAAATCGAGGCCGTGCTGGCGCACGAGCTCGGCCATTTCAAGCACCGGCACATCCTCAAGCGCCTGATGTTCAGCTTCGGCGTGTCGCTGGTGTTCTTCGCCCTGCTGGGCTGGCTGTCCCGGCAGGTGTGGTTCTACACCGGTCTCGGCACCGCACCCCTGCTGGGCGGGCATAACGACGGCCTGGCCTTGATCCTGTTCTTCCTCGTCGCGCCGGTCTTCACCTTCGCCTTCATTCCGCTCGCGAGCTGGTACTCGCGCAAGCACGAATTCGAGGCGGATCGCTTCGCCAGCGAACAGACCGATCCCGCGAACCTGGTCTCGGCGCTGGTCAAGCTCTACGACGACAACGCCGCCACCCTTACCCCCGACCCCGTGCATTCGGCCTTCTACGATTCGCACCCGCCCGCCGGCATACGCATAGGCCGGCTGCGGGCCGCCGCGCCGCATGCCGCCCCACTCGACCGCCTCCAGGAACCGGCATGAACCGCGTATTGAGTATCGAACAGCTGCGCTCGGGCCGCTGCGTGCCCATGAAGAACCGGGCGCCGATGAGCTCGGCGCACATCGACGAGCAGATCCATGTGCTGCCCATCTGGGCGCGGCGCGGCGAGGTCCTGGAACGCGACTACGAATTCGCCGACTATGCCGGGGCCATCGCCTTCGTGAACGCCGTCGCCGAGGTCGCCGGCCAGGAGAACCACCACCCCGAGATGCTGGTCGCGCACAGGCGCGTACGCGTGCACTACACCACGCACGAGATAGGCGGCATTTCCATCAACGACTTCATCTGTGCGGCCAAGATAGACGCGCGCTACGAATCATGAAGCCGCCACGGCGCGCTTCGGGTGCCGGCCTGCAGGGCCGCGTCGTGGCCGCCTTCGGCCGCCACTTCACGGTCGAATGCGACGACGGCTCGACCCGCCAATGCTACCCGCGCGGCAAGAAAGGCACCGCCGCCGTGGGCGACCGGGTCGAGGTGGCGCCCGAGGGGCCGGCCGAAGGCGCCATCCAGTCGGTCCTGCCGCGCCGCAACCTGCTCTATCGCTCGGACGAAATGCGGACCAAGCAATTCGCCGCCAACGTCGACCAGTTGCTGATCGTCGTGGCGACCGAACCCGATTTCTCCGACGAACTGGTGGGCCGAGCCCTGGTGGGTGCCTTCAACGCCGATATCGCCCCCATCGTCATCCTGAACAAGGTCGACCGCACGGCCGGCCTGGAAGTCGCACGCCGCAAGCTGGCGCCGATCCAGGCCCTCGGGGTGCCGGTACTGGAACTCAGCGCCCGCGACACCGCCGCCACGCAGGCCGCGCTGGCGCCCCGGCTAGCCGGCCAGGCCAGCCTGCTGCTGGGCCAGAGCGGCATGGGCAAGTCCACGCTGCTCAACGCCCTGGTTCCGGATGCCCTGGCCGCCACCCAGGAACACTCGCAGGCACTGGGCGCCGGCAAGCACACCACCACCAGCACGCGCCTGTACCACCTGCCCGCCACGCTTGCCGCCGGAGCCGACCTGATCGATTCGCCGGGGTTCCAGGCCTTCGGCCTGCAGCACCTGGACGGCGCGCAGATCGTGAAGGGCTTCCCCGAGTTCTCGCCCTACCTGGGCCACTGCCGCTTCTACAACTGCACCCACATCCACGAACCGGGATGTGCCGTGCTGGAAGCCCTGGAGGCCGGCCGGATCGCGCCCCAGCGCCATGCGCTCTACGGCCGGCTGCTGGAGGAACTGCAGCTCGGCCAACGCTATTGAGCCTTCAGAACCGGAAGGAATATCCGATCGGCAAAACAATCGTTTGGCGTTATGGTGATCGGCGGTACGCTCGGGGAAATCTTCCGTGCGTCCCCTTCAGGAGCTTTCCGTGGCCTATGCGGCAGTCCGGACACTGATAGAAAAACTCTCCAGCCAGCCCGACCTGCATGCGTCGCTGCGCCTGGCGCCCGACGGCACCGTTTTGGGCAGGTTCTACGAATTCGAGCTGGCCAGCGGCTTCCAGCCAGTGGTCAGGATCGATACGCGGACGGTGGCCGGCTATGACGCCTATGCCCGTTCGCACGCGACCGACGGCGACGTCATCAGCCCCTGGGGCCTGTTTTCGCGCGCGGCCGACGATGCCACGCTGGTGCGGCTGGACCGGCTGTGCCGCCTGGTCCATACGCTGAATTATTTCTCCAAGGCCGACGCCACCCATCCCCTGTACTTGCGCGTCCACGGCCGGCTGCTGGCCGCCATCACGCATGACCACGGGCAGGCGTTCCGCCGCATGGTCGAGGCACTGGGCGTCCCGCCTGCGCGCATCGTGCTGCAATTGCCTGGCGAGGCCGCGCAGGACGTGCTGCTGGCCGGCATGATCCTGGGCAACTACAAGAAGGCGGGTTTCCTGTCGGGCGTACACGCCAACAACGTGGGCGAGGCGCAATCGCTGCTGCACCTGCATGCGCCGGAAGTCATCAAGCTGGACCTGCGCACCGTGGCTGACCCCGAGCACGAACTGCCGCCGTTGCTGGAGGCGGCGGCCGGACTTTCGTGCCAGGTGGTGTTCAAGCGCGTCGAGGACGAGGCCAGCCTGGCCCGCCTCGCAGCGCTGGGCGCGCAATACGCGCAGGGCTATCTGTTCGGCGCGCCATCGGCTTCGCTGGCGCAGCCATCCCCGCGAGCGGGAGCGGGCCACGATCCGCCCTCCGCCCAAGGTCCAGCCTAGCCGCGCGCGAGCAAATCGGACATGTCGTCCGCGTGCTCTTCCTCGACCGCCAGGATTTCCTCCAGCATGCGGCGCGTGGTCGGGTCCTTGTCCCCCAGGTAGCGGACCATGGCCCGGTAGCTGTCGATGGCGATGCGCTCGGCCACCAGGTTCTCCTTGATCATGCCTTCGAGCGTACCGGCTTCGACGTACTGGGAATGGCTGCGCCGGGACAGGCTGTCGGGCGAGAAATCCGGCTCGCCCCCCAGTTGCACGATGCGCTGGGCGATCTGGTCCGCATGCTGCTGTTCCTGGGTGGCATGCTCGGCGAACTCGGCCGCGACCGGATCGGCATGGATGCCGCGCGCCATGAAATAGTGGCGCTTGTAGCGCAGCACACAGACCAGCTCCGTGGCCAGGGCCTCGTTCAGCATCTCGAGCACGACGCCGCGATCGGCGCCGTAATCCTGGGTCACCGCGCCCTCGTCCAGGTGCTTGCGCGCCCGGGCGCGGATGGCCTCCACATCGACGGAAAACTTCTCGGCACTGGGGGCTTGCGGCTTGACGGCCTGCTCCATATCGCTCTCCTTTCTCGAGTGAAACCTCCACTCAGGATAGGCCGCGCCCCCGGTCACCGCTGTAACAATCAGAACGTCAGCCGCACGCCCATGACGATGTTCCGGCCCATCAGCGGCGCGGCATTCTTGATGAACGACGTATGCCGGTAGGCGAGCTTGTTCGTGAGGTTATTGGCCCGGACGTAGATCTGGTAACGGGTCCCGCTCATGCGGCCTTCATAGGCGGCGCCAAGGTTGAGCATCGTGTAGCCGGCCGTCTCGGTCTCGAACTCGGCCACCTTGTCCTGACGCCCCACGTACGACAGTTCGACGTCGCCGCTCCAGGCCTGCCACCGCGCGTCCAGCCGCGTGCCGATCCGGTAGGCGGGGATGCGCGGCAGATTGCCGCCACCGTCCAGTTTCGCGCGCACGTAGTCGCCCATCAGCGAGACGGCGAAGATACGGTCGATCTGGTGGCGCACCTTGGCCTCGAGCCCGGTGAAGGTGGCATCGTGCTGCGTGTACTCCAGCAATTGCAGATTCTGGTAGACGTCCAGCGTGCGGCCATAGATGAAGTTGTCCATCTTGTTGTGGAACACCGAGACCGAGAACGTGGTGGGTCCGGCGAACTTGCGCAGCGTGAGGTCGATGTTGTTGGACGTTTCCTTCTTCAGGTTGGCGTTGCCGATCTCGTAGGTGGACGTGGCCAGGTGCAGGCCATTGGCATAGAGTTCCTCGGCGGTCGGCAGGCGATGCGAGCGCGACGCCGACACGCCCAGCGAATATTGCGGCGCGAATTTCCAGACGGCGCCCGCCGACACCGAGGTGCCGCGATGCCGGGTATCGGGCGCGTCGCCCTGCACGTCGATGCGCTGCCATTCATGCCGCAGCCCGCCCTCGAAGCGCCAGTCGCCCACCGTGTATTCCTCGAGCGCGAACAGGCCGTTGTTGCGCGTGACGGTAGGCTGCACGTAGGCCTCTTCGCCCAGCGCACTGAAGGCGCGGCGCGTCGTCTGCGCGCCGATCACGCCCCGCAGCCCGCCTATGGGCGCGTGTTCCAGTTCCACGCGGCCGTCATGCGCCTTGTTCTTGAAGGTGGTGGCGATCGTGTCGCCCTCGATCTCGTCATGCTGGTAGTCGGTGAAGCCCGCGCGCACGCGCAGCCGGGTAAAGCCGGCGAAGGGGTCGCGCAGCTCGCCGCGCACGTCCCACCGCTGGCTGCGCAGCTTCACGAAAGGCACGCCGTGGCTGTCGCCGTCCTCGCCGTGGTCGTGATCGTGGCCGTCTTCGTCGCCGTGGTCGTGGCCATGGCCGTCGTCGGGGCAGTGCAGGTGCGTGCCGTGCGCATGGCAGCCCTCGTAGGCGTGGTCATGGCCCGGCAGGCCGTAGCGGTTGCGCTGGCTGGTGTAGGCCAGTCCGATGTAGCCGCGGTCGCCCACCCACGACAGGCCCACGCTGCCGGTCTCGGTATGGTTGTACGAACCGTCCACCCGGTTGCCGCCGGCCCAGCCGCGACCCACCTTGTAGTCGTTGGCGTTGCGTTTGAGCCCTTCGGCGTGGAACACCAGGCCCTTGCCGCCGGTAGTCAATTCGAACGCGCCCGACGTCTCGCGCGGACCGGTCGCGCCGCGCAGCTCCACGCTGCCTTCCACCGCGTTCTCCGGCATCTCGGTGGGAATCTTGTTGTCGAGCACGTTGACCACACCGCCCATCGCCCCGCCGCCGTACAGCAGCGCAGCCGGCCCGCGCAGCACTTCCACGCGCTGCGACAGCATGGGCTCCAGACCCACCGCGTGGTCGGGACTGATGGTGGAGGCATCCTGGACCTCGGCACCGTCGGAAACGATCTTGACCCGCGCGCCGTCCATGCCCCGGATGATGGGCCGGCTGGCGCCCGCGCCGAAATGCGACGAGGTGATGCCGGGCTCCTGCTCCAGCGTCTCGCCCAGCGTGGCGGCCCGCTTGGTCAGCAGATCGTTCTCATCCAGCACGGTGACCGGCGCCGCCAGGTCCTGTTCGCTGCGCGACAGGGGCGTGGCGGACACGGTGACCTCCTTCAAGGTCTGCGGCGCGGGCTCGGCCGGCGACGCGGCCTGCGCCCAGGCGGCCGCGGGCAGGCCCCAGGAAACACTCATCAAAGCCAATACGAGGGGGTTCAGCCTTCCCAACATCACGGTTCCTTCTTCATGGATGGCGCAAAAATGCCGCTGGCGGCCGACAAGGCACCCTTGCCAGGCCGCGAGCGGCATTCTTGCTCAAATCCGAAGTTAATGCAACTCTATTGCATATGCATGGTTGTTGCACTTAAGAAACCCTTGCGGGTGCGGGTCAGAACGCCGAGCAATGCCCTCCGCTGGGCGCCTGCCCCGAGCCTATGGCCAGGATGGCGGGTTCCTTCCGGTGGTTGACCGGGCTGGCGTGGGTCCAGTCCCAGGCAAAGAAGACGATCAGCACGGCCCAGAACAGCAGGATGGCGGAAGTACGGGAAGTCATGTCCATGCCCTCCCGTTCAAACGCCGAGACGGCGGCGCAGGCGCACACCGATCAGCGAGCCGGCGAACGCCAGCACGACCCAGATCCAGCCGTGCAGGCTGCCCGTGGAAATGCCGCTGACCATGGCCCCCACGTTGCAGCCGAACGCCAGCCGCGAGCTGTAGCCCAGCAGGAAACCCGCGACCAGCACGGCCGCCCATTGGCGACCCGTCAACGGCTTGCCGCTGGACGGCTTGCGCGCGGCGATCCACAGCGCGCCGGCCATGATGCCGATGTTGGTGATGGAGGTGACGTCCAGGAACACGCTCTGGTCCAGCGTGCGCAGGTTGCCCGCCTGGCCCCAGAAGGCGTTGGCGGCGGGATCGAACACGCCGGCCGCGGTCGCCACCTTGGCTGCCCACAGGCCGAAACCGTAGACCACGCCCCAGGGCTGGCCGGCCACCACCAGGTTGGCCACCGCCAGCAGGGCCAGGCCGATGCCGGCCAGCAGCAGCTTGCGGTTCCATGGCGAGGACGGCGCGGCCGCGCCGCCCTTGCGGCTCCAGATCCAGGCCGCCAGGCCGAAAACGGCCAGGCCGGCGAAGGTCAGCGCCAGCGCGCCACCCGCACCCCAGTCGCGGACCAGGCTGACCGGCGCGACCGCGCCCAGCGACAGCCAGCCGTGCAGGTGCACCGATCCCAGGAAACTGCCCAGCGCGAACAGCGGCAGCACGCCCATGTTCAGCGGAATGCCCAGCCCGGCCTTGTACAGCGTGCCCGAACCGCAGCCGTCGGCGATCTGCATCGTGACGCCGAACACGAAGGCGCCGATCAGCAGGCTGATGCTGGGAGGCCCCAGGGCCGCGGCCAGGTCGCCGGGAAACTTCGCCAGGAGCGGAATGGAAATGGCCGCCGCCACCGCCAGCAGCACGATCTGGGCGAACACGCCGCTGGCGTCGCGGGCCTCGATCAACCGGCGCCAGCCGGTGGTGAAGCCGAAGCGCGCACCGGCCAGCAGGCCGCCCATGCCGATGCCGATGACGAACAGCACCGACTGGCGCACGGTCACGAACCAGGCCAGCGCGAGCACGGCCAGTACGATGGCGGCGGTCAGCGGCCAGCGCGCCTGGCCAAGCGCGGGCGAAACGGGGGACGATACGGCGGGCGCGCCCGCCTGGGAAAGCGTCGTTTGCATCAGGGGGATCCTCTGCCGCGTTACGAGTTGCCGAACAACTTCTTGAATTTTTCCGAGATCTGGCTGGCCCGACCCGGCGCGTTGTCCATGGGCAGGGCCTGGTCGGCATTGGTCCAGTCGGCCAGGGATTCCGGGTACATGCGCACGTGCGGCAGGCCCGCCAGCTCCGACAGCGCGAACCAGTCGGTGGCGGCCCAATGGCCGGTGTTGCAGAACGCGATGTTGTCGCCGCCCGCGTCCGGGAACTCCCGGGCGGCAATGGCGCGGGCCTCGGTGGCCGAGACGATCTGCGTGCTGCCAGGGGCGAACCAGACGCTGTGCGGAACGTTCCGGGCGCCATGGATGGTGCCGGGCACCGCGGCCGTCGGCGCCTTGACCAGGCCTTCGAAGAAATTCCTGGGCCGCGCGTCGATCAGCCGGGTGTCGCCGCCGTTCGTGCCCGCCAGCACATCGGCCTGGGTGGCCTTGATGGCGGTGTTCAGCCTGGGTTCATAGCGGCTGGGCGCGGGCTGGGCCGGCGCATCCTGGCTCAGGGGTTGCTGCGCCTGCTGCCAGGCCTGCACGCCGCCATTCAGGATGGACAGCTGGGTCAGGCCCAGGTACTTGAGCGTCCAGTACACGCGGGCGGCGGCGCCGAAGTCGGTCACGTCCGCGCCCGAGGACACCACCACGGCATGGCGCTCGGGTGTCAGCCCGAGCTTGCGCACCTGCGCGGTCAGCTTGTCCAGCGGCGGCAGCGTGCCGGGGCTGTTGGCCGGGCCCCGCCACGAGCCATAAGGGGCGGACAGGGCGCCGGGAATGTGGCCTTGCAGGTAGGCGGCAGGCGAACGGATATCGATGACCGTGACCGAGGGCGAGGACAGCACCGCCTTCAGTTCGTCGGGCGACAGGATGGGAGACGTAGCGGCCTGGGCGCCGGCCGTTGCGGCAAAGGCGATCAGCCAGGCGGAAAGAATGGCAAGGATTCTCATGATGATTGCGCGCGGTGCGCAGGGGGTGGGCATCCTGAGAATTTTAAGACCTGGCCAGGCGCTGGCTCAGACCAAGTCCCCATATCATCATAACATGAAGTTATATAAGAACCTGGGGGATATAGCTCCTGGCCATACGCCCGAAGGGCGCGGGCCAGGGCATCGGGCAGCCCCGGCCGGGGCTGCCCGGCGGCGGCCGGGAGCCGCCTCAGGCCGTGACGTGGAAGCCCACGCGGCCGAGATTCTGCATCTCGAGCTCGACCCAGGTACCGGCCACGAGGGCCTCGGCGGCACTGGCGCCGCCGGCCATCACGATGGACCCCTCGGGCAGGATCTCGCCCGCCTGCGCCACCAGGCGTGCGGCCGCGACCAGCGAACGCACGGGATGGCCCAGGATGGCGGCGGTGGTGCCGACCTGCTGGGCCTTGCCGTTGCACGACATGATCAGGCCCAGGTTGGAGAAGTCGACGCTGGGCTTGTGCCAGGCACCCAGCACCACGCCCGACGACGAGGCATTGTCCGCCACCACGTCTTCGAGCGAGAACTTGAAGGCCTTGTAGCGCGAGTCGATGATCTCGAGCGCGGGCGCGATGGCCTCGACGGCGTCCAGCGCCTCGATCGGCGACACCATGCCCGACAGCGGCTTGCGCAGCAGGAAAGCGATCTCGGGCTCGACGCGCGGATGCACGCGGGTCGACAGCTTCAGTTCGCCGCCCTCGTCCACGCGCATGTCATGCGTCAGGCGGCCCCAGATCATGTCGTGCACGCCCATCTGGACCATCTTGGCGCGGCTGGTGAAGCCCATCTTCATGCCGATGCGGCGATGGCCGCGGTCGACGCGGCGCTGGATCAGCATGCGCTGCACTTCGTAGGCCTCGGCCAGCGTGAGCGGACGGCGCTCGACGAACTGTTCGGCCGCGCGCGGCGTGCTGGCGGCTTCGTCCAGCTCGCGGGCCACTTCGGGTAGGGACAACAGCGGACCGCTCATGCTTGCTCCTTGGCGCCAAACACCGCGCGCACCGAGCCCAGTCCGGCGATGCGCGCTTCCAGAATTTCCTCTCCCTGCACCGCGACCATCGGGCCCAGCGCACCGCTCAGCACGACGTCGCCGGCACGCAGCGGATTGCCACGCTCGGCCATCTTGCGCGCCAGCCACAGGGCGGCGTTCAGCGGGTGGCCCAGGCAGGCGGCGCCGGCACCGATCGAGACCTGGTCGCCGTTGCGCTCCATGACCATGCCGCACAGGCGGGCGTCGAAGTCGCCCAGCTTGACCGGCCGATTGCCCAGTACGAACAGGCCCGACGAGGCGTTGTCGGCAATCGTGTCGACGATGCTGATCTTCCAGTTGGCGATGCGGCTGTCGACGATCTCGATGGCCGGCACGGCGTAGGCGACGGCCGAGATCAGCTCGGCCATCGTGGCCATGGGCTGGACCAGGTCGCGCTCCATGACGAAGGCGATCTCGGCTTCGACCTTGGGCTGGATCAGGCTGGACAGCGGCACTTCCTCGCCGTCGCACACCGACATGTCGGCGAACAGCATGCCGTAGTCGGGCTGGTCCACGCCCAGCTGCGCCTGCACCGCCTTGGACGTCAGGCCGATCTTGCGGCCCACCAGCCGGCGGCCCTGCTTGACCCAGTGGTCGGTATTGGCCTGCTGCACCGCATACGCAGCGTCCAGGTCGCCTGCCGGCAACTGATCGCGGATCGGATCGATCGCGACGCGGCTTTCATGAGCACTGCGCAGGCGCTGCGCAAGCCCGGCGATCGCCTCGGCGGCGACGCCCCCTTGTCCTATCTGCCCCATGGGTAGTCCTGTTTTGAAGTTGAAGAAAAGAGAAAAACACCTTTATGCCGTATACGTACGAATATACGGGAGAAACCTGTGCCCGGACAATGGCGGCGGCTCATCGTCCCACCCCCGCCATCAATTTGAGGCATTTGACGAACAGCGCTTGGTACTCGGGCGGGAGGGCCGCGATGATGGCCTCCTCGACTTCCTTGTCGCGGGGCAGCACGCGCTCCAGCACGTCCACGCCCGCCTGGGTGATGGTCACGGCATAGGCGCGCTTGTCGTCGGCCGAGCGCCGGCGCCGCAGGTATCCCTTGCGCACCAGGCGGTTGATCATGTCGGCCAGCGAATTGCGGTCCAGCGCGATGTCCTCGGCCAACTGGTTCTGCGTGGCGCCGGGATGCTTGCAGACGGTGATCAGCAGCGCCTTCTGGCGCGGCGTCAGGTCCTCGTCGTGGAAGGTCTGCATGAACAGTGCCTCGGCCCGGAAATGCGCACGCCGCAGCAGGTGCGACACGACGTCCGTCAGCTCGAACGCGCGCACGGCCTCCGTGCAGGGCACGGTTTCCGGTTCGGAGGACGGCGCGGCGGGCGGGCGTCGCAGGGCGGAAGGTCGATTCATGATGGCGGGCCGGAGCAGACCTGAGATCTTAACTGATGTCGCGCGCCCGGCAGCCGACCCCCTGGCGATTCTTCGAAGCGGTTATGGCTGGCGCCGAAGTTGTTATGCCCCCGGGGATGGACCGGTCGCGCTGATTTCCACTATATTATGACGTATACGTACTATAACCTCAACGGAACCCAGCACCATGTCGGTCAAAACCCTGCGCAACTTCATTGGCGGCCGCTTCGAAGACGGCATCCGCACCTTCGACAAACTCAATCCCGCCAACGGGGAACTGGTGGCGCACGTGCATGAAGCCAGCCGCGACCAGGTGAACGCCGCGGTGGCGGCGGCGCGCCAGGCCCTGCCGGCCTGGGCGGCCCTGCCGGTCAACCAGCGCACCGACTATCTGTACGCGCTGGCCGACGGCATCGAACGCCGCTTCGACGACTTCCTGGCGGCCGAGATCGGCGACACCGGCAAGCCCGTGGGTTGGGCCGGCCAGATCGACATCCCGCGCGGCGCCGCCAACTTCCGCGCCTTCGCCGAGATCGCCCGGACGCTGGACATGGAAAGCTTCATGACCGACACCCCGGACGGACGGCAGGCGCTGAACTACGCCTACCGCAAGCCGCTGGGCGTGGTGGGCGTCATCTCGCCGTGGAACCTGCCGCTGCTGCTGTTCACCTGGAAGGTCGCGCCCGCGCTGGCCTTCGGCAACACCGTGGTGGCCAAGCCTTCCGAGGTCACGCCCTCCACCGCCACCCTGCTGGCCGAAGTGGCGGCCGAGGTCGGCCTGCCCGCCGGCGTGTTCAACGTGGTCCATGGTTTCGGACCGAACTCGGCCGGTGAATTCATCACCACCCACCCGGACATCGACGGGATCACCTTCACCGGCGAATCGGCCACCGGCAGCACCATCATGAAGGCTGTCGCGCCGGGCGTGAAGCCGGTGTCGTTCGAACTGGGCGGCAAGAATGCCGCGCTGGTGTTCGAGGACGCCGACTTCGACGCGGCCGTCGCCGGCGTGGCCCGCTCGGTCTTCGCCAACTGCGGCCAGGTCTGCCTGTGCACCGAACGCGTCTACGTCCAGCGGCCGATCTACGACCGCTTCGTGGCCGCGCTGAAGCTGGAAGCCGAGAAGCTGGTGCTGGGCCGCCCCATGGACACCGCCACCACCATGGGTCCGCTGGTATCGCACGAGCATCGCGAGAAGGTGCTGTCCTACCTGCGCCTGGCGGTCGAGGAAGGCGCCACCGTGGTCACCGGCGGCGGCGTGCCGACCTTCGGCGACGAGCGCGACCAGGGCGCCTACATCCAGCCGACCATCTGGACCGGCCTGCCCGAGACCGCCCGCTGCATCAAGGAAGAAGTGTTCGGCCCGGTGTGCCACATCGCCCCCTTCGATACCGAGGAAGAAGCCATCCGGCTCGCCAACGACACCCACTACGGGCTGGCGGCGGCCGTCTGGACCACCAACCTGACCCGGGGCCATCGCGTGGCCCAGGCCATGCAGGTCGGCCTGGCTTGGGTGAACTGCTGGTTCCTGCGCGACCTGCGCACGCCGTTCGGCGGCAGCGGCCTGTCGGGCATCGGGCGTGAAGGCGGCCGCCACTCGCTGCATTTCTACACCGAGCCGACCAACGTCTGCGTGAAGCTGTAAGAGTAGGAATGGGCGATAATCGCAGGGGAATGTCCCCTGCGGCCGCCATGTCCAATTTTCGTCTGACTCCCAACGCGCTGGGGCATAAGCTCAAGCTGCACCAATTGCAGATCTTCGAGCGGGTGCTCGAGCGCCGGTCGCTGTCGCGCGCGGCCAATGAGCTGAACCTGACGCAGCCCAGCGTCACCAAGGCCATCTACGAACTGGAGAAGTTCGTGGGCGCGCCGCTGTTCGAGCGCTCCAACCGCGGCGTGGTCCCGACCGATCTGGCGCACCTGCTGGGACGGCGGGTCAAGACGTTGATGGCCGAGCTGCGCTACATGACCGACGAGCTCAACGCGGCGCTGACGGGGGAAAGCGGGCACGTCATCGTCGGCACCCTGATCGCCGCGTCGGCCAAGCTATTGCCCGAGGCGATCTCGATGCTGATGCAGGAGCACCCGGGCATCCGCGTCACCGTGTCCGAAGGCCCCTCGTCGCAGCTCTTTCCGGCCCTGGCCACGGGCGACCTCGACATCGTGGTGGGACGCCTGCCCGAGCGCGACATCGCGCTGGGCTATGCCTATCCGCTCACCCACCATACGCTGTACGAGGAAAAGCTGCATGCCGTCGTCGGCGCCCATCACCCGCTGGCGCGTGCGGAAAACCTGGAACTGGGCCAGTTGATGGATCTGCCCTGGATCCTGCCCTCCGCCGAATCGCCGCTGCGCTCGGCGGTGGAACAGACCTTCCACCGCACGGGGCTGGGCATCCCGCCCCGCCACATCGAATCCCTGTCGCTGCTGACCAACCTGGGCATCCTGCTGCGCGGCGAGGCCATCGCCCTGATGCCGCAGGACGCCGCCGCGCAGTTCCTGGACCACGGTCTGCTCAAGCTCCTGCCGCTGGCCGAATTCGGCTTGTTCGGACGCGTGGGCTATTCGGTGCGGGCGAACCGGCAGCTCACGCCCGCCAGCCAGCACCTGATCGAATACCTGCACCGCATCTGCGACAGCCGGCGCGCCGCCGCCTCCTGACGCTTCCCTCGGGACGCGGGGCCTGGATGAGCCATAGCCAATACGCATACCCCGGGCGCCAACTTCTATTTCTCGCCAGGCGCCTGGCTCACATAGACTGCAATTAGCCTACGATAGGCCACGACTGCCTTCTCCCGGCGCGGGAGCCCGCTCCGCGGGCGCAGACCTACCGACCCAACGAGAGCACCATGTACAAATACGGTCTTCCGCTCAATTTCCAGAAATGGATCGACGACAACGCCCATCTGCTCAAACCGCCGGTCGGCAACCAGCAGATCTGGCAGGACTCCGATTTCATCGTCACCGTGGTCGGCGGCCCCAACCACCGCACCGACTACCATGACGACCCGCTGGAAGAGTTCTTCTACCAGATCCGCGGCAACGCCTACCTGAAGCTCTGGGTGGAAGGCAAGGAAGAGCGCGTGGACCTGAAGGAAGGCGACATCTTCCTCTTGCCTCCGCACCTGCGCCATTCGCCCCAGCGTCCCGAGACCGGCAGTGCCTGTCTCGTGATCGAGCGCCAACGCCCCGAAGGCCTGCTGGACGGCTTCGAGTGGTACTGCCTGCATTGCGGACACCTGGTGCATCGCGTCGAGGTCCAGCTCAAGAGCATCGTGACCGACCTGCCGCCGCTGTTCGAAGCCTTCTACGCCAGCGAAGACAAGCGCCGCTGCCCTTCGTGCGGCACGGTGCATCCCGGCAAACATATCCCGGGCGCCGCATGACGGCACGGTTCGACTTCGGCGGGGTCGAACTCACCCGCATCGTCGAGGCCGAAGGCCCGCTGCTGCGCCCCGCCGAGATCTTCCCGGATTCGACCCCCGAGGCCATCCAGGCCAACCTGGACTGGCTGGCTCCGCGGTTCTACGACCCGGCCTCCGACCGGCTGGTCATCTCCATCCAGTCCTTCCTGCTGAAAAGCCAGGGCCGCCTGATCCTGGTGGACACCTGCGTGGGCGACTGCAAGGCGCGGGTACGCGCCGATTTCGACCGGCAGCACTGGGGCTGGCTGGATCGCCTGGAAGCGGCCGGCGTGCGCCCCGAGGACATCGACGTGGTCGTGTCCACCCATCTGCACGTCGATCACGTCGGCTGGCACACGCGGCTGGTGGACGGGGCCTGGGTACCCACCTTCCCCAACGCGCGCTACCTCTTCACCCACGAGGAATGGGCCTACTGGAAGGAACACGAAGGCCATCCCGGCCTCGTGCGCACCGGCGACTACGTGGGCGACTCGGTCCTGCCCGTGTTCGAGGCCGGCCTGGCCGACCTGGTCGACATGGACCACCGCATCGACGAAGCCATCCGCCTCGTCCCCGCACCCGGACATACGCCCGGCCACGTGGCCGTCGAGATCCAGGGCACGCACCAGCGCGTCCTGCTGACCGGCGATGCCTTCCACCACCCGCTGCAGTGCTGCTACCCCCAGTGGAGCACGCGCTTCTGCGCCGACCCCGACCACGCCCGCCGCACCCGGCAATCGCTGCTGGAAGCCTGCGCCCGCGACGGCACGCTGGTCCTGCCCGCCCACTTCCCCGCCCCCACCGCCGGCCACATCCGCCGCGCGGCGCCGGAAGACGAACACGAATTTCGTTTCGAATTCCAAAAATTACTTTAAACTTAAAACGTAAGTCCAAGGAATCGTCCATGACTTTGCAGCGCCCCGTTCCGGCCCTGGTGGCCAGCCTTTGCCTCGCGTTCGGCGTCACCGCCGCCGCGCACGCCGACATCAAGATCGGCTTCCTGGCCACGATGTCCGGGCCAGGGGGCACGCTGGGCCAGGACCAGTACGACGGGTTCATGCTGGGCGTGGAAGCCGCCGGCGGCAAACTGGGCGGGCAAGCGGTCAAGATCATCCAGGAAGACGACCAGCTCAAGCCCGAGGTGGGCCGCCAGGCCGCCAAGAAGCTGATCGAGCGCGACCGCGTGCAGATCGTGACCGGCCTGAGCTTCTCGAACGTGCTGATGGCGGTCTATCGCGACATCGTCAACAGCGGCACCTTCCTGCTGGTGAACAACGCCGGCCCGAGCCAGATCGCCGGCCAGATGTGCTCGCCGCTGTATTTCTCCACGTCCTGGCAGAACGACCAGCAGCACGAGGCCATGGGCAAGTACGCCCAGCAGAAGGGCTACAAGCGCGTGGCCCTGATGGCGCCGAACTACCAGGCCGGCCGCGAGGCGCTGACGGGCTTCAAGCGCTACTTCAAGGGCGAGGTCCTGAGCGAGACCTACACCCAGGTCAACCAGCCCGACTACTCGGTGGAAATCACCCAGTTGCGCACCGCCAGCCCCGACGCCGTGTTCATCTTCTACCCCGGCGGCATGGGCGTGAATTTCGTCAAGCAGTACCACCAGGCCGGCATGCTGGGCAAGGTGCCGCTGCTGTCGGGTTCGACCGTGGACGGCACGACCCTGCCGGCGCTGCAGGACCTGGCCCTGGGCGTGATGTCCGGCGGCCCGTGGTCGCCCGACCTGCCCAACGCGGCCAACCGCAGTTTCGTCGAGCAGTTCCGCAAGAAGTACGGACGCGTCCCCTCGCACTACGCGGCCTATGGCTACGATTCGGCGCAGGCCCTGAACGCCGCGCTCAAGGCCACCGGCGGCCGCCTGGACGACAAGAAAGCCTTCGAACAGGCAATGGTCAAGGCGAATTTCCCCTCAGTGCGGGGCGGCTTCAAATTTAACAATAATCACTTCCCCGTATCGAATTACTACGCATTCGAAGTGGTGCGCGATCCCGCGGGCGGCGTGACGCTGGCCACGCGGGAAACCGTGTTCCCGGACCACCAGGACCCCTACCATGGGGAATGCAAGCTGAAATAGCCGTCCGGCACCGGCGTCGCGCCGCCGACCGCAGTATCCAGGGGGCCGGGTATCCGGCCTCATCCACCCCGCAGGCAAGCCAGGAGTCCGCATGAAAACCGCCAAACTGATAGCCGTCGCATCGATACTGCAAGCGGCCTTCGCCGCCCCCTCCTTCGCCGCCGTCAAGATCGGCTTCGTCTCCACGCTGTCCGGTCCGGGTTCGGTGCTGGGACAGGACCAGTACGACGGTTTCATGCTGGCCGTGGAACAGGGCAAGGGCAAGCTGGGCGGCGTCGACGTCCAGGTCCTCAAGGAAGACGACCAGATGAAGCCCGAGGTCGGCCTGCAGGTCGTGCGCCAGTTGCTGGAGCGCGAGAAGGTGCCGGTCATCACCGGCCTGATCTATTCGAACGTCATGATGGCGGTCCACCGCCCCATCACCAGCGCCGAGGTCTTCCTGGTCGGCTCGAACGCCGGGCCCACCCCGATCACGGGCAAGGGCTGCTCGCCTTACTTCTTCTCCACCTCGTGGAACAACGACCAGTTGCACGAGGCCGGCGGCGAGCTCGCCAACAAGATGGGCATCAAGAAGGTCCAGCTCCTGGCGGCCAACTACCAGGCCGGCAAGGACGCCATGGAAGGCTTCAAGCGGACCTTCAAGGGCCAGGTGGTGGGCGAGACCTTCACCCAGGTCAACCAGCCCGACTACTCGGTCGAGATTTCCGCGCTGGCCGCCAGCAAGCCCGAGGCCATTTACACGTTCTATCCCGGCAGCATGGGCGTGAACTTCGTCAAGCAGTACCGGCAGGCCGGCATGTTCGACAAGGTCCGCATGCTGTCGACCTCGACCATCGACGGCTCCACCCTGCCCGCCCTGCAGGACGCCGCGCTGGGCGCGGTCACGGCGGCGCCCTACTCGCCCGACCTCGACAATCCGGCCAACAAGAAATTCGCCGACGCGTTCCGCAAGAAATACAACCGCGAACCCTCGATGTACGCCGCCCAGTCCTACGACGCCGCCAGCCTGATCGCCTCGGCCCTGGCCAAGACCAAGGGCAACGTGTCCGACAAGGCCGCGTTCCGCGCGGCGCTGCGGGAAGCCAAGTTCGACTCCGTGCGCGGTTCCTTCGCGTTCAACACCAACCAGTTCCCGATCGCGCCGTTCTACCGGGTCGACGTGGCCAAGGACGCCAGCGGCAAGCCGGCGTTCGTGACCAAGGGCGTGATCTACGAGCACAGCAAGGACTCGTATGCGGGCGAGTGCCAGATGAAGTGATGCAGGCACCCGTGGCATCGCCATGGGTTGCATACAATAGGACCCCGTGGGCCGCCCGGCCCACGGTTTCATCCTAGCCTAGACATCGTGCCGCCCAACAAGGATTCCCTGGCGAAAGTCGCCCTGGTCACCTCTCCCGCCATCGGCGATTCGCTGCTGTCGATGACAGTGGCCCACAACCTCCGCCGCTCCGGATCGGCCGTTACCGTCTTCGGCCCCCATATTCACGCGTTGCGGCGCTGGTTCCCCGGCATCGACATCCAGCCTGGCCTCTCGCCCGACGGCGCCGGCCTCACGCTGGAAGCGTTCGACACCGCCATCCAGCTGCACGATCACAGGCCGCTCCCGCGCTTCACCGAACTGCATCCGCGCGCCTGGGTCCTGGAAGACTTGTGCCGCATGCGTTCGCCCAAGTCCATGGCGACCCGGCTGACCGAGTTCTGCCGGAACGACCTGGGACTGGCGGACGCGGAAAAGAACAACGGTCTCCAGCCTCCTGCCGGCCTCGTCCACCGCCTGCACGGCTCGCGCGTGGTCATCCACCCCGCGGCCAGCACGCCGGACAAATGCTGGCTGCCCACGCGTTTCATCGCCCTGGCCGGCCGTCTTCGCGACGAAGGGTTCGATCCGCAATTCATCGTCGGCCCCGCCGAACGCCCGCAATGGGAACCCCTGCTGCGCGCCCAAGGGCTGGGGCTGCCGGACCTCGGTGGCCTGGACAACGTCGCCTCGTGGATATTCGAGTCGGGCTGGTTCATCGGCAACGACTCGGGCATCGGCCATCTCGCCTCCAACCTTCATGTCCCGACCTTGTCGCTGTTCATGCGGCAGGGGGGCGCCAGGACCTGGCGACCCGACTGGGGGCCCGGACAAGTGTTGATAGGCAGCGCTGGCATACCCACCGGCCGGCTCAAGGAAAAGCTGTGGAAGTACGTGCTGACGCCTGGCCGGGTCGCCCGGACCTTCGCACGCTTGCGGGGCCAGGAGGCGGTCCAGGCCGGGCGCCTGCCCTGGAACGACGGAACCATGGCAGCCCAGCGCGGCAACGCCTGAGGGCCGGCGGCCGCGCCCCGGTTTCAGTCCGGGATCATGCCGCTTCGCTGAACTGCATCTTGTAGAGCGTCGCGTACAAGCCTTCCGCTGCCAGCAGGTCGGTATGGGAGCCCTGTTCGACGATGCGCCCCTGGTCCAGCACGATGATGCGGTCGGCGTTCTGCACCGTGGTCAGCCTGTGGGCGATGACCAGCGTCGTGCGTCCCGCCATCAGGCGTTCCAGCGACGCCTGGACCTGGCGTTCGGACTCGTTGTCCAGGGCCGAGGTGGCCTCGTCCAGGATCAGGATGGGCGCATCCTTGATCAGCGCCCGCGCAATGGCCAGGCGCTGCCGCTGGCCGCCCGACAGCCGGGCGGCGTTCTCGCCCACCTGGCTGTGCATGCCCTGCGGCAGCGAATCGACGAACTCCAGCAGGTTCGCGTCGGCCAGGGCCTGGCGGATGGCCGCTTCCGACGGCTCGGTATTCGCGCCATAGCTCACGTTGGCGGCGATGGTATCGTCGAACAGCACCACGTCCTGGCTCACGAGCGAGATGGCGTCGCGCAGGCTGGTCAGCGTCAATTCGTCGACGGGAATGCCATCCACCCGGATCGATCCCGCCGTAGGCAGCGCAAAACGGGGCAGCATGGAGACCAGCGTGGTCTTGCCGCTGCCGGATCGTCCGATGAAAGCCACCGTCTGGCCCGGCTCCACCGTGAACGAGATCCGCTCCAGGGTGTCGCGGCCGGCGTCGGGAAAGCGATGGGAGACCTGTTCGAACTCGATATGCCCGCGCGCCGGCCGGGGCAGCAGGCGCACGCCGTTATCGCTTTCGGGTTCCTCGTCCACCAGCGCGAACACGCTTTCCGCGGACACCAGCATGCGCTGCATGGGACTGGCGACATTGGCCAGCCGCTTGAGCGGATCCAGCATCTGCAGCATGGCGGTCACGAAGGCGGCAAAGCCGCCCACGGTGATCTGGTTGGCGCCCGACTGCCCGAGCGCGGTCGACACCACGACCGCCAGCGCCACGGCGGCGATGGCTTGCGTGATGGGTGCCGAGGCCGCGCCGGCCACCGTGTTGCGCATCGCGAAGCGCCGCAGCCGGCCGTTGATATGCAGGAAGCGCTCTTCCTCGTGGGCATAGCCGCTGAACAGCTTGATGACCCGCTGCCCATCGATGGCCTCGCTCACCACCCGGGTCAGCTCGCCGTTCATGGTGATGGTCTCGCGGTTGATGCGGCGGATGCGGCGCGCGATGGCGCGCATGATGAAGGTGGACAGCGGGAAGGCCACCAGCGCGATCAGCGTCAGCTTCCACGACAGGTAGAACAGCACGCAGGCCAGCGAGATCACGATCAGGGTCTCGCGCACCAGCACCGTGATGACCTCGGTGGCCAGCTGCATGACGTTGGAGGCGTCGACCACGAAGCGGTTCAGCAGGACCGACGAACCCATGCGCTTGAAATAGCCGTCGGGCAGGCGCAGCAGGCGGTCGAACATCTCGCGCCGCAGGTCGGCCAGCACGTGGTTGGCGGACCAGGCCATGAGATAGTCGCTCAGGAAATTCAGCGTGCCGCGCACGAGGAAGATGCCGACGATGGCAAGCGGGATCTTCCACACATAGTCCGGATTCTGGCCGTTGAAGCCCCCGTCGAGCAGCGGTTTCATCAGGATCGCCAACAGCGGCTGGGACGCGGCCACGCCGACCAGGAACAGCATGCCGAGGGCCAGTGCCTTCCAGTATTTCAGGACACGGCTATAGACGCGGCGCCACAGTTCGGATTTGACGGGTTGGGAGTTCACAAGGTGCTCGTGGTGGGCCCGGCCGCGAGTGGCGCGCGATTCGCGCGACGGCTGGCCCGCCGCTTACAATAGAAAGCTTCCGATTGTACGCGCAGCCGCCACGCCCGACCTGCCTTGTTGACGTCCTCGATGCCTGAAGCCGATCCCGTACACGTCCGGCTGCCCAACTGGGTGGGCGACGCCTGCATGTGCCTGCCCGCGCTGGAACTGCTCCGGCATGCCGGGCACCCCCTGGTCCTGCATGGCCGCCCCTGGGCGCGCGAACTGCTCGAGGGGCTGTCCCCCGCGGGATTCGTCTCGCTGGGCAAGGCATTCGGCCCCAACCTGACCGCCACCCGGCAGGCGGCGGTCACGGGCGGCAAGCCCCGCGGCGTGGTCTTTCCCAATTCGCTTTCCAGCGCGGCGCTGTTCCGGCTGGCCGGCATCCGCGCGGCCGGCTACCGCGGCGACGGACGGGCGCCGTTCCTGAGCTGGGCCCTGACCAAGCCGGAAGGGCTCCACGAGGTGGAGGTCTTCCACCACCTGGCGCGCGAGACGCTGCAACGCTGGCATCCGGGCATAGACCTGCCGGCCTCCCCCGGCCCGCGGCTGGAACTGCCCCTGACACCCGCGCACCGGGACATGGCCGCTCGCGTGCTGGCCGATGCGGGCATCGGCCGCCCCTTCGTCCTGCTGGCCCCGGTCGCGACCGGCCTGCACCACGGACAGCCCAAGGCCTGGCCCTTGTTCGCCGACCTGTCGCGGGCGCTGGCCGCGCAGGGGGTGGCCTGCGTGGTCTGCCCGCCGCCCCACGAAATGGAAGCCACCCGCCAGGCCGCCCCGGCGGCGACCGTGCTCCCGCCCCTGGGGCTGGGCGCCTTCGCCGCCCTGACCGCCAGCGCCGCGGCGGTCGTCTGCAACGACTCGGGCACTTCCCACGTCGCCGCGGCGGCCGGCGCGCGCCAGATCACCTTGTTCGGCGTCACGCGCCGCGAGCGCACCGGCCCCTGGTCCCCCGACGCGATCTGCCTGGGCGCCGAAGGCCATTGGCCCGCCCTTCCCGACGTGCTCGACGCGGTACGGCACCTGGTGCCCCCTTCTTCGACATGAACCCCATACCCGTCCGCGCCCCCCAACGAGTGCTGGTCATCGCCCTGCGCTACCTCGGCGACGTCCTGCTGACCACTCCGCTGCCCCATGCGCTGCGCGCACGCTACCCGGACTGCCAGGTCGACATGCTGGTGTTCCGCGGAACCGAGGGCATGCTGGAAAACAACCCCGACGTCCACGAAGTCTTCACCATTGCCGAACGCCCGGCCAAGGGCGAAGTCCGCGCCATGGTCCGCCGCCTCTGGCGCCGCTACGATCTGGCGCTGGTCCCGCAGCCCGGCGACAAGCCCCACCTGTTCGGCCTGACGTCGGCCCGGGTACGCGTCGGGCTGGTGCCGCCTGAGGCCGGCCACGCCTGGTGGAAGCGGCTGTCGCTGCGCCGTCCGCTCGTCATCGACGAACACATGCACCGCGTGCACGAGAACGAAAGAGTGGCGGCCCTGCTGGATCTTGCTCCGGCGCGCACACTCGTGCCGCCCACCGCCCACGTCCTGCGCGACGCCTGGACCGCCCGGTTGACCGCCCTCGCTCCCGAAGCACCGCCCTTCGATGCTCGCCGGCCCTATGCGGTCATCCATCCTTCCCCCCGCTGGCGCTACAAGCAGTGGCACGCCGACGGCTGGCGCGGCCTGTTCGCCAGCCTGCACGCGCGCGGCCTGCAACTGGTCCTGAGCGGCGGCCCCGGCGAAGCCGAGTCGCAATATCTCGACAGCCTGCTCGAGGGTCTGGACGAGAACGTCCGGCGGGCCATCGTCCGGGTCCAGGGCCGGCTGAGCCTGGCCGAACTTGCCGACCTGCTGCGCCATGCCGACGTCTACGTCGGCCCCGACACCGCCACCACGCACCTGGCGGCGGCCTGCGGCACGCCCACGCTGGCGCTGTTCGGCCCCACCGATCCCCGCCAGTGGGGACCGAGCCCCGCCGCCGGACTGGACCAGCCGTGGTCCAGGGCCGCGCCGCGGCAGGTACGCGGCAACGTGCTCATGCTGCAGGAGCTGGTCCGCGATTGCGTGCCCTGCCAGCGCGAAGGCTGCGACCGGCATCGCGGCAGCCACAGCGACTGCCTGGACGCGCTCGCGACCTCCACCGTGGTCGCGGCGGCGCAATCCCTGGTGGACGCCGCCGCGCCGGCCCGGCAGGGAGCCGGCGCATGAAGCTGGGGATCGCCTGCCATCGTTTCGGCTACGGCGGAGGCATGGAGCGCTATGCCATGGACCTCGTCAAGGGCCTACGCCAACTCGGCATCCGGCCGGTCGTCTTCGCCCGCAGCTTCGATACGGCCATCCCGGAGTACGCGTTCATCGAACCGGTACGCATCGCCGTCTGGGCCCTGCCGGGCAAACTGCGCGATCACTACTTCTCGTCCCGCCTGCGAACGCTGAAGGCCGCGCATGGCGTCGACCTGCTGATCGGCTGCAGCCGCACGGCCGTGTCCGACGTGGCCATCTGCGGCGGCACGCACCTGGGACACCTGGCCCACGCGAACCGGCGGCCCACGCACTGGGACCGCTGGCAGATCCGGCTCGAACGCGCCCACTATGCCCAGGCGCACCTGGTGCTGGCGCATTCACGCATGATGGCGGATGAACTGCGCCGCTACTACGACGTACCCGAGGCGCGGATACGCGTGCTGTACCCGCCGGTGGACGTGGAGACCTTCAGCCCGGTGGACGCCGCGCGGCGCGCCGAGCTTCGCCGTGAACTGGGCATTCCGGAAGGCACCACCGCCTTCCTCTTTCCCTCCACCGGCCACGAACGCAAGGGTTATCCGATGCTGGAAGCCTGTTTCGGCGCGACCGACCTGCCGGTCTCGCTGCTGGTCGCCGGCCGGCCGGTGGAGTCGCGCTGCCCGAGGATCCGCTACGTCGGCTACCGCCAGGACATCGCCGACTGCTATCGGGCGGCCGACTACACCATCCTGGCCTCGCGCTACGAGCCCTTCGGCCTGGTCGGACCGGAATCGGTGCTGTGCGGCACGCCCACCGTGCTGCCGGGCGGCATAGGCAGCACCGAGGCACTGTCCGGGGAAGCCTGCCTGACCTTCGACGTCGATGCGCCGGCGTCGCTCGCGGACGCCGTCGTGCGGGCCGAATCGCGGGCAAGGGAGGGCCGTGCCCGCCTGGTAGATCCGCTGAACCATCTCTCCTACGCCCCCGACACCCGCGCCCATGTCGAGGCCCTCCTGAACCTGTCCGCATCCCTGCGCTCCCCCTCCGAGGTTTCATGAGCCGTTCCATGCCCCGGCACGGCGGGCTGCCTGTCCCGCTGCTGTTTCTTTCCGCATTGGCCGTTTCCCTGGTACCCGCTCTTGCACTGTGGGTGCGGGGAAGCGCCAATCAGTTGCTGTTCCTGCTCCTGCTCTTCGCCCTGATCGGCACCGCCTGGCGCGGCCGCCTGGCGCCCCAGGACCGTTTCGTTCCCGTCGTCCGCCGATACTGGCCGATCTGGGCCGCGCTGGCGGCGCAATTTCTCGCCGCCTGTACAAGCACCGTCGTGGTGGGCCTGCGCGATGCGCGCGTGTTCGACGATCCCAGCGTGCTCGATACGCCGCTGCGCATGGCGCTGTTCGGCCCGCTGCTGTGGCTGCTGCTGAACGTGCCCTCACGCTGGCTCAGGCAGATCCAGTGGGGCTGCGTGGCCGGCGCGCTGATCGGCGCCGGCATCCTCCACCACCAGTTCGGCCTGTCGCCCGACGGCCGGCCCGGACAGATCCTGTTCTCCAACCTGCTGCCGTTCAGCAATATCACGCTGTTGCTGGGCCTGTTCTCGCTGCTGACCCTGGGCTGGTCCGACCGCGCCACGGTGTGGGGCAGGATCGGCATCGCGCTGAAGCTGCTGGGCGGCGCGGCGGGCCTGTACGTCGCCTACGCCTCCGGCACGCGCGGCGGCTGGCTGGCGCTGGGCGCCTTCGCGCTGGTGTTCTTCTTCCTGATGTCGGGCAGTGTCTGGCGCAAGCTACTCGCCATGGCGGCGCTGGCCTGCGCGGTGCTGGCCGTCTACCATGCCAGCGACCTGGTCAACCAGCGCGTGGACGAGGCCTATACGGAAATACAGGAATATCGCAAGGGCCAGGCCCTCGATTCCTCGGTGGGCAACCGGCTGCAGCTCTGGTCGGCGGCGCTGGAAGTGTTCGAGGCCCATCCGCTGGTCGGCGTGAGCCGGCAGGATTACCGCCGCACGATGCGCGAGGCGGCCGAGCAGGGCTTGATCACCAAGCACGCCGCCGAATTCCGGCACTCGCACAACGAGTTCCTGTTCAACCTGGCCACGCTCGGCATCCTGGGGGGAATTGCGATCGCGGCGGCCTGGCTGGTCCCCGCCCTTTTCTTCGCGCGTGCCACGCGCCGTGGCGGCCGCGATGAAAAAATCGCCGGCACCATGGGCCTGCTGCTGGCGATCGGCTTCCTGGTATTCGGCATGACCGAGGTCATGTTCGCGATGTCGATGGTCGCCGCGTTCTACACCCTGATGATCGCGGCGCTGATGGCCATCGCGATACGCGCCGGCCGGGACGACCCGGCCGCCTAGTACTCCAGCCCGACATCGGCCGGCTGCCCCGTCAGCTTGCCCAACTGCTGGATCAGCACGTCCGGCACCCGCACCCGCCAGTCCTCGCTCAGGCGCACCACGCACTTGGCGTCGCCGCGGTTGTAGACGATCTCGACGGGCGTACCCGGGAAGCCGTTCTCGGGGTCGGCGCGATGCGGGTTGAGGACTTCGCGCAGGGAATCCGCGTGCGCGTTGCCGTTCAGGCGGATGGACAGCGCCCGGGCCTTGGCCTCGCGCGCCATCTGCAGGTCGAACAGGTCGTCGGCCACGATGCGCATGCCGCCCGAATATTCATCGTTGCTGACCTTGCCGGAAATGATCAGCAACTGGTCTTCGCGCAGCCGGCTGCGATGCCGTTCGTACAACTCGTTGAACACCGAGATCTCCACCTGCGCGGAGCCGTCGTCCAGCACGGCGAACACCATTTTGCCGCGCCGCGTCATCTGCGTGCGCACGGCGGACAGGATGCCCGCCATCCACTGCAGGTCGCGGCTGGGCTGCAGGTTGGACAAGGGATTGCGCACGAACCGGCGGACCTCGGTACGGTAGGCGTCGAACAGATGGCCGCTGAAGTAGAAACCCAGCGCGGTCTTTTCCTGGCCCAGGCGCTCGCGTTCGTCCCAAGGTTCGACATCGGCCAGGTCGCCCGCCAGGTCGGCGTGGTCGTCCCCGCCGAACAGCGACACCTGGCTGGCGGCGCGAGCGGCCTGTTCGGCGGCGTCCATGGCCGTGCCCAGGGTGGCCAGCACCGCGGCGCGGTTCGGCGACAGCGTGTCGAAGGCGCCGGCCTTGATCAAGGCCTCGATGGCGCGGCGATTCACCAGGTGGCGGTCGATGCGCCGGCAGAAATCAAACAGATCGACGAACGGCCCCTTCTCGGCCCGCGCGCGCAGGATTTCTTCGACCGCGCTCTGCCCGGTGCCCTTGACCGCGCCCAGCCCGTAGCGGATGGTGCGCGGCGGCAGGCCGCGCGCCGAATGTTCGTCCAGCACCGGTTCGAAGCGGTAGTTGGACAGGTTGATGTCGGGCGGCAGCACCTTGACCTTGTTGGCCACCGTATCGGCCCAGAAGATCTGGACCTTGTCGGTGTCGTCCATGTCGGACAACATGGTGGCGGCCATGAACTCGGCCGGATGGTGAGCCTTGAGCCACGCGGTCTGGTAGGCGATCAGCGCGTAGGCGGCGGTATGCGACTTGTTGAAGCCGTATTCCGCGAACTTTTCCATCAGGTTGAACAGCGTGACCGCGATGTCGGGGTCATAGCCCTTCTTTTCGGCGCCCGACTGGAAGATCTCGCGGTGCTTGGCCATTTCCTCGGGCTTCTTCTTGCCCATGGCCCGGCGCAGCATGTCGGCGCCGCCCAGCGTGTAGCCGCCGATGATCTGCGAGATCAGCATCACCTGTTCCTGATAGACGATGACCCCGTAGGTGCTCTTGAGCACCGCCTCCAGATCCGAGTGGAAGTATTCGGCCTTGGCGCGGCCGTGCTTGCGGTTGACGAAGTCGTCCACCATGCCGGAACCCAGCGGGCCCGGCCGGTACAGCGCCAGCACGGCGATGATGTCTTCGAAGTTGCTGGGGCGCAGCTTCTTGAGCAGTTCCTTCATGCCGCGCGATTCCAGCTGGAACACGGCGGTGGTGTTGCCGTCGCTCAGCAGCTTGTAGGAATCGAGGTCGTCCAGCGGCAGCGCCATGACGTCGAAGTCGCGCATGCCCTCGTTGAACTCGCGCACATAGCGCACGGCCCAGTCGAGAATGGTCAGGTTGCGCAGGCCCAGGAAGTCGAACTTCACCAGGCCCACGGCTTCCACGTCGTCCTTGTCGAACTGCGACACCGCGATGTGGCTCTGGCCCGGCTGGCAGTACAGCGGGCAGAAATCGGTCAGCTTGCCCGGGGCGATCAGCACGCCCCCGGCGTGCATGCCGATGTTCCGGGTCAGGCCCTCGAGCGGCTGGGCCAGGTCGATCAGCGCATGCGCTTCCTCGTCGTTGTCGTAGCGCTCCTTGAAGACGGGCTCTTCGTTCAGCGCGCGTTCCAGGCTCCACGGATCGGCCGGCGAGTGCGGGATGATCTTGGACAGGCCGTCGCAGAACAGGTAGGGCAGGTCCAGCACCCGCCCCGCGTCGCGGATGACCGCCTTGGCGCCCAGCGTACCGAAGGTGGCGATCTGGCTGACCGCGTCGCGCCCGTACTTCTGCTTGACGTACTCGATGACCTTGTCGCGGTTGTCCTGGCAGAAGTCGATATCGAAGTCGGGCATGGAGACCCGCTCGGGATTCAGGAAGCGCTCGAACAGCAAGTCGTAGCGGATCGGATCGATGTCGGTGATGCCCAGGCTGAAGGCCACCAGCGAGCCGGCGCCCGATCCCCGGCCGGGGCCGACGGGCACGCCGTTGTTCTTGCCCCAGTTGATGAAGTCCTGAACGATCAGGAAGTAGCCGGGAAAGCCCATGTCGATGATGGTCTGGCATTCCTTGTCCAGCCGCTGGTCGTATTCCTCCTGGTGCGCGGCGCGTTCCTTCTCGTCCGGGAAGAGCTGTTCCATGCGGCGGGCCAGGCCCTCCTTGGACAGCTGCACCAGGTATTCGGACAGCGTCACCCCCTCGGGCGTGGGGAAGTTGGGCAGCTTGGGATTGCCCAGTTCCAGCGTCAGGTTGCAGCGCGTGGCGATGGCCACCGTATTGGCCAGGGCCGAGGGCACGTCGGCGAACCGTTCGGCCATTTCCTGCGAGGACAGCAGGTACTGTTCTTCGGTATACAGCCGCTGGCGGCGCGGGTTGGCCAGGATCTCGCCTTCGGCGATGCAGACCCGGGCCTCGTGGGCGCGGAAATCCTCGCGCTCGATGAACTGCACCGGGTGGGTGGCGACCACCGGCGCGCCGCATTCGGCCGCCAGCCGCATCGCGGCCTGCACGTAGGTCTCGTCGCCTTCGCGGCCGGCGCGCTGCAATTCGACGTAGTAGCCGCCCGGGAATACCTTCAGCCAGTGGCGCGCGAACGCCAGCGCGGCCTCGTGGTTGCCGGCCTCCAGCGCCTGGCCCACGTCGCCCTGGCGCCCGCCGGACAGGGCAATCAGCCCCGGACCGTAGGTGTCCAGCCATTCGGGCCGGATCTCGCCGCGGCCGCGATGCTGATTGGTCAGGAAGGCCTGCGTGAGCAGTTCGCACAGGTTCAGGTAGCCGGCGCGGTCGCGCACCAGCAACAGCATGCGGTAAGGCTTGTCGCGGTCGGCATCGTTGGTCACCCAGACGTCGCAGCCGGCGATGGCCTTGATGCCCTTGCCCCGCGCCGCCTTGTAGAACTTGATCAACCCGAACAGGTTGGACAGGTCGGTCAGCGCGATCGCCGGCTGCTCCAGCGCGGCGACTTTCTTGACCAGGTCGGAGATGCGGACGATGCCGTCCGACACCGAGAACTCGGAGTGGACGCGCAGATGGACGAAGGGGGGGGTAGGCGACTGGGACATGCCGGCATTTTAGCCCCTCGGCGCCGGGTCCGGGCTACCCCCCGGCGCCCCTTTTCCCTGGGACCGCCCTATTCCTTCTCGATGCCGGCGGCCTGGATGACCCGGCTCCATTTTTCCAGTTCCGCGCGGCCGAAAACGGCCAGCTCCGCCGGGCTGCTGTAGGACATTTCCAATCCCAGGCCGACCAGGCGCTCGCGCACGGCCGGATCGCGGGTGGCCTTCTCCAGCGCCTGGCTGAGGCGCTCGATCACCGGCGCGGGCGTGCCCGCCGGCACGTACAACGCATACCAGGCCAGCAGTTCGAACCCGGGATACTGCTCGGCGATGGGCGGCACCTCGGGCAGGAGCGGCCACGGCTTGGCGGAACTGATGCCCAGCGCGCGGACCTTGCCAGCCTTGACCTGCTGGGTGCCGGTCACGATGTCGGTGAACATGACCGACACATGGCCGGCCATGACGTCGTTCAGTCCCAGCGGGATGCTCTTGTAGGGTACGTGCAGCATCTGGATGCCGGCGGCCGTCGTCAGCATCGCCCCCGGCACCAGGGTCCCGGCGCTGCCCGAGGCGTAGGACAGCTTGCCGGGCTGGGCCTTGGCCAGCTTGACCAGATCGGCCAGGGTCCTGACCGGCAGCGCGGGATTGGCGACCAGCAGGGCCGGCGTGTAGGCCACGCGCCCCACCGGCGCGAAGTCCTTGATGGGGTCGTAGCCCGGCTTCTTCATCAGCGCGGGATTGGCCGCCTGGGTCGTTTGCGTGGTGAAGAACAGGGTGTAGCCGTCGGCGGCGGCGCGCGCCGCGGCCTGGGCCGCGATGGCCCCCTGCGCGCCGGCGCGGTTCTCGATCACCAGCGGTTGGCCCAGCTCGCGCGACAGCGCCTCGCCGACGATGCGGGCGGTCGTGTCCACGCCGCTGCCCGGGCCGAACGGCACCAGCACGGTCACCGGACGGTGGGGATAGGAATCGGCCGCCATGGCGCCCGCGGCGCCGAATGCGGCCAGGCAAGCCAGGGCGCGGGCGCCCATGCGGATGTGCTTGGTCATGCTGTCTCCGGTTTCTGGTTCAAGGATGCCGCAGGTCGAGCGCGTCGAGCCAATGCAGCACCCGGTCGGCGATGAGATCGCTGTTGCGGTCCATCATCAGGAAATGGGAATTGCCGCGCATGCCGCCGGCGGGCAGGTCCAGCACCTCGACCGGCGCGCCCCGCTCCGCCAGCGCGGCGGCATGCGCATCCACCGTGGCGCGGTAGCGGCGCCAGACGGGGTGATCGTCGACATGGTCGCCCCAGGCCAGCAGGTGCGGCTGGATCCCCGCCTGCCCGGCGCCCGGCGCTCCCGACGGTTCCAGCGCCACGACGGCGCGCACGGTCTCGGGCCGCTCCTGCGCCGCCAGCAGCGCGAATCCGCCGCCCTGGCTGTGTCCGACGACGATGCAGGATCCCACCCGGTCCAGCAGCGCGCGATAGGCGGCGCTGGTGATCGCTTCGTGGCCGGCCCAGCGCGGCACCCACTGGCGCGCGAACTGATCGAAGGCATCGACCGGGAACTGCTGGCCGGGATGGGCCCGGCGCGCGGCGGGGTCGGTGCGGTAGCCATCGGCCGGCCCCATGCGGAACATGTCCCAGGCTTCGTCCAGCGTGCGGAACAGCGGCGCGTCGGCATACAGCTCCGGATGGCGCGCCCAGGACGCGCGGCCGCGCTCCACGGCGTCGGACACGTAGACGTCGTACCCCGCCCGCAGGAAGCGCCACAGCCAGCCCGGGCGCCCGTCGGGGGTCGTCTCCCAGTTCACGCCCGTCATGCCGCCGCCATGCCAGAGCAGCACGGGCAACGCATGCCGGGGGCGTGCCAGCCGGTAGGCCTGCACGTACATCTGGCCGACGACATGATCGCCGTTGGGATCCACCGGCCGGGGCGCCGCGCCCTGGGCCAGGCGCCGGGTTTCCACCGGCAGGTCGCGCAGCGTGCGCACGGCGCCGCCGACGTGGAAGCTGTCGATCGCGCGCAGGCAGATCTCGTCCGGGGCGGTCTCAGTTGCGGGCATGGAGAAAATCCTGGTCCTCGGAAAAGCAGCGGATGCGCGGCACGGCGCCGAAACAGGCATCCAGGGCACCTTCCATGACGTCCATGAAGCGCGCGACGACCTGGGCGCCGCGGCGTTCATTGCGGCGGAACTGGACCTCGAGGTAGACCGGGCAGCCGCGCGGGACAGCGTGCGCTGCCACCACCACCAGTTGCACCTGGGCGGCCTGCGCGCCCAGCAGGTCCACGCAGGCGCGCTCGGTGGCGGCACCCAGCGCGGCGAGCGGCGCGTCGGCCAATAAAGGGCTGGAAACGAAAGCTTTGATGACGGGCATGGCGGTCACGGACAAGACGTGACGACCATGATGCCGGCGCCCGATAATGAAATCCAGTGCAAACTATTGCTATATTATTGCGCCATGCGCACCAATTGCGATCTTCCCGATCTCCAGGCCTTCTGCGCCCTCGTGCGCTGCGGCGGCTTCAACAAGACCGCCGACATGCTCGCGCTCTCGCCCTCCGCGCTGAGCCGGCGCATCAGCAAGCTGGAGGAAGCCCTGGGCGGGCGCCTGGTCGAACGCACCACGCGCACCATGGTGCTGACGCCGCTGGGCCAGACCCTGCACGAACGCCTGGCGCCGCTGCTGGACAGCCTGGACGACTGCCTGGCGGGCACGGCGCGCATGGCGCGCGGCGAAGGCGGCCAGTTGACCGTTGCCTGCATCACGACCGTGGCGTATTCCTTGTTCCCCGCCGCCCTGTCGCGCCTGCGGCAGCGCCATCCGGACGTGCGGGTGGACCTGCGCGACGATACCGGCGCACGGGTGCGCGATGCGGTGCTGCGGCGCGAGGCCGAGTTCGGCATCACCGTCATGTGGGAAGACGAGCCCGAGCTGACCAGCCAGTTGCTGCGCGACGACCCCTATGTGCTGGCCTGCGCGCCCGGCCATCCCATGGCGGTTCGCGGCCAGGCCGCCTGGGCCGACCTGGCGGGGCAGCGGGTACTGGCCCTGCGCCGCAGCAGCGCCAATCGCCAGCAGATCGATGCCGCGCTGGCCGTGGCGGGCGTGCCCGCTCCCTGGTTCGACGAAGTGGAGCACCTGTCGTCCATGATCGGTTTCCTGGAACACGGCGGCTGGATGGCGGTGCTGCCCCGCCTGGCGCTGGCGGCGACGACGCGGGTCGCGACCATCCCCCTGACCGGACCGACCATCGCGCGGCGCATCTGCCTGGTGCGGCGGCGCGACGCCACGCTCAGCCGGCCCGCGCGCGCCCTGTGGGACGAACTGGCGCGCAGCATCGCCGGCGCGCCGGCCGAAGATCCTGCCGGCTGACGGGCCGGAACGCTCAGGCTGCTTCCCCCGCCCCGCCGTCGCGCGCGGCCCGCAGCGACTGCATGAGCTTGTCCAGCAGCCCATCGAGCTGGCGCAGCTCCTGCTCGCTGAAATCGCCGAACATCACCTCGCGCTCGTGCCCGCCGCCGATGCGATCGGCCTGCTCGCGCACGCGGCGGCCGCGGGCGGTCAGGGTCAGCTCGAACGCCCGCGCATCGCGCGTGCTGATGCGGCGTTCGGCCAGGCCGAGTGCGATCAACCGCGACACGACCTTGGACAGCACGGTCTTTTCGATGAAGGTGGCGGCCTGCAGGGCCGACACGCTGATGCCCGGCGCATCGCCGATCTGGCGCAGCACCCGCAGGTCGCGCACCACCAGCCCGAGTTCCTTGCGATACAGCTCGTTGACCTGCCGCACCGCCTCGCTCTTGATGAGGTCGAGCTTGTAGGTGAAATAGGTCTCGAGTTTCTTGGTCACGGCGGTCTCGTGCGGGCGGCGGGGCATCGCGGCATTGTATGCCCGCGCGCCGCCAGCGGGGTAAATACTTAGTGCAATTTTCAATAGTTGAAATAGCATCCTATTTTTTGCTTCACGCGATAGGATTGCAATGAAAATCGAGGTCTCGGACACCCACGCCCAGGACATGACCACGTGGCGGCGCACGCTCCACCGCAACCCGGAACTCGGCTTCGAGGAACACGAGACGGCGGCCTTCGTCGCCGAACGGCTGCGCGAATGGGGCATCGAAACCCATACCAGCATCGGCGGCACCGGCGTGGTCGGCGTCATCCAGGGCGCGCTGGGCCCCGGCCGCAACCTCGGCCTGCGCGCCGACATGGATGCCCTGCCTATGCAGGAACAGACCGGCCTGCCCTACCAGTCCGTGCGGCCCAACCGCTTCCACGGCTGCGGCCACGACGGCCACACCGCCATCCTGATGGGCGTGGCGCGCCATTTCGCGTCCCACCGCGACTTCCGCGGCACGCTGAACCTGATCTTCCAGCCCGCCGAGGAAACCCTGCGCGGCGGCTCGACCATGATCCAGGACGGCCTGTTCGAACGCTTCCCCTGCGACGAACTCTATGGCCTGCACAACCACCCTCCGCTGGAACCCGGCCGCGTCGGCGTGCGCAACGGCGCCACGCTGTCGGCCTGCGACCTGTTCCGCATCCGCATCCATGGCGTCGGCGGCCATGCCGCCAGCCCGCACCGCACGGTGGATCCGGTGGTGGTCGGCAGCGCGCTGGTGCAATCGCTGCAAACCATCGTCAGCCGTTCGGTGGACCCGTTGCAGACCGCGGTGGTCAGCGTCTGCCAGTTCCATGCCGGCACCGCCATCAACGTCATCGCCGACCAGGCCGTGCTGGAAGGCACGGTGCGCACGCTGGACCACGGCGTACAGGCCGAGGTCCTCAAACGCCTGAAGGAAATCTGCGCCGGCGCCGAGCAGGCCCATCGCTGCCGCATCGAATTCGAGCACCTGCAAACCTCGCCGGCGACCATCAACAACGCCGAGCAGGCGCAGGTCGTTCGCGAGGCCGCCCTGGCGGTGGTGGGCCCGGACGGCCTGGAGCCCGACATCCCGCCGCTGATGGCTTCCGAGGACTTCGCCTACATGCTGCAGGAAAAGCCCGGCTGCTATTTCTTCCTGGGCAACGGCGGCCACATGTGCCACCACCCCAAGTTCGACTTCAACGACGGCGTGCTGCCCGTGGGCATGTCGATGATGATCGAGATCGCGCGCCGCCGTCTGGTGGCCTGACCCCATCCCCCCGCAAGGACACCGCCATGCACGCACCCCGCTACCTTGCCGCCCCCTTTCTGGGGCTGCTCATGCTTGCCGCCGCGCCGGCCCAGGCCCAGACCGCCTATCCCGCGCGCCCCATCCACCTGATCGTCAACGGCGCGCCGGGCAGCCTGCCCGACCTGTTCGCCCGCCCCATCGCCGAGAAGATGCGGACGTCCCTGGGCCAGGCCGTGGTCATCGACAACCGCCCCGGCGCGGGCGGCCTGCTTGCCATGACCAACCTGAAGAACAGCGCCGCCGACGGCTACACGCTGGCGGTGGTCACCAACGCGCACGCCGTCTGGAACCAGTACCTGTTCAGCAAGCTGCCCTACGACCCGCAGGCCGACCTCCAGGCCGTCAGCCCTATCGCCGTGATCCCCATGGTGCTGACCGCCAGCCCCGCCCTGCCCGCGGGGTCGCTCAAGGAACTGGTCTCGCTGGCCAAGGCCAAGCCCGGCGTGCTGAACTACGCGTCCTCCAGCACCGGCTCGCCGCCCCACGTGCTGTTCGAGATGTTCAAGCTGCAAACCGGCGCCGACATCCTGCACGTGCCGTTCAAGTCCGGCCCCGATGCGCTCAACTCCACGATCGGCGACCGCACCCAGCTCTACCTGGCCGGCTCCGCCCTGATCGAGCCGCAGGTCAAGGACGGCCGGCTCAAGGCCCTGGCCGTGAACACCCGGGAACGCCTGCCCAGCCTGCCTGGCGTCCCCACCTTCGCCGAGCAGGGCTATTCGGGCCTGGAAGACACCGTGTGGCTGGGGATCGTGGCCCAGGCCGGCGTGCCGGCCGACATCGTCCGCAAGCTCAACCGCGAGATCGCCAAGGCGGTCCAGGCCGAGGACATGAAAAAGCTCTATGACGCGCACGGTTCGGTGGTCTACACCGCGAGTCCGGAGGAATTCGCCGCGCGCATCAAGGCCGATCACGCGTTGTGGGGGCCGGTGATCAGGAAGGCGAACATTTCGCTCGACTGACGCGCGGTCCGAAAAACCCGGCGCTGAAATACGAAGGCCCCGGCGGCGCATGCCTCCGGGGCCTTCGTCGATCACCGCGCGGCGTTCACTCCCGGGGCGCGCCCGGGACTTCCACCGTGTAGTTCAGCGCCAGCCGGCCGCCATCGACGAACACCGTCTGCCCGGTCACGTAGCTGGCGTCCTCGCTGGCCAGGAACACCGCGGCGCCGGCCACTTCTTCCGGACGGCCCAGCCGCGTCATCGGGATGCGCGACAGCACCGTGTGCAGCGCCTTGGGATTGTCGGTAATGGTCGACATGATGTCGGTGTCGATGCTGCCCGGCCCCAGCGCGTTGACGCGCACGCCGTGCGGCGCCATCGCCAGCGCCATGGCCTTGGTCATCTGCCGCACCGCGCCCTTGCTGGCGCCGTAGGCCAGCTGGTTGGACATCGCCAGTTCGGCCGTCATCGACGACAGCGTGATGATGCTGCCGCCGCGTCCGCCCCGCACCATGGCCTTGGCCGCGGCCTGGGCCACGAGGAAAGTGCCGCGGACGTTGACGTTCATCACGAAGTCGAGGTCCTCCAGCGTCACGTCCAGGAACTCGGCGGCGCGGATCACGCCGGCATTGCACACGCAGATGTCCAGCCCGCCGAACTCGCGCTCGCACAAGGCCACCATCTCGGCCACCTGGGCCGGGTCGGTGACGTCGCCGCGCATGGCGCGCACCGGGCCGGCCATGGCCGCCAGGGCCTCGGTCTCGACTTTCTCGGCGCGATCCACCAGCACCACGTTGGCGCCCTCCTGGCTGTACCGCTTCGCGATCGCCAGTCCGATACCGCCCGCGGCGCCGGTCACCAGCGCCGTCTTGTCCTTCAACCTCATTGCTACTCCAATCGATCCCATGGTTACAAACGGGAAAAACACCGGCCATCATCAGCCCGGTGGTGCCCCAGGGCACAGCGGATCCGGCTTTGCCGGTCCGCCAGTGCCGCCCCCTTGAGGGGGCGCGCGAAGCGCGTAGGGGGTGGGTCCTAGACGCCTACATACTGGGCGATCAGTTCGGGGCGTTCCGACAACTCCGGCGACGTGCCGCGCCAGACCGTCACGCCCTTGTCCAGGATGAAGTTGCGGTCGGACAAGCGCAGCAAGGCCTTGGTGTTCTTGTCCACCACGATCATGGTCAGGCCTTCCTGCTTGAGCCGGGCCAGCACGCTCCAGATCTCGGCGCGCACGATGGGGGCCAGGCCCTCGGTGGCCTCGTCCAGCACCAGCAGGCGGGGGTTGGTCATCAGCGCGCGGCCGATGGCCAGCATCTGCTGCTCGCCGCCCGACAGCTGCGTGCCGAGGTTGGCGCGCCGCTCCTTCAGGCGGGGAAACAGGCCATAGATCTTGTCCAGCGTCCATGCCGAGGCGTCGGTGCGCTTGGACGTGGCGATCAGGTTTTCCTCCACGGTCAGCGTGGGGAAGATCTGGCGCCCTTCGGGCACCAGCGACAGCCCCAGCCGGCCCACGCGGTACGGCGCCATGCCGTTCAGCGTCTGCCCGTCGAAGGTGATGCTGCCGGCCGCCGGCTTGAGCAGGCCGAACAGGCAGTTGATCACCGTCGTGCGCCCCATGCCGTTGCGGCCGATCAGGCCCACGACCTCGCCGCGCTTGACCTCCATGTCGATGTCGAACAGCGCCTGGCAGGAACCGTACTTGGCCGCCAGTCCTTGTATGGAAAGCATGCGTGAACTCCTGCCTCAGGCGTCGGCGTCGTCGCCCAGATAGGCGCGGCGCACTTCGGGATGGTTGCGGATTTCCTCGATCGAGCCGGTCGCGACGATCTTGCCGTAGACCAGCACGCTGATGCGGTCGGCCAGCGAGAAGACGGCGTTCATGTCGTGTTCGATCAGCAGGATGGTGTAGCGGCCCTTCAGCGAACGCAGCAGCTCGATGGCGGCGGCGCCTTCGGCCGCGCTCATGCCGGCCATGGGTTCGTCCAGCAGCAGGATGCGCGGATCCGCCGCCAGCGCCATTGCGACCTCGAGCTGGCGCCGCTGGCCGTAGGCCAGGTTGGACACCACGGTGTCGGCCACGTCGGACAGATGGCACTGCTCGATGATGCCGCGCGCCTTCTCCATGACGCCCCCGTAGGACGACATGGGCTTCCAGACGGCCCAGCGCACGCCTTTCTTGCGCAGCGCCGCCAGGCACACGTTCTCGACCACGGTGAAGGCATCGAAGATGGACGTGATCTGGTAGGAGCGCAGCAGGCCCATGCCCACGCGCTGCTGCACGGGGGTACCGCTGACCTCTTCGCCGCCCAGCACGATGCTGCCCTCGTCCGAGCGCAGTTCACCGGTCAGCAGGTTGATCAGCGTGGTCTTGCCGGCGCCGTTGGGGCCGATGATGGCGTGCAGTTCGCCCGGTTCGATCTCCAGCGTCACGCCGTCGGTGGCGCGCAGGCCGCCGAAGCGCTTGACCAGGTCCTGGGTACGCAGTCCGATGGCGTTCATTGCGACTCTCCCGCGGAAACGGCGGCGACCTTGGGTGCCGCGGCAGGCGCCGCGGACGGCGCCGGGGCGGGCTCCTCGCGCCGGCGGATCAGCCACGCGAAGCCGTTCTTGCTGACCAGGGCGATCACGACGATGACCGGCCCCATGATCAGCATCCAGTGCTGGGTCAGGCCCTTGAAGAATTCTTCCATGACGAGGAAGGCGATCGCGCCGACGATGGGACCGGTGATCGTGCCCAGCCCGCCGATGACCAGCATGACGATCAGCTCGCCCGACACCGGCCACGACATGTAGCTGGGCGAGGCGAAGGCCGTCAGGTTGGCCAGCAGGAGGCCCGCCAGGCCGGTCAGCACGCCGGACATGACGTAGGCGGCCAGTTGCACGCGGAAGACCGAATAGCCGAACGCGTTGACGCGGCGCGGGTTGATGTGGGTGGCCTGCAGCACCATCCCGAACGGCGACTTCTTGAGCCGCGCCAGGAAGATCGTGACCGCCAGCAGGACGGCCCAGGTCGCCCAATAGACCTCGGTACTGCCGGACAGCTCGAACAGCCCGAAGTTGCTGGGCTCGTTGATGTTCAGCCCGTCGTCGCCGCCGAAGGTGGTCATGCTGACCATCAGGAAGTAGAACATCTGGGCGAAGGCCAGCGTGATCATGATGAAGCCGATGCCCGAGGTGCGCAGGCACACCGTGCCGACCACCAGGCCCACCAGCGCGCACACGACCACGGCGGCCAGCAGTTGCAGCCAGCCATCGCTGATGCCGTAGAAGCTGAGTATGCCCACGGCATAGCAGCCCAGGCCGATGAACATGGCATGGCCGAAGCTGACCAGGCCGGCGAAGCCCAGCACGAGGTTCAGCGCGCACGCAGCCAGCGCATAGACCAGCACGCGCGCGAAGAACGTCACGTAGAACGGTTCGCCTATCGCCTGCGCGACGAATGGCACGGCCGCCAGGAGTATGAACAGGACCGGGATCATCCAGGCCCCGAATTTGACGCGATTCATATCGTCTACCTTGCAGGAATATCAGTTACCGCCGCAACCAGACCCAGGGCACCGCGGATCCGGCTCCGCCGGTCCGCCAGTGCCGCCCCCCGGGGGGCGCGCGCAGCGCGTAGGGGGGGCCTACTTCTTGTTCAAAATGCCGTTGGGCCGGAACGCCAGCACCAGCGCCATCAACACGTAGATCAGCATGGAGGCCATGGCCGGACCCACGGCGTTGGCCGAGGCCGGCTGCATGAACGAGCCGAGCAGGTGCGGGATGTAGGCGCGTCCCAGCGTGTCGATCACGGCGATGATCATCGCCGCCACCAGGGCGCCCCGGATGGAGCCGATGCCGCCCACCACGATGACCACCAGCGCCAGGATCAGGACCGGTTCGCCCATGCCGGACTGCACCGACAGGATGGGACCCGCCAGCGCGCCCGCCAGGCCGGCCAGCCCCGCCCCGAGCATGAACAGCAGCTTCTTGAGCAGGTCGATGTTCACGCCCAGCACGCTGACCATGGACGAGTTGCTGGCGCCGGCGCGTATCAGCATGCCGAATCGCGTCTTCTGGATCAGGTACCAGGCGCCCAGCGCCACCAGCACGCCGACCGCGATGATCAGGATCCGATAGACGGGATATTGCGACCCGAACAGCGTCACCGCGCCGTTCAGCGCCGACGGGATGGCCGCGTAGTAGGGACGATTGCCGAAGATGACGATCGCCAGTTCATTGAAGAACATCATCAGGCCGAAGGTCGCGAGCACCTGGTACAGGTGGTCGTGCCGGTACAGCGGCTTGGCGACCAGATGCTCCAGCAGCAGCCCCACCAGCCCGGCGGCGATGATGGCGGCGGCAATGGCGAAGATGAAGGACCCGCTCGCGTTGTAACTGGCCGCCCCGATGAACGCGCCGACCATGTACAGCGAACCGTGCGCGAGGTTGATGAAATTCATGATGCCGAAGATCAGGGTCAACCCTGACGACAGCAGGAACAACAGGACGCCGAGCTGCACACCATTGAGCAACTGCGACAAAAACAGCGAACTATTCATTGACAGACTTCCGTGTCAAAACCCAGGTCTTCCCCGCATACCCGGTTCTTTCGTTCTTAGTGCCCATGCACTCCCCGATCCCATTCCGGCGATCGCCATCCGAGCATACCGGCGCCCGCCCCCATCATCCATCGGTGCCACCCCTGAAGGGAAGCCCAGTCCGTACCACTTAGACAGGTGCCCCGACCCAAGATAAGGGACCTAGACCCAGGATGCGGGTGGATCCGGCTCCGCCGGTCCACCCGCATCACCCCCTTGAGGGGGCGCCCGAAGGGCGTAGGGGGTGGGCTTTCCTTGCGCGCGTCAGCGCGTAGGGGGGATCTTCTACAGCTTGCATTCAGCAGCGTACGCGTCCTTATGGTCCGTCAGGACCTGCGACAGCTGCTTGTAGCCCACGCCGTCGCCGTTCTTGACGATCTCGTAGGCGTAGTAGTGCTGGATGGGCATGTTGTTGGTGTTGAAGGCAAACTTGCCACGGGCCGTGGGGAACTTGGAGCCGGCTTCCTTGACGGCGGCCGCGAAGGCCTTCTTGTTCGACACCTTGCCGCCCAGCTTGGTGATCGCCGCGTCCAGCAGGTAGGCGGCGTCATAGGCGGCCACCGCGTACTCGGTGGGAGGACGCTTGTACTTGGCCTCGTAGCCCGACACGAATTTCTTGTTCTGCGGGTTGTCGAGCACCGGTGCCCACGGCGTGCCGTAGACCGACCCGATCGCCTGCTGCTTGAGCGCGGCCAGCGAGTTCGAATCGATCAGGCTCTCGGACAGGAACGGCAGCTTGCCCATCAGGCCGGCCTGGTTCAGCTGGCGCACGAAGTTCACGCCCACGCCGCCGGGATAGAACACGAACAGCGCGTCGGGCTTGGCGCTCTGGACGGCGGCGATCTCGGCCGCGTAGTCGAGCTGGCCCAGCGGGGTGTAGACCTCGTTCTGGATCGTGCCGCCGTAGAAACGCTTGAAGCCGGCCAGCTTGTCCTTGCCGGCCTGGTAGTTCGACGTCATCAGGTAGACGTTCTTGTAGCCCTGTTCCTTGGCGTACTTGCCCATGGCTTCGGACATGCCGTCGTTCTGCCAGCCCATCACGAACAGGTTGGCCATGCAGCCCTTGCCGGCGATCGGGGCCGGACCCGCGTTGGTCGACAGCGCGACGACGCCCGAGTCCTTGATGCGGCGGGTCTCGGCCATCAGCACGTTCGAGAAGCCCAGTCCGACGATGGCGTCGACCTTGTCGCGCTCGATGAATTTCTGGACGATCTGCGCGCCCACGTCGGGCTTGAGCTGGTCATCCTCGCGCAGCACGGTCACGGGCTGGCCGCCCAGCTTGCCGCCCAGTTGCTCGACGGCCAGCATGAAGCCGTCGTACTGGTCCTGGCCCAGCGCGGCCATGGGGCCCGACAGCACCCCCGAAAAACCGACCTTGACCTCGGCATGCGCCGCGCCAGCGGCCATCAGGGCCGCCGCGATCAGGGCGGCGGTTTGTTTCTTCATCATCGACTATGTCTCCTTCGTCGGGAAATGGCGGGAAATCAGCGCCCCAGCGCTTTGGCGGTCTTGCCGCCGATCCCGAAATTCGTCTTGGGCACTTCGACCAGCACCACGCGCACGGACTCGCGCGGAGCACCGATGGCGCGGTGGGTGGCTTCGGTCAATTCCTCGATCAGGGCCGCACGCTGTTCGTCGGTGCGGCCCTCCATCATTTGCACCTGGATGAGGGGCATGGCGCGCTCCTTACAGTTTCACGCAGACGTTGCGCAGCTCGGTGTAGAACTCCAGCGAATGCACCCCGCCCTCGCGGCCGATGCCCGATTGCTTGGCGCCGCCGAAGGACGTGCGCAGGTCGCGCAGGAACCACGAGTTCACCCAGCAGATGCCGACGTTCAGGGCCTTGCCCAGGCGGTGGGCGGTGCCCACGTTCTGCGTCCACACCGTGGCGGCCAGGCCGTACGGCGTGTCGTTGGCCATCTTGATGACTTCTTCCTCGGTGTCGAAGGGCGTGATGTGGCAGCAGGGACCGAAGATCTCTTCGCGGATCACCGCGGCGGTCTGGGGCAGGCCAGTCCAGATCGTGGGTTGCACCCAGGCGCCCTCCGCCATCTTGCCAGGCATGTCGGGCACGCCGCCGCCGGTGACGATGGTGGCACCTTCCTCGCGGGCCTTGGCGTAGTAGCTCAGGACCTTCTCGCGGTGCACCTGCGAGACCAGCGGACCGAAGTTGGTGGCGTGGTCGTGCGGGTCGCCCAGCTTGAACGCTTCGGCCTTGGCCTTGAGCGCGGCGACGAACTTATCGAAGATGGGACGCTGCACGTAGACGCGCTCCGTGCCCAGGCACACCTGGCCGCTGTTCTCGAAGGACGAGCGGGCGATGCCGGCCACGGCCTTGTCGAAATCGGCGTCGGCGAAGACGATGCCGGGGTTCTTGCCGCCCAGCTCGAACGACACCGGACGCACGCCCTTGGCGGCGGCCTGCATGATGGCCTCGCCGGTGCGGGTCTCGCCGGTGAAGGTGATGCCGTCCACGTCGGGATGGCGGGTCAGGAATTCGCCGGCCGAATCCGGGCCGAAGCCGTGGACCACGTTGTAGACGCCCGGCGGCACGCCCACTTCGTTCATGACCTCGCCCAGCAGCGTGGCGGTGGCGGGGGTTTCTTCCGAAGGCTTGACCACGACGGTGTTGCCGCAGGCCAGGGCCGGACCGACCTTCCAGGTCATCAGCAGCAGCGGCAGGTTCCACGGGCACACCACGCCGATCACGCCGCGCGGCACGCGCACCGCGTAGTTCAGCGCGAAGCCGTTGTCGGGGGTTTCCATGTCGAAGCTTTCGCCCGGCACGTTGCGGATCAGGTCGGCGAAGACCTTGAAGTTGGCGGCGCCGCGCGGGATGTCCACGTGGCTGGCCAGCACGTGCGGCTTGCCGGTGTCGGCCATCTCGGCCGCCAGGAAATCGTCGAAGCGGCGGTTGATGCCGTCGGCGATGGCGTGCAGCATTTCCACGCGCTGCTGGACCTTCATCGTGGCCCACGGGCCGGACAGCGCCGCCCGGGCGGCGCGCACGGCGGCATCGACTTCGGCCTGGCCGGCTTCGTGCACCGGGCCGATCAGGCTGTTGTCGACGGGATTGCGGTTCTCGAAGGTCTTGCCTGTGGCGACCCACTGGCCGTTGATGAAATTCTTGAATTCGTTCATGGACATACCCCTAGATGACATTGGCAAATTCGGGATCCCCGTCGCACAGGTATTCCCACATGCGTTCGAAGATGCGGCCGGCGCCGGTGGCGCGGCGGGCGGCCTCTTCCGGCGACAGCGTCGGACCGTCGGCCAGTCCGGCCGCGCGCAGCTGCAGCTCGATGCGCGCGGCGTCCTCGAGATACCAGTTCAGCACCACGGCCTGTTCGATGTCGGGCGCGGCCACCACCGCGCCGTTGCCGCGCATGACCACGGCCGAGGCGTTGCCCAGCTTCGCGGCCACGCCGGCGGCCTGCTCGTCGGTGCGGATCAGTTGGGGATCGTCCCAGAGCGGCACCGCCGGCGAAAAATACGATCCCATGCCATGGCGCGGCGCCGGCGTCACGCGCGCGGACGACAGGGTCATCACGTCGCGCGGCATGCTGCGGATCACTGCTCCGACCTCGGGACGCAGGCGATAGATGTGCTGGTGGATGCGGACTTCGCCCAGCACGCCCTCGGGCAGCTCGCCGTTCACCGGCACCACCGTGCCGTCTTCGTGCGGGCCGATCATGCCCATGGGCTTGGCGGCGCAGACCAGGAACCGGTCGGCGTCCAGCCGCAGGCTGCAATGCCCGTAGGCGTGGACGAGATTGGCGCGCGCCAGGGCGCGCGCCGCCGCCCGCACCAGGCTCTGCTGCCGGGCGGTCGGTGCGTGGTCGTGCTGGCTCAAGTCTTGAACTCCGGAATATCGGGTTTGGATCCCCACATGCAGAACGACGACGGGATGGCGGGGAAGGTGCGGGGACGGTAGGTCTTCTCGTCCTCTTCCGTGATCAGGCGCACGCCCGTCGAGTATTCGTAGATCATCCCGTCCGGTCCCTCGAAATACAGGAACATCGCGCCCGAGGTCGGATGGCGGCCGGGACCGAAGCGGATGGGGATGCCTTTCTCCAGCAGGATGTAATAGGCCCGCATCACGTCGTCGATGCTCTCGACCTGATGGTTGATGTGCTGCACGCCCGGATAGCTGGACGGGAACAGCGCGATCTTGTGATGCACTTCGTCGATGCGCAGCAGGGGCGCTTCGCCGATGCGGTCGCTGACCTTGGCGCTGAGCAACTGGGTCCAGAAGGCTTCGTCGCGGCGGGGATTCAGGGTGCGCAGGCCGATGTGGCTGAAGCCCGTGATGCCGGCGTCGCGCGACGGGAAATAGCGGCGGCCGCTGTGGTGCGGCGCATGGACCAGGTCGACGCTGTTGCCCGACGGGTCCTTGAAATTGATGAAGTCGCGCACGTGGCGCTTCTCGGCTTCTTCGACGCTGCCGCGGGTGGCCGCGTAGCCGGACTGCTCCAGCAGCACCATGGCCTGGTCCAGTTCCTCGGGCGTGTCCACCTCGAAGGCCGAGGTGTGGTCGCGCGCGTCGCCTTCGAAATAGCAGAGCGTGTGATCGCGGCTGTCGGACTTCAGATAGACCGCCTTGCCGACGCGGCGGGCCACTTCCAGGCCCAGCACTTCGGTCGCGTAGCGCACCGAGCCTTCCAGGTCGGGCGTGCCCAGCCGCACGTAGCGGATGTCGTGTAGATGAATCACTGGTGTCTCCAGCTGGGGGCCGGGAAAGCCCCTGCACTTTCGTAGACGGACACGATACGCCACAAAATATCGGTTGGAAATATTTTTATCGAGATTTTATGGATTTCCCTAATATCCATGGATTTCATCGAGAATGGACTAGAATCTAGCCATCGCTCATGAGAGGGGGCAGCCAGCCGCCCGAGACGCATGCCTGGAATTCCATTGGAACTACCGCCCCTGGCCCACGCCGCCGCCCCCACCACGCTCGTGGGCACGGCCTATGCCGCCCTGCGGCGCGACATCATCGAAGGCAAGCTTGCGCCCGGCTCGCGCCTGCGCGTGGAGCACCTGAAGGATTCCTATGGGGTCGGCGCCGGCACGCTGCGCGAGGCGCTGTCGCTGCTGGTGTCGGACGCGCTGGTGGTGTCCCACGGCCAGCGCGGCTTCCACGTCACGCCCATCTCGATGGAAGACTTCCTGGACATCACCCGCAATCGCATCCTGCTGGAATGCGAAGCCTTGCGGCAGGCCATCCAGGCCGGCGACGACGTCTGGGAAAGCCGCATCATCGCCGCCTTCCACCGCCTGAGCCGGGCCGAGGAACGGCTGGCCACCAACCCCGTCAACCGCTTCGACGAATGGGAAGACCGCAACCGCGAGTTCCACCAGGCGCTGATCAGCGCCTGTACCTCGCGCTGGATGCACCACTTCCTGGGCATCCTGTACCAGCAGGCCGAGCGCTACCGGCGGCTGGTCGTGACCCGCAAGCCCATACCGCGCGACGTGCACGACGAACACCGCAACATCCTGGAGGCCTCGCTGGCCCGGGATGGCGAGCGCGCCGGCCGCCTGCTGTCCGAGCACATCAGCACGACCTACGAGGCAGTCAAGCACCTGCCCGCGGACCTGTTCACGAACGTCACGCCGATCACCGACGGCGCGGCCTCGTAGGACACCACGGGGGCTTCGCCCTCAGCGCACGAGATTGCGCAAGTCCTGTGGGCGGCCTTGCAGAAAGGCCGCGAGATTGGCCCGCAGGATGGGCAGCACCTGGTCCGCGTAGCGATCGGACTCTCCCCCCAGGTGCGGCGTCACGAAGACCCGGTCGGCGGTCCACAACGGATGATCGGCCGGCAACGGCTCGGTCTCGAACACGTCCATCCCCGCCCCGCCCAGCCGCCCTTCGCGCAACGCCCGCAGCACGGCCGCCTCGTCGCAGACGCCCCCGCGCGCCAGGTTGACGAGAATCGCGTCGGGCTTCATCGCCGCCAGGATGCGGGCATCGACCAGATGCCGGGTCTCGTCGGACAACGGCACCAGCAGCACCATGAAATCGGCCAGCGCCGCCGCCTGGGCCAGGTCACGGCGGTCGTGCACGCGATCGAACCCGGGAATGGGACGGGGGGCGGCGGACACGCCATGCACCGGCATGCCGAATGCGCGGCAACGCCCGGCCAGTTCGCCCGCGATCGCTCCCGTGCCGACGATGACCACCGTCTTGCCGTGCAGCAGCGGCTGGGGATAGCGTTCCCATACCGCCCTGCGCTGGTTCGCGGCAAGGCGAGGCACGTCGCGCGCCAGCGCCAGCATGTGCACGAACGCCATCTCCGCCACCGCCGGCCCCTGCACGCCGCGTGTGGAGGTGATGGCAATATCCGGACGCCCCGCGCACAGATCGAGCATGCCATCCACGCCGGAGGACAGGGCCTGGAGCCACTCGAGCCGATGGGCCCGTGCGATCAGGCCCGGCGACAGCGCGCTGGCGAAGGCCATGATGGCCTGGGCGCCCTCAGCATGCTCCCAGGCCGCCTCGGGCGTGGCGGCGGCGCGCAGATCCGCGCCGGGACAAGCCCGCGCCAGTTGCTGGCAATAATAGTCGGCGTCGGCGTTGATGATGAGTACGGTCATCGGGACTTAGCGCTCGATGATCCGCTGCGGCGTCCCGTGCAGACACGAAGGCGGACCATCGGATCGGATCAGGTAGTTTTCGCAAACGGTCATGAACATCGACGCTGATCCGATCGCCGGATGCACCGCGATGTTCATGCCGGCTTCGATGCACAGGCTTTCGTCCTGCCGGATCAGGGGCCGCTCGACCAGGTCGTAGCCCTGGCCATGGCAATGCAGCCGGCGCTCCTCGGGCCAGCCTCGGCCGCGCATGAAGGCATTGTAGGCGGCGAAGACGTCCGCGCACGGCGCCCCGGGCCGCAGCAGTGCCAGCGTCGCGCGCTGCGCTTCCAGCACGGCGTCGAAGGCATCGCGCACGTCGTTGCCGGCCCGGCCCAGGACGATGGGCCGGGCGATGTGCGCGAACATGCCGCCCGGCCCCGCGTTTTCCACCAGCAGCGTGAACATGTCGCCCTCGCGCAGTTCCCTGCCCTGCTGGAAGCGGGGCCGCAAACCGGCCGCCTGGCCCGGCGCCGCGGACGATCCGAAGAACATGCCCTGCTCGCTGCCCAGCAACTGCCCGGCGTGCTGGGCATGCGCCATGACCTCGAAGTCGCGCATGCCCGGACGGATCGCGGCGGCGACCTCGGCAACGATGCGGTCCTGCATCGCGGCGGCGTCCTGGATCAGGGCGATCTCTTCTTCGCTCTTGATGGCCTTGATGGCATCGACCGCGGGCGTCATGTCCACCAGCGCGGCGCCCATCTGCTCGCGCAGGTAGGCGCCGAACGGGTAATAGGCGCTGGCCGCCGCCAGGATGCCGATGCGGCGGTAGCCGTGCCGGCGCATCTCGCGCACCACGATCGCGGCGTCGTAGTCGGCGGTATAGGCCACGGACGGATAGCTCGGAACCATGCAGCGGCGCCCCACGCCGGGATTGGACGGGTCGTCGCCGTCGAACTCCAGCACGGCGTCGAAAGGGCCCTGGTCCACCAGCGTCATCAACCCATCGACGGGAAAGACCAGGGTGCGCGGGTTGTAGTTGCCCGAAGGCTGGCCGGACAGCCAGCGGAAATAGCCTCCGCCGGAAATGCCGTTGGCGCCCTGCACCACCAGCGCATCGACCCCGGCATCGGCCATGGCGCCGCGCACCGCTGCCCAGCGGCGCTCCAGTTCGACGCGCGACACGGGATTCAGCGTCCTGCCATCGGCCGCGAGCCGGATCACCGGACGATCGGCTATCGAGAATACGTTCATTCCTTTACCCCGAGCTTGAGCAAGCGCCTGGCGTTGCCCTCGAAAATGTCCTGCCGCTGGCCATCGGTCAACGCCAGCCCTTCCACGGCCGCGATGGCCGAGCGGATGTAGCCCGCCCCCTGTTCGGGGCCGAACGGCGCATCGGTCGCGAACAGCATGTTCCGCGGACCGAAGAAATCCAGGCAGCATTCGATCGCCGGCTGCCCGATGGCGCCCACCGTATCCGCGTGGAACATGCGGAAGTAGTCCACGGGCCGCTTCGTCATCGCCCGCCGCAGGGATGAATAGTCTTCCTCGGGGGTGCGCGCGCCCAGCCGTTCCCAGACGTTGGTCACGCGCCCCTCCAGGTACGGAATGGTGCCGCCCATCTGGTGGGCGATGACCTTCAGCCCGGGATACCGGTCGAACAGTCCGGACAGCCCGATATGCGCCATCGCCACGCTGGTTTCGTGGGGCCAGCCGAGGGCGAACCAGATCTCGTAGTGGCTTCTGGACTCGGCGGTGTAGTCCGCGTGCGAGGCTTCCCGCTCGGGATGCAGCCAGATGGGAAGATCGAGCGCCGCCATCAGGCCGAACAAGCCCACCGTTCGCGGCGACGTCAGCGGGTGGCCGAGCACATGCGTATAGACCTGGACACCGACGGCCCCCAGGTCGCGCACGGCCCGCTCGGCTTCGCGCATCAGTCCATCCCCGTCGTTCATCGGCAGCGCGGCGACGAAGCCGGGAAAGCGATCGGCATGGCGCGCCACGAGCTCCGCCATTTCGTCGTTCGCGCAACGCGCCAGATCGCAGGCCAGCGCCGGTCCGCCCATGCTTTCGATGGGCGGACCGGACATGCAGACGATCTGCGCATAGTCGTCGAACCTGTCCATGAGGCGGAACCGCAGGTCCATGTCATGCAGCGACGGCACGCCATACAACAGGCGGGCTCGCGCGCCGCCATCGGGCAATACCCGCTCCATGCGCTCATGGAAGGGCCGCGGGCAGATATGCGAGAACACATCGAGCTTCATGAAGCCGGCCGCTCACTCGACCTTGATATGGGCGGTCCTGATGACGCGCCCCCATTTGCCGATCTCCGCCGTCACGAAAGCGCCCAGCGCCTCGGGCGTACCGGGCGCCGGTTCCATGCCGCCCTGGATGACGGCCTGCCTGCCCTCGGGCGAATTCAGAATGCGGCCCACGTCCTGGCTGACCTTGCGCACGATATCCGCCGGGGTGCCCGCGGGCGCGAACATTGCCACCCACCCGCTGGCGACGTAGTCCGGGTAGCCCGATTCGGCCACGGTGGGCACGTCGGGGGCCGATGTAGGCCGCTGCGCGTCGACCACGGCCAGGATGCGCAGGCGCCGGTCCTGCACCAGCGGCAGCAGCGTGGTGAGATCGGATATGCCGAAATTGACCTCGCCCGAGGCGATCGCCAGCGCCGCCGGCGCCGTGCCCTTGTAGGGCACCGCCGCCATCTTCGCGCCGGTGATGGAGGCCAGCAATTCGCCCGCGAGGTGGGTCTGGCTGCCGGAGCCGGAAACGCTGTAGAGCAGGCCCTGCCTGCTGCCCTTGCCCAGGGCGATCAGGTCCGCCACGTTGCGCACCGGCACCGAGGGATGAACGGCGATGGCGGTGGGAATGGTGGCGATCATCGTCACCGGCGCCAGATCCCTGGCCGCGTCATACGGCATCTTGCGAAAGTGCTGGTTGATCGCGATCGCCCCGGGCGAACTCAGCACGAAGGTATAGCCGTCGGGCGGCGCCTTGGCCACCAGGTCCACGCCTATCGCTCCGGCGGCGCCGGGACGGTTCTCGACCACCACCGATTGCTTCCATTGCGGCGCCAGCTTTGCGCTTAGCAGGCGCGCAAGCTGGTCGACGCTGCCCCCGGGCGGGAAGGGCGCGATCAGGCGCACCGGGCGCGCGGGATAGCTCTGCGCGGGCACCGCCATCGGAACAGCGGCCAGGCAGGCGACGGCCGCGATACGGACACAGGACAAGCGACGATGCGACATGACGGTTCCTTCAAGGAAAGGACGCTGCGGAAACGGCGCGAGACGATTCAGGCCAGGCCGACGATCTTGCGCATGATGACGAAGAAGGCCTGGCGTTCTTCCTGGCTCAGGTCGCCCAGGATCTCGTTCTGGGACGAGGCGATCTCGGGCTGTATGCGTTGCAGCAGCGATTCGCCCGAGACCGACAGGCGCAGCTCGTGCGCACGCCCGTCCAGCTCGGAACGGGAACGCTCCACCAGCCCGCGCTCGACGAAGCGCTTGACGATCCGGCCCACGGTCACGACGTCGACCGACACGGAGGCCGCCAGGCTGGCCTGGTCCACGCCCGGATGGAAATGCAGGGCGGTCAGCAGGACCATCTGCGGCACCGTCAGGTCGTAGGGCTGCAGCCGGCGGTCCAGTCCGGCCACGGAGATCTGGTGAGCGCGGCGGATCAGAAAGCCGGGCTTGTCCGCGAAACGGTCGATGTCGTTGCGGGCGGCGACGTTCGGGTGGTCTTTTTTCTCGGGCAGGGACATGGATCGGCAAGCGGTTCGGATAGGCTCCGACAAATAATACGCACGCTTATCAAAATCCGCAACATGATACGCATGCTTATCAAATAGACATAAAAAAGCGGTGCCCAAAGACACCGCCGCACATTCACATGCCCACTCTCCCGCCCCGGGATGCGGTGGATCCGGCTCCGCCGGTCCACCCGCATCGCCCTCTGGGGAGCGCCCGAAGGGCGCAGGGAGGGTCAGATATCCAGAACGAGCTTGCTGCCCTTGCAGCCGGACACGCAGACCATCATGGTCTTGTTCGACTCGCGTTCGCGCTCGGTCAGCAC